>JBJEOH010000001.1:0-4472 GCA_051880615.1 Acutalibacteraceae bacterium
CCGTAATCATTCGGGAACAACATCTTAAATATCTGATGGCTGCCCTCGTGCATTAAGGTGAAATTCTTTCTGCCTTTCAGCTTGCTGTCAAAGTTCAAGTCCTTTTCCACGAGAACGGTTTTGCCGTCCAAAAAGAAAAAGGCTTCATTATCATCATCTTCAAACACCTGAACACCCATTTCCGTAAATGAGGTCATTCCGAGAATACTACCGTCATAGGATAGGTGCTGATATTCGACATTCAAACCGAGAACCTTCTCCAAGAGAAGCTCCGGGTCAATTCTGTATATTTGTGTGTTACGGACATCGGGAAGTGCCATATATGCCTGAACATATTTGTCGGCAATCGCTTCGATGTCAAATCTCGATAAATGTTTCAAGTTACAAAACCTCCTACCATTAGGATTTTGCTTCTACAAACCACTTTCCGTTTTCTTCGTCGAACAGAAATGTGGGCTTGCCGCAAATCTGTACCGTGTAGCGGATACCGGTTCCTCCGACTTTGGTGGAAGCCGCACGGCATTTCTGTATTACACGGTCTATCTCATATTTTTCATCATTATCAAACTTGATGAAATTCGGACGAGCCGTTCCATCAGGTCTGTGTGTTACATTTACTTCAACATAAACTTTTCTTCTATCGGATTCCATTTTTATACCTCGTAATTTCTCAAAGTCAAAACTAATCTTCCCAAGTGCTTGTATCCGTCGATATTTTTATCCGACACCTTGTACTTGGGTCGGTCATCTCCGGCAGTATTGATGTAACAGGAAAGCCTTCCTTTCTTAAAGCGTTTTTTGCGGTCAAAGAAAAGAAACATTCCCTCATATATCCCGTAGTCGGTAAAATGGTTTCCGCCGTCCGCACGGAAGATAACAATATCTTCGCTGCACCCCTGCAAAAAGCAGTCGGGTATCGTAACATAAGCCGTAACCTCTTTTTCGTCAATCACATTAAGCCCTCCTTAACCAACCATACCTGTCGGCATAGTGATTTCGGCTTTTTCCGGTGGTAGCCGCAGGTTCTGACACAGAACCCCATTCCTTATGCTGTCCTTTCCGAAACGCCGTCTGATTTCTTCAACACACTTTTCCATTCTCTCCAATTTGTCCTGCTTAGCAGCGTCCACAAACATATCAATTTGACGGGGCGTGTCTTGTGGAATAAGATTTATGGCTTGTACCGTCACAGAACGGATAGGGTTATTCCACCCATATCTTTTTTCAAACAACTGAAAAGCGGTCTTTGCAATAATCATCGGAGACTGTGTAGGAAGTGCAATCTTCGTCTGCCATTGCCTTGTATTGAGCGTGTTGTCTCTAATATGTATTGCGACACCTTCAGCACTCAGTCCGTGAACACGGAGCTTGTGACCGATGTCTTGGGTCAATTCGAGAAACACGGGCCACACCTGCTCCGGTTTCTCTAAGTCTGCTACTGTTGTTATACCGTGTCCTACACTTTTTATAGGGGAAACGAAGTCTTTCTTGGCAACAAGGGAAAGGTCGTTACCATTGGCATAGTTCCATAAAACTACTCCGTTCTTTCCTAATCTTCTGCGTAAGAACTCAGGGTCGGTATTCGCTAAATCCCCGATGGTACGAATACAATAGCTGTCAAGCACTCGCTGTGTTGCTCGTCCTACACCGAGCAGGTCAGCGGCAGGAAGTCCCCAAATCTTTTCTTTGAATGTGTCCTTTGGTATCACGGTTACTGCGTCCGGTTTCTTCATATCCGAGCCGAGCTTCGCAAATATCTTATTAAAGGAAACACCCACAGAAATCGTCAAGCCGAGTTCAAACTTCATCGTTTCACGAATTTCATTTGCCACCTTTTCCGGCGAACCGAAAAGGCTTTCCGTCCCGCTAATATCCAGCCAACACTCGTCCATACCATACGGTTCAACTTGGTCGGTATATCGCTCGTACACGCTTCTTGCAAGCTTTGAGTATTTGATATACTCCTCATAATGGGGCGGTACTACAACCAAGTCCTTGCACTTCTGTTTAGCCTGCCATACTGCGTCCCCGGTTTTCACATCAAAAGCCTTTGCTTTGTAGTTCTTCGCAAGCACGATACCGTGTCGTTCCTCCACAGAGCCGCAGACAGCAATCGGATATTTCTTCAATGCGGGGTCGAGCATACATTCGACGCTGGCATAGAAGTTGTTCATATCACAATGAAGTATGCTTCGTAACATTTTTTGAACCCCCTTGACATTTTGGGTAGTTTGGTGTACACTATGTGTAGTTCAACTTCCCAATTCATATTATATACACTTCAACTGTACTTGTCAAGAGTAAATGGGTAGTTAAACTGTAAATAATCTTTTAAGGAGTGAAATCACAATGACATTCGGTGAAAAAGTCAAGGCTGAGAGAACAAAGCTTGGTATGAGTCAAGATGAGTTGGCAGCTAAAATCGGCGTAACCCGACGCATAATTGGTTCTTATGAAAATGATAAATCCCGTCCGAGAGGAATGGAAAGATATAAGAAACTGGCAGAAGTATTAAATGTTAATGTGAATTATCTGCTGTCTGAGGATGACGCTTTCATCGCCGATGTAGAGGATAAATACGGACGCAGAGGGGCAAGACAGGCTCAGGAGTTGCTTGCAGAAGTTACCGGTCTGTTTGCCGGCGGCGAAATGGCTGACGAGGATATGCGTGAAATGGTTGACGCTATTCAGGAAGCATATCTCATCGCTAAGAAGAACAACAAAAAATACACCCCGAAGAAATACCGCAAAGACGAGTAATCCTCGAAGTGAACTAAGTCCAATATATGGGACACATAATAGTTTATAATTTATTATAGGGTAAATATCCGATATACTATAATATGGGAGGTGAGCCGGATTGGGGTATTACACTACGGCTGAGATTGTGAAAATCGTAAACAAGCTCATTGACCGCTGCGGTACTCGTGACCCATACAAGGTCGCAAAAGAGCTTGGTATCAATATAATCTACCGGAATTTTGACAAGCAGCGTGGAGCATACAAGGTTATTCTGAAGAACCGCTTTGTTTTTCTTAAAAACGGTATGCACCCTGTCGTGGAGCAGATAGTGCTATGGCACGAAATCGGACACGATGTTCTACACAGGCAAGAAGCTGTTGCTGTCGGCGGGTTCAAAGAGTTCAACATCTTTGATATGAGAGAGAACCGTATGGAGTATGAAGCAAACATCTTTGCTTCTCAGGCTTCGCTCCCGGACGACACCATTTTGGAATACATTGAAAACGGCTATGACATTCAGCAGATTGCACGGGCAATGAGTTCCGACATCAACCTGATTGCTCTGAAAGTGGATACGCTGATTGCACAAGGCTATCAACTTCGCAAACAGGAACACCAAAACGATTTTCTTAAATACAATCACAAAATGTAAGACCGTCAAGTCTCAAATGAGATCTGACGGTCTTTACTATTTCTCTATTATTAAAGTGTTTCTATTTCTGTTGCGAAGTATATGACGCAGACAGCATATTTCCACCTGACGGATTCTATTATATGTGACTCCCATATTCTCAGCGACTTCTTTTTTGCTCATTGGTTTTCCGGTATATATTCCCCAAAGCTGAGCTACGATTTCCTTTTGATGGTCGTTCATATCCGTATCCTCAAATGCAAATAGAAAACTGTCGCTGTCAAAATCAGGGTTCAATTCATAATCAATAGTATTCGTTGTATCGCAATACCAAGCAATTCTCTCTTTAACCTTATCTAAATAAAGAGTTTGAGAGACAACTTTATCAGATTGATATAGACGGTTTCTGCGTCTCACATCATACCAACCTTCTCGAACAAATTCTTCCCCAACCATTCCCGAACTCATTCCACCGGCAGCAAATCGTTCAATATAGACAAGGTGGTTGCCATAAATCCTCATACCAAACTCTTGGACAATACTCTTATATTTTTCATAGAAGAACTGTTCGTCCATAGGTAGTTTGTCATAGGTGAATTTGCGTGCTGCATATGCCCACCATAATGGCGCACCTCGGCTACCCCAATGCTTTGGAGGAGAAAGAAATAACTCATAGCCGTAATGCTGCCCTTCTTCTCGAAACCGGAGAAAAGGCATAGTTGCATCTAAATCTCCAAAAAGATGAGGAACTTTTTTAATCTGTTCAGCCATAAACAAATAATGATTATCACCACAACCAAGCACCGCTTTTTCAAAGCCAATAATATCCCAATCAGGAAACAACTCTTTTCCGGCTTTGTCGAAGCACTCATACGCTGCCTGATGGTGTAGAATGTCGTTATAGGTCAATTTATCATATGGTATAGGCATAATAAATTCTCTCAGTTCATTTCGTTTTTCATTACTCGTGCAGGAAAACCTTAATATAAATCTTGACCCACGAGCCTTTCTTTTCCTTTGAGGTAATCTTACCGAAAAGAAGCTTCCCGGCGTCCATCAGGCGAGCAAATATTACATTATCCTGCTTCGGTACATAACC
>JBJEOH010000002.1:0-81360 GCA_051880615.1 Acutalibacteraceae bacterium
GGTTATGAAACAATATGTAAGGCCAACATTTAATACATTATATGTGTCTCAAACTGGTAATGAGGAGATGAGTCCAATGGATTAGTAGATAACTAAAGCAAATTTACTTATACTAATAGCCTATATAATACTTCAAAAGAAAAAGGAGCATAATAAATGAAAGTGTTCAAAAAGCTAATTTGCTTAGCGTTAATCGTATTGACATTATTTTCAGTATCCAGCTTTTTTGCAAGCGCAGCCAATACATCAGATTGGAGTTGGTATAAGGGCATTGATGGCAATACAACTTGTATTACTGGCCACAGGAGAAAAGAAAATGATACTTCTGCTTATATAAAATACGAAGGCGGTACCGCTAACCCGGTTGTTGTACGGGTATGTGGCACAAATGACAGCACTACTTTAGGTGGCAAAGATACAGGTAGCAATATGACTTTAAGAAATACATATAATAATTATAATGATTATTATAATGTATATGCTGGCACAGAACGCGGATTAAAGAATTTGGTATATGAAAATGGTGTAAACTATGCATATCTGAAAATTACTGTTGGCTCCGGAAAGCTGGCGTCAGGTTTGTGGAGTCCCGATTCTGTTGGCAATTATAACTAATTAAAATATCCCACTTGGAAACGAGTGGGATATTTGAACAGGAGAATAAAATGAAAACTAAAATTTTAATAGTTGTAATACTTATATGTATGGTGATTGCTTGTAGTGGTTGTCAGTATAATAAAGAAGAAAATATAAGCAATAATGAATCAGGTTTGCAGAATAATGATGTCAAGACTTACACGGAAGAAGAAATAAATAAAATGTTCGGAGAAAATAAATATCCGAAGGCTTATATTAAAGATACAAATGAAGAAGTGAATGTCGGCGATTTTAGAGTATCTATAAAAGACATAAAAGTAATTGAAAAAGTTTCCGAACTTGATGAAAAAAATTTTCTTGATTTCAGTGAGGATATAAAGAATCGTATTTCCTCTGACAATAAAATCAAAACTTACAACAGAATAAGCTATATGCCGATTAACGGAGGGCTGGATATTAAGACTGTCGGTGAAACCAATGATGTACAGCCGGAATTATTACTTGTAGATTTTGTCTGGAAAAATACTTCAGATAAAAATATGCAGTTTACCGTCACTCCCGCCTTGTGCTTATATAAATACAGTGATATAGATGACGAGTTTGTCGGTGAAGTTGAAGGTCATATTCAGTATAAAAGCTCTGACGGTAAGCATTATTTGTCCGAAGGTCCTGTTTATTTTCCTCAATCACAATACAAGGATTCCGATAACGAAATAACGAGAGCGAAGAAATTTTTTGTATATGATTTTAAACCAAATGAGGAACTTGAATGCACATTAGGCTTTATTATAGACAAGGATCTTGAAGATGATGTATATTTGTCTTTTATCGGCGGACAGCTGGATACTTTGGTGAAGATTTTTTAGGAGTATGAAATGAAGAAAATTTCTGTATTTTTTATTTTTTTATCGGCGTTAGTTGTTCTTACATCCTGCAACACAAAAAACGGTGAAAGCAAAGTTGAACCCCGTACGGAAGATACAAAGACCAAAATACTCACTGACGAGAATACCGTAGAGCTTGAAGAAAGCTTTGAAATTATTCAAAACGGAGAGGCACTTAATCTCTCAATAATTGAGTATAACAGAGATTTTCGGAATTTATATGAGGATAACTCCTATGCGCAATATTTTGATTATAAAAAAAGCTTTTTGCCGTATGTCGAGGTTGAAAATCAATTTGATGATTACAATGCTTTTTACAAAATTAAAGGTTATCAAAGGAAAACCTATCATATTGACGAAAGCGGAAATAAAATATTCGGTGAAGAAGCTTATGTGAACAGAACCCTGCATACTTTTACATTGAAAATTGAGAATAACAGTGATAAAAATATTTGTTTAACGAACTTTCCGTCCCTGACCGTTATTTTTGAGGACGAAGACGGTAATGAATATTATGATACAAACAATTACTGTAACGAAAACGGCGAAACAGAATTTTCTATGACTCCGGTTTGTCTTATACCGTCGGATAATCCTGAGGCTGACAGTTTTGACGATTATTTAAAATCAACGCTGAAAGCAAGCAACACCAATGAAGTTACATTAAAGTATGTTCTGGATAATGATTTATATACCTCTGCATACCTATGCTTTGACTCGGATAACGGAAATAAGTATTTTAAGCTTTATAGGTAGGAGGAGAAAATGAACCTGTTTAAAATTGAAATTAAAAGAGCAATATTTAATAAAAATATGCTTATTGCACTCCTGATAGGAATTGTAATAGTATTACCGCATACAATTCAGAATTTACTCAATGAAATTGAAATTAAAAACTACATCGCAGAGGCCGGATTGTCTTCAGGTGCTGATCTGACGAGTCTGTATGGCAGATGGTTTGGGATGAGCACAGACTTTTTAGCTATTATGTTTTATTACATATTGCCGTTATTGGCAGTTTATCCCGGCGCAATGATATATTATAAAGACAGAAAAAGCGGATATGTAAAAAATCTTTATACAAGATTTTCAAAGAATAAATGCCTGATTATAAAGTATATTACAACCTTCATTTCAGGCGGAGTTGCAGTTGTCATTCCATTGCTGACAGCGTTCTTGCTGACATCACTATATGCTCCGGCAAGAATACCGGATTCGCTTGTAATGAATCCGGTTGTAGATATAAATATGTGGAGCGAACTGTTCTTTACTCACCCCTTGTTATATACATTGGGATATATGCTGATTGATTTTATATTTGGCGGACTCTTTGCCTGTCTGGCAATGTCCGTAAGTGAATTTGTAAAACATAAATTTTCTGTGTTCATTTCGTCTTTTTTGGTTGTAGCAGCATTAAGCTTTGTATGTGTACAATTAAATCTGGATTATCTGAATCCCCAGAATTTTTTATCTCCTGCACAATTTGTGACAGCTGCTAATGGGTATGTAGTTTTAATTGAAGCTTTAATATTGTTCGTGGTATCATTTTCTCTTTTTTATATCGGAGGAAAAATTAATGAAACTTTTTAAGCTTGCATTATTTGATTTAAGACGAGGAATCAGGGAGGAATGGATAAAGCTGGCTTTTGCGTTTATTGTATGCATAGCCTGTTGTACTCTTATGTTCTCTCAATTGTTACAGTATAATCAGGATAACGGAATAAATGAAAATATTTCAATTTCGGTAATGGATTTTATTTTATATAATCTGAGGGGAATGAAATTATACTCGCCCAATATGGACGGACAGTATTTATTGCCGGCAGTATGGATGTTTAATCAGGTTATGATTGCGCTTATTGTAGGTTATTATCCCGTGCGTGACCTGAACGGATACGGAAAGAATACGCTGTTAAGAACACAATCCCGTTCAAGATGGTTATTATCAAAGCTTGTGTGGATTGTCTGTATGGTGATTGCGTATTATATTGTAATATATTCAGCCTCTTTTATTTTTGCGTTGTTTACAGGAAATTCGCTTTCGTTTATGCCGGGCGAATATATTACAAGGCTGTTTTATGATATTGATTTACAGGACATCTATGTTGAAAATTTTGTGATTTTCATAATCACAATGCCCATGCTGACCTCAATAGTTGCAAGTATAGTACAGGTTATGATGTCATATATTATCAGTCCGTTTATATCATTTTTAGCAATAATTGTTGTTATGCTGTCATCAACATATATATCAAATCCTGCGTTAATAGGTAATGCATCAATGGTTATAAGAAGTCGGTTTGCCACTCCCGTAGGATTTACTGTGGAAGAAACTGTTTTGTATTTAGCAATATATCTTATTGCAGCATTGATTATAGGATTCGTTTATTTTGGAAACAAGGATATTCTCAATAAAGATTAAGGTGAATTATGGTACAGATAGAAATAAATAATCTTTCAAAAAAAATAAAGGGTGTTACAGTACTGAACAATGTAAATCTGACATTGACGGGCGGTAAATGTTATGGTTTAGAGGGCAAAAACGGTTCGGGCAAAACTATGCTTATGAGAGCAATAAGCGGATTGATAAAACCCGGCAAAGGAACTGTTAAGATTAATGACGGGATTTTAGGAAAAGATTTTTCTTTTCCTCCAAGCATAGGAGTTCTTATAGAAAATCCGGCTTTTATTGATGAATATTCCGCATTTAAAAATTTAAAAATTCTTGCGTCAATCAATAATAAAATCGGTGATGACGAAATTATTAAAATTCTGTCTGAGGTCGGTCTTAATCCGGATGATAAAAAGAAGTATAAAAAATTTTCGCTCGGTATGAAACAAAAGTTGGGTATTGGCAATGCAGTAATAGAAAAGCCGGATATAGTTTTGCTTGACGAGCCGATTAATGCAATTGACAGCAGCGGAGTCGAAAGCGTAAGAAGAATTATTAATAATTTGAAATCAGAAGGTTCAGTTATTATAGTAGCCTGTCACGATAAAGAAGAGCTTGAGATTTTAAGTGATGAAATATATACAATTTTTGAGGGAGAAATTGTAGGACACAGAATAGTGGAGAAAGAAAATGAAAAATAATAACAGGAAACGGGTTTGGATTATTCCGATTTGTATTGCGGCTGTGCTTGCTTATTTTATTTGGGTATCATTTCTTAATTTAAATTATGGGAAAACAGAGATTATAAACTGTCATATTGGTGAGAATATTTCTGAAAACGCTTATCAATATAAAGCAACCGAATATAATATTCTGACCGAAAAAGAATTTGAGAAAAAATACGGTGTTGAAATTGACGATGAGCAATTCAAGATGTATGCAGATGTTAAAATACTTACCGTAAATATGGAAATTACCAAAATCAATACAAATGACAGCAAGATGTACAAATTTGATTTATCGAATTTATACGCTCAGACGCTTACTTATTCTCAGGGAATCAGCTATAATTTGTTTTCACTTATTAATTGTGAAACTATAGAATTAATTAATATTAATGATAAAGCAAGAGTTACAATTCCGTATGTTTTTGTAAAGGATGTGTTTTCTGACGAAAGCTGGAATAATTTTGGATATTTGCCACTAAAAATTTCTTTCAGTAATGCAGAAAATTCAAAAAAAGAGATTATATTAAGCGAATAAATGATATGTAAAGAAAAATTAGTATTAAAAATAATTATATTTATTATCAGATTATGATATAAAGAGATCAATCTAAATTGATAACAAATTATTAAGGAAACACTGAATAAATCACGCTTAAAAGCTGTTTGCACATCTTGTTTGCATATTTTCCGCCAGCTTGCCCAAAAAAACTGACGGCGCAATACGCACAAACGATTTAATCAGTGTTTCCTTAAAATCAAATTTGATGTTGTAGCTAAAAACGAAAGGGTTTGTAAATATGGCTGAAGATAAACAAAACAATAAATTTGTGTTAATCAAATTAAAAGAAGGAACACCAATTTATCAAAAAGCTAAAGAAAAATTAGATGATGGCGACTTTAAATACTTTGGAATAAGAAAAAATAATTATAGCGATATTAAAAGAGGCTTAATTCTTTATTGTAATGATGAAATAAAAGAACTGCATTGGTGCGAGTGTGCTCTTTCTTGTGATGATAAAGGTGACTATCTGGTTTTCAAACCTTTGTATTCATCTTCATCAAAGGTTGTAATTATGAATGCCTGCGATTCAATATTTTTAGATATTGATGTTGATTTTGAAGATAGATATATAACTGCTGAAACGTCACAAAAGTTATTTTTACAATTCAGTCAGTTGGAAAAACTTAATGACAATTTTGTTAAAGATGTCAAAGATTATAAAACTATTTCAAATGAGTCCGCATTACATAAACTCGCACAGAAAAATGAATATTGTAAAAGACAATATGATTTGAAAGAGCCTACTAAAGATGGACGAAGCGAATATCAGAGAGATTATGACAGAATTATCTATTCCAAGTCATACAGAAGGATGGTTGACAAAACACAGGTGTTTTCTGCATCAAAGGGAGATCATTACCGTACACGGATGACGCATACAATGATTGTTTGTCAAATTGCAAGAAGTATATGTAACGCATTGCATTTTAATCAGTCGTTAACAGAGGCAATTGCTATTGCTCATGATTTAGGACATACGCCTTTTGGACATATAGGCGAAAGAACTTTACATGATATATTATCAGAACGATTCCCTGAAGCAGGCGGATTTAAGCATAATTATCAAGGACTTCGTGTAGTATCCAATTTGGAAAAAGCTTATTATGAAATTGACGGTTTGGATTTGTCCTTTCAGGTTATGGAAGGATTGTTCAAGCACACAGGGCAGAAAGATGGTATAGAAATTTCAGAATTTGCAGATGATGAAGATCTGATTGAGTACTTGCATCTGGAAAAATCACATTCTATAACGGTGGAAGGTCAAATAGTGGCTATAGCAGATGAAATTGCTCAGAGAAGCCACGATATTGACGATGCATTTGCATCTGATCTTTTATCCTTTGATGAATTTCTTTCGTATTTAAAATTGAGTAAGTTTGAAGATTTAGCGAAAGAAATTAAAGAAATTGAAGAGAGGAAAAAAGGTTGTAGTAATAAAATAATTTCAGATAATAATGAATTGTTTTCTTTTCAGATATCCTCTGCGATAGTAAAGTATTTTATTAATGATGTAATCAATGCGTCGCAAATAAATATAGATAATTATTTGTGCGAAAATGAACAGGACTTTAATGTAAGTCATATCATAAATGATGAGCTGATTGTATTTTCGGATAAAGGTGAATTAATTTGCGGCTATCTTAAGAAAATGCTTAACAACAAGGTTTTAAACAGTAATGAAGTTTCAATATCGGATCAAAACGCTTCAGTAGTTGTGGAATCATTGTTTAATGCCTATTATGATAATCCGAAACTTTTACATAAAGGCACAAAAAGAAAAATATATAAGGACTTTATTAATTCAAAGGATGATATTCATAATATTATTGATTTGATTGACGGAAGTCAAAATGCGATAAAACTTGAGTTTGCTAATATTTGTAATGCAGACGCTGATTCAGATGAATATAAAAAGAAGCAGAAAATATTAGTCAGAGATATTTGTGACTATATTTCAGGTATGACAGATACATATGCAAATGCACAGTATGAAAAAATATGCAAAACAATATATAAAAAATAAATGTAACTGGGTTTTGCAAAGGTAAGTAAAAGTAGTTTTTAATTTTTGAGATATCCAAAATTTGCATAGCAGAAAACAAAGATAAGCTACTTGCGTATATCAGCATAATACTGCTCAAACTCAATCTCTCCTGCAATAGCTTTATCCCTCAAATCTGACGCAAACCGTGACCATTTCTCAAATTCGGAAATGGTCATTTTCTTTTTCATATAGCGTGCATAGTGCGCTTTGTATGCTCTGTTGTAGGTCTGCCAGATTGGATCGTTCTTGCACTTGTCATCATAGTGCCGTCTTGAGCCGACATCTCGACAGGTTTTGTCAGGCTCGTCCTTTAACGGATTATCGCAATAACTGAAATACTTGCCACCACGAATCAAAAAGAATTTGCCACAGTGCTTGCACTTGTTCGGAATATAGTTGTTCCTGATTCCGTTGAAAAAGTCATAGAATAGGAATGACTGCAAATCCGAAAATAAAATTTGCTCACAGAGTATCGGCTTTTTGTTTTCGTCTTTCAACACCTTATATCCAAAGGATTTCATTTGACAATTTATCTTGTCAAAATTCTTTGAATTGTTTTTATTAAAGTCAGAAAAATATTCTGCAACTTCATGCTCATTTGGAAATGTTCCTTTTTTGTGCAGATAGTTTTCTACGAACGGACGAAAAACTTTTTGAATAGAAATATATGATTTAATAAAACTAATGTATTGACTAAAAATTATTTCTATAATTTTGTTCAGTTGATTAATCTCCTCAAGTAAATCAATGTCATAATAGTTCCAGTCCGATTCAATTTTCGGCTGAAAATAATGCATATGAAAATGCGAATGTCCGTTCTCGTCAATCTCTCCACTGCCATATTTGTTTACGGTATTCCAATCTATATTGTCATAATTATCATCTAATCCATCCTCAAAAAAGATACCGAATCCGTTAAGTAAATCGGATAAGGTTATTAAGGGGAATTTTAGAATTTTATTATAAGGAGGAAACCTATGCAGCCACTTGTTTATCATATCAAAATAATATTGAGCGTCCTTTACATACTTATCATATTTTTCTATGTTGTCATAGCTCATATCTTCTTTAAGCTCAATCTTTTCTTGTAGGGAGCAAAGCTGATAAAGTAAATTAAGCTCTTCAATTTTCTTCAAGTAATTTGTGTTCAGATATTTTGTTAAAATCTCATTTGAACTGAACCTATACTTCTCCTGAATATATACTTCATTGTTCCAGAAATAAGCGTAAAAATCCATAAGATGAAACCTCCGAAAATAGATAATGCGAAACGAGAATAGAGAATGTAATTTAATTATAAGACATCTATTGTGCTTTTGCAACAGTTCTGCTAAAATATTTATTAGACAATTCAGAAATAGAATTAAACTTCTATTTTATCTGTCAATTAAATTCGGAGGTCAAAATGAAAGAATCAAATTACAAATCCTATGACGAACTACCGTTGTTCTTAAATGCAAATATAGTTTCAAAGGTGCTGGGTATCTCATCATCAAGCGGATATGAGTTGATGCACTCGGAGGGTTTTCCTGTTTTGAAAATTGGTTCAAGAATGGTAGTGCCAAAAGAAAAATTCCGTGAATGGGTAGAGCAGAATACAGGAGGAAGTATTTGAGATATAACTCTAATAATAGTGCAAGCCATTACTTTACTATGCCGAATGAAATATTTTGTCTTGGCTTATCATCCGGAGAGATTGCTGTGTATAGTTACCTCCTGAGATGTGAAAACAGAAAAACATATCAGTGCTATCCCAGCTACCGTACAATCGGACAAGCTCTGAAAATGAGTCAGAATACTGTAAGAAAATATATTCAAAGCCTTGAGGATAAGCGTTTAATCTCGACCGAGAGAACAGAGGTAATTACAAAAGACGGACGAAAGCGCAACGGCACTTTGCTCTATACTATCCGTCCTATCAGAGAAGCTATTGATTACTTTCACAATGAGCAGTTGCGGAGAAACGCATAATTTCGAGAAAATTATTTTAAGCAGGTTAAAGTGGGGCGTCTCCCCACGGCGTCACATCAGACGGCAGAGCCGACTGTTATGCGGTTTTACAGTATGTCAAAAATCAGAAATTGAGGAGTCTATCAAAAATGAGCGAAAATAAAAAGAAATATGCCTATTGGATGAAGCCTTCAATGGTTGAAGAAATTACAGAAATGCTTGATACAGCAAATGCGACTTCAAAAAGTGATTTTGTCTGTCAGGCTGTTCAGTTCTATATCGGTTATCTACATCAGCAAAAGTGCATTAATTATCTTTCACCAATCCTTGCTCAGAGCATAAAAAGTGAAATTGAAAGCGTGGAAAAGAATGTTTCTGAAATGCTGTTTAAGTTGGCTGTGGAACAGGCAAAACTGAGTAATGTTGTTGCGGCTACAAATCAGATTGATAAAGTTTCATTATCAGCGCTTAATAATCTCTGTGCAGAAGAAGTTGCACGAAACAACGGCATCATAACTTTTGAAAATGCTTACAAATTTCAACGGAGTTAATAAATGCCGAAGATTATTTTTACAAGCCGATACATTAAAAATCCTGCATCATCAAATGCAGGTAAGCTGATAAAATATATGGGCACTCGTGAGGGTGTTGAAAAATTGCCTAACGGTGTTGATAATTCACCTGCTACTAAGAAGCAAAATGATTTAATCTGTACTGCACTTAAAACCGTTCCTGACGCTTGGGATTACCCTGAAATGAAGGCATAATAGACGGTGTCAAAAAGCTAGTGACCTATTATGCTGAAAGACCCGGTGTTGAGAAGTTAGGAAAACACGGATTATTTTCTCAAACTGATGATAAAATAAATCTTGATGAGGTAGCGGATGAAGTTTCAAATCACAAAGGAATTGTGTGGACTCATGTCATAAGTCTTAAAAGGGAAGATGCAGAAAGACTCGGTTACAACAACGCAAATGCTTGGAAAAGTTTAGTTAGAAGAAATGCTTTAGAAATAGCCAAGGCTCATAAAATAGAGCCAAGCGACTTGCAATGGTACGGAGCATTTCATAACACAACACATCATCCCCATATACACCTAATGGTTTACTCAAAGTCAGGACAAGGTTATCTGACCAACAATGGCATAGAAAGTATGCGCAGTGTTTTCGGTAACGATATTTTCAGAAATGAGCAGTACAAGCTGTTTGAAATGCAGACAGAAATCCGTGACGAACTTAAAAATGAGGCAAAGAATGTAATTGATGATTTAATTTCAAATATTGATTCAGATGTTTATGTTTCCGATAATATGGTTGAGCTGTTCAGAAAACTTACTGAACAGCTCAAAAGTTACAACGGCAGGTTGATGTACGGCTATCTTCCTAAATCAATAAAAGAAACCGTCAACAATATTGTGGCGGAACTTGCAAAGGATAAAAATTTGTCAAAGCTCTATACAAAATGGAATGAAATCAACAGCGAAAAACTGTCGCTGTACTATGATAAAGAAAAGCCAGATATACCGCTTGAAGATAACAAAGAATTCAGAAGTATCAAGAACTATATTTTGAAGTCGGTCAATTTATTATCTAAAGTAACTCCGACAATGGAAATTGATAAATCAAGTGTTGAGCAATCTGTTTCAGGAATAGTCCTCATACTCGCAAAATTGATTGCAAACAGTTGCAAGCGTAAACTAGCTAAATTATTCGGTCAGGTTGACGGTAAGTTAAAATCAAAGCTTGAACAGAAAAAGCTTGCTCACGGACTCAAAACCGACAGAACGGTTAATCAGAACGAAATCGAAAATGATGAAGAGCAGGGATTTACAATGTCAATGTAAACCTTCTGTTGAGCCGTGTGTTGCACGTGTTGCGATTTCGTTGCAATCAGCAAGAAAGTAATCGAAAAATATGAATAAAACCGGCACGGGCGATTTTTGAGAGTTTCAAATTTGGTCTGGATATTCAAAGAGATTTATGGTATGTTGTTGTACTTGAAAAGGAGGATTGATATTATGTCAACAAGAAAATTACTTACAAACGGCAACGCTTTCAAGAGGACGGACAACCGTTGGTGCGGTGTGGTTTGGTATATGGATGAGCAAGGCGAACGAAAAAGAAAGAGCTTTTCGGGTACGACTAAAGCAGAGGTCAATAAGAAGATGACGGAATATATTTCGGCGTTTAATGACTCAATAATTGAGTCGCAGGAAACAAAGAAAAGGTTGAAAGACAGTATGCAGAACTGGCTTGAGGTATTTAAGTTCCCGTCTGTTGAACGCACTACATATGACAGGTATGAATGTACGGCGAAAAATCAAATCTATCCGTATATCGGCGATAAGGTAGTCGGAGATATCAAGTTAGCGGACATTAAAAAATTGCTCAATGACAAGATGAACGAGGGCTATGCTTACACTACGGTTAAGAAAGTGCACAATGTTCTTAACGAATATTTTAGATATCTGACACAGCAGGAGTATATTGACAGAAATCCTATGATAAGTGCTCCGATGATTAAGAAGAGCAACTTTCTGGCGGCGCAGGACAAAGAAAATCTTCCGACGAGCGAAACCATAACGGTATTCACGCCGGAAGAAATTAAAATCTTCAAAGATGAAGCATTTAGCACATTCTCAAACGGCAAGAGAAAATATCAGCAAGCCGCCGCATATATCCTTATGCTGAATACAGGTTTGAGAACAGGCGAGGTACTCGGACTGCTCAACAGCGACATCGACCTTGGCAATCGTGTAATGCACCTTAACAGAGGTGTTAAGGAAATTTCAAAACGTGACGGAGTCACAGCAGAAAAAGGACGGGAAGTAAAAGTCGGCAAGCTCAAAAGTGCCACGAGCAAGCGAGATGTTCCGCTGAACGATACGGCAATAGAGATGATACTTGACCTGAGAAAAGAGTTCTACTTCGGGGAGGATTCACCGCTGATACCCGATGGAAACGGCAATTTTACCCGACCTGTAAATTTCCGCAAACGCTATTACAGAATCCTCAAAGCCGCAGGCATAGAAACCAAAGGTTTACACTCACTCCGCCATACATTTGCTACAAACCTTGTAAACGGCATAAAGCAAGAGGACGGCACAATAAAATCTTTAACTCCACGACAGGTCGCAGATTTGCTCGGACATACAACCTCCGAAATCACAGAAATGTATTATGTCAAAAGAGATTTGACTAAACTGAATGGCATTACAGATGGATTTGATATGTAATATTTATTGATAGAAATTTAATTGAAATAACTTCAATGACTTTACACAATATTTGAAAAATGCTATAATTATATTAGAAGGGAGGGACTATAATGTATAATGTTTTAGATATATGTAGATTCATAATTAATTATTGCGATGAAAAAGATTATAGTTTATCTAATTTAAAACTGCAAAAAATTCTTTATTTTATACAGGCTTATTTTTTATCTTGCACAGATTCAAAAAAACCATGTTTTAAGGAAAAGATTGAAGCGTGGACATTTGGTCCAGTTGTACCAGTTGCGTATCATGAATATAAACAATTTGGAAATACAAATATTCCTAGAGTAACGCATTACATCGAATATGATGAAAATGACTTTTGGAAATCGAAAGTTGTGCAGTATCATGATGATATAATTTGTAATGACGATAAAGAAATTATAGAAAAATTAGTTGATAAGTTTGCAAAGTATAGCACTACTGCTTTAGTGAATATTACTCATCATCAAGCCCCGTGGATGGATGCATACAAGCAGGGACACAACAACATAATTTCAAACGAAGCGATAAGGAGTTACTTTGATGGATGAAAATTTTGAAGCGCTTCTTAAAACGGAAGAGCAAAATATCAAAACTAATCAAACAAAAGAAGATGTCTTAAGATTTTCTAAAATAAAAATAAAGAGAATGTGCCGTGCTCTTTGCTTACCATCTAAAGATTATAATCCACAAAAAACAGTTGATGCGATTAAGAATTATCTCAAGGAAAAATCCACTAGAGAAAGAATTCTATACTCAGAAATTAGCAGCTTCGTTTATGGACTCGAAGAAGATGAGCAAGGTAATTTTGCAACTAATATTGATAATCTATTATCATTTTCTTTAGATGAAACAAATAAAGTTGATGAAGATCACTGTAAGATTATAATTAAGATATATGACCATTTTCAATTAGCATTACATCAAAAATCTTTGAATTCTAATACGAAAGAAGTTATAAAAAATAATCTTGTAAATAGTATGGATTCAGCAAAGGAAACAATATCAAGGGAAGTTAAAGAGGATGTTAAGCATATTGAAAAAGAATATATATCTATTTTAGGTATATTTGCTGCAATTGTTTTAGCTTTTGTTGGTGGAGTTACCTTCTCGACATCGGTATTGCAAAATATAAATGCTATTAGTATATATAGATTGATACTGGTGATAGATTTTCTTGCCTTTATCCTTGCAAATACAATTTATATTTTAATAAGATTTATATGTCATATCAATGACAAAGAGATTAAACTCTTTAAAATTAGATGGTTTAATATTATTATTGGCGTTATAGGAATTCTAGTAATTATTGCTTGGACGATTGATGCTAAGGCTTTGGCTGATTTTATAGAGGTACAGTTGCCTTGGATAAAATAAACTTGATGCTATTTTGATGATGTAGCAGACGGAAACGTTGGAATTATTAGCGCCGGTTGAACATTTTGATGCCTGAAACAAGCACCAAAACGGGAAAATCAGACCGTGCTCCATACATAAAATCATATCAAAAAACGGCTTAAACGCAGTGTTTAAGCCGTTTTTGATTGGCAGGGGCAGAAGGACTTGAACCCTCGGCACGCGGTTTTGGAGCGACTGTTGAAAGCTCAAAACCGCATAGATAAGCCACTTTCCAAGCCAAAGTTGGAGCATAAAAATTGCGTTTTTGTAATTTTGATGCTTTTTTGATGCTCTTCGAATTTACCAACCTGCATTTAGATATTTCTGAGAAAAGGGATAGTCTATATGCACCATTTAATATTAGAATATCAATTTATAAGCACAAAATCAAATATAAGTTGAAATGGGTTTCGCTAAATGGTGATCCATATTACCGCCTAACGGCAAGATACATGTTAATCAAAAACTACTAAACAATTAGAACAATAAAAACATTTAAAATATAATATTTCACTATTAGCAAAGCGACGAGTGCTATAAAGTAATATTTTACAATTATATTGCACTACGTTACCAAATGAATAATTAATCGGCGCCCTTATAATCTATATTATTTTCGATGGCATACTTTTGAGCATAAGAGTTTTTTGGAGCACATATAATCGCATTTGGCGAATTCTTTAAGATTTCTTTACCGATTGTGACATCGCTATCACTAAATATAACCTTTTTTAATGAACTGCATTCGGAGAATGCATACGCTCCGACTCCGTTTATTGTATCGGGCAGTGTTATTGTTTCAATATTCTGACTATACGCAAAAGCTTCCGGGGCGATTGTTGTAACCTTGATACCGTTAAGCTCTTTCGGAACAGTCACGTTATTGTTGTCGCTCATTGTGTTATAGCTTGTTATTGCACAGCAGGGAACATTGTTGTAATAGTAAACAGAATAAAAGAAGTCATTATACTGTTTATCATTCACCGTTTTTGAGTAATCGGCTTCCTTATTTTCATTTATAGGCTTGGGAATGTAATAATCAAATTCAATGCTATTTTTCTCTGCAAACTTTTCGGCATATGAATCTTTTTCAACATACATTGTAAATCCTGATGTCCCGCTGAAAGCATTCTGACTGATTCGGATAACGCTTGAAGGTATATATATTTCTTCAAGATTTTTACAATTTTCAAAGGCATTATCTCCGATTGTTTCAACAGTTTGCGGCAGAGTTACTTTTTTAAGGTTTTCGCTGCCCATAAAAGCCTCTTCATCAATATTTTTTATTTCTGAACCGCCGCAATGAGAAGGAATGTCCGAAGTTTTCAGAAGATAATTACTTCCGATAAAAAAGAAAATACCTCCAATCTTATTGCCTTCATTATCAGGTTCGTATGAAATAAGGTATAAGCCGTCTTCAGAAGCTTTTGTGGCATATTCTTCTTGATATGCCATTGCCTCCAGACGAGAAGCAACAATGGTCTTATTCGCAAGATATGATAAACCAATTAACATACAGACAATCAGTATTACGGCAATAAAGCTTTTTTTAGTTAATAGTTTACTTTTCACGTAATCTTCCCTCCGACATTACAAGTATCGTATCACATACCTCTTTTAAATCCTCCTCGTGATGGGTTGCAATAATTATAAGCGCACCTCGTTCTTTTTCTTCTATTATTATGTTGTAAATAAGCTTAACACCGTCCCCGTCTAAGGCATTTGTAGGCTCGTCAAGAAGTATAATATTCTGCTTTTCAAATATCGCCTGCGCTATATTCAGCCTTTGTTTCATACCGAGAGAATATTTTTTCACCTTTAAATCTGATTTTAATCCGACACGTTTGATTGCACTTTTAATATCCTCATCTGTCGCCGTCTTTTTTATTTCAGACAGCAGCTTTAAATTGTCAAAAGCATTGTAGCCGGGCAAAAGAGTCATATTTTCAATTACTAATCCGACATTCGGAGGGAAAGAAATATCCTTATGTAAAACTTTTCCGTCTATGACAATCTCGCCGCTGTCCGGTATAATAAGTCCTGCAATAGCCCGCAGCAGCATAGTCTTGCCCGAGCCGTTTGTTCCGCACAAACCGTAAACCTTTCCGTATTCAAAATTATAGTTAATGTTCTCAAGAACCTGTCTTGAGCTGAGAGTTTTGTTTACATTTTTTACCTCTATCATAATAATCACCTCAAAAAATATCTATTTTTTTAAATTTGTGAACACATAGTAAAACAAGAATTACATTAAATATAACACCAATACAAAGATACACATAATAAATGTTTTCGCCACTTACTGCCCCATTTTGCATACCAAACATAAGGCATGGAAACAAAAGTATTTTTATCAATACATTTTCCTCTGTGACCTGTACGATGTAATATGAGGCAAAGCTGTAAATAAGCAGTATTATGCTTGCGTTTTGCGGCATAATATAAAGTTCAAGAAAGCTTTGCAGCATAATTATTGAGTGTAGAATTATAAAATACATAATCAGCGACCCAAGCATTCCTTTTTCAACACAAATAAGAGAACTGTTAACAAACAAAAATACTGCACACTGCAACAGAACCATAAGCAATAACAATCCGCTGTTTCTGAATAATCTTTTTAATATCAGCTTAACTTTTGAATAGCTGCGTATTATCAGCAGCTTGCCATACCCCTGAGTTATCTCTTGTATTGTTCCGCTGAAGAAAAACAGGATGAAAACAATGGGCAGAAAAATTATAATCAGACTGAATGCAACATCGTAATTTTTGCTCTGATTCGATATACCTGTTGCAAAGCCGTTTTCATAATACACTCCTGAAGCATTCAGGAAAGTAAATGCCTGCATAATTATTGCACAAAGCAATGTGGACAGTGTTATTAATTTTGACTTTTTCATCGCTATCTGTTTCCCTTTTTCTCAATAATATCTTTTTTGGAAAATAAATAATAAGCAAATATAACAAGTGCAATATTCATTATCAAACCCCTGATTATTACTGGAACTGTATCTGTCGGCTGCATACTGCCTGTCAATAAATAAATCACCGATACAGCGTCCTTGTTTGGCGTCCATAAGTTTTCAAGTGCACGAAAGAAGTACCCTCCGAAAAATTCTATAAAGTATAAAGCCATAGTCATAAAAGCGGCAAGTTTTTTATTGGTAATAACACCAAAAATAAACAGCATAATGCCGACCCGAAAATAAAACAATAACAATGTTATATAGTCTATTGCGCTGTATTCTATGAGCTTAAATCTCATAATCAAATCTGTGCCAAACATAAATAATGCACATAATATATTTATTGCTTCAATAAGTAAGACAAAAACAGCAGAAAACAAAAGGACATCGGATATATGCTTGTTGACATAATTTTTTCTTGATTTCAGTTTTACGAGAAAAGCCGGATTATCTGTAAAGAACAATGCGCTTAAAACCAAAACAAATGGTACCAGATACAAAACAAGTATTTTTGTGGGATTTATAAAATTGCCGTTAGGCCCCATTATATTTAAAAATACCTCTTCTATGCTCAACTCAGGTGCCTCTTCTGTTTTCAGCCATGCATTAAAACCCAAAACCGGATAAATCCAGAAAAAAATAAAGAAAACAGAAAATCCTGAAAATGCAAACAAATATTTTTTGATCTTACACTTGTTCATACTTAATCACCTTGATACATGCAAACACAACTGCCGCAATATTAACAGCAATTACAATTAAAACAGTCGGCAACACATCAGACAATGAATATTCCGTAAAAGGTTGTAAAGCAAGAATAATTGACTTATTAACAGTGGATGGAATATACCACAAAATAAATACAATCGGATAAACCAGATAACGGTTATGTAATGCCAAGGCAACAGCAACTGATCCCATACTGACAACCCCTGATATAAATGAGGCGACAAGAATATAGATACAATTTGTTAAAAACGGAGATTGCAGAATTTCATTTATCTGTCCGTTGTCAGAGTCAAATCCTGTATAAGTTCCTCCTGCAAAGGTAATATGCGTCAAAAGAATATTGAGAGCAAGAGTTAAGAAAATTACTATAAACCCAATTATAAAGCCTTTTATAATATTAGCTCTGAAATACTTCTTTTTTCCCCACTTGGTTATGAGAATATTTTTATATCCGCTCTTAAAATCTTCAATGCAGTCATCGGCAGCAATCAATAAAAAATATAACGGCAAATACCAGAAAAGCAAAATCTGAGCACCATTGAATATGGTGCTTGACAAGAAAGACGCCAAGTTCGGCTCAAGTGCCGAGCCGCCGTTATGTATATCATTAAGCATTAATAATATATCAATAACAGGAAAAATAAAAATTAGCAGAATAACTCCGAGCTTGACTTTGTTGTTAATAATGCGTTTAAAATAATATTTCGCATTCATTTCTTGACCACCACTCCCTTATTTACTTTATATCATTAATATTTGTCAAAAAATAAGATTTTTAATATAATATTAGATGCAAATACAACCGATTGAACCTTTCAGAATAGTATTATGGATATTAATATGACAATCTGCGATTTTTCTATATTCTATAAATTTTTAGTTCAGTCTGAAAATGTATGTTTTGCAGTTTCCTCATCCCAATATCCAGATACTGTATATGAGTTACTAACATTATTGTTATTTCTTGCACCTAATCTGACATCTCTTTTATAGGCACTGTCATAAGCACGATAATACTTTGCACCTGAACCTTGCTTGACCAGCTTATAGTCAGACAATTTTGATGGCGAGAACCATTCGGTACCAGCCAAAAAATATTGCATACATGTTCCTTCACCCTCAGAAGAATATGTAAAGTTTACTTTCCACGGTACACTTGTGTCAGATGCACCTCTATACTCTGCATCTGAAAACCCCCAATTTTGACCGCCCGGAACACTATATGAATATCCGATATTATTATCACTGCCATAAGCAGATGCTGAGAATCCTAAAGCCGATAAAGCTATTACACCGGTTGTTATGCCTATTAATACTCTTTTCTTAAAACTCATTACAAACACTCCTTAATATTTCTTACAAAAAACGCAGATTGCCATAAAAATAGACGATATATCTCATCTAAAATTATTCTATGACTGACAAATTTTTTATGTGAAAAAACGGGATAATTGGTAGTGGTTTAGGGATAAATAACAAAAGCTCCGGATTGTTTAATCCGAAGCCGTGATTGTTTAAGCTGTATTTATTCTATTGCAGAGGTATCATTATATGAACGCAAAACATATTGTTTTCTTCAAAGAATTCTACCGAGCCGTCATACGATTCTGCAACCTCTTTTACCGATTTTATGCCAAAGCCGTGGTTATCCTTTTCATTCTTCACAGTAACAAGCTCGGGGTTATTCTGCAAAACCGAACGGCTGACAGTATTTTTGCAAATTATATTCTGATAATTGCTCTTGATAAAAAATGAAAGGGTAATAACTGCGTTTTCAATGCCGTTTGTTGCCTCGACGGCGTTATCCAGAATATTTCCCAATATAATTGATATATCCAAATCCTCAAGTCTGTTCATACCTGAAATATCACCAGATACGGCAACTGTTCTGTTTTCAATATTTCCAAGCTTTGCATTCACTATGTAATCAATAGTTCTGTTTTCCGACTCAATAACCGAACCGATTGAATTTATATCATTAAGAATTTTATTGAGCTCTCCTTGTGCTCTGTCAATATTATCTTCATCAATTTCCGCTTTTACAGAAAAGAGCATATTTTTAATGTCGTGCCGTATTTTTCTTATCCGGTTTGAAGAGTTTTTAATATCCTCATAGCGTTTTGCTTCTATTTTAAGCATATTTTCATACAATTCTTTTTCTTTTTCAATTTTATTACTTAACCACATCCGGTAAATAAGGTAATATATGCAGACAGCCGAAAGCGAGGTAATAAATACTATGCAAATATAGGATATATCAAAAGCGTGATTAAAATAGTCTATTTCCCTGAGAACGGGATAAAGAAATGCAGTAAAAGCGGAGATTACAGGGAGCAGAAGCAACAAATAATATATTTTAGAACTATGCTTACTTTTATTTGCTTTTTTATACAGAAATACCGCAATCAGCAAAATAGTACAAATAATGAGATTATTAATAAGCAAGAAAATAATTCTGTCCCATTCAAAGCCATAAAAAGCCGCCATAAGCGTATGACGACAAACTGTTGCTGTTATCATAGAGGAAAAAATATTCGCAATGATAAATGAAACCTGATAGACAAATGCAGGGATAAATTTTCTGACCGTGCTATAGCTTTTGTATGACAAAAATGGATAAGAGAGCAATCCTAAAAGATTAAATATATACGAAAACGGCAAATAAACAGCAAGAGAAAGGTAATCTCTTAATAAAATATTCATTACGCCATTTATAAGGAACAGCACAACGGCAAAAATCCAGAAATTGCGATTAAATTTAATATTCCCTCTGTTGAAATAAGAAGTAAACCAAACAGATATGAATGCATACAGAGCACACGAAAGCGCCTCAATAATTATACCCGGCAAAATAACATCCCTACTTTCTTAAATACTCAGAATAAGACTTATGCACCTGCGAATACAGCCGCCTTGAAATGTTGATCTGCTCGCCGTTGCAAAGCTCGACTGTGCTTTTATACAGTCTGTCAATACACTTCATATTTACAAGATATGCGGCATGAACCCTGAGAAAGTCAAAGCATTTAAGGCTTTTTTCCAGATCAGCGAGAGTGCTTCTGTGCAGATATCTGTTTCCGTCTTTACAGACTATTTCGGCATAATTTCTCTTGCTTTCAAAATAAATAATGCCGGAAATAAATATTTTTTCGTTGAAATATTTGCTGCCCAGTTCAAGAAACTTATTCTTGCACAGCAATTCATTCAAAGCCGATTGCAACGCCTCACGCAGTTCGGTATCGATATGCGATTTCCTTATAAATCTGAACGGTCTGTAACGAAGCGAAGTATAAACATAATTTTCATAGTTTGTAACAAAGATTATTAAAGCATTGCTATTCTTATCGTGTAGTTCCTTTGCAATATTAAATCCGTTTATTTCGGGCATATCAATATCCAGAAAAGTAATATCCGGAACGCAATCAGAACAAAACTGAAAAGCAGTCCTTGAATTATTGAAACAAGAAATCCTATATTCAAGGTCAGCAAATTTACCTGATGAAATAATGTTATTTATACCGTTTTTTAATAATGATAAGAAATCTTTATTATCATCGCAAATTAATATATTAATCATAATTTTTTACACTTATCTTTGTTTTCAGAATAAAAGTAATGTTCTGTACTCAAATTATACCATATGTTTTTAAATTACTCAATCGAAAACCTTCTTATTGAAACAAGAAGACAGTATTCAAAATCTGAGTCGCAGAAAACAAAGATAAGCTATTTTCGTATATCGGCATAATATTGTTCAAAATCAACCTTTCCTGCAATAGCTTTATCCCTCAAATCTGACGCAAACCGTGACCATTTCTCAAATTCGGAAATGGTCATTTTCTTTTTCATATAGCGTGCATAGTGCGCTTTGTATGCTCTGTTGTAGGTCTGCCAGATTGGATCGTTCTTGCACTTGTCATCATAGTGCCGTCTTGAGCCGACATCTCGACAGGTTTTGTCAGGCTCGTCCTTTAACGGATTATCGCAATAACTGAAATACTTGCCACCACGAATCAAAAAGAATTTGCCACAGTGCTTGCACTTGTTCGGAATATAGTTGTTCCTGATTCCGTTGAAAAAGTCATAGAATAGGAATGACTGCAAATCCGAAAATAAAATTTGCTCACAGAGTATCGGCTTTTTGTTTTCGTCTTTCAACACCTTATATCCAAAGGATTTCATTTGACAATTTATCTTGTCAAAATTCTTTGAATTGTTTTTATTAAAGTCAGAAAAATATTCTGCAACTTCATGCTCATTTGGAAATGTTCCTTTTTTGTGCAGATAGTTTTCTACGAACGGACGAAAAACTTTTTGAATAGAAATATATGATTTAATAAAACTAATGTATTGACTAAAAATTATTTCTATAATTTTGTTCAGTTGATTAATCTCCTCAAGTAAATCAATGTCATAATAGTTCCAGTCCGATTCAATTTTCGGCTGAAAATAATGCATATGAAAATGCGAATGTCCGTTCTCGTCAATCTCTCCACTGCCATATTTGTTTACGGTATTCCAATCTATATTGTCATAATTATCATCTAATCCATCCTCAAAAAAGATACCGAATCCGTTAAGTAAATCGGATAAGGTTATTAAGGGGAATTTTAGAATTTTATTATAAGGAGGAAACCTATGCAGCCACTTGTTTATCATATCAAAATAATATTGAGCGTCCTTTACATACTTATCATATTTTTCTATGTTGTCATAGCTCATATCTTCTTTAAGCTCAATCTTTTCTTGTAGGGAGCAAAGCTGATAAAGTAAATTAAGCTCTTCAATTTTCTTCAAGTAATTTGTGTTCAGATATTTTGTTAAAATCTCATTTGAACTGAACCTATACTTCTCCTGAATATATACTTCATTGTTCCAGAAATAAGCGTAAAAATCCATAAGATGAAACCTCCGAAAATAGATAATGCGAAACGAGAATAGAGAATGTAATTTAATTATAAGACATCTATTGTGCTTTTGCAACAGTTCTGCTAAAATATTTATTAGACAATTCAGAAATAGAATTAAACTTCTATTTTATCTGTCAATTAAATTCGGAGGTCAAAATGAAAGAATCAAATTACAAATCCTATGACGAACTACCGTTGTTCTTAAATGCAAATATAGTTTCAAAGGTGCTGGGTATCTCATCATCAAGCGGATATGAGTTGATGCACTCGGAGGGTTTTCCTGTTTTGAAAATTGGTTCAAGAATGGTAGTGCCAAAAGAAAAATTCCGTGAATGGGTAGAGCAGAATACAGGAGGAAGTATTTGAGATATAACTCTAATAATAGTGCAAGCCATTACTTTACTATGCCGAATGAAATATTTTGTATTGGCTTATCATCCGGAGAGATTGCTGTGTACAGCTATCTTTTGAGGTGCGAGAACAGGAAAACATATCAGTGCTATCCGAGCTATCGTACAATCGGACAAGCTTTGAAAATGAGTCAGAATACGGTCAGAAAATATGTTCAAAGCCTTGAAGATAAGCATTTAATCTCGACCGAGAGAACAGAGGTAATTACAAAAGACGGACGAAAACGCAACGGAACCTTGCTCTATACTATCCGTCCTATTGCAGAAGCCATTGATTATTTTCATAGTGAGCAGTTGCGGAGGAACGCATAATTGAACCGATTTTTCGAAGAAATTATTTTAAGCAGGTTAAAGTGGGGCGTCTCCCCACGGCGTCACATCAGACGGCAGAGCCGACTGTTATGCGGTTTTACAGTATGTCAAAAATCAGAAATTGAGGAGTCTATCAAAAATGAGCGAAAATAAAAAGAAATATGCCTATTGGATGAAGCCTTCAATGGTTGAAGAAATGACAGAAATGCTTGATGATGCAAACGCAACTTCAAAAAGTGATTTTGTCTGTCAGGCTGTTCAGTTTTACATTGGTTATCTTCATCAACAAAAGTGCATTGATTATCTCTCGCCAATTCTTGCACAAACCATTAAAAGCGAAATCGAAAGCGTGGAAAAGAATGTTTCTGAAACCGCCTGTTAAGCCGTGTGCTACCCGTTTTGCGATTTTATTGTAACCATAGGAAAGTTAATCGAAATTCTAAATAAAAACCGACACAAGCCATTCTTGAGCAAAATAAAAGAGCAACCAAAAGATTGCCCTTAAGTATAATAATTGATAATTTATGTATTGTCGTTCATCATAATATCTCTCGTCTTAACTATATCCATTTCAGCTTCAATACTAATTGGCGTATATGCTTTTATGTCGTGAGTAGTTAAATCAATAACTGCTACTACTTTATCCATGCCCAAAATCATATGATTACTTTTTATAATCATATTATAAACCCAGCAAAATTCGATATCAAAAGATAATTTATTTATTACTTTTCCATCAGAAATTTCAACTAGGTATGATTTTTCTTTTGAGTTGTTGTAAGAATCAAAAATCACTCTTCCGGAAACCAAAACAAATAATCTGTTTTGGTATGCAAACATTGCTTTGAATGAAATCCATTCAGAAAAATTATCATTCTGCACATTTGAATAAATTTCTAGTGCTTCTAAGTTTTCGGAAAACACATAAATCTTAATATGTCCTACCCCCATATGATTGCAGGAATCAATAGCGTATATTTTATTTTCTAACTCAAACACCTGAATAAAATTTCCGTACAGTTTTTCTCCGTTTGGTATAGTAAGCCATCCGCCAAACTCGCCTCTGTTATCGGAGATGAATGTTCCAGATGATGTTATAAACTTATTTTTTTGCTTTTCATACCAATTTCCGATTTTCCTGATTCTGCATAATACTTCTTCGCCTTTAAGCGTAACCTCAACTTGTTCAGGAATCCACACAGAAGGATTCTCACCAAAACATCTTGACATATATTTGTCTGTTAAATTATGTTCTTCAGCATATTTTTCAGAATAATAACATCCGGAAATATCAATATTTGTTTTTCTCAATAATTTTATATTTTTTCGATCATTCATAAATATTTCTCCTGTCAGTTAAACCTTGTAAAGTCTGTTAGCATATGTATAAAGCAATTCAAAGTTTTTTCTCACAATCAAAGTTTATCACAAACAATAAATCTGTTCAATAAAAAATTTGGTCTGGATATTCAGATTGATTTATGGTATGTTGTTGTACTTGAAAAGGAGGCTTGATGTTATGTCGACAAGAAAATTACTTACTAACGGCAACGCTTTTAAAAGGACGGACAACCGTTGGGGCGGTGTTGTATGGTATATGGATGAGCAAGGCGAGCGTAAAAGAAAGAGCTTTTCGGGTACGACAAAAGCCGAAGTCAATAAGAAGATGACGGAATATATTGCGGCGTTCAATGACTCAATAATTGAGTCGCAGGAAACAAAGAAAAGGCTGAAAGACAGTATGCAGAACTGGCTTGAGGTATTTAAGTTTCCGTCTGTTGAACGCACTACATATGACAGGTATGAATGTACTGCGAAAAATCAAATCTATCCGTATATTGGCGATAACGTAGTCGGAGATATTAAGTCCGCAGATATTAAAAAATTGCTCAATGATAAGATGAACGAGGGTTATGCTTACACAACGGTTAAGAAGGTGCATAATGTGTTGAATGAATATTTCCGATATCTCACACAACAAGAATACATTGACAGAAATCCTATGATAAGCGCTCCAATGATAAAGAAAAGCAACTTTCTGGCGGCGCAGGACAAAGAAAATCTTCCGACGAGCGAAACCATAACGGTATTCACGCCGGAAGAGATTACAATATTCAAAGATGAAGCGTTCAGCACATTCTCAAATGGTAAAAGAAAATATCAGCAAGCCGCCGCATACATTCTTATGCTGAATACTGGTTTGAGAACAGGAGAGGCACTCGGACTGCTCAACAGCGATATTGACCTTGAAAACAGGGTTATGCACCTGAACAGAGGTGTGAAGGAAATTTCAAAGCGTGACGGAGTAACGGCAGAAAAAGGACGAGAGGTGAAAGTCGGCAAGCTGAAAAGTGCCACGAGCAAACGAGATGTTCCGCTTAACGATACTGCAATCGAAATGATACTTGACCTGAGAAATGAATTCTACTTCGGAGAGGACTCACCGCTGATACCTGATGAAAACGGCAACTTTACCAGACCTGTAAATTTCAGAAAACGCTATTACAGAATCCTCAAAGCCGCAGGCATAGAAACCAAAGGCTTACACTCGCTCCGTCACACCTTCGCCACCAACCTTGTAAACGGAATAAAGCAAACTGACGGCACAATAAAATGCCTAATTCCACGACAGGTTGCAGATTTGCTCGGTCATACAACTTCGGAAATCACAGAAATGTATTATGTAAAAAGAGATTTGACAAAGCTGAATGGGATAACGGATGGGTTTGAGTTGTGATTGAACATAAAAGCAATTAAACGATTACATAAAATCGTTGAAACTTCCTATATTTGGTGATATAATAACTATAAAATGAGGAGGATTTGTAATGAAAGAACGAGAGTTTGATTTAAATATAGAAAAAATTCTAGAGAATTGGGAAGTGCACCATGCCATAAGAGAAATAATTTCCAATGCACTTGATGAGCAAGCAATAACAAACACAGAACCTATTCAGATTGTAAAGAAAAATAATAATTGGCATATTATTGATTTTGGAAGGGGATTAAATTATCATCATCTTACTCAAAATGAAAATGAAGAAAAGTTAAAAAATGAAAAATTAATAGGTAGATTTGGAGTAGGATTAAAGGATGCTTTAGCTACATTGTATAGACATAATATAAAAGTAACCATCACTTCTAAATTTGGCATAATTACATTGATACAGAATTCTAAAATTGGTTTTGAAGATATTATTACATTACATGCCAAAATATCTGCTCCTAAAGATATAAACATGATTGGTACTGATTTTTGTTTAGAAGGTTGCTCAGATTATGATGTTGAAAAAGCAGAATCACTGTTTTTACATTTTTCAAATAATAATGTGTTAGAAACTACTAATTATGGACAAATAATAGAAAAAACTTCTAATATTTCCAATATATATATTAATGGTGTAAAGGTTGCTGAAGAAAGTAATTTTCTTTTTTCTTATAATATTACTTCTCTAACTTCACAAATAAAAAAGGCTTTAAATAGGGAAAGGACAAATATTGGTAGAAGTGCATACACAAATAGAGTAAAAGATATTTTAAAGTCATGCAATGAAGAAATAGTTATTAAAGCTATGACAGAAGATTTACAAGAATTTAGTAGTGGTAATAGACATGATGAGCTTTCATGGAATGAAGTCGCTATGTATGTTTCACGAAAAATAAATGCAATAGATAGTAACACAACTTTTGTAACTGCTGATGATTTAGAAGATAATCCATCATTAATTGATGAAATGAAGAGAGATGGATTTAATCCTATTGTAGTTCCTGAAACGCTTGCTACAAAAATGAATGATTATAATGAAAAAGCAAAGGACGGGGAAACGCTTAATACTGCACAACAATATGTCGTAAATATGCAGCAGACATTTTCTCCTGAAATTATAGATGTAGATGAATTAAGTCCGTCTGAATTAAAAGTGTTTTGTGAAATGGATAATATATTGAATATTATTGGAGGAAAACCTACACAAGTAAAAGAAATACAAATTGCTGAATCGTTATACCAATCATCATTATATCGTACTAATGCTGTAGGATTATGGGAGGCATCCAAAGGGAGAATTTTAATACAACGAGATCAGTTAAGGTCAATTTGTTCTTTTGCTGGTACATTGCTACACGAATGTATACATGCTATCAGCGGAACAGATGATGTTACAAGAGATTTTGAAATTGAACTGACACATTTAATAGGTTTGATATCTGAAAAGAACATTATGTTGAAAAAAAGACTTCTAAATTCACAATAAGGTATTATAAAGCTGAATAAGTTTTCAAATTATAATAGAAGTATTTAGATGAAGATGATATCAGAAGAAGCGAAAAAATAATTTTGCGAAATAATAACCAAACTTTTGCTGAAGAAGGATTATATGAAGAATTTTTCCAAGTGTTGCATGGTGACCCATCTAAGTATAGAGGGAAATTTAATAAAGGATTATCTCAACAAAAATCATTGATGCTATTTTGATGATGTAACAGACGGAATGGTTGGAATTATTAACACCGGATAACGCATTTTGACAGAAAAACGAGTAAAAATATCGGTCTAACTAACCACATTCCGCACATATTTATATTCCAAAAAACGGCTTAAACGCAGTGTTTAAGCCGTTTTTGCTTGGCAGGGGCAGAAGGACTTGAACCCTCGGCACGCGGTTTTGGAGACCGCTGCTCTACCAACTGAGCTATACCCCTATATAATGCAGTACATTTTTGTACTGCAACAAGAGTTATATTAACATATAACCTTAAAATAGTCAAGTGGTTTTTGAAATTAATTGGTTAAGTCGGCGAAAATTGTCGCAATTTTTGGGTGACTATTTTAATATGATCAGTCTGTATGCCTGATGTTTCTGAAGATAACTTATGTGCAGGCTATGATTGTTTTCGGCCTTATGCAAATTATTTTAAACGCAGATTTAAACGCAGATAAGCACTTAATAATGATTATACATTGTTAAAAAGTTATTTTTTACCGGCGAGAATGTCAGCGATAACCTCACGCTCATCGAGGTGATACTTTACACCCTTAATCTCCTGATAATCCTCGTGTCCCTTGCCAGCGAGGACTATAATATCACCTGGCTGTGCATTTTCGATGCACCAGCGGATTGCATCTTTTCTGTCGGGTACGACAATATACTTTCCGTCTGTCTTGTCTATGCCCGTTTTTATATCATTTATAATGTCCATCGGCTCTTCAAAACGAGGGTTATCCGTTGTGATAACAGATAAATCCGACAGCTTGCCGCTCATTTCACCCATTTCATAACGGCGCACCTTCGGTCTGTTGCCGCCTGCACCGAACATTGTTATGAGTCTGTTCGGATGATATTCTCTTAGCGTTGTAAGTACATTTTCCATACTTACGGCATTGTGAGCATAGTCGATAAGCAGTGTGTAATTTCCTGGTACAGGTACGCTCTCAACTCTGCCTTTTACGGTCGCCTTGTCAAGTCCTCGAATCATTGTATCATTGTCGATGCCGAAGTGGCGGCATACAGACAGAGCGGAAAGTCCGTTATATACGCTGAACCTGCCCGGTATAGGCACATTAACGGCGATCTCAAGCTTTCCTCTCGTCTTGAAATGCACACCGAGGTAGCCGGGCTTTGAGATTAGCTCGTCGTCATATGCGATGATGTCGGCATTATCGTTATTAAAGCCGTAGGTTTCAATTTCGCAGGTGTGATTCTTGATAATTCCCTCGTAATTTTTATCGTCTATGTTAATAAGTCCAAGCTTGCACTGCCTGAAAAGCAGGCTCTTGCAGTAAAGGTACTCATCGAGGTCTTTGTGCTCTGCGCCTCCGATATGGTCGTCTGAAAAGTTTGTGAAAATGCCGTAGTCAAAATCGATAGCGTCGGTTCTGTGCCATTTAAGACCGAGCGATGATGCCTCGATTACCATACAGCCGCAACCCTCGTCAACCATCTTTCTTACAGCCTGCTGAATCTCAAACGATTCGGGGGTTGTGTTGTTCGTTTTATATATGTTGTCGCCGATAACAATGCCTACTGTGCCTATTGTACCTGTCTTAATTCCGCCTTCTTCAAGGATTGAGCGAATCATACTTACGGTTGTAGTTTTGCCCTTTGTTCCGGTAACGGCTATTGTTTTCAGCTTGGTAGCAGGATAATCAAAGTAAGCCGCACTCATATATGCAAGAGCTTTGCGGGTGTCATCAACCTTGATTACAGTAACATTCTGCGGAGCGTCAACATCGTCCTCTACAATCAGCGCAGCAGCCCCCTGTTCGATGGCCTTAGGCGCAAAGGCGTGACCGTCGGAGTTATATCCTTTCAGGCAAACAAAGACGCTTCCTTTCTCTGTTTTTCTTGAGTCGTATACAAGTGTGGTTATGTCGGTGTTTTCGGCACCTTGCACAAGGGTGTATGTTAATTTTTCAAGAAGTCGGCTAAGCTTCATCGTTGTTGCCTCCTGTATATATGTAAGTAAATAGTGTATGCGTGCTTATATAAATTTGCGATGGTATAGTATAGTTTAGAGTAATTACGCCCTGATGTCAAGAAAATATGCGGTGCAGGGATGACAATATTAATAAGTATTTATATTTTTAACGGAATATTCTGTTTGTAAACAGAATTTAAATAAAAAGTTAACGCGTTTTGGTAATAGGCTGAAAAAAGGTTTGTTTTTACCACCTTGAAACTTAAAAATTACAGATGGTTAAATAATTTTATGTTAATGATTACCAATCGGATTTTGGCATAATCACAAAATTTGATTTAACAAAATAAGCAATTTTCCAATTTTAAGAAAAACAGATGTGCATAATGCATAAAATTCAAGTGTAGATATATAAACATTGATAAAAATGAATAAAGAGTGTTGCATTTGTTAAATGTCTATGATATTATTTAAACAAGCAATAGGTGTGTCTGCGGCAAATTTATGGTGAATTTTCAACAAAAATTACCGATTTGCTTGTGTACCATCTTGCAGAACGAAGCACGGTGCGTCCGTGTTAAAAATAATTAACTTTTATATTTTTCAGAAAGAAAGGGAATCACGATGTTTAAGTACACAAAAAGAATTCTTGGCGTGAGCCTTGCATCCTTGATGGCTGTTGCAGCATTCGCAGGCTGCGGCGGTAACACAAGTTCAACAGGCTCGGACACTCCTGCAAGCTCAGGCGGCAGCTCAGCAACAACTGCAAAGCAGGTAACAATTGACGACATTATGGCTGACGCAAGCCTTGCAATGGGCGAAGAGGACAATGTAACTCTTAAGGTTTGGGGTCCTCAGGAATCACTTGAGCTCCTCAAGAAGCAGTGCGACGATTTCGTTGCTAACTTCAAGAAGCTCGGCAAGACAATCAAAATTGAGTGTGTAGCTCAGGGGGAATCTGACGCTGCTACAAATGTAAAAACCGACCCGTCAAAGGCTGCTGACGTATTCGGCTTTGCTTCCGACCAGGGTCTTGACCTCTTCAAGGGCAACTATGTTGTTCCTGTCAGATCTTCATTTGTTGACGCCATCAAGAACAACACTATCGAGAGCGCTTACAGCACTGTTCTTTACAAGGGCGCTGACGATGACGCAGAAATCCCGTATGCTTATCCGGAAACAGGCGACAACGGCTATGCTCTTTTCTATGATAAGAGAGAGCTTACCGAGGACGACGTTAAGACAATGGAAGGCATTATGAAGGTTTGCGAAGAGAAGAAGAAGAAGTTTGCCTTTAACGTTGGCGACGGCTTCTACGGCTGCGTAATTCCGTTCACAGGCGGCGGCACACTTGACATTTCAGAGGACAAGTCAGTTATGAAGCTGAACTATGACTATGACAAGATCAACGCTGTTGCTAAGGCTTTCGTTGACCTTTGCGCTTCAAGCAAGAACTTCAAGGACGAGAACGTTAACCAGACTCTCGTATCAGGCTTCAAGAATAAGACACACATCGCAGGTGTAGTTGGTTCCTGGAAAATCAAGGACATCGAGAAGGCACTCGGCGAGAATATGGGTGTTGTTAAGCTTCCGACAATCAATGTAGGCGGCGAAGACAAGCAGCTTATCTCACTGTTCGGCTATAAGCACATCGGTGTTAACGCTAAGACAAAGTACCCGATAACATCTCAGTCACTCGCTTTCTACCTCACCAGCGAAAATGCTCAGAAGGAAAGATGCGAAGAGATCGGCTGGGGTCCGTCAAACAAGAAGCTTTCTGAATCAGAACTCGTTACAGGCAACGTGGCTCTTAACGCTATCTATGAGCAGCAGAAGTACTCACTCCCGCAGGTAAATATTCTCATGCCTTTCTGGACACCGACAGGAACATACGGTGCATATCTTGTTAACCCTGACAAGAAACATGACGATAAGTCAATGAAAGATGCTTATGACAACATGGTTGAGAACATTACAATGCAGTAATCAATCTGATAAATTTTATAAGCAATAAATTCGGTCAAGCAGCCTGATTATCGGGCTGCTTGACACACCGAAAAGCTAAATTGTGTTTATTCACAAATAAAATTTAGATGAAAAGGAGTGAAACCGTGAATTTTATAGATTACGTACAGCTTAATCCCTTTCAGAAATTCTTTTATAACTTAAAAGAGTTTTTCGTAAATCTTCCAAAAAACCTTGGCAGATTTTTTAAGTTTATTGCGCTGAAAATTGCAGCGTTCTTCATCGGTATAGGTAAAGCTTTTAAATTTTATGGTGTCAGCTTCGTTAAAGGTGACTGGTCAACCAAAATTTCCTATGCTGTAATGGGCTTCGGTATAATGGTAAAGGGTCAGATAGTCAAGGGACTTATCTTCCTCGCGGTTGAGGTCGGGTACTTCGCATATTTATTTGGCTTTGCTTGGCAATACATATCAAAAATAACTTATCTTGGCGAAGTTATTTCTCCGGCGTGGTATGACGATTGGGGGCAGAAGCACAATGCTGTTACAGACAACTCAATGCTCATTATGCTTTACAGCGTTATGGCTTTGTTTGTAACAGTGCTTTTCCTTTTCCTTTATATTACAAATATCAAGGTTAACCGCGCTCTTGAGGAGAGACGCGCAAACGGCGAACATATCAACAGTATCAAAGAGGATATCGACACATTGTTCGACGGTCGCTATCACATCACTCTTCTCTCGCTTCCGACAGTTCTCATCTGCACCTTTACGGTTCTGCCGATGATTTTTATGATTATGATTGCCTTCACAAACTTTGATAACCAGCACCCGATGGGCGGCTTGTTTGAGTGGGTTGGCTTCCAGAACTTTGCCGATATTTTCTGGGATAATCCGAAAAAGGCAGCAACCTTCCAGAACCTTGTAGTTTGGACTCTGTGCTGGGCTGTTATAGCTACTATCTCCTGTTATATTGTCGGCGTTATCTTTGCTCTTATGATTAACAAGAAGGGCATCAAGGGCAAGTCGATATTCAGAACAATGTTCGTTATGACTGTTGCTGTTCCGCAGTTCGTTACACTGCTTCTTATGGCTCAGATGCTCAGCGACGGCGGCGTAGTAAACGTTATTCTTCGTGAATGGGGTATTATAGCGCAGGACGCTCAGATTAAGTTCCTGACCGACCCCTGGCTTGCTAAAATAATGGTATTGGCTGTAAACCTGTGGATTGGTGTTCCGTTCACAATTCTTTCAGCCAGCGGTATTTTGATGAATATTCCCGAGGAGCTTTATGAAAGCGCCAAAATCGACGGCGCAGGCCCTGTTGTAACCTTTGTAAAGATTACAATGCCGTATATGCTCTTCGTTATGACGCCGGCTCTTATCCAGCAGTTTATCGGTAACATTAATAACTTTAACGTTATCTACTTCCTGACTGCCGGCGGACCGGACAACGACAAATTATACAACGCAGGCGATACTGACCTGCTTGTAACTTGGCTTTATAAGCTGACTGTTGATAAGGCTGACTATTCACTTGCGGCAACAATAGGTATTCTGGTATTTATTTTCTGCGCAACATTGTCACTTATCACATTTAATATGACAAAATCTGCTAAGAACGAGGAGGAGTTCTCATGATAAAAAGTTATAAGTTAAGAAGAACCCTCTCGAACACCCTTATTTACATTTTCCTTTCGGTTATGGCTATAATTTGGGTGCTGCCCCTTGCCTGGTTGATTATGACCTCGTTCAGAGGCGAGCAGCAGGTTTATATCAACTATGTTATTCCGAAAACGTGGACTTTTGATAACTACATTCATCTGTTCACACAGGCTGATCCGGTGGGAATCAACTTCCCACGCTGGTTCATTAACACTCTTCTTGTGTCTGCCTGCTCATGCGTTATCTCTACGGTATCCGTATTGATGGTCAGCTACACTTTCAGCCGTTTGCGCTTTAAGTCCCGTAAGAAGATTATCAACATAGCGTTTATTCTCGGTATGTTCCCTGGCTTCCTTACAATGGTTGCTATCTATTATCTTCTCGATGTTATGGGTCTTACCCACAACATTGTCGGACTTATTGTTGTGTACTCGGCAGGCGCAGGTCTTGGCTTTGCTATATCGAAGGGCTTCTTCGACACGGTTCCGAGAGCGCTCGATGAAGCCGCGACTATCGACGGCGCAACGAGAAATCAGATTTTCTGGAAGATCATTCTTCCTATGTCCAAGCCGATTATTGTTTACACGATACTGACATCATTCACAGGCCCGTGGGCAGACTTTATTTTCCCAAGACTTCTCCTCGGTGACTCTTATGATCAGTATACCGTTGCGGTTGGTCTTTGGAAAATGCTTGACAGAAACAACCTTGAAACCTACTTCCTGCAGTTCTGCGCAGGTTCGGTTCTGGTTGCTGTACCAATTACCGCACTCTTCCTCAAGATGCAGAAATACTATGTTGAGGGTGTTACAGGCGGCGCTGTTAAGGGTTAAAAATTATAAGATTATTATAACGGCGAAGCGGCGGGAATTCCTGCCGCCTTTGCTGTTTGTGCAGACATTTTAAGGAGAATTTTTATGTTAAAAAAAATACTGTGCCTTGCACTTTCGATTTGCACCTTATCCACCGTGTTTCTGTTCGGATGCTCACAGGAGGAGGCCAAGCCCGTACAGTCACAGGATAAGTACAGAAATTTTTATGAGATTTTTGTTTATTCGTTTTATGACAGCAACGGTGACGGAATCGGCGACTTGAACGGAGTTATTGAAAAGCTTGATTATCTTAACGACGGTGACCCTACCGGCGGTGATGATCTTGGTATTGACGGAATCTGGCTGATGCCGATTATGCAGTCCGGCTCATATCATCACTACGATGTTGATGACTATAAAAAGGTTGACGATGATTACGGCACAAATGACGATTTCAAAAAGCTCTGTGAGGAGTGCCACAAGAGGGGAATAAAGGTTATAATAGACCTTGTTCTTAATCATACCTCTACTGAAAATGAGTGGTATACAAAGGCTCTTGAGGAGCTGCAACAGGGTAACAAAGACGGCTATGTTAAATACTATGACATTGCGACACCGGAAAATAAGTCAAATAATGCCGGTTATTCCCAAATGGGAAAGAATGGCGGCGTGCTTGTTGAATCGAACTTTTCAGCCGAGATGCCTGAGCTCAATTTGAGCAATGAAGATGTTAGAGCTGAAATCAAGGATATAATGAAGTTCTGGTTTGACCTCGGCTGTGACGGTTTCCGTCTTGACGCTGTTAAATATTTTGATTCTGCTTCAACAGACGGCAATGAGTTCTTAACATGGCTTTATAAGACAGCTCAGGAGCTCAAAGAGGATGTCTATATGGTGGGCGAGGAATGGAGCGGCGGAAGCGACATTTCTAATCGCTATAAAACCGGTATTGACAGTCTGTTCAACTTCCCATTTTCCGACAAAGGAAACGGATCTATTCTTACAGCTGTTAACAGCAAGGATATTGCCGGATTCCTGAAGGGCGTTAAGGGCTGGAACGGTATTATAAAGAAGAATAATGAAAACGGTATTGACGCGATGTTCCTGTCAAACCATGATATGCCGCGTAGTGCCTTAGCTTTTTCGGGGGATTTGGCTGCTGAAAAAGCCGGTGCAATGGTTTATATGACAATGCCCGGTAACCCGTTTATCTATTACGGTGAAGAGGTAGGCATAATGGGCGGCGCAACAAATGACGGTACTTTCCGCTCGAGTATGCCGTGGAGCTACACCGATACTACCGGACGCTGTGAAGAAGCACCTGGTGTTGCAGACAACAGTCTTGAGCAGTACAGCCCGGAGCAGAGTGTCGAGGAACAGGTTAAGGACAAAAACTCCCTGTTCAACTTCTATAAAAAGATTATTGACATTAAGCTTACATATCCTACTATCGCAAGAGGCACAATCACTGACCTTGTTGATTTGGGCAAGGGAAGTACATCCGGCTTTATCACCGAGTACAACGGCGAAAAGCTTATGCTGGTTTACTGCCTGAGCGATAAAGAACAGACGGTTGAGGTTCCGAAGGACAAGCTGAATTATTCTTCGATAGCCGCACAGCTTTGTACGCAGGACTGTGACAGCGAGGGCAACACACCACAGGCTACACTTAACGGCAGCACGCTTACAATGCCGGCCGGCAGCTTTGTAGTGCTGAAGTAAACTAAGCTAATCGGATTAAAATTAATTAAAAATAAAAGTGAACGAAACGCTTTGTAGTGCTTCGTTCACTTTATTTTTTATATATTGGTATCTTTCTGAGATTGTGCTACTGCTTTTTTGTGACATTCCTGTGATGTATAAAATACAGTATAATCGCAAACACTGCTACCGCAGCGGTTACACAGCGGTACACTATGAGGTAGACGCCGCTTAACAGGTCAATGCTCGGTGTCAGCTCGTTTATCAGTCTGTAAATACCCATCAATATAAAGTAAGCTCCGATAATGCAGAAAAGCTTGTTTTCCTTAACTGCAAAGTATATTATAAAAATTCCGGCTAAAAACATTGCCGCAGCATAAACATATCCCATTTAATCACCTTTTTTTATTTCTCTGCTTTTTTACTTTCTTTTCGGATTTCTGCTTTTTCGGTCTGCTGAAAAACAGGCACAAAAGAAGATAGCCGCCAAATATAATTATTCCTGTATAATGAATCCACTGCATCATACCGGTGCCGGGCCAGATTTGAATTACAATATAGTTTGAGAGTATCCAGAGTCCTTCGAATATAAAGAACAGTGCAACAGGTCTGAATACAGCAACACTATGAAAAAGCGGAGTGAAAAGCACAACCGCAACGGCAAAACAAACAAAAGCAGAAACAAATGCAATCCACATAATATAACCACCGTCCTTAATATAATAAGTATATTAGAATATTTCGCCTTAGTCAAGCGGTTTAGTGCATAATAAATAACGGGAAGGTTTCTTAATAATTAGTTTACAAAAATTACTCTTGACAATTTACCGACGCAGTGGTAAATTATAGATAAAGTTAGCACTCGGACTTAAAGAGTGCTAATTCAAAAAACGGAGGTGAATAGGCTTGGACGCCACATCAAGAAAAAGCAAGATACTTTGCTGTGTGGTCGAGCAATATATTCACACCGCCGAGCCGATTGGTTCAAAGCAGCTCTTGGAGCATACGGGTCTTTCGGTTTCATCTGCAACGGTAAGAAATGAAATGGCAGCACTTGCAGAAGCAGGATTCTTGCAGCAGCCGCATACCTCTGCCGGCAGAGTGCCGACGCAGGAGGGTTACCGCCACTATCTTGATGTTGCCGCGCAACCCATTGAGCCGTCGCTGAAGGAAAAGGCGTTTGTGTTTAAGCAGATGTCCTCTAACGCCGATGACCCTGAGCATATTCTCGACAGCGCCGCAAAAGTGTTGTCACAGCTTACCTCGCTTGCCTGCGTTGTAACAACACCACCGCCCGAGGCGGTCAAGATTGCAAAGCTTCGCATAGTTCAGACGGGCAGGCAGACGGCTATGACAGTGCTTGTCACATCAAGCGGAATGATAAAATACAGGCTGTTCCGTTGTGATTATATGCTCACGCCCGAGCTTGTAAAGGTTTTTGAAAGACTGCTTAATGAACGGCTGACGGGGCTTCCGCCTGAGGAGATAACTCCGGCGTATGTTCAGAGTATGGCGGCAGGCTTTGGAGAACTTGCAATGCTGATGCCGACTGTACTGACGAGTATTATGGAGCAATGCGGCGAGATTAATTCAATGGATGTGCGCTGCCACGGCGAATCAAATTTGCTTTTCTGCAACGATTTTCAGCTTGACGATTTGAGAGGAATAATTAAGCTTATCGGCTCTCATGATATTCTGGCACATCTGCTGCTCAGGGCAGATATGAATAACGGCGTGTTGCTTGGAACAGAGACAAAAATCCCCGAGCTGTATAAATGCGCGGTGCTTTCAAGGCGATACACAGTTGCTTCGCAGCCGTCAGGCGCTATAGGAATTGTTGCTCCGCTGCGCAACGACTACAGGAAAAACATAGGCAGACTTGAGTATGTAGCAAGTATAGCGGGATCGCTGATTAACGGCTTGCTGGAAACTTAATACTAATATAAAGGTGTGATAAAAATGGCTGAGACCGAAAAGGAAGAGTCAATGACAACTGAAGAAACAGCTTCCGAGGAAGTTAAGGAAGAAAAACAACCGGATAAAAAAGAGAAAAAGGAAAAGAAGGATAAGAAGGCTGACAAAGCCGAGAAAGCTCTTGAAGACCTGAAAAAGGAGCTTGAAAGCCAGAAAAACAATTATTTGAGGCTGGCAGCCGAATACGATAACTACCGCAAGAGAACAACAAATGAAAAGGCAGGTATTTATTCTGATGCAACTGCAAAGGCGGTGTCGGAGATTCTGACGGTTGCCGACAGTCTTGAAATGGCTGTAAAAGCGGCTGAGAACGCACCGGAGGAATTCAAAAAGGGAATTGAGCTTGTAGCGGCGCAAATGCAAAATGCTCTTGCTAAGCTCAATGTTGAGAAATTCGGCGAGGTTGGCGAGGAGTTTAACCCCGAGCTGCACAATGCGGTTTCAAAGGTGGAAGATGAAAGCCTTGGCGAGAATGTTATTGCGCAGGTATTCCAGAGCGGATATAAAACGGGCGACAAGATTATTCGCCACGCAATGGTACAGGTTGCAAACTGTGACTGATTCAGTCATTTAATATATAGAAAAATTAATTAAAAACAAATTTCGGGAGGAATTTATTATGGCAAAGACAATAGGTATAGACTTAGGTACAACAAATTCATGCGTAGCAGTTATCGAGGGCGGCGAGCCGGTTGTTATCGCAAACGCTGAGGGCGCAAGAACAACTCCGTCAGTAGTTGCATTTTCAAAGACAGGTGAAAGACTTGTAGGTCAGGTTGCAAAAAGACAGGCAATAACAAATCCGGACAGAACAGTTTCTTCAATCAAGAGAGAAATGGGTACTGCATATAAGGTAAACATTGACGGCAAGGGCTATACTCCGCAGGAGATTTCAGCTATGATTCTTCAGAAGCTCAAGGCTGACGCTGAGGCTTATCTCGGCGAAACAGTTACACAGGCTGTTATCACTGTTCCTGCTTACTTTACAGACGCACAGCGTCAGGCTACAAAGGACGCAGGCAAGATTGCAGGTCTTGATGTAAAGAGAATTATTAACGAGCCGACAGCGGCTGCTCTTTCATACGGCGTTGACAAGGAAAACGACCAGAAGGTAATGGTTTATGACCTCGGCGGCGGTACATTCGATGTATCTATCATCGAGATGGGCGACGGCGTTCAGGAGGTTCTGGCTACAGCAGGTAACAACCGTCTCGGCGGCGATGACTTTGACCAGAGAATTATTGACTGGATGGTACAGAGCTTCAAGGCTGAAACAGGCGTCGACCTCACAAGCGACAAGATGGCTATGCAAAGACTCAAGGAGTCTGCTGAAAAGGCTAAGATTGAGCTTTCAGGCGTAACACAGGCTGCTATCAACCTGCCGTTTATCACAGCTGACGCTACAGGCCCGAAGCACCTTGACCTCACCCTTACAAGAGCAAAGTTTAACGAGCTTACAGCTGACCTTGTTCAGAAGACAATGGGTCCTGTTAAAAATGCTTTGCAGGACAGCGGACTTTCAATCGGTCAGATTGACAAGGTATTGATGGTCGGCGGTTCTTCAAGAATTCCGGCTGTTCAGGAGGCTGTTAAGAACTTTATCGGCAAGGATCCGTTCAAGGGTATCAACCCGGATGAGTGCGTTGCTATCGGCGCGGCTATCCAGGCCGGCGTTCTCGGCGGTGAGGTTGACGGACTTCTCCTTCTCGATGTTACTCCGCTTTCCCTCGGTGTTGAAACAATGGGCGGCGTTATGACAAAGATTATCGACAGAAATACAACTATCCCGACCAAGAAGAGCCAGATTTTCTCAACTGCAGCCGACAATCAGACTCAGGTTGAAATCAATGTTCTTCAGGGTGAAAGAGAATTTGCAAGAGATAACAAGCAGCTCGGTCTGTTCGCTCTTACCGGTATTGCTCCGGCTATGAGAGGTGTTCCGCAGATTGAGGTAACATTTGATATAGACGCAAACGGTATCGTAAATGTATCGGCTAAGGATCTCGGCACAGGCGCAGAGCAGAAGATTACAATTTCTTCAAGCACAAATATGTCAAAGGACGATATTGACAAGGCTGTTAAAGAGGCTGAGCAGTATGCCGCCGAGGACAAAAAGCGCCGTGAAGAGGTTGACGCTAAAAACGAGGCTGAGAACCTTTGCTATCAGGTTGATAAGCTTATCAATGAAAACGGCGACAAGATAAGCGAAGAGGACAAAACAAACCTCAACACAAAATCTGCCGCAGTTAAAGAGGCTATCTCAAAGAACGATATGGATCTTGTTAAGACCGCTAAGGAGGCTCTTGAAAAAGAGCTGCAGAGCGTCGGCACAAAGATTTATCAGCAGGCAGCCGCACAGCAGCAATCAGCTCAGCCGAACCCGAATCAGGGCGGCGATGTTCCTCCGACAGGCGGAAACGACGGCAATGTATATGACGCTGACTTCAAGGATGTTGACTGATAAATTTTAACTTGCGTATTGCGTGTCAATATAGTAGAATAATGACTGAAAAATGCACAGATGCTCCCGCAAACGGGGGCTTTTGTGCAGTTTAGAGATAAACCCAAACATATCTGGAGGCGAGATTTTGGCTGACAAAAGAGATTATTATGAGGTAATGGGAGTACCAAAGGGTGCCTCCGATGATGAAATAAAAAAAGCATTCAGAAAGCTTGCAAAGCAGTATCACCCCGACTTAAATCCCGGCGATAAAGAAGCTGAGGCGAAGTTCAAAGAGGTGAACGAGGCTTACGAGGTTCTGTCAGATAAGGATAAAAGGGCAAGATACGACCAGTTCGGCCACGCAGGCGTTGACCCCAGCTACGGCGCAGGTGCCGCAGGCGGAAGTCCGTTTGGACAGGATGTTGACTTCGGCGATATATTCAGCAGCTTTTTCGGTGGCTTCGGCGGCAGGCGTCAGGCAAACCCAAATGCACCGCAGAGAGGTACGGATGTTGAGGCTACTGTTGCCGTCAGCTTTGAGGAGGCGGCAAAGGGCTGCCGTAAGACGGTGAGCTATTACAATGTAAGCACCTGTACCGAGTGTAACGGCTCAGGAGCTGCTAAGGGCACAAGTCCGAAAACCTGCTCGGCTTGTCACGGAACAGGTCAGGTTACAATAAACCAGCGTACACCGTTCGGCGTTATTCAGACCTCAAGAGTCTGCGACGCGTGCCGAGGCAAGGGCAAGGTTATTGAGAAGAGATGTCCTAATTGCAACGGAACGGGCAGAGTGAGAACAAAGCGCAGCGTCGAGATTGATATTCCGGCGGGTATTGCCGACGGACAGGTGCTGAAGGTTGGCGGTCACGGCAATGCAGGAGCAAACAACGGTCCTTACGGCGATCTGCATGTTTTTGTGAATGTCAGACCGCATACAATTTTTGAGAGAAAAGGCGACGATGTGTGGTGCGAAATCCCAATCACCTTTACTCAGGCGGCTCTCGGCGGAGAGGTAACCGTGCCTACTCTTGACGGCAAGGTAAGCTATAGTATCCACGAGGGAACACAACCCAACGATGTGTTCAAGCTCAAGGGCAAGGGTATACAGCGGCTCGGCGGCAAAACGCGTGGCGACCAGTATGTCAGGGTTGTTATTGAAGTGCCGAAGAATTTAAGTCAGAAGCAAAAGGATTTGCTGAGGCAGTTTGACGGCACAACAGGCGACAAGAACTATCAGAAGCGAAAAGGTTTCTTTGACAAGCTCAAGGGAATGTTCGAATAATACCGAAAGGCGGATTTTATGGACTGGACAGAGATAAAAATTGAGGTTTCCCTGCCCGACAGTGAACGGGCTCAGGCTGTTGCCCATATGGCTGTGCCCTACGGAATTTATGTTGAGGATTACTCAAACCTTGAATCTGAGGTGCTTGAAATAGCCAATATCGACCTTATCGACGAGGAGCTTCTGAAAAAGGACAGGGATAAAGCCGTTATTCATATATATGTATCGCCGGAGGATAACCCGAAAGAGGCGATGATGTTTTTAAGCGAGCGTTACAATGCTGAGGGAATAAAGCACAGTATATCAACCGACTGCTGTAAGGAGGAAGATTGGCTGAACAACTGGAAACAGTACTTTCATCCTATTGAGGTCGGCGAAAAAATCCTTATTCGCCCCACTTGGCGTGACGACTATGAGCCAAACGGCAGAGTTGTATTAAACCTTGACCCCGGCATTGCGTTCGGAACGGGAACTCACGAAACAACAAGGCTGTGCCTGGAAGCGCTTGAAAGATATGTAACGGCAGATACAAAAATTCTCGATGTCGGCTGCGGCAGCGGAATTTTAGCGGTTGCGGCTTTGCTGCTCGGTGCTGAAAGCGCTGTAGGCGTAGATATTGACGAGATGGCGGTGAAAACTGCAAAGGAGAATGCTGAGCTCAACGGCGTTGGCGATAAGATAAAGGTCATTCACGGCAATCTGACGGATAAGGTGAGCGGCAAATATAATGTTGTTGCGGCAAATATAGTTGCCGATGCTATTATCCTGCTGTCTGAGGATATAAAAAGCTTTATGAGCGACAATGCTGTCTACATAATGAGCGGAATTATTGACAGCCGAGCAGACGATGTTCGCTCTGCAATTTCAGGATTATTTGAAATAATTGACGAGTACAGTGAAAACGGCTGGTTCTGTTTTGTGGCGAAGGCAAAATAATACAACATATTTTTTAGATTAGTAATAATTTTGACACATTTTGCTGTTAGAATTAATCTGTTATATTCAGGCCGTCTGCAAAATTCAAGCGGCTGTTATCAGGAGGATAAAGCATTATGAAAAAACCAACCAAGAGAGAGCAAATCAATTTAGTCTTTTCGGCAATACTTATCTTAGGCTTTGGCGCTTGCGCCTATTTCTTCTCGGCAATGACAGGCAGCTCACTTGCTGACAATACTATTGGCAAGCTTGTTTATTTGCTGATATTTGTGCTGTTCGGAGCTATTCTTTTCTATGCGACAAGAGTAGGCGACGGCAAGCAGATTAAGCGTTTTAACATTGCATCACTTATTTTGGTGTGTCTCCCTGCAATTTATGTAATTCTCGCATATATGTTTGATTTTATGCCGTTGCACGCGCAAATCGGCACAAGCAATTCGGTAGCCGCAATTCTGGCGGCAGTTGCACTGGGCTACGGTATTCCGTATACCTTCTTAAGCGGCTATGAAATCTTAGACGAGCAGGCTGAGAAAGAATCTGAGCAGACAGAACAAACATCAGAAGATGACGGAGAGGTTGACTACTCAACAATCAAAACTCTTGACCTCGAAGTTCCCGAAAACCCGGATACTGCTGAAACAGACGGAGATGACAAGGAAAAGGCAGACTCCGAGGAGGAATCTGAGACTGCTGACGAGGCAAAGAAAGACGGAAGCGACGAAATTTCTGAGGATACTGCTAAGACGATAGAGAGTATTCTAAACGAAAAAACAGATAAATAACATTAAGGAGATTTATAAATGTCAGAATGTTCACACGATTGCAGCAGCTGCGGCGAAAGCTGTTCATCGAGAAAGCAACCGAAGGATTTTATCGAAAAGCTCAACGAGCTTTCAAATGTTAAAAAGGTTATCGGTGTTGTAAGCGGCAAGGGTGGAGTAGGTAAATCAATGATAACATCGGTTCTTGCCGTGCTTTTTAATCGCAGAGGATATAAGACGGCTGTGCTTGACGCCGATATAACAGGTCCTTCAATACCGAAAGCTTTTGGTATAAACAAGGAAAAGGCAAAGGGCAGTGAATTTGGTCTTTTGCCGGTGCAGACAAAAACGGGTATTGATGTTATGTCGGTCAATCTGCTTTTACCGAACGAGTCTGACCCGGTTATCTGGAGAGGACCCGTTATCGGCGGAACGGTAAAGCAGTTCTGGACGGACACAATCTGGAAGGATATTGACTATATGTTTGTCGATATGCCGCCGGGAACAGGCGATGTGCCGCTGACTGTATTCCAGTCGATACCTGTTGACGGTATTGTTGTTGTCACCTCGCCGCAGGAGCTTGTTTCTATGATAGTCGGCAAGGCTGTAAAAATGGCGAAGATGATGAATATTCCTATTCTCGGCATTGTTGAGAATATGAGCTATTTTGAGTGTCCCGACTGCGGCAATCGCCACAGCATATACGGCGAAAGCCATATTGACGAGGTTGCGGAGAATTTCGGTATTGATGTTTTAGCCAAGCTGCCGATTGATTCTCAGCTTGCAAAATGCGCCGACACAGGCACAATAGAGCTTTTTAACCGCAGCTGTCTTGACAATGCGGCGGATGTTATTGAAAGTAAAACTGCAATAAATTAATAAAATAACGGCAGCAGTAAGGAGTTTTTCTTACTGCTGCCGCTTTTTACTTGGGTTTGCTCTTAGCGGTTCTTCATTTTATATAGCTGCATATCGCCGGCATGCCCTATCATAGTATAATCATCGCCCATAAAAGTAGTGAGGTTGTTTGTGTTCTTCTCTACATCCAGACGGTAGACGAGCATATATTCTGTCTTTTTGCTCTCGCTGTAATAATTCGGGTATTGATATAGGTTCTTGAACTGATACATATGCGGAATATAATATCCGTTTGCCGTAACCTCAGCTTCCTTGGGAATAGTATTGATTAGCTCGGTGTATTGCTCGTTCATATCGTGGTTGCTTACCGCTACATCAATATAATATGCGCTTCTTGGGACGATAAGCGAAAAGCTCATTACAATGCACATTGCAAGGCTGAACATTAGAATTTTGTTCTGCACGCTGCGCTTTGCGCCTGCAATAACAATAATCGTCATAAATATTATCAGTGCCGCAGCACCGTAGGTGTATTGGAAGCCTATATCGTATTGGTACTGCCAGTTTGGCATAAGGTCAACCGCAAGCATCGGGATAAATAATACAAGCATTGACTTTTTCTCGCTTAAGAAAGGCGCAAAGGCAACCGGCAGCAGCATCCACACCATAAAGATTATTTTATCGTGTGTGAACACCTGAGATAGAAGATAACCGAAGTTTGCAAGACAGTTTTTTACAACTGCTCCGAGTCCGCTTTCGCCGTCAGCCATATAATTTGCAAGTCTGTCATCCATTATTCCGCTTCCGAGAGCCGCTACAACCGAGCTTGCTATCAGAAAATAAATAACCGCGACGGCAAACATACAGCCGCCGACAATATACTTTTTGCGTGTTAATATGAGGAAAAGCGCAATAGCCATAATGTATATTGCAGCATCTTCCTTTACGCCAAGCGTAAGCAGGCAGAAAACGGCAGTGCCGATAAGGTTTTCTTTTAGAATAAAATACAGTGCCCATAGAATAAGTACGGTAAGAAACTTGTTTTCGTGAAAATCGTACAGACAGCCGTTTGCAAGCGAGGGGAAGAAAATATAAATAATACTCATTACCGCCGTTATGATGTTTGACAGCTTTAAGTGCTTGCAGATAAGCACGACGGGAATTACGCCGATTGCCACAAATGCCGCCTGAATAACAAGCAGTGTTTCGGGGCGTGGGCAAAGCATATAAAACGGCAGCAGCAGATAATAAAACGGACTGAAATGCACGCCGAAGTGCGACATCAGGGTGTTGCGCTCAACTGTAGTGTCGGCAAGTCCTGTTGTGCGCATATTTTCAAACATCTGTGTGAATATTCCGAAATCAAAATTGTGGGACATATATGCGCTGTATCTTGCTATGCAGGCGGTAGAGACTATTACGGTAAAAAGCGCTATTCCCACTCCGGCTGTCGTCCATACTGCAAATTTAGGCAGGGCGATACTCGTGATGTTCAGCTTATCGCCCTTGCAAATCCACGCGACTATAAAGAACATAACTAAGCCAACGGCAATGTTCATATAAATGTTTGAGGCATTCTCATCGCCCAATACGCACCCCTTATAAGCGAGCGTACTGCCGAACAGAATAGCCGAAACAAGCAGCGCACAAGGGATAAGCCGTTTGCTTTTCATTATTACGGCTACCAAAACGAGAAGGGCGAAAACCGTCAGGGTGGCTCCGAACAGGACAGACAGGCTGATGCTTGCTATAAAGGAAATGTCCTTGTAGCTGCCGTCAGTTGTAATAAGCGTCATAAAGCTGCCGAAACAGAAGCCGGTGCATAAAGCGGCGAATATGTAATCAATCGGCATAAAGCTGAAAAAGCGCTTAACCATTGCGGCAGCGGCATCTATTGAAAATTGGCTGTCAACGGTTTGCTTTTTGTTTTCCGATGTAACTGCCGGCTCGGTGCTTGCGCTGTCATATGTGTTGACATCGCTGATTTCCTCTGCTTCAAGATCTGAAATCAGAGCGTCACATTCGGCGAGTATAGCTTCGCTTTGAGCCAATATTGCTTCATCTTCGCCTTCATCAAGCGAAGTGCTGTTTCCTGTGTCGGCACTATCGCTGTTCGAACGAGGAGTGCTATCGCCTAACGGTAATATTTCATCAGAAAAGTCTGAACTCTTTGTCGGCTTTTCTTTGTTGTCCATAAAATCACATCCTAAAAAATCTCAATTAATATGTTACATTAATCTACAGTTTTTTTCAACTTGTTTGCCGCTTGAAACTGAAAAATTTTAATCCGAAAACAAAATTAGGACATAAAACAGCCGTTCACACGACACGCGTATGAACGGCATACATTGACAGATTAAGATTATAAAATGTCAAGGCTTACTGGATTGAGCCTTCAAGATACTTCTCAAGCTCCTCGTCGTCCTTCTTTTTCTTTTCTTTTATTACAAAGAAAGCAAAAGCAGCAGCGGCGATTGCCAAAATTGAGCTTGCAATAGCTATTAATGTGATAAGTTTGCTTTTTTTCATAACTTTTAACCTCCGCCCGAGAGTTTTATTATGTATATATCATAACCATTATTTTGAAAAAAGTCAACCGCTAAATGCCTTGGGAATAAATTTAATCTTCTGTTAATATTTTGTTTTATGCAGGCTTTGGCAACAGCGCATTAATGTCTGATCAAGGGAGGTTAAAATTACAAGAGGGATTTGAGAAATTGTCGAAACAGGTTGACAAGGTAGGTGTTAAAGGGTAAAATAAGAGAAAATATTGGGGGTGAATATCCCCTGAATCTTTTGGAGGTTGAAATGAAAAAAATTTACAGTGCCTCGGCTTTATTATTGGCGATAATTGGTGTGTTTGTATTTGCCGGCTGCTCATCGCAGGCAAAAGATGTTGACCTTAAAAATGTGATGCAGACAATCAACAGCGAATACAAAATTGACTCAACAACCGAAATTGCAGACAAATCAAGATTAAAAACTCTGTATCAGATTGATGAGGCTGATGTTGAAAGCTTCGCGGCTGAAATTGACGAGCAGGGTATGAATGAAATTATACTTGTAAAGGCAGTTGACGCTGACGCCGCAAAAAGAGTATCGGATAAGCTTCAGATTCGTCTGAACAGCAAAAGAAGCCTTGCGGCAAGCTATGATGCGGAAACTCTTGATCTTATCAAGAAGTGCGAGGTTGCCACGAACGACAATGTATATGTAAGGCTTATTGTTACAGAAGATGTTGAATCTGTTGTTGAAACCTATAACGGATTCTTTAAGTAATCCGCAAATTGTATGTTGATTTTGCGGGGGATGATGAAAGATGGAAGAGAAAAATAACAGGGACGAGATAACGCAGCAAGCACACAGCAGAGAATATTACCGTTCGCGTGCAGTACAGAGAAAGCGCGCAAGAGAGCTTAAGAAAAGGCGCAGAAGAATGGTAACAGTTGCGGTGGTGGCGCTTATACTGGTGATAGTTTTGCTGATTACAACGGTAAACTGCATAGGCGGCTGCGTAAACTCAGGCAGCGTAAAGACATCTGCTACAGCAGGAACAGCTTCAAATCCGACTGAGCCTGCATCTAAAGCCACTGAGCCGTCAACAGCTGCATCAGTTAACGCTGACGGAAGCGTCAGCCCTGAGTATTTTGACGATGCAGTGTTTGTGGGTGACAGTGTGACCCTGAGCTTTTCAATGTATGTTGAAAGTCAGCGAGAAAGCGGAGAAACCTGCCTTGGCAAGGCGTATATCCTCTCGGCGGGAAGCCTTGGATATGTTAATTCTGCACTGCCGGTAGGCGATGAGAACTGTGTTCTGCCGATTTATCAGGGTGTTCAGCAGCCGATAGAGGACAGCATAGCTCAGATAGGTGCGAAAAAGGTTTACATAATGCTTGGTATGAACGATATCGGAGCGTATGATTTTGACTATGTAATGGAAAGCGTGAAGGCAAGAATCGGCGCAATAAAGGACAAATCGCCGGATGCGAAGATATATATTCAGTCTGTTACCCCGCGTATTAAGGAGGTTCAGGATGAATACCTTAACAATGAGCTTATCAGAAGCTTTAACGAGCGAATGAAATCCTATGCACAGCAAAACAATTATCCCTATCTTGATATTTATTCGGCTCTGGCTGATGAGGGCGGCTATTTAAGAGAGGATTTCTGCGGTGACCCGGACAGTATGGGTATGCACCTGACAATGGCTGCAGACGCCGCATGGGAGGAATATCTCCTGAAGCACCCGGAGGGAAAATAACAATATAAAAGGAGTAAAAATATGAAAATCAGGACTGTTTCAAAAACGGTAATTTTGCTTATGCTCGCGGCTTTGACTGCTCTGTCAGTTTGTGCCTGCGGCGGTGACGGAGGGAAAACCCCGGCGGTTGCCGATATTGCACAGGCGATAATCGACCAGTATCCGCTGTCTGACGCAATGAGTCAGGTTTCCGGCGAGGACAAGATAAAGAATGTATATGGCTTTGATGCTGCTGATTACACTGAGATTGCGGCATATGTAAACAATTCGGGAACCGACCAGGACGAGATAGTTATAGTCAAGGCAACAAGCTCTGACGCAGTAAATTCAATCAAGGAAAAGCTTGAAAACAGAATGACTGCCAAACTGAACTCGACAAAAAATTATCTCCCCGAGCAGTATGATATGATAAGTAAGTGCGAGGTTGCCCAAAAAGGCGACTATGTGAGAATGATTATTTCTCCGAACGCCGAAGAAATGGTTAAAATATTCAACTCACAGTTTGAATAATAATTCGTATATATTATGATTTGACGCTTGAACCTGACAGCGGCAGGGTTTACCCGCCTGTCAGGTTAAATCTTTATAAAACATCTTGCAAAGAGGAGTGATTGGGGCGAATGATATTCTCAAGCCTGTTGTTTCTATTTTTATTTCTGCCCGTGACATTACTTGTGTATTATGTGGTGCCCAGAGCGTATAAAAATGTCTTTCTGTTTCTTATAAGTCTTTTGTTCTACGGCTGGGGCGAGCCGATGTTTGTATTTTTGATGCTCGCATCTATATTTATCAACTATATTCACGCATATCTGATTGACAAGCATAAAGAGAACCGTTCCTTTGGAAAAAAGCTTGTTATTTCGTCGGTTATCATAAATCTGGCGCTTCTGGGGTTCTTTAAGTATGCCGGATTTATCGGCGATACGCTCAATATGGTTATGCCGTTTTTGAATATTCCGATAATATCAATTCCGCTTCCTATAGGAATTTCGTTCTACACATTCCAGACTATGTCCTGTGTTATTGATGTTTACCGCGGTGATGCACCGGCAAAGAAGAATTTTATAACCTTTGGTACATATGTTGTGCTTTTTCCGCAGCTTATCGCAGGACCTATTGTCCGTTATAAGGATGTTGCCGACCAGCTTGATAACCGCCGCGAAAATATGGACCAGTTTGTTAGCGGCGTAAAGCTGTTTATGGTCGGTATGGGCAAAAAGATACTCGTAGCAAATCAGATGGGTTTGCTGTGGGACAGTATACGGGCAACGGAAAGTCAGGGTGTTCTCGGCAGCTGGATAGGAATAATAGCATATTCTATGCAGATATACTTCGATTTCAGCGGATATTCCGATATGGCTATCGGTCTGGGCAGAATGCTCGGCTTTGAGTTCCTGAAAAACTTTGACTATCCGTACATCTCAAAAACAATCACCGAATTTTGGCGACGCTGGCATATTTCGCTCAGCACATGGTTCAAGGAGTATGTTTATATACCTCTCGGAGGCAACAGAAAGGGTGTTCCAAGGCAGATTATCAATTTGCTTATCGTTTGGGGCTGCACAGGCTTCTGGCACGGCGCATCATTGAACTTCCTCCTGTGGGGACTTTATTTCGGCGTTATTCTCATCATTGAAAAGTTTGTGCTTATGCGATTTTTGCAAAAGCTCCCGGCGATAATTCAGCATATATACGCGCTGTTTCTTATCTGCATCGGATGGGTTATATTCTATTTTGAGGATTTCGGTGAGATGATGAGCTTTCTCGGTAGCCTGTTTAATCCTGCCGGCGGACTTATCGGCAGCGATGCTCTGCATATCGTTGTTTCATACATTCCGCTTTTGGCGGTTGGAATTCTTGCCTGCACTCCTCTTGCAAACAAAATTTATCAAAAAATCAAGGGTTGGCAGTACATATGGATTCCCGAATCGGGTCTTTGCCTCGGCGGATTGCTGCTTTGCACAGCTTCGCTTGTGAGTCAGAGCTATAACCCCTTTATCTATTTCAGGTTTTAATGAAAGGAAGATAAGCTAAATTGAATAAGAAAAAAATTCTTCATTTTATTCCTGCCGTTATATTTTTGGTTTTTATTTTTTCAATGGGTCTGCTTTTTATCTTTCTGCCAAAGAAGGACTACTCTGTAAATGAGAAGCGTTATCTGGAGGACTTTCCAAAGACGACCTTTGAGAACATCTGCTTTGGAGATTTTGATACCGAGTTTGAAACATATATGTCGGACCATATTGCAGGCAGGGACTTCTTTGTCGGAATGAATGCGTATTATAATCTGTATACCGGCAGAAACGGCTCAAACGGGGTTTACGCCGGAAAGGATAATTATCTTATCAACGACCCGGTTGACAGAGAGAATAACCTTGAAAGCAATCTGAAAATTTTTGCCGATTTTACAAAGGCAAATAAATTGAACACTAATCTTATGATTATCCCCAGCACCGGATATATTATGAGCGATAAGCTGCCCGAGAACCACAAGGAGTATCTTGATGAGCAGTACTTTGATACTATACAGCAAAATCTGGGCGATATGAAGTTTATAAGCGTAATGAATGCATTTAAGCTTGCGGCACAGAGCGGCGACCAGCTTTATTACCGCACCGACCACCACTGGACAACACCCGGAGCATATCTTGCTTATCTTCAGTATTGCAAGAGCGTTGGTCTGACCCAGACGCCGGAGGATGCATTTGAAAAAACGACTGTAACCGGTTTTTACGGTACAACCTATTCGACAAGCGCATTGTGGAACACTCCGCCCGATAATATTGAGTTTTGGGAGAACCGTTCAAATCTCGGCGCTGTCAGTGTTAAAATAACAGAGGGCACAACCACAAAGGAAAATGACAGCTATTTCTTCCTGAGCCATCTTGATGAGGCAGATAAATATCCGACATTCCTTGACGGAAACCACGCGCTTGTTGAGATTAAAAACGAGAATGCACAGGGTGGAAAGTTGCTTGTTATCAAGGATTCTTTTGCGCACGCTATGGTGCCGTTCCTCTCGGAGAATTATTCAGATATTATTATGGTAGACTTACGCTACTACAAAAGCCCGATTTCTGAGATTGTAAAGGAATACGGAATCACCGATTGTCTTGTACTCTACAGTCTTGACAATTTTGCTACGGATACTGATGTTGCGTTTCTATCATAAAATCTCTTGCCGATACTATCTTTTTTATCGCACAGATAGACTTAGTGGTGAAAGCAAGAAATTCCGGCAACAGCAATCAGTTTAGTTGAGGGAGAATATGGAATCTGAGAAAAAGAAAAAATCAAAATTATCAGGCATAATTTTCAACGCAGTTATATTTCTTGTTTTTTTAGTCGGTGTTGCGCTGCTTGTTTATCCATCGCTTGGCAATCTGATTAGCTGTGTTCAGCAGCAACAGGTTGTAGACGAATACCAAAAGCAGGTTGCGAAAATGCTTAAAAGTGATGTTGCAATGCAAAAGCAGCTTGCCGTTGACTACAACAGCTCTTTAGAGCGAATCACTTTGCAGGACCCGTTTTCTGAGGAAACAAAGCCCACCGAAGCTGAAACTGAGCCTACTCAGACCCTTGACGAGTATTATAGGGCGCTGAGTATTAACAATGAGAATATGATGGGATATATAAAAATCCCGAAAATTTCAATCTCTATTCCTATTTATCATGATGCCACCGAGGTGCAGCTGCAAAAGGGTATAGGTCATCTTAGAGGAACCTCTCTGCCGATAGGCGGCGACAGCACCCATTGTGTCCTTTCGGGACATACCGGAGTGCCGGGTAATATGCTTTTCACTGACCTCGACAAGCTTGAAATTGGGGATAAATTTTATCTTCATGTTCTTGATGAAGTACTTGCATACAAGGTCGAAAGCATTAATGTTATTGAGCCTGACGATACCTCACGGATTCAGATTGAGCCGGGAAAGGACTACTGTACTCTCCTTACCTGCACGCCGTATGGCATTAACTCACACAGGCTGCTTGTAAGAGGTGAAAGAGCTGCCTATACGCCGGGTGAGGATGATGACGATGTTGATGTAATTGAGGTTACGAACGCAGAAGGCGAGGTTGTTGAAACAAAGCTGTATCCTAAAGACTATTTCGAGATATTCGGAATTCGTGTTTCGCAGTGGATTGTGTATGTTCTTATACCTGCGTTGTTCCTGCTGATTATGTTGATTGTTGTTATCGTAGTAAGAAAAAAACTTAAGCATACAAAAGAAAAACAAGAATAACGGCAGAAAACGCCGAAAAGAGAAAAACCGTCGCTCGGATAATCCGCAGCGACGGTTTTAAGTTTAGATAAAACGCAAATTATTTTATGTAATACTCCATTACATAATCGTCCATAACAAAGCCGCCGCCGATGTCGGTGACAATGCTTTTGGCGTTTGCAAAGCCCAAGTGATTATAAAGAGCTATTGTGTCGGTATTGCGCTTGTTGACAGTGAGATAAATCTTTTCTTTGTCTTCTTTTTTTGCTATATCCAACTCGTACATATACATAGCCTTGCCGACACCCTGTCCTCTAATATCGCTTCTGACATACAGCTTGCTTAAAAACAGCGCGTACTGCTCAAGCTTATAGCAGCTGTAGCCGACAAGCTCGCCGTCAAGATAAGCTGCGATGTATTTCATTCCCTCTTTAAGCTGCTGTGCCATAGCCTGTTCGCTCTGGAATTTTTCGAGCATATAATCAACCTGAGGCTTGCCGATTATCGGCGTAAAGTATTCGTTCCATATAATTTTTGCCAGTGCCGCAACCTCGGGTACGGCGCTTGTATCAACGCATTTTATTTCAAGTGGCATAGTGATTCCTCTTTTTTGTGTTTTCTTAATATAATATTACCACGATAAAGACTGAATGTGCAAGGGAAAGCCTGCAATTTACCGCTTATTCAACATTTTTTTACTTTTAATGACGCAAAAGCACTTGATAAAACCTTGATAATTGCTTATAATTAAAGCGTATAAAACAAAGTTTATACTATACCAATGTGAAAGGAGTACCTGTATGAATTATTCTCACGAAGTTGAAAATATGTGTACGGTAACAAAAGGACCGCATCACGGTCCGGCTCCCATTCCCGAAGAGGGCAAGTGGGTTAAGGCTTATGAAATCAAAGACATCGCCGGCTTATCTCACGGTATCGGCTGGTGCGCACCTCAGCAGGGTGCGTGCAAGCTCACACTTAATGTAAAGAACGGCATTGTTGAAGAGGCGCTTGTTGAAACAATCGGCTGCTCGGGTATGACTCATTCTGCAGCTATGGCTGCCGAGATTCTTCCGGGCAAGACTCTTTTGGAATGTCTGAACACAGACCTTGTATGTGACGCTATCAACACAGCTATGAAAAACATTTTTGAGCAGCTCGTTTACGGCAGAAGCCAGACAGCTTTCTCAGAGGACGGTCTTCCGGTTGGCGCAGGCCTTGAGGACCTTGGCAAGGGTCTTCGTTCTCAGGTTGGCACAATGTTCAGCACAAAGGCTAAGGGCGTTCGTTTTATGGAAATGGCAGAGGGCTATGTTCTTAAGACTGCTCTTGATGAAAATGACGAGGTTATCGGCTATCAGTTTGTCAGACTTGGCAAGATGATGGAGGATATCCGCCACGGCGTAAGCCCGGACGAGGCTTATAAGAAGAATATCGGTCAGTACGGACGCTTTGACGGCGCTGCCAAGTACATAGACCCAAGAGAAGAATAATCGGGGAGGACGACGAATATGGCAAACAATGTAACTTTTGAAAGTAAAGAGCGCAGAATGCCTAAAATCGAGAAGTGCCTTGCCGAATATGGTATTGCAAGTCTTGAAGAGGCAAGAGAGCTTTGCTTAAACGCCGGCTTTGATCCGGACGCTATTGTTAAGGGCGTTCAGCCAATCGCATTTGAAAATGCTTCATGGGCTTACACACTCGGTTGTGCAGTAGCTATCAAGAAGCAGGTTAAAACAGCTGCTGATGCAGCGGCAGCAATCGGTATCGGTCTTGAGGCTTTCTGTATTCCCGGTTCTGTAGCAGAGCAGAGAAATGTAGGTCTCGGCCACGGTAACCTTGGTGCAATGCTTTTAAGAGATGAGACAAAATGCTTTGCATTCCTTGCAGGTCACGAGAGCTTTGCAGCTGCTGAAGGCGCTATCGGTATTGCAAGAAGCGCAAATAAGGCGAGAAAAGAGCCTTTGAGAGTTATTCTTAACGGTCTTGGCAAGGACGCTGCTTATATCATCTCCCGTATCAACGGCTTTACATATGTAAAGACAGATTATGATTTCTTCACAGGCGAGCTTAAGGTTCTGGAGGAGAGAGCATTCTCTGACGGCGAGAGAGCAGCAGTTAAGTGCTACGGCGCTAACGATGTTCGCGAGGGCGTTGCAATTATGGTTCACGAGGGTGTTGATGTTTCTATCACAGGTAACTCAACAAACCCGACTCGTTTCCAGCATCTTGTTGCAGGTACCTACAAGAAGTGGGCGCTTGAAAACGACAAGAAGTATTTCTCAGTAGCAAGCGGCGGCGGCACAGGCCGTACACTTCACCCGGACAACATGGGTGCAGGTCCTGCTTCCTACGGTCTTACAGACTCAATGGGCCGTATGCACGGCGACGCTCAGTTTGCAGGTTCTTCTTCTGTTCCTGCTCATGTTGAGATGATGGGTCTTATCGGTATGGGCAACAACCCGATGGTAGGCGCTACAGTTGCTTGTGCGGTTGCTGTATATGAAAGTATTAACAAGTAATTTCATATTGGTATAGAACGGCATACTGTCGTTAAAAGCCCTCTCGGATAACCGAGAGGGCTTTTGTGTGTGACGCATTAATTGTAAAATAATGTGCTGATTATTTATTACATTAAAAGAAAAGCCTTTTCGGGTGTCCGAAAAGGCTTTAACATTATACAGTTAAGAGTTAGCTTAAGCTTCAATATCCCTTGTGAAGCAGCGGAAAAGAGTTGCAACACCGCCGATGAGCAGTGAAATGCCTACCACCATCTCGGAAATACCGATTGCCGAAATAACAGGCTTGCAGAAAACTATAACGCCTGCCGCAATGCAAAGTATGCCCCAAACAGTGAGCCAGCCCCAGCCCTTTGCGCCGAGACGGTGCATATCAAACGAACGAGAAAGATTGTTGATGCCGCTGACAAGAAGCCAGATGCCAACAAGAACGCCGAGTGTAACTGCAAGGAAGCCCTTGCTGTATTCGCTAAAGCAAATCATTGCACCGAACACAACCGACAAAATGCCCTCAGCAAGCACCCAGCCTGCGCCGAGCATAACCTTGCGGCTTGAGAAATAAGCAATGATATCGAGAAAACCCGAAATAAACAGTGCACCGCCGATTATGTAGGATATTGCCAAGTATGCGGCAACAGGGTTGAAGAATGTGGCTGCACCGGCAAGAAGAAGCATAACGCCGGCTATAGCCCACAATACTTTGATGAAAACCTTCATTTTTTTACCTCCGTAATTAAAATTATTATTTTATGTTATAAAATCGCTCTTGACGCGATTTTATTTTTTTGTGTTGAAACCGTCCTTAAGCGATACACTGCGGTTAAAGACAAGCTTGCCCTCCTGTGAGCTTTTGCTGTCAACGCAGAAATAACCAAGGCGCATAAATTGATATGAACCGGTATATCCGTCGTCGCCAAGCTCTTTTTCAACCTTGCAGTTGTCAAGCACCTTTAGTGAGTCGGGGTTGAGGTAGTCAAGGAAATTTTTGTCGCCCGAATCGGGGTCGGATACAGTAAAGAGGTTGTCATACAGCCTTACCTGTGCGTCCTTGCAGTTGTTTGCGTCAACCCAGTGAATAGTACCTCGTATTTTTCTTCCGTCCGGTGCGTTTCCGCCTCTTGTTTCGGGGTCGTAGGTTGCGTAAACCTCAATAACCTTGCCGTTTTCGTCCTTTTTGCAGCCTGTGCATTTTACAATATAGGTCGATTTGAGTCGAACCTCGTTGCCGGGATAAAGGCGCTGATATTTCTTTATCGGCTCCTCCATAAAGTCGTCTGCCTCAATATAACACTCACGGCTGAAGGTTACTGTGCGAGAGCCGTCCTCAGGACGGTTGGGGTTGTTTTCAACCTCAAATTCCTCGGTCTTGCCCTCGGGATAGTTTGTGATAACAAGCTTTATCGGGTCTAACACCGCCATTGTTCTGCGTGCGTTCAAATTTAAGTCCTCACGCAGACAATGCTCCAAAAAGCTGTATTCAATCGTACTGTTCACCTTTGCAACACCCACGCGGCTGATAAAATCGCGGATAGCCGCCGGAGTGTAGCCTCTGCGCCTTAAACCGCAAAGAGTCGGCATTCTCGGGTCGTCCCAACCGTCAACGAAGCCCTCTTCAACGAGTGTGCGCAGCTTTCTCTTGCTCATTACAGTGTTGTTTATTCCAAGTCGTGCAAACTCAATCTGACGAGGCTTGCAGGGAGCAGAGATATTGTCGATAACCCAGTCATAAAGCGGACGGTGAGCCTCAAACTCAAGCGAGCAAAGCGAGTGTGTCACACCCTCAAGTGCGTCCTCGATCGGGTGAGCAAAGTCGTACATCGGGTAGATGCACCATTCGTCGCCAGTGCGGTGGTGGTGTGCGTGGTTGATTCTGTAAATAACAGGGTCACGCATATTGAAGTTGCCCGAGGCTAAATCAATTTTTGCCCTGAGGGTCATTGCTCCGTCCTCAAATTCGCCGTCCTTCATACGGCGGAAGAGGTCAAGACTTTCCTCAATGGGTCTGTCACGGTACGGGCTTTTTGCAGGTGTTGTCAAATCGCCCCTGTTCTCTCTTACCTCGTCTGCCGTCATTTGGCATACATAGGCAAGTCCCTTGTTAATAAGCTCACAGGCGAAGTCGTACATCTGCGGAAAATACTGAGATGCGTAGAAGAATCTGTCGTCCCAGTCGTAGCCCAGCCAGTGGATGTCCTCCTTTATAGCGTCAACATATTCAACATCCTCTTTTGTCGGGTTTGTGTCGTCCATTCGCAGGTTGCACATTCCGCCGTACTTCTCGGCTGTGCCGAAGTCGATGCACAATGCCTTGGCGTGACCGATGTGCAGATAGCCGTTAGGCTCTGGCGGAAAGCGTGTGTGAACGGTCATACCCTCAAACTGACCGCCCTTTGCGATGTCCTCGTCTATAAAATCGTGAATGAAATTTCCGTTATAAGCGGATTCCTCCGCATTTTTTATTTCTTCAGCCAAATTAATCCTCCTCAATCAAGATTTAAGCGTTGAGCTTTGAAAGACCGTTTTCCATTCTGCGCAGTGACTCTTCTCTGCCGAGAATTTCAAGAATTTCAATAGCTCCGCCGGGGGTTACGGTTTTGCCGCTGACAGCGATTCTTGCCGGCCACATAACCGTTCCGTTTTTGAGTCCCTGTTCCTGCGCAATGTTGATAAGACAGTCGTGGATAGAGCCATGAGTCCAGCTGTCGAGAGCTTTCAGCTTATCAATAACCGTTTGCAGAACAACAGGTGAATTTTCAAGGTTGGTTTTGCTCTTTTTGTTGACGAAAAGCTCCTTTTCATATTCGGGCTGAACATCGAAGAACGATACCATATCGGGAATCTGTGTGAGCCTTGTCACACGCTGCTGCAAAATTGCGGCAACCTTTTTGAGGTCAATGCTTTCGTTTTTGATGCCTTGCTTGAGATAAGGCTCGGCAACTGATGCAAACTCATCAAGAGTCATATTCTTGATGTACTCGCCGTTCATCCATTCAAGCTTGTCATAGTCGAATATAGCAGGCGACTTGCTTATTCCGTCAACCGAGAACGCGCCGATAAGCTCGTCCATCGTGAATATTTCCTGATTGTCCTTCGGGCACCAGCCGAGAAGTGCAATGTAGTTTATTATTGCCTGCGGCAGGTAGCCTTCCTTTACTAAATCCTCAAAGCTTGTTGAGCCGTGACGCTTTGAAAGCTTAGACACATTTCCGTCCTCGTCCTTGCCCATTATAAGCGGCAGATGAATGTAGGTCGGGATTTCCCAGCCGAATGCCTCGTAAAGAAGATTGTATTTCGGCGTTGAACTTAAATATTCAGAACCTCTGACAACATGGGTGATGCCCATTGTGTGGTCGTCGATTACATTAGCAAAGTTGTAGGTTGGGTAGCCGTCGGTTTTTATAAGAATCTGATCCTGAAGCTCGCTGTTCTCAACGGTGATGCTGCCGTAAACGGCGTCCTCAAAGGTTGTTGAGCCTTCAAGCGGCATCTTCTGGCGGATTACAAACGGAACACCCTGCGCTGCAAGACGGTCGCTTTCTTCCTTTGGAATATCACGGCAGTGACGGTCATAGCCGCCGCCCACGCTGTCCTCCTGAAGCTTTTCGAGCCTTTCCTTTGTGCAGAAGCAGCGGTAAGCCTTGCCCTCGTCAATAAGCTGCTGAGCATAGGGAAGATACATATCCTTGCGTTCGCTTTGAACATACGGTCCGAATTCGCCGCCGATATCGGGGCCTTCGTCGTGCTTTATGCCTGCTGATTTCAGCGTGTTGTATATTATATCGACAGCACCCTCAACATAGCGTTCGCGGTCGGTATCTTCAATTCTTAATACAAAGGTTCCGCCCTGTGACTTTGCAACAAGGTACTCATAAAGCGCCGTTCTGAGGTTGCCGACATGCATTGAACCTGTCGGGCTGGGCGCATATCTTGTGCGAACTTTTTTATCCGCCATTTTTCACATTCCTTTCGGATTTATTTTCAGCGTGCAAAACGCCATAATAATGTATATATTTGTTTTATTATACCAAAAAGAAAAGTGTTTTTAAATACCTTTTAAAAATTTTTCAAATAAATAGAGGCGAACACCTTGTTCGCCCCTTGAAATAGGATTATAAACAGATATTATGCTGCGGTTTCGACAGAAGCTCTTCTCTTTAAGTCACGCTGGAACAGAAGCTTGAACACTTTTCTGATAAGCTTATTTTTTGTCCTTATCCTTATCTTTATAAAGCTTCGCAACCTTTTTGCTCTGCTTTTTCATCTGTGAAATAACCGACTTTGGTCCCAAAATTTTCACATCGTCGCCGAGGGCAAATATCCAGCCGAGAAACTGAGGACTTACATTGACGCTGACAGTCACCTGAAAGCTGTTTTCATCGCATTTTGAGATTATAATGTCCTTGCCGAAGCGGTCAACAACAACGCCCACCTTGTCGTTTGAAAACTGCATTGTGACCTGTTCTTCTTCACCGCCGAACATTGAAAAAGTTTTCTTTTGGTAATCGCTGAGGTTAAAGCTCTTGAAATGCTCCTGCCCCTCACGCTTTTCGGGTGACAGCTCGATTGACATCATCTTGTCCACGCGGTAATGCTTAATCATCTGATTAAGGCTGTCGTAGCCGATAAGATAATAATTTTCATCGTCCCAGGTAAGCTCCCACGGGCTGATTATGTAGTTGCTGCCGTTACGCTTAAGCTGTTTTTTCAGCTTTTCACCTGTGCCGAACGACACCTTCCACTCAAAGTATTTAAAGCATATCTTACAGCCCTTTGAAATAGCTGTATGAATTTTATCAACATTATAATATATGCTCTCATTCATTGTCTTTACGCGGTTTTTTATGCATATCTGCCTTTGCAGCTGCTCCGCCTGTTTTTTGCTGGCTAAGCGCTCAACCTTTTTGATAAGCTGCTCGGACTTGCGCTCAGTGATAAACTTTGACGACTGCACAGCATCGACAAGAAGCTTAAGCTCAGGGAGCTGAAAGTCACGCTCGCCGATAAAATACTCAAAACTTTTGCCTTTTCGCGTGGCAACATCAATGCCGAAAACACGCAGAGCCTCAATATCGTCATAAATGCTCTTGCGTTCAGCCGTTATCCCGTACATTTCAAGAGCCGCCAGAATATCGCCCATTGTCATGGCGTTTTCTTCGTCTGTGTTTTCAAGCAGAATTTTGGCAAGATACATACATTTAAGCTTTTGGTTTGCTCCTTTTGCCATTTTTATATCCACCTCAATCTTCTATTTCTTCAAGCTCTTTTATAATCATTCCGAAAGTGTCGTCCCAACCGTCAATAGCGTTAACGCCGCCGCCGTTTACGCTTCTGAGCTTAGAATCGTTCATATCCTGACCGTATGCAAAAAGCTCGCCCAGATAAATCTCAAATCCGTTGTTAAGACAGGCGTCGCAAAAGCTTTTCATCGGGTCGTCGGTTTTTCCTGCGGAAATAAGCTCTGCCCTGAGTTCCTTGTCCTGCTTTGCGCTTATCATCAATCTTTCAAGCTCGTTTTGTATGCTCATACGATCACTCCTTTTATATTATTAACTATATTAAAGCATTTGTTTGTTTGATTGTCAACACGGTTTAGGGTTTCGTAGAACTTATAGAATTTAAAGATTTTGCTTTTGTGCAAAAAAATAGTTACTTTTTTGTAATCTTGTGATATAATAAAGAATAATTGGGTTTTTATATGGTTTTAGCAATCCTTCGGAGGTTATTATGGAAGAAAACCGAAATAACGGAAACGATTTAATCGTTGGACGAAACTGCATAAACGAGGCGCTCAGAAACGGCAGACCGATTGACAAGCTGTTTGTAGCCAAGGGTGCTTCCGGCTCGCTTTCGCCGCTTATTGCAAGGGCGAAAAAAAGCGGCGCCGTTATAAAAGAGGTTGACACAAAAAAGCTTGATTATCTAAGCGGCGGGGCTACGCATCAGGGTGTTGTTGCATTTGCCTCGGCAAAGGAGTATTCAAGCGTTGAGGATATTCTGGCTGTCGCAAAAGAAAAGGGCGAGCCTCCTTTTATAATTATTCTTGACGAAATTGAGGACCCGCACAATCTCGGCGCAATCATAAGAACCGCCGAATGTACCGGCGTTCACGGCGTTATAATACCAAAGCGCCGCAGTGCAGGGCTAAGCCTTACAGCTGACAAGGCGTCTGCCGGTGCTCTTGAATATGTTCCGGTAGCAAGGGTAACAAATATCGCTCAGACTATAGATATGCTGAAGGAAAACGGTGTTTGGATTTACGGCGCAGATATGGACGGTCAATGCTACTGTAATGCTGACTTAAAGGGAGCAGCGGCTCTTGTTATCGGCAACGAGGGCAAGGGAATCGGCAGGCTTGTGAGAGAAAAATGTGATTGTATTCTTTCGCTTCCGATGTGCGGCAGGATTAATTCCCTGAACGCATCTGTAGCGGCAGGAGTTTTAATGTATGAATTTGCGCGGCAAAGACAGGACTATTAATGCAGAAAGGGATGATAAAATGAGTCGGAAACACGATGTGCTTAACAAAAAATACGGTAATTTTGACGAGAGTGAGTCGCAGGATTTTCGTGAGGACTTTTATCAGCCGTCACAGCAGGACGAGATTTTGAACGAGGAAGAGGAAATAGTTGATATTTCGAGCTTCGGGCTTGAATATCAGGCGCAGCAGACTGAAGCTCAAAGTGAAGAAGCAAAAAAGGTTGCCGAGCTTATGGCGAGTATCAGTGCGGAAAATGAAGCAGAGAAAGCCGCAAAGGGCAAGAAAGAAAAGAAGAAAAGAGACAAGAGAAAAAAGAGAGAGAAAAAGAGCAAGCTCAGTTTTGAAACTTTTGTAGATGTTAAGGAAGAGTTCCCCTCAGAGCAGGACAAGCTATTGAATGAATCTGCTGTTGATGAAAAATCGGTTGATAGTAAAACCGATGCTATAGATGATATATACGATGCTGCACAGGCTGAGGAAGAATATGAGGATACATATTTTGACGAAGAGGACGATTTCAGCGCAGAGCCGAGCCTGCCCGAAGAGCTTGATGACGATTTTGCTATTGAAAAGAGCGACGAAAACAACCTTGCGGATTATGTAACAGATGATGAATACAGCGAGATTGAATATGAAGAGGAATATGACGAAGGCTACGGCGGTGATGATACAGAGGAAAATTCTGACGACAAAATTGATGAAGAGCCTATAGATGAAGAAGAAAATACAGATGATACGGAAGATGAATATGGCGACGAGGAAGATACCGAGAATAATAATAATGAAAAGAAATCAGGATTATTGCATCGCATAAAAGAATTCTGGAACGGCTCAGAGGATTTTGAAGAAAAATTCGGTGACGATTTTGATGCGTCGGTGTTTGACGAGGAAGAGCCTTCTCAGGAAATCACAGACGAGAACGCAGACGAACAGCCGCAAAACAGCAGTGAGGATGAGTCGGAGAGTGACGGCAAAGAATCCGCACAAACTCAGGAAGAGCCGGAGCTTGACGAAGAAACCGATGAAGATACTGAAGAGGACGAATTTGACAGCGAAAAATCACCGTCGATATTCAGTAAGCTGAAAGCGTTCTGGAACGGCGAGGACATAAAGCGAAAGAGCATCGACGACGAAGAAGTTACAGAAGAAGAAATTGACGCAGAGGTTGAGGCGGAGAAATCCGAATGGATAAAATCAAGCGTAAAATATGACGATTTGTCCGAATATGCGCCGAAGCAGCGCGATAAGGTGCAAAGTGAAGAAGGCGTTGATGCGTTTGATTATGACGAGGATTACACGATTTCATCCAAAAAGGGAATTTTTGATGTAATCACGGGCAGAGTTAAGTCGTTCCTGAGACCGTCGCTCGGTGAGAATGAAGATTTGCTGCCTGACGAGGAGCTTGACGAGGAGGAAAGCGAAGCGCTTGCAGAGAATGACGAAGAGGACGAGCAGTCTGAGGAGATAAAGAAAGCCTCGCCTATTGAGCAAATTAAAAAGCTTTGGAATGAGGATGACAGCTACGCCGACGAGGATGACCAGAACGACGAGGATGACGAGCCGATTGACGCGGAATATATTGACGAGTCTGAGAAACCGTTTGTGACAAAGCCTGTGCTCACCGTTATTGACCCTTCACAGACGATTGACGCCGATTATTCGGATGACAACGACGATACAGATGAAATAGAGGATCAGGCTCAGACTGAGGACGATACTGAAGCTGAGATTGCTTCCGAAGCGGATATGCAGGTGGATGAGACTGTCGAAACAGAGGCTAAAGACGAGCTGAGCGAACAAAGCACAGATGATTCAGATGACGATATTATCGCTGAGGGTCCCGATAAGCCGGTAGATGTTGTTGTATCGGCGACATATAAGAAAAAGGGATTGCTCGGCAGACTCAAAAGCTTCTGGAACGGAGGAAGCTTTAAGCAGGGCGGCATAGGCGACGGCTCGATTGATGATAATATAAAAGCCGAAGATGCCGATGAATCAAAGTATGAAGCTGAAAAGGCTGACAGCGAAGAAAAGACGGAAAATACAGACCGAAAAACAGAGGATGAAATTCAGGATAATAAAGAGGAAAGCAAAGAAGAAACCTCTGAAAGAGAGGTACAGCCTGTAGCTGCTGTTACTGCTCAGGAAGCAGCAGCCGAAATGAAGGCAGAGCCGACAACCTTTGATGAGGTTGCGCAGGAGGTTCAGATTGACAGCGTTGACGGCAGACAGGTTGTAAACGGCAAGGTTGTACCGAAGTATATTCACGAGGACCTCGTTGAGAAAATCAGCCTGACAAACGAGAATCTTCCGTTTGTGGTTCGCCGTGAGTATGAGGAATATATAAGACAGGCAAAATACCGCCCGAATCTGGACGGATTGAACCGCGAGATGGATTCCGAGGTTTCGAAGGCTGTCAGGGAAGAGATGAACAACCCCGAAAAGGCAGCTGAAAATCTCAAACTCAGGAAAGAAAAAGCCGAGGCGGATAAAAAAGCTGATGATACCGCCGAAAAGCAGCAGTCCAAAGCGGACAGGAAATCAATAAAGGATGTGCTTTTCGGTGATGTTGAGAACAGCGCAGATTTCTCGGAGTTTCGCGCGCAGACTAACTTAAATCCACAAAACGATCAGGTTATTGAAGATTATGACAAGCCGTCTGATGCCAGGGCGATAAGAGCGGAAATTAATTACGATAACCGCAAGGTTTCGTTCCGCTGTATCACGCTTGCGGTGATATTTGCTATAACCTTGGGGCTTTATGTTATTCAAAGATATTTCCCGACGGTGCTGACGCTCAATATACCGAATGCAGATATTATGACCTGCCTTATAAGCCTTATCTTGCTTATAATCAGTGCCGTACTTTGCCACAGCACAATTATCGGCGGACTCAAGCCCTTGCTTGCGTTTAAAGGTAATTCCGATACGGCGGTTGCCGTTGCGGTGGTCGGCTGTCTTGCACAGGGCGTTGTGTCGTTCTTTGAGCCGCAGGCTTTCTTTAGCGGCGGAATGCATCTGTATGCAATTCTTGCAATAGTCGCGCTGCTGTTTAATAATCTTGGCAAGCTGTGCATTGTGCAAAGAATCAAGGATAACTTCAAGTTTGTTTCCTCACCAAACAGAAAATATGCTGCAAGGATATATGAGGACGAGGAAATTTCACAGCAGATGATAGACAAGACAAACGCAGAAAAACCGATTGTCGCATTGCAAAGCAGAACAAGATTTTTAAAGGGCTTCTTAAGATTTTCATATATGCCCGACCCAAGCGAGCGTGCAGCGTCGTTTATGGCGCCGATTACAACAGTTATTGCAGTTCTGATTGCAATAATATGCGGCATTTCAAACGGAACTGTCGCAAGCTCAATTTCTGCCTTTACGATTGTAGCTTGTATGAGTATTCCGATGTGCTGTCTGCTGGCTGTGAATATTCCGATGAAAAAGCTTTGTAAAGACTCGCTCAGAAACAGGGCAATGATTATAGGCTATCCCGCAGTTAAGACCTTCTCTGAAACAAGAGCCGTTATGGTCGACAGCCGCGAGCTCTACCCGAGGGGCAAGGTTCAGCTTTTGAGCGTAAAGACCTTTAACACATACAATATTGACAAGGCGCTTCTTAACGCCGCGGCGGTAATGAAGATTGCCAATACCCCGATGACTTATATGTTTGAGGATGTTATTAGCGAAAAGGGCGAGCAGCTGCCTGAGGTTGAAAGCGTTAAATATGAGGACGGCAAGGGTCTTGTAAGCTGGGTTGGCGGAGAGCGTCTGCTGCTTGGCAACCGAGACCTTATGAAGAAATATTCAATAAATCTGCCGAGCCTTGACTTTGAGGAAAGCTCGGTTGAAAGCAGAAGCAACTGCATAACCTATCTTGCGAACGCAGGGCAGCTTGTGGCGATGCTTGTCACCAATTATCAGGCGGATCCAAGACTTGCCGCAGAGCTTAAGCGACTTGAGAAAAACGGCGTTACCATTCTTATCAGAACAGCCGACCCTAATGTTTCTCAGCTTAAGGTTGCAAAGGACTTTGGTGTGTTCATTCGCAGCCTTAAGATACTGCCGACAACGCTCGGAAACATTTGCAAGGACGAGATGTCAAAGCGTGAGGACAGCTCAAGAGCGTTTATCTCGACAGAGGGTAAGCTTCACTCGCTTGCAAGGGCGATAAGCGGCTGTATAAAGATAAAGGACAATATCTCGATAGCGATAGTGATACAGGTTATTGCCGTGGTTTTGGGTGTTCTGATTGCCTCGGTGGTGTCTGTGTTCTCGGGAATTAACGGGTTACACGGAATTGATTTGCTGTTTTATGTTATATTCTGGGCAGTGGCATCAATCATAGCACCGCTGATACAAAAAGCATAGATTTGAAAGGATGATTATGATGAAAATTGCGCCGTCGATTTTATCGTGCGACTTTTCGGTAATGGGTGAGGAAACAAAAAGAATGGAAAACGCAGGAGCGGATTATATTCATCTTGATGTTATGGACGGGCATTTTGTGCCCAACATAACTTTCGGTGCTCCTGTTATAAAGGCGATAAGACCGTATTCGACTCTTCCGTTTGATGTTCATCTTATGATAGAACACCCGTATGATTATATTGACGATTTTGCCGACGCAGGCGCAGATATAATCATTTTCCATGTTGAAAGCAAGTCCGATATAAAGGCAACGATAGCTAAAATCAAAGAAAAGGGCATAAAGCCGGGGCTTGTTATAAAGCCAAAAACCCCTGCAAGCGCAGTGTTTCCGTACCTTAAAGATATTTTTATGGTGCTTGTGATGACTGTTGAGCCGGGTTTTGGCGGGCAGTCGTTTATGGAGGATATGCTCCCAAAGCTTCAGGAAATCAGGGAAGAGGCAAATAATCAGGGTGCTGATATACTGCTTGAGCTTGACGGCGGTATAAACGACAAAACCATAGCAAAGGCTGCAAAAGCGGGCGGCGATATTTGCGTGTCGGGTACAGGCGTTTTTAAAGCACCGGACGCAAAGCAGGCGATTGAAACACTTAAATCCTTGTGCGAATAAAACAAACGCCCGATGCAAGCTCTGCATCGGGCGTTAATGCTAATATTATGATTTAAGCGCGAAAACACTGCCGATTTTCATTACGGGAAAGCCTGCGGAGATGGCGTTGCCGTGTTCACGGGTGAGAGAAATTTTTATTTCGTTTTCACTTAATGTGCTGCCGTATTCCGACATTATGCCGAGGACGCGGCTTGTGCCTTTGCCAGAGGGCTTGATAATCAGACTGTATCGGCGGTCTGTGCTGTATACCTCGCCGCGAAGAAAACGAAAGCCGTTTTTGTATAGCTGCACCATACAGTCGGTGAAATCGTCAGCGCTGTCGAAGGTTAGCATTATTTCTCCGCTGATTCTTTTTATGCGGTATCGCTTGGCACCGACGCCGTATTTGGGCGTTACGGTTATCAGCAGAATACAGCCGCCGAAGCGCTCAATAGCTTCAACGAGCAGCGCCTTGTTTTTCAGTGAAATTGTAATTCGCTCACGCGCAAGTGTGATAAGTCTTTTCAGTACCTTCTGAAAAATCTCATCCTCGATATCTATTCGATTATAATCAAGCGCAAATGCGTTCATATCCTTTTTTGAAAGCGTTATTACAAGGCGTGACGCGCTGAGCTGCTCAATGGTCATAAGATGCCTCCTGTTACCCAAGGGCAGGATAATACTGTTCTTGTTATTATAATATTAGCAAATGCGAAAATGTGCAATAAAGTTTTACTGGAAGTTAAAAATAACCTAATATTAATAAATGGAGCTGATACAATGAAGATTATAGATTTTCACACGCATACCTTTCCGAATAAATTAGCACCCGGAGCAATAGCCTCCCTTGAAAAATCAAGCAATACAAAAGCAAGTCTTGACGGCACAAATGAGGCTTTGTTAAGCTCGATGAAGAAGTACGGCATAGAAACAAGTGTTTTATTGCCCATAGCCGTAAAGCCGGGCAACAGCCACACTATTAACACCTGTGCGATTGAAAACAATAAAATTCCGGGCTTTGTGTCATTCGGTTCGGTTCATCCGTTTGAGGAAAACTATATTGAGGAGCTTGAAAGAATAAAAAAGGCAGGTCTTAAGGGAATTAAGCTGCACCCGGACTTTCAGAGAGTTTTTATTGACGATCCCGAAACGGTAGCCGTTATGCGTGCCGCTGCCGATTTGGGACTGATTATAACAATCCACAGCGGTATGGATGTGTCATTCCCTGAGCTGCACCGCAGCACACCGAAAAGGCTTGCATCAGTTCTGCCGCAGCTTAAGGGTGCAAAGATAATCTGCGCGCACTCGGGCGGATATCGTTATAATGACGATGTGCTCGAATTACTTATAGGACACGAAGAAATATATATAGACACAAGCTATTCAATAGGGCAGACCGATATGGATACGCAGAAGCTCATAAGAATATATAATGAAATTGACCCGACGCATATTCTGTTTGGTACTGACTCGCCTTGGGAGGATCAGATGGAGTCTGCACGCAAGGTTATGTCGCTTCCCATTGACGATGAATTAAAGGAAAAAATTATGTATAAAAACGCCGAAACACTTTTAAAATAAGCATAAATATGGTACGATATAAATACAAATCGGTATGAAATTAACAGGAGGAATAAAATATGCCGCAGTGGCTTAAAAATGCAATTTTTTATGAAATTTATCCGCAGTCGTTTTACGATTCAAACGGTGACGGAATAGGCGATATTCAGGGAATTATACAGAAGCTCGACTATGTAAAGGAGCTTGGGTGCAACGCAATATGGATCAATCCTGTTTATGATTCGCCGTTTATGGACGCGGGCTATGATGTGCGCGACTACAAAAAGGTTGCGCCGAGATATGGCACAAACGAGGATTTGGTTGAGCTTTTCAATGTTGCTCATTCAAAGGGAATAAAAATTCTTCTCGACCTTGTTCCGGGTCATACATCAGACACCTGTCAGTGGTTTGTTGAGAGTAAAAAGCATCAGAGAAGCGAGTATTCAAACCGCTATATCTGGACAGACAGCGTGTGGGAGGCTCCGCCGCAGTACAGGCTTATGTGCGGTATTAGCGAGCGTGACGGAAATTACCTTGTAAATTATTTCAGCTCTCAGCCTGCGCTGAATTACGGCTTTGCAAATATAACTCACCCTGCGTGGCAGCTGCCGGTTGACCACCCGGACTGTCAGAAAACAGTAGAGGCTATCAAGGATATTATGCGCTTCTGGCTTGATAAGGGCTGTGACGGCTTCCGCGTTGATATGGCGGACAGCCTTGTCAAGAATGACGATGACAAGCGACCGACAGCAAAAATCTGGCGTGGCATAAGAGAGATGCTCGACCGTGACTACCCCGAGGCGGCTTTGGTGTCTGAGTGGTGCAACCCCGAAAGAGCAATCAATGACGGCGGTTTTCACTGTGACTTCTACCTCGACCACAGGGGAAACGGCTACTCGACAATGTTCCGCTATATGAATTACGAAACAGGCAAGGACGAGAGCTACTACAGCAAGGACGGCAACGGCGATATTACCGTATTCACAGAGGAATATACAGAATCACTTGAAAAAACGCAGGGCAACGGCTACATCAGCTTTATAACAGGCAACCACGATGTTCCGAGAATGACGAGAACGCTTGATAACCGTGCAATCCGTCTGGCTTATGCAACAATTCTGACAATGCCCGGTGTGCCGTTTATCTACTACGGCGATGAAATCGGTATGAGATATATTGAAAATCTGCCGAGCAAGGAGGGCGGCTTCAGCCGCACAGGCTCCAGAACGCCGATGCAGTGGAACAGCGGCAAGAATCTCGGTTTCTCAACTGCCGACAGCGACAAGCTTTATCTGCCTGTTGACAGCAGTGCCGATGCGCCGACTGTTGAAAATCAGACAGGTAAGGAGGACTCGATTTTTGAAACCGTAAAGGCTGTTATAAGCTTAAGACGCGAAAACGAGGACTTGGGCAATGACGGCGGCTTTGAGGTAATATATGCCGAAAAGGGCAAGTATCCGTTTATCTACAAAAGAGGTTCGTTTGTCATAGCGGTAAACCCGAAGGGTGAGCAGACCGAAGCGGATTTCGATTACAGCGGCGAAAAGATTTTTGAAATCGGCGACACAGCAATTACCGACGGCAAAATAAAAATGGGCGCTCAGTCGATGGTGATTTTGAAAACAATCTAAAGACGAAGAGGAATTTTAAATAGCTCCGGCAGGGATGTGCGTGTTTTCGCGTCTCTGCCGGAGAATAAATTCAATTTATTTGTGTCTTAACCTTGATTTTTTATATTGATTATGCTACAATAGCTTTTGTAAAATTCCGCCGGTGTGGTGGAATAGGCAGACACAAGGGACTTAAAATCCCTCGGACGAATAATCCGTACCGGTTCAAGTCCGGTCACCGGCACCAGAAATCTCATTCTTAGGAATGAGATTTTTTCATTTATAAATGCAAGATTAAATTAAATAATAACAAGCCTGTTTTTTATTGCTTATTCAGGCGATTTGTGATAACATATAAAAATAGAAATTTATACTCTTGAAATGATTTATGGATCAAATTAATAACACCTTGAAAGGAATAGATAAAATGGATTATGTATTTTCTGACAGAGTAAGCAGCCTGAAGCCGTCTGCCATAAGAGAGATTTTTAAATATGCCGCCGACCCCGAGGTTATCTCGCTTTCTGCCGGCAATCCATCACCGGAGGCTTTCCCTGCAAAGGAGATTGCCGCAATTTCGGCTGATATTTTAAAGAAAAACCCGATAGCTGCACTTCAGTACAGTGTTACGGAGGGTTATACTCCGCTGAGAAACAGGCTCAAAACATACCTCAAAAGCAAGTACGGCATAGGCACTGACGACGACTCAATACTTATCACCTCAGGCGCACAGCAGATTATGGACCTTTCGTCAAAGTCGCTTATCAATGAGCACGATGTTGTTATCTGCGAGGCTCCGAGTTTTATCGGTTCACTTAACACATTCCGTTCCTATAACTGCCGCTTAAGAGGAGTGCCTGTTGAGAGTGACGGTATGAACATAGAACAGCTTGAGCAGGCGTTAAAAGAAGAGAAGAATGTAAAATTCATTTACACTATCCCGAACTTCCAAAATCCTTCGGGAGTTACAATGAGCTTAGACAAGAGAAAGGCTGTGTATGAGCTTGCCAAAAAATACGGCGTGCTGATAATTGAGGATAATCCATACGGTGACTTGCGCTATGTCGGTGACGATATTCCTGCGATAAAAAGCTTTGACACCGAGGGTATAGTAATTTATGCCGGCTCGTTTTCAAAGACAATCGCTCCGGGACTTCGCGTTGCGTTCGCAGTTGCTCCGACTCCGATTTTCCAGAAGATGGTTGTGTGCAAGCAGGGACAGGATGTTCACACGAATATCTGGTCGCAGATTGTTGTCGATGAGTTTATGGACAGATATGATTATGAGGCTCATCTTGAAAAGCTGCGCAGAATTTACAGCAAAAAGGCAAGCTATATGACGCATCTGCTTGACCAATATCTTCCGCCGCAGGTAACATACAATAAAATCGAGGGCGGTCTGTTTACCGTCTGCACTCTGCCGCAGGGTGTTGATATGCAGGCGTTCTGCAAGGAGCTTATTAACCGCAAGGTTTGCGTTGTGCCGGGTAATGCATTCCTGACCGATGAATCGCAGCCTTGCAGCAACTTCAGAATCAACTTCACAACCCCGACAGACGAGCAGCTGTGCAAGGGAATAAAAATAATGGGCGAGTTAGCCAAAGAATTTATTAAGTAAGCAACGGGAGGTATACAATATGGAACAGCAAACAACGCAGGAGAGAAAAAAGGTTATTTTCAGCGCAATTCAGCCAAGCGGTACGGTAACGCTCGGAAATTATCTGGGTGCGCTTAAAAACTGGGTGAATCTCCAGGATGAGTTCAACTGCATTTTTGCTCTTGCGGATTTGCACACGATAACGGTAAGACAGGAGCCTGCGAAATTCCGAGCTAACACATACGAGGCTTACGCGCTTCTGCTTGCCTGCGGAATAGATGTTGAAAAAAGTCCGTTCTTTATTCAGAGCCATGTGCCGACTCACGCTCAGCTTGCGTGGATTCTTAACTGCTACACCCAGTTCGGCGAGCTTTCACGAATGACTCAGTTCAAGGACAAAAGCACAAAGCACGCCGATAATGTAAACGCAGGCTTGTTTACCTATCCGAGCCTTATGGCGGCTGATATTCTGCTTTATCAGGCGGATATGGTGCCTGTCGGCGCAGACCAGAAACAGCATCTTGAGCTTACAAGGAATATCGCAGAGCGATTCAACGGTGTATACGGCAATGTGTTTAAGGTGCCTGACCCGTATATCCCGAAGGTAGGCGCAAGGGTAATGTCCTTGCAGGACCCGACAAAGAAGATGAGCAAGTCGGACGAGAACGCAAACAGCTATGTTGCGGTGCTCGACAAGCCTGAGGTTATAATGAAGAAGTTCAAGCGCGCTATAACCGACAGTGAGGCTAAGGTTCGCTATGCCGAGGGCAAGGATGGAATCAACAACCTCATGGGAATTTACTCCTCTGTTACGGGCAAGACTATGGAGGAGATTGAGCATGAGTTCGACGGCAAGGGCTACGGTGACTTCAAAACAGCAGTAGGCGAGGCTGTGGTTGAGCATCTTCGCCCGATACAGGAGAGATTCAACCTGTATATAAATGACAAGGCTTACCTCAAGGAGTGCTATGAAAAGGGCGCTGAGTTCGCACTCAGACTTTCGCAGAGAACACTGGGTAAGGCAATGAAGAAGATAGGCTTTGTAGGAAGAGAATGATATTAACATCAGGCAGGAGTGCTGTTGATACTCCTGCCTGTTTTGAGTAGAGGTGAAAATTATGGCGTTACTTTCGCTTCAGAATGTCGGAATGGAATTTTCAGAACGCACGCTGTTTGACGGAATATCGTTTGAGGTCGGCGAGCGTGACAAGATAGGCTTTATCGGCGCAAACGGCGCTGGCAAGACAACGCTTTTTAAAATAATCTGCGGTGAGCTTGAGCCGACAAGCGGAGGTGTGGTGACTGCACGAGACACAAAGGTAGGGTATATGGAGCAGCACGCCTGCAAGCACCCCGAAAACACAGTGTATAACGAGCTTTTGTCGGTGTTTGCACCGCTGATTGCGATTGAAAATGAGCTTGAAGAGGTGAACCGCCGGATTGAAAGCGGCAGCGGAGATTTGCAGGAGCTTACACATCATCAGATGAATCTGCGTGAGCAATTCGAGCGTGACGGCGGACTTACATATAAAAGCCGTACCGCGGCAACGCTTAACGGACTTGGATTCGGAAACGAATATTTTGATATGCCGATAAAAAAGCTCAGCGGCGGTCAGCTTTCAAAGCTCAGTCTTGCAAAGCTGCTGCTCGGCGGCGCAAACCTGCTGCTGCTGGACGAGCCTACAAACCATCTCGACATATCCTCCTGCCGCTGGCTCGAGGGCTTTATCAGAGATTATAGCGGCTCGGTAATCGTAATATCGCACGACAGATATTTTCTTGACAGCGTTACAAACAAGACGATTGAGCTTGAGCATTGCAAAGTAAAATCGTACAAAGGCTCGTACAGCGAATTTATGAAGAAAAAGGAAGCGGAGCAGGAGGCGGTGAAAAATAAGTATGAAGCCGACCTCAAGGAGATTAAACGCATTGAGGGCATTGTTGAGCAGCAAAGACGCTGGGGACAGAAGCACAACTTCATCACTGCCGCAAGCAAGCAAAAGCAGGCAGACAGGATAAAAGAGCAGCTTGAAATCCCCGAAAGCGAGCTTGAAACAATTCATTTCAGATTTACTCCAAAGGAGGAGTCGGGCAATGATGTGCTGAAATGCGAGGGACTTTCAAAGTCGTTCGGCGATAAAAAAATTTTTGAAAATGTCAACCTTCATATCCGCAAGGGTGAGAGGATTTTCCTGCTCGGCGCAAACGGCTGCGGCAAAACAACGCTTTTCAAAACTCTGCTCGGCAAATACCCTGCAAGCTCTGGTATTGCAAGCTTCGGCGCAAATGTGCGTATCGGCTACTTTGACCAGATACAGGAGAATCTGCATTTTGAAAATACGGCTCTTGACGAGGTGTGGAACGATTACCCGAATATGACGCAGACTCAGGTGAGAACTGCTCTTGGCGCATTTTTGTTCAAGGGCGACGATGTGTTCAAAACGATAAAGGACTTAAGCGGCGGCGAGAGGGCGCGAGTTGCCCTTTTAAAGCTTATGCTTGACGGCGGCAACTTTTTGCTGTTGGACGAGCCGACAAACCACCTCGACACTTCGTCACGCGAGGCGCTTGAGAAAACTCTGCTCGACTACAGCGGTACGATGCTTATAATAAGCCACGACCGTTACTTTATTAACCGCATTGCAACAAGGATAATAACCTTGCAGGAAAACGGGATAAAGGAATATATCGGTAATTACGATGATTATCTGGAAAAGAGCGACGAAGAATCGGGCATAGTAACTGCTAAAGCAAAAAAAGAGCCTACCGCAGCAGCAATGGATTACAGGGCGAAAAAGGAATATGCCTCTAATAAGCGCAAACTGCAAACTGCCGTTAAGCGCTGCGAGGAGGAAATCGCCCGTATTGAAGAGGAAAGCGAGAGTGTGCAGGCAAAGCTTGCAGACCCCGATTCAGCATCCGACTTCGAGCTTCTGACAGAGCTCACCAATAAGCTTGAGGAGCTTAATACGCAATCGATTGAAATGATGGAGGAGTGGGAGAGTCTTAACACAAGGCTTGAAACCGAGTTTGCGGAATAAACCCATCAAAACTGTACCCCTTAAAAATTGATAAACTGTGCATTTTAAAGCGAACAGAGCTTTGATATTATTATCATATTCTTAAAAATCGTGTATTGCTTTGTCGATTCAAGGCGATGCCAAAAATAAAAGGGGTAGAAAAAATGAACAGAACAAACAGCGCACTCAAGAAAATGGCTATCACGGCTATGTTTGCGGCAATGACAACCGTGTTGACTTATTTTGTCAAAATTCCTATGCCGGGCGGCGGCTACATTCATCTGGGCGACAGCGTGATTTATCTTATGGCTTGCTTTTTGCCGACGCCGTATGCAATGATTGGTGCAGGAATAGGCGGTAGCCTTGCAGATTTATTCGGCGGATATTTCGAATACATTATTCCGACCTTTATCATTAAGATGCTCATTGCTATACCATTTACCTGCAAGAGTGAGAAAATGCTCACAGTTCGCAATGCGCTTATGATTGTTCCGTCGGGTGCAATCACGGTAGCAGGATACTATCTAACAAAGGTTGTATTGCTTGCGGTTGATAAGGCGACGGCATCCGTCGGCTTTGTCGGTGCTTTCTTTGACGGTTCAACATGGATTGCGGCTCTTGCAAACATTCCCGAGAACACAATTCAGGCTGTGGGCAGTGCGATAGCGTTTATTATATTTGCGCTTGCCTTTGACGGTGCAAAGCTGAAGAAAAGGGTTCTGTCTATAAAATAACAGGGAAAATCAATACTGAGTTGATTAATTTATTTTATTAAGAGTAGCGGCAGGGTGTGTTCCCTGCCGCTTTATTACAATATAAGATAAACAAGCGCCATAACAAGGCTTGTGTCGCTGTGCTCGCCGAGCAGCAAAAGTATTATAATAAGTACAAGGCTTCTGTCCTTGTCGGCTAAAAGCTGTTGCAGGCTCAGCGGCAGGCTGTCGCTTATAGCATTGCCGTTCGATTTTGACGGTGCGCTGCTTTTGTGTTCAGCTTCCGCTTTCTGCTCGTCTTTTTCGTGTTTTGTGCCGTTATCACCGTTTGAGTGTGTCGCACGGCTGTGCATTTCCTGCATTCGTCTGACTGCCTCGCGCTGCATCGGGTCGTTCATTCCCTGTGCCATATGCTCACCTCGTTGTCCCAAGCTTTTGTATCATCGGCAGAAAGCGCAGTATGTGCAGCATTTTTGACGCCTCGTCGAGCTTTTTCTGCCTTTCCCTGCTGAGAAAGGGTCTCAGTGCCGCCAGCAGCCTTGTGCCGTCGTCTTCTTTGTTGTATTCGGACATCAGCGGCATAATGCGGCTGACAGCGTTTAATATTTCGGGTGACATCACATTGTTTGAATTGTTGCTCTGCTTCGGCGCAGGCTGGGACTGCGGCTTGTTTTCCGCGCCCAGCATACCGGCCATACTTCTTATCTGCTCCATAGCCTGCGGGTCGTTCAGTATTTTTGAAATCTGGTCTGAAAAATCGTCCACTTAATCAGCTCCCTTATCCTTTTTGAGCCGCTTCATAAGCTCTCGTGCTTGTGGTGAGTTTAATATTCTTTCGGTTTCCTCGCGGTTGCTTAATACCTTTTGAAGCTTATCAAGCTTTTTCTTGTCCATACCCTTTAAAACCTCGCCGAGCTGACCGGTTTTCGCCGCATTCTCAAGCTGCTGAGGCGTTGTGTTCAGACTGCCGCTCATTTTTTTCAGCATTTCATCAAAGTTATTGTTATTATTCAAGGAAACACCACCTGTTTTTATTTTACATAGAAGTATATTACTGCACCTCCAAAATTAGAACGCAACAATACACTTGCATTTTCAGGAAATATTTGTAAAATATATGGTGTATCAGATATTGAAGGGGACGAGGATTATGAGGGTTTTGGTTATGTCCGATTCACACGGCGACTACAACAGGGTAAGACGGGCGGTTATGGCGCAGGATAAAGCTGAGGTTATTATCCATTGCGGCGACGGTGAGGAACAGGCGGATAATTTAAAGCGTGACTTCCCTGACAAGGCTATTTATGCTGTAAGGGGTAATTGCGACTGGGGTTCAACCCTGCCACTTGAGCAGCTTATCACTCTTGATGGCAAAAGGATAATGTTTACTCACGGACATATATATTCGGTAAAATCAGGGTATTACAGGATTAAAGAAGAGGCGAGGGACAAGGGCGCAGATATTCTGCTCTTTGGGCATACGCATATGAAGATGACGGAATATGAGGACGGACTATATATTATGAATCCCGGCAGCATAGGCTATTACGGTGCAAGCTACGGTATAATTGACATTACCCCACAGGGGATTTTGATGAACACGGTGAATGTTGATTGATAAAAAAATCCTCCGCCGTACTTGACAAGCAGGTGATAATATAGTACAATAGCTCAGGTGTAAAGAAAAAAACTTTACAGAGGACTGAGCACCAGTGGAAAAGGACTACAAAATTTCGCTCCTGCTTGATTTTTACGGAGAGCTTTTATCGCACAAGCAAAGACTGGTGATTGAGGGCTATTATAACGAGGATTGCTCGCTTGCCGAGATCGCACAGGAAATGAACATTACCCGTCAGGCGGTGCGCGATATAATAAAGCGCACAGAGCAAACTCTTTTGCAGATGGAAGAAAAGCTCGGACTTTACAGCCGCTTTGAGGATATGCAAAAGGGGCTTGAAAAAATCAAGAGTCTGAGCGGAAGTATAATTGATTTAACCGATAATGATGATATAAAGGCAGTGGCTGCAAAAATTTCCGATTGCGCGGATGTGCTGCTTGAAAAACAAGAATGAAAGGATGATTTTCTTGGCATTTGAAGGATTGTCTGAAAAGCTGAGCAATGCGTTTAAAAAGCTGCGCTCAAAGGGCAAGCTTACCGAAGCTGATGTTAAAGAAGCAATGCGTGAGGTGCGTCTTGCGCTTTTAGAGGCAGATGTAAACTACAAGGTTGCCAAGGACTTCACCGCAAAGGTAACGGAAAGAGCTGTAGGCTCCGATGTTATGGAAAGTCTTACACCTGCCCAGATGGTAGTAAAAATAGTAAACGAAGAGCTTACCGAGCTTATGGGCGGTCAGCAGACAAAGCTGCAAATGGCGTCAAAGCCGCCGACAGTTATTATGCTGTGCGGACTTCAGGGTTCAGGTAAAACGACTCACGCAGGAAAGCTCGCGATGATGCTTAAAGGTCAGGGACACAGACCGCTGCTTGCCGCCTGTGATATTTACCGTCCTGCGGCTATTGAGCAGCTTAAGGTTGTCGGCGCAAAAGCAGGCGCAACCGTGTTTGAGATGGGTACTGAAAACCCGGTTAAAATTGCAAAAGAGGCAATTAAGCATGCGCGTGACTACGGCAACGATATTGTAATCCTTGATACAGCCGGACGACTGCATATAGATGAGGCTCTGATGAAGGAGCTTGAAAACATTAAGGACGAGGTTAATCCGAACGAAATATTCCTTGTTGTTGATGCAATGACAGGTCAGGACGCAGTAAATGTGGCGAAGAGCTTTAACGATTTGCTCGAAATTTCGGGAGTTATCCTCACAAAGCTTGACGGCGACACCAGAGGCGGTGCTGCGCTGTCGGTAAGAGCCGTTACCGGCAAGCCGATAAAGTATGCCGGCACAGGCGAAAAGCTTACCGATTTGGAGGTTTTCCACCCCGACAGAATGGCAAGCCGTATACTTGGCATGGGCGATGTGCTCACACTTATTGAAGAAGCCGAAAGCAAGCTCGACCAGAAAAAAGCAGAAGAGCTTGCACAGAAAATGGCGAAAAACAAGTTTGACTATAACGATTTGCTCGACCAGTTTATGCAGATTAAGAAGATGGGCCCGATTAAGGGAATCCTTTCAAAGCTGCCGGGCATTTCAAAGCAGCTTGACGATGTTGAAATTGACGACAGAATTATGGACAGAAACGCCGCTATTATCCTTTCAATGACAAAGGAGGAGCGCGAAAAGCCTGCGATAATGAACGCCTCACGCAAAAAAAGAATTGCCGCAGGCAGCGGAATGAAGGTTGAGGATGTAAACCGCCTTATTAAACAGTTTGAACAGATGCAGAAGATGATGAAGCAGTTCAACGGAAAGATGAAGGGCAAAAAAAGAAAAATGTTCGGAGGGCTTCCCGGGCTTGGCGGGCCGATGATGCCGCCGAAAGCGTAAATTATTCAGTATTCATCCAAAATTCATTTGGTGAAGATATATTAATAAGAAATGTGGAGGTGAAATAAAATGGCAGTAAAAATCAGACTTCGTCGTATGGGTGCAAAGAAATCACCTTTCTACCGTATTGTAGTTGCTGACTCAAGATACCCGAGAGACGGCCGTTTCATTGAAGAGGTTGGTTACTACAATCCTGTTAAGGAGCCGGTTGAGCTTAAGATTGACGGCGACAAGGTAAAAGAGTGGATTGCTAAGGGCGCACAGCCGACAGATACAGTTAAGGCTCTTTTGAAGAAAAACAGCATTATCTAATTACACACACCGAAAGGAGAAGCTTCGATGCAGGAGTTGCTTAAAGTTATCGCACAGGGTCTTGTTGAGGAACCGTCACAGGTAAGCGTTGACAAGGACGAGCCGAACGAGGAAGGCGTTATCGTTTATCACATTCATGTTGCTGAGGACGATATGGGCAGAATCATCGGCAAGCAGGGCAGAATAGCAAAGGCTATTCGTACCATTGCGCGCAGTGCGGCAATCAGAAACAACACAAAGGTAATGGTTGAAATCGACTGATTAAATATATTCAGCGGTTTTTACTTGCTTGCTAAAGCTTGCTTTAATGGCTTTTATATGCATTATGCATATGAAAGTCATTTTTTTATCTTTATCATTTGTGCTGCGGGTTATATGGTGATTGTTACTGAAAAAATGTTACAAATTTGTTATGGTATACGATTTTTACAGAGATTTATAAAAAACCTTGTACTTTTTCTTGCTTGCGTTTATAATGTATTCGTTGCTTTATCGCAAAAATTAAAGGAGGATTCCAAATGGCAAAATTCAAAAAGAAAATTGTCAGCACTTGCCTTGCGGCGCTTATGGCTGTATCAGCGTTTTCAACCGCAGCAGCTGTAACATCGTTTGATACTGCCTCCGGCACAGCACCGGAAACAGTGGGCAAATATGCCACAAACCCTATCGGCACAGGCAAAAGAGCTACAATAACAATCGACGGTTCACACAGCGATTGGTCAGAGGATATGCTGATTGCTCAGGGTGCTGCATGGGATGTAGCAAACAGGTATAAGGGTGCACATGAAAACTGCCTGACTGACTGTTACTCACTTTATGCTGCGTGGGACGATGACAATCTCTACTTAGGTTGGCAGATGGTAAACACTACCGACACATGGGCAAGAGAAGGTGACGGTCCGCTCAGCGACGCCGGAAGAATCGGCGATGTTCCGATGGTGCTTGCGCTCAGCATTGACCCGAGCAGCACAGGTATGACCGGCAGACTTACAGGCGGCGGAAAAATCTGGGATTCACTTGATATTACATTTACAACTCATACAGATGCACTTCTTCTGATGAGCGGTAAGGTAGGTCAGGGTACTCCGGCTCTGTTCAAGGCTGCTGACGCACAGGGCAATACTTCATATGATGCTCAGTATTGCATACCTTTCAGAAGCAACGGTATTCAGTATGCTATGGAAGAGGGCTGCCTGCCGAGTACACTCTGGATGATTAACGGCTTATCAACAACACCTGAGGAAGAAATTTACGGCGGCACAGCTAACTATGTTGACGCTCGTACATTTGTATCAGAGGACGGCAAAACACACAACACAACCTATGACTCATTCTATGAGATTAAGATTCCGTTTACCGCTCTCAGCATTGACGCTGCTTACCTTGAGAGCAACGGCATTGGCGTAATGCAGCTTGCAACTCGTGGTGAGTCTGCTATCGACTGTCTGCCGCACGACCCGTCAATGCTTGATAATGCGATGGGCGAATATGCAAAGGATCCTTCAACATCACACGAGAAGGACGATAACGATAACATCACTGTTCCGTTCGCAGTTGTAGGCGGCGGCGAGGTTTCGACAGCTCCTGAGACTCGGCCGACTGAGACACAGCCGACTTCGGAAACTCAGGCAACTGACCCGACAAAACCATCGGAGACAGTTCCTGTAACCGAAACACAGACAGAGACAGAAACAACAACAACAACTCCTATCCCGTCTGATCATATTTACAGAGTAGCAGGTCAGAGCGGTCTGTGCGGCAGCGAATGGAACGCAACAGATGACAACAACACAATGACCTATAACCCGTCAACAGGTTTGTTTGAAAAAGTATATAAAAATGTTGCGAAAGGTACATACGGCTATAAGATTACAGTTGACGGAGCTACATGGCTGCCTGATGGTTATGACAATGAACAAAAGGTAACTGTTGATGAAGACGGTTCAGTAGTTACTGTAACCTTCAATGCACAAACTGAGAAATACACAGCCGTTGTATTTAAGGATATGCCGACAGACCCGACAACAGAAACTGAGACTGAGACAGCTTCGCAGGCGACAGATCCGACAGAAACACAGCCTGCAACAGATCCGATAGGACCGACAGGCAAGACATACAGAGTGGCAGGTCAGAGCGGTTTGTGCGGCAGCGAATGGAGTGCAACAGATGACAACAACACAATGACCTACAACCCGGCAACGGGTTTGTATGAGAAAGTGTATAAGAATGTTGCAAAAGGCACATACGGCTATAAGATTACAGTTGACGGTTCAACATGGCTTCCGGACGGTTATGACAATGAACAAAAGGTAACTGTTGATGAAGACGGTTCAGTAGTTACTGTAACCTTCAATGCACAAACTGAGGAATACACAGCTGTTGTATCTAAGGATGTGCCGACAGACCCGACAACAGAGACAGAAACTGAAACTGAGACAGAAACAGAAACAGAAACTGAAACAGAAACTGAAACAGAAACAGAAACTGAGACAGAAACAGAGACTGAGACAGAAACAGAGACTGAGACAGAAACAGAGACTGAGACAGAAACAGAAACAGAGACTGAGACAGAAACAGAAACAGAAACAGAAACTGAAACAGAGACAGCTACAGCTCCTGACGATACAATCTGGTATGTAGCAGGTGTAC
>JBJEOH010000003.1:0-1109 GCA_051880615.1 Acutalibacteraceae bacterium
TTTATCGCAAAATACGACATAATTCATACTTATGCACCCTTTCGCTGTTGTCCTTTATTATTCTCTCCGGGTTTTGTAGAGCAAATCTTATATGTTTCAGTGTTCTTATCTATCAGATTTTCAAACTCGATAACCTTATTTCCTGCAATGATAATGCCGTGACCCGGCTGATCGCTTGTAATTGATTTAATCTGCGACTGCGACAGATTGTAATTGTCGAGAATATATTTGAGGTCGTCCTCCTTTTGACGCAAAAAGCATACGAACTCTGAGTTTTTGAGCATTGTCATAGCAGCTTCGTTAGACAGCACCTTAGATACATTCTGCGTAAGTCCTGTTGCAACACCGTCATATTTTCTGATGCGCTGAAATACCGTTGCAAAGAACTCAGATGACTTTTTATTGTTCAATACTACTGAGAACTCGTCTGCCCAAACCCAAGTCCTTATACCTCGCTCTCGATTTTTTCGCACTCTCTGCCACAAAAGCTCAAGAAGCACCTGCATACCTACGCTTTGAAGCTGATCGCCCATATGGTTGATATCGAACAGCAAGAATCTGTTGTTAAACTCAACATTGGTTTTATGAGCGAACATATCAAAGCTGCCGGACACATAAAGCTCAAGCTCATCGCAAAGCTTGTCTGAAGCATCGCTGTTTTGCGCCTTGAGTATTCTGTAAAAATCCTGCAAGGTCGGAAGCTCAGCCTTTCCGTTTGATTCAATAAATTCCTGATATGCTATTGTAATGCAGCGATTGACCATTGACCTCTCGGCGGCAGTAAGGCTCTCACCCTTTACCTGCTCAATAAACATCATTATGAATTCTTTTTTCATCGAAACGGCTGAAATACCATTTTCCGTAAAGCTTAAATCTGTATCAAATAAATTAATGTGTGTAGGAGAGTCAGGAGCAACCGTAACTAAAGTTCCGCCGAAAATCTCTTTTATTATCTTGTATTCGTTTTCCGGGTCGATAATAATAAACTCATCATCAGGGTATTTAAACATTGCAGCAATCAACTCTGCAAACTTAACAAACATTGACTTACCGGAACCGGAAGAACCCAAAATAAAACCATTCGCATTAAGTTCCTGCCCTCTGTCTAT
>JBJEOH010000003.1:1209-4058 GCA_051880615.1 Acutalibacteraceae bacterium
ATGCAGGCTTCAAACAAATCACAGTTTGTACCTGCGAGCTTTGACTGCACTCTTTCAAGCTCTTTTTCCTTATCTCTTAAACGATATGGTATATAATTAGTACCTCGCTTGCTGTTGATTTCACGGCGCTTCTCCATCTGCCCTTCCAAAGAGTCAAGCTGATTTTTAAGCAGCTTTGCGCTTTCATTTTTATCAAGCCTTCTGATATGCTTTGTAATTGCAATATGATAACGGTGAGCAAGCATATCGGTAATAAACTGATCGTCAATATCTCTTGCAAAGCTTTTGACATACATAACCCTTGAGAACATAGATCCTGTTTCGATGTATTTTATTGCGTCTGTCCGCAGGTGTGACGGTGCGACATAATCGGATAGGCTCATTCCGTATCGGTAGATGTTTTCAGGTAAGCGAAAATCCGAAAGGCTGTTCGGAATGTAAATATCGTGATAAATTTTTAGAACATCCTCAGGCTGTAGAATTTTCGACTTAACTCCCATATCGTCGAGTGCTTTTTCAATTTCTTCATAATACTGAAAAACAGTGTCGGGGCTGTCAAGCTTTCCTGCAGGAGTATAACCAAGCACTCCGATACGCACTCTTGAACATTCTTTATCAACGCACATTTTGATTCTCTGCTGTTGTATTTTTTTGAAGTCCTCAGACAGCACCTTTAATTTTTCAGACTTTGCAGGCGAATTGAGATTAGTGAGCATCGCTCTGCTCAGAGCTTCTGTGTCATACTCTCTGTTCATTAAAAGCTCCTGATATGTCATATCGCACGGAATCGTGTTGAGAAGATTCTGATACTGCTCATACACGCTGTCTTTTTTGTTGTCGCTATACATAAGATAGTCTAAATCGCTGAACTCATAACAGAGTATGTATCTTTCGCCGTCACGAATAAGTCCATTTTCGTATATTTCATCAAAATACAAAATGCTCCTTGAGCGTTTCTTTTGCTTTACACTGCGGTCACTGTCTGCGCTTGTCTGATTAGACAATATCACAGTGCTCTTTTTATTTTTCTTGCTTTTGAAAAGATTCTTCAAAAAGTTAATAATCTTCATCTGAGTATATCCCGTCCTTTCTGCTGAAATATCTTATTTCTTGTTTCTTAAACATTGAAAAAACAACCTGAATCAGCGACACTCCGTTTATATGGATAAATCCAACAGACACAACAAGAATAAGCTCGATAAATACAATGAGCATCATTAAATCAACCTGAAGCTTGCCCCACAGGGCATATATTGTCAGACCCGCAGCCGCAAGTCCGACTACGCCTGTTACAATCTGCTTCTTTGATAACCCCATAAACCAAGCGCCTTTGTTGATTAAATTTTTTGTTATTGGTACTCGTCGCATAATACCTCTCCCTCCTTTATGCTGCAAGCAGATTCGAAAAGACTTTTGGCGGCTTTGTAATAAACTGGCAAATTGCTATCATTACTGCAAACAAGATTAACTGCATATACCAATTATTATTAGAACCATCAGTAAGCTTTATGAGCATGCTACATCCGATGGCGAATACAATACCTATAAATATTATAGAGGCTGCAACCGACAGAAAAGTAACAAAGAATCTTTCAAAATACTTCTTGGTCGGCTCGCCAGACAAACAGGCGAAAAACACCGGGGATACGCTTATCAAAGCTGTAAGCTCGAAGGTGCGCACAAGTAATTTTACCAATACCTTAATACAACAGAAGAACACGACAACGCACATTATAATGAAAGGCAGATTACCCCAGATAGACTTTAAAAAAGAAATCAGAGGTCCTATTACCGGAACATCGGAATATGAATCTGCTGTTGAAGGAGTAATCGTTAAATCATACTGAGCAAAGGTCATAACTGATGCTGCAAGATTGTTGAGAAACCTCAGAGAAAACAGACATATAGTAACCGCACCGTCAAGCATAACCTTGCCGATAATAAGCCTTGTGAATATCTTTACAACCTGTTTAGGGTCTGCAATATCAAATCTCACTGAGGATTCCATAATGTTGCTCATAAACCCTATGAGAAAGATTAAATATGCAAGAGTAAGAAATATTGGCGAGTATTGATAAACGAAACTTTCGATTGAATCGTATGACAACATCTGATATAAGTCGTGCGCCCAACCACTGCCCACATTGACTCCTGCCCCTGCAGCAAGAAAGCCATATATACTACTCCAAACAAGCTTTAGAGGGTTAAGAAAAGGACTGACAACCTCAGAAGACTGAACATCACCTATTGATGCAGATGCATTATATATTTTGCTCTTGAAATTTGTAAATGTCTCATAGGCTTTTCGAATTTCTTCTTTATGGGAGTTACAATCATATTCATTATGAGGGTCTATTCCGTCCATTATAAAATTATATGTTATAACAAACGCCCCCGAAGTCGGGTTTGTCAGATTATTAACAACTCGGTTAAGCTCCGATATATAGCTATTCTGAGTATTTTGACTGAGCTTATTAAAATCAGAAATCAACGCCTCTATGTCCTTGTTGTACTGTATTATTGTATCTGTATCATAAATAAATAGATTCCACAAATAATCGTTGCGTGTTCCGTCCTTGTACCACCAATTCACATGCCCCTTGTACCACTCTCGGCAGCCCGGATCACTGAGTCCGTCAAGATAAATATACTGATCAGCCGAATACTGCGTACCCTTCTGAGAATCCGAAGCTGCGCTTACATTGAATATCATCATAATCGGCATTAATATCAAAACAGCCAGCGTTACAAAAATATTGAGCCGTCTTTTTTGAAGCTTTTTATTTTTAGTAAGTCTTTTGCCCAATGTAAATTCCTCCCTTCAGAGAAATAAATGCCAAAGGGCTGAC
>JBJEOH010000004.1:0-72909 GCA_051880615.1 Acutalibacteraceae bacterium
TGCGTGAGCAAATTTGATGATAAGTTCATCAACTGCATCTGTATATCTTCCGTCTGCAATGAGTTTGTTTCTCAAATTGTTTAGACTGTCGATAATAACGCTGTGCCCATAATCGTCAATCGCTAAGTAATATTTTTGCTTTCGCATACGCTCGACCTCCTTTGTATCTACATTGTAACATGAGATTATCAAGATGACGAATGTACGATTTTATTTTTGAACATAAAGAAAGACAGAGTAAAAAGCATTTTTGCCTTATACTCTGTCTTTCTTGCTTTTGCAATGCCCATAAAGTTTTATTTTTAAGTGTTTTTCAAATTACTTCCTTATGTGGCGTTAGCATTTCGGGCTACCCGGTTTTTTTCCGGGGTTGTTAATGCGTCAGCCCCTTGCATAATACAGGTTTTGATTTTATTTGCTGTAAACAATATCTCCGTTAATCATAACGGTTTTGATTTCTCTTGTATCAATTACGTTAATTTCCGGCAGTATAGGCGCACCGACTACGGTTGAAAAATTAAGCGGAAGCTTTTCCTCGTAATAATCTGCGTTTCCATCCTCTCCAACGCCTGCTCCGCCACCCACGAAGGGATAGAGATAGTAAACAGTACCGTCGTCTAATATAATCTTGGAGTTTTCTTCCCAGCCGACATCCTTAAAGCAATGGTAATTATTTTCCTCTTCTGACCAACCTGATTCCTCGACTACCTTTTTATCGCACTGACCGTAAAGATAAACAGAAAACGGAGTTATTTCCATTTTCACCTTATCAGTGATAGGCTCAACAACATTCGGAGCGTCTTCAACTGTCAGCTCCTTGCTGATGTTGCCGTCTGATTCGTAGTTGAGGTCAAAGCTGATTTCAAAGGGAAGATCAAATTTTTTTATATCGCACCAACTGTACTTTATCTTTTGACCGCTTTCTATAGATCTGCAGTCGTCTTCTGTAATGCCGAGCTCCTGCATACGCTTATCAATCAGCTCTTCATCAAAAGGCTCTTTATCATCAAAATCCGAAAATGCTTTTCCCGCATAATCTACCTCATAAATAACCTCATGAATATTATAGGCTCCAACGCCCTCGCTTGTAACAGTCAGTCTTCCGTCCTTAAGATCTCCCCCTGATATTATGCTGAAAACAAACAGCTTAAGGCTCTTGTTATCTTCACTGAGCGAATACTTTATCGTATTTAGCGCTTGCACACCGCCGTCATTGCCGCTTGATGAATTACCGTTTTTGTCCATATATACGGCGCTGCAGGCAAGGTAGTCATAAAAGGTTTTATCCTCTGGCATAGGATCCGGCCGCTCATTAATCCAGCAAAACGGATCTTCGTAATCCTCATCAATAACCGCACTGCCGTCTTTCTTGGTAATTTCAATTGCCGAGTAAAGCTTTTCGCCGTCACCTGTAACGCCGAGCAGTTCAACATTCAGGCTGTCGTCACAGCTGATAAGCTCCACATTTCCGCCGTCATAAAGTCCTGCGGAATTCATACCGCTGTTGTTGTTAAAAAGCTCTTTGAAAGCACTCTGCACACTTCCTGTTGCAAAGGCTCCGACTGTGCCTGCAAGTACTATTGCAGCCGCAATAAGAATTGTTATTATCTTCTTGCTGAATTTCTTTTTGCCGTTTTTATCATCAATACGCATAAGCACTTCTCCCTTGATTTTTTCAACGTCTATATCAATACTTTCACAGGCGTTGAATTCATCTGTATTCATAAGTTCGTCGTCAAATTCGTCAAAAACTTTCTTGAATGTAGTTTTCATAGTGTATAACTCCTTTCAATCAGTTTTGCTTTAATTTTATTGCGGGTTCGCCTGAGCTTGGATTTCACAGTTTCAATGTTCATTTCCATAGCCTCAGCAATCTGTGAAACAGTCTGATAATAATAGTAGTACCGTATCAGAATTTCCCTGTCGGGCAATTCTATTTCTCTGATAATCTCACGAAGCTCCCTGTGTATGTCCTTTTTCTCGGTTTCGTCCGCAATCGAAAAATCATCCTCGGGGTCGTAGTCATCAATATTGAGAACAGTTCCTTTTCTGTTTACTGCTATTTTATTAAGTGTGCGGGTTTTAGCAATACAGCAGATATATCCTTTCAGCTTGCCCTCCTGCACTTTATCCGCATTATTCCAAAGTGTAACAAACACATCAGAAACAGTTTCCTCAATATCTTCTTTTGTAAGACTGCCTCTTGAGATATTGTTTATAACCGTTGCTACAAGACGTGAATATTGCTCTATTACAGCTTCCAATGCTTTTTCGTCGTGTTTTTTCAGTTTCAGCAAAAGCTTGTCCCTCAATACTTTCACCCTCTCTTTTTTGTTTTGAAGCGCTTCTATTAATAATAACAATTAATTGTTGGATTTGGGTGCATATTTTTGAAATTTATGTTATTTTCTCAATAATTTTTGTGGTGACAGGAATGTCGATTACATCAATCAAAAAAAACAAATTAAGCTAAATGCCAAATTTCAAAGGCATAAAAAATGTTATAACGGGGATGGAAATCTTACAGAGAGTACATTTATAGCAAAATCTTTGGGTAGACGCATAACATTAGTAAATTTCAATTAAGCGATTATTGCTAAATTGAAGTGTGATGATTTGTACAATACAAACTACAAAATCGTCATCTTATGTTATGCATCTGCCGACTTTATTTTTGCTCAAAAACAAGAAAAAGCCCGATTTAATCGGACTTTTCAGGGTGGTGCGGGCGACAGGACTTGAACCTGCACATCGGTTGACACTAGAACCTAAATCTAGCGCGTCTGCCAATTCCGCCACGCCCGCAAATTTATAAAATGCAAAATGCAAAGTGCATAATGCATAATTATTTAATTATATTCTGCATTTTCACGCCGTTAAAATCAATACCCGTGATCCTTATGCTCCCAGCTGCCGTTTCTATTTCGTACCAAAATCCAGTTCCAGCCTGATTGTGTGCTATAAGGCTCTAATGAACCATCACCGCCTGTTGAATCCACATAGAAATCCGACAACAACATTATTGCTTCATCGGCATCATATTGTTTTGCCCATTCTTTAAATTCGTCGGCATATTCATCGCCTGCATAATGTATTTCAGTTAATTTGCAGCCGTTGAAATTCCACTTAAAATAGCTGATAGCTGTGTTGATTGCGGAATCAATATCATTTTGAGAATAAATGTCCGAACCCACAGAGGTAATCTTAACTTCCGATACATTTCCTCCGCAGGAGCACAGGAAAAGTATTACAAAAATCAGTAAACCGACAGATAAAAATCTTTTCATTAGCTCAGAACACCTCATTCATTATACAACAGCCTTAAGCAAAATGCAAGTAATCAGCGTTTAAGAAATGAATTTCCTGAAAAATAAAACGAACAAGAAGTATGCGACCGTATGCCGACCCATTTTAACAGCGAGTCGGCATATTCGGTTTTTATCAGTTCTCGTTTTCTATATCCGTTATCATCTGCACTCTTTTGATATGGCGGTCACCGTCAAACGGAGTTTCAATGAATATTTTTGTGAATTTAACAGCCTGCTCCTCGGATATAACTCTGCCGCCCATTGCGATTATGTTTGCATCATTGTGGCGGCGGGTCATCTCTGCGCAGAACTCGTTTGTAACAACAGCGGCTCTTATGCCCTTTACCTTGTTAGCCGCTATTGAAATTCCGATACCCGTACCGCAGCACAATACTCCCTTTTCACATTCACCGCTTGCTACTGCATCGGCAACTTTTTTTGCATATATGGGATAATCAACCGATTCCTCGCTGTAAGTGCCGAAATCGTTATATTCTATTCCGCTTTCCTCAAGATACTTTTTGATCGCTTCCTTAATGGCGTACCCGCCGTGATCGCATCCAAGTGCTATCATTTCTTCTCCCCCTTATTTCTGGCAATCAGCTCTCGTTCCGCCTGCGACAAGCGCAGATATGACGGCATAAGTGCTGCTGCGCTGACTGCTGCGCTGACTGTTTCGCTGTTATTATACTTTTTTATCGCAACCGCCGCAACTGATGATGCCTTTTGAAAACGCAGACTGTCAGGCGACAGTTTGACATTACTGTTTTTATCGGCAAGCATACTGTATGCAAGAGCCGCACCGTCACCGACAAGGATTATATCGCCGCTGATATTCTGAAGCTCCTCGCCGAGCTTGTCAACCATTATAGCTCTGTCGTCACACAGTCTTGTTATCTCGCCGTTTTTAACCTTGAATAACGCATTGTAAAACTGCTTGCAACGGGCATCCATAACAGCGCAGATTGTGTACTCACCTGTCGGCGGCAGATTATACGCCATCGCCTCAAGTGTTGATACTGCAATACACTTTTTGTCGAGTGCCGCAGCAATTCCCTTAACGCAGCTGACAGCAATGCGAAGTCCCGTAAAGGAACCCGGTCCTGCCGACACTGCAAGAGCGTCAACATCTTCAAGCTTGCAATTAGATGCTTGTAATAGCTGCTGAGTCATCGGCATCAGGGTTGCGCTGTGAGTAAGACCGACATTCAGGAATGTTTCAGCCAGCAGCTTACCATCCTCAACCAATGCGACAGATGCGGAAACCGCAGATGAATCAAATGCTAAAATTTTCATCAAAGCTCTCCCCCTCTATCGTAATTACTCGGCTATTCTCATCTTCGCCGCGTTCAAGCCTGATAACAATGCTGTCCTCAGGCAGGGCATCAACAATATTTTCACTCCACTCAATAATCAGAACGCCTGTGTCAAGATAATCAAAAAAGCCTATTGCATACAAATCGTCAATGCCGTTTATGCGGTACATATCAAAATGATAGATTTTACATCTGCCCTCATACTCATTGACAAGCGCAAATGTCGGGCTTGAAACACAATCCTCTGCTCCAAGCCCTGCGGCAATCCCTCTTGTAATTGCAGTCTTGCCCATACCGAGTCCGCCAAACATTGCAATTACCTCATTGCCCTTTAGTGTTTTTGCTATCCGCTGTCCGAGCTGTTCTGTCGCTTCGGGCGAGTCGGAATAATACTTTATCATCAAATAATCATCTCTGGTTTTAGAATAAGCCTGAAATCACGCCGCTGTCGTCAACATCTATTCTCTCGGCGGCAGGAAGCTTCGGAAGTCCCGGCATTGTCATAATGCTGCCGGTTAAAGCAACAACAAAACCTGCGCCGTTTGAAAGAGTCAGATCACGGACAGTAATTGTAAAATCCTTTGGTGCGCCGAGAAGCGTAGGGTCGTCCGAAAGGCTGTACTGTGTTTTTGCAACGCATACAGGAAGTGAATTACCGCCGAGCTTTTCAATCTCCTTAAGAGCTTTTTCAGCCTGCGCGGTAAACACAACATTGCTTGCGTGATAGATTTTTGTTGCAATCGCACCCAGCTTTTCTTTGATTGTAAGGCTATTATCATAGCAGAAGTGGAAGTCGTTCGGCTTTTCACAGGCTTCAACAACCTTTTGTGCAAGCTGAGTTCCACCTTCTCCGCCTTTAGAGAACACCTCTGACAAAGCAAAGTCTGCGCCGTTTTCATGGCAGTATTTTTCAATATATTCAAGCTCCGCGTCGGAATCGGTCGGGAACTTATTGATTGCAACAACAACAGGTACGCCGAAGCTCTTCATATTTTCAATGTGAACACCTAAATTACAGATACCTGCTTTAAGAGCATCTAAGTTTTCCTCGCCTACATTTGCCTTCGGAACGCCGCCGTTGTACTTAAGTGCACGGCAGGTTGCAACAACAACGATTGCGCTCGGTGTAAGACCTGCATAGCGGCACTTGATGTCGAGGAACTTCTCTGCACCGAGGTCAGAGCCGAAGCCAGCCTCAGTAATGCAGTAGTCGGCAAGCTTCAATGCAAGTTTTGTCGCTCTTACCGAGTTACAGCCGTGAGCGATATTTGCAAAAGGTCCGCCGTGCATAATTGCAGGAGTACCCTCTATAGTCTGAACAAGATTCGGCATAACAGCGTCCTTAAGGAGCGCCGCCATTGAACCCTGAGCGTTCAAATCTCTTGCATAAACAGGCTCACCGTCGAGGTTATACGCAACAAGAATTCTGCCGAGCCTGTCCTTCAAATCCTTAATATCGCTTGCAAGACAAAGAATAGCCATAACCTCACTGGCTACCGTTATGATAAATCCGTCCTCTCGGGGAACTCCGTTGATTTTTCCGCCGAGTCCTACTACGATATTGCGGAGCGCACGATCGTTCATATCAAGGCATCTTTTAATGAGTATTCTGCGCTGGTCGATTCTGAGCGAATTTCCCTGCTGAAGGTGGTTGTCAAGCATTGCGCAGAGCAGATTGTTAGCAGAGGTAATAGCGTGCATATCGCCGGTGAAATGAAGATTGATGTCCTCCATCGGTAGCACCTGAGCGTATCCGCCGCCTGCCGCGCCGCCCTTGATACCGAAAACAGGTCCGAGTGACGGCTCACGCAGAGCAACGATAGCGTTCTTGCCAATCTTCGCCATAGCCTCACCAAGTCCTGCCGAGGTAGTTGTTTTGCCCTCACCTGCAGGAGTAGGATTGATAGCTGTTACAAGGATAAGCTTGCCGTCCTTGTTGTTCTTTACGCGTTCAAATAGGCATTCGTTAAGCTTTGCCTTATATCTTCCGTAAGGCTCAAGCTCCTCCTCTTTTATTCCGATTGAATCTGCGATCTCCTTAATAGGTCTGAGCTTTGTCTGCTGGGCTATTTCGATATCTGTTAACATTTCCGTTCCTCCTATATATTTATTAATATGGGATAAAGCTAAAAAAATTATATCATAAAGCCATATCTTTAACAAGAGCTAATTTATGAATAAAGCGCATAAAAAGCAGCGCCGAATTTCTGCTTTTACAGTTCGGCGCTTGCTGTGATTTGCTTTATTTTATTAAAGGAGCGAGCAGACAACATCGCCCATTTCCTTACAATTAACCTTCTTTGTACCCTCAGTGTAGATATCGGGTGTTCTGTAGGTTTCAAGAGCCTTTGCAACAGCGTTTTCGATTGCGTCTGCAGCCTCAGGCTGGTCGAGTGAATGCTTGAGCATCATTGCAACGGAGAGGATTGTTGCAAGCGGATTTGCAATGCCAAGACCTGCAATGTCAGGAGCAGAGCCGTGGATAGGCTCATAAAGACCCGCTTTCTTCTCGTTAAGGCTTGCGGATGCGAGCATACCGATTGAGCCGCTGATCATTGAAGCCTCATCAGAGAGAATGTCGCCGAAGATGTTAGATGTAACGATAACATCAAACTGACCCGGATTGCGAACAAGCTGCATTGCGCAGTTATCAACATAAAGGTGGTTAAGCTCAACCTCAGGATAATCCTTTGAAACTCTGATAACAGTTTCTCTCCAGAGTCTTGATGACTCAAGAACATTTGCCTTGTCAACGCTTGTGAGCTTCTTATTTCTGTTCATAGCCATATCAAAAGCTACTCTTGCAATTCTCTCGATCTCGGGAACTGTATACATCTCTGTATCATATGCAGCAGAATTGCCGTCAACTTCTTTTCTGCCTCTTTCGCCGAAGTAGATACCGCCTGTAAGCTCTCTTACAACCATAATGTCAAGAGCCTTGCCGATGATTTCATCCTTAAGCGGTGACGCGTTTTTAAGCGGCTCAAAAATAACTGCAGGACGAAGGTTTGCAAAAAGTCCGAGAGCGCCTCTGATACCGAGAAGTCCTGCCTCAGGACGAAGATTACCCGGCAGAGTGTCCCACTTAGGACCGCCTACAGCGCCGAGAATTACAGAATCAGCAGCCTTACACTTTGCGACTGTTTCCTCCGGAAGAGGTACGCCTGTTGCGTCAATAGCGCAGCCGCCGAGGAGAGCCTCCTCATATTCAACTGTGAAGTTGAATTTTTCGGCAGCCTTGTCAAGAACCTTAACTGCCTCGTTAACAATTTCAGGGCCTATACCGTCGCCCTTAAGTAAAACAAGCTTATAGTTTTTCATAGTAATTATCTCCTCTGAATTTGATATTTTAAGTATGCCACAGCTTAAAAAATAAAAATGTAAACTATGCTACAATTTGTCAATTTTCCTCTGATTTTTCATACGGTGCCAACGCATATACCTCGCACACCTTGTCACGCTGCCAAAGTAAAGTATTGATTCTCAGCGAATAGCCAAAACCGTTGTCCATACGCCAATCATACGGCTTTGCGTGCGGCAGACCGTATACAGACAGTAAATTCATAATCACACCGCCATGAGTTATTACAACTGCGCTTGTTTCACCCGATGCGACAAGGTCGCTGACTATTTTCTCAAAGGCGCGGCATATTCTGCGCAGGAAAGCTTCGCCCGATTCACCGTTTGGCGGAGTAAACTCACTGGTAGAATTTGCAAGCCATTTGGCAAAATTGTCCTCTCTTGCCAAATCAGCAACTGTTTTTCCCTCCCAATCGCCAAAGCTGCACTCAGAAAGACCGCCGACAATTTGCGGCGATATTGCGGGGTACAGTATTCCTGCCGTTTGTATGCATCGCTGAAGCGGACTTGAATAAACGATAGGTGCACCGGGATAATCGTACTCCTCAGAATATTTTTTCAAAAGCTCTATTCCCTTTTTTGATAAAGGAACATCAGTCGAGCCAATGTACTTTCCTTTTTCGTTTTCATCTGTCAAACCGTGACGGATAAGGTGGATTTGGTAAGTTTTCATAAATAACTCCTCCAAAATACTGTTAAAATGACGAAAAACGCATACTTTACAAATTGTTGATTTTAGTATATACTATTCGTATATTAATTACAGCGTTGTAATTCTTTTGTTTTTAATTTTTAATTTATATAACGATTTGTTAATTAAAAAATTGGGTGTTGGTATGAACAAGGACTTTTCGAGAATAATCTCTTTGCTGCGCAAGGAGAAGGGCTTGAGCCAAAAGCAGGTTGCGGCTGACCTTGGCGTTTCACAGGCTCTTTTATCTCACTATGAAAAAGGAATAAGAGAATGCGGACTTGATTTTGTAATCAAGGTAGCCGAGTATTACGATGTGTCAACAGACTATCTGCTCGGAAGAACGGTACAGAGAAACGGAGCAAAAATTGCGATAAATGATTTGCCCGATATTTCGACAACCGAAATAAAGTCAAACAACGCAAAAAGCAATCTGCTATCAGTTCTGAATAAGCGTCTTATCAGCAACTCTATTGAACTGATATTTGATTTGCTTGAAGAAATTGGCAGCAAAGGCTTGACGAGCGAGGTTTCGGATTATCTGATGTTTTCGGTATATAAAATGTTTAGAACGATTTACTCCTGTGCCGACAAAAACCCTAAGGGTGTGTTCTCGGTTGATGAGAACATCTCGCTCGGAGTTTTCAGTGCACTGCAAAGTCTTTCGGAAGCTTATTCAAGCACGCTTGCAAGCGGCAAAAGCTGTGACGGCTTTGACGGAGTACCTATTGACAGAGTTCCGAACCTGTCCCCCGAAATCATTGCGAAAAAATATCCTCTTTACTTCTCCTCACTGTTCAATTTAATCAAGGTATGTGAGGACAAGGCAAATAAGAAATAAAAAGTGTAACAACAAATTCTGCGGCGTACTATTCAGTGCACCGCTTTTCTATTAAAACAGACCACTTGGAAGCGGAAGTGTGAACATATATACAGTGTTGGCAACAAAAGCAACACAAGAGATACAAATAAGCGCAATCTTGCACTTTTTGTTTTTGAATGTAGCGATAATTCCGAGCAAGAATAATATCACGCTGTAGAGCACCGACACAAACCCGAAAGAGCGGGCGTTATGCTTGCTTTCCATTCCCTGCAGAAGAACTTTCTCGGATTCATCCAGCTTTTACCTTGCAGCAGTAAAATATGAGTCTACAAATTCTTTATCACTAAACGGCGACACAAGAGCATTATTTATCCCTGTAGCCCATTATGTGCTGAGCTTCTGCGAAGCCTAATTCCATTTTGAATTACCCTCAGCCGCCAGATTATTGCTTTTTGTGAAGCTAAGCGACTGACCGCCCGCATGAGTTGCAGCCACCCAGGACACCCATGCAATTACAACAGCAGTTAGGCCGAGCATAACAACTACGATTACTTACATAAGCTTTTCCGAATTTGATTTTTCTGTTTTTATTCTTTTACTGTTACGGCTCTTACCCATATGTACGCTCCATACTAAAAGATAATACTAACACAAAGAGACGGAAAGACTCCGTCTCTTTTAAAATACTAAAGTTTAATTACTCAGCACTTGAACTGGTTGTATCCTCAAACGAAATTGCGTCGCTGTAAGTAAATTCGCTTGAGGTATCGCTTGATTCAGATGAGCTTGACGATGTCGGCTCAGGTCCTAAGCTTACTACGATAGTGACCGCAGAACCATATTCGACCTTGTCGCCTTCCTTATTATCCTTGTATGAAATTACAGTATTCTCAGGAACATCATCGCTGAATTCCATAACAACATCCGTGAGGAGATGCTCGTTAGTAAGAGCCTTAAGCGCCTGCTCATATGTGGTGTTATCAATCTTCGGGAGAACTCTCTGCTTTGAGCCCTTGCTGATCGTAACGGCTATTGTAACGCCGTCCTTACCCCTGTTAATGGTGGTTTTGCCCTCAGGAGACTGCTCACAAATAAATCCCTCGGCTACAGTGTCGCTGAACGCGTCATCAATAGTTCTGATAACAATGTATTCGCCGTCACTTTCTTCTGCCTTTTTCTGAGCGTCTTCAAGCTTTAAGCCGATAAAGCTCGGCACACGGAAGAATTCACTGTCACGCGGATATGTAAAATCCTCGCCCTCGGGTTCGGTTGTCGTTGTGCTTGCAGTCGGGTCTGTCGGTTCTTCTCCGGGCTGGAACATACCCTGGAACGGGTTAGTCGAAACCCACCAGAAGCCTGCTGCTGAGAAAATAATCAAAGCGATTATTGCTGCAATAACACCCCATGCGAAATTCGAAACGCCCTTTTTCTCTTCAACATCGTCCTCAACCATCGGCACAACAGCAGGTCTTGCAATCTCCTCCTGTATTGCCTTAACTGTCGGAGCGGCGCTAAGCTGAGCGCGCATTGTTTCAAAGTCGGGGATTCTCTGCTCTTTATCGACCTGTAAGCCGTTTGCAAGTGCAGAAACAACATGAGGCGGAAGCTTTTTTACAACATTTGTGCTGATTAGCAGCCTGCCGTCCTCTTTTCTTTTTACTGCGTCTGCCGGAAGCTTGCCTGCAAGAGCATAAAATAGAGTTGCGGTAAAACCGTAAATCTCAGTCTGCTCGTCAATAACGCCGTCCTCGTCATACTGTTCGGGCGCACTGCATCCTGAGTAAAGAACATCCGCAACCTTATTGCCCTTCTGACGAACCTCATTGATAGCAAAATTAATAAGTCTTATCTTACCTGCAGAGGTAACAACAAGGTTGTCCGGCGATACACCGAGGTGATAAATGCCGTCGCTGTTGAGCTGCGAAAGAGCCGACAAAAGCGGCATAAACAGCGGTCTTGCAGTATCCCAATCCATATTATCGCCACTGCGCTCAATATACTCTTCAAACGGAATAACATCGTCAACCTCTTCTATGATGTAAACGGTGTTATTCTCATCAAATACATTGAGAATTTTTGTTATAGCGCTAAGCTCGCTGTACTTTTTAACCTTTGCGTAAATTGTTTTAAACTCCTCAAGATATTCGGAGTATACCGACTCACTCCCGTTGTTCGGCGAGAGAGAGTCATCACCTGAATCTCTTGTGCAAAGACCTGCCGGAAGAAATTCGCGAATATTTACAACAGTATTTTCTTTTTCGTCATAGCCAATATATGTAGCGCTGTCTGTACTGTTTTGCAGTATCTTCCCGACTATGTACCTATCCTGAAGCCTTTTGCCAAGAGGCAAAAACGGCGCTTTCTGCTGTGTATTTTTATCAAAGCCGCAGTTCGGACAAATTTTTTCGCCGCTGCTCCCTTTCATACATCCATAGCATAATTCAGGCATTAAAACACCTTCTTTCACATTATCGGGTTTATTATAACATAAAGACTATATCAAATTCAAGTTTTACGACAATCTTGTTTATAACATTTTTGTAAATTATAAAAAACGCCCTGACTCTTTTTCAAGTCAGGACGCTTGATAATATTTATCTACTCTTCCATTTGCTTTCCGAGAAACACAGCCGCTGACTGAACAAGCTTTATCTCGGTTTCCGTTGGGATTTTTTTGTCTTCGCCGAACAGCATTATAACGCTGCCGATAACATCACCCGATGAAATTATGGGATATATAACAGCTGCTTCACCGTCCAAACCTTCTACGGGTCGCACATCGCTCATCTGATTGTTTTGCGCTGCGTAGCTTCGGCGCATTTCCATTAATTCCGCTATCACATTGGACAATCTGCGTTCAAGGTAGTCACGCTTAGGCACTCCTGATGCAGCTACAATATGCTCACTGTCGCTTATTATAGTAGGCATACCGGAAACCTTATACAAAACCTCTGTGTACAGTACCGCCAAATTTACAAGTTCGCCCATCGGCAAATACTTTTTAAAGATAACCTCGCCGTTGCCGTCGGTGTAAATTTCAAGCGGAGCCCCCTCTTTTATTCTGAGCGTACGGCGTATTTCCTTTGGTATAACAACCCTTCCGAGGTCGTCAATCCTTCTTACAATTCCTGTTGCTTTCATATATATTAGCTCCTTATTTTCAATTATTTATTGCTTGGCAAAATCAGAAAGATTTTTGCAAGAATTATTGTTTGAAAATAAGAATTTTTTATACAGAAAAGTCAATAACTTCTTTTATGTTCTCAGCTTGTTAAGTTCAGAGTGCCTTAAAATTCATCGAATTCCCTTAGTTGACGATATTTCTTTTTCCCTCAGTGCGTACAGTTCAGTAAATTTCTGTGCTGTATTACTTGTTTAGTATAACGCAATTTATTTAAAACTACAAACTGTAAATAATGGAAATAGGTCAATTGCAACCTTAAAACAATAGCATTAAAAATCGTCCTGTATGTTTCAAACGGTTCTCAGTGGCTAATTTTTATGTATGAATTTGATTGCTATAAAGTCAGCAGTGAGTTTAACGGTTATGTTCGGTCAACATTTCTTTATGTTCTGCTTATATAGCACAGCAGCCCCACTTAAGCGGGACTGTCGGCTAATTTATTGTGTTATCCAAAAACTATTTCCAATGTTTTTCCGTCATGGGTTATACGATATAAAACTTCTTTATCATCTGTAAAGTAAATCCACTTGCTGTCTAGGATATGGATTGAGCCAACGCATCCGTCATAGATTTTCTCGGTGTGCGATACATCATTTAAATCAAGTGCGTATATTCCGCCGTCAACTTCTGTAATATTATAATATAAAATACCGTCATACAAAAGACATCTCCCGTAAGCTTCATGTCCATTGTTTTCATACAAAACCCGCGGAGTGTTATCCTTTTCAGTATCTGTAAAGTATAATCTGAGATATGAGTCAGGTGAGGTTACATTCTCATATCCATAACCGACTTCAGTAATCAGCCTTTTACCATCAGAAAAAATATTTGTAATTCTATCACACTCAACAGGCAAGGTACAAAGCTGCTCTTTCTTGCCGCTGTCAATGCTGTAAGAACCGATAATGCACCCACTGCCGTCCTCCTTGGCATAATACGCAACACCGTTATGTATATTCAGAATCTTATAGTCAAGGATTTCATTATCTGATTTATCATATATATTTACAATGTCCTTGAGCTTGCCGCCTGATTCCTCATAAACATGAGTTGAGGTGATAAAATAGTTTTTACCGTCAATGCACTCAAATCTCTCGCCGTTGCACTGCGTACCACTCGTATCAATCTTTATCTCGTTTGAAAAGCTGTGCAGAGTTTCATTAAAACCTCGAAGATAAACACTGTCGAAATCATAGCTTGTTCTATCAGACACAAGTGCGCCGCCATAAACGGCTATCGGTTCAAGGGTCTGATCAGTATCGCGAATCACAGGTCCTATTCCCCACGAAATGCGATTAGTTCCGTTTGATGAAATTTCGTATGTGCCGTAGCTTAATACATTTGGAGTGCAGTAGTTATAATACAGCCTGTCGCCGATCTTCACCAACTTATTATCAGTCAGCTGAGTGTCATTTACAGACTCCGCACCGATTTGGGCATTATATGTTGACGCATATATATTAAAGAAAAGCGCATTGCCCGAATACACCACCAAGCCAATTAACAAAATCAGACAAAGCGAAAGTATAATTGAGAGGATTACAATTATTGTTTTTTTCGTTCGTTTTGGTTTAGCAGACATTTTTTCACCTCATTTTGTTATTTTACAATGTTACAACTAATTATTAGCTTATATAATAATACAAGTAACAATTTCACAAGATATTTATTGAATATAATAGCACAAATCAAACGACAACATTAAATTTTTCATTTCATTCACTCTCCGAAAACTGTCGCTCACATATAATAAATTCATTGTATATTGTATTTAAGGTTCAAGCAATTTACAGTATGCTATCTAAGGTTACAAACGCAAGAAAAGAACATCAGGGTTTTATCGCCGACCGTCATTGAAACAAGGTTATTACTATCATCATAATAATACTTTGTTACTGTTCCGTCAACATTCTTTTGTGTTCTAATGTCCGAAATATCATAATATAAGCAAAACGGAGAGCCGCTAAGCTCTCCGTCTGTAATGATTATTTAGTTCTCATTTTATCGCGGTCTACCTGCTTCTGGAAATTAAGAATTTCCTTATAAATTCTTTCACAGTTATTGTGGTCATCAAAATTATAGAAATCGTCAACTCTGTCTATATACTTCTGTGACATTTTACAGCCGTTTTCCATATATGAGCAAAGCGTATTTACAAGCTGCTCGCTTTCAGTACAGATTTCACCGAAGCCCATAGTGTCATAGAAAAAGCAGCCGTCATCATAATGAGCCGGAAGCTGTGAGGGATGGAAATATACAAGCGGCTTTTTCATATAGGCAAAGTCAAACTGAACACCCGAATAGTCGGTTACCATCAGGCTTGACTCTGTGAGTATTTTTTCATAGCTTAAGTCACCGACTGAGGCTATTACCTCTGCCCCGTCACCCGGAGTAAAGTCCTCAAGCTGTGCGCTGAGAATAGGATGCAGCAGGTATTTAATCTTATATCCGTTTTTCTTGGCGCAGCTTAAAAGCTTTTCATTATTAATCAGGTCATTGTATATCTTATAGTATACGGTATGCTTGAATTCAGGGTTGTATTCGCGCTGAACACCCTCACTCGATGTAACAGGCATTGCGTTATACATTCTCCATGTCGGCGAAAGCAGAATTTGCTTTTGGTCGTTGTTTATAAGTCCGTCATATCTGCCGATGCCGGTAAGCTTGATTATATCAAAGCCTTTGTAGTTATATGCGTGATGCTCAAGATTACCTTTTTCGTACTTTGAAGCAATAAAGTACATTTTGGTGTTGTCGATAATTCTTTGCTGAGCCATAGCGCATTTCTGAACTGTGAGTCCGTGCTGCAGGCACATTGAACCGAAATTGCAAAGTCCTCTGATAAAGCGTGAGCGGTCCATATTATAGCCGTTGAACGGGAACAGGTTTGAATTTGTGATAAGGACTATATCTGAATGTAAAAACGCAAGACGGTGCTTCAGTGAGCGTGTTGCAACAGGCTTATAGCCGTCTGCCTTAAGAGATTTATAGTCTGAAGTATTTTTGTCGATAATATAATACTTGGTGATTCCGTCATTATTTTTGGCTGTTGCACGGTACAGATATTCACAGCTGTCGCCGCCTTTGTAGAGCTTATCATACATAAGCCAAATTTTCTTATTCTTAAAGAACGGAATAGTTACATCATATAAAAGGCGGAACAGAAAATACTTCTTGCTCTCTCTGAAAAGCTGTGGCAGGTACTTAAGCTCACTTTTAAGCTTTTTCCCTCTGCTTGACTTTTCGATAATTATTGCCTTTTCATTTGCGTTGTGCTTTGCAATATACTTATTGAAACACCAGTAGCTGTCCCTCGGGTTGACAGCAAGCTTTGCCCAATGGTGCAGGAATGAGTAATTGAGCGGTACTACAGTTGAGCCGACCTGTGCAAAAAATTGCAGTTTCTGCACCTCCTTTGAGCTGTCAAGCGGCATCTCAATATGGAAGGTGAATTTTTTGTAAGCACTGATTCCGAAATATTTGGTCAATGAATATCGGTCGTTATTCTCAAGGAAATATTTTTTGCCGTTAAACATTGCATAAAGATTCAAATCCTTGGCAATAAAAACATTTCTGAATGAGCCGTCAATCAGAAGCTTTCCGTCTGTGTAGTCAAGTACATGAATACCAACATGCATACTTGACAAGCGTGATATAAACACATTACTGTCAGGCTCGTTGATACTCAAAACAGCGTCATTCTTGTCCTCGACAATAACACGATTAAGCTCGGCTGTGTCGTTTTTAATCTCCTTGAACATAACGGCGCACTCAAGGCTGTACATAATTGCAGGAAAACGGTTCTTATTAAGAATAATTCCGTCATTTGTATTTTTGAGAACATGGCGAACCATAACAAAAAATGCTTTAAGCTCATTATCGTTCATAGCGCGCTTATTGCGATTATTCATATTCGCAAGAAAACGAGCCTGAAAATAATACATAAAATAGAAGCTGATAAACAGCGGTATTTCACCCTTTATCTCCTGGGTATACTCCATAAGCGGAATAAGGAAATCAGCAAGAGAGTCGATATACCAATCCTTATAAATAGCATTGATATGATAAAGAGCATTATCCTCCTGCGGCTTTAAGAAGTTGTACTGCTCATCGGCAACAACACCGTAAACAGGATTGTCAAGCAAAAGCTTCATCATATAGTCCTGATAATACTCGTATTTGATATTGGGATTAAACATACGAGTCTTGAAAACAGACGACAGAAAAACAGCAGCGTTTGCAGTCGGCTGAATATAGTTGCAGTTTTCCTCAACCGACACTGTGCCGTTCTTTAAAAATCTGCCTGCTTTATTAAGCGCGCTTTGTTCCTCACGGTCAAGCGACGGGACAAAGCAAGCCGAGGCACAGCACGCAAAACGAACCTTGTTCTTTTTTATATTGGCAGCAGCTTTTGCGAAGAAACCAGGAGTTATGAAGTCGCCGCTGCCGAAAAAGGTAACAAACTCGGTTGAGAGCGCATCAATCGCTCTGTTCAAAGCGGCACCCATAAACTCTTCATGCTGCTTTTTTATTATCTGATATTTAACTTTTGAGTCTACCGTCGTTATCCCCGTAGTTGTAGCGTCAATCAAAATGACATTTGTCAAAGCACAGTCGGACGCACTGCACGCTTCAACAGAAGAAACTGTCTTTGAAAGCTTGGAAGCACTCTCGTCGTCAGCAATAATAACAGCGGTTATCTCTTTCTCTTTAAGTTCTTTCATCTCAAATTCGCCCCATGAAAATTAATTATGTTTTGTATTCTTTTTTCACTCTGTTTTAACCTGTCGTATTATATCACATAGCAATAAAAAAGTAAATTGTAAAAAACAGTATATTCACGGTTGCATTACGGAAGTGTTTTACCGGTCGCGGTGTATACTTCATACCACTGTTTCCTTGTAAGTGTTATATCTGCTCCCAGTGCAATCTCCCTGAGTCTGTTAGTTTTTGTTGTGCCCGAAATTATCTGCATATTTGCTGGGTGTCGAAGAACCCATGCGCTTACTACGGTATTTTTCGTAACTCCGTAAATGTCAGCTAATTCCTGAAGGCATTTGTTAAGGCGAGGAAACTTATCGTTATCAACAAATACACCCTCAAAAAATCCGTACTGAAACGGTGACCACGCCTGTATTGTTATATCGTTCAAACGACAGTAGTCAAGTATCATTCCGTCACGGTCAACAGCTTCCGGCTTTGTCATATTTTCATTTAATGCAAAGTCTATCATACCGGTAAACATTGGTCCGAATTGAAGCTGATTTGCAATTATCGGAGCTTTGACATATTTTCTGAGCAGTTCAAGCTGCATTGAATTCATATTGCTGACGCCAAAGGATTTTACCTTACCAGCCGAGTAAAGCCGTTCAAAGGTTTGTGCGATTTCGTCGGGCTCAAAAAGTGCGTCAGGACGGTGAAGCAAAAGACAGTCAAGGCTGTCGATATTAAGTCTGTTCAGGCTTTGCTCTACGCATTTTAATATATGCTCTCTTGAAAAATCGTAATATCCTCGTCTTATTCCGCATTTTGATTGAATAAAAATCTTATCCCTCTTTGACGGATTCCTCAGCATATATTCGCCGAAGATTCTTTCACATTCTCCGTCACCGTAAATATCTGCATGGTCAAAGTGATTTATGCCATATTCACACGCCGCGTCAATAAGAGAAAATGCTTCGCCGCGGCTCATCTGATTAATTCGCATACACCCCATTACAACCGACGAAACGCTTTTGCCGCCAAAGTTAATATATTTCATTGCAATAGCCTCCCTAAATTACTTTGTGTTGATATTAATAAGCTCTGCTCTGAGCTTTGAATACATAATTTTCTGACTGCTGTAAAGTCCGTAATAGCCCGAAAGCATATAGCTGACAGCACAGGCTATGACAAAATAAAGTATTCCCTGCGCACCGAAAATTTCAACACTCAGAACAAGTGACGCTATCGGGCAGTTTGTAACTCCGCAGAAAAGAGAAATCAACCCGATTGCGGCGGCAAAGCTTACATCAGCACCCAGCAGAGTACCGACTAATCCGCCGAGCGTTGCGCCGATGAAAAAGGTAGGAACTATCTCACCACCCTTGTAGCCGCTGCTGATTGTTATGACGGTAAATATTAGCTTAAGCGCGAACGCCTCAGGTAGCACCTGCCCCAGATTAACAGCACGCTCAATAACACTAACACCAATACCGTTATAATCTCTTGTATTCAAAATAAGCGTCAGTAAAATTATAACACAGCCGCCGACTATAGCGCGGATATACTGATTTTTCAGATAACGCATCGCATATCGGTGAGCTGTTTTCATTACAAAACAGAACACAATGCTAACACCTGCGCACACTGCGGCTATCGCAACAACCTGAAGTGCAGGGATAATGTTAAAGTCCGGCACTGACATAATTTTGAGCGCAAACGGCTCAACCCCGAAAAACGACGACACACTGACCGCGATGACAGACGAAAATACGCACGGTAGAAAGCCTGCGTAATACATAACGCCTACGCTTGTAACCTCCATAGCCATAATTGAAGCTGTAACAGGTGTACCGAATAGCGCTGAAAAAACCGCGCTCATACCGCACATTATCGCAATGTTTTCGTCCTTTTGCTTCATCTTAAGCTGAGTTCCGATTTTTGCGCCGAGCGTACCGCCAAGCTGCAAAGCCGCTCCCTCGCGGCCTGCCGAACCGCCAAACAGATGTGTGATAACCGTGCTTACAAAAATAAGCGGAGCTAAAATAATCGGAACACCGTTTCCCGTTCTTACGGAATTAATAATATTATTTGTGCCCACGCTTTCGTCCATTTTGCAAACCTGATATAAAAAGACTATCACAACACCGCCGATTGGCAAAAGATAAAGCAGCCATGAATAAGTGTTGAATAAGCCGCTTACAAATCCAACGCTTTTATCAAACGCCGCACCGATAAGTCCACCGATAACGCCGCACAACGCAGCCACCATTATCCATTTTAAAAAAGCAAGAGAGAAATCCCTGACTGTAAATGCGTGCTTTTTCAAGTTAAGGTTCATTATAATCACCTGTATTATTTTAGCATTACAATATGGCTTTTTCAAGGTCTGAACAGCAAACAGCTTTGCAAACACAAAAGCACCGCACATACAAGCTGTGCGGTGCAAAATTGAACTTTCGTTTTAACAATCGAAAATACTTTTAATGTCAAGCAGACTGTCAACAACAGGTGCGCCTGTCTGCTGCAAATCCTTTCGGCTCTGGTGTCCTGCCGTAAGCAATATGCACTGTGCGCCGAGCGCCCTCGAAACCTCAAAATCCTGCACACAGTCGCCGATCACGAGAATTTCATCGCTGCTTTTGCAGTGCCTTTTTGCAATATCCTCGGCTCTTTTGACCTTGCTGTGGACATAATGGTCGTCAGCGCCGGAAATCAAATCAAAATAATCGTACAAGCCATATCGCTTAGTTCCCTGCTCAATTACGCTCTGCTGAGAGCCTGAAATGATAGCTTGAAAGCTGCCAAGGCGCGAAAAATAGCTGAGTAGATCCTCTGCGCCGTCCATTACAGGGTTTGCGGCGATATACTTTTCGTATCCGATATCAAACTCATTTGCTATAATTTCAAACGGTATTTCGTTCAAATCGAAAAGATGCTCGTAGAATTTTGAGATAGGCGTATCAATATAGCTTTTATACTGCTCAAGATTAATGCACGGCATATCTCTTTTCCTGAGCATATCGTTGACCGATTCAAGAGCCGCGCCAACATCGTCAATCAGCGTGCCGTTATAGTCCCAGAAAACACAGGAGGGTTTCATCATCTTATTGCTCCATACCGAGCTTTATAGCCTTTTTGTTGGCGTCAAGCATATGAGCCTTTCTTGCAGGAACACACTTTTCAATAGCCTTGTAAAGTGACTCCTCACTGCAAAAGCCGGTTTCCTTAAAGAGCTTTCCGACAAGAATGATGTTTGCAAGACCCTTAAGCCCCTGCTCCTCGGCAAGCTTTGTTGCAGGAACATAATATACATTTATATCGTCACGCTCAACCTTTTTGTCGATAAGGAAGCTGTCAACAACAACAGTGCCGCCGGGCTTAACAGTGTTGATGAATTTATCAAATGACGGCAAATTCATAGCAATAAGTGTATCAGGAGCTGTTACAAGCGGAGAGCCTATTGCCTTATCGGATATACACACGCTGCAGTTAGCAGTACCGCCGCGCATCTCGGGACCGTATGACGGAAGCCACGAAATTTCCTTTTCGTCAAAAAGTCCGCCGTAGGCTATTACTTTGCCTGCAAAAAGTATACCCTGTCCGCCAAAGCCGGCAAGAATCATATTATAATTTTTGCTCATTTCAGTCTGTCCCCTTTCTCGCCGTCCTTATATACTCCGAGCGGATAATACGGAATCATTTTTTCTCTGAGCCAGTCAAGCGCCTCAACAGGAGATAATCCCCAGTTTGTCGGGCAGGTTGACAAAACCTCAACTATTGAGAAACCCTTTTTGTCTATCTGATTCTGGAAAGCCTTTTTAATAGCCTTTTTGGCTGTGTTTACATTCTTTACGCAATCAACTGCAACACGCTGAGCAAGCGCAACACCGTCAAGAGTTGAGAGCATCTCACATACTCTTACCGGGTAGCCTGCAGTATTGACATCACGACCGTACGGAGTTGTCTGAGTGACCTGACCCGGAAGTGATGTTGGAGCCATCTGACCGCCAGTCATACCGTAGATTGTGTTGTTTACAAAAATCACGGTGATGTTCTCGCCTCTTGTTGCGGCGTGAACTGTTTCAGCCGTACCGATTGCAGCAAGGTCGCCGTCGCCCTGATATGTAAAAATCACATTGTCGGGCTTTGCTCTTTTAAGTCCCGTTGCAACAGCCGGCGCTCTACCGTGGGGAGCCTCAACCATATCGCAGTTAAAATAATCATAGTTCATAACGGCACAGCCAACCGGTGAAACACCGACTGTCTTGCCCTCAACGCCCAATTCATCTATAACCTCGGCAACAAGGCGGTGAATAATGCCGTGCGTACAGCCGGGGCAATAGTGGAACGGTGCGTCTGTAAGTGCGTGCGGCTTTTCAAATACAACTGCCATTATTGTTCGCCTCCAAGCTTAATTATTTCTTGTAAAACTTCATCCGGTGTCGGAATAATACCGCCCGTTCTGCCATAGAAGGAAACAGGCTTTGAACAGTTGATTGCGAGTCTTACATCGTCAACCATCTGACCCATTGACATTTCAACGCATAAAAATGCCTTTGCGTGCTGCGCCGCTTTGCTGATAACATCGGTCGGGAACGGCCAAAGTGTTATCGGACGGATAAGACCAGCTTTTATGCCCTGTGCTCTTGCCGCGTCAACTGCACTGTGTGATACTCTTGCAGACGCACCGTATGCAACTACAATGATGTCGGCGTCGTCTGTGAGGTATTCCTCAGCCATCTGCTCATTCTGCTTTATTATCTCATATCTTTCAAATCTATCCTTTACAAGCTTTTCAAGCGCCTGCGGTGTGAGATAGAGTGAATTTATTATATTGTGTTCTCTTTTGTTCTGATGACCGTTTGTAGCCCACGGCTTTTCGGGAAGCTCAAGATTGCTGCCGTCGGGAATTTCAACCGGCTCCATCATCTGACCGAGCATACCGTCGGCTAAAATCATAGCAGGCATTCTGTACTTATCGCCCAGATCAAACGCCTTGCCGACAAGGTTTACCATTTCCTGAACTGTTGCAGGAGCGAATACGAGAATCTGAAAATCGCCGTGACCCGTTGCCTTGGTAGCCTGCCAGTAGTCAGCCTGTGACGGCTGTATTCCGCCAAGACCCGGACCGCCGCGCTGTACATTGATGATGAGTGCGGGAACATCTGAACCAGCCATATAAGAAATAGCCTCTGTTTTAAGGCTTATTCCCGGTGAGCTTGATGATGTCATTGCTCTGCAGCCTGCGCTGGCACAGCCTAAAACCATATTTGCAGCCGCAAGCTCAGACTCAGCCTGAAGATATGTACCGCCGACCTTAGGCATTTTCTTTGACATATAGGCGGCAAGCTCTGTCTGAGGAGTTATAGGATAACCGAAGAAATGGCGGCAGCCAGCCTGTATGGCGGCTTCGGCAAGAGCTTCGTTACCCTTCATTAAAAATCTTTCTGCCATTGTAACCTTTCCTTTCGTATAGAGTATCTGAAAACATAAAAAATGATTTCGGTTTTTCCAGATACAACCGGATTATCTTTCAACAGTTATTGCAAGATCGGGGCACATTGTAGCGCAAGCCTTGCAGCCTATACATTCCTCCTCGTTAATAAGAGAAGCGGGATGATAGCCCTTGGCGTTGATTACATCAAGCTTAAGCGCAATGATATGCTTCGGACATGAGTTCACACAAAGCTCACAGCCCTTGCAAAGGTTTTCATTTACGGTTATTTTTGCCATAACACTTTACCTCCTATCACTTTTATTTTATTTTTCAAAACGGAGGCTTAACTATTTGCTCTACCTTGTAAAGGCGGTCCAAGTTAAGTTCGCTGAAAATTTCTGATTTAGCAGTTGTAAACGCAAGCGGCAGTTTTAACATATCAGCCGTTTCGTTTGCAAAGTCCATTGATGATAAAATATCATCTTTTGTTGTAAGGTGCTGAAGATGCGAGTTGTTGACAACAGCCGTGGCTTTTATCCTTGATGCTGCCTCAATCTCGTACAGAATTTCGGCACACTCCGAGGGTGTTGAGGTGAGGGAACGGAATTTATTTACAACATACAAAATGTCCTTATCGGGATGCGCGTTGATTTTTTTAGCATATCTGCCGAGTGCGTATGCTCCGGCATCGTCGCCGCCGACATCAACAACAACATAATCGTCACGGCTTTCAAATATTGAATCCATTGAAGCCGGAAGTGACGGATTGTCAAGGTTTGTTGAAACAAACACCGGAGCAACTACCTTTATCCCCTTTTTCTCCAATATCTCTTTATAATCACCCGTTCGGAAATATGGATTAACAACATCAAGGTCGGCTATTGTCACGCTTTTACCCATGCTTGCCAAATCAAGGGCAATATTGAGCGACAAATTTGTTTTGCCGCAGCCGTAATGCCCCAAAACTATTGTTAAATGTTTAAAATCAATCATTAAATCAAATCTTTTCCAAAGCCTGCTTGAAATCAGCAAGCAGGTCGTCAATATCTTCTATTCCGACAGACAGCCTGATCATATTCGGGCTTATTCCGCACTCTTCAAGCTGTTCGTCTGTCATTTGCCTGTGGGTTGTGCTTGCAGGATGCAACACACTTGTTCTTGCATCGGCAACATGAACTACCATTGCCGCAAGCTTAAGCGATTCCATAAGCTTTTCGGCGGCTTTTCTTCCACCCTTTACGCCAAAAGAAACTACACCGCTGCTGCCGTTCGGCATATACTTCTGAGCGAGGCTATAATACTCATTATTCTCAAGTCCGGGGTAATTTACCCACTCGATTTTATCGTTGTCATTCAGAAATTTCGCAAGGGTGAGTGCATTCTCACAGTGGCGCGGAACTCTAAGATGAAGTGTTTCAAGCCCGATATTGAGTAAAAATGCGTTCATCGGTGCAGCCTGCGCACCCATATCTCTCATAAGGTGTACTCTTGCCTTAACGATATAAGCTGCATTGCCGAATGTTTCGGTATAAACAACACCGTGGTATGTTTCGTCCGGGGTCGTCAGCATTTCATATCCGCCTTTTACCCAATCAAATTTACCGCTGTCAACAATTACTCCGCCGAGAGCGACAGCATGACCGTCCATATACTTTGTGGTTGAGTGAACAACTATATCTGCGCCGAAGTCAAACGGACGGCAGTTAATAGGCGTTGGGAAGGTGTTATCGACAATAAGCGGTACGCTGTGCGCGTGTGCACAACGAGCGTACATCTCAATATCAGTAACAACAAGCGAAGGATTTGCAAGGCTTTCAGTGAACACTGCTCTTGTGTTGTCCTTAAACGCTGCCATAATCTCCTCCTCTGTAGCAGAGGGATTCATAAATGTGAATTCAATGCCCAAATCACGCAGGGTTTTGTTGAACAAATTGAAAGTGCCGCCATATATTGCACTGGCACATACAACATGGTCGCCTGCCTTGCAGATATTTGTTATAGACATCATTGAAGCCGCCTGACCCGATGATGTAAGCATTGCGCCGACACCGCCTTCAAGCGCTGCAATTTTCTTTTCAACAGCGTCAAGCGTTGGGTTGGCAAGTCTTGTATAAAAAAAGCCATCAGCCTCAAGGTCAAAAAGCTTTCCCATTGTTTCGGCACTGTTATACTTATATGTTGTGCTTTGCACAATCGGTATTACACGCGGGTCGCCGTCATTCGGCTCATAGCAGCCCTGCACACATATTGTACTTATCTTTTTATCCATTATTTTATCCTCATTTCATCTTTATTGTTTTTATGAAAAAAGACTCTTTATTGCTCCTGTAATAAAGTCAACGCCGCCTACAACAAGCGCAACAAGAAGAATAAACAGAACAACGGAAACTATTCTTACAGCTATACGCTTACCGGATGACATCTCCTCAAATTCTTCCGATTTCTCAGGATTTTCAGCTTCGGATTCCGTCTCTTCATCCTCAACAAATTCGTCGGGATTAGCAGCATTTATTCCAATCAGAAGCTCCATTGCCTTGTTATAATACGAATACGGCACTTCTATTCTGTATTTTGCACTGTCAAGACCTGTGACCGCCTTAGCCGAGGCTTCTTTTTTTTCGGCTCTTGTTGCATACGGAATATCCGCATCCTCCAAAGCAGCAGTAATTCTGTCCTTTTCAATACCGAATGCACTTACTGTTGTAACCGGGCTTGAATTGCTTATATTTTTTGTCAGAACTTCCTTACAGCACGGGCAAGCTCTCTTATCATCATACAGTCTATGACAGCGATTGCAGTAATATTTCACTTGGTGACCTCCTCATTTTCAGCATAATACAAACATAATTATATCAGCATACATAACGCATTGCAAATTTATGGATTATTTTTTAATTTTTTTATCTGCACTAAAATTATGTTTTCAACGCATTTTTTCATTTTTTCCCCTCTGTACAGCATAACTGCGGCAAAGCCTATAATAAGCAAGCTGCAAACAGAAAGCAAAATCAGCAGCGCCAAATTCATAAATATAATTGAAGAAAATATACCGTATGCACACAGCGCAAGCAGCACGACACAGGGAACTAAAACCTGAAAAAGATAGTGAATAAAGCCAAGCCTAACTCCGCCGAGATTCGGAAGGTAGCCAATTTCCTCGGAGAGAATAACTCCGTTTGTGTTTACAAAAAGCTGCGGCAAGGTGTATCTTCCTTTTTGCTTATCAAAAACACTTTGGCTGAACTCAAAGCTCATTTCACCTGTTTGCGGCGACGACGGCTTGAATGTTATTTTTTTCTTTATTCTTATAGGGTCAATATTTTCATACCAAGCCCCCCTGTCAAACACAAGGAAGAAAAGAATCGCCGTAATTATTTCTTTAATGACAAACATAACGCGGTTTACAGGGCGCATTGTAAGATTCTTTGGTACAAACTCAATATTTGCATGACAGTTAATCTGATCTCCGCAGTCAAAGGACGCTGACCTTGAAAAGCTGTCAATCGGTCTTTTTTTACCCTCGCACTCAATCATAAAGGTGTCTGTCTTATTTATATTTTCAGATGTAACGCGTAAAAACATAGCTTCACCTCTTTAATCAGCAGTTAAAAATATTACAGGTCGGTTATGCAGATAATTGCCGTTCCTCCGCTGACGCTGACCGTAGCTTTATCCGATGTTATCACATTACTCACTCCGAGTGGGAATTCAGCAGTTAGCGTGTAGCTTGACAGCGGATAATAAAACCCGGACAGCGTCACTAAGCAGCTTTTGCAGGCAAACGGAAAAATAGAAAAGGTCTTATCCTTTTGATTCTTTATAGTCATCTGCTCGTTTTCAAGAAGAAAAATTGCTGTCTTTTCACTCAATATTTCACCACGGCATCCGTGATGCTTTAAATAAAGCAGAATCGAATAGTTAGCAAGTGTATGATCCTCCCTGCCGCCCGTTGCAGCAAGAAAAACAAATTCAGTATAGCCTCTCCTGAACCCCTCACGCACGGCATACATTGTATCGGTATCGTCCTTGTGTGTCGGCAGAATAACTGTTTCAACATCGGTATTCGGAACTGTGGAGGAGTCAAAGTCGCCGACAATCAAATCAGGAACAATACCGCTGTTTTCAGCATACACATATCCTCCGTCGGCACAGATAACAAAATCATCGTCCGAAATCTGATTCTTAAAAAAGCTTATATCAGCAAACGGAGCTGCCGAGATTATAATACACCTCTTCATTTCATTTCCCATTCCTTGAGGTCCTTCACCTCATTATACATAGCCACATAGCTTTGATGGCGTGACTTATCAATTTTACCCTTTTTCAGCGCCTCCAGCACCGCACAGCCAATCTCCTTTGTGTGCGAGCAGGAGGTAAAGCGGCAATCGTTCAGATACGGCTCAAACTCAGGAAAGCAGTGCGGAAGCTCGTCCTTCTTAATTATTTCATATCTTTGCAAATCAACTGTCGAAAAGCCGGGTGTATCTGCAACATAGCCGCAGTCGGTTTTATAAAGCTCAACAGTTCTTGTCGTGTGCCGTCCCCTGCCGAGCTTTTTGCTTACATCGCCTGTTTCTACTGCTAAGCCCGGAAGCATTGAATTCAAAAGTGTAGACTTGCCGACGCCTGAATTACCCGTAAAGGCTGTGATACCGTTAACGAGTATACGCGACTTAAGCTCATCGGCATTATATTCCCTTGATGAAAAGCAAAGCGTATTTATACCTGAATGTGAGTAGATATTGTAAAGCTCATCGGGAGATTTTAAATCCGTTTTGCTTATCACCAGCATAGGCTCAATATTCTTTTTTACAGCCGTTGCAATCATTTTATCAATAATGAGCGTATTCGGCAGCGGCGAAGTAATTGATGTGACTATCACAAGCCTGTCAATATTAGCGACAGCCGGACGAATAAGGCTGTTTTTCCTCGGCATTACCCTTTCGATAACGCAGTAACCGTCGTCAGGAATGCCTATTTCAACATAATCGCCTACGCACGGAGAGCTGCCCTTGATTCTGAACGCACCTCTCGCCTTACATTCATATACCTTTTCGGCGGCTTCCACATAATAGAAGCCGCCGACTAATTTTGTTATAATACCTTTTTCAGTTATCACAAAATCACCCAAGATTTATTTTTCTCTGAAGCATTACCACGGATAAGAATAATCATCCTCCGGATCTGTCCAGTAAGTATCCTCAGATGTTTCCGACTCGGTTTCAGTTTCAGTCTCAGCCTCGGTCGGTAATGTTGAATCCTGAACAAAATCATACTTTGCGGAATTTACAATTTCACCCTTAGTAAAGTCAATCTGATACTCACGGTAGAGGTTCTCATTCAGCGATACCTGAACATATATTGTTCCCTCTGCTGTAAGTTTAACCTTGTAGGTGCTGTTGTATTTTGGAATAACATTCTGTGAATACTCCTCATTTACAACCCCGTCAACCGTTACTCTTACAAACACCTCTCTGTCAACATCTGCCGGAAGGTCAATATTGAGTGTGCAGGTTCTTGTCTTGTCAAGACCCTTTGCAACAATAAGCTTAACCTTTTCGCCGATCTTATATTCAACATCATAACCCGGGCTTTGCGCCATAACGGTATCCTTTTCTTTGTCAACCTTTTCGTTATATTCATAATCAACCTCAAAGCCGAGTGCTTCGAGAGCATATTTAGCCTCATAAAGAGACTGACCGACAACATTCGGAAGCTTCACTGTATCGGCTGTGCGCTCACGGCTGACAAAAATCTTAACAGGCGAATCGACCTCAACCTCAGAGCCTGCCTTAGGCGATGTGTCAAGAACCATATCAACTGCCGTGTTTTCATCCTCAACATAAACGACCTGAGCCTTAAGGTTTTTATCACTCATTTTTGTGAGAGCATTATCGGCTGAATATCCGTTGACATAAGGAACAGAAACAACCGTGCTGGTGCTGTTGACTGTGAGAGTAATTGTTGAGCCCTCTTTAATCTGCTTTGAGCCTGCTTCGGGTGATTGCTTTAATATAGTACCGATAGCCTGATTAGGATCAAAGGAATTCACTGTGTCAAATTTGAAGTCATACTTGCCGCTGTTGATAACATCATCAGAGTTCATACCGATAAAGTTTGGTATATCAACAGATATGGTGTTCTGACTTTGGCACGCCCGAAAAGCACCCAAAATACAGCACACAATCGCAACAAGCACAAAAGCAGATATTATACCTGTAATAACTGAGCCTGCAGGCGATTTTGCCTTTTCAGCGTCATCGGCGTATTTGCCGTATTCGTCCTTATATGCGTCAGCGGCTACCGAACCTCCGTTATCATCAAACACCTTAGTATCTTCATCACCGTGGTTCGGTGCCATATACTTATATTCAAATACTATTGACGGATTCTGCTTAAAAAGGTCAATATCATCAAGCATTTCACGCGCATTCTGATAGCGCAGCGAAGGATCCTTCTGCATTGCCTTGAGTGTTATTTCGGCAAGTCCTTCGGGAACCTCAGGATTTACCTCCTTAATCGGCTTAGGCACCTCTTGAAGCTGCATTATAGCAACTGATACGGCATTGTCTGCCTCAAACGGAAGTTTGCCTGCGAGCATTTCATAAAGCATAACTCCGACAGAGTAAATATCGGTTTTACCGTCTGTAAGCTCGCCCTTTGCCTGCTCGGGAGCAATGTAGTGAACTGAGCCAATCGCCTTATCGGTCATTGTTCTCGTTTCAACACTGCTGAAACGGGCTATGCCGAAATCAGTAACTTTAATTGTACCGTCCTGCAAAAGCATAATGTTCTGCGGCTTTATGTCGCGGTGAACAATGCCCTTGCTGTGAGCATGCTCAAGAGCCTGTAAAATCTGAGTTGTAAATAGTACAGCCTCTTTCCAGCTTATATTATTGTCCTGTAATTCAATATATTCCTTAAGGGTAATGCCGTCGATATATTCCATAACGATATACTGGATTACATCGCCGAAGCTGACATCGTAAACCTTGACAATATTCGGATGATTCAAAACGGCTATAGCCTTTGATTCATTTTTAAATCTGCGAATAAATTCATCGTTTGCCGAGAATTCATCCTTTAAAATCTTTATCGCAACAGTTCTGTCATCGAGCGTATCATAAGCACGGTAAACCATAGCCATACCGCCTGCTCCGATAAGCTCGTGTATTTCATATCTTCCGTCAAGCTTTTTGCCTGAATACTTATCCATATTTTAATCCACTCCCACTTCTGACGAATTTGTTATTACCGCAACGGTTATATTATCGCTGCCACCCAAATCCTTGGCGGAATCTACAAGCGCCTGTGTGTATTCCTCGCCGCGGTTTATCCTTGCCATTCTGACAAATTCAGCGGGCTTTATGTAATTTGAAAGCCCGTCAGTGCAGATAACAACATAGTCATTGTCTTTAAATTCACTTTCAATATAGTCAAGATGGATTTCAGGAACAATGCCGAGAGCTCGTGTAATAATGTTTTTATTCGGGTGAGACATCGCCTGTTCGGATGTAATTTCACCCTTATTAACCATTTCCTGCACAACGGAATGGTCTATTGTAAGCTGCTTAATACGCCTGCCTCGAATACTGTAAACACGGCTGTCACCTGCGTGAACGATATGAAGCTTGTTCCCCTTAACCAATACAAGCTCAACCGTTGTACCCATACCCCGAAGCTCGGGATCGTTCTTTTGTATTTTATACAGCTTGTTGTTTGCTTTCTGGACAATTTCGGTGAGCAAATCAACGATTTCATCATCGCTTAAGCTGTCCCTGTATCCTCTTTTAAGTCTGCGTGATATTTCTTTAACCGCAACAGAGCTTGCGACATTGCCGCCGTTTGCGCCGCCCATACCGTCACATACAACAGCCCAGGCAGCATCTCCCGAAAACACTCCGCCCGTGCAGGCATCCTGATTTGTAGACCTCACAAGGCCTATATCACTTTTTAAAAATACTTCCAAGCTGTTACCTCCCTTTGGTTAAACAGTATCTATTCTAATTCTTAGTTTCCTTTATTTTGCCCCTGAGCTGACCGCAGGAGGCGTTAATATCCGAGCCGAGAGTCCGTCGGATTGTCGCCGGTATCCCATGGCTGTTAAGATAGGTACAAAAAGCGTTAAGGCTTTTTCTGCCGCTCTTTTTGTAGCCGGTTTTCTCTACCTCGTTGACGGGAATAAGATTAACATGGCAGAGCATTCCCTTTAGCCTTGAGCAAAGCTCGGCGGCACATTCGATTGAATCGTTTACGCCGTCAATCATTGCGTATTCAAAAGTAACTCTTCTGCCTGTTTTTTCAACATATTCTCTGCAAGAGCGCAAAAGCTCGTCAATCGGGAAGCGTTTGTTTACCGGCATAGTTTTATTTCTTATTTCATCATTCGGAGCATGAAGCGAAATTGAAAGAGTAAGCTGAAGCTTCATATCTGCAAGCCGCCTTATTTTATCGGCAAGACCGCAGCTCGACAGAGAAATGTGCCTCATTCCTATATTCATTCCGTCATCGGATGAAACAAGGTGAAGAAATTTAATCACATTGTCAAAATTATCAAGCGGCTCTCCCATACCCATTAAAACGACATTTGAGATACGCACACCCTGATCCTTTTCAATCGTTTGCAGCTGAGAAAGCATTTCGCCTGCAGTAAGGTTTCTGCGAAAACCGCCCTGACCTGTTGCACAAAAGGTACAGCCCATTTTACAGCCTGCCTGCGTTGAAATGCACGCCGAATAACCGTGATGATAGCTCATAAGCACAGCCTCGACATATTCCCCATCATATAATGAAAAAAGATACTTTACTGTACTATCATAACAAGAAATCAACTTTTTTTCAATAGCTGAATAGGATATATAGTAATTTTCTTTGAGTTTTTCTCTAAGATTTTTGGATACATTAAGCATTTCATCGTAAGATTGCACATATTTTTTATGCAACCAAAGAAAAATTTGTTTAGCTCTGTATTTTTGTTCACCGATATTGACAAGAGCCTGTTCAAGCTCTTGTATGCTGAGTGATTTAATATCCTGCAAATTATTCACACCTTACAAATGCGCTGACAAAAAAGCCGTCGGTGTTATGCACGCTTGGCAAAAGCGTCAGGCAGTTATCTTTTTCAGGTATTGCCCTTTTTATATAGTCAGGCAGTTTAAGGGCAAGCGGCTTAAAGTTTTTATTCTCTGAAAGAAACTTATCCGCTATATCGTTGTTTTCCGCCTTATTGAGAGTACAGGTCGAATATAATAATACTCCGTCTTTTTTAACAAGCTGTGAAGATTTTATGAGTATTTTGTATTGAAGCTTTGGTAAATCAGAAAATTCGTCTGTATTTTTATATCTTATCTCAGGCTTGCGGCGGATAACGCCAAGACCCGAGCAGGGAACATCGCAGATAACCTTGTCTGCCAAAGCTGTTTTGCCGTCTGACAGAGCGTCACGAACTGAGGCACTGATAATATCAATTCCGAGCCTGTTTGCTGTTTTTGAGATAAGCTCAATTTTATGAGGGTGCAGGTCGTGGGAATAAATTACACCCTTATTTTGCATCACTAAGGCGGATTTAAAGCTTTTTCCTCCCGGAGCCGAGCAGACATCAATAAGCGTTTCTCCGCTTTGCGGATTCAAAAGCTCTATTGCAAGCTGTGAGGCCTCGTCCTGAATATAAAAGAGTCCCTGCCTGAATGTGTCAAGCTCCTCTATTGAGCCTGTATCAAACAGCCCGACAGAATTTTGTGCAAGCACCGAGCGTTCAGCCTTCACACCCTGCTGTGAAAGCTTTTCAACAAGCTCATCAGCCGTAGTTTTAAGTGTATTTACCGCCGCTGTGACAGGAGGTCTGCCGAAAAGCGATTTCAATAACTCCTCGGTGTATTGCTCACCGTAGGATTTATCGAGAATTTTGATTATCTCAATCGGGCAGGAATAAGTAAACGAAAGGCTTTCCTCACGGCTTTTATTTATGTCGGGAGCTTTATATGCCTTATCTGCACGCAAAAACGAACGCAGAACACCGTTGATAAAACCCGAAGATTTTGTAAGCCTAAGCGACTTGCAAAGCTTAACTGCCTCGTTCACAGCCGCACTGTCGGGGATTTTATCGAGATATAAAATCTGATAGAGCGCCTGTTCAAGCAAAACAAGCACCTTGTCCTCAATTTTTCTCAGCGGTATTGTCGAATACTGCCTTATTATCTTATCAAGCGTAAGCTTACGCTCAAGCACGCCGTAAAATATGGCAGACGCAAGAGCAGCGTCACGGCGGTCAAGCTGTGACGCTTTTATTGCTCGGTTGATTTCTATATTTGAATATGCATTGTTATAAAGCACATTGTAAAGTGCTTTATAAGATGTTTTTCTGCTGCTCGCCATTTAGCCGCAGCTCCTTTACTGTTTTTTATATTTCATCTTCTGTTGGAGCGTCCTGCTGCAATTACCAGCAGTCGCAGAAGGCTCATAATTGACGAAAAAGCTGCGGCAACATATGTCATAGCCGCTGCCGAAAGCACTGCCTTTGCGCCCGAATACTCGTCATCCGCACTGAGCATATTTGTTGATTTGATGGTCTGCAAAGCTCTGCGGCTTGCGTTGAATTCAACAGGGAGTGTTACAAGTGAGAACACAACGGTAAGTGAAAACAGCGCAATACCGATATAAAGAACAATATCATATTGCACGGGCAGGAAAAGTCCGACAAGTATGACTATCCACGAAAGCTTTGAGCCGATATTTACAGCAGGTACTATGGCACTTCGGATTTTGTTCGGCACATAGCCTACAGCGTGCTGAACGGCGTGACCTGCCTCGTGTGCGGCAACGCCGACCGCTGCAATGGTTGCACTGTTATAAACCGCATCGGAAAGCCTTATCGTATTAGTCCTCGGGTCAAAGTGGTCGGTAAGCTTACCGCTGACATGCTCAATCCGCACATTTGTGATTCCGTGAGAAGCCAGAACATTGTAAGCCGCCTGAGCGCCTGTTATTGCTCTGCGGTTGCCGATTTTTGAGTACTTGGCAAAAGCGGAGTTAACCCTTGCCGATGCTATGAAAGAAATGATAATAGCAGGAACGATGAAAATCAGATAGGTTTTGTCAAAATAATAAAGGCTCATAAGCACACCTCTTATTCAAATTTATCCCCTATATTCAACTTGTGTCCGTTTAAAAACGACTGACTGTTCATTCTTTTCTTGCCCTCAAGCTGAAGCTCATTTATTATAACGCTTCCGCTGCCACAGGCAACCGTTAGTGGAGATAGCGAGATTATTTCGCCCGGAGTTCCGTTATCGGAGGAAAGCAAGGTTTGATGAATTTTCACCTTTTTGCCGTTGATCGATGAAGTCGCTACAGGCCACGGGCTTAAGCCCCTTACCTTATTATGCACCTGCTGCGCCGATTTGCTCCAGTCTATCTGACAAAGTGACTTATCAAGCATCGGTGAATAGCACGACAGACTGTCGTCCTGCTTTTCTCTCTTAGCACTGCCGTTTTCAAGCGCTTTCAGTGCTTCAACAATAAGCTGTGCACCTAAAGCCGACAGCTTGTCGTGAAGCTCGCCTGCTGTTTCATTTTCACCGATTTCGCAGCTGCGCTTCATTATCATATCGCCTGTGTCAAGGCCCTCGTCCATATACATTGCGGTTACGCCTGTTTCACTCTCGCCGTTTATCACGCTCCACTGGATAGGCGCAGCACCGCGATACTTCGGCAGCAGCGATGCGTGAACATTTATACAGCCGTATTTCGGCAATTCAAGAATATCCTTAGGAAGTATTTTTCCGTAAGCTACAACAACTATGCACTCGGGTGAAAGCTCTTCAAGAATTTTTAAAGCCTCGCCGTCCCTTAGTGTTTTCGGCTGATAAACAGGAATATTATGCTCAAGTGCAGTCACCTTTACAGGAGGCGGTGCAAGAGCATAGCCTCTGCCCTTTGGCTTATCAGGCTGAGTAAACGCACCGATCACCTCATAGCCGGCATTAACAAGCGCTTCAAGGCACGGTACCGCAAAATCGGGAGTACCCATAAATACAACTCTCATTTTTGCCCTCACTTTCTCGAAAGCTCTGCAGGATCTACCTTTTTTATGATATATTTTGTAAACAGAATTCCGTCAAGGTGGTCACATTCGTGACAAAACGCCTTTGCAAGCAAGCCCTCACCATTCATTGTAAATTCGTTGCCGTGTCTGTCCTGTGCTTTGATAGTCGCATACATAGGCCTGTTTGTAATTCCCCACACTTCAGGGCAGGAAAGACAACCCTCAATAGACTGCTGCGTTCCTTTTGTAGCGATTATTTCGGGATTGATAAACTCAATAACCTTTTCACCTGTATCAATAACAACAACTCTTTTTAAAATGCCGACCTGCGGCGCTGCAAGACCCACTCCGCCCGACTGAGCGAGAGTTTCCTTCATATCGTCAAGAAGCTCAAAAAGACGAGAGTCAAATTTTTCAACAGTGCGGCATTTCTTTGTGAGAACACTGTCGCCCTGCTTTACAATATTTCGTATTGCCAATGAAATCACATCCTTACAAGATTGATTCGGGATTTACATCAACATATACCGTCACATGGGAAAATTTGCTGATTTTCCCGAAGTCAACAAGCAGCTGCGACAGCATTTTGCGGAAATCCCTGCTGTTTTTATATTTTAAAACTGTTTTATATCTGAATTTATTGCTGACCTTTTTAACCGCTGCCGCCGTAGGCCCAAGCACACGAAGCGGAAGTTTTGGGTAATTTTCTCTTGCGCTTTGGCACAAAAGCCGCGTAAACTCCCTTGCGGCATTAGCCGCTAAAAGCTCGTTATCACCGACAAAGCCTATCATACATATATCGGAAAACGGCGGATACAAAAGCCCACGGCGCATTGCAATCTCGGTATTATAAAACGCGATATAGTCCTGCATAGCCGCAAGGTTTATAACATGGCTGTCAGGTGTGAATGTTTGTATGACAGCTCTGCCGGGGCACTCTCCTCTGCCGGCTCTGCCGACAACCTGAGTCAGAAGCGAAAAGCTGCGCTCAAAGCTCCTGTAATCGTCATTATATAAAATCTGATCTGCCGATAAAACACCGACAAGAGTAACATTAGGGAAGTCAAGACCCTTTGCAACCATCTGAGTACCTACAAGAATATCGTACTCGCCGCGCTTGAACGCTCCGAGAAGAGTTTCGTGCGAATTTTTACGCATAGTTGCGTCGGCGTCAATGCGAAGTATTTTTGCTTCGGGCAGCAAAGCCGCAAGTGTTTCCTCTGCTTTTTGTGTTCCCGTGCCCGAAAAACGAAGTCCGTGCTCGTGACAGGACGGGCATTTATCGGTAATGCTTATCGAATATCCGCAATAGTGGCACATAAGGCGGTTATTTGCGGAATGATAAGTAAGTGAAATTGAGCAGTTAGGGCAGCTTACTACCTCTTTACAATGGCGGCAGGCGACAAAGGTGTTGTAGCCTCGGCGGTTTAACAGCAGTATTGACTGCTTACCGTCGGCTAAATTCTCCTGCAAGCTTTGCAGAAGAACCTGTGACACAACTGTTTTGTTGCCCTGCTCCTGCTCGATATTCATATCAGCAACAAGCACAGGCGGAAGCTGTGCCTTGCCGTAGCGTTTGCTTAGGGTAAAAAGTGAATATACGCCCGACTGCGCCTTATAATAGCTCTCAATGCTCGGAGTTGCCGATGACAAAAGCAGCATACAGGAGTTGTCATTGCATCTGAATTTTGCAACTTCCCGTGCATGGTAGCGCGGTGTGCTTTCAGATTTATAGGTATATTCCTGTTCCTCGTCCATTATAATAAGTCCGAGATTTTTAACAGGTGCAAAAACCGCACTCCTTGTGCCTATAGCTATTTTTGCTTCGCCGCAGCGAACCCTTTTCCACTCGTTAAGCCGCTCACCAAGCGATAATGCGCTGTGAAAAACCGCGACATCACCGCCGTAGCGAGCCTTGAAAATATTTATAATCTGCGGTGTCAAGGCGATTTCGGGTACCATTAATATTATTCCCCTGCCGTCCTTTGACACACGGTCAATAAGCTTCATAAAAACCGAGGTTTTGCCGGAGCCTGTAACGCCGTACAGCAGCGACACACAGGGTTTTTGGCTCTCGTACTTTTCGCACAAGCCGAGATACGCCGCATTCTGCTCGTCAGTAAGCCTTATTTCCCGTTGGCTTTCGTTGTGAATCGGCTCATCAGCGTGCCTGATAACCTCACGGTCAAAATATCGCACAAATCCTTTTTTAACAAGTGCGTCTACCACAGCCTTTGTGTAGCCTGTGAAATAAGTTATTTCTTTAAGCGAAATTTCGCCTGCTATTTTCAGCAGCTCGTAAACCTCTTTCTGCTTCGCCGTAAGTTTTTCGCCATCGGTATCAGCGCACAGCTCAACCATTTTTTCGCTTAAATCACCTACACGCCTTACCGCGCTTTCACTTGATTCAAGCACTCCCCTTTTGCAAAGGTCGTCAAGTAGCCTTGTATTGAAGTCAAGCTCAAAGGCAGAGCAGATTTCCTGCCTTGAAACAGGGTGATTCAGCGAACCGACAAAGGAAACCACTGCTTTTTCTGTATCGTCAAGCAGCGGTTTATTCTGATAGCCGTCACATACGCTGAACATTTCCTTTATCTTATAGTTAAAGCCTGCAGGCAGCATTGCCCTTGCAGCCTCATAATAGGTACAGAAATACTGCGATTTCACAAAGCAGGCAAGTCTTAGCATCTCTTTTGACAGCAGCGGCTCTCTGTCTAAAACAGAAGAAACTTTTTTAAGCCGCTTTGAGCTGTTGCTTTCACAGGAGCAAACATCAAAAACTATGCCCTGGCGCTGTTTTTTTGAGTTGCCGAACGGTATCATAACGCGGCAGCCGATAAGGCTTTCAGGTTCTATACTGCCCTCGATTTCATAATCAAACAGCTTATCAAAGCCAAAGGCGGCATTTTCAACTGCCACCTTGCAAACTTTTTTATCAATATCAATCATTTACATCCGGTTCAAGAATGCTGTAGCGGTGCTGCTTGAAATCCTCAACAGCCATCAATACAGGCTTTTTATCTGTTACAATGCCCTCAGCTTCAAACTCAGCAGCAATTTCTCTGGCTCTTTTTGCTACGCCCACTACAAGGGCATATCTTGTTGTTCTGTTAGCTAACATATCGTCGATTGAAGGTCTTATCATATCCATATTAAAAATTCTCCTTTATATAATCCTGCATATATTTGCTTTTCAGCTTTTCGCTGTCTATTATGTCTAAAATATTTTTAACGCATTTATCCATCTCGCCGCATATAACAACATAGTCGTATTTATCGGCATATTTAAGCTCTTCATAGGACTGAGCAAGGCGTTCAAGAATAACCTCCTCTGTCTCAGTGCCTCTGCCTCTTAGGCGCTTTTCAAGCGACTGCCTGTTTGGCGGAATGAGAAAAATTGAAATCGCATCGGGCATTTTTGCCTTCACCTGAGCGCCGCCCTGAACCTCAATTTCAAGGATAATATCGTCGCCGTTATTTATACACTGCTCAATATAATTCTTAGGCGTGCCGTAAAGATTATCGCAGTACGGTGCATATTCAAGCATCTCACCGTTTTCAATTTTTTTATTAAACTCCTCACGGGTGATATAAAAATAATTCACTCCGTCCTCTTCACCGGGTCTTGGCTGGCGTGTTGTCGCTGAGATTGAAAGCTTAAGATTTTCTCTCGCCTCAAGCAGCGCCTTAACGGTCGTGCCCTTGCCGGAGCCTGACGGACCTGAAATGATAATCGCCCTGCCCTTATTATTCATTTTCATCTACCACCTTTGCGCTTTTGTTTTCAAAGCTTTCCGCAGTTTTCGCTGACAGAACTATCATATCGCAGTCGGTTATTATAACCGACTTTGTTTTTCTGCCGTAGGTTGCGTCAACAAGTGTTCCTCTGTCCTTTGCGTCCTGCACCATTCTTTTAATCGGTGCGGAATCGGGGGAAACTATAGCAACGATTTTATCTGCGGAAACAAGATTACCAAAGCCGATATTAATTAGCTTCATAAATTCACCCCGAATTATTCGATGTTTTGCAGCTGCTCTCTTATTTTTTCAAGCTCACCCTTAATGTCAACCACTATATGGGCAAGGTCTGCATCCTGAACCTTTGAGCCTATTGTGTTTGCCTCGCGGTTCATCTCCTGCAAAATGAAATCGAGCTTTCTGCCGATTGCGTCGCCGCTGTCAAGCATACTAAACATCTGGTCAAAATGACTGCGAAGCCTAACTGTTTCCTCGGCAACCGCAACCTTATCGGCAAAAATAGCCGCCTCGGTGAGAATTCTCTGCTCGTCAATATTAACACCGTTTAATACCTCCTTAAGCCTCTCTTCAAGCCTCTGGCGGTATTTTGCTACTGTTTCGGGGGACTTTTCCTCAACGGCAGACACAAGCGACAAGATCGTCTGGCTGCGATTTAAAATATCCTCCTTCATTTTAGCGCCTTCATTCTCGCGCATTGCAATGAAGCGTTCCAGCGCGCTGTCAAGAACGACACGAACGCTTGCCCAGACTGCGTCTTCGTCCTCAGGCGTTTTATGAACGGTAAAAATATCATTAAAACGCGTAATATCGCTTACAGCTATTTCACCCGACAGACCGTAAGTTTCCTTAAGCTCTTTAAGCGCGGCAACATAGCCTGACGCAAGCGAGTGATTGAGCGACACATTCGCCTGCTTTTCTTCGCAATCGGTTATAGAAACAAATACATCAATTTTGCCTCTTGCGACTGCCTTTTGGATATGCGCCTTGAGCTTTTCCTCCAAAAAAGCATAACCCCTCGACACACGGCAGCCGAATTCAAAATAACGGTGATTAACGGACTTTATTTCAACCGTGATTTCACGCCCATCAATTTTTTGCTCGCTTCTGCCGAAGCCCGTCATACTTCTTACCATTTTATCATCCCTATCGCTATGGCGCAGTACACCAATTTATATACGATAATATTTTAGCATTATTTAATAATAATTGCAAGGGTTCAAAGCCGAGAAAAGTATTAAAGTCATATTGATAAAAATTGTTATTTACTATATTATAGTATTGGAATGTTATACTGTGAGGTGCGTTATGAAAAAAATTTTGCTTATCACAACAGGCGGCACAATTTCGTGCGGAAACGGCGCAAGCTCTCTTTCCCCTGCTTTGTGTGCCTCCGAGCTTTTGAATTTTATCGCTGTTGACAGTAACATAAAAATCGAGTGCAGTGACCTATTATTTATAGACAGCACCTCGGTAAAGCCTGAACACTGGGAGCTTATTGCAAAAGAAATAAAAAACAAAACCGATATGTATGACGGCTTTGTCATCACACACGGAACGGACACTCTTGCATACACAGCCGCTATGCTCTCATTTTTGCTTTACAGGGTTAATAAGCCTGTTATAATCACAGGCTCTCAGAAGACGATGTTTGAAGAAAACAGCGACGCACCCGAAAATCTGTCAAATGCAATCAAAGCTGCCTGCTGTGGTAAAAACGGCGTTTACATTTTATTCGGCTCACGGATAATTCACGGCACAAGAGGATATAAGGAAGAAACAAGCATAAGCGATGGCTTTATTTCTGTAAACTGCGAATATGCAGGAGAGATAAAGAACGGCAATGTTAATTTCTTTTGCGAAAACTTTGCCTGTTTATATTCTGAGGAACTGCCGCTTGTTACGGACGCAAAGCTGAATGCAAAGGTAACATCAATTAATATCACTCCTGCCGACGACGGCACAATCATAAAACAAATAGCCGATTGCGGCTATGAAGGCATTGTGCTTTGCGGCTACGGCACGGGAGGACTGCCCGATAAACGCTTTGAAGAAGCGGTTGAATACGCCGCAGCTAAGGGAGTGTTAATTGCTATGGTTTCACAATGCCGACACGGAGTTATAAAGCCGTCAAGGTATGCCGTCGGGAACAGCTTTGAGCGTTTGGGTATTTTCCCTGCAAATGATATGACGCTTGAAAGCGCGTACTGCAAGCTTTTGTGGCTGGTGAGTATTTATAACGATAAGGATAAGGTTCGCAAACTCTTTACCAAAAACATATGCGGAGAAATAAAATCGGCTTAAAACCTCGAAATCAAGGCATTTCAACAGTTGCAAAGACAAAAAATATGTGATAAAATATTTAGCGACAATTTTTTCGGGAGGATTTACATATATGTCAGGACATAATAAATGGAGTACAATCAAGCAGAAAAAGGGAAAGAATGACGCTGCAAGAGCAAAGATTTTTACAAAAATCGGCAGAGAGCTTGCCGTTGCAGTTCGTGACGGCGGCAGTGCAGACCCGACAGTAAACTCAAAGCTTCGTGACTGCATCGCAAAGGCAAAGGCAAACAATGTGCCTAATGATAACATTGAAAGAATCATCAAGAAAGCGTCAGGCGAGGGCAACGCAAACAACTACGAGGCTATTACATACGAAGGCTACGGTCCGGGCGGAATCGCCGTTATTGTTGAAACTCTTACTGACAACAAGAACAGAACTGCGGCTGATGTTCGCCATGCCTTTGACAAGAACGGCGGCAATATGGGCACACCGGGTTGCGTTACCTTTATGTTTGAGCAAAAGGGTGTTTTAGTTGTTGACCGTGAGGAATGTGACCTTGACGAGGACAAGGTTATGGAGGACGCTTTAGAGGCAGGTGCGGCTGATTTTCAGGCTGATGACGATGTATTTGAAATTTTCACCGAGCCTGACGATTTCTCCGGCGTAAATGATGACTTAAGCGGCAAGGGCTACACCTTTGCATCAGCAGAAGTTGAAATGGTGCCGAACACCTACACAAAGCTCACCGATGAGGAGCAGCTCACAAAGATGCAGAAGCTTCTTGATATGCTTGAGGACAACGACGATGTGCAGAATGTGTGGCACAACTGGGAAATGGAGTAATTACAATCTGCATAGAGCATTTTCCTCAAACAGGTTTCTCCAAAACAGTTTGCACAAAGAAAGTATAGTCATAATAAATTAAGAAATGCGGCGGGTGCTTCTGCACTCGCCTTTTTACGGTGATTATGAGAGAGATTATAATAAATAAAAACGACTCGGGACAGCGGCTTGACAAATTCTTATCAAAGCATTTTTCCACTATGCCGAAGTCGATGATGTATATGTATATAAGAAAAAAGTGCATAAAGGTCAACGGCAAAAAGCCCGATATTGCGCTTAAGCTTAACGAGGGCGATGTTATAACGCTGTATATCAAGGACGAATTCTTTGATTCTAAGCCAAAGAAAAAGCAGTATGATTTTATGAAAGCACCGAAACAACTCGATATAATTTACGAGGACGAGAACATAATAATTGTTGACAAAAAGCAGGGCGTGATAGTTCACCCTGATGAGAGCTATCACTTTGACAGCCTTGTTACAAGACTTAAGCACTATCTCTACAGCAAGGGTGAATATGACCCCGAGAGCGAGCAGAGCTTCTCCCCAGCATTTGCAAACAGGATTGACCGCAACACAGGCGGACTTGTTATCGGTGCAAAAAACGCCGAGGCATTGCGTGAGCTTAACCATAAAATCAAAAACCGTGAGATTGTAAAGCTGTATCTTTGTGCTGCTCACGGCATTTTTGACGCTAAAGAGGACACCTTAAGCGGCTATATGATTAAGAACGAAAAGCAAAACAAAGTCAAGGTGCTGAAAAAGCCTGTGGACGGCAGTAAAAGTATGATAACAAAGTACCGTGTTTTAGAGGAACGCTCCGACAATACCTCGCTTTTAGAGGTTGAGCTTATCACAGGCAGAACGCATCAGATAAGAGCGCATTTAGCAAGCGTCAACCATCCGCTTTGCGGCGATGTAAAGTACGGCAAAAAAGTAAACGAAAACAGCCCATATAAATATCAGGCACTTTATGCGTACAAGCTTAAGTTTGATTTCAAGGAAAGCGGCGGTGTGCTTGACTATTTAAACGGCAGAGAATTTGAGGCTAAGAATGTTCATTTTGTGATGAAGTAACATTACGGAGGTTTATTTATGGTAATTCTTGCATCGGCATCTCCTCGCAGGCAGGAGCTTCTATCGCTTATCTGCGACAGCTTCACTGTTGAGCCTTCCGATATTGATGAAGCAGTAACCGAGGATATTCCGCTTGAAAAAACACCCGAGTATCTTGCACTTAAAAAGGCAGGACACATACACACCAAGCACTATGACGATATTGTCATAGGCTGTGACACAGGAGTGTTTATTGATAGTCTTATGCTCGGCAAGCCTGTGACAAAAGAAGAAGCCTGCGAAATCCTTGAAATGCTCTCAGGCAGAAAGCACAAGGTCATCACAGGCTGTGCGATATTTTATAAGGACAGGGTTTTATCCTTTTCGCAGGAAACAGAGGTTGAGTTTTACAGGCTGACAAAGGACGAAATCAAAGCATATGTTGAAACCGGTGAGCCTATGGACAAGGCAGGCTCATATGGTATTCAGGGTAAGGGTGCTGTGCTTATTAAAGGGATAAACGGAGATTACTATAATGTAGTCGGCTTGCCTGTTGCACAGCTTAAGAGGAAGCTTGAGGAAATAAATGAAAAAGCTTAATTACTCTGATGTATTTTCTGCATTTTCAAAATCGCTCAACTGAATATCTACACCGTAAACCTCTTTCCACTTCTCAAATATATCCATTTCATCGTGCTCGTCATATGCAAATAAGTATTTATTATATATAATTTCACCTGAAATTGCATTAATACCGACTATAACAAAATCATCCTTAAAATCATAGTGCGCAAAGATTTTGCCGTCCTCCATCCAGACCAAACCCTTTTCCCACGCAAGCTCATCAATCATATCGGGTGTAATTTCGTCGGGCATTTGCTCAATATAATCCTCTTGCCTTATCAGGAAAATGACATACCATTTTGGCGTATCCGTCGGAGCTTCTCCGTTCACATATTCGGCGTGAACCGATGCGCTTTCAAAGTCGAAATCCTCGCTTACTCCGGGCAAATCGTGTGCTTTATCAAGCGCAATCTGAATTGCTTTCTTTTCCGGAATAACATTGTTGAGTATCTTGTTAGTCTGTTCAAGATTTACAGAATCATTTAGAACACTTTTGACTTCATCAGATTCAGGAACGCTCCTTAAAACATAAGGAAATACGACGAAATTCAAAACAGCTGCTAAAGCCAAAACAAGAACGAACGCTACTGCGACAACAGTCTTTTTCATTGATAAAACCACCTTTCATTTTGAATACATAATAAATCCGAATTGTTGTGAAGTGGCTATAAAGTTATTATAATGTTGTAAAAATTATTCTAACAACCGTTCCTGCGCCTTTTTCGGATTTGATTTCAAGTCTTGCATTATGCAGTGCGGCTATTCTGCTGACAATACTCATTCCAAGTCCTACTCCGCCAAATTCACGAGAACGGGATTTATCAATTCTGTAAAACGGAGCGGTTATCTTTTCTATTTCCTCCTGCTCCATTCCGATACCCTTGTCCTCAACTTCTATAATCGCAGACTCGCTTTCATACGCTCTGACTGTAACACAATCTCCGCTTTTTGATGCTCTTGCGGCGTTTTCAACCAAATTTGTCAGCACAGACAACAACAGCACTTCATCACCGAAGATATATTCAAGCGTTGCTTCCGTAAGCAATTTTATATTGCGTGTATCAAGGCTCGGCTTCATCGTAACCTCCAACGCATTGAGCAGTCTATCAACCTCAATCTGCTTAAGCTCTGTTATTTCTTCCCTCAGAAGCGTTAATTTCATCAGCTCTTCGGAAAGATTTTTCAGCCTGAGCATAGAAGCGCTGAGATGCTCCAAGGCGATAATTTGGTTTTCCTTACTGCCGTTTGCATTTTTCAGATATTCAGAATATCCTATAACAGATGTCATCGGGGTTTTCATCTCGTGCGCCAAATCATCTATAAACTGTTGCTTGTCCTCAGCCGATTTTTTGAGGCTAAACATTGTTTCTTCAATCGAGTCAGCCATTCGGTTAAAGCTTTCAGCTAACTGTCCAAGCTCATCACTGCGCTTGATTTCAACACGCTTATCATATGAGCCGTCTGCAATTTCAGCCGCCATAGTGTTAAGCAACGCTATCGGTTTTGTTATATACTTTAAAATGAGAAAAATTAATATGCAAGTTACAGGAATAATAATTATATTTAGCATAACAAAAAACTCACTGATATCAGAACAGAACTCATCAATCGCGCTTATATCGCGGCAGTAAACAAAGTTAAGCTCCGTATAGTCAGACACCTGAGATGACACAACCAAAATTCGCTTATCATCAATTTTGGTTTCTGATATAATTTTGCTGTTTGAATCGGAAAATTCAACCCATTCTTTGTCAACATATATCAAATCGGAATATATGATTTCGCTGTTGAGCAACAAAGCCAACTCAACGCCCTGCTTCTGATAATAATTTGACAACGAGCTCATAATCTCAGGAAGCCGAGTCTTATTCATTGATATTTCGGGGTCAAAATTCTCTGCTCTCAATAATGAGCTTGTAAATGAGGACAAAATAACACTTTGTTCACGAACAGCTATCTCTGTTTCCCTTTCACGGCTGTAGTCATACGCAAACGATGTCAGCATAAATGCGCCTATGTCGAAAACCGCAATAAAAATAATCAGCGTACCCAAAAAGATTTTCTGCCAAAGCTTCATATCACACCTCCAGACGATAACCCAATTTATATACTGTTTTTATGTAATTCTCAAATTTCAGCTTTTTACGAAGCTTTGTAATATGCACATCAACAGTTCGTGTATCGCCCACATAGTCATATCCCCATACCAAATCAAGAAGCTTTTGTCGAGACAGAGCAATATTCCTGTTTTTTATCAGCACCTCAAGCAGTTCAAATTCTCTGTTCGTAAGCTCGACTTCTGTGTTTTTTATCCATGCCTTTCGCTCTGAGGTATTAACAACAGTATCGCCGATAACAAATTCATACTGTATTGACAACTTTTTTGTGCGGCGTAAAACCGCTTCAACTCTTGCAATCAATTCAACAGCTTCAAAAGGCTTTGTTATGTAGTCATCAGCCCCAAGCTTCAAACCTGTTACCTTATCAATAACAGAGTCCTTTGCTGTAAGGAAAATCACCGGTATATCTCCCAACTCTTTATCACGCATCAATGAAAATCCATCCTTAAACGGTATCATAACATCAAGCAATATAATGTCAGGCTTACATTTGTTTATAGAGTCAACTGCCTGATTGCCGTCAAAGGCTTGAAAACAAGTGTAACCCACCAACGACAGATTCATCAGAATAAGATCGTTAATTGATTTTTCATCGTCAACAATCAATACTTTAGCCATTGTTTTTCCTGCTTTCTTATACTTTATTAAACTTATAACACATAGTTGTTACAGAGTTGTAAAAAGCGAATTTTTTTCATATTCTCCCTTATAGCTTCTTCTATACAAATAATATAACAGTACACTGCTTTCAGTCAAATAAGCTTTACAGCGATACTTCGCTTAATCTCGCCTGTTCAACCGAAAATATACAATTTACGCGGAAGCACACCACAAAATATGTTGATTTTTTTCTTAATTATGTGATATAATTAAAAAAGAGGTGAATCCAATGAAGATTTCAACAAAGGGCCGCTATGCTCTGCGAATGATGCTTGACCTTGCAATGCACGGTGATGACGGTTATGTCGCTCTTAAGGATATCGCAAAAAGACAAGGGATTTCAAAAAAATATCTGGAGCAAATCGTTCCGCTTTTGAACAGCGCAGATTTTCTTCAGACAAACAGAGGATACCAAGGCGGATATATGCTTTCAAAATCGCCTGACCGCTATACCGTCGGCGACATTCTGCGCACAACCGAGGGCGGTATTGCCCCTGTCGCCTGTCTTGAACAAGAACCGAATCGCTGTGAAAGAAGCTCAGAATGTATGACGCTTGATATGTGGAAGGGTCTTTACAAGGTTATGACCGATTATCTCGACAGCATCACATTGCAGGATTTGATTGACAAGCAAAACGAATCAGGCGTTGACAATTATTCAATTTAAATCATATTTTATCCGGAATATCAAGGGGGTATTTCGGATTTTTATTTTCTTTTCACGGAAAATCATATTATCGTCTGATTAATTCAAGTATTTTCCATAAATACGAAAATATCTCTTTTATTTACAAAAATTCTATGATATAATCTAACTATTATTTTACGAAAGCATCTTGGTGAATTTATATGAAAAAGGATAGGAAGGGTCATAACACAGGCAACAAAAGGTCTGCTGTTATTCTTATGGCAATTTTTCTGGTTGCCGCAGTCATTTCTATGATTATCCTGCTCTCTGCCTGTTGCAGTACACAAGGGGAAGGCGCAATAATGGTTGTGTCAAGCGGTGTAAGCTCAGACGGCGAGCTTTCTGAACCGTCGGCAGTTAAGCTTGACTTAAGCTCAGATAAAAAGAAAATAAAACTTGTATGGAGCGAATCAAAAAACGCAACCGGTTATGAGGTGTATATATCAAACGACGGCTCAAACTTTGATCACCTTGTGTCTACCAATCAGTTGGAATATGAAACAGACGAGCTTACTGTAGGAAATACATATTATTTCAGAATTAAGCCGTACAACTCACGGACAGGCTGCAAAACTGTTTACGGCGAAGCTACGGACAAGTCAATCACCTGTATTGAAAGCCAGCAGATTGACGGATATGATGTAGGCGACACATATATTCATATTGACATCGACAAGCAGACAATGTGGTTTTATAAGAACAACAAGCTTTTGGTAGAAACGCCTGTCGTTACCGGCACAGCCGGCGCCTGCGACACTCCGACAGGATATTTTGAAGTCAGAACAATGGCGTCTCCTGCCCATCTTGTCGGCCCGACATGGGATGTAACAACCGAATACTGGGTTGGGATTAATCTCACAAATGACATAGGTCTGCACGATTCCCCTTGGCGCGACACCGGCTACGGCGGCGATATTTACACCTACAGCGGTTCAAACGGCTGCATCAACACACCGCTTGACGCAATGAAAAAAATATACGAAAACATCACAATCGGTACTCCTGTGATTATAAGCGGCTCTGTGCAGACCACTTATTCTACCGGTGATAACGGTTATGCACTTGAAACAACACCCGACACCATAATGGAAACCGATCCCGAACCGGACGACGATTACACTACCGGTGATAACAATCCCGATTATTCGTCTGACTACTCCTCTTCCGACGATGATTATGATTATGATTATGATTACGATTACTCAACCGACTACAATAACAGTAGCGAAACCCCCGACAATTACAGTTACGAATAGCTTTTTCAGCTGCGGCGAATTGCGGTCAATCCGTTTTGCCGCAGCTGTTTTATATTGACAAATTACGACTTAAATGATAGAGTAAGAATAAACAGAATACGGGGAGCTTTTTTGGCTGAGAGGAAGTTCGGCTTCGACCCATATACCTGATTTGGATAATGCCAACGGAGGAATTACAGATAATTTTAGGTATACATATAAGTATGTGTACCTTGTTTTTTTAGGAGGTCATTTTATGGAATATACCACCCAGATGGATGCCGCAAGAAAAGGCATTTTTACAAAAGAAATGGAGGCTGTTGCCGCCAAAGAGCATTTAGAGCGCGACGAGCTTTTAAAGCTCATGTCTGAGGGTAAGGTTATTATCCCCTGCAACAAAAATCATAAGTGTATTGAGCCTAACGGTCTTGGCTCTATGCTCAAAACAAAAATCAATGTGAACCTCGGCACATCGCGCGACTGGACTGACCTTGATATGGAGCTTGAAAAGGTAAAGAGCGCGGTTGATATGGGTGCAGAGGCTATTATGGACTTAAGCTCATACGGCGATACACAGAAATTCAGAAGAAAGCTCACAGCGGAATGTCCTGCAATGATAGGCACAGTTCCTATTTATGACGCTGTTGTATACTATCACAAGGCGCTTAAGTCTATCACGGCAAGACAGTGGATTGACATTGTTCGTATGCACGCTGAGGACGGCGTTGACTTTATGACAATACACTGCGGCATTAACAAGGAAACCGCTAAGAAGTTCAAGAAGAATAAAAGACTTATGAATATAGTATCAAGAGGCGGCTCTATCATCTTTGCATGGATGGAGATGACAGGTGAAGAAAACCCGTTTTATCAGTACTATGACGAAATCCTCGACATCTGCCGTGAGTATGATGTTACAATAAGTCTTGGCGACGCCTGCCGTCCGGGCTGTCTTATGGACGCAACAGACGCATCGCAGATTGAGGAGCTTATCACTCTCGGCGAGCTTACAAAGAGGGCTTGGGAAAAGGATGTTCAGGTTATGATTGAGGGTCCGGGACATATGCCGATAAATCAGATTGCGGCTAATATGGAAATTCAGAAAACGCTGTGCTACGGTGCGCCGTTTTATGTTCTCGGTCCAATAGTCACCGACATTGCGCCGGGTTATGACCATATTACATCAGCGATAGGCGGTGCTATTGCCGCTACAAACGGAGCCTCCTTCCTGTGCTATGTAACACCCGCAGAGCACTTAAGACTGCCCGATGTAAACGATGTAAAGGAAGGCATTATCGCAACAAGAATCGCCGCCCATTCGGCGGATATTGCAAAGGGCGTAAAAGGCGCGCTTGACTGGGATCTGGAAATGGACAAAGCGAGAAAGAAGCTTGACTGGGAGAAGATGTTTGACATATCAATCGACCCTGAAAAAGCAAGAAGATACAGAGCCGAGGCAAAGCCTGAAAAAGAGGACACCTGCAGTATGTGCGGCAACTTCTGTGCCGTTAAGAATATGAACCGCATACTTGACGGCGAAATCGTATCTATCTTTGATGAATAATACGGAGAATAATATGAGTGTTGAGGGAATAATATTTGATTTTGACGGTACGCTTTTTGATTCAATGTATGTCTGGCAGTACGCCGCAAGCAATTATCTTCAGAGCTTGTCTAAGGTACCGGACAAAGCGTTGGATAATGATGTAGCCGCAATGAATATCAAGCAGGCGGCTGAGTATTTAAAGACAAGCTACGGAATAGAGCGCACCGTTCCTGAGATAATAAATGATATTAATGAGCTCGCCGCAGTTGAATACAAAGACAAAGTTATGCCAAAAAGCGGAGTTATTAACGCTCTGGAAGAAATGGATAAGCAAGGAATAAAAATGTGTGTTGCAACAACCAATGTTACATTTCTCGTAAAAGCAGCAGCACAGCGTTGTGGTATTGACAAGTATTTTTCGGCTTATTTTTCAGGTACAGAGCTTGATATAAACAAAGACACACCAAGGATTTACGAGATTGCTCTTGAACATCTTGGAACCGACAAGAGCCGAACTTGGGTTTTTGAGGACTCTCTCTTCGCGGTTAAATCGGCGAAATCAGGCGGTTTCAATGTCGCCGCGGTATATGATGATTATTCGGAAATATACAAAAGCGAGCTTGAAGCAACAGCCGATGTGTACCTTAATTCGATAAAGGAATGGAAGAAAATTTATGATTAAATCAGTGCTCACTATAGCCGGCTCAGACTCAAGCGGCGGCGCAGGAATTCAAGCCGACATTAAAACAATAACCTGCTTTGGTATGTACGCAATGAGCGCGATAACCTCGCTCACAGCACAGAACACTACAGGAGTTTACGGAGTTTCGGATGTAGCGCCTGAATTTGTATCAAAACAGCTTGACTGCATTTTTGATGATATTTTCCCTGACAGCGTTAAAATAGGAATGGTGTCAAACGCTGCGATAATCAGAGCGATTGCAGAAAGCCTTAAAAAACACAAGGCAAAGAATATAGTCCTCGACCCTGTTATGATTTCAACAAGCGGAAGCCCTCTGCTGCAGCAGGACGCTATTGACGAGCTTACAAGCTCTCTGCTGCCGATAGCAAGTATAGTAACGCCGAATATTCCGGAGGCTGAGGCATTAAGCGGAATTAGTATTCACGATAAAAACGATATCGAGCATGCCGCAAATATTATTTTTGAGTGCAGCGGCACGGCTGTGCTGATAAAGGGCGGTCACAGCAGCGGCAATGCCGATGATTTGCTGTTTGACGGCAAGGAATACAAATGGTTCTGTTCCCCGAAAATCGACAACAATAATACACACGGCACAGGCTGTACACTCTCCTCAGCCATTGCCTGCGGACTTGCACAGGGCAAAAGTATTTGTGACAGTGTAAAAGCCGCAAAGGAATATATCTGCGGAGCTTTGAGAGTAAATTTTGACATCGGCAAGGGCAGCGGACCTCTGCTGCACAACTATCGCTTAATTGCGAAAAATACGGAGGAACAACCTTGATAAAAACTGAAATAACCTCTTCCCTTCCGCAGTGTGCCAAGGATATAAGGCAGGCTGTTTTTATTGAGGAGCAGGGCTTTATAAACGAGTTTGACGATATTGACAAGCAAGCGTGGCATCTGGTAGTATATAATGATAGTATTCCGATTTCATGCTGCCGCTTTTTTAAAGGAAATTCTGATAACGAATTTATAATAGGCAGGCTTGCAGTGCTTAAAGAATATCGCGGCAACCAACTCGGCTCTTTGATGATGAACGAAGCAGAAAAATATATTAAATCACTCGGCGGCGAAAAGCTGTCGCTGTCAGCTCAGGTAAGAGTCAGAGGTTTTTATGAAAAACTCGGCTATACAGCACAGGGCGATACTTACTTTGACGAATACTGCGAACATATCCATATGGTAAAAGCATTATAAAGTCAACACCCTGTTTGTCGGGCTTAGATAAGTAAGTCTGATGAACGGGGTGTTTTCAGGAGTCATATTTGGTAAAATCTTTATATCATATAACGCAGGCGATAATAGTCTTACGCCCACTTTATCTTGATTTATCATATTATAGAAACATCAAATGAGATACTAAGGAGCAAGCTATGGCAAATTCTTTACACAGAAAGAGGCATCTTTCCTCTTTTCAGATTATTATTTTCGGCTTTGCGGCAGTTATATTAATCGGCACTTTTCTGCTGATGCTGCCATTATCGGCAAAAAGCGGTCAGGTAACACCGTTCAACGAAGCGTTGTTCACTTCGACCTCGGCAGTATGCGTAACAGGACTTATCGTTCATGACACAGCCACATATTGGTCTGTATTCGGGCAGGCTGTTATTCTTATACTTATTCAAATCGGCGGTCTGGGCGTTGTTACATTGGCGGCTTCAATCGCCCTTATTTCAGGCAAAAAGATTTCACTGATGCAGAGGAGCACAATGCAGGAGGCAATCGCAGCGCCAAAGCTCGGCGGCATTGTAAAGCTTACTGGCTTTATCATCAAAATCACTTTTGCTGTTGAACTGCTGGGTGCTGTTGTAATGGCTCCTGTTTTCTGCAATGATTTCGGATTAAAGGGAATATGGATGGCGGTGTTTCATTCTATTTCCGCTTTCTGCAACGCAGGCTTTGATATAATGGGAACGCCTGATAATAAGTTTGCTTCTCTCACTGCCTATGCTAATCACCCTGTAATTAATATCACCGTTATGCTGCTGATTATCGTTGGCGGAATCGGATTTTTAACATGGGAAGATATAAAAACCCATCGTCTGCATCTGAAACTATACCGAATGCAAAGCAAGGTTATTCTGACTATTTCCGCTATTTTGATTTTTCTCCCCGCACTTTATTTCTTTTTCTTTCAATATAACAATGATGCGATGGATAAAAGGATTTTCAGCTCGATGTTTCAGGCTGTCGCACCGAGAACAGCCGGCTTTAATACAACGGATTTAACAGCAATAACAGGGGCAGGACAGTACATCATAATCATTCTGATGCTTATCGGCGGCTCTCCCGGCTCAACAGCAGGCGGTATGAAAACCACAACTGTTGCCGTACTGTTTTCAAACGCATTGGCGGTATTCCGCCGCAAGGAGGAATCGCACTTCTTTAAACGCAGAATTGACGACAGCATAATTAAGCACGCCGCCACGGTATTGATGTTGTATATAACACTTTTCTCGGCAGGCGCTCTTATAATCAATATTGCTGAAGGAATCCCTATGTCAAGCTGCCTGTTTGAAACCGCCTCAGCAATCGGCACAGTCGGTCTTACTCTTGGAATAACACCTTCGCTCGGTGTTGTATCACAGGGCGTATTGATACTTCTAATGTTCTTTGGCAGGGTAGGCGGACTTACTCTTATTTACGCAGCTCTTGCAGGTGTAAGAAAAAATGTATCAAAGCTCCCGCAGGAAAAAATTATGGTTGGATAAGGAGAAATCAACATGAAATCAATTTTACTTATTGGTCTTGGCAGATTCGGAAAGCATATTGCGCTTCAGCTCAATATGCTTGGGCATCAGGTTATGGCTATTGATGACAGAGAGGAACGCGTCAACGATATTCTTCCGTTTGTAACGAACGCTCAGATAGGCGACAGCACAAGCGAGGAGTTTTTGCGGTCGCTCGGCATCAACAACTATGATGTTTGCATCGTAGCCATCGGCACCGATTTTCAAAGCTCACTCGAAACGACCTCATTGCTTAAAGAGCTGGGTGCAAAGCTTGTCGTTTCACGCGCTGCGCGCGATGTACATGCAAAATTCCTCCTGCGAAACGGTGCTGACGAGGTGTTGTACCCTGAAAAGCAGCTTGCAAAATGGGCGGCAATCAGATACAGCGCAGATCACATTTTAGACTATATTGAGCTTGATGACGATAACGCAATATTTGAGGTTACTGTGCCCAAAAACTGGATCGGCAAAACTGTCGGGCAAATTGATATACGAAAAAAGTACAATATCAATATTATGGGCTTTAAAAAGGACGGTAAAATTGATGTTGCTATCACACCTGACACCCTTCTGACAGACGATAAAACAATGCTTGTGCTTGGAGAATACAAAGCACTCCAAAAGTGCTTTCACTTATAATTTGTATAACACTCGTTGATAATAATGAATAAAAGTAACGGGCGCATCTGATTGTTCAGATGCGCCCTGATTTATTATTGCTTATTAATTTTTGTAAAAAATCGTATATCAAATGTTGTACCCTTTCCGACTGTTGAGTAGACGGAAATAATTCCACCGCTTTTTTCGATTATCATTTTTGCAAGCGCAAGACCTATGCCGACACTTTCATCACTTGAATTTTTGCCCTTATAAAAGCGTTCAAATATATGCGGTAAATCCTCGGGAGTTATTCCCACGCCGTTGTCGCTCACCGTTATTTTTGTGTAAAGCTTCTTCTTTTCGGCAGAAATGCAAACCTCTCCACCGTCGTTTGTATGCTCAATACAGTTTTTGATAATATTCGTCAACGCCTCACACAGCCACTTAAAATCACATTCAAGAGTAAGGCTGTCATCACAATCGCTGTTGACAGCAACACCCTTAAGCTCAGACAAAACCTCGGTGTTATGAATACACTCGCTTATTATGCGGTTGACGCTTTCATCGTTAGATTTAAAAACAATAGAATTTGCGTCAAGCTTTGACAGAGTGAGAATTGACTGAATATGAAAGCTCATTGAATTTGCACTGCGGCGAATATCGTACAGGAATTCGCGGCGAATTTCAGGCGGCATATTATCATCGTCAAGAATTGTATCAAGCATAACAAGAATTGAAGTAAGCGGGGTTTTGAGCTGGTGTGAAATATCGGACAGTGAATTTTTTAGGCTTTCCTTATCCTTTTGCGAATTATCACGCTGCTCCTTTAGCATAACCGTGGTTTTATATATTTCGTTTTGCAGCAGTGACATTTCGTCCTCACTGTTTTCCTCAATCCTAAGGTCATAGTCCTTTTTATTGATTCGTGTAACATATTCTGTTATTCTGTGCGTTTCGTCACGCCGTCTTATGCAATAGATAATAAAAACAATGCACAGTCCAAGACAGACTCCTGCACACAGGACGGAATTTTCAATGATAATAAGTGCAGCTTCCTCCTGATTCTGATACACAACCCAATCCTTATCGGATGAAATTCCATATTTTCGCAAAGTGTCGCTGTAATCTTTATTACTCGCCTTATTATTTAAAATTCCTGCAATCTCATTATCAGACACCTCGGGATAAGCCTGTTTTACCGCAGTAATAATGCACATAACACTCTCATTTTCCGAGGTGCGGATTTTATCAAGCTCAAACGCAGAAACAGCGGCGGTTGCAAGTGAAAACAGTACTGTAAGAATAAGAAATGCAATCAGAAATTTATATGTACGCTTCATACGACCTCCAATCTGTATCCTAAGCCTTTTACCGTTTTTATGCAATCCGAGCCGAGCTTTTTGCGTATGCGCCTGATATATACGGTGAGAGTGTTGTCGTTCACATAATTTCCGGCTAAGTCCCATATTTTTTCGAGGATAATTTCACGGGTGACAATCTTCCCTGCGTTTTGCACAAGCATAGAAAAGATTTTGTACTCAAGCGCAGTAAGCTCAATCTTAACCTCACCCTTGAAAACTGCCTTTTTATCAAAATCAATCTTAATATCGCCTATTGTCACAGTGCTGCTTCTGCTGCCGACAAGCCGCCTTATTCTTGCGAGCAGCTCACGGGTTGAAAACGGCTTTGTTATGTAGTCGTCTGCACCGAGGTCAAAAGCCTTAACAATACTGTCCTCATCATCGTAGGCTGTCAGGAACACCGCAGGAATATTGTTAAGCCGCTTTATTTCCTTATACAGCTCAAAGCCGTTTCCGTCAGGAAGTGCTATGTCGATGATAGACAAATCGAAATCCAGCGGTGCGACTTCAAGTGCCGATTCAAAGCTTTCGCAAAGGGTGACGGTATAGCCGTTTTGCTCAATGGAATATACAAGTCCCTTTGATATTGTTTTATTGTCCTCGACAAGTAAAATTTTCATATGGTTCTCCGTTTTTGGTTTGTAGGTGTTATAAATAAATTATAACACCCACACTATGCTTGTCAACAAATTAACTCAGATATTGTCGTTTCTGATTGTTTCTATGATATTCTGCTTTTGCACCTTTGCAATTGAGAAGCGCATAATAAGCCATACTATTGCAAACACAAACACAATGCTGATGAGTATTGCAAGCCAAGGAAAGATAAAAACATATTTCTGCTTATTTGCGTTGAACGCAAGGAAAATCAGGTATCCGCCGACTGTGCCGAGTGGTATGCCGATAACAAGTGACTTGAGTCCGTAGAATATGCTTTCAAGGCGAACCATTCGGTTGAACTCTCGCTTCGTCATACCTACTGATTTGAGCATAGCAAATTCCTTGCTTCTCAGGCGCATATTTGTTGTTATTGTGTTGAATATATTTGTCACGCCTATCAGCGTTATAACGATGATAAAGCCGTAAATGAAGATAGATATTGCGAGATACATCGAATTCATTATCCGTGCTGTTTTGTCTATATTAAACACAGATATACCCGTATAGCCGAGGTCGAGTATATCCTGCTCCAGCTTGTCGGCATTTTCGGCATTGATATTAAGCGAAAGAGATATACCGCCGTTTTCACAGTTCTTTTCCATCCATTCCTGTCTGACAAACACTGTTCCGCATAGCATTGTATAAGGAATGTCATAAGGGAGCGTATCGGTGTCGCAGGCAATTTCAATACTCATTTCCGAGTAATCAGGGTCGTCTTCTACAAATGTTGAAACACAATCAAATACAGTGCCCTTTTGAATATCGAAGTATTTTGCCTGTTTCAGATTTCCGTCTGCGTCCTTATACTCAAATACATTATAAAGTATTCCCTTGTCCTTGACTTCATCATAATTCAAGCCGAGCTTATCAGTGTATCCCTTAAATTCATCATCGGTAAGTCCGAAAAATTCGCCGAAATAATATCCATCATAATATGTGTCGAGATTCTCTTTTGCTTCTTCGGAAAAATCAAAATTATCGGTACTGACCTCATAGCCGGCTATTGTATACAGCTGTGACGATTTAACACCCTCATACTTGCTTATGCTTTCTAACGACTGCTTTAAATTCTCATATTGATAATCTCCGTTTGAGCTGACACTCATATTATATTCAGATGTCTGATAAACTCTGTCAATCTCCCTTGTGCCGTAGTCCATAAAGCAGGAAATTGAGATGAACAGTGCAACGCTGACAACGATTGATATTACCGTTGTGCGGTACTTCTTTTTGCTTCGCTTGAGGTTTTTATACGCTACATCTCCCCCAACGCCGAAAAGCCTTTTGATAAGCTTCGGCGAATGCAGGCTGCGCTGATTTTTACCGAGCTTTATATCGCCGCTGCTCCTTATAGCGTCAATCGGCGCAATTTTCGAAGCCCGGATTGCACTTGATATTGTGGATAAGAATATGGTCGCCGCCGACAGAAGCACGGACAGCAAAACAGGCAAAATCGGCATTGAATAAATAAGCGTCATACCGTTTAAACCGTCCTTCAGGAGAGCATTGAGCAAAAGCAAAATAAGTGCGGCAACGCCAATGCCGAGCAGCAAGCCGAGAGGTATGCCGATTAAGCCGAGTACAAAGCCCTCGAACAGCACATTTTTTCTTATCTGCTTTGAGGTTGCGCCGACTGAGGCTATCATACCGTAAAGCTTTGTTTTCTCGGTTATTGATATAGCAAAGCTGTTACGAATAGTAAACACGCTTGCGATAATAATTATCGCTATAACAATAATTGCTATAAGTGTAACCGCAAGTAAGTTAGTATCGCTCATACCTATGCCCTTGTAGGCAAGCAAGGTACTGTTAAAGGAAAAGGATTCATAAGGCAATTTTTGATAAAATTCCTTCCATTCCTCTTCGCTGAAATAAGTGCTTTGACTTAAATATGCGCTCACCTGCTCCTCATCAAGACCCGAGATTTCAGCTCCTGCGGAAATATAGTTTTTCTCGCCGTCAGCCGTAAGGTCAACATACATTTCGGCATTTTTCGACAGATGGTTTATATCGGCGGCTGTAAATACAGATACACAGGCGGAGTTCTGGTCAACCATAATTGCGTTTGTAGAATTCTCTGAAAGAATGCCGACAATCTTGTATGTTCTTTGCTGCCTTACCTTTATATTTTCCTTAACGCTTTCTTCTGACTCATACGAAAATCCGTAAACCGAATAAGGGTCAATAACATCGCCGTTTTCAGACACACGGTCGCCAATTTCAAGCGTTATTGTATCGCCGATTTTCGGCTTGTCCTTTGATCGTTTGACATAATCGTATGACACTACAAGCTCGTTTTCATTTTTGGGGTATCTGCCATCGGAAAGCTTTGTTTTAAAGCAGTTTTCAAAGGAGTTTGTGCTCAATGCCTTGATGAACACATAGGGCTTATGCTTCAATTCGGGGTTTGGCATTTTGGCACAGCCTATTGAATCGGTATAATAGACTGCCCCTACATTGCGGTTATTCTCTGTCGTTTCGATATTCTCATTATTTACATTTCCCGAAAAGCGGAATTCATAGTCGCCGCTGCTGTAAATCTCCATATTAATCAATGTCTGCTGAGCGCTTGACGCTATACCTGCAACAAAGGTAATCAGCGCCGTAGATAGCATAATCCCGATTACCGTTACTATTGTGCGGCTTTTATTAAGCCTGAGATTTTTCAGGGTAAGCTTATTCAGAATTTTCATTCCTCACGCCTCCCCCACGATTTTACCGTCATTAATTGTGATAACACGGTCAGCCTGATTTGCCATTTCAAGGTCGTGCGTTATCATAATGATTGTCTGATTATAGCTTTTGTTTGAAAGCTTCAGTATGCTCATAATATCCTCTGACGCCTTTGAATCGAGGTTGCCTGTAGGCTCGTCTGCAAGCAACAGTGCAGGTCGGTTTATAAGCGCTCTTGCGATTGATGTTCTCTGCTGCTGACCGCCCGAGAGCTGATTCGGCAGGGCGTTTCGCCTCGCCTTAAGTCCAAAGGTTGTCAGAAGTTCGTCAAGGCGTTGCTTATCAACGGCACATCCGTCAAGGTCACACGGGAGCGTGATATTCTCCTCAACCGTCAGAATCGGTATCAGGTTGTAGAACTGATAGACTATGCCAATCTGCCTGCGGCGGAAGATTGCAAGCTTGTCGTTGTTCATTTGGTTAATCTCGTTGCCGTCAATAAAAATCTGACCCTTTGTCGGTCTGTCAACGCCGCCTATCATATGCAGAAGCGTTGATTTGCCGCTTCCGCTTGCACCAACAACGGCAACAAACTCTCCCTGCTCAACGGTGAAAGAAACATCGTCAACGGCATTAACCGTATTCGCACCTGTGCCATAGGTTTTAGTAAGATTTTCCACTCTTAAAATTTCCATATTATTACCTCCGTAAATTATATTCATCGAAAAACCTTTCAACTACAATGTCATTATATCTACGGTAAGTGACTTTAAAGTGACAAATTGAAAAAAAATTAAGCCGATGATTTGTGATTTTCACAGCTCATTGACTTAATCTTGTTATTGCAGTATAAATTATTGTTCAGCGCCGCCGTTAGTGATTTCTACACTCACAAGCGTCATTTTCAAACTGACAGTTCCCGATTACTTACTTAGTCCACAATGCCAAAGCCGCCGAAATCAGTGCACCAAGCAACACCACAGCAAGCAACACAAAAAAACAAACAACAGATTCTTGAATTATTTTAACCTCATTTTCAACTTTTACATACCTACGGGATTTATTAGCAAAGTAAAAAATACTATTTCCGGAAACGAAGTGCAATGCACTTTTATTTGCCGTTTTTTCATACAAATCTATTTAGCTTTTGGTCATACTCATAATCTATTGATGCAAGCTTGCTTTTAATCTCCTGCATATCAACGCTGAGCGCCTTGCAAAGCTCTTCAAGCGAGGGATAAAAATCCCTTAGCTGAGTGTTTATATATGACAAAAGAATCATCGGGTCGTTCGGTATCGACATTTTATTTTCCTCTCGTATTTTCGTAAATATTCTACATCATTATACACTTTACCCGAAACTCGGTCAACTATTTACTTCACTTAAATCCGCTGAAAACCTTATTACGCTGACGCAAAATCTGATTATATGTCTGATTATATACAAGTATCGCTTTGGCAAAATACTATTCAACGCCTAATACAAAGTCAGGCAAAAAATAACATAACTTAGTATCACTGCTTTATAATTATTCCTATAAGCAGAAAAGACCACCCATTTGGGCGGTCTTTTCTGCTTCGTAAATATTAATTATTATTTTTTAGACTTCAAAATTCTTGTCGAACCTTGCTTGAGCATAAAAAACTTTTTTAGTGTTTGGTTGGAATTAAGTCATTGTAGCTGAATTCAACCACAACCTCGTCCTTATCAATCTTCAGATTATATCCTTCCTGATTCATAGGCAAACAGAAGAAAATCTTCGGAGCGACATCGGGGTCATCCTGATATCTGATAAGCAGAACAACATTTGCTTTGTCAAGAATCGTACTGTAAGCTTCTGTTTTATCCTTATAAATGAATATCTGCTTTGTACCGTTAATCGCAGCCGCACTCCAATCAAGGTCATCGGGGAAATCGTGAGCAACAAGCTTAAGCTTTGCATAGCCCTCCGGAACAGGATAACCCTCCCAGCTGTCGGTCTGTGCGTTTACTGCTTTTCCGTTTTCAAAAAGCTGCTGTATTATATCAAGATATTGCTCCTTGCCGCTGCGAACAGCTGAGTATTTTATGTAACCAAGGACATCGTCGAAGCTTGCATTCGGGTTTAATACAAGGAAGGTGTTAAGCCAGATGTCGTAGTCCTCCTCCATACTGATACCGCTTTTATACATCTCATAGCAGATTTTTGAAAGGACAGAATTGTTGATATGCACACCGCCGCGATCATTCAGTTCGCTGGGAATATCACATTCCATAAGATAATATGCATCTCCGACATACTCCGGCTGAGCATAAGAATGGGGGTCGCTCATACTTCTGATTACTTTTCCCGTACTCTCACCCATAAGCCATTGCTCTGTATCTGAATTCTCCGGGTCAATGAGCATTTCGGTGAGGTTGCCGAGAATATCTGCATATGATTCTTCGATAGCACCGGTTGTATTCTGATAGGCTACTATTCCCGTAATATTACCCTTTATGCCGTGAGTGAACTCATGAGCCGCTACATCAAGGCCTGTACTTATCGGGAACTTTGAGAACATAAACACGCCCCAGCCAAAGTAATCACCTGCAAAGCAAGCGTTTTCTATTTCCTGGCCGTATTGCTGATAACCAAGGCATATCATAATAGGCAGTCCGTTACCATTGAGCGATTTTATTCCTTTTTCGGCGTATTTATCATAAATCTTTCTCATATTGTCGAATACCGAAACAAATATCGGAGAAACCTCCTCGGGGGAAGCAAACTCATACGGTATCATTTGTCTGTATTCTATCGGATCTACCTTTGAGGTATCTGCGCAAACCATTTTTCTTTCTGTATCAATAAAGTAATATGTACCGCTGTCGGTTTTTGCTACAGGAAGCTCAACCTTGTTTCCTAGATAATTTGTGAAGGTCTTCATTTCAGTTGTAACGCCCTTGAAGTAAACATCGTTATCATAAACATCTTCGCTTGTTCTGTAATCCTCTAAGCTGGAAAGATACATCAGATTTTCAAGTTCACCACTTGCAGCGTCAATATAGACTTTTACATATTTAGACTTCTCAGGGTCCTGCTCCGTTGGAGCCAGCTGCTTGAAATATATCACCCAGCACAGGTTTGATGTTCCTGACTTTGAATAAATCATATAGTCAAGCTCAGGCTCTTTATCGGCTTTTTCCAGAGTGCACCCTAAGGTTTCTTCAGCAGCAGAGAGCGCCTTCTCGTATGCCTGCTCGGCTGTCAGCATATTCTCCTCAAGGTCTTTTACGCCTGCCTTAGGCTGAATAGAGCTTGAAATACAAAGCGTGTTGCCGTCCTTATCTGCACCAACAGTAATAAAGGCATTTTGGAGCACTACTGCGCCGACAATCTGCTGGAATGTAAAGTATCGGTCGCCGTTGTCTGCGGTCTTTACATTAATCGGAATCAGGCTTATATCATTCTCCTTGGCGTTTAAAATTGATTCAACAGCCTGTAATGAGGACATTGCAGTTTCCGGATTAATTACCTTATAATCGGTGTACTTTCCGCTCAGGAAAGTAATTTCGCCTGCGTCATTATATGTAATATCTAACGAATCGCCGTTTAACGCCTTTAAATCCTCAAGCGTGTTATCGTGGATTTCCGGCTGTTCGGGATACTCAACAGTAAAGGTTACCGTTACATCGGTACCGTTAATAGTTATAACAGCTTCATCTGTTATAACCTTTATACTGTCACCCTCGGCGGCATTAACGCCTACAACTCCTACTGTGCCGACTGAAAGTGCAAGACACAAGCAGAGCATCAAAGACATCATTCGTCTGTTTTTCTTTTTGAAAGCAACAACCAATGCAACTGCAAACGCCGCAACGCAAAGTGCAACAATCGGCATTATGTTATTTTCCTCACCTGTTTTGATTGCGCTTTTGCCTGTTGTTTCTGCATTTGTTATTGTAGTAGAGTTTTTCGGCTGTGTAGGAGCCTGTGTTGGATTTTCAGGCTTCTGCGTTGGTGTCTGAGTCGGGTTTTCACTCGGTTGAGTTTCGCCTGCCTTCAAGCTGATTTCAGCCTTGAGGCTTTCCGTCTGCTCGCTTGCAAGCTTTATATCGGTCTTTACATCTTCGCCGCTTAATACAGCGTTGTCGGACACCGAGAGCTTGCAATTAATGCCGTTAATCTCATAATAGTTTGCGTTCTTGACCACAGCTTCGATACTCGCCTTGTCACTGTCCTGTGAGGCAACCGTAATTTCAGCCTTTATGCCGTCGCTTACAGTCGCGGCTGACGCATTAGTTGTAAACGCCGCTGTCATCAACGCCATCAGCGAGATTACAATTCCCGCTTTTTTAAGTCGTTTCATTTTGTCTATTCCTCCGTTTCAATTTATTGTCCGAGCAAGCTTAATGTCTGCTCAACCAACTATAATTTTAAACATTCACAAAAGTAATTTCAAGTATTTTTCAAAACTGGGCAAAAAAGCAACACAACTGGGCATTTTTAACTGCGTTTACGAGTTGACACTTTTCTAAAATACCTATATACTAAAATTGCATTCAGAAACGGGGTTATTTATATGAAACACTCATCAAAAATAATGATACCTAAAATATTCCTGTCAGCGCTGCTGGCTCTGATTCTCTGTGCTGTTTCCGCCATAGCTGTTTTTTGTTACACACAGCCTATGGAGGACAAGTCATATAATCTTTCATTGCTCGCCGAAGACGGACAGGAATGGGAGGGTGAAAAGGGCTGGAGCGTTTATTCGGACCAACAGGGTAAGCGTAAAGACCTTATTCCCGATGGATTCGGAGGATATGGCGGTTTGGACTATGCAGGACAGACCTTCTACTTTTCGCGCGAAATGACAGAAACGCTTGACAGTCCAACCCTGCGTATTGGTGTTGCCAACCGCAGTATCAGCGTATTTCTTGACGACACGCTGATTTATACAGACTGCCCTGAGGCAGACAACCGAATCGGCTATCTGGAGCTTCCGATGCTGGAATTTGACAAATCCGAGCCTGTTGTCGTGTCGCTTCCTCTTGATTATGTCGGGCACACTCTGACCATTGCCCAATCAACCCCACTATATTCAGAAAAGCAAAACGGCGACGATACAGTTTATCCTTGTGAAGTAACCCTTTACTGCGGTTATTCATACGAAAGCAGTTTGATTGCAGACGCCTCACGGACCATGATTCCTGCCGCATTGCTGTTTGCTCTTGAAATTCTGCTTCTGATTGCATTTGTCTGGAACTCTACGCTTGGCAAAACCGTGCTTGCGCTTCCTGCGCTTGCTCTTGCCGTTTTATTTCAGATGTGCGGTATTCTGGCACAAGCTCCGTTTTTCTATCAATACTTCAATGCTCTGCCGATAGACTTGGTATGGCTGAGCTTTCATCTGTCTGTAGGAGCTTTGCTGATATTTTTAACAATAAAGTCAACAATGCTGCGCCCGCTCCTCATTGGCATCACCATTCTTCAATGGTGCAGCATCGCCTTATATTGCATTGTTCAGTGTACCTCTTTGCTTGAATACGGCGACCTTTATATCTTCATAAAAGACCTGCCGCAATATATAGGCTTTGCATCTATGCTTGCCGTTCTTGTCTGCTCTTTTATACAATGGAAAAAAGGCAGCCGCTTTTTCCGCCGCTACTCACAGGCATCACTTATCATAACCGCAATTTATACTGTATTCCTTTTAATCAGTATTCCTGTATTCTCGAAATATCCTGCATATATTTTCAACTTACTTTGCAGCGACATACAAATTTTTCTCCCCAATTTCACCTTGAAGATGGTATGGAATCTGTGCCTGTTTTCAGGTGTGATTGCAATTATAATTGAGCTTGTGGAAAAGGAAGCAACCCGTAGAACAGAAAATTCTGTGCTTTCCGCAAGGAATGAGCTTGCAATGGAAAGCTACGAAAACCTTTGCCGTCAGTCGGAGGAAGTAATGATGCTTCGCCACGACACAATGAAGCACTACGCATTATTACACACGATGGCGCAGGAAAACCCTGAGCAGCTGCCAGATTATCTGGAAGAGTTGATCGGACAAATAAAAGAGATTCGCCCGGTTATACAAAGCGGAAACAAAATGCTTGACATCATTATAAACGGCAAGCTCGGCATTGCCGCCGACAAAGGAATACGCGTTGAAATTATACGCTCACAGGCACCTGAAAAGCTGCCGCTTACTGACGCACAGCTATGCTCACTTATAACAAATATTCTTGATAATGCGATTACGGCAGCTTCCTCCTGCGACGCTAAAAAGCCATATATTAAGCTTGACTTTCACTGTAAAAACAACAATTTTGTCTTTTTATGCGAAAACACAATGAAGGCTTACGGTCAGCCGCCTGAGAAATCACCTCGTCGCAAGGATGGTCAAGGGCAACAAAAAATACCCATGACTGAGCATGGGTATGGTTTGAAAATTATTCGCCGTATTATGAAAAATTTTGATGATATGATTTCGATAGAGACAGATAGAAATGTATTTAAGATCTCAATAATCATTCCGCTTGAATAATTGTTATTTTTCCATCCAGGAAAAAAACTGTTTGCGAACTTCCTGAATTCGGTGCTTACTCACCGGTATGTTAAGCCCGTTCATCAACTCAGCCTCTGTAGCACGGACAACACGGATAAAGCGCATATTCACAAGGAATCCCTGATGGCAGCGAATAAATCCCTGTTCTGAAAGCTCCGCTTCAAGTGCAGAAATACGCATTACTGTAACACATTCGCTATGCTCCTGAACAATGCGGCAGCCTCTTCCCTGAGTTTCAATATACATTATTTCGTCAATTTGCAGCCTTTGAGTGCCGCCGTTTATCGGAATAAAAATCTCTTTATTAGTATGAGCCTGTTCAAAACAGTAAATAAGCGCCTCACGCAGGCGTTCTTTCTCAAGCGGCTTTGCAAGATAGCGCGCTGCAGACACCTCGTACCCTCTCAACGCCATCTCTTTATTATTCGAAATAAAGACAATCGAACCGCCGAACAAGCCTTTTCGCAAGAACTGCGCAACCTCCATTCCGCTCTGTTTGGGCATCATAACATCAAGTAAAAGCAAATCGAACGATTCACCGCCCTTAATTGCATCAAGCATCTCTCTTCCGCTTTTAAAGCAGGAGAGACTCAGTTTGATGCTTTCTTTTTCGCATATCTGTTTTGTCATATCCACAGTTCTTTCCATTTCCTGTGAATCATCATCGCAAATCGCAATATTAAAGGAGTGACCGTGCATATTAAAGCAATCATACCTTTCATTAATGGTTTCATCGTTATCTTATATTATAGCATTACATTATGCACAAATCAAATGAAAACAACTATGTTTCTTCAACACCCCTGTAAAGTGAGCTGCTATATTTTCTTCTTTAAATGCGCATCATTATTCTTTATCAGATTTTCTATTGTTGTATTTCTCTAAGAATGAGTGCTTTTCTCCGTCTGTTTTATAACCTACCATTGTATCAAGACACACAGAATGAATACTGTTGAATATACTTTTTTCAATGTTGGGATTGTCTCGCTTTAATTGGCGGATAAGTGTTTTAATTTCCTGGCGCTTTGATATACCGCCTTCGTTGTCGCACGCTGTAAAATTCTCGGTAAAACGACAGGCACACTGTATAAAATCAAGATCATTGTATCGTTTCCAGGCAAGAATTGACTCTTCGTGAATACAATACATAGGGCGAATAAGCTCCATACCGTCAAAATTTGTGCTGTGAAGCTTCGGAGGCATTGACTGGAGCTGCGAGCCATAAAACATACCGATAAGAGTGGTTTCTATAACATCATTAAAATGATGCCCCAAAGCAATTTTATTACAGCCTAAATCCTGCGCCTTTTTATATAAATGACCTCTTCTCATTCTGGCGCAAAGATAACACGGAGACTTTTCCGTCTTATTTGCCACATTAAAAATATTCGTTTCAAAAACAGTTATCGGTATGTGCAACAGCTCTGCATTGTTTTCAATCTTATTTCGGTTGATTTCGTTATATCCGGGATCCATTACAAGATAAACAACTTCAAACGGAACTTCACTGTATTTATGAAGCTCCTGCATAAGCTTAGCCATAAGCATTGAGTCCTTGCCGCCTGAGATACATACTGCAATTTTATCTCCTCGCTGAATTAACTCATAGTTTTTCACTGCAATAATAAAGGGATTCCATATTTCTTTTCTGTATTTTTTTATAATACTTCTTTCAACCTGTTCATATTTTTCAAGTTCTCTGCTCACTTTGTCAACTCCCTATCACAGTCCTCATTTATATTTATAAATTCATCAATCTTGAATTTCAGGATAACTAAAGCTTACAATGCCGCAAGACTGATTAGAATCTATTTATACTGCTTGTTTTGCAGGTATTTTATCATTCACAACACAAAAAGTCAACCAAACACAGCCGTACAGGCATTTCTAAACTGCAAACCGGGATTAATTATTCCAAAAAAATCCGATTGACTTTCATTAAGAAAACCAATCGGATTTTTAATGTTTTTATTTAATTAATCAGATGCATTATTTATTCATAATCCTATCATAATCTTCCTGCGGTTTATCAATAGGAGTGAGTTTAAACTTTTCAATCAAAATATCAAGTACGCCTTTTGAAACAAATGCAGGGAGCGTAGGTCCGAGATAGATATTTTTTATTCCAAGATATAAAAGCGTCAACAAGATACAAACCGCTTTCTGTTCGTACCACGAAAGAACAAGGGCAAGCGGCAGGTCGTTAACTGTGCAGTCAAAAGCCTCTGCAAGATCCAATGCGATTTTAATTGCACTGTATGAGTCATTGCACTGTCCGCAGTCGAGTATTCTCGTAACACCCTCAATATCGCCCAAATCCAAATCGTTAATGCGATATTTACCGCAGGCAAGAGTTAAGATAATTGTATCAGGCGGTGTAAGCTTTGCAAAGTCAGTGTAGTAGCTCCTGCTGTAAGAAGCACCGTCACAGCCGCCGCACTCAATCGCCTTATTGATAACGGGAGTAAAGTCCTTATCCTCGCCGATATGAACCATTTCGGGATAGGATACAACAGAAGTTGTGAAAACTCTGTCGCTATAGCTTTCTCTTACCGGCATAAGGCAATTTGTGGTGAACAAAATCGGTGCAGGAATGTTGTGGAATTCCGACTGCTGATTTTGACAGCCCGTACCGAAATTACCCTTGAGATGCGGATATTTTTTCAGCTCGGGATAGCCGTGAGCAGGCAACATTTCGCTGTGGGTGTAAATGTTGATTCTTTCACCTAAGTCAACACCGCACAATTATAATGTGGTATTGCCTTAGTTTTCAATAATTTCTCCGTTTGTCGATATGGTCACAACCTGCCAAGGAATAAACTTACCGCTATTTTGCAAAGCTTGTTTTGTTGCATTTTCAATTCCGCCGCAGCAAGGAACTTCCATACGCACAACGGTCACGCTTTTTATGTTATTGTTTGCAATAATTTGAGTAAGCTTATCACTGTAGTCGCCATCGTCAAGCTTTGGACAGCCGATAAGCGTTATTCGATTACGGATAAATTTCTCGTGAAATTCTCCGTAAGCATACGCCGTGCAATCCGCTGCAATAAGCAGATTTGCATTGTCAAAATAAGGAGCGTTTACAGGTACAAGCTTAATCTGCACAGGCCATTGAGAAAGTTGGCTTACTGATGGCTGATTCTTTGAAACAGCGCTATTATTTTCAGGTCTGTTTATTGTTCTTGACTGACTTCCGGGACAACCGCACGGCAGCTTAGCTCCCTGCTTTTTCATCTGAGCAAGCTTTACCGCTTCTTCATCATAGGCTGCTGCCTCTCGCTTTACGAATGTGATTGCTCCTGTAGGGCAGTTCGGCAGACAATCCCCCAAACCGTCGCAGTAGTCATCTCTGAGCAATTTTGCCTTACCGTCTATCATGCCGATAGCGCCCTCGTGACAGGCTGTTACACAAGCACCACAGCCGTTGCATTTTCCTTCGTCAATTTTTATTATTCTTCTAATCATTACCGTTTATCCTCCGATTTTTTATATTTTTAATTTTTTCAAAATCAAATTCCTGAATTGATTTTGTGCATTAATAATATTATAATTAACAGCAAAAGTATGTGGTTATAACCACGGAATTGAGGACTTTATGAACTTTACATTTATTTCAAAAACCGCACTTTTTCAAGGTTGTCAGGAAAAAGATATCAAGCAAATGGCGAAGCATTTAAACTTCAAAACGGTCAGCTACAAGAAAAGAGATGTAATATTCAGAGTAAGCGATATAGTTACCGAAATAGGACTTGTGCTGTCGGGAAGCGTTCAGATTGAGCATAACGATTTTTTCGGCAACAAAAGTATTCTTACGATTGTTGACGCAGGCGGTGTCTTTGCAGAAGCATATGCCTGTGTGCCAAACGAACCGCTGATGATAGATGTTATAGCTAACGATGACTGCGAGATTTTATTTATAAGTGTTTCAAAGCTTTTTGAGCCATGCTCCCAATGTGACAGCAGGAACAGGCTTATACAAAACCTTGTGCTTATCAGCGCACAGAAAAATTTGCAGCTTTCAAAGCACAATATTCACACAACACCGAAAACCATACGAGGTAGGTTAATGTCATATTTCTCGGAGCAGATTTCTGCACAGGACAGCAATAAAATCACCGTTCCGTTTGACCGCCAACAGCTTGCCGATTATTTGAATTTAGACAGAAGTGCATTGTCCAAGGAACTCATAAAAATGAAAAAAGACGGTTTGATTGAATACCATAAAAATGTGTTTGAAATCAAACTTCTTTGAAATAACAGGTAATAATTTTCTTTATCACTTCTCCTATGGCAGCACTCATAAAATCAACTCAACAATGCAAAAACCGATTGACTTTCATTTAAGAAAATCAATCGGTTTTAGTATTTTGTTAATTGTAAAAATAATCTAATAAGCATACCGTCATATTTATATGATTTTCTCGACATTGGTTACCTATCAAGCACTTGCTGTCCTATCAACCGTATTGCGATAATAAAAATAATTGATATTTATTTTCTCTTTAATCAAATTCGTATTCTTAATCGTTTCACCTGTTTATCTAAAAAGCTGTGCCGCTGTCAAAATCAAAATCTGACAGCGACACAAAATGGTTGTACCGTACTATTCAATTAAAATCCCGTCAGTATTCCAAGGCTGTATTTCTGGAGAAGAATTGCGTCAAGCATATTTACCTTTCCGTCCTTATTTACATCGGAAGCCTCCAGCTGAGTATCCGAAAGCTTTGATAAGCCAACGCCGTGTTTCTGAACAAGGATAGCGTCAAGCATATTGATTTTTCCGTCATTGTTTACATCGCCGAGCAAAAAGTCCTTTGCGGCATCAAAGGTGTATTCAACATAATATGCATACTGTTTTCCGCCTTTATATTCCGCAATAAATTTTGCATCCTTACCGTTTACCTTGGCAGTCACAGTGTCGATATCTCCCCATTCATATTCTGCTGTAACAGGGATTTTTACGGTGTACTGCTTACCGCTCTTGAAGGTTGTATCGGCAGGAGTCCACGAGGGCGTTCCCGGTACTGCGTAGCCTGAGGTGCATTTTGCCGTAGTCGCAGGAGCTTTGCCTGCAATCGGTTCTGCAACAGAAAGCTCAATGTTCTGCGTTTTGTACTCATCGGGTGCAGTTATTGTCATAGTAAACACGATAGAACGACTTCCATCTGCATTTTTAATTGTAGCATACGATTCTATTCCGTTAAGCTTTCCGAATACACTGCTGTAAAATGAATATCCTTCCTTTGGAATAACGTCAATCCTGACAGCTACATTATCTCCGCTTTCAAATTCGAAATCATCGCTGAGAATCTTGCTGAACATCTCCCACCTGACATTACCGATGGTGTAGGGAGCGTCGGTATCGTTTTTCGGATTTTTAAAATCTCCCACGGTTTTGTGATTCCAGATTTGGTCAAAATCATCAAAGTAAAGATCATTGCAGTATTTGATTACCTTATCTACGGATAAAGTAACTATATCCGACATAACAGTTCCGCCGTAGCCTTTTACAACGCAGTAAACACGCTTGCCGGTCATCCAATCGGAAACTTCTCTGAGCATAAGCATTTTGCCGCCCGAAGCCACAGTGGGACTTGCATAGCCGTTGTTTGAAAGATAGTTCCACGCAAGCTCCTGTCCGTTTTCGTCAACAATATGCCATATGTACTCGTTTGTATTGTCTGCGGCTATGTTTAATACAATTGCATCACCCATAACAGCGGAATGTCCGCCCGACGGCTGGGTTGTGATTACAGGTCTCGGAGCTTCAACAATTGTATAGCCTGTACCGATTGATTTTGCGGTTGCGGTAGTATCAATCTTTCCGTTGTCATCATAAGCATTGCAGCAACTTGGAATAATCCTTGAAAGATTAATTTTGCAATTACTGTAAATTCCTGTTTTTCCCCAAAATCTTCCTCCGGAAATTGTCGTTACGGAATTGTGATCACCATTTAAGTACAATACGGATTTATTATAATCCGGAGTTTCATCAAATAATTTAAAATATCCTTCTGCAATTTTAAGTGAATTAAGGCTGTCTGCATGTAACGCATATTCACTGCCGTAAAAACTGCCGCCATTTATGGTTAAATCACAGTTATTTGCGTACACGGCACACTCCTGATATTTATTATTTTTTGAATCCTTATAATAAAAATCGCCGCCGTTTATAGTAACATCTGAATTTTTGTATATACCAACGGCGGTGTAACATCCACCGAATGTACCGTAATTGATTTCAGCCGTAGTTTTACTGTCATCTGTACCGGATATACTTAGAGCTTTACCATTGTTATGAGTTGTGAAATATTTTCCGCCGTTAATTACAGCTGAACCTGAGGAAACCTCAACAGCCTCAAATCCCGTATATGATTTGTAAACACCGCTGTCAATGCGGAGATTGCCTTTTGATTTTACTATTGAGAAGGTATAGGCATAAACTCCGACTACTGAAAAAGCGTGAACATTGGTCAATCTCAGACTTCCCTCTTCTTCAACATTAAACACTGTCTTATTCTCTTTATTAGCACCGGTGATAAGCTCCAGATTATGCAGATTGTTTTCGTCTATGTTATCATAATTACTCTGCCAGATTCGCAGACTGCCACGCTTGACATTAAAAAGATAATAGTCATACATAGTAGTTCTGCTTATAGACGAACCGTTGAGGTCAATAGTTATGTCGGCGTTCGGGTCGTCAACACAAAGGCTATAATCCCTTTTATAATCCTCCTGAACTATCCATTTATAGTCAATAGTTATCCACTGCGTTCCTCCCTTTGCAAGAGCTTCTCGCAGTTCGTCATAGCTTGTTACAATTGTCTGCTCGCCTGTTTTCGGTACTGTAATGCTATCAATTATATATGAGCAATAAGGGCATTTTTTTACATATAAGCCTTCCTGTGTGTCGGTTGCTTTCTGAACGCAAGTCCAATTTTCACCTACAGCGGAACCCCTGTAATGCTTATATTCACTATGTGCAATCTTCTTTCCGCATATATTACATTCTTTCCAACAGTAATTGCAATCGGAAGTATACGAATCCCAATCATGCATATGGTCGGTAGGAGAACACATCAGGTTGTTTATGAAGCACATATAGAGCGTATCATTTTCAGTAATACCGCTTGGAAGTGTTACACCCTCGGGCAATTCCGCTATTATTTCCGACACAGGAATAAAACTGCTATCATCGACAGTTCGGATCAGTTCGCCTGTTTCATCATAAAAGCTTGCTACGCACGGTGTATCTGCGGAAATGACTTTATTCTTTATTACAAAGTAAGCATAAAAGTTATACTTTTCCGTATCGGTAAATGCTTTAAGCTCTGACGGCTTGGCTCCATAACTGTTTTCTTTCATTGAAAGCATAAAGCTCTTGTAAGCTTCGGGACCTGCTGCCATCATATCACCATAATAGTCCATCCAATGCCAACCGAGAAGCTCGCAATTGAAATTGCCGGTGTATGTAATGTTTCCTTTCGGAGCGGCACCGGGGCGTGGGTAGGTTACATTGTTAATGTTTATGCTGTATTCAGCCGCACTTGCCGTGAGTGTTGAAAGCGGCAGTACCGATATACAGATTAGTAAGGTCAGGCATATGCTTATTATTCTTTTAGATATTTTAATCTTCATAATATCCCTCCGTATTATCATTAGGACCAGGTAATATTAATTAACTGTTCATTTTTACAGCATCGCAGGCGGAATGCTTCTCTGCCTGCGATGTGCAACAGCTGATAGATTACTTGTAAACAGCTGATTTTGCAAGCGCCTCAACGAGGGAATCAGTAATTTCCAGGTTACTTAATCCATTGTTTTTGGTATTGATTTCAACATAAATATCCTTGCCGTCTGCTCTCTTGTAGTAGGATACGAGGCAGGCTGTGATTGACGCTGCAAGAATAGGCGTTAATAAAATAGCTGTAAATTTTTTCATTTTGAGTTTCTCCTGATAATGACG
>JBJEOH010000005.1:0-3929 GCA_051880615.1 Acutalibacteraceae bacterium
AGCGAAGAGCTGAGGCTGTCGTCCCATCGGCTCTACCCTCCTGTCGAAGTTAGGCGTATTGTAGAGTATTTTGACGGAAAGTAACACATAGTAAATTCTTCATCAATCTTGTTTTTTTGAGAGAGGCAAAAAAGCCTCTCTCTCTTTTTTTTGCACTTATCCGAACTTATAAGCACTTATCCGAACTTATAAGCACTTATAAGCCTTTCGCAAAAAACGCAAAACCTACCTTTGCGACACTATGAAATTAAAGGCATTTGTAGATGATATAGCTAAAAACCCGACAAAGGGGCTTGTATGGGCAATCTTGTTGCTCTTGCTCTTTGTGCTTTTGTACTTTGCATGGAAGAAGGTAAAAGCGATATATGAAGAGGTGAAAACAGAGATTGACAGCATACAAGACAACCCTGTAAACAGCGGAAACCTCACCCATGAGGGTGTTTGGTACAAGAACGCTGCAACTACACTTTTTGAAGCAATGGACGGTTGGGGTACAGACTTTACGAGCATCGAAAGCATAATCATACAAATAAACAATCAAGACGATTGGAACAAATTAGTAAGAGAATACGGAACAAGAACGCTTAAACACACCTTTTTGAAAGATGTAACAGGCACTTTGCAGGTACACTTGAAATATGATTGCTCGCAAAGTCAATGGCGTTGGATTGAGAGGTATTTGGCACTAACAAAAAACGTTGAGAGCGGATTATGATAGACAAAATAAAGAGTTTTTACAGCAAAAATAAACAGCTTGTTTGGCTACTCGGCGGAGTTGCCCTCTTTGTTTTGCTCACAAGCAGCAAGAAAAAGACAACAACAAGCAAGAGCAGCACAGGCAGCAATGATAACGCAACAAGCGGCGAAGATAACGTTTTTCCGTTATCTTACGGCAGCAAGGGAAAGAAAGTGAGAGCGTTACAACGTTGGTTGAACTATCAAAAAACGACGTATAATTTGAAGTTCACAAACCTTGTTATCGACGGAAACTTTGGCAGTAAGACCTTGAACGCTTTGCGAAGTGTATGGACAGCGATGTATGGTTATCCGATTAGTGAGATGACCGAGAGACAATACATTGAAGAAGAACTATTGCAACATGAAGAGTACTAAAAAAACGAGATTACAAGTAATCATTGCCGTTGTCGGCTTGCTTATCTTAGCCTACTACCTCTCGAAGTGGATAGAAAAGAAAATGACGAGCAGCGAGGACGGAGAAGACGTTAGTTTTGGCGTCGGAAGAGGTGGCAGTGAAGAAAATACACCTGCAACTTTTCCGCTCAGAAAAGGAAGCGGCATAAGTTTGCCAGGCAGTCAAGAAGTGCTGCACTTACAGCAGTGGCTTAACTCTACAGGACCAGCTCCGAAAGCAAACTATGACCCAACCGTTATGGCTCACGATTGGGTAAACCCAGACGGAAAATTTGGAGACTTGACCGAAGCTGCATTGTATCAAGCAACAAGTATGAAGCAGGTTTCGCAAGCATATTATTTGGCAAAAGGAATGCAAAACTATTAGAATATGGCATCATTAACGGACGGATTAGGAGATTTTTTCGCAGGAGAAAGCACACTCAAAATAGACGTGGGAATATCGAGCGACAGCATGGTGAAGCTCGCTATCATTGTCGTTGTGGCAATCATTGCAAGCGTTGTAATCATTAAAATTGTGAAGTGATGAGCTTACTATTTGAAGACAAAGTAACAAGGAATAAAGAAGCCTTTATCGCAAAGGTGAAGAGCGTATCGGCAAAGCTGCTCATCGAACCTGATTGGCTCATGGCGGTCATGTACAAAGAAAGTGGCATCAACGAAAAGGCAGTGAACCCCAACGGAGGGGCAACAGGGCTAATTCAGTTTATGCCTGCAACGGCTCGAAGCCTCGGTACAACGACGGCAGCACTTAAAGCAATGTCAAATGTCGAGCAACTCGATTACGTCTATAAATACTACAAACCCTACATCACAAAGCTGAACTCTTACCCTGACTTGTATTTAGCAACGTTTTTCCCTGCTGCACTCGGCAAGTCAGACGATTGGGTGTTACAGACAAGCAGCCTTTCAGCGAAGACAATAGCAAGAGCAAACCCTGTTATCGATTTGAATAAGGACGACAAAATTACTGTCGGAGAATTCAAGGAATACTGTTACAAGCAATTCTCCGTCGAGATACAAAACCGCTTAAAAAAAAAGCTGTGAGCAGAGAAGCACTTAAATACACTTTAATAGCAATGTTGATAGTAACCGCAGGACTTGCAGGCTATTATTTCTACACGAAAAACAAGAAGTAAAGCAATGATGAAAGACAGGATTAAGATACTACTAATTGAGCGTATAGCAATGGTTTTTGTCGTTGCGATAATATATTGGAATTGGGAGGATTAAAGACATGAGATTTTTGAACAACATAGAGCTTTTATTAAGTACAAACACGCCCGACATAGTCGAGAAAACCGATTTTGGCTTTTATCTTGGGTATTTTGAAAAAGGCACGACCGAAAACGACACCGAAAACTGCATGATTGTAGAGATGAGAACAATCGATAAAATCACAACTCGCAAATATGCAGAGGGCATCAATTACGACACACGTTTGACGTGGGCGAAAAGAACGGAATATGAGTACAAATTTGGTTTAAGAAACATTTAAGGCTATGGATTTTCAATGGTACTACCCGAACAGTTCGGGAAGCGGAGGAAGCACAGAAGACAAAACCGACTTGCAAACTGATACAATCACGGTAACGGAAGATATGTTTTCGGCAGAGTTCAAAACAGACCGCATTAGTCCCGATGAATTAGCTTGGCAAGTTGATGCCATTCGTGTGAGCGAGGGTATCGCCGAACCTGTGAATGTTGAAACAAACGTAACAAGTTCAGGAAGCACAACTCTATTTCAAATAAATTGGACAAAAGGCTTTAGCGGCTATATCAATATAACAACTTGGAGGAAAAAATGATGAAAAGGCAGATGAAAGCAGACGCATATACTTTGAAAGCACCCGCAGAATTGAAGCAGGGAATTGACAAGAAGACAGGCTACACGTTAGAAGATAATGAAGAATATCAAGCAGAGCTTGAGGACGAATACGAAGAGGAAGAGCCTGTCGGTGGGGGTGTCTCAGACCCACCCCGAGAACCGCAACAGCAAGAAGAACCTCAGACAGGGGCTGAAAAAATCATGAGTTTTAAGAACGTGATGTTGCTTTTGGCAAGCGGTCTTATCTTACTATTTTTGAATAACTAACTAACAGATTAACAAATAATTAACTAACAAAAAAATCAAAAGAAAATGGCAGATTTTGAAATGATGACCAATTTGAACCTGAATGGTCAGCAGGTAATCAATGCGAGAACTGAGAATGTGGCTTCTTTGCCAACACCATCGGCAGAGATGAACGGTCGTAGGGTTTACCTTACAACCGACAACTGCACTTATGAATGCAGAAACGGTGCATGGGTCAAAATGGCAACAAATGCAGATGTTGCAGCAGCACAAAACGGAAGCAAAGTAACAGTCGAGAAGAGCGGCGACAACTATGTTGTAAAGCAAAACGGCGTGCAAGTCGGCGTCGCTATCAACGTGCCAAAGGATATGGTCGTGGAGAGCGGAGAAATCATTGCAGGTACTTGGTCTGACGGCACATTTACCCCAAGCACAAGCGGCAAAGGTAAAGCCTTGAAACTCGTAATCGCTAACGGTGGCGGAACGGTTTATATCGATGTTAAAGACCTTGTCGATGCGTACACAGGTTCGGTGGGAGCTACCATAACCGTTGCAATCGACAGCACCAACAAGATTTCCGCAACCCTTGTAAACGGCAGCATTGTTGAAGCTCATCTAAACTCTGCATTTGTTACAGCTTTGAAGTCGGCAACAATCACTGCACCAACTGCAAGCTCGACACAAGCAATCGCGGGAACTTTCG
>JBJEOH010000006.1:0-3912 GCA_051880615.1 Acutalibacteraceae bacterium
TCTTTGTTTCGCCGTAGCAGTTAGTCGGGTTAGTCGGGTCGTTTTCAAGAATAGGTGTATGTATCGGCTCTCCATAGGTAGCTGCTGTTGATGAGAAAACAATGTTTTTGATATTGTGTGCAACTAATGACTCAAGAAGCACCTTTGTGCCGCAAAGGTTGTTGTCGTAGTATTTGAGAGGATTCACCATACTTTCGCCGACAAGCGAATTCGCGGCAAAATGGATAACCGCGTCAATATCGGTTTCTTTATCAAGAACGCTGTCTATATCTTCCTTGTTGCGTAAATCACCTTTATATAACTTTGCCTCAGAGTGAACTGCACAAATATGACCTGTTTCAAAGTTATCAAAGATTACAACCTCATTGCCTTTTTCAATAAGGCGATAAACCGTATGCGAGCCAATATATCCTGCTCCGCCGAGTACAAGAATTTTCATAGAAGAAATTACTCCTTTATATAAGTGTTATCTTTTATTATTATCTGATAAAAGTCATCAAATGTCAAATATTTAATTCTCTTATATATATTTCCTTCTGAGCAAATACTACTTCAAAGATATCAAGTATCAATACAGCAATTTTGTCAAGGACTTTTTCAAAAAGGCATTAAGCAGTTCTGAAAATGAAACACCGATAAAATAAGGCTTTCAATTATAGAACATTTGTTCTATAATTGAATTAGGCGGAGAAGTCATAGGCACTGTTTTCAGTGCCTATGTAAACTATTTTTTGAGGTGATTTAATGGCATTGAAAATCGATTATCCGATTACCGTGAACACAGAAGACGGAAAAATAAGCTACATGGATAAAGAAAAAGATTGCGGATATTGCAGAATTCCTATTGTTGTTCAGGGTGACAATTTGAGCAGAAGGCTTGTTGCTACTTTCACAAAAGGGAATGAAGAAATTGACCTGACAGGCTGTTCAGCTCAGATTAAGTGCAGCTTTAATAACTCTCTTATTGCAATTAATAGCTGTGTAATTTACGGTAAAACAGTAATAGCTGAGTTAACATCTGAAATGACAGCACAGACGGGTGAACACGATGTTCAGCTTACATTATACGATGAGTTAGGCTCAATTTTATCCAGCCCGATATTCAAAATCGATGTTAAAAACTCAATTACCGCAGATGAGGTTGAAGCAACTATTGATTTTTCGTTATTGCAGAATTTGACTGCTGAGATAAAGTCACTTTCGGTTTCAGATGAAGAGCTTAAAAATGCACGAGGCACCTTCAATCAGCTTGGAGAGAGAATAAGTGCGGCAGAAGGCTCTGTTGAAAACACGATGAGATTTCTCAACGCTAAAAACTGCGTTAAACACTCTGTCGGATTTACATCAGACAACATCGGCAGTGATTACTTTTTTACAAGCAGCTTAACATTGAGTGCTGATAACGGCTGTGCAGTTGCAGAGGGCACTGCAAACAAAACAGGAATTGTATATGCGCTGTTTGACGAGCCGGTCAAGCTGGCAAAAGGGAGCTGCCGTCAGGTACTTGCAGCTATGAGAATAAAGGCAGTCGGAACATCGCTGAGGGTATACCCCATCTGCGGCCGATATCAAGGTTATAACAACTATTTTTGCAAAAGTAACATAATTGACTCAAACATCACTGAGAATATCGGAACAATCTCCTCCTATCAGATTATTCCTGACGGCGAATGGGTGACAATATGGGCATTGCTCGGCTCAACAGGCAACGATTTTCATCTTCGCGGTGAAGAAACCGAATTAAACGGCTTAGGAGTATATATTGCCGCTACGACTGACGGAAAAACGCCCAAGCTGATGATACAAAGCCTATCCGCCTATGTCAGTGACAATGAGGAGCGCAGTTTCCTTGATGAAATCAAGGAAACTGTAACATCAAACAGCAACAGATTGGCAATAGCTGAAAGCAGTATTGTTGATAATTGCCATTCGATTGAAAATTTACTTGCTGAATCAGCCGCCGCAAGTGAAACAATAAATACACTCTCGGCTACCGTCAAAAACAGCGGAGATGCCGTTACAGAGATAAAATCAGCCGTTAGTGATATTAATCAAAATGTTGGCGGCATATCAGCTACTCTCACAAGTGCAAACAAAACTATATCTGTTTTACAGAATACCTTACAAGCAGACAGCGAAAGGCTGGCTATTGCTGAAAATGATATTCTCAATATAGAAAGTCAAATTGAGAAAATGAGAGAAAATATTGAAACACACACCAATACCGACAATGCTTTCAACATAAGAATAAGCGAGCTTGAAAGCAAAGCCCAAACAGCTGTTAAGGACATAATGGAAATCAAGTCTAATATTGGCTTAGGCGATGAGGTTTTGGGACTTCAGGTTGACTTTGAAAACGGGAAGTTCACTCGATTAGCAGGCGCTGTTGGCTTATCAGCCGGAGCAGACTTTGACAGATTTGAGATGTACGGCGGAAGAAAGCGATGTAATGTTTCAGATGACGGCACGATTACGGCATATTACGGCGATGAAAATTATGCCGAGAATGGCTCCAACGGACAGGTTATGGTGTATCAGCCTGCATTTTACTACAAAACTGTTCCTGTTATATACGAGAAAAACAAAACCACAGGTATAGGCTACCATATGCGTAAGGCTAACTATTATGTTACATCAAGACCACACGATGGGTTTAAGCTTCACCCTGCATTTTTTGACGAGAATGGAAATGAGATTGATTATATTTTATATTCCGCCTATGAGGGCAGTATGTATAAAGCGTCAGCCGATAAATACATTACTGACGATTCAGATACATCGGTGGAAATGGATTTAAGCTCAGACATGATTTGCTCCATATCAGGCATAAAACCGATTTCAGGATTATATAAAAACCTGAGTAGAGCAAATTTCGAAACGCTTGCGGCAAACAGAGGTACAGGCTGGCACGGTGATATGATTAAAGCGGTATCCGCAAATCAATTATTAATGATGATTGAGCTTGGTACAATGAATACGCAGTCGGCTGTTGGTCTTGGTGTTGTTAATATTACAGACAATCTTTCATATAACTGTTCTTCTGTTACGGGTGCAACATCTGCGCTTGGAAACTCAACCGGACAAGCCACCCAGACAATAAATACGATAAACGGGAACGGCACTATAAATACAGAGCCGGGAAAGTTGTCAGTATCCTACCGTGGTATAGAAAATCCTTGGGGTAACATTTGGAAAAACATTAATGGCATTAATGTCTGGGGCGATGGTTCAATGGGCGGCGGTCAGGCTTATATTGCAGATGATTTTAATTTTATTGAGTCAAAGCAAGACGGCAATTATATGCCTGTCGGATTTACGCTCCCGAATGCAAATGGCTACATTAAATCGATGGGTTACGGCGGCGAGAAATACGATTGGCTGTTTTTGCCGTCAGAAGTCGGCGGAACATCTTCCCTCCCTGTTGGAGATTTCTTTTATATGGCTCTTGAAAATCTGAACGGCTATAGAACAGTTCGTTTCGGCGGCAACTGGACCAGCACAACGGTTGCCGGTGGATTTACATGGAATTGCCGTGACAATGTCGGAGGACATTCCGGATTTTTAGGAGGTCGATTGGTTTATATACCATTATCGAATCTTAACAAACTTTTATAATAATGTAACCGTCAAACCCGGCGGCATCTGAACTATATTTAATTAGCGCTTGCCGTTATCTCGTTGTTTGTGTTACAGTATTCATAGCGAATAGATTCCTCCTGTTGCATTTATGCTCTCAACTTAACTGCAATACGGAGGCTTTCTATTCGCTATACTTTTTTATTTTTGTCAAACTTTAATTGCAAACCTACAAACTCTCAAAATGCTTTCGGGATTCTATCAAAATGCTTTCGGGATTCTGTAGGTTTGTCAATGATTAGTTACACAATTAAGAAAAAATAACTTCGCCTGTAT
>JBJEOH010000007.1:0-3909 GCA_051880615.1 Acutalibacteraceae bacterium
TACTCCTGCGTAGAACACGACAGCTTAATTATCAATCAGGATCAGCGAGGGTGGCACTGGAACAGTAGAGGTATTTCCGGACACGATGTAGTATCTTTCCTGCAAAAGTTTGAACATCTGACTTATCCTGAAGCACTGAATTCGCTCATCGGCGAGAGCAGAGAATATGCACAACTGCCGACAGCGCAAAAGGTTGAAGAAAAGAAACAGCCGTTTGTACTCCCTGAAAAGTTCGAGGGTCAGTACAGACGGCTGTTTGCATATCTGTGTCAGACAAGAAATCTTGACAGGGGAATAGTCAGTGAGCTTGTAAGGACAGAGCAGATATACGAGGATGTGCGGCATAATGCTGTTTTTGTAGGTTTTAATGAGGACGGCAAGGCTGTTTCTGCTGTTAAACGAGGAACAAGTCAGAATGTCAAATTCAGAGGAGAGATAAGCGGCAGTGATAAGCACCACACATTCAATATGCTGCTTTGCTCACAGAGCAAGCGTGTGTATGTCTTTGAATCGCCGATAGAGTGTATCAGCCACGCTACAATGGTTAATAAAATGCAGAAGTCTGATGTTGCCTACAAGGGACAAAATCGGTTAAGCTTGAATGGCTTGAGCGATTTGGCGTTGTCGGCGTTTCTGAAAAACAATCCTCAGATTAAGGAAGTTCATCTTTGCCTTAATAATGACTTTTCAGCGAAAAAACAGGACGGCACACCTGATGAAAATCACGGTCAGGCGGCGGCACAGAAGATCATAGAAAAGTACACGGCACAAGGCTATATCTGTGTTAATCATATGCCGCCGTATCAACAGAACGACTGGAACGATGCACTCAAGGTTATGTGTGAGAGTCAAAGCCAGTCGAATATCAAGACAATTTCTCCGCCGCATAAACGACAGCTATGAAAGGAAAAAAATGATGAAAAAGCTTAATTACTTCTACCTACCCAACCAAGCCTTTGACTACGGCTTATCCGCAAATGAAATTTCTGTTCTTGCCGTTCTATACGCCTGCGCAAAGGATAACATAATCAGAATCAGTCAAAAGGCTATTGCCGGGAAGCTCGGTATCAAAAAAGAGGAAACTGTATCACGCTGCATCCGCAAACTTAGCGAATGTGGCTTTATTTTTGCCTCTAAACGCCCTGTAAAGGGACTTTGCAAGCTTGGAGTAACAGTGTACTATCTGTTGCCTATAAGCCGTTCTGAGGGCTATTTTAAAGTTGACAGGCGTGTTGTGCTTGACAGCCGCTTGAAGCCGTCACACCTGCGTGTGTATTTGTTTGTCTGCAAGGCGGTTAAGAGCTGCACCCAGACAATGTGGAACAGCTACAACGATATAGCAAATGCAATAAAGAGTACAAGGTCGGCAGTGATTAAAATCATAGCCGACCTTGTTAAACTAAAGCTTATAAAAAAGCTCCGTATTAAGGATAAGCACGGAGCTTTTTCAGACAATCATTATATGCTGTGCGAAGTGAAAGAGAAAAGGATGATAAAACACAAAAAAAGAAAGGACCACAGGCTATTTCCGATCCCCCATAGTCCAATCTCTTTTCCTCTGTCCGCCAATAGGATCGCCCATCCCATTGCCTATAATTATAATATAGCAACAGGAAGGGGATGTCAAGGACAGAAAAAGAGAAAAATGGAAAAATGTTGTAAATATTTTTTTAACAGGGGTAGTCCTTGAAATCGGAGGTCAATATATAACCCACTCTTACCCTTCAGAAAAAGAAATAATATTATAGTCTATTATAGTCTGCACTAATACTCTGAGTATATGGGGGAGAAGTGCAGGCTTTTTTCTTTTCTGCAAGCTCTGCAATTCTGAGATTCATTTGTTGAAAAGAAAACCGCCGAAGTTGTGCGATTGTTTGCAACATCACAACAGCTCCGGCGGCGTAGGTATAAATTTTCTTTTTCTGGTGGGTGCGGCTCGATTCAACAAAAAGCGGAACCGGTTCCGCTTTTATACAAAATAAATCCCCTTGAGCATACGCAGCTTACACTGTGAACTCAAGGGGATTGTTATCTGTGTTGTTTTCGTGGCTTTGATAATTGATCAAGATTTTGGCTTTGCCTTGCTATCAGCTCTTTCATCCAGTCCGGCTGTTCATCGCCTTGTGAGATGATTTCTCCGTTTTTATACATACCAACTTCTTTATAGCCGTTGAAATTATCGTAAAAATACGCAATGTCGCAGTAGGGGAGAATTCGTTCAAGGTTTTCAAACCTGTGCTCAAATCTTTTCAGAACGTCGTCTTTCGGAATATCATGACCGCCTTTTCTTACGCGGTTTGCAATGCGTTCAAGTGACTCTGATGCAGTGTCAAGTCCAACATAGTAGAGCCTGATATAGTACCCACGCTCTTTTGCTTTGATGATAGTTTTCTCGGTTCTGACTCCGCTTAATGTTGTTTCCTGCGTGAATGTAATTCCTTTTTCAATGCAGTTGTTAATTAACGAAACAGCGTGTTTGCCGCCGAGAAGCCTGTCACCGCCGAATTTCTCATTTATTTTATCAACGTCAATTATAACGCCAAAATCATTCAGCCGTGATTTTAACGAACCAATTAAGCTGCTCTTGCCGACGCCGTTAACACCGCCAACAATATTGTATATCTTCAATATTTTCACCTTCTTTATGATAGCTCAATCATAATATATTAAGTCTCAATAGTCAAGAGATGAAAATATAAAAAGCGGAACCGGTTCCGCTTTTGCACAATTTAATACGCAAATAAATCCCCTTGAGGTTGCAGGACTGCAATGTGCTCAAGGGGATTTGTAATATAATTTAATTTTTTAGGAGATGTTGTTATGAACACTACAAATGAAGAAAATTTCAAGAAAACAACTTGTTTAAAAGGAGGAGGTGTTGTTGTGAAGATTACGAAGGGAGATGTTTACAAAGAAAAAATAACAGTGCTTTTTACTGCTCCTCCGGCACGAGTTGGCAGAAAAAAAGGCATCGGCTTTGGTTCCGGGCATTATTCATCACTATGTAAATTTACTATTAATAACAAACAGTTCGTAGCAATCAGATCTGATGTCGGAAATACAATTTTCTGTGAAATCGTAGAAAGACCGAAAGAGAACAAATATCAGGGGTGTTATTATATTTCTGATAAACATCATTGTCGAACATATATTACAAATAGCAAAATAGGCTCTTGTGATGAGAATTTCGATGAGATATATGAAGATATAATATTCGAGCTTAAGCACAAATAAATTATTTTGCTAAGTGCTTATTTAAGAGTTCAATATTCTGCAAGCCTTGTTTATCCGTCCAGCAACTGCTGATTCTTTGTTGCCTAAACTCAGTAGCTTTCTTTTCTCCAAAAATAAATCTTGTTTTCTCATAGTTTGGCTGTGAAACAGTCTGACCTTTTGGAAGATGCTTAAACCCCATAAAATAGGTTTTATTTTGTTCCTCTATTTCTCTGTGATTAGACACAACATTCAGGATTTCTGTTGGCGTTGGTCTCCGTTTTGTAACAGTTGGAATTTTATTGTTAATTAATTTAAATAAATCGGTTGTACTAAATTTGTGATTAGGGTCAAATTTTATTTCTAAATAATTACATAATCTTGTAAAAACATCGTTGCTTAAAAGTGTATTAATCTGATACCCATATAGTATCTCAAACTCAAAGGTTTGAATATTTGATCCAACAGTTGCCATATAAAGATAGTAAGGCTTGGTATTAGTAATAAAAATACAACTAAAATATTTTTCTTTAATTTTAACATTAAAAACCGTACTAAACTCACCTTTTACTCGCATATCTTTGTGTAATAAGCGTAGATTTGATAATTCTAACATGTTTTCACATCCCTCCAAACATAACCCCCACCTGTCGCTCTGATTCAAGCTCAGAGCAGCACGGTGGGGGAGATTTTTTT
>JBJEOH010000008.1:0-18784 GCA_051880615.1 Acutalibacteraceae bacterium
TATCTCACCTTCAATACATTTTACCGTTCCATCGTGGAATTTCTCATAATGTAAAATATAAGAAGTATTTTTACTGAAAAGTCTGGACTTTGTAAAAGCTTTGTGATATATGTTTGTACTGCGAAAGGCGGTGCGACAATGGATACACTTGAAGATTTATATTACGGAAACTTATTCCCTCACGAAAAATGCGCAAAGCTTGATGATGAGGTCAAGGAGCTATTAAAACTGCTCAACAGGAATGAAGAAAAGCTTACGGCAACTCTTTCCGAAGAGCAGAAAGAAACCTTTGAAAAATACAAGGATTGTAATCGTGAGATTTTCGAAATCAGTGAGCGAGAGATATTCCTGAATGGCTTTCGGATGGGTGCAAGGATTATCATTGATGTAGTAAATAATTAAGAAAGCGGATAGGCAATCAATGAAAATTTGACTGCCTATCTGTTTTCTTGTTCTATATGATTTTTTAGTTAGAAACGATGATATTCAATGCTTCCTCCTTGGAAATTTTATCCTCAAGATAATAATCTCTCGCAGTTCTTGCTTTTTCAAGCCAATCGTAATATTCTTCAAAACTCAAAGGCTTTTCCACAGTATCAGGTGTGTTCAGTGTTCTTTCATAACGCTTATACATTTTGCCTCGCTGTGTATCAAAAGCTTTCAGCACCTCATTTCTGTTTGCCAGTATGCGGTGCTTTAATCTCGGCGCAAATTCCTTACAAGTTTTTCCGTTTTTCAGAATCCTGTCGCAGTACAGGGTTTTCTTTTTTGTCTTTGGAACAAAGTACCTGCCGCAAAGCTGACAGCGGCAGAGGCGGTATCCGTTCTCAACAAATAAATGTAACAGCAGAAAATAATACTCTGTTAGATTACGGATATGGTACATCTGTTTGGATTTGTTGTCCTCAAAATAAAATAAAGTGGAAATCTGTACGCTGTTGTAATTTAAATCTTCGTTAATATCAATTTCCCTTTGATTTGATAAATCGCTGAAAAAGTGCAAAACAAAAAACTGCACGGTTTTTATTTGGTCAAGATAGCTTGCGTATTCACGCAGATAATTTTCAGTTCCGTCGTCCTCTCCTAAAAAATCCTCAATCATAAGTCTGTTCAACAGACCGTAAAACATTCTGAATTCCGTTAATGCCTTTTCTGCTTTTGCCGTTAGATTTTTAATCAGCGCAAACCTTTCTTCGCTTTCTTTGGGATAGGTTCTGTAAACCTTTTTTATTTCATTTTGCAGTTCAGAATACTCCTCAAAATCTTCTTCTGAGAAACTAATCAACTCATCTTTGATAGTCGTATTGTCAATTGGAATCTTATTGTCATTTTCCTGCATATAGCCGGAAATATTTCCTTTGGAATCAATTTTTAATAATAAACCCTCGTGCTTTGCCATATACACCTCTGTCCTGAAGTGAAGATTATAAAAATCACTTCAATTCACTTTGTCATATATTTTTCTTGAAAAGTATGAGATTATTGTATCACACCGGTGAAAAAATTCCAACAGCTTTTGGATTACAACTGAATAACCATACCAAAGCAAAGATATTTATAAATCATATAAGGTATGAGTAACAGGGAAAGGAGAAAAATGATTCAGAATTTAAATTTGGAGTTGAGCAGTAAGGCAAGATTTGATTCAATCGACGGTGCAAGTCTTATTGAAAAAGATTTGCCGAGAAAGAAGTTTATAATCAATTCACTTCTCGCAAGCGGTCTTTCAATTATAGCAGGCTCACCAAAGGTGGGTAAGTCGTGGCTTGTTCTTGACTGGTGCGTTCGGATTGCAAAAGGCGAAGATGTGTGGAATCTGCATACCGACAGCGGTACAACTCTGTATCTGTCGCTTGAAGATGATGAAAGCAGATTGCAGGACAGGCTGACAGCGATAACCGATGAAGTGCCGAGTAATGTTCATTTTGTTACAGATTGTTCAAAACTTGATGAAAAGTTGGAAGAGCAGATTCGAACATTTATTGATGAGCACAAGGATACCGTCTTGATAATCATTGACACGTTTCAACTTATCCGTTCTGCAAATAAGGATTCAGGCTATTCAAGTGATTATCAGGAAGTGCAGAAGCTCAAGAAACTTGCTGATGAATTGAAAATTGCTATTTTACTTGTTCATCATTTAAGAAAGCAAGGCGACTCTGACCCAATCAATGAGATTTCAGGCACGAACGGTATTGCTGGCTGTGCCGACGCTCTATTCGTTTTGAGAAAGAGCAATCGTATTCAAGGCAACGCAACTTTATTTTGTACAGGAAGAGATATTGAGGACAGAGAAATTGAGCTTGCATTTTCAAAAGAGGATTGCACTTGGAAGATGACAGCAGACAGCGCAGAGAATCCGAATATGCTTTTGCCTGATGAAATGAATTTGCTAATTGAGATGATGAAAGCAGAAAAATATTTCAAGGGAAGCAATGCAGATTTTCTTGAACGCTACAATGCTTTTTCAGGCAAAAATCTTTCGGCTCGTATTCTGAAAAGAATGATGAACAAGTGGAAGTGTGACTTGAATGACAATCACGTTTATTTCAAATCGTATAAGGAAAACAACATCAGAAAGGTTGAAGTAAAGTATGATTGTGAAAATGATGATTCGGACAGCGAGTACGTTAGGTACGATAAGTACGATGAAAATACAGCTGTCTGATTTATCGTTTTTATCGTCCTTATCGTCCACTATGCAGATGTTGGGCAGAATTTGGCGGCTTGTCCGACTTTCAGGAAAAAACGGATAAAGTACCCGATGGCAAGTGAAAATCGAAATTTGGGCGAATTTACGGCAGAGAGAAAAACGGCTTTGTAAGCAGTTTTTCCAATATCCGTCCGTGATTAACAGGGTAGGTAGTTAAGCAGGATAAAGGCGTATTACGTGCAAGCACGATTGCGCCGAAACACACCGTCCGGCAGTGCCGTTCGGGAAATATAAAAGGTGTTACTTTTTTCAGAAAGTGTAACTAAATGTATTCCGTAATATCTAAAAGTTAGGTGTTCAAGCCAAAAAGCACGGGACAAAAATGTATAACAAGGGAGATAATATGCTTTTATTAAAATCATTAACCAAATCAACAGAGAAAGGATGATGAAAGAATATAGACAATCTGCAACTGCATAGTTTTTACCGAGGTGTTTAAGGTGAAAACAAAAATCATCTTTGAAAACCGGAACGAAAATGCAGAGCAGAAAAATGTCAGTAAAGAATTTGAAAATGAAATTAAAAAATCAATCTTCCTTGTACTTAAGGAGCAAGGTTATCTTACTCAGAATCAGTACGAGGAGTGTCTTAAGAAGTTAAAAACATAAAATCCATAAAAGGAAATTTTCAGAGTGACACCGTAACAGTTACTCTGAAAATTTCTCTGGACATTATGAAAATTAATAATATACTTGTGTTACAAAAGGAGGTATAAAAATGTTAAACAACTTTGAAAACGAAGTTAAAAAGGTTGCGGCTTACTGCCGAGTGTCAACCGACAATCTCGATCAGGCAAATTCACTTGAAAGCCAGCAGAGATATTTCAATGAGTATATAAAACGCAATCCGCTGTGGGAACTTTACGAAATTTATGTTGACGAAGGAATCAGCGGAACGAGTACTAAAAAGCGAGCGTCATTCAACCGAATGATAGAAGATGCAAAAGCAAAAAAGTTTGATTTGATTATCACAAAGGAAATCAGCCGATTTGCCAGAAACACTCTTGACAGCATTGGCTACACAAGAGAGCTGAAAAGCTACGGCATAGGTGTAATATTTATGAATGACAATATAAACACACTTGACGCTGACGCAGAACTACGACTGACGATTATGTCGTCAATCGCTCAGGAAGAGAGCAGAAAAACCTCCGACCGAGTAAAGTGGGGACAGCGCAGAATGATGGAGCAGGGCGTTGTGTTCGGCAGAGATATGCTCGGCTACGATGTCCGTGACGGAAAGCTGTACATAAATCAAGAGGGTGCGGAAACCGTCAGATTGATTTATCATAAATTCCTCAACGAGGGCAAAGGAACTCACATTATTGCAAAGGAGTTGCGAGATGCAGGAATCAAAACCTCAACCTATATGAAAGACTGGTCGTACACGGTGATATTGCGAATTTTGAAAAATGAAAAGTACTGCGGTGATTTGATTCAGCAGAAAACCTACACGCCCGACTATCTGTCGCACAACAAAAAGTACAACAAGGGCGAGGTTGAGTATGTGACAATCCAAAATCATCACCAGCCGATTGTTTCAAGAGAGATGTTTGAAGCAACGCAAAGAGAACTTGAACGCAGAAAAAATCTTCACGGAGCAAAAAACGGCTTTGCAAACCGATATGCTCTGTCGGGAAAAATAATCTGCGCCCAGTGCGGTTCAACCTTTATCCACCGCAAAAAGACTTCATCAAACGGTAACCGGAATGAAAGCTGGGCTTGTATTCAGAATCAGAAATACGGCAAGGAGCGAATAAACCAAAATAATGAAAAGGTCGGCTGTTCAAATGTTTCAATAAATGAAAAGGACATTCGTTCAATCCTGCAACATATTATTTCAGATATTATGAAAGATAGAAATAAAATATTGGAAAGCGTATTGCAAATCGTGTCCAACATTCTGAAATCCGATAAAGAGAAAGACAACATAACTTATTTTGAAAACGAGCTTGAAAAGATAGAAAACAAAAAGCAAAAATTACTTGATATGTGCCTGTCGGGTGATATCGAAACCTCGGATTACCGCAAAGCCTGCGAAAGACTTAAATCCGAATACGAAACAATATCCGAAAAATTGCAAAAAGAAAAAGCCCACAGCAGTATGCTTGCGGACAAGGAAAAAATAATCAGTGAAATTAAAGATTATGTAAATTCGATCATCACAGGCGAAGAGTGGAGCGATACATTTTACCGCAACATAGTAGATAAAATCGTAGTAAGCAAAAATCGTGAGCTTGACATTCACCTGAAATTCATTCCCGACAAGTGGAGTGCAAAAATCCTCTGCGGTAAGGCTGAAATTGACAGCTATAATGAAAAATTTTCCAACCAAGGCACTTCTGAACCTATATCAGTCAATATCGCTTTTAACTCAGGGTAAGGCATTGTAAAGCGTTGACTCAAATATCTCAAAGAAGCACCGAGTTCCCCGTCAGGACCGCCGTACTGGCTAATTATGATTTTCGCAAGCTTCGGGTTAGGGTTTTTGATGTTCACAGGGTATTGGAGCTTTTTCTCATAAATCCACATCGCACTTTTCCTCCTTTATATCCCATGGCCATGGCGCCGAAATCCAAGCCCAGCGGTTTCCGTTTTCATCTCTCGGCGTTATTGGACCGTACTTACTCTCATATTCCTTGCGGAGTATTGAGCTTTTAACCTCGTATTCCCGTATCTTCTCAGCAATCTGACGGTTATTCGGGTGTGTATCAAGAAAAAGGTGCAGGTCAACCAATGCAAAATCATTGGTAGCTATTTTTCTCATCAAAATTTCTCGTTCTGTCATGATTGCCTCCAGTATCCACACTTAAACGGCTTATCAAGAACAGGGAACATTGTTCCTGTCACCAATCCGTGATCAGCCGAGTAAAGCTTGTCATTATTCTGAAAAGGAATATAAGCCATAGCCGGTACAGGGTTTTCAGGTAAAGGAGTTATACCGTATTCCGGAATTTTCATTTTAATAATATCGTTGTCCATTTTCATTCTCCCTTCATTTGCACCTCTACCCTATTGTATTCTTAATCAATCTTTTTTGTTACTATGCAGATTAACACTAAGGTATTATTGTCAAAAAATTAGTCCTGGGGTCTTCTCAAAACGATCAACAGAGTATAATTAAACTTGACCGATATGGTCAACGGAGGAATACATATGAATGAAAAGTTCTTTTCTTTGCCAACGGAAAAGCAAAACGCAATTATTAATGCCGGCTATCGGGTATTTTCGCAGAACTCATATAAGAAAAGCCCTATGAGTGAAATAGCCGGAGAAGCAGGAATCAGCAAATCGTTACTGTTTCATTATTTTCGAAACAAGCTTGAGCTTTATCTATTCCTTTGGGATAAGTGTGCGGAAATAACCATTGAATATCTTACTGAATATCAATGCTACGAACAGGAGGATTTGTTTGAGAGTATGTACCGAGGTATGCAGGCTAAGCTACGGCTTATGAAGGAGTACCCTAATATGGGAACCTTTGTCATTAAAGCATTCTATGAAAAAGAGCCTGAGGTTTGTGCGGCTGTTCAGGAAAGCTTTCACAAATATTTCAATTTCAAAGCAAATAAAACAATTATGAATCTAAATCCCGAGCAGTTTGTTCCCGGAATAGATATAGAAATGATGTACCGAGATATGTATTGGGCGTCTGAGGGATATTTATGGGAAACGGTTCAAAAAGGTGAAGAAATTGATGTAGAACAGATGGAAAAGGATTTTACAAAGATGCTTGAATTCTGGAAAAGTATTTATCTGAGAAAAGAGAAATGATTATGAATGTGATTGAAATAAAAGGACTTACCAAATTCTACGGTAAGTCGAGAGGAATTATTAATTGGGGCTTATAAAAGGAAACTCAGGAAGTGCTGAGATATTCGGTAAGGATATTGTCACGCAGAAAAAAGCAATACTTTCAGAAGTCGGGCATCTCCCCTCTGAAGCGTTATTTTATAACGGTATGCGCGTTAAAGATGTAATCAGGCTTTCTGCCGATTTAAGAAAAAAGGATTGCAGTGATGAGGCGAAAAAGCTATGTGACAGATTAAACCTTGATACTATGAAAAAGGTTGAGGAGCTGTCCTTTGGCAATCGAAAAAAGGTCGCTATTGTATGTGCTCTTCAGCATAAACCGCGCTTGTGTATCCTTACTGCTAATTTAAGGCTTGATTTCGGACTGATCTTACTTGGTATGATGTACGCAGTAATCTGTATTGCAGCTGCATACATAAGGTACTCTAAAAAAGATATTTCATAATAATAGATAACAGAAGATAACGCAAAATCAGACCGGCGGGTATATCCCGCCGGTCTTTAAGCATAGTTTTCAACAAAATAAAACTAAATCTGAAGAACAGAACACAAAGAAACCGACACTCAAATTGAATGTCGGCATAGATATTTCAGAAGCAACCCACATACCAAGAAGGCTTATCTCAGCTTTTTAATTTTATCGGATATTTCTTTAAGCTCGTCTTTTGATAACTCCGGCAATTTTTCAAGCTTATCAACAAACAAAGAAATGCTGTCATCACGCTGTGAGAGTACCGTCTGATTATAAAAGCTGACAACAACCCCTGTTGCTATCGCCAGCACAAACAAAGAATATACGGTTAATAGTACGGAAAGAACCTTAGCAATTACCGATGTCACAATGATGTCGCCAAAACCGATAGTAGAGATAACAGCGTAGCAATACCATAACGCGTCAAAATATGTATTTATTTCCGGCTCAACCAGCATAATTATCAGCGCAGCGGCAAGCACAAATAAAACAAGTCCGGACAAAACCTTGTACGCCTTTGTACGCTTCATAACCAGATTAAAAATTTTCAGCTTTCGCATATTGTTACCTCGCATTTTTGCAAACATTTTTTCAGAAATAATATCTCAAAGTAATATTGAAAACTAATCGGTACTACATAATCAATCCTGAAAGCCTGACAATCAATACACAAAAAATTTAAAGACAAATATATGATATACATTATCACTTGATTTTTACTAAATAATACAAACTACGGAAATAAACAGACCGGCAAGAACACCCCGCCGGTCTTAAAATGCAATTATTAATCAAATTAAATAATCATTGGTCTCACTCTCTGTTTCGAAACTTTTTGCATATAATAACAAATATATAAGAAACTCTTAAGTTTATGTAACCAATCTCTGCAATAAAAATGCGTTCGGTTGCGAATTAAATGACGCACAACCATCAGTACGCTTTTAGGCGTCTTTAACGCTTAACTCATATTCAAGCCATATGCTTGAAAAAATGTATTTTCAGCCGCTTGAGCATAAACACAATTTGAGCTTTCTAATGCTTTGAAATTTTTATCATATTTTCGGCCTACCCGAGAATACAATAGATTAATAATCAAATAATCAAAATATTCAGTTGTAATTATTTCACTTGGCTCAACTTTAAATATTCGTACCCGTTTACGGGAAAATAAAAATGATGAACATTAAAGTTAAAAAATAAATAGATGGTATTTTTATTTTCTAATTGAATGTTTCTTGATTTTCTGTTAAATAATATTCTCAAGTCAGCCTTGTGAGCCAGAGCCCGCCTCAACGACGAAGCTCATAAAATTTTCCGGTGTCAGTTCGCCCATAGGACTCAGCTCCTTTCCTTAAGTTCAATTACATTATAACACAAATTTTGCTATTGTCAATACTTTTTTTCAACTTTATTATTTTTTTTAGTAAATTTTTTCTCAAATAAATTTAATATTCCTCTTGACTTAAAACGACATAAAGGTTAAAATACATATATGAAACAGTGAAAGGGAATGATATTATGGATAATGAGTTTGAAGCAGATTTGCTCACCTTGATTGACGAGGACGGAAAGGAACAGCAGTTTGAAATTCTTGACATTATTGAGCAGGATGATAAAAGCTACTTTGCCCTCTATCCGGTCTTTGATTCACCAGAGGAGGAGCTTGAATCTGACGGAGTTTACTATATTTTCGAAACTGTTGAAGAGGACGGCGAAGAACTTCTTGTTGAGGTTGAGGATGAAGAGCTCAGCCAGAGTCTTGCCGAAATTTTCGAGGACCATTTTGAAAATATGTATGCTGACGACGAAGTAGAAAGCGACGAAGTTTAATTTTGTCCTTTGCCTGCCTGATTCGTGAATTGTGTTCATATAACCCTACAACTCTTATTTTGGGAGTCCTCCTCCCTTGAGGGATTGCAGACCTCCCGCTTTGCGGACGAAGGGAGCGTGAAATCAAGGGGCGACACCCACCTGTCTTTTCGTAGGCAGGTTATAATTGCACAATACGGTCAGGCGGGTTTTTATTTAAAACCAGGGTCATTGCTCAGGCAGTGACCTTTTTTGTTGCATTAATTCATCATTTAAGGTCACAATAATAATGGTGATATGTGTGAAGGAGAGTAAAAAAACCAAGCTTTTAACTGCATTCGGCGGACTTGCAACAGGCTTTTTTAACGGGCTTTTAGGGGCAGGCGGCGGAATGATAGCCATGCCGTTTCTATCCCGTCGGTTAGAAGCAAAGAATGCTCACGCAAGCTGTGTTGCAGTTATTCTTCCGATTTGCACAGCAAGTGCCGTCGGGTATCTGATGAGAGGTGCAGTTATGATAAGTGATGTCATCCCATATGTTTTGTGGGGACTTCTCGGCGCTGTCATAGGCACATTTCTACTGAAAAAGCTCAGCAACAATATTATCAGAAAAATTTTCGCTATATTTATGCTGTGGGCAGGGATAAGATTGATATGGAAATAGTCTATGGAGCGCTTGCCGCTTTTTTTGCCGGAGTATTCAGCTCAATGGGAATGGGCGGCGGAGGAATATTGATTATTTATTTCGGACTTTGCACATCTGTGCCACAGCTCACTTCACAAGGTATTAATGTGCTGTTTTTTATTCCTATAGCTGCCTTATCTGTCATTATTTATCACATTAAGGGTCTTATCGACTGGAAAACCGCTCTCCCCTTTGCTGCGTTTGGAATTATATCTTCACTTGCCGGCAGCTATCTTGCAACAATTATCGACGGAAACATTCTATCAAAGCTTTTCGGAATTCTTTTTCTGATTATGGGCGTCAGACAGCTTTTCAGCAAATCAAAATGTAATAAAAAAAACGATTATCGCACAAAGTGAAATAAATATAAATTTAGAAATAAAAATTAAAATAATATAGTATTCTACACGCAATCGTGTTATAATTTTAATATAAATTTTTCGGATGGTGATTATGTGAATATATCTGTATTGGGATGCGGTCGCTGGGGTTCCTGCATCGCTTGGTATCTTGACAAAATAGGAAACAATGTATATTCTTGGGGGCTTACCGAGGCGCCTGATTTTCAGCAGCTAAAAAAAGAGCATAAAAACGAATATCTGGAATTTTCGCCGCAAACAACGGTAACAGACGACCTTGAAGCGGCACTTGCACACGGCGAGATTATAATAATCTCGATAAGCTCGCAAAATCTTCGCAGCTTTTTACAGAGAGTCAATAAATACCCGCTTGAGGGCAAAATTTTTGTTCTCTGTATGAAGGGAATTGAGCAAACAACCGGCAAGCGACTAACCGAGGTTTTTGAGGAATACATAGACTCTGACAAAACGCCTGTGGCGGTCTGGGTAGGTCCAGGGCATCCGCAGGATTATGTAAAGGGAATTCCAAACTGCATGGTAATAGACAGCAAGAACGACGCTGTAAAGAAACATCTGGTTGACAGCTTCAACAGCGAGCTTATCAGATTTTATATCGGCAATGATTTAATCGGAACAGAGGTTGGCGCGGCGGCAAAAAATGTTGTCGGTCTTGCAGCAGGTATGCTCGACGGACTGCACTGCACATCGCTCAAGGGTGCGCTTATGGCGAGAGGAACGAGAGAGATTTCACGCCTTATAGGCGCTATGGGCGGCAACGAAATGTCAGCATACGGTCTTTGTCACTTGGGCGACTACGAAGCGACTCTCTTTTCGCAGTGGAGCCACAACAGGCGCTACGGCGAAATGTTCGTGCAGGGTGAACACTTTGAAAAGCTTGCAGAGGGTGTTTATACAACAACAGCATTGCTCAGACTCGGCGAAAAGTATAATGTGGATTTGCCGATTGCAAAGGCTGTATACGATGTACTGCATACCGATAAAAAACCGATGGACATTTTGTCCGCACTGTTCCTCAGAAGCATTAAGCGTGAGTTTGAAAAATAGTAATTCTCGATTAACAGACTAAAGGCACTAATTGTAAGGGCTGCTGCAAATTTTACTCATTTGCAGCAGCCCCACATTTTTATTTTACCAGTTCATAAAGCTTGACATCACTTGTCCAGTTGCGGTACATCATCTCGGCATCACCTTCTCTGAACGGGCGTAAAACCAGTCTGTCTGTTGTCAATGTACTCATTAAAATTCCTCTTTTTTTACAGTTTTAGATATTTTCTCTTATTGTCCTTCTCTTATAAACGGATACTCTATCTTTTTATCAAGCAATTTTGAATAGGCCGCTACTTTACGAAATGTATTTCCCATCATTTCGTGTTCACGATAATATCTGATTTTATCCATATCAAAATCAGCATAGAACAGACCTTCTGTTTTATCATCAGCAAGCAACAGTGTGTTGTCAACGCATATACCATTTTTGTCCCAACATATAGGACTGAACGCACAAGAGTTGCCTGTATTAAAGCCGTTTGGATTAGCCATTGCTACACCGCACATATTTTCATATGCTCTTGTAGATAAGGCTTGAACACGAGGCTTCATACTTCCGCAATCATTTGGAACTAAAATTATTTCAGCACCTTTCAGCATAAGAACTCTTGCACTTTCTGGATATTCCTTATCATAGCAAATCATTATTCCGATTTTTACACCGTCACAATCGCAGACCTTAAATTCTTCGCCTGATTCAAGTGCCTTTTCCTATGTAGTAAGCGTGGGTTACAACATTTTCTATAAAAGCATAGGGTCGGATATTTCTTGTAAGATTTGGAATTATAACGCACACGCAGGAAGAAACAATTTTGCCGTCAACCTCACAAACAATAATATGATGATTTTCGTCGTTACAAATTGTATTCCATGTTTTCTCTAAATGTTCGCTATGCTCAGGAACACCCAGTTCGTGTAAGTGGGTATATAATTCAAGCAACTCATTCAGTTCGTTTATTTTGATTTCTCTAATCATTTTCATCACCGTAATTATGCACATTCTGTAATATATATTCAAACTCTACCATAAAAGCAGGAACATAGCAATTAAATTATACTACAGAAAGCACTAACCGGGCAACCCTTTTGGCAACGCCAGATAAGGAAGTTTTTATGTAGGGTACAGTGTAACTCAGTAAAATGGGTTACACCATACCCTTTTTTCTTATGCTACAAAGCGGAAGTCCTGCGGGTTTGCCCGTATTTCCTCCATCATAGCAAGAATTTCCTGTTCGGTTGGAATATCTATCATACCAACCGCAGTAAAGTAAATATCTTCCTCTAAGGTCTGTCTGCTGTCGGCAACCTCCTGCGTTAGTACTTTCTGCTCCTTCTCATAGCTTTGAAGCATTTTAGAAAAGCGTTCATCGGAGAGTATTAGCGAATTTATGAGTTACTAATAAATTTCATAGTTATATGATGCATGAAAATTTTCACACAATTAAGCATACTTGATTAAATGCTTGTTGCTATCAAATCAACAACGAATTTGTCTTTATTTAATTTTTCAAGAATATTGAAAAACAAATTAAAATATGGTTTAATCGACATATGTCGGAAAGGAGTGACGGTATGCCAAGACCACAGAGATGTAGGCGAGTTTGTTCGGAACCGCAGTTTCTTTGTTTTTCTCCGGGTGGTGTAGAACAGCCGGAAGAAAATGTACTTACTGTAGACGAATATGAGGTAATTCGTTTAGTTGACTATGAGAAAAAAAGTCATGAGCAATGTGCCGCCTTGATGAATATTTCAAGAACGACGGTTACAGAAATATACGAAAAAGCCCGATATAAAATTGCAGAATGTTTGGTTCAGGGCAAACGACTCAGTATAAACGGAGGCAATTACCAAATCTGCCCCGGACAGAGAAGTTGCTTTGGTAAGCCGTGTAGAAAAGAAAGAATACTATCAGAAAAAGGAGAACATACGATGAGGATTGCAGTAACATATGAAAACGGCGAAATTTTTCAGCACTTTGGTCACACGAAGAAATTCAAAGTCTATGATATTGAAGACGGTGAGATTTTATCTTCTCGGGTTGTTGACTCTGAAGGCTTCGGTCACGGCGCATTGGCAGAATTTCTATTTAACAACGGAATTGATGTATTGATTTGCGGAGGCATCGGAGGCGGTGCTCAGACCGCTCTTAGAAGTGCCGGAATTAAATTATACGCAGGCGTCTCAGGCAGTGCCGATGATGCGGTACAATCACTGCTGGACGGAAAGCTTAACTATAATCCAAATGTTATGTGCAATCACCACGGCCATGAAGAAGGCCATAGCTGTGGAAATAAAGGGTGTCATTGATGGAAATAGAAGCAACTCTTACAAAGTTACCGTTTTGGGATAATTTATCGGAACAAGAAAGAACATTAACAAAATGTGGAGCAACGCACCGTACTTATGAGAAAGGCGTTTACATTTTTGATTACAGCGATTCCTGCATGGGTATGGTGTATATTCAAAAAGGCTCTATTCGTGTTTTTATCACTTCCGAAGAAGGGCGGGAAGTCACTCTCTTTCATATATCTGAGGGCGACTGTTGTGTATTCTCGTCTGCCTGTGTCATCGGTGGCGTCACTCTTGATGTACAGATGGTTGCAGAAGGTGAAGTAGAATTATTGGCAATTCACGCCGGAACTGTCGCAAAGTTGATGGAGTCTAATATTCATTTCAAATGTTTTATTTATGAGTTGGCTGCTAAACGGTATTCAACCGTAGTTTGGGTTATGCAACAAATACTCTTTGCTCATTTTGATGAACGAATGGCAAGATTTCTTTTATCCCGATATGAAAAAACAGGTGACAACACCATTCGCATGACGCAGGAAGCAATGGCGCAGGAGGTCAATTCTGCCCGTGAGGTTGTTGCCCGGATGCTCAGGCAGTTTGAATCAGACGGATTGATTGAACTGAACCGTGGAATTGTTATACTCAAAAATATAGAATTACTAAAAAATATTGCCGAATGAGACTCAGTTACAGAAACGGAATGCTCTTGCAAGTATAATAGAAATACAAACAAATAATTTTACTTCCAAGGAGGATTTCAATATGTCTGAACTGAAAATTACAAAAGAAAACATTGAGCAGGTGTTAAGAAGCGATATTCCTGTGCTTATTGACATTTGGGCGACTTGGTGCGGTCCTTGCCGCATGATGTCGTCGGTGGTTGCAGAACTTGCGGATGAATATCAAGGCAAAGCAATTATAGGTAAGGTCAATGTTGATGAAGAACCTGAACTGGCGGCTTCCTTCTCAGTTGCAAGCATTCCTATGTTTGTTGTTATGAAAGGTGGAAAAATAGCAAATACGAAGATAGGTGCTATGCCAAAAGCAAATCTGGAGGCGATGTTAAAATGAGTTTTATGAATCTTTTCAAACATCCGGACATTAATAAAGGTGTGGAAGATTGGATTACGGACAAAGATGCTGTTCTGTTAGATGTAAGAACGGTTTATGAGTACCGTCAAGGTCATATCGATGGGAGTTTAAATATACCTTTACAAAATATTCATGCTGTGAAAAACAATATTCCCGATCTGGACAAGCCTATTTATGTTCATTGTCTCAGCGGTGCCCGAAGCGCACAGGCAACTTCTGTTCTGAAATCAATGGGATATACCAATGTGACCGATATCGGCGGTATCAATTCTTACCGTGGAAAGGTGGTGAAATGATACGATGAAAGTTGTTATTGTCGGCGGAGTTGCCGGAGGTGCCACTGCTGCGACCCGTATCAGAAGATTAGACGAACACGCTCAAATTACGGTTTTTGAGCGCTCCGGCTATATTTCTTATGCAAACTGTGGCTTGCCGTATTATATAGGAGAAGTCATAGAAGATCCGGAAGAACTGACTTTGCAAACACCGGAGAGTTTCCAAACCCGTTTCCGCATTAATGTTAAGGTAAAGCATGAAGTTATAGACATTGACGCAAAACGCAAGACTGTCACCGTCCGTAATCTTGACACCGGCGAAGAATTTGAAGAAGGCTACGATAAACTGATTCTTTCTCCCGGCGCAAAGCCAATACGACCTGATTTGCCCGGAATAGACAGCAAGAACCTGTTTTCTCTTCGCACCGTAGAAGATACTTTCCGTATTCATCGGTTTGCAGAAGAACATAAGCCCAAAACAGCAGTAATGGTAGGCGGCGGATTTATCGGTTTGGAGGTTGCTGAGAACCTTTGTGAACTCGGCGTTAAAGTGACCGTGATTCAGCGTGGCAATCAACTGCTTAATACATTAGATTATGATATGGCTACTCTTGTTCACAGTAAACTCCGTTCTAAGGGAATTGACTTGAAAATTGGCGGAAATGTTGTCGCTTTTGAAGAAACTGAAACGGGGCTTAATGTTTTATTAGAGAATGAGCAGCCTATTGGGACGGATATGGTACTGCTGGCGATTGGGGTCAGTCCGGAAAATACCCTGGCAAAAAAAGCCGGTCTGGAGCTGGGAGTGAAGGGCGCTATTGCCGTAAATGATAAGATGGAGACCTCTGTGTCAGATATTTATGCTGTGGGCGATGCAGTACAAATCAAGCATATAGTTACAGGGAACGATGCTGTTATTGCTCTTGCAGGTCCTGCAAACAAACAGGGCAGGATTGCAGCGGATAACATATGCGGTCTTGACAGTCATTATAAAGGCTCGTTGGGGTCTTCCGTGATTAAACTGTTCGATATGACTGCCGCCGTCACAGGACTGACTGAAAAAGCTGCTAATATTTCAGGGATTCCCTATGACAAAATTGTTCTCTCTCCTGCCTCTCACGCAGGCTATTATCCCGGAGCGAAAACAATGACCATGAAGGTTGTTTATGAAAAGGAAACCTTAAAGCTTTTGGGTGCGCAGATTGTAGGATATGACGGGGTAGATAAGCGGATAGATGTATTAGCAACCGCAATAAGCGTCGGTATGAAAGCAAATGGGCTAAAGGATTTAGACCTTGCATATGCACCGCCTTATTCCTCGGCTAAAGACCCGGTTAATATGGCAGGCTTTATGATTGAAAACATTGCAAACGGATTAGTCAAACAGTTTCACTGGGACGAGGTTGCCGATTTGCCGAGAGACGGAAGCGTTACCTTATTGGATACCCGTACCGCTAATGAATATGCACACGGTCATGCTGACGGATTTATCAATATTCCGGTAGATGAACTGCGTGAGCGTTTGTCTGAAATTGACCGAACAAAACCGTTATATGTTATGTGTCAGAGCGGACTGCGCAGTTATATTTCCTGCCGAATTTTGTCGCAGGAGGGTTACGATTGTTATAATTTCTCCGGCGGCTATCGATTCTACTCAGGAATTATCCGTGAAAAGGCTATGGCTGAACAATCCTATCCCTGCGGCATGGATAAGTAAAGGAGTGACAGTATGCTGAAACGAATATTACCGCTGTTACTTGTATTGGTGATAATGCTCACCGGTTGCGGAAAATCCAATGCCGATACACCAAACAATACTTATGAAAAGATCACCATGTCAGAGGGACTTGCTCGAATGGAGTCGGACGAAAACTACATTTTGCTTGATGTGCGCCGAGCCGATGAATTTGAAGCGGGACATATCCCCGGTGCAGTTAATCTTCCCAACGAAGAAATCGGTACAGAAGAAATTCCCTCCCTGCCGGACAAAGCACAGACTATTTATATTTATTGCCGAAGCGGGAATCGCAGTAAGCAGGCGGCAGATAAGCTTCTGGCGCTGGGATATACGAACTTAATCGAATTCGGCGGCATAATTGATTATACCGGCGAACTGGAATACGGAAAATAAAGGAGGCAAAACAATGAAGTATGTATGTCAAATCTGCGGCTATATCTATGATGACACCAAAGAGAAAGTATCCTTTGAACAGCTTCCGGCAGATTGGAAATGTCCGCTATGCGGTGCGGCAAAGACAGATTTTAAGCCGGAAACTGCTGATGAGGAAAAAGAAAAGCCGGTTACAGTACCCATAGAAGCAGAGCTTGTAAATCTCTCTGTCGGTCAACTAGCGGCTCTCTGCTCCAATCTCGCAAGAGGCTGTGAGAAACAGTACAAGACGGAAGAATCAAAACTATTTAGCGAACTTGCTGACTATTTTACTGCGGCTGTTCCTGCTGTCAGCGACGCTACTGTTGAAAAATTGGCGAAAAATTTAATAGAGGATGCTGAAAACTATGTCGGTGTCCGTGCCACAGCCGATGCAAACGGGGATCGGGGTGCGGCGAGAATTTGCGTTTGGGGCGAAAAGGTTACCCGTATGCTTTCTTCTCTTGTAAGCCGTTATCTGAACGAGGGAGAAAAAATGCTTGAGGGTACAAACATCTGGGTTTGTACGACCTGCGGTTTCGTCTACATCGGCGAACAGGCACCGGAACTTTGTCCTGTATGTAAAGTTCCTGCGTGGAAATTTGAAAAAATAGAAGGGAGAGTGTAATCATGGATAAAGTTGCTGTTCGTAATTTGAGACTTTGTACAAAGGATTGTCTCTGCCTGTATGTTTGCCCTGTCGGAGCAACGGACACGGAAAACAGTATTATTGATGTAAACAAATGTATCGGTTGCGGTGCTTGTGCCGATGCTTGTCCAAGTGGAGCCATCAGTATGGTGCCAAAGGTTTATCCTGTTCAACAGGCAAAGACAGATTCTGTTAAAGCGGTATTGAATAGCGTTGCTCAGCGCAAAGCAGATGAAGAAAAAGCTGCTTTGCAAATTGCAGAAGCTACCGAAAAGGACGGTCTCTACCGCTTGATGAAGGCTGTTGCCAAATCTGAACGATTGGTGGCGGAGGACATAATGCGTGAGGCAGGATATATGCTTCCCCAAAGCAATAACGCTCATGAACTTTTGGAAGAACTTATTGCGAAGTCGCCTGACGGATTTCCTGTGGAAACTGCAAAAAAACTACTTAATATGATTCCGAATAATGAAAATGAAAAGAAAGAGGTAAAAGCTATGAAAAAATGGGTTTGTTCCGTATGCGGATATGTACACGAGGGTGACACTCCTCCTGAAAAGTGTCCTGTTTGCAAGCAGCCTGCCGAAAAGTTTAATCTTGTAGAGGAAGAAAAGAAAAATCCTTATGCAGGGACGCAAACCGAAAAGAATTTGGAAACAGCGTTTGCGGGTGAGTCTCAGGCTCGTAATAAATATACCTACTTTGCTTCCGTTGCCAAAAAGGAAGGCTACGAGCAAATGGCTGCATTGTTTCTGAAAACCGCTGACAATGAAAAAGAACACGCTAAAATGTGGTTCAAAGAGCTGAACGGTCTTGGTGATACAGCTGACAATTTACTGTCGGCTGCTGAAGGCGAGAACTACGAGTGGACAGATATGTACGATGGCTTTGCTAAGACTGCTGAAGCAGAAGGATTTCCGGAGCTTGCTGCTAAGTTCCGCATGGTTGCCGCTATTGAAAAACATCATGAGGAACGCTACCGTACACTGCTTCACAATCTGGAAACAGCACAGGTTTTTGAAAAGAGTGAAGTAAAGGTTTGGGAATGCCGCAACTGCGGACATATAGTTGTGGGAATCAAAGCCCCCGAAGTATGCCCTGTTTGCGCTCATCCGCAGGCTTACTTTGAGGTAAATTCTGAGAACTACTGATCATAGCGCTTTAACGAAATAAAGATACTCTATATTAATATACGGTGTAACCTTAATTTTGAGGCTACACCGTATTTTTTCCGAAATATTATCTGTAAATTATTGTTATACATAGATTAAATCCGCATTTATAATCTTCATCACACGATTATGGATATTGTTCATTTGATGCATCCACAGCATTTGATTTTCGGCTTTGATGCGTGAGCAAATTTGATGATAAGTTCATCAACTGCATCTGTATATCTTCCGTCT
>JBJEOH010000009.1:0-3789 GCA_051880615.1 Acutalibacteraceae bacterium
AAGGACAACAGCGAAAGGGTGCATAAGTATGAATTATGTCGTATTTTGCGATAAATCAGAAATAAAATCCTATGAAAAGTTATTCGAGGGCGCCGCCGACAGTAAAATGTTGGCGGCAGAGACTGCCCTTGACAGTAATAAGATATCTGAGCTGATTAAACAGCACAATCCACACGGCATTATAATTGCCAATACCGATTATGAAATAACGAAAATTGCAGAAGCCGTAAAGTATATCAGTGAGGAACACAACGATATTCGCACAATCGTTATTTATCCTGACATAGAAACGGAAAAATCAGGAGAAATCAGAAAATACACATCGGGGTTAATTACGCGAGCCGTAACTCCCGATGATTTTATATACATAGTTGACAACAAGCTCGGGGCTTATGAGTTTGGAATATTAAATGAAAAGAAAATAGCAAAATCTTCAAAGGGTAAAAAAGTATCAGCATTTAGCTTTAATCCCAAAAAGCTGATTATTGCCGGCGGCGCAGTTTTTGTTTTTATAATTATTGTACTGATAGTGAGTAGGTCAGGCAGCTGTGCCGGAAATGATGAAGTTTTAGAAACTCAGCCGGAAACAGAAAACGAGTTTACAATGCCTACCGAAGAAACAAATGAGCCGGTGTTTGCAACATTTCCAACAGAAGAAACAACAATCCCTACAGAAGCAACTGAAAAAGCCACCGAATCGACAAAGCCGACTGAAAAGGCGACTGAAAAAACAACGGAAAAACCGACAGAAAAGCAAGAGCATTCAAGCTCATCAAGTCCTTCTCAGGGGTACGACCCTCCTGCAACATCACAGGCACCTGTAAGTTCACAGCCGACATATTCACAGCCTACAGATGAACCGGAACCGGTTCCGGTTGAAACGGACCCACCTTATACTCCGCCTGCATCGTCCGAGATTGTGGATGACGGTAAAATATATTTAGACCCTACTCAAATAACTGTTACAGTAGGGCAGACCTTTGAAATCTATGTCACAGGCTTGTCTGCTGCTAATGGCTGTAATTGGGATGTGCAAAATGCGGCTGTCGCTGACTTTGTAAGCGGAGATACAACCAAGGTTACACTTAAGGCAAAGGGCGTCGGAATTACGATAATAACCGCAACATCGAAGTCAAGCGGAGCCACGGCTAAATGTATGGTAACGGTTAATAAGTAAAAGGAGGAATAAATTTGAAATTAGTTATCGCAGAAAAGCCTGAATTGGCAAAGGACATTGCACACGCAATACTCCGTGATATGAAATACAAAGACGGTGTAATGTATGACGATACATACACCGTTATTTCGTCTTTCGGGCATTTGTTTAAGCTATATGCACCGCAGGACTATGATGAAAAGCTTAAGCAATTCAGCCTTGATACGCTGCCTATATCCTTTGACAACTGGAAGCGCAAGCCTGATGAAACGAAAATTAAGCGTATCAAACAGATACAAGAGCTGATGAAGCAAGCTGACTGTGTAATCAATGCCGGTGATCCCGATGACGAGGGTCAGCTTTTGATTGATGAAATTATTGAATACTTGGGCTATGACAAGCCTGTTTACCGTGTGTATGTCAATGACAGTATTTCTGAGAACATCAGACGTGAGTTTGCAAATATGAAAGATAACCGTAATTGCGTAAACGACGGCAAAGCCGCTTATGCCCGTCAGATGGCTGATTATTGCTTTGGTATAAATGAGAGCAGATTAGTGACGATTATCAATAAGGATAAGCTGCCGTATGGAAAGGTGCTTTCGGTCGGCAGAGTGCAAACACCGACGCTCAGGCTTATAGTTCGCCGTGATGAAGCGATCGCAAGCCACATTAAAGCAAAGTATTACGAATTATCGGCGAATTATTCTGCTGAGTACGGTTCACTTGATTTTAAGCTGCGGCATAACAAGGAGGGTTACGGCGAACGCATTGAAGAAAAGTCGATTCTTCAAAAAATTGAAAAAGCCTTACCTCAGTCTTGCCGTTGTCAAACAATTGTAAAGGCTGTAAAATCAGCTCCGCCGTTGCCGTACAATCATACTAAAATCTGCGGTGATATGTCAAAGCGTTTCGGCTACAATCTGTCTGAGGTTAATACCGTTCTTCAGACACTGCGTGATAAATACAAGGCTATTACCTACAATCGCACCGACTGCCAATATCTCAAGGAGGAGCATTACGAGCAAGCACCGCAGGTTCTGCCGATTGTGCTTAAGAATATCGGTAAAGAATATCCTTGCGATACAAGCATACATTCAGCTTGCTTTAATGATAAGAATGTATCTGCGCATCACGGTATCATTCCGCAGAAAAAGGAAATTGACATATCGCAGATGAAAGAAAACGAGCGTAATGTTTATATTGCAATCTGTGATAGGTATATAATGCAGTTTCTGCCGCCGCAGGAGTGTGAGGAATCGGTGTCGATTATTGATTTAGGTCAATACGGTCAGCTTGAGTACAAGGCAAAAAGGCTGATTAATATGGGCTTTAAAGAGTATTTTAATGACGGTAAAAATGATGATTTTTCAAAGCTTTTTCTTTCTGACGGAGAACATACTCTCAAGCTTGAGAGTGCGGCAATACTTGAAAAGGAAACAATGCCGCCAAAGCCGTATAACGACCAGACCTTAATTGACGATATGGCGTCTGTCGCAAAATATGTTACCGACCCGGAAATCAAAAGGGTGCTGATAGAAAAGGATAAGGACAAAAAGGGCGAACACGGAGGAATAGGTACTGTTGCGACTCGTGTAGCGGTTATCGAAATACTCTTTAAACGAGGATATGTTGAGCGAAAAGGCAAGAGTATAGTTTCAACCCAACTCGGCAAAGAGTTTTATCATATGCTGCCCGATAACATTAAATCGGCAGATATAACAGCAAAATGGTGGTTGCTTCAGGAGGAAGTCAGAGAAGGCAGAGCAGACGCTAATTCTATTCAGCACAGCGTTGTTAAGGAGTTTTTAAAGCACAAGGACACGGCTTATGCAACCTCGTCCTTGTCACAGCAAGCCTTGAGCAACGGACTTATTTGTCCGTTCTGCGGTGAGGCAATGAGAAAATGGGATAAAGGCTATAGCTGCAACGGACATAAAAACGGTTGTCAATTCACGATATGGAGCGAAGTAGCCGGCAAGAAGCTCACTGAAAGTCAGGTCAGAGCTATCTGTGAAAAGGGCAAAACCGGAGCTATAAAAGGGTTTAAGAGCAAATCGGGCAAGGAGTTTAGTGCGAGGCTTGTGCTCAACAGAGTAACAAGAAAGCTCGAGTTTGAATTTGTGAAATCAAAGCCAAAGAAGGGATAATATGATTGTTTTCTTTACGGTTGCATATTTTGCAATTTATATCTATTATTTCATGCTCAATAGAGAGTTGGGTGTAAGAAAAATGCCTGCTTTGTTTGCTAAAGAGCAAGACTTCCGTTGGAAATATGCATTGAAGCGTTTTTCTATACCTTTGTGCATAATAGCTGTGGCGGTAACATGTGTGTGTTTTGCCTTTGATGTTCTTTCACTGCCGATTATGATTTTAGGCACATATATTTTCAGTTACATCTCCCGGAGAAAGGTACGGGAGATTAATTTATTTGACAAGAAATTTAAGGAAGGTGACAGATATGAGCAATAAAATAAGAAGCTTTACAGAGGAAGAGAAAAGCTACGCAAGAAACATAAGCACGATGGAAATGCTGAGTAATCGCTATGGCTTTTCGTTCAAGAAAAAGGGTAGCGGTTACTCCTGCGTAGAACACGACAGCTTAATTATCAATCAGGATCAGCGAGGGTGGC
>JBJEOH010000010.1:0-3685 GCA_051880615.1 Acutalibacteraceae bacterium
TGCCTGTCTGGTTTGACGGGCAGAACATCAACGAAGCTCTGTTTTGTGAAGAATTTCTGCAAGAACGCAGAATCATCTTCGCTAACAGGGCTTTTTTCACGCCCGATGGACGGGTGACAGATGATATTTTCCTGCGGAGCGAGGTTTACGAAAAGCTGAAAAGCTACACCATCAGCAGCGTACCGCAGAAGATCAAAAATATCATGGAATTGCTGAAACTGGAAGCAATGGTAGAGGACTTCCCTCCGCAGCCAGACCGTATCCATGTTGCCAACGGAACGCTCCTGCTGGATGGGAGATTTTCTGAGGGGAAAACAGAAATCGTGCAGAGCCGCTTGCCTGTTTCCTACAATCCGAATGCTCCCGTACCTGTGCTTTGGCTGAGCTTTCTGGATGGGCTGCTGTACCCGGAGGACATTCCCACCTTACAGGAGTTTATCGGCTATTGCCTGATTCCCTCCAACAAAGGGCAGCGCATGATGGTGATTAAGGGCAACGGCGGCGAGGGCAAATCTCAAATCGGTGTTGTCCTTGGCAGCATCTTCGGTGCGAATATGAAAGATGGCAGCATCGGGAAGATTTCTGAGAACCGCTTCGCCCGTGCTGATCTGGAACACATCCTGCTGTGCGTGGATGATGATATGAGGATGGAAGCCCTGCGCCAGACCAACTATGTAAAATCCATCGTGACCGCACAGGGCAAGATGGACTTGGAGCGCAAGAACAAACAGAGCTTTCAGGGCTGGATGTTCGCCCGGTTGATGGCGTTCAGCAACGGCGATCTGCAAGCGCTGTATGACCGCAGCGATGGCTTTTATCGCAGACAGCTTGTACTGACCACCAAGGAAAAGCCTGTGGACAGAGCCGACGATCCTGACCTTGCAGAGAAGATGAACGCCGAAGCCGAGGGCATTTTCCTGTGGGCATTTGAGGGCTTGCAGCGGCTTGTTGCCAACAACTTTAAGTTTACAGAGAGTGACCGTATCCGTGCAAACAGGGAAGCGGTCAAGCGTGATAATAACAATATTTTTGACTTCATGGATTCGGAGGGATACATCCGACGCAAAGCGGATGCTTCCATCAGTTCCAAGGATTTCTATGCAATCTATCGGCTGTGGTGCGAGGAAAACTCCCTTGCCCCTCTGAAATCCCGCAGCTTCAGCGACGCCATGGTTGCCAATGCCAAGAAATTCAATCTGGAGCATTGCAATAACATTACCAATTCTGCCGGACGGCGGGTATGGGGATTTATGGGTGTGGAAGCTGTGGCAAGACCTAATATAAATGGGTTTTACGATGTTTCGCCATGTACGTACGTACCGGAGGAATGGCAGGACTGATGCCCGCCGTTCTTTTCTGTACGTATGTACGCAGCATTTTACCCGTTGTTCTCTTTTTATGGGAACAATCAGCGGTCAGAACGAACCTGTTTTCAGGCATTGAAAATCAACGGGAATGGAAACAACAAAGTTTTTGACCGCAGGACGAAACCATTTCACGAAATCGTGCTTCTCTGAACCGTGTGCCCTGTTCACGGAACAATAGGTGTTTTCGCTGTTTCAGACTAAAACACACGGAACAGTAAAGTGGGATATATGCCTATATGGGCAGAGTATCGCACCCACGAAAATAAAATGATTTTGGAGTTGCCGGACTTTTCACTGTTCGGTGTATCTGCTCCGCTTCGGAGAGTAACCATTGCACCGAACCACTAACAGAATTATGGAGGATTTTTCAATATGAATGTACGCAACGAAATCAAGGCACAGATCATCCGTGCCGGAATGACCATGCAGGAAGTAGTTGACCTGCTCTCGGACGAATACGGTTGGAGCGACAGCGTTTCCAACCTGTCCGCAAAATTGCAGCGGGAAAGCATCCGATACAAGGAAGTGTTGGAGCTTGCCGATGTGCTGGGATACGACATCGTATGGCAGCAAAGACGGGAGAAGTGATGCCCTGGCAACATCCCCTCGCATCTCCCGTCCCCATAGGCACACCGCAGTGCTGCCTATGGATGGCAGTGAAAGATACTGTTTTCGCTGCCACCGTCTGCAAGAGGAAGTTCGCCAGAACAGCTTCATGCAGACGGGCTGACCATGGGAAAAGGTGCAGACATTTTCCTATGGTCAGCAGAGGTCGCCGCAGCGACCGCATACCCCCTCCGGAGGAGCCCTCGGAGAGCCCACGGCACTTTGCAGCCAGTATGGATGAAAGTGTAATAGTGGGTTATTACACTTTGAAAAAGTGCCATTCTCCAGCCCTCCGCTGTCTGCAAATCTCAAAGAAAGGAAAAATCCAATGGCAAGAAATGATGGAATAGACCGTACCGTAGCCAGAAATCAGGACTTGGAAACACCGGCTGATGTGGCGAAGGTACAGGAACACAATGAGCGTGAAAAGGACAGCTACAGCAACCAGGACATCGTGCTGGAACGCACTTATCTGAACGTCCATTTCAAAGCACCCACGGACGATTATGTAAAAATGTTCGAGCAGATGGAACAGGCTGGCGTGATCTCCACCAGAGGTTTGAAACCGGATGCCATTAAATACGGTGAGCTGGTTTTCGATGTGAACTCCGCTTATTTCTACAACCACGGCGGCTATGAATTTGCGAAACAGTTTTATGCCGATGCCTATAAAGCCGCCGTGGAGATCGTAGGTGGTGAGCAGTATATCCTCTCCGCTGTGATGCACGCCGATGAGCGCAACCGGGCAATGTCCGAAGCACTGGGCGAGGATGTATATCACTACCACCTCCATGTGGTTTATATTCCGGTTGTGGAAAAGAAAATCCTTTGGTCGAAGCGGTGCAAGGATGAAACGCTCCGGGGAACGGTAAAGGAAACAATCACGCAGGTCAGCCGCAGTAAGAAATGGGAGTCCAAGCCCGTTTTGGATGCTGAGGGAAATCCAATGCTGAACGCAAAAGGGAAAAAGATTTTGAAGTCGTCCTACAGTGTGTTGCAGGATGACTTTTTTCATTTCATGCGAGCTGCCGGGTATACCGATGTGGAGCGTGGAGAACGTGGCAGCACCGAGGAACATCTGACGGTGACACAGTTCAAGGTACAGGCTGAACAGCAGCGGTTGGAAGCTGTGACCGGACAGGTGGCACAGGCTGAGCAGAGTTTGGAGGATGCCAAAACTGCCACGGAAAAGCAGAAAAAGAAACTGGAAGCTCTGCAAAAGGATACTAAAACAGCAAAAGCAACCGCTATGACGGTACAGGAGATCGAGTCCATGGGCAAGAAACATCCCATCACCGGAAACATCACGCTGACACCGGACGAATGCCGTACCCTAAAGGATTATGCAGTCAGTAGCTTCGCAGAGAAAGCGGAAAAGCTGAAATACAAGCAAAAATACGAACAGGCAGAAAAGAGTGCATCCGTTTGGAAGCGCCGCTTTGAAGCCTTGAATGAAAAATATTTGGAACTCAAAAAGAAAGCCCAGCCCTATCTGGATGCACTGGAAATTGCATCTGAAAGGGTTCGGGCTTTTTTGAATGTCATCCTCACCAGAGGGCAGGAGAAACAGGAACACAGACAGCCTGACCGCAAGCGTGGGCAGGACATGGAAATTTAATGGAGGATTTGCCTATTGAAGAAATACTACGATGAAGCGAAATATAATGCGGCATTTGACCGCTGTGTGGATGTTATGACCCAGTTGCTCCAGA
>JBJEOH010000011.1:0-3520 GCA_051880615.1 Acutalibacteraceae bacterium
TCGCTGACATGGGGAAAGATTGTCAAAGCCCCCGATGGCAAAACTTTATATATAAGGATAAAGATGCAGAAGACCCAAAAGCTGGCAAACGTGCCGTTGTCAAAAGAGGCTGTCGATTGCCTGAATCCCAAAGAGAATCCTGAAGAACCGATTTTCACATTGCCGACCGGGGCATCTAACATTGAGCGCAATATAGAGAAGTGGATGCAGAACGCGCAGATAACCAAACACATAACCTACCATTGCAGTAGGCACACCTGCGCAACCATGCTGCTGACACTCGGTGCGGACATCTACACCACATCGAAGCTGCTCGGTCATGCCAACGTGAACACGACCGCCATCTATGCAAAGATTGTGGATAAAAAGAAAGTGGAAACGGTCAATCTTGTAGATGATTTCTTTTCAAAACAACCACAAACGGAGGGAAACAGATGAAAATAACTATAAGGACACGGACATTGAAAACGGGAAGCCGCTCTATATACCTCGATTTCTATGAGAAGGGGAAAAGGTGGAGCGAGTACCTAAACCTGTTTCTTGTGCCGGACGATGCACCAGATGCAAGACGGCTCAACGAGGCGGCTATGGCAAAGGCGAATGAGATAAAGTCAAAGCGGATGCTCGGCATTGACGAGGACGAAACGGAGGCAGGCGATGGCAAACAGGCGAAACTACCCAAACGGATTTTTGCAGATTGGCTTGACTGCCATATCGAAGGGATTAGACGCAATCCGTCCTATTCTCCGGCAACGTACCATAATTACCGCTCTTGTGTCAATATAATAAAGGAGTATCTGAAACACCGCCGCAGGCCCCGCTTCCTGATGTCGAAAATCGACAAGAAGTTTATTGTGGGATTGCTTGACTTCATGAAGAACACCTACAAGAACACCAAATCGCCCGACAATCCCAAAGAGTTGTCACTCCACACGCTGCATCTGCACCAGAGTACACTTGTGCGTATGCTCAATGCTGCGGTAAAAGAGGGAGTGATGAATAAAAATCCTTTCTATGCTTTGGGTAGGCATGAACGATTCGCCAAGCAACAGTCCGAAAGAGATTATCTCACGAAGGAGGAACTGCTTGCGCTTGCCGAAGCCCCGACTACCAACGAAACAACCAAACGGGCGTTCCTGTTTTGCTGCTTCACCGGATTGCGGTACAGCGATGTCAGCGTACTGGCATGGCGGGATATAAAACAGGTTGACAGCGGTCTGGTTGTCTCAATCCGTGCGATGCAAAAGACCGGGAAACAGGTAACGATACCCTTGAACCAGTCTGCGTTGAATTGGCTACCGGATAGAAACGGCTGCAAGCCGGGACAAAAGGTCTTTGATATGACCTGCCTTAGTGCCTGCGACAGATGCCTTAAAAAGATGGCTGCCGCCGCAGGGATAGAAAAGAATGTCAGCTTTCACACCAGCCGCCACTCGATGGCTACGCTGTCATTGGCAGCCGGAGGCGACTTATACACAGTCGGCAAGTTGCTCGGACATACCAGCATAAACTCTACACAGGTCTATGCCGATGTGGTTATGGAAACTAAGATTGAAGCGGTCAACAGAATTACGAACTTCTTTTCAAGCATAAAAGACTAACGCAGGATGTTCTCGCGATACTCTTTAGGACTTTGTCCTGTCTCTTTCTTGAACATACGGCTGAGGTGTTCAGGATATTCAAATCCCAATGTGTAGGCCACTTGTGCGATAGTGGCTCCAGTGGCGAGTTCATTCTTTGCCTGCTGGATTACATATTGACGGATGTGTGTTCCAGCTGAATCACCGGTTGCCTTCTTTACAAGATCACCGAAATAATTGGATGACATACAAAGTTTGTCAGCGCAATACTGAATTGTTGGCAATCCCATAGTAAGTTGCTTTTTATCACGGAAGTAATCATGCAATAAAGAATTAAATTTCATCAGTATATCCGAGTTTTCCAACTTTCTTGTGATGAACTGTCGATTATAGAAACGCATACAGTAATTGAGCAGCAGACCGATGTATTCCACAATGATTCGATTTTGGAAATCATCGCGGTTGTTCGTAAGTTCGCGTTTAATCTGCCGCATCAATGAAACAAAGATATCTCGTTCTTCATCCGTCATGTGGAGTGCCTCATTGATTCGGTAGTCAAAGAAAGTACATTCTTTGATAGTCTTTTCTATCGGAGTACCACGCAATAAGTCTGGATGAAACAGCAAAGCCCATCCGTCCAAGTCTATTCGTTCTCCGTTGTCTTCCTTGCCTCCAATTTGTCCGGGAGCCACGCATATAAGTGTCCCACTCGTATAGTCATACTTGCCGCAGCCGTATGTCAATTCCACCGGCAGATGCTCGTGCATAAACATTCCGTACACGCTGTAATTGTTCAGACTGTGACGGATAGGTGACACCTCCGTGTAGTCAATAACGCTGACTAACGGATGTCTGTCTGTTTGTCCAAGATACCGGCTATAGTCACCTGTATTTCTTACCTTATATATATTGCTCATAATGCGTTATCTCTCTGAATAATAAACGCAAAAATAGCAATTTTATTGCTGATCAGGCAAGTATATTCTCTAAAATCCGTAGAATTGGCATGAACGTCCCGTTTATCGTCATGCCCGTTATGTTATATCGCTATAATTTTGCATCGTAAATAATAAGATTATATGGACAGAAGGAAATTCATTAAGACCGTTGGTTTGACTGCCGGAGCGACGTTGTTCTCCGGATTAGGTTTGGCCGGCACAACTGAATTGTTCAACGATAAAACAAATTATAAAATGAAGATTGTAGTATTGACAGGAAGTCCGCGCCGTAACGGGAATACCAATTACCTGGCTGGACAATTCATTAAAGGTGCAGAAGATGCCGGACATGAAGTGTACCGTTTCGATTGCGCCCAGCATAAAGTTTCGCCTTGCATTGCTTGCAATAGCTGTGGCATGAACGGACAATGTGTATTCAATGATGATTTTGCAGAGTTGCGTCCGCATCTTGTAGATGCAGATATGGTGGTGTTTGCCACTCCCATGTATTATTTCGGCTTCTCCTCGCAGTTAAAGACTGTCATTGACCGCTTTTATGCCATTAACGGAAAAATCAAAGAAGCATCCAAACGGTCGGCTTTCCTTATGGCCTATGCCAACACTGACCCCAAGGATGCTGAACCGATGATTTCGCATTATCATACGTTACTTCACTATTTGGGTTGGAAAGACTACGGCATGGTGATAGCACCGGGAATGTGGCCGACAGGAGCGGTAAACAAAACAGAATACAGCCGTAAAGCCTATGAGCTTGGACATAATTTATAATCAGTCAGTGATGGATAATTATATCAATATTCCGGCAGAAATGTATGCCGATGATGCCGTATGTTTCATTGCAAATCGTTACCACGTTACACCACAGGAAGCCGTGCGAAGTTTCCTCGTGCAAAGTGGTGTTATTTCCGATATAAAGGGAAATAAGACATTTGATTTTCGTTTTGAAGACAATGAGATAGAAATTTTGAAAGGACTGACGGA
>JBJEOH010000012.1:0-67488 GCA_051880615.1 Acutalibacteraceae bacterium
TAAATGAGTTGATACTGTAGGAGATGTATTATGGAGCCGGAACTTTTTCTCTTGGAAATGGCTGAAACAGAGGAATGTAAAAGTATTACATACAAGCGTTTAGCTATTCGTGAATTTATGGGATTATATTTTTCACAAAAAAGGAAAATAGGACAGATTGACCCGTTCATGATTCCCTTCGGAGAGGTTATAAAAAACAGCATTAAAGAATATGAAGTGAATATTGACGACCTTGTAAAATATATGATTGATAACGATAAATCCAATTGTGCTCTGTTCGCTGCAACAGCGTGGTTCAAGCCAAAAGCGGAACTGTCATCAGGAGCATATTATTCAGCTATTGCTAAATATAAAATAATAACTCCATTTGTAGAAGAAGTAGATCTCGATGCAGTCGCTCTAATGGTAGTATGTTTTGTATTCGATAACTTAACCTCAACCAAAATAGATATTAGTGAGTTCGTCAAAGAAGAAGTCTTTGCATATCCCACCAATCAGTACGGATTAACCAAAGTGAATGGTGCTGTGTTCAAGTTAGACGGACTTATTTTTGATGGAAAAGGTTATTATTATAATATCCTTACGAACAAAGCACCCGTAAATTCAATAGATACAATGGTAGGGTTTGCAAGGATTATACACGATGAAACAAAGAATTGCGATATCCTGTACCGTTTGGATGAACGACTTTCTGTACCTGAGTCAGAATATTATGATTATACTGGTGCGGCGTTTGCAAAATTTCGTGGTCCGCAATTTAATTTTGATAGAAGCAATCTCAATGGAAAGAAAACCATTACTGTTCATATTGATGAAGAAACAATGGACAAACTGCTAATGGTAGTTAAGCAAGGAATCGACCAAAATACCGGAGAAGAATTTTGGCATATAGAGATTGAAACGTTGCCATACAGAAACTCATCAAAAGGATATGTCATAACGACATTTCTACACGGAATGTATTATCCTCATAAAGATGTATTTACACACATCGACTACACAAAGAATCAATATAGCGGCAATGTGTACTCGCAGAAATATGCGGATAGTCAGAATGGTATTCCTGTTGACCAATATACAGAAACACGGGATTTGCATTACAAAATATGGTGCATTGAAAATGGCGTGTTTACAAGAGAGACTTGGTATAAGTTAATGATAATATCTTTATCTGATTCGTATCAAAGATTATTAAATGAAATTTTGGCATAAATTAAGATAATAATATTGTAAATGCGGCAGAGCGTAACAGATAAACCTGTTTGCCTGCCGTTTTTATCAAATGTAAAATCGCACATTTGATATTATTTTCGATGATGGTTATGATATAAGAAAAAGATTAGAGGTGACTGATGTGAGTAAAACATATTTTGACCTACCATCCCGTTTAGAAAAAGATTTTGCAGAAATTGACAGTAAAATTGTAATGAATCTGTATGATACTAATAATGAATATGCCCAGTTGCAGCAACAGATTTCTGACTTAACGAAAAAGTATCCTTTTATAGAAAATGTTATAGAGGGAGAGGGTGAAATCCATATTTCTAATGATGAACACGAAGTCCTTGTTCAGTATTTTAAGTTGAACCGTAAATTGAGTGATATGGAACGCTTGCATATTTATTTTTGTGGGCATACAGATGCAGTTGCTTATCTCAAAAAAATTAAAGCAATATAATGAAAAGGGCACGGGTGTAAAAAATCCGTGCCTTTATATTTCCTATTCTTTTGCCTTACATAGTCCGATAACAGTTGCTTCAACTACGGACAGCTCTTTATCGTTTAGTTTGTCGAGTTCTGCGTCTAAGCGTCTGCGGACGGAACTCTTTTTGACTTCTTTGTTAGGAAATATATACTCATCAACCGAAACATCGAACATTGTAATAAGCTGAATTAACAGCTCGATGCTTGGATATTTTCCCTCATTTTCGATAGATTGAATGTGTCTGGGGGCATAGCCGATTATCCCAGAAAGCTGCTCTCTCGTCATTCCCCTTGCTTCACGGGCTTTCTTAATCGCCTGTCCTATCGGCATAAAATCGAAATCAAAATCATAGTTTCTCTCGTCCATAAGCTCACCACCTTGTGCCAATATAATTCTCTTATTATATTGTATGGATTTGTGGCTTCTTATTAAACGATGTGAAAATACCTACAATAAGATATTTCACTTCTTATAAATGGAGTTAAAAATTCATATTATCTCTTGGCCACATGGTATCACGGAACAGTTAAAGGCTGAATACGCTTTAGAATGGATTTGGCGAATAAATAACATACGGGTTTGTTCTATGGAGATTGTGAATGAGGAAATCGTTTATGCATAACAGACGGGCGGCTGAGGATAAAAGCTCTGTCGCTTTGCGTTTACAAAAACAACTACCTCTTGACTTTTAGTCCTTTTCTGAATATAATAGTAATGTTACTGATAGTAATATATGGAGGATGTACAATGGATAACATTATTCTTGGACTTTTACTTATGTGTAATAGAACGATATATCAATTAAGGGATAGAATTAGCAAAGGGATAAATTTGATGTATAGCAGCAGTATGGGCAGCATACAGGCTGCAGTAAAAAAACTGCTGAATTGCGGATATATCAGTTATGAGGAGATTATTGATAATGGAAAATATAAGAAAATCTATTGCATAACGGAAAGCGGAAAGCAGCATTTTTATGAGTGGATAAACGCACCCTTAGAAGAACAAAGTCCTAAAATTCCAGAGTTAGCAAAGGTCTATTTTATGGGATTTTCAGATAAGAAAAATCGAGAGACAAGCATACAACAACATTTAATGTATTTAAAGGAACAATACAATGTGTTAGCGACAATATGTGATGATGTAAAGAATATTGATGTTTTAGAAGAACACAAAGATATACTTAATTATCAATTTGTATCTGCACTATATGGCAAAGATATAATCAAATTTAATATTGATTGGTTCGAGAATTTATTAGAAAAGATGAGGAATGGAGAAATATGAAGCAATACCATTTAGAGAAATCACCTATTGTTTATTATATCAGCAGAAAGGAAAAAACAGAATGGATACTTTTTATTCACGCAGCTTTTGTAAATCATAATATGTTTCAAACCCAAATCGACTATTTTCGGGATAAATACAATATTCTTACTCTTGATATTATTGGTCACGGTAAATCAACGAAAGTGCGAAAAGGTGATAGTATAGATAAAATGTCGGCGTGGATAAGCGAAATCCTAAAAACAGAAAAAATTGAAAAGATACATATTGTCGGCATTTCATTGGGAGCTGTATTAGCTCAAGACTTTGCAAACCAGTATCCAGAAGCAGTACAATCACTTGCTTGTTTCGGCGGTTATGATATAAACAATTTTGATGCAAAAATGCAGAAAGAAAATAGCGCATCACAGACACTTATGATGCTTAAAGCTTTATTTTCAATTAAATGGTTTGCAAAGTCGAATAAAAAAATATCTGCTTATACTTTACAGGCTCAAAAGGATTTTTACGAGATGAATATTCAATTTTCTAAAAAGTCATTTATGTATTTATCCTCTTTAAGCAGTATGGTAAATGTTCGGCAGACAGAACCAAGGAAATATCCTTTGCTTATTGGCTGCGGAAAGTATGATATTCCAATGGAACTATCCGCAGTAGAAATGTGGAAGAAAAATGAACCAGAATGCTGTGTGATTATTTTCGAGGGAGCTGGACATTGTGTGAATATGGACACACCAGATAAATTTAATGCAGCTATGGAGGAATTTTGGTTAAGTGGATACGGCAAATACTAAAAGTGATTGGATACGCTGCCCTGTCTGCGGCAATAAAACCCGAACAATGATACGGGAAAATACCGAACTAAAAAATTTCCCTCTGTATTGTCCGAAATGTAAACAGGAAACTTTGATAAATGCAAAGGAACTACATATAACCGTCATCAAAGAGCCAGACGCATAAGATGCAGAGCCGATGAACAAGTGAGTAATCGCAGTTTGTCGGCTCTGTTTTTATATAACCATAGGTAGGACAAGCCCGCCGAATAAAAAAAACGGTGCTTTGGTGGGCGGCTTTGTCACGCCCAGACTAAATTTTACCGCCCTCTAAACCCGTTTTCGAGTTTGGAGGGATTTTTATGTGTTGGTCAAGCACGACCACCACGCTGCTTATCAGAAGCAGCAGCTATTTACATAGTGTCACGCACAAGTGAGGATAATCTGTTAAAAAAAGCCTTGCTTGTTCGTGGCACCTTTCTACTTTTCGGGTAGAAGTCACATATCTATATCATAGAGATAATTATGCGTGTTGCCGTAGAGGTCTTAGTACCTTTGCGGCTTTTTGTGTTTGTAGTTATACACAAACTTGGTGGCTTTGTTATATCGCCAAGTATCCGTAATCTCCGAATTTTTGATTTCAACCAAATTCAAAAATTCAAATTCAAGGAGATTACGACAATGACAAAACTTACATTAGAACAACAGGAATTATTATTTGCGAACGACTGCAAACTTATCAATCTGCGGTATGAATACCACGGTTACACCGGCACGGAGAAATGGGCGATTGTAACAGAACTGGCGGAAGAAGAATTGTGGGTTAAATACCCTGATGTTATCCGTCGGTACACTCCGTTCATTCTGCTTTCTATGGCTCAGGGCGAAGTGATTGACGAGTCATACAGAAACAACGATAAGTACGAAAAGCGAGCAAAAAGAACAATTGATGTGTACGGATATGAAGATGACATCTCTGAACAGTTCCACCGGGAACTGATTACTCCGTTTGTTGACCCGTTTGAGAAAGCGGAGGAAGAACGGATTGAGGAAGAAAAGGAACAGCTCCGCCAGTTAGAAATTGCAAAAGTCAGAAAGGTTTTGCAAATGCTTAAACCTGTTCAGAGAGAAAGACTGATTAAAGCGATTCTGTTAGGGATGAGTTCAAGAAAAATCGCAAAGGAAGAAGGCGTATATTACAGCGTTGTAGATAAGTCGATTGCTGCCGCAAGAAAAAATTTCAAGAAATTTTATGAAAACCTCTGATTTTGGGTGTGCATTTTGACCCCCTTTGTCCAAATGAGTGAAGGGGTTATTTCAAATCCGGATACGAAATGCACTTTCAACACTAAATGAATAGAGAGGTTATACATATATGCAGAGAAAAGAAATTCAGCGTGGAGATTTATTCTACTACGATTTTGGAAAAAGAGAGGGGTCTGTCCAGTCGGGAGAGAGACCTGTAATGGTAATTCAGGCAGACAATTTTAATGCCAATGCTCCGACAATTATTGTTGCGGCTGTTACGGCTGTGATGAAAAAGAAGTATCTTCCTTCACACATCATTTTGGGTGAGGACTTCGGTCTGAAGAAACCGTCGATGGTTCTTCTTGAACAGATACAGACCGTCAATAAGGGCGAACTGACAGACTACATTGGTTCGGTAAACAATGAAAGGCTTTGGAAGCATATTAACGCAGCTCTAAAAAAGACTTTCGGTTTATGGATTTACAACACAGACAGAAACGGAGATGTTCGCTGCTTATGTCCCAAGTGCCTGAGCGACTATATCCACGACCCGAATTATGTTGTCAGGCGTCTTGACCCTTTTGCGAAAAGCAAAGACCACTGCGATAAGTGTAATAACAGCGGTTGGGATTATATCGTTTATGACAAACGCACCTCGGTCAAAGGAAAGGGGTGCAGGAATGTCAAATAGCAGTGAAAAGAAGAAGCGTTACGATATTCCTCTTTGGTGTAAACCAAACCTGTCTATTGAGGAGGCGGCAGCTTATTCCGGTATTGGAATGGGAAAACTCTATGAAATGACGGAAAGTCAGGATTGTCCTTTTGTCCTTTGGATTGGTAGCAGAAGAATGATTAAAAGGAAAGTCTTTGACGAATTTATCGAAAGGCAATACTCGATTTAAGAAAAAAGTCAAGTCTGCGATGAGCCGATTCGCATAATTGGCTTACCGCAGACTTTTGAGTATGCTGTAATCACCAAAGGAAGGAGGTTACAGCGTATGTCTGACAAACAGCTTAAATCCAATATGCCGAGTGTCCCAATTTGGAAGAAAATGAATCTTACGGTTGAAGAAGCTTCGGAATATTCGGGCATTGGCACATCAAAGATAAAAGAACTATCGAATAGCGAAGATTGTCATTTCGTTCTTTGGAACGGAGCAAAGCGATTGATTAAAAGAAAACAATTTGAGGAATACCTGTCATCGCAGTATTCCCTCTGACGGAGGTGGTGTTATGGGAAATAAGCAGACTGAATTGAATAATTCAGGCAATCGGGTGGAAACCGTGCCGGTTTGGGTTAAGCCTTACCTTACGATTGATGAAGCGACCGCTTACACAGGCATAGGCAGAGACAAACTTTATGAGATGACAAGCCAAGAAAAATGTCCGTTCGTGCTGTGGGTAGGAAACAGACGAATGGTTAAGAGACGAGTTTTTGATGAGTACATTGAGAAAATGTACTCAATATAGGAAGGAGGGCTTATGGACAACGGTGTTTTAGCTTACAGAGCCTTACTCGAAAAGCGTAAAGAAAAAGCTCCCTTTTGGGAGAAGAATGTTCTAACTGTTGAGGAAGCAGCCGAGTACACCGGTATAGGTAGGACAAAAATCAGGCAAATCATAATGAAGGGTGATTGTCCCTTTGCTGTCACTAACGGTGTTCAGGTCTGTGTAATCCGAGACAAATTTATTGATTATCTTGATAAGCAATTTCGCATTTAAGGGAGGAAAAATTATGCCAAGAACAAAAAGAAAAGACAAATCAAGAGTAGTGCTTCGTACAGGCGAATCACAGAGAGCCGATGGTACATACCATTTCAGTTGGACGGACGCCAATCATAAAAGGCGTTATGTGTATGCCAAGACACTTGATGAACTGCGATACAAAGAGGAACAAATCGCAAAAGACAAGAGCGATGGCATTAAGGCAGAAGCTCGTTACACAACGGTCAATGACATATATGAGCTTTGGAAGGATTTGAAGCGAGGACTGAAAAACAACACTTTTGAAAACTACAAGTATATGTATGAGACCTTTGTCCGTCATCAGATAGGTTCAAAGACTGTATCTTCTCTGAGAAAAACAGATATAAAGAGGTTCTATAATTACCTTGCAGACGAACGCCATCTGAAGCCGGCAACCATTGATAATATTCATACGGTTCTCCATCAGATTTTGAATATGGCGGTCGATGATGACTACATCAGGAATAACCCGTCAAACAATGTGCTTAAAGAGTTGAAACAGTCCCATTGTTTTCAGACCGAGAAGCGTAGAGCCTTAACAAAGCCGGAGCAAGAGTTGTTTCTTGACTATCTGAAAAACTCTCCGACATCAAAGTATTGGTATCCGGTGTTTGCGGTTATGATTGGTACGGGACTTCGTGTTGGAGAGGTTACAGGGTTAAGATGGTGCGATATTGATTTGGAAGAAGGTATCATTGATGTGAACCACACGCTGGTTTACTATGACCACCGAACTGAGGGAAGCAAGTGTGGCTGTTACTTCAATGTTAATACGACCAAAACCCCGGCAGGAAGAAGAAAAGTGCCTATGCTCGGTTTTGTCAAAGAAGCGTTCTTAATGGAAAAGGAAAGGCAGGAGTTGCTCGACCTCCATTGCGAAGCGACTGTTGACGGATATACCGATTTTATCTTTATCAACCGTTTCGGACAGCCACAACATCAGGCAACCCTGAACAAAGCAATCCGCCGTATTATCCGTGACTGCAACGATGAACAGTTATTAAAGGACGAAAACGCAGAAGTATTGCTCCCACATTTTAGCTGCCATTCATTAAGGCACACTTTCACAACAAGGATGTGCGAAGCAGGGGTTAATGTTAAGGTCATTCAGGACACACTTGGTCATAAGGATATTTCAACTACGCTTAACATCTATACTGATGTAACAAAGGAGCTGAGAAAGTCCGAATTTGAAGGTCTTGACTCCTACTTCAAAAATGAGTATAATAAAGTGTCGGTTTAACAGATATTATTGATACGAACTTCATAGTTGGTGGATTAGAGCATTTACATCATTTACATCAATTCTTACACAAAGCCCTCACGAAACTAATCGAAATTATAGTAAAATAGGATTTTGAAAAAATCTGATTTGTGACTTGTTTTGAACTATGTTGGGTTATAGTAAGAGTTGAAACGATGTCCTAAATCGTCCCCACGATGAAGAGTTTGAAATAAGTAAAATTAAACAGCGTAAGCTTCAAGGCTCTGAAAGAGAGAAATCTTTTTCGGAGTCTTTTTCTTTGGCGGTTTTCAGATCGTTTTTATGACTATGTGAATATAATTTTGATAGAATAAATTACATAGAATAAATCACTGTTGAGTAGTTTTTGGAGCGCAGTCCAAAATGTGGTATCAGAGCGTGCAACGCAGATGCTTGTTTCGCACGCCGCTTTATGCGCTTTCATAAAATCCGCCGCCCTTGACACAGGCGGCTTTAAAGCTTATAATTAACTGTAAATGTGCGTTGTGCGGCTACACCGCAGAGTGAAGAGTTTTGCGGATATGCCGCAGAGTGAAGAGTGAAGAGTGGAGAGTGGAGATGTTTACTCGAAACGAGTTCGTAGGGAACACTCTTGAGTGTTCCTGCTCGCTCTTATGAATGTTGCATGTGTTTCGTAGGTGCGACCCTTGCGGTCGCCCGGGATAGACGCAGTTACTGCTAGGTTCAACAAAACTATAATAGAGTTTAATTTTTATTGGCTCGACCCGGAACGGTCAAAACCGTTCCCTACAAACTCACAGACCCGTTGCGAAATTCATCTTCACTCTTCACTCTTCACTCTCAACTCTATTTTCTATTCTTTCGGGGAGGGAACGGCTATGTCAAAGGAGCCTATCGGAGTTTTCGATTCGGGGCTTGGCGGTCTTACTGCGGTTAAGGAGCTTCTCAGCGTACTGCCGCACGAGGATATTGTGTATTTCGGCGATACGGGACGAGTGCCTTACGGTAACCGAAGCCGCAGTACGATAAAGAAATACGCTCATCAGGACGCCGCTTTTTTGTTGTCAAAAAATGTTAAGTTTATCATCGCCGCCTGCGGCACTGTAAGCTCAGTTGCAGGGGACTTGGGCGGTAAAATTCCCGTTGCGTTCACAGGCGTTTTAAAGCCGACTGCGGCTGCGGCAATCAAAAAGACAAAAAACGGCAAAATCGGCGTAATAGGCACAAGTGCAACGATAAGCAGTAACTCCTATAAGCACGAGCTTGAACGCCTGAACCCGAACATCAAGGTGTATCAGCAGGACTGCCCTTTGTTTGTGCCGCTTGTTGAAAACGGCTTTATTTCAGAGGACGACCCGATTGTCGTTATGGTTGTTGAGCGCTATCTGCAAGGCCTTAAGGAGCTTGGCGTTGATACAATAATACTCGGCTGTACGCACTACCCGATACTCAAAAAGGTTATTTCAAAGGTTATGGGGCAGGGTGTTGCACTTGTCGATTCGGGCAGGGAAACCGCGCTTTATACAGCGCAGCTGCTTGAACAGCAAGGGCTTCTCAACGACAGTCAAAAGCCCGGCAAAAGCAGCTTTTATGTCAGCGACACACCCGACGGATTCTCTCACCTTGCAGGAATGTTCCTCGACAGGGATATTGATGATACGGTTGAACAGATAGACATAGAACAATATTGACGAAAAATTCTCTCGCCAATCTAACCTTACCAATCTAATCTTACAAATATATTCGAATTTTATTTCGGATATTTTGAAATTGCTGTTTAGCATATATGAGGGCGAAAATGGAAGAACTTAAAAAAGATTACTTAATAAAAATCACAGGTAAGCAGACCGTTGACGGCGAGCAGGATGTGATTGAGCTTGAAACCACAGGACGCTATGAGGAGAAAGACGGTGTAAGGTATATTTACTACACCGAGTATGTCGAGGAAGAAAACGGCGACTCTGAGCGGGATACCGTTGTTGAAATCGCGAATGAAAGCCTTGTTACAATAATACGAACAGGAGACTATGAAAGCCGACTGATGCTGGAGCTTGATTCGCAGCATCAGTGCCTTTATCAGACGCCGTTCGGCAATCTGATGATTACCGTGTTCACAAGCCTGATTGACTTTGACTTAAGCGTTGACGGCGGATATATAAAAGTTGCTTACTCGCTGAATTTCAACAGCGACTTCGGCAGTGAAAATGAATTTTCAATCGAGATTAAAAGGCTCAGTGCGGCGAAGCCGCAGTGAGTAGAGTGAAGAGTGAAGAGTGGAGATGTTCACCCGAAACGAGGTTGTAGGGAACACTCTTGAGTGTTCCGGCTCGAACCGATGAATGTTGAAACGAGTTCTTGGCTCCCTTTGAAGGGAGCTGTCAGCGAAGCTGACTGAAGGATGTCTGCTCGCTACGCTGAATATGCGGTCAGTCAGCTTTTTTGACTGCATTTTGCTGGTTCGAGCACATCCTTCCACCGCAAGCGGTCCCCCTCCCTTGAAAGGGAGGCAAGGATACTATCCAACTTCTTCTTAATTCAAAGAGCAGCGCAGCTGCGACAACCACAACTCCACTCTCCACTCTCAACACTCCACTCTTAAAAAACAGAAAGGAAGATTTTGATGTCACAGACGGCAAGTATAGCGTCAGCACAGCTGATGGAGGAAATAAAGAATGCGCTTGACCGCGCAGTTGAAAAGGGCGAGCTTCCGCAGTATGAGGCACTGCCGAAATTTATTATAGAAACTCCGGCGGACAGAAGTCACGGCGACCTTGCAACAAACGCCGCTATGGCTTGTGCAAAGACATTTCGTATGCCGCCGTTTAAAATTGCAAATGCGATAAAGGATAATATAGATCTCGGCAAGACCTATGCCGAAAGCTGTGAGGTTGCAGGACCGGGCTTTCTGAACTTTGTTCTTGCGCCGTGCTATTACGCCGCTGTACTCAACGAGATTGAGGAAAAGGGAGAGGGCTACGGCAAAAGCGACTACGGCAATGGAAAGAGAATTCTGCTTGAATTTGTTTCGGCAAACCCGACAGGTCCAATGCACATCGGTAACGCAAGAGGCGGCGCTCTGGGCGACTGCCTTGCCGCTGTTTTGCAGGCGGCAGGCTATGAGGTGTCGAGGGAGTTCTATGTAAACGACGCGGGCAACCAGATTGAGAAGTTCAAAAATTCGCTTGAGGTCAGATACTTACAGCTTTTTGATTCAAGCGTTGAAATGCCTGAGGACGCATACCTCGGCGAGGATATCACAAACCACGCAAAGGCTTTTGCCGAAATCAACGGCGATAAATATGTTGACGCTGACAGCGAGCAGAGAAAGCAGGCGCTTTGCGACTTTGCTCTGCCGATTAATATTCAGAAGCTCAAGGACGATTTGCTTAAATACCGCATTCAGTATGACAACTGGTTTTTGGAAAGCTCACTGCACCAAAGCGGCGCAGTAGCTGAAATTATAGAAAAGCTCAAGGCAAGCGGACACACCTATGAGCAGGAGGGAGCTTTGTGGTTCAAGACCACCGATTTCGGCGAGGACAAGGACAGAGTGCTTGTTCGTGCAAACGGAATCCCGACATATCTTGTTCCCGATATTGCCTACCACTACAACAAGCTTGTAACACGCGGCTATGACATTGCAATCGATGTTCTCGGCGCTGACCATCACGGCTATATTCCGCGAATGAAGGCGTCAATGGAGGCTCTGGGCGTTGACTCAAACAGGCTCGATATGATAATTATGCAGATGGTTCGCCTTGTAAAGAACGGCGAAACCTACAAGCTTTCAAAGCGCAGCGGCAAGGCGATTACGCTTGAAACCCTGCTTGACGAGGTGCCTGTTGACGCGGCGCGATTTATGTTCAATATGCGCGAGGCTAACACACAGATGGACTTTGACCTCGATTTGGCGGTTCAGCAGGACAGCCAGAACCCTGTTTATTATGTTCAGTACGCTCACGCAAGAATCTGTTCTATCATAAAGGCACTTAAAGAGGACGGCATTGAGCCGAGAAAATGCACTCAGCAGGAGCTTGAGCTGCTCACAGCACCCGAGGAGAAGGAGCTTATTCATCACTTGGCTTCGTATACCAACGAGATAATCTCGGCGGCTAAGGAGTATGACCCGACAAAGGTCACCCGCTTTGTGCTTCAGCTTGCATCACTGTTCCATAAGTTCTACAACGCTTGCAGAATAAAGGGCAGTGAGGACGGACTTTTGCAGGCAAGACTTGCGCTGTGCCTGAGCGTTAAGAGCGTTATTAAAAATGTGCTTGATATGCTCAAGATTACAGCTCCCGAAACGATGTGAGTGGCGGCTTCGCCGCAGAGTGGAGAGTGGAGAGTGGAGAGTTGGTCATCGAAGCTACGCTGCTCTTTAATTAAAAGTTTGGTCGAGCAGAATAAAACGAGAATAAAAACCGGGCAAAAAAATCGGGCGAACCGCTGTGGTTCGCCCTGAATTTTTGCTGTGTATCAGCTTGAATTTGATTTATTCTGCCCTTATACTTCCTGCGATAGTGCAAGCTTCTGAATCATAATTGCGTCGTATATTGTTATTTCACCGTCATTGTTCATATCTGCGTTTAATTTGCTTTGTTCATCAAGAGTCGTAAGCCTGAGTCCCGCTTTCTGAACGGTGATTGCGTCAATCAGCGTAACCTTTCTGTCGCCTGTTACATCGCCCTTAATGAAATAGTCTGTCCATTTGCCGTAGTAAACCTCGCTGCCCGTAGAGGCTGAATTCTCATAATCGGGAATCCAGACCTGATTTGTCTTAATCGGTGCAATAAGATTCTCTGTCTGAGCGCCGTTGTTGCCGTTGTTAAAGATGACATTCAGTATGCTTTTGTCAAGTCTGTATTTCCAGTAGCCGTTGCCGCAGTCTGTCATCGTAACACCGGGCCAAGGCGGTGTTTCCACATCGTCGCTGTCCCACCAGTAGATATAAACCTCGTTCCACTGCGTCTTTGTGTTGTCAAAGTAAACATAAATATCGCTCAGTGCGTATTTCATTGCTGCCTGTGCGTCAGTCAATGCGGTGGCAACCTCTACAACATTAGTTGCGGCGCTTATTGCTTCAATGCCTTTGTTATATTCCGCAAGGAAGCTGCTCCATGATTCGGAATCGTAATCAGCCTCATTAACCGAGTTTTTGTATCTTGTGAGTTCGGCAAGAGCAAGGCTCTGAGCTGTTTGCAGCTCGATAAAAAAGCTGTCCATAAAGTTTTTGCGAGCCGAAATCCATTTAAGATAATACGAAAGCTGGCTTTTGTGCGTCGTTCCTGCGGAGTATACAAGAATGGTAGAGCGGATATCCCAGCGTGTATAATTCATCTCTGCGCTGTCGGAAACAAGGCTTGAATACTGCTCAAAGCTCTTCAGCCTGCCTGTTCCTTCTGTGTAGCCGTTTAATATGTCAAATGCAGGAACAAATCTTTCGTTCCACAGTCTCTTTGCCTCTTCCATGAAATCCTCGTGCTGTGCAAATTGACCTATAATTGTGTAATAGTCGGTTTCGTAGCGCTTTGAAATGCCTGCGAAAATATCAGTAGTTGAGAGCATTGACACGCTGTCCTTGATTGCACTGAGGTTGCCGAATGCAACATCATAGTCCCACACCGGTGCGGCGTGAAGCTTGCCGTCGCCTGTGAGGTCGGAGTCCTTGTAGAAGAAGCAGCTTGAAATGCCTGTGTCGATGTTCACCGAAAGCTCCTCGAGCAGATACATAAGTGCGGCGGATTCAAGGTCAAGATAATCAGTGTAGTGCTTGCCCTTTGAGTTGTAGCCTGTTTCTGAATACAGTGCGTCCTCCATATCCTGCACAAAGTCGGCTATGTAATTTACCTGCTCAATAGAGTTGACTGTTTTGAGGTCAACCGCCTGTTCTCTTGTAGTAATAAAATAGCACGGCTCCTCTGGATTTACAACATATTCAAGCAGATAGCCGCCTGTTATATCATCGGGGTTAAGCGGCAGAGCATAGCCCTGTCTGTTGCCTGACTTTGTGAGTGAGTATGACTCAATGTCGTCATTCTGTCCTGCGGCTAAAAGAGCGTCCTCGGTGTTGCCCTGCAAATCTGTGATGCTGACGAGGTTGTTTTTGCCGAGGTCAACCTTTTCGCTGAGCTGATATGTGCCGAGGTATTCGCCGTTTGCGTAAAGGTCAAGGAAGCGCGACTCAGGCGAGAAATCAAGTCCTACCTCGTCTGCAAGGTCATATGCAACACGGTTGCGCATCATTGAGTGCTCCTGTGCGTTTGCAAGCAGACACCACTTTTTGCTCGACTTCATACCGAGCAGGCTTGCCTTTTTCGGCAGCTTGATGTTGTACGGCTTTTTGTCGAGTCGCCAGGTTGTGTTGCCTCTGCCCTTGATTGAGTTGAGCGCGCCGTCATAGGAAACCGCACCCTCGCTGTCAACAAGAAGCATCTGACCCGATTCTGCCCTTTCGTGGTATGGGTCGGCGTTGATAGCGTCCATACTGCCGCTTTCGGTTGTGATGAACATTGAGGCTATGCTCGATGATTGCATAATGTAGGCGGTGTAGTCCTCGCCGTCGGCGGTAACGGTAAAATTCTTGTTTTTAGGCAAATCAGTGAGAATGTCGCCGCTTGCGACAGCCTTGCCGTTGATTTCAACGCTGTCAAAGTTGTGATACAGTGCGGCGGAATTAATGTCAGCCGAGGTCGGCATCAAGAAATAATATACTCCGTCCGTGTGAAGATACCATTTGACAGCGTCAATTTCGGTTACTCCCTCGGTTGAACAGCCGTCAAGCCACAGTGCCTTGTCGCTGCTTGAGGTGACATAAGCCGGAACACCCGATTGGGTGTTGCCGCCGTCAAGAGCAAGTGCGCCCGAAAACGGCATAACAGCCATCAGTACGCACAAAAGCAGTGATATAATTTTTTTAGCTGAAAATAGCTTTTTCATTGCAGTTCCTCCTGTTGAATAATATTCTGTAATAAAATTATACCACTGCTTTATTGTTTTTTGTATTGTCAGAATTTTAGAAAAAATGGAGGGAAATTTGTGTAACTCTACTCTTCACTCTCCACTCTCAATATATTCCCTGCACCGCAACCTCGCCTGTGCTGATATATTCCGTCTTGCCGCTGTCGGTTTGAATAATCAATCCGCCGTCTGCGGCAATGTCGACGGCAGTTCCGCAAATCTCCTCATTACTGCGGTGTGCGCTGACGCGCCTGCCGATAGTTGCACAAAGCGAAACATACTCGTCTTTGATAGCCTCAAAGCCGCCCATAATAAACTCGTTATACGCCTGCTCAAAATTTTCGGCAAGCTTCGCAACAAGCTCCGCACGGCTGAATGCTATGCCCTTTTCAAGGTATAGAGAGGTCGCCTTATGCTTGATTTCATCGGGGAAGGAACGGTTGTTGGCATTTATGCCCATACCGACAACAGCAAACGAAACAGTGTTGTCCTCAATAGTCATCTCGGTGAGAATTCCGCACAGCTTTTTACTGCCGATGATTATGTCGTTCGGCCACTTGATTTTTGCGTTGCACTCGGCAATGCTGTTGATAGTGTTACAAAGCGCAAGCCCTGCAACAAGCGTTATGCACGGCACCTGTGAGGGTGCAAGCTCAGGGCGGAGCAGAATGCTTTCGTAAATGCTTGTACCCTTTGGCGATTGCCAAACTCTGCCAAGCCTGCCCTTGCCGAGTGTCTGCTCGTCAGACACAACGGTGAGTCCCTGTTTCTCGCCCTGCTTTGCGCGGCGCTTTATTTCTTCGTTTGTCGAGTCAACGCTGTCGAGCACCACAGTCGGTCTGCCGATATACAGTGTTTTCAGCTTTTCATTTATTTCCTGCTGTGACATCTTATCAGGCTCCCAGATAAGGCTGTAGCCTCGGTTTGTCGCGCTGTCAATTTCATAGCCCTGCGCGCGAAGAGTTTTTATCCATTTGTTAATGCCGTTTCGGGATATGCCCAGCTTGTCGGACATTTCCTGCCCCGAAACATATCCGCCCTGCCTTAATAATTCCAAAATCAAATCAACCGTACTCACAATTCATCAGTCCCTGCGATTAAATAGTAATGCTGTTATTAATGCCGTTATTTTACATTCAATGTCATCAACTTAAGCACGAAACCTGAAACGAGGTTGTAGGGAACAGGCTTGCCTGTTCCGGTTCGAGCCGCAGAGTGTTATACTCTATTCTGATTTTGTAGAGCATTGCAGTAAATACGCCTATCTCGGAACGGTCAAGACCGTTCCCTACGAACATTTTCGGAATACGGATCCTTAAGTTGATGATATTGCCTTTACATTCCGATTATAGCATAGCGCCGGCGTGAAAACAAGCTTTTGCAAATTGTGAGCAAATGTTAAGATGTCAGGTGCAAAAGTAAACAAAAAGCTGTTTATTTTGCTTTTAACGAAAAATATAATATTGCATTTATGCTATTATTGTAAAACACGAATAAGGCAATTTGCCTTGAATTTCGGATACTATAAGATAAATAACGCTTTTTGCGTTTTTTCATAGTAGATAAGAAAGGAAAGATTTGGTATGAACAGTGCAGAACTTCTTGAGCTTAAAATGCTCGCCTGCAAATCAAGGATGGGCGCGATTATCGGCACCTATAACGCAAAATCCGGTCATCCGGGCGGCTCTTTGTCCGCAGCAGATATTTTTACCTATCTTTATTTTAAAGAGATGAATGTAGACCCCGAAAATCCGAAGAACCCCGACAGGGACCGCTTTGTGCTTTCAAAGGGTCACGGCTGCCCCAGCCTTTATGCAACACTCGCATTGAAGGGCTACTTCCCGTTTAATGAGCTTGAAAAGCTCCGTCATGTCGGCGCAATGCTTCAGGGTCACCCGGATATGAAGGGTACACCGGGCGTTGATATGAGCAGCGGCTCTCTCGGACAGGGCGTTTCGGCAGCCTGCGGAATGGCTGTTGCTGCAAAGGTTGACGGCAGGGACTACCGTGTTTACACCGTTTTAGGCGACGGTGAGTGCGAAGAGGGTCAGGTATGGGAGGCTGCAATGTTTGCTTCTCACTATAAGCTTGACAATCTGTGCGTTATCGTTGACAACAACGGACTCCAGATTGACGGCAAGGTTGAGGATGTTGCAGGTCTTTGCAACCTTAAGGAAAAGTTCGAGGCTTTCGGCTTCGGTGCAATAGAGATTGACGGTCACGACTTTGAACAAATCGAAAAGGCTTTTGCTGCTGCGCGTGAGTGCAAGGACAAGCCGTTTGCGGTTATCGCTAAGACGGTAAAGGGCAAGGGCGTTTCGTTTATGGAAAATCAGGTTGGCTGGCACGGCGTTGCTCCTAACGACGAGCAGTACAAGCAGGCTATGGCTGAGCTTGAGCAGCAGCTTAAAGAGATTGAGGAGGCGTAAGCAATGGCAGAAGTGATTAAGAAGGCAACGAGAGAGAGCTTTGGTATGGCTCTGTGCGAGCTTGCAAAGACAAATAAAGACATTGTTGTTCTTGACGCCGACCTTTCAGGCTCAACAAAAACAGCTATGTTCCAGAAGGTATTCCCCGAAAGATTTTTCAACTGCGGTATCGCAGAGGGAAATATGATAAGCACTGCGGCAGGACTTGCCGCCTGCGGCAAAATTCCGTTCGCCGCTTCCTTTGCAATGTTCGCAACGGGCAGAGCATACGAGCAGATAAGAAACTCGGTTGCTTATCCGCACCTTAATGTAAAAATCGCAGGCTCTCACGCAGGCATTTCAGTCGGTGAGGACGGTGCAACACACCAGTGCTGTGAGGACATCGCGCTGATGAAAACACTGCCGGGTATGACCATCATCAACCCTGCCGACCACTGGGAGATGATGGCGGCTGTCAAGGCGGCTGTTGAGTATGACGGTCCTGTATATCTTCGTCTGGGCAGACTTGCTGTTGACAGCTTCAATGACCCCGATAATTATGATTTCACTCTCGGCAAGGGTATCACACTGCACGAGGGCAACGATATAACGGTTATCGCATCGGGCATTGTTGTCAAGGATGCGTTGGAGGCTGTTAGGGAGCTTGAGGCTCAGGGCATCAACGCAAGACTTATCAATATACACACAATCAAGCCGATTGACGAGGAAATCATCATTAAGGCGGCTAAGGAAACAGGCAGAATCGTAACAGTTGAGGAGCATAATGTTGTCGGCGGTCTTGGTGACAGCGTGTGCGATGTTACGGCGAGAAGATGCCCTGTTCCCGTTACTAAAATCGGTATTCAGGACAGATTCGGCATTTCAGGCCCTGCACCTGAGCTTTTAAAGCTGTTCGGTCTTTCAAAGGAAAACATCGCAAAGGTAGTTTCCGACATTGTGAAGAACGGCTGATATAAGGTTTGATAAAATATTATCAGTTTAGTAATGCCTCCCGTACCCTTTGGCGCAGGAGGCGTTTTTGTTTGGAGGTAGCAATATGAAAAAGAGAACAAGAGTAATTTCAATCCTGCTTGCGCTGATTATGGTTATCGGCATATGCCCGGTAACGGCTGTGACAGCCTCAGCCGCCGACGAAACCGTTTACACCTGCGGCATTTATGAATACACCCTGACGGACAAGGGTGCGGCTATTGTAGGCTGCAACGGCACAGACAGGAGCCTGACAATACCGTCCACGCTTGACGGCAACAAGGTTGTCGAAATCGGCGAGTGTGTATTTTTAGGCGCTGCGCTTGACAGCCTGACAATTCCCGAGGGTGTCACGACTATCCGTCAGTTTGCCTTGGCTGACAGCGAAATTACCGACATCAGCTTTCCGAAAAGCCTGAATACTGTTGAGAAAGGCGCCTTTGATGATGCTGCTTTCTTTGTTGAAGCAAAAAAGAAAAGCGATTTCTACATCATCGGCGACGGCTTGCTGTACTGGTACAACAAAAACAGAATGAACATCGTTGTTCCCGACACTGTAAAGACGATACCCGAATGGCTTTTCAATCGCTGCTTTGCTGATACTGTTGTTCTGTCCGAGAACATAACCGAAATACCCACAGGGGCATTCCAGAACTCTGAGTGCATATCAATCACGCTCGGTTCAAGGGTAAGGTATATACACAGCTATGCGTTTACCAACTGCGCTAATCTTGAGAGCATAACCATACCCGACAGTGTGCAGTGGGTATCCTTAAGAGCATTCAAGGACTGTACCTCCCTTAAAAATGTTGACCTCGGCAAAATAGATAACATTGCAACATCGCTTTTTGAAAACTGCACAAGCCTTGAAAGCCTTACATTGCCCGACGGCATAATCGAAATCCGTGACGCTGCCTTTAAGGGCTGTACGGCTCTTGATAATCTTGTTATACCCGATGGCTGCACCCTGATAGCCTGGAGTGCTTTTCAGGACTGCACATCACTTAAAAACCTGACTGTTCCCAAAAGCGTCAAGAGCATAGAGGGATATGCATTTGATAATACCCCGTTTCTTGCAAGTCACAGTGAGAAGTTTGTCATACTCGGTGACGAAGTGCTTGTGAAGTATAACGGCACGGACAAAAAAGTGAATATTCCGGACGGCGTAAAGAAAATCGCTCCGATTGTTTTCTACAGAAACGAAATTATCGAGCATGTTACAATACCCGATACCGTAACGGAAATAGGCACCTGTGCCTTTGATTCTACCGCTATAAGTGAGCTGAAGCTTCCGAGAAACCTTGAAATAATAGGCTCGTCGGCGTTCAGGTTCTGCAGCAACATCACCGAGGTGTCTATACCCGGCTCGGTCAAGGTAATTAATGACAGTGCATTTTGCCTGTGCCAGAACTTAAAGACGATCGTGGTGCCAAGGAGTGTTGAAGAAATCAAAATCGATGCATTTGCCTGGCGCAATGACGAAGCTGTGTTTTACGGCTTTGACGGCTCGTATATTCAGCAGTATGCGGCGGAAAAAAATCTTACATTCTCGGTACTGCCTGACGAGGGCGACATAAACGCCGACGGTAAGGTGAGCCTTATCGACGCCGTAACCGCACAAAAGGCGGCGCTTAAGCTTATTACATTTGATATAATCAGCCAGGCTGTCGCAGATATTAACTGTGACAGCAGGATAACCGTCTTTGACGCTATCTCAATCCAGAAGCTGTCACTCCACTCTTAAAAACCGCAATACTAATATTCGGGGGTAACAATATGAAAAAAAGAACAAGGGCAATATCAATTCTGCTTGCACTGATTATGCTTATCACCGTATGCCCGATAACGGCTGTGACAGCCTCAGCCGCCGACGAAACCGTTTACACCTGCGGCATTTATGAATACACCCTGACGGACAAGGGTGCGGCTATTGTAGGCTGTAACGGCACAGACAGGAGTTTGACAATACCGTCCACGCTCGACGGCAACAAGGTTGTCGAAATCGGAAAGTGCGTATTTTTAGGCGCTCAGCTTGACAGCCTGACAATTCCCGAGGGCATCACGACTATCCGTCAGCTTGCCTTGGCTGACAGCAGTATTACGGACATCAGCTTTCCGAAAAGCCTGAAGACTGTTGAGGAAGGCGCCTTTGATGATGCGGCTTTCTTTGTTGAAGCAAAAAAGAAAAGTGATTTCTACATTGTCGGCAACGGCTTGCTGTACTGGTACAACAAAAATAATTTGAACATCGTTGTTCCCGACACTGTAAAGACGATACCCGAATGGCTTTTCAATAACTGCTTTGCGGATACTGTTGTTCTGTCCGAGAACATAACCGAAATACCCGTAGGGGCATTCCGTGACTCTGAGTTCACTTCAATCACGCTCGGCTCAAAGGTAAGGTATATATACTATTACGCATTTGCCGACTGCGCTAATCTTGAGAGCATAACCATACCCGACAGTGTGCAGTGGGTAGCCTATAAAGCATTCCAGAACTGCACCTCCCTTAAAAATGTTGACCTCGGCAAAATACAGGACATCGGATCATCGCTTTTTGAAAACTGCACAAGCCTTGAAAGCCTTACATTGCCCGATGGTATAATCGAAATCTGTGACGCTGCATTTAAGGGCTGTACGGCTCTTGATAATCTTGTTATACCCGATGGCTGCACCCTGATAGACAAGTATGCTTTTCAGGACTGCACATCGCTCAAAAACCTGACTGTTCCCAAAAGCGTCAAGACCATAGAGGGATACGCATTTGATAATACTCCTTTTCTTGAAAATCACCGTGAGAAGTTTGTCGTACTCGGTGACGAAGTGCTTGTGAAGTATAACGGCACTGACAGAAAAGTGAATATTCCTGACGGCGTAAAGAAAATTGCTCCGAATGTTTTTTACAGAAACGAAATTATCGAGCAGGTTACAATACCCGATACCGTAACGGAAATAGGCAACTGTGCTTTTGATTCAAGCGGAATAAGGGAGCTGAAGCTGCCGAAAAACCTTGAAATAATAGGCTTGTCAGCGTTCAGGAACTGCAATAACCTTACCGAGGTTGCCATACCAGGTTCGGTCAGATTAATTAAAGAACAGGCTTTTTTCTTGTGCAGTAGCTTAAAGACAATCGTGGTGCCAAGGAGTGTTGAGGAGATCAGAATACACGCATTTACGATTACTTGGTGCGATGACGAAGCTGTGGTTTATGGCTTTGACGGCTCGTATATTCAGCAGTATGCGGCGGAAAAAGATCTTACATTCTCGGTACTGCCTGACGAGGGCGACATAAACGCCGACGGTAAGGTCAGCCTTATCGACGCCGTAACAGCACAAAAGGCGGCGATTAAGCTTATTACCTTAAATATAATCGACACAGCCGTTGCTGATATAAACGGCGATCTTAGCGTGACAATGTTCGATGCAATCTCAATACAGAAGCTGTCACTCCACTCTTAAAACTCCACTTAAAAAACAACCGTACAGCAGGGTGAAAACCTGTGCTGTGCGGTTTTTTTCTGCGCAATATTCCCCTTGTTACTGCGGTTATATCTCCTGACTTGATTATTTTGTATGGACTGCACAGAGTATGCAAGCGTATTTCTCTATTGTTTTGGTAGGCATTTTTTTAACACGAATATTGACATATATTGGAAAACGGTGATAAAATTAATATGAATAGATATGGTAATGTTGAAGTTTTTTTGTGTGTTCGCACAATTCAGTGCCTATTTTGAGCCTGAACACAACACTTCAGCCTGAATTATTATTTGAAAGGACTGATAATTATGAAACGCGCTTCTCTACGACTCACGGCAATTATCTTAACCCTGCTGCTCTGCTTTACCTGCCTGCCTGTTGCGGCGGCAGACACAGAGGAAGCTGAAAGCTCCACCTGCGTTTATCTGTCGGATATTGAGTATCAGAGCGCCAACATAGGCTACGGTACGCTGCACCTTGACGGGAATATGAACGATGAGCAAAGCTCGCTTATCGTTGACGGCAGCCGACTCTATTTTGACAAGAGCATTACGGCTCACGCATCGTCAACACTTGTTTACAGTCTTTCGGGCTATGAGCAGTACCAATACTTTACCTCGCAGATAGGCATTGACGCATCGCAAGGCTCAAAGGGAAATGCGATATTCCATATCTATACCTCGGCTGACGGCAGCGAATGGACTGAGGTTTATGTCAGCGGCGCGCTGACAGCCGCGAGCGAATCCGAGTTTGTGTCGGTTGATATATCACAGGCTGCATATTTAAAGCTTTATGCGGATTCAAACGGCGGCAACGGCAACGACCACACAACCTTTGCAGATGCAAAGCTTTCAAATTCACCTCAGGGCTTTGAGGGCGGAAGTGCGGTTTTAAAGACCGTTGAGGAGTACGACGAAATACTCAGTACATATAAAAACGGCAGCACAGATTACCTTGCTCTGCTTGATAATGCGCAGTTTGTGCATACGCTGTTTCAGCGCACCTTCACGGCAAATGCTGGTTACAGAACGCTCAGCGTTTTGTGTAGCCGTGATTCAAAGTATGAGCAGATTATCGACTGGCTGCTTAATGACGAGGAGGCTCTGTCACTGTATATAACAGGCGGAGAGCCTTGCGGCTCGTACCAGAAATCCTTGGATGTTCTGTATGACCTTTACACCGCACACGGCGAGGATATGAACGATACCGAATACGGCTCGCTCTACAAAAAGATGATAATAACGCTGTCGCTTACTCATTCGGAAACTGTGTATGCGTGGTATGACGCTACAATGATTTCAGACCCTGTTTACCGCTACGAGATATACAAACAGCTCCACAGCGACGGACTTCTCTGGAATGATATTTTTGAAAACCTCACCGTTGAGGAAATGCGTTGGGTGCTGAACGCGCAGATAAGAGATGACGAAATTGTTGCGCTCAATACATATGTCAGAGAGAACAATTCGCTGACAGACTTCACATACCAAAACTGGTGCAATATCAACGGATATACTTATATCGAGTACACCTTTGATTATTCCTACCCCGAGCACGCAAGCATTTTTGATGTTTTTGAACAGGGCGCTGTCTGCGGCGGAATATCAAAATCAAGCGTGAATATCCGTCAGGTGTTCGGTATTCCCGGTGCGGCAATCGGTCAGCCGGGTCACTGCGCGTGGCTCGATTACAGATTCACAGACAACGACTCGGTTTGCTATATAGGCAACGATGTTTCAGGCTGGACAAAATCTGAACGCGGCGAGAGAATGCCGTGCGGCTGGGGCTCTGCCGCTTGGAAAACAAACGGCTACTCCGTATGCTACGCCCTGCTGTCACAGTCGGCTTTGAACGATGAGGAAAACTATGACAAGGCTTTAAAGCTCAACGCAATGGCTGGTGCTTTCCCCGATGAGGCGGAGGCTATATCCAAGGCGGCTATCGGCGTTCAGAATATAAATCTTGACTCTCTCTATAACCTTGTTATGTCTGTGAGCAAACGCTCGGCAACTGAGAGCGAATGTCTTGAATTGATTGAGCTTATTGAGGATAATTTCTACGGCTATCCTCTGCCGATGTGGGATTTGATTAATCTTGTCAAGACGAACTGCAATGTTTCGTCTGACATTGCAACGGCTGAAATTATGCTTTCATCACACGAGGCACTGCTCAAGGGTGCAAATATCACCGCTGAGCAGTCAACTCAGCCCGGTCCCTGCAAGGTGATTGCCAACGATATTTTGTCTAAGAATTCGTTTGCGCTTGCTTCATTCTCGTTAAGCGGAGAAAATGCAGGAGCGTTGAGCCTTAGCAATGTGTTCAGTGACAGCGCGGTGCTTGAATACAGCCTTGACGGCGGCGAAAGCTGGAACAGTGCAAATGCCCTTTCAACTGTATTGACAGATGAACAGCTTGCCCTTGTCAATGACGAGGATAATATTCTCGTCCGCCTTGAGGGTATGGAAAATTACGATACAATCGACATTTCAAAGGCGGCAACTCCGACAAATCTCTACAACAATGACCTTGAAAACAGGGTTATCAACGCCAATGAAACTATGGAGTGGAGCTTTGACCAAACCGAGTGGACTTCGTTTGCAGACTCAGCTCCCGACTTAAGCGGCGACAAGACGGTGTATGTTCGTGTTGCAACCTCAGGCACTGCATTTGCAAGTGACGCTGTTGAGCTTAGCTACACAGCAGACGCTTCCAATCTTCAGAAGTCCTACATTACGCTCGACAGGGTTTCTGTTGTAAGCTGTTCGACAGAGGCGGCAAACCACGGCGAATACGCCTACAAGTCTATCGACGGCAATATTAACACATTCTGGCACACAAACTGGACGAGTAACTCCGATTTGGACAGATATATTATCTTTGAGCTTGATGAGGTGACAAAGCTGTCGGCGATTGACTATGTTCCCCGTCAGGACGCCAACAACGGCAGATTCACAAGCTGTGAGGTTTTCGTAAGCCTTGACGGCGAAAGCTGGACCTTGGCTGGCAGCGGCGAAGGCTGGGCGGTTGACCGCTCAACCAAGACGATTGTGTTTGAGCAGCCGCTTGATGCAAAATATGTCAAGGTTGTCGGCACAGCGGCATATGCTAATTTCGGCTCTGCTGCTATGATAAACTTTTATGAGGATTTATCATACATACTGGGCGATGTCAGCTTAGACGGAAAGGTAAATCTCTTTGACGCGCTGCTGATTTCAAGGCATAATCTGCATTTTGAACAATTAACAGACACCGCACTCCTTGCAGCCGATGTAAACGGCGACTCAAAGGTAAACCTTGCCGACGCAATCCTCGTTCAGAGGTATGCGGCTAAAATAGATGTCAGCTACCCAATCGGTGCGGTTGTGACACAGAGTGGAGAGTGAAGAGTGAAGAGTGGAGAGGGTGCGGTGTAAGCACCGCAAAGAATAAAGAATAAATAATAAAGAATAATTGTGGTTGTCGCCGCAAGCGGCTCTTTAAATAAAAAGTAGAGTCGAGCAGAATAAAACGAGAATAAACAGTTGGAGCGTTTACTTTGGTGCTTATAATGCGCAGAAAGTGCATTATAAGTGCCATTAAACGCCTGCTGAAAGGTACGGAGCGGAGAGGAACTGTGGCAGGCAATTTGACAAGCGCACAAGGTTGAACGCAAAACGGGGATTCCAAAGGGGTCTCCCTTTGGTCGTTTCAAGGATTGGGGTTTTTAGGGGAAAGGGAAAATCGAAATCCCTTTCCCCTGAATCAGTTTTTGCTTACTTTTTTCTGATAAAAAAGTAAGTGCCTGCACGGCATGAGTGCAAAAGTTTTATAAAGCACCGTTGTGTATTACACTTACATTGCTTTTCTTTACGACAAAATAACCAAAAATCCTGCTAAATCTGCGGCGAATTATTTTCTTAAATCGCCGACAAATCATTGACAAAACAGCACCGTAACTGTATAATATTATTCGGTGTTTTAATGTGCCGCAATTTGTGTTTGCGAGGTGTGCTTATGCTTCTTGATTTGAAGAGCGTTTTCCTTAATGAGGGAGTTCACCGCCTTGCAGATTATAAGCTTGATTTAAGCTCAGTTGCGGTTGACGGAGTTAACCCCATGCCTGAGCCTGTGGCTGTGACGGCTGAGGCGGTTAACACGGCAGGAACTGTAAGACTTATTATTAAAGCTGAATTCTTATACTCCCGTCCGTGCGACCGTTGCTTTTCGCTGACCGACACGAATATGTCCTTGGAATTTGGGCATAATCTTGTTGTTTCCCTAAGCGGCGACAGTAATGACGACTACATTGAAGTGCCTGATTACACGCTTGATTTAGACGAGCTTGTAACAACCGATATTTTGCTGGAGCTTCCGCTGAAATACTTATGCAGGGAGGACTGCAGGGGCTTGTGCCAACGCTGCGGTAAAAACCTGAATGACGGCGAATGTAATTGCAGCAAAACCGCAACAGACCCTCGCCTTGAGGTTCTGAGGCAGTTATTGAATTAAGAGTAAATGCTCGAAATACAAATACTACTTTAAGGAGGCGCTGAATAATGGCAGTACCGAAGAACAAAACTTCAAAACAGAGAAAGAATACAAGAAGATCAAATGTATGGAAGCTTTCTGCTCCTGCTCTTGCAAAGTGCACAAACTGCGGCGAATATAAGCTTGCTCACAGAGTTTGCCCGAACTGCGGCTACTACAACGGCAGAGAAGTAGTTAAAAAGGACGCTTAATTATTTTTACGACACAAAGGCGGAGAGGAAGGCAAAACCTCTCCGCTTTTTTACTTGAGAGTTGAGAGGGGAGAGTGGAGCGTACAAATGCCTGTATTAATAAAAGCTGTCACAAAGGGCGGTCGATGCGACAAAGCCGGTGTAAAGTCGGGGGAGAAGCTGCTGACAATAAACGGCGAGGAAATTGCCGATGTGCTCGACTATCGCTTTCATCAGCTTAATAGGAGCTTAACGCTTGAAATACAGAGTGAAAGCGGCGATATTCGCACCGTAGCGATTAATAAGGGTGAATACGAGGAGCTGGGGCTTGAGTTTGAAACCTATCTGATGGATAAACAGCATTCCTGCCGCAACAAGTGCATATTCTGTTTTATTGACCAGCTTCCAAAGGGTATGCGTGAAAGCCTTTATTTTAAGGACGACGATTCGCGCCTTTCGTTCCTGTTCGGCAATTATGTCACGCTCACAAACATTACCGAGCACGAGATTGAAAGAATAATAAAGCTGCACATAAGCCCGATTAATGTGTCTGTGCACACAACAAACCCCGAGCTTAGGTGCAAAATGCTGAACAACCGCTTTGCAGGAAAGGCACTTGATATATTAAAACGCTTTGCCGACGGCGGAATAATGATAAACTGCCAGATTGTGTCCTGCCCCGATATTAATGACGGACAGGAGCTTGACAGGACTCTTGACGATCTGGAACGCCTGTTCCCGCAGATTGAGAGCATCGCCGTTGTGCCTGTCGGACTTACAGCACACCGCGAGGGGCTGTATCCGCTTAAGTCATACACAAAGGAAACAGCTGAGAAAACCCTTGAACAAATCGAAAAAAGGGGAGAGCAGTTCCTCAAAAAATACGGCAGGAGAATAGTCTTTGCCTCTGATGAGTTCTATTTAAAGGCGCAAAGAGAGCTGCCCGACGCCGATTTTTACGAGGGCTTTATGCAGCTTGAGGACGGCGTGGGACTGCTTTCGTGTCTTAAAGATGAATTTGAATGGGCGCTTGAAGAAGCACAGCCGTCCGATATAAAACGAAAGGTCACGCTTGCCTGCGGCAAAGCACCCGAAGCGTTTTTGCGTGGTCTGCTTGCAGGAATGGGCGAAAAGTTTCCGAATATAACGGTGCAGGTTATCGGGATTGAGAACAGGTTTTTCGGCGGCGAGGTTGATGTTACAGGGCTTGTTACAGGCGGCGATTTGATAAAACAGCTTAAAGGCAGAGATTTGGGCGATGAGCTGATTATTTCAAGCTCAATGCTGCGCCGTGAGGGAGATTTGTTTTTAGACGATGTTTCAACCGACGATGTTGAACGGGAGCTTGATATAAAGCTTTCGGCTGCTCCGAATGACGGACAGGCGTTGCTCAACACTATTGTGTTGCGCAATGAAGAATGAATATTGAATAATGAATAATTGCGGTTGTCGCCGCTGTGCGGCTCGTGCGGCTGCGCCGCAGAGTTAAGAGTGAAGAGTGAAGATGTCAGCCTGTAACGAGGTTGTAGGGAACCGGCTTGCCTGTTCCGGTTCGAGCCGATGAATGTTATACTCTTTTATAATTTTGTTTAAAATCGCAGTAACAGCTCACACCCGGAACGGTCAAGACCGTTCCCTACGAACATACAGCCTCGTTGCGAATGAATACTTAAATCAAAGAGCCGCTGTGCGGCTCTCACCACAACTCCACTCTTCACTCTTCACTCTCCACTCTAAAAATAAAGGAAAGGGATGATGCGAAATGGCAAAACCCGTTATAGCCATTGTCGGCAGACCGAATGTGGGCAAGTCCACACTTTTCAACAAGCTGACAGGCAAGAGAATTTCAATAGTTGACGATACACCCGGCGTTACAAGAGACAGAATCTTCGGCGAGGTTGAATGGGCAGGCAGAAAGGCTACCCTTATCGACACAGGCGGTATTGAGCCGTACTCCGACGATATTATACTTTCGCAGATGCGCCGACAGGCTGAGCTTGCCATTGACTCGGCAGATGTTATCATACTTGTAACGGATTTGCGCTCGGGCGTTGTTGCAACCGATATGGATGTTGCCGCAATGCTGCAGAAAAGCGGCAGACCTATAGTGCTGTGCGTTAATAAGTGCGACAAAATCGGCGAGCCTGAGCCTGAATTTTACGAGTTTTACAACCTCGGTCTTGGCGACCCTGTGCAGGTTTCGTCTGTGCACGGTCACGGAACGGGCGATTTGCTTGAAACAGCATTTTCGTATCTTCCCGAAAATCAGGACGAGGATATTGACGGCGAGGTTATCAGTGTTGCCGTTATCGGCAAGCCGAATGTCGGCAAGTCCTCTCTTATCAATAAAATATCGGGCGAGGAGAGGTGCATCGTTTCAAACATTGCGGGAACGACAAGAGATTCAATCGACACGCTTGTCGAAAACGAATACGGTCAGTTCAACTTTATCGACACCGCAGGACTGCGCCGCAAAAACAAGGTTGACGACAAAATCGAGCAGTACAGCGTTATCCGAGCAAAAATGGCTGTTGAAAGATGCGATGTCTGTGTTATAATGATAAATGCAGAAGACGGCTTTACCGAGCAGGACTCAAAGGTTGCCGGTCTTGCACACGAGGCAGGAAAGGCGTGCATTATAGCCGTCAACAAGTGGGACGCTATCGAGAAGAACGACAAGACGATGAACGAGTACAAGAAAAAGCTCGATGTTGATTTTTCGTTTATGTCATACGCTCCGATGATTTTCATTTCGGCAAAAACAGGTCAGCGCCTTGACAGGCTGTTTGAGCTTATCAAGCAGGTCGCAAATTCTCACGCTATGAGAATACGAACAGGCAAGCTCAACGAGCTTTTGTCGCAGGCAACATTAAGGGTTCAGCCGCCGTCAGACAAGGGCAAGAGGCTTAAAATCTATTATATGACCCAAGCCTCAACAAAGCCGCCCACATTTGTTTTCTTTGTCAATAATCAGGAGCTTTTCCACTTCTCTTATCAGCGCTACCTTGAGAACAGAATCAGAGAAACCTTCGGTCTTGAGGGTACGCCGATAAGGTTTGTCATAAGAGAACGAGGAGAGAAAGAGTAAAGGAGTTTTATAATGCAGGAATATATGACCCTACTTTCAAACGGCTGGCTTCAGCTTGTGCTGACAATGGTTATTTCGTATCTGCTCGGCAGCGTCAGTTTTTCAATCATAATAACAAGAATTGTAAATAATAACGCCGACATCAGAACTATGGGCAGCGGAAATGCAGGTTTTACAAATGTTTTGCGCTCTGTCGGCAAAGGCCCTGCCGTATTCACGATAGTTTTTGACTTTTTAAAGGGCATAATCTCGGTTATTGTCGGCTGGCTGCTGTTTTCAACCATTCAAACGATTGACGGCGGTGCGGTGCTGCAAAGCGAGATTATCTCATACGGCAAGTTTATCGCAGGTATGTGCTGTATGCTTGGGCATATTTATCCGATTTACTTCGGCTTCAGAGGCGGCAAGGGTGTTGTAACCGTTGCGGCTATGCTTGCAGTAGCCGACTGGCGAATTTTCCTTGCGGTCCTGCTTACATTCGGCATAATCTTCCTTGTTACAAAGACAATTTCAAAGGCGTCAATTCTCGCGGCAATTCTGATGCCGATATACACCTTCTGCATTACATACTTCCTCGATTATCTTCCGAGCCTCGGCGGCTCAGACGGAAGCCACACTATTGTATATCCGATAGTTGCAACAGTTTGTATGGCTCTTGTCGGGCTTATTGTTGTGCTTAAGCACAAGGAGAATATCAAGAGAATATTAAACGGCACTGAGAAGAAGATAACAGCGAAGAAGTAAAAAAAGAGTGGAGAGTGAAGAGTGAAGATATGGTTGTCGCCGCAAGCGGCGCATTTAAAGAGTTGAGATTTTGCAATGGGGTTGTAGGGAACACTCTTGAGTGTTCCGCCTCGAGCCGATGAGTGTTATACTCTATTCGATGTTGTTTAAAATCGTAGTATCTGCATCTATCCCGGAACGGTCAAGACCGTTCCCTACGAACTAACAAACCCGTTACGAAATTCATCTCCACTCTCCACTCTCCACTCTTCACTCTAAGATCACCGGCATGGAGGAATACGACTATGCAGAAAATAGAAAGCTTCAAAATCAACCATATTCTCCTCGACAGAGGGCTTTATGTGTCGCGAAAGGACTATGACAAAAACGGCGAGGTTATGGCGACAACCTTTGACATTCGCCTGAAAAAGCCGAACCGCGAGCCTGTCATAAATATTGCGGAAATGCATACTATGGAGCATCTCGGCGCAACATTTCTTCGCAACCACGATATTTATAAAAACGAAACAATCTACTTCGGCCCGATGGGTTGCCGAACTGGGTTTTATCTGATATTAAAGGGAGATTTGTCATCAAATGACGCACTGCCGATTGTCAGAGAGATGTTTAAATTTATGGCGGATTTTGAGGGTGATATACCCGGTGCAGACGCATATTCCTGCGGCAATTACCTTGACCAGAATCTGCCGATGGCAAAATACGAAGCGAATAAATTTCTTGAAGAAACGCTTGAAAATATTACGGAAAGTCAGCTTAACTATCCGGAGGGCTAATAGATGAAACATAACATCAGAAAATCGGCAATATCCGCACTGTCAATCCTTACCGCATCGCTTCTATTGTTTTGCTCGTGCTCACAGCAAAGCACGGCTTCAGACGCGTCCGGTGCAGCCTCCGTTATCTCGGAAACTCAGCCGGCCACCGAGCCTCCCACCGACGATGAATTAACGGCACAGCGCAGAGCAAGGCTTCAGACTGCGCTTGACGAGTATATGGAGCAGTATGATTTTTCAGGCTCGATACTCATTTCAGTTGACGGTGTTGACCTTGCCACATATTCGCACGGCTTTGCCGATAAGTCAAACGCCACGCCGAACACCTCTTACACAAAGATTGAGCTTGGCTCTATTACAAAGCAGTTCACCGCGGCGGCGATAATGCTTTTGCAGGAGCAGGGCAAGCTGTCGGTAAATGACACGGTTGATACATATATTCCCGAGTATGTCTGCGGCGGTGAAATGACTATTGAGAACCTGCTGAATATGACCTCGGGCATACCCGATTTTCTGAATTCTATGATTTACCTGCAAAATATCGAAGAGATTGATATGATGGAGCCGTGCAGCTTTGAGGATGTTCTCGACTTTGCCAATTCTAACGGCATTGAGTTCACGCCCGGCTCATCGTTTAAATATTCAAACACCAACTATATGCTCTTAGGTGAGATTATCGCGCGACAAAGCGGCGTGACCTACGAGCAGTTTGTTGAGGATAATATTTTAAAGCCGCTCGGTATGACAAACACAACGATGAATATGAACAATGCCGACGCGGTAGGTTACCTGATTGACGGCTCTGAGGGCGATAAGTCCGACACAACATATTTCGGCGCGGCCGGCGAGATTGCCTCCTGCACCGTTGATATGAGCAAGTGGCTCAATGGTTTTGTCAACGGCGAGGTTATAAGCCAAAGCTCGGTGAATCAGATGCTCTATGACGGCGGAATGGGCTACGGCTACGGCTGGTTTATTTCGCAAAACGGTTACTATTGGCATACAGGGCAGTCAATGGCTTGCTACACAATGGACCTGATAAGCCTTGATTACGGCATAAATGTAATAGTGCTGTCAAATGTTGACGATGAAAGCGTCGAAACAATTTGCGCCGATTTGTATAATACAACGGTAGGCGCAATTTTCCAGTGAGGTTAAAATGAAGCTATCGGTAATTATCCCTGCGGCGGGAAGCTCGAGCAGGATGAAAGCATCACAGAGCAAACAGCTTATGAAGCTTTGCGGCGTTGAGGTGCTGGCGCATACGGCACTCGCGTTTGAGCGATGTCCTATTGTAAGCGAAATCATAATTGTGTGCCGCGATGAAGAGCGTAGCGAGTTTGAAAGCTTGATGAGTAAGCACAAAATAAGCAAGTTCAAGTGCTTTGCACCGGGCGGCAAAAGCCGACAGCAGTCGGTGTTCAACGCAATTCCGCTTGTGTCACAGCAGTGCGATTATATTGCAGTCCACGACGGTGCAAGACCGCTTGTGAGCGAAAAAATAATTGAGCAAACAGCCAAAGCCGCCGAGCAGTACGGCGCAGCGGCACCGGGTGTTCCCGTTAAGGACACGATAAAGATAATTGATGAAAGCGGAATTATAGCCGCAACGCCGAACCGCGAAAGCCTTACGGCGATACAAACGCCGCAGATTTTTGAAAAGCAAAGGTATCTGGCGGCGATGCAGAAAGCTCAGCAAGCAGGCAGGGAATATACCGACGACTGTGCGCTGCTTGAGCAAAGCGGCTGTCCCGTATTTGTGAGCGAGGGCAGCTACAGCAACATTAAAATCACAACGGCACAGGATATACCGCTTGCCGAAAAGCTGATGGAGGGTTTGCAATGCGAATAGGTCACGGCTATGATGTCCATCGCCTTGTTGAGGGCAGAAAGCTGATACTCGGCGGAGTTGAAATTCCGTTTGAGCTTGGCTTGCTCGGTCATTCCGACGCAGATGTTCTGCTCCACGCAGTGAGCGACGCACTTCTCGGTGCGGCGGCACTGGGCGACATCGGAAAGCATTTCCCCGACACCGACCCGAAGTATGAGGGAGCCGACAGTATGAAGCTGCTTGAAAGAGTGGTTGAGCTGCTTGCGGAAAAGGGCTACAGGGTCAATAACATAGACTGCACCGTGATAGCGCAGAAGCCGAAGCTTGCACCGTTTATCGAACAGATGAAAAGCAACATTGCGAGTGTGTGCAGGGTTTCGGGCGACCAAGTGAATGTCAAGGCGACAACCGAGGAAAAGCTCGGCTTTACGGGTGAGCTTAAGGGAATATCGGCTCACGCTATCTGCACTATTGAGTAAGCGACAGAAATTTACAGCGTTTTTTGTTTTAGCGTGATATAATAAAATCACACCAATTTCCATTTGACACACAATATAAATTGTGATAAAATTTTTTGACGGTCGGAGGCGATAAAATGGCAAAGGAAAGCACAAAAACGATTGCTCAGAACAAAAAAGCATATCACGAATATTTTGTCATTGAAAGCCTCGAGGCTGGCATTGAGCTTTGCGGCACTGAGGTAAAATCCCTGCGTGCAGGCAGAGTAAACCTCAAGGACAGCTGGTGCAGCGTTGTTGACGGCGAAATCTTTGTCAACGCAATGCACATAAGCCCATATGAGCAGGGCAATATCTTTAACCGCGACCCTATGCGTGTTCGCCGATTGCTGCTGCATAAAAGAGAGATACTGCGGCTTTTCGGCTTGGTAAAGCAGGGCGGCTATACGCTTATTCCGCTTTCGCTTTATTTCAAGGGCTCTAAGGTCAAGCTTCAGCTCGGTCTTTGCAAGGGCAAAAAGCTCTATGACAAGCGAGCCGACATTGCTCAAAAGGACGCAAAGCGCACAATGGAGCGAGCGCTTAAGGAGCAGAACAGGGGATAGAGTTGAGAGTGAAGAGTGGAGATAATTAGGAATGCGGAATTAGGAATGAGAAATTGTGGTGTTGACATTTTTGCTGTAACGCAAAACGAGGTCATAGACCGCCTTGCCTGTTCTGGTTCGAATTGCTGAACGGTTGATAGGCTTATTGCTCCACTTCAAGGGAGCTATCAGCTACGCTGACTGAGGGTTGCTGTTCGCTCTGCTGTATGTTCGGTCTGTCAATTCTCTTAATTCAAGGAGCAGCGCAGCTGCGACAACCAAAATTATTCATTCTTCATTATTCATTCTTCATTGCCGCAGGCAAATATATATGGGGGTGTAAAGGTTTCGACGGGGATTGTAAGCCCTGGTAAGCGAGTAGCGGTGCGGAACCGCTTTAAAATCCGCAATTTAAAAAATAAACGACAACAATAAAGTTGCATTAGCTGCCTGATTTAGGCGGCCGTTCTGTCCGATTTTACTGCGCATCGGATAAGAGCGTCGATTAGCAGTGAACGTGAACCGAAAAGAGCCTTGTATTCGGTCATGACTTAAAGGGCTACCTGATTTCAAAGCCTGTTGATGGGCGTTGATTTCGGGGAAGCTAAAGCATCAACTACACTCGTAGAAAGCCTCGGTAAGCAATTTTCGGACAGGGGTTCAATTCCCCTCACCTCCACCAAATAAGAACCGCAATTTTGATACAAAGCGTATCTCAATTGCGGTTCATTTTTTATGCCTTGAAAACGGCTTGTAATCAGTATTTACGGCACTTTTAACCTTTAGTAAAGTGTCAGAATCAGAGCGTAATTTTAAACTTTTTCATATATAAATTTGACTTCAATAAAGTGTAAAATAGCCTAGTGAAGGTCATTGAATTTAGAACTGTATTTTGAAGTTTTGCGAGTCTTTTTACCTTCAATAATATCTACATTTGACCTGCGATTGCGTTCCTCCTGAACAGCTTCAAACTTTTCTTTACTGATAATGGCAGGATGGCTGCCAACTGCATAATACTGCCTACGCTCTCCACGGTTTGTTTTACTTTTCATCTCAGGAAAAGAAGTATTATGATTATTGATTTTAACAGCGGTGCAATTCTTGCAAAATCGGAGATTTTATGCTATTATTCAATATAATATAAACATTGTTTTTCGGGTGAGAAATATGCCTTCTTTTACAAAATACGCAATCAAGATTTCTTTTATGAAACTGCTGAATAAAAAGCCGTTGAGTAAAATTACGGTTAAAGATATCGTTGAGGACTGCGGAATCAACCGCAACTCTTTTTACTATCACTTCAATGATATTCCGTCGCTTATTGAGGAAATTTTTACCGAGGAAACTGACAAGCTTATACAGTCGCAGACCGAATCCGGTACAATTTTTGACTGTCTGCTTTCGGCAATTGACTTTGCCCTGGAAAACAAGACGGCTATGATGCACATTTACAATTCGGCAAACAGGGAATTATTTGAGCAGTATCTGAACAGGGTATCTCAGCACGCTGTTGCAAGGTACATAGACGCCGTTTCGGGAAACTATAACATAAGTGATGACGATAAAGAAGCTATCGCAATGTATTACAAAAGTCTGCTGGTAGGTTTTGTGCTTGACTGGCTTTGTGGTGGAATGAAGTATGATTTAAGTATTAAACTGCGCAGAATTTGCGAGCTTTTTGACGGCTCAATGGAAAATGCGTTTATGAACAGCTCAAAAAATGAATAATACATTTAATAAACAGACATTCGGACATTTCAAGCTGAATGTCTGTTTTTGATGTCATAGGAAACTGCTCCGGAACAGTCGAGCCAAGAATGTTTGATAATATCAATCTGTCTGTCCGAATTGCGTGTCGAGGCGCTTGACTGTGTAGACAAAATTGCTTCCGTGCCTAAAAACAAGGCACGATTTTTTTTGTGTCTATTTTATTCTGCCTGTTTAATTATTAAAATATTAAGACAAGAAAATACAGGTAAGGAGTAATTGAAGATGAAATTCGGAAAAGCGGTTGTAAAAAGCCGCATAGCAATTCTGATTGTCGCAATTGTGCTTCTCATTCCGTCGGCGCTGGGAATGATATTCACACGTGTCAATTATGATATGCTCAATTATCTTCCCGATAGTCTTGACACTATCAAGGGACAGGATTACCTTCTTGAGGATTTTGACAAGGGTGCGTTTTCGTTTCTGATTTTTGAGGACATGAACGAAAAGGACATTGTCAGAACCGAAGAAAAAATTAAGGAGATTGATCATGTAGTTACCGTACTCTGGTATGATGACATAGCTGATATGTCAATTCCAATGGAGGTGCTTCCAGACAAAATCTACGATGCGTTCAATTCAGACAATTCAACACTTATGGCGGTGTTCTTTGACACCTCTAGCTCGGCTGATGAAACTATGGACGCTATAACGCAAATCAGAGCCGTTGCAGGTGAGCAGTGTTTTGTTTCGGGCATCTCGGCAATGGTTACCGATTTGAGGGATTTGTGTGAAGAACAGGAAGCAATCTACGTTGCAATCGCAGTAATTCTTGCCGTTGTTGCGATGATGATATTTATGGATAACTGGATTATCCCGTTTGTTTTTCTTGCAAGTATCGGAATGGCAATACTTATGAACCTCGGTTCAAACTACTTCCTCGGTGAAATTTCGTACATCACTAAAGCGCTGTCTGCCATTCTTCAGCTTGCCGTAACAATGGACTATTCAATTTTCCTGTGGCACAGCTACGGAGAGCAAAAGAAGATTTACGGAGACCACAAAACCGCAATGGCTGTTGCAATCAAGGAAACAACACGTTCCGTACTCGGAAGCTCAATAACAACCGTTGCAGGCTTTATCGCACTCTGCTTTATGACCTTTACGCTCGGACGTGACCTCGGAATCGTTATGGCTAAAGGCGTAATCTTCGGAGTAATCGGCTGTGTGACAATTCTCCCGTCGCTCATTCTCGTACTCGACAAGCCGCTTGAAAAGACAATGCACAGATCGCTGATTCCGTCAACGAAAAAGCTTGCAAAAGGTATTATTAAAATTTTCCCCGCTTTTCTTATTCTGTTTGCGATGATAATTTATCCGTCATATTACGGCTACAGCAACACAAACAACGAGGTTTACTACGATTTGTCAAAGAGCCTGCCCGAGGATATGTCAAACGTAATTGCAAACACAAAGCTCAAAGAGGAGTTCGACATCGGTACTACCCACATGGTGCTGACTGACTCAAAATTGCCTGCAAAGCAGGTGCGCAAAATGACCGAAGAAATGGAGAACGTAGACGGCGTAAAATACGTTCTCGGACTTGAAAGCGTAGTCGGCTCGCTTGTCCCAGAGGAAATTCTTCCCGAATCTGTTACAGGTATTCTTAAAAGCGACAGGTGGGAGCTTATGCTGATAAACTCGGAATATCAGACTGCTTCCGATGAGGTAAGTACGCAGATAGAACAGCTTAACAGCATAATCAGAAAATACGACAATGAAGGTCTGCTGATTGGTGAGGCGGCTTGCACAAACGACTTGATTGATATCACGTCGGTTGATTTTCAGGTTGTAAATATGATTTCGATTATTGCTATCTTTTTAATCATAGCAGTGGTTGAAAAGAGCATAAGCCTGCCGATTATCCTTGTTGCAGTAATTGAGCTTGCAATATTCATCAACCTCGGTTTGCCGCACTATATGGGCGAGTCACTGCCGTTTATCGCACCGATATGCATAAGTACAATTCAGCTCGGCGCAACAGTTGACTATGCAATACTAATGACTACACGATATAAAAAGGAACGCTCGCTCGGCAACAATAAAAGGACTTCTGTCACTACTGCGCTTGAAACCTCAATCCCGTCAATCATTGTCAGTGCAATGGGCTTGTTTGCCGCAACGGTCGGTGTTGCAATTTACTCCGACGTTGATATGATAGGCTCGCTTTGCGCACTTATGGCAAGGGGAGCAATAATCAGCGCACTTTGCGTAATTCTTATTCTGCCTGCAATGTTTATGCTGTTTGATAAGGTTATCGGAGTAACAACATTGGGCTTTAAGTCAAAAAAACAATACGGAGGTAACTGTAAATGAGTAAAATAAAAAAATATATGCCAAAGGTGCTTTCAGGCATCTTAAGTCTTACAACTCTTTGCTGTACAATTGGCGTTGCGTCATATTCGGCAGGTGCAAAGAGCACGGATACTGAAACAACGAATATAAATATTTCGGACACTTCTTCAACCGTAAAAAACGCTTCGGAGGACAAAACCAAAAAGCTTTCAAAGAATGAAACGGTTTACATAATTGCAAACGCAGACGGCTCAGCAAAAAAGGTTATCGTGAGCGACTGGATTAAAAATACCGCAAAGGCAAAGAGCTTTGAAGATATTTCAAACCTTGATAATATTGTAAACGTAAAAGGCGACGAAACCTACACAGTAAACGAAAACAATATGTATGAGTGGAGCGCAGACGGAAATGACATTTACTATCAGGGTACAGGAAAGTCGGAACTCCCTGTCGGACTTTCGGTAAGCTATACGCTTGACGGCAAAAAGATTTCAGCAGATAAGCTTGCAGGTCAGAGCGGCAAGGTGAAAATCCGCTTTGACTACACGAACAGACAGTCGGAGAAAATAAAAATTGACGGCAAGGAAGAAGAAATCTACGTTCCGTTTGTAATGCTTACGGGTATGATGCTCGACAATGACGCTTTCAGAAATGTTGAGGTTTCAAACGGCAAGGTTGTCAATGACGGTAGTCATACCTTCGTTGCAGGTTTTGCACTACCCGGAATGCAGTCAAATCTCGGCATAGACAGCAAGGATTTTGAAATTCCCGATTATGTTGAGATAACAGCTGACGTAAAGAATTTTGAGCTTGCAACAAGCTTTACGCTTGCCGCAAACGATATGTTCAGCGATATTGATTTTTCAAAGGTTGACGATAAGATTGATGCGTTGTCAGATTCTCTTGATGAACTGACTGATGCCGCAGATCAGCTTATTGACGGTTCATCACAGTTGTATGACGGGCTTAAAACTCTTCTTGACAAGTCGGGAGAGTTGATTGAGGGCGTTGATCAGCTTTATGACGGTGCAGAAAAAATCAGCAGCGGTGCACAAGAGCTTGACAACGGTGCCGGTGCACTTGCAAGCGGCGCAAAGGATCTGGACAACGGTGTGGGAACGCTTAAAGATGGTGCAGATTCGCTCGACAGCGGTGTAAGCTCACTTAACGATGGTGCAATAAGTCTTGATTCGGGTATCTCGCAGTTGCAGGGCTATGTGGCAACGCTTTCATCGGGACTTAATACGATTTCAGGCAACAGCGAGTCGCTCAATGCGGGAGCAAAGCAGATATTTGATACTCTTCTTGCAACTGCCGATGCTCAGATTGCCGCAGCAGGACTTCAGACTGATAAGCTGACAATTTCGAATTATGCTCAGGTGCTTGATAAGCTTGTCGGTTCATTAAGTGAGGATAACGTGAAAACTGTTGCTTATAATACTGCGCTTGAAACCGTTACAACTACGGTGAACAGCCAGAAGGATGTAATCAGAGAGGCTGTTGAGTCAGCAGTAAGAAAGCAGGTTACTGAGAGCGTTTTAGCTTCGGCAGGCTATTCAATGAGTGCAGAGCAGTACGATTCGGCCATAGCATCGGGACAGATTCCTGATGAGGTACAGGTGCAGATTAATACCGCAGTATCAACGCAGATGAGTTCTTCCTCAATTCAGTCGACAATTGACATCAACACACAGAGCCAGATTCAGTCGCTTATCGATACAAATATGCAGAGTGATGAGGTGCAAAGCCAGATAAATTCTGCTGTTGAAAAAGCAAGTGCAGGTAAGAATTCACTTTCTTCACTCAAAGAACAGCTTGACAACTACAATATATTTTATCAGGGAGTGCTTACCTACACCGACGGCGTTGACAAGGCGAACGCAGGAGCACAGCAGATTCTCGGCGGAACAAATACTCTTAAAGAAGGTTCTTACACTCTTAAGAACGGCTCAGAACAGTTAAAGAGCGGTTCGGGCTCGCTAAAAGACGGCGCCGGAACTCTGAAGGACGGTGCAGACTCTCTTAATAACGGTGCCCAGTCGCTCAAGGACGGCACAGGCGAGCTTAACAGCGGAGCGAAAAATCTTGTGCAGGGAGTTGCTTCACTCAAAGAGGGAAGCAGTGCCCTTGTAAGCGGAGTAAAACAGCTTAAGGACGGCTCAATGACGCTTAACGATGGACTTAAAAAGTTCAAAGAAGATGGAATAGACGTGCTTGTTGACGCAGTAGGCGGTGACGTAAATGGACTCGTAAGCAGACTAAAGGCTGTTTCGGAGGTTTCTTCACACTACAAGAGCTACAGCGGAATTTCCGATGAAATGGACGGCAAGGTCGATTTCATTTACAAGACTGATTCCATTGAGAAATAACAGTAGGTGTTGCTGTAAATATTGAAAATAGATAAAATGCGTTGTGAAAATACTCACAGCGCATTTTTTATATCAAAATGAGACTATCCAAAAAATTGTGTAAACCTACATTTTTACATAAAAAAGAAAGGGACTTATTCAGCCCCAACCTCGATGCTTGTTCCGTTTTTAAACAGGAATGTTATCTGCCCGTCCTTGTGTACCGTTGCGGTTTCAAGAATGCTTACCCAAAGCTCCTCGTCCCATTCTTCAATAACGAGTGGCTTTTCCGCTAACTCGGAAATGAAAATCCGAAGCTCTCGTTCTCGGTTTATTCGTCCGTCACGCTGTTGCGTTACCTCAGTAAGCCTTTTGTTGGCTTTTTCATACTTTCTGACAAGGGAATTGTATTTTTCATCATAGCTTGACTGCGACTGCTTTGAGCTGGCGTTTTCTTTTACGCACTGATTGACCATTTCAGCAATTAACTGTATTTCATCATTCAAAGTGTCGATTTCTTTATTTAAGGCAGAGCAATCACTTACTGTTTCACACATAACCTCGCAGGCTTCCAAAAGCTCCTTGCGGTTGCCGAGCAGCTGATTATACGCAATAATAAACTTCTCTTTGATTTCGTCAGCGTCCAATGTCGGAGTTTCGCACACATATTTTCCGTTGAACTTTCTGTTGCAACGCCATACGACTTTGCGATAAGGATCATTGGAATGCCAGATTTTTTGACCGTAAAAGCTGCCGCATTCACCGCATATTACTTTGCTCGAAAAAATAGATGCACCGCTGTAGGAGCGACCGAGCTTTTGCCGTCTTGCAATTTCTGCTTGCACCATATCAAATTCCAAAGGGTCAATTATTGCCGGGTGGTTGTCCTCAACATAGTATTGAGGAACTTCGCCCTCGTTGACCTTTTGCTTTTTTGTCAGAAAATCCACTGTGAACTTCTTCTGTAAAAGAGCGTCACCCTTGTATTTCTCGTTGCGCAGGATACTGTTGACCGTTGTCTGGTTCCAGGCTTTCTTGCCGGTTGGCGTGGGTATTCCAAGTCCGTCAAGGTGTTTGCAAATTCCTGATGCGGTCTTTCCTTGAAGAAACAATCGGTATATCAACCGTACAATTTCAGCCTCCTTTTCATTGATGACCGGTTTGCCGTCCTGGCCCTTATCGTAGCCGAGAAAATTCTTATAGGGCATAGTTACCTTTCCGTCAGCAAAACGCTTTCTCTGTCCCCAGGTGACATTCTCCGAAATACTTCGGCTTTCCTCCTGGGCGAGAGAGGACATAATTGTTATGAGAAGTTCGCCCTTGCTGTCAAATGTGTAAATGTTTTCTTTCTCAAAGTAAACCTCAACACCGGCATCTTTCAGTTTGCGTACAGTGGTAAGACTATCTACCGTATTTCGTGCAAAACGGCTGACTGATTTTGTAATAATAAGGTCAATCTTTCCGTCGAGTGCGTCCTTGACCATAAGGTTGAAACCGTCACGATGCTTTGTGCTTGTGCCGGTAATGCCCTCATCGGTATAAACCTTTACAAATTCCCAGTCGTCACGCTTTGTTATGTATCGTGTATAATAATCTATTTGCGCTTCATAGCTTGTGAATTGCTCATCACTGTCAGTTGATACACGAGCGTATGCCGCCACACGCCGTTTGGATATTGACATTGTCGGCATAGCTGTAAATATGTTTTTAGTTGCCGGAATGTATTTTACCGATTTAGCCATTACTTTTTCTCCTCTCAATAGCTCTTTGTCTTGCCGTTTCACGCATCTCAGGTGTCCAGGATTCAGACCTTGAACGGCCTTTCCATTGTCGGGTGATTGTCCGTCCGTCCTTCATAACAAAGTGCAGAGTGTTTTTGTCTGCAACTATAATTTCCTTAATCGTTGTAATATCAGAAGTTACTGTCTGAACTTGATTTGCAAGAACGGTTTCGGGAATTTGCTTTGACGGACAATATTCCTTTCCAAGTGTGAGGTAACCGGCACACATCCATACCGCCTGAGTTTTAGTTGTCTTGCGACGATAATGTTTACCGCAGTTGTCGCACTTCAAAAGTCCTGTGAATGGATATGTTTTGTTGCCGTCATATGACCTGTCGTATTTCTGCGCCCTGCGTTTTATCTCAGACTGAACCTTTTCAAAGGTTTCAATATCTATAATTGCCTCGTGGGTATTTTCAGCAAGGTACTTCGGGAACTGACCGCTATTTATGCAGGTTTTCTTTGTTATATGGTTTTCACGATAGGTCTTTTGTAAAATAAGATTTCCCGTGTATGAGTAGTTGCGTATGATTTTTGCAATCGAATTTGTGTGCCATTGTTTGTTGAAACGAGAAGGAACATTGTCCTTGTTAAGACCTTTTGCAATCTTACCGCAGCCGTAGCCGCCGAGATATTCAGAAAATATACGACGGACAATTTCAGCCTCTTCCGGCACGACCACATATTTTCCGTTTTTAAGACGGTAACCGAGCAAAGTGCCGTCCCAGGGAATCCCTTCTTCAAAGTTCTTTTTGAGGCGCCACTTCTGATTTTCGCTCGCAGAACGGCTTTCTTCCTGTGCATATGATGCCAGAATGGTAAGCATAAGTTCACCGTCAGCGCTGATAGTGTGAATATTCTGTTCTTCAAAGAACACATCTATACCAAGCAGCTTTAGTTCTCGAACCGTTTCCAATAGGGTGACGGTGTTTCGTGCGAACCTTGATATAGACTTTGTGATAATTAAGTCAATCTTGCCGTCACGACAATCGTCTAAAAGCCTTTGAAAATTCTTGCGTTTTTCTTTGGTGCCTGTGATAGCCTCGTCAGCGTACACACCGACATATTCCCAGTCGTTATGCGACTGAATAAGACTGCTGTAATAGCTGACCTGTGCAGAAAGGGAATGGAGCATAGCATCCTTTCCGCTTGATACTCTTGCATAAGTGGCAACCTGTCAAGGCAGATACCCGAAGAAGAACTTTACAGGCTCGCAACCGAAGTTTTAAAACTTGATGAATTTGACGAGGATATTTTACATAGCAAAATCAAAAATATCAGAGCAAAAAATAACTGCACATTAACATTTTACTTTACCGATGAAACAGAAGTTTCAAAGAACTGGGTCCCACGCACAAGAAAGAATAGCTGGACTGTTGAAATGCGAGAATGTGCAAGGCAAAGAGCATTTAATCAAAGGGGGAGAGCATAATGGCAACAAGAAAGGTGACTGTTATTCCGCCGACAATAAATCCGCTTACAAGAATTTCAAATTCAACGGTCAAGAAAAGACGAACAGCCGGTTATGCTCGTGTTTCGACTGACAAGGATGAGCAGTTTACTTCATATGAAGCACAGATTGACTATTATACAAGTTTTATAAAAAGCCATAGCGATTGGGAGTTCGTAAAAGTCTATACCGATGAGGGTATAAGCGGTCTTAACACAAAAAAGCGTGATGGTTTTAATGAGATGATTTCCGATGCACTTGCAGGAAAAATAGACCTCATTATAACAAAATCAGTAAGCCGTTTTGCAAGAAATACGGTAGACAGCCTTGTTACAATTCGTAAGTTGAAAGATAAGGGTGTTGAAGTCTATTTTGAAAAAGAAAACATTTGGACTTTTGACAGCAAGGGCGAATTGCTGCTTACCATTATGTCATCACTTGCGCAGGAGGAGAGCCGCAGTATTTCGGAAAATGTAACCTGGGGACAGAGAAAGAGGTTCGCCGATGGCAAGGTCAGCCTTCCGTACAAGCATTTTCTCGGATATGAGCGTGGTGAAAAAAAGGGTGACCCACCTGTTGTTAATGAGGAACAGGCAAAGCTTGTCAGACGAATATATCACCTTTTTATGAACGGAAAAACCACAGGTGGTATTGCAAGAATACTTACAGCAGAGCACATTCCAACGCCTTCAGGTAAGAAAATTTGGCAGCCGACAACCATTGAGAGCATTCTTAAGAATGAAAAATATAAAGGTGCGGCAAGACTGCAAAAGAAATTTACCGTAGATTTTCTTTCTAAAAAAATGAAGATAAATGAGGGAGAGGTTCCTCAATACTATATTGAAAACTCACACGAAGCCATCATTGACCCGATGGAGTGGGATGCGGTTCAGGATGAGTTCAAACGCAGAAAAGCCATAGGCAGAGCTTACAGTGGAAAGAGTGTATTCGGTGCAAAAATCGTATGTGGTGACTGCGGTGGTTTTTACGGTTCCAAAACCTGGCATTCAACGGACAAATACAAAATGGTGATATGGCAGTGTAACAGAAAATTCAAGAACAACACCTGTTGCAAAACACCGCATATTACCGAGGATGAAATAAAAGAGCAATTTCTCAAAGTTTATAACGGATTGATTTCCGATAAAGAGCCGTTCATAAAGGGTTGCAAACTTACAAGAGATGTTCTGACTGATACTAAGGAGATTGACAGCGAAATATCCGAACTTCTCCGTGAGCTTGAAGTCGTTACCGAGCTTATTAAAAAGTACATAGCCGAAAATTCTTCATCGGCTCAAGACCAGGAAGAATATACTGAGAGATACAACAGCTATGTTGACCGATATGAAAAAGCAAAATCAAGATATGATGAGCTTGAACAGCAGAAGGAAAACAAGCTTTCAAAAAGAAAAGCAATAGACCGTTTTATTTCCGACCTTTCAAAGCGTGGTGAACTACTCACCGAATTTGATAATTACCTTTGACTGACGGTTGTTGATACAGTTACGGTTCAAAGTGACGGAACTTTGGTGTTTAAATTCAATGACGATACAGAGATTAATGAGTGAAAAATATGGAAAAATAAAGCAGACTGCAGTTTACTAAAATTTCAGTCTGCTTTATTATGTATTATGTAAGTTGCTACTGACTAATTTTAAAATGTAATAGTATTTCTGATGCACCAAGGAATACGAAATGCACCCACAATTTAGTTTGGGTGCATTTGTATTAAAATAAGAGATTTGTTCCAAATAAGAACCGCAATTTTGATACAATGTGTCAAGACTGCGGTTCTTTTCTTTTTGCACCGATTAAATTTTAAAGTGCTTGTATTCAAGCCTTTTCTGACTTCTTCCACACGAATACAAATTACAGCACCTCGGCGGATTGACTTTTTGCCGAGGTGTTTTTGCATTTATAAGGACTTTAAAATATAATTGCTCAAAAGTAATCGTGTGAAAGATGGGTATTCGTGTGAAAGATAGGTAATCGTGCGGAAGATGATTTTGCTATAAAAGTTTATGCAAATCTATCAACCTTTACGAAAGATCTGCCTTTCATTATACGTGATGTCGGTAAGGAAAACCGAAAGTCCGAGCACATGATGCACCTTGCTCGGACTTAAATTTATTCAGAACGGTTATGCAGATCTTGATAAAGACGTTCAGCAAGTGCCTTTTGGATAATGCGGTATTTTTCTGCATCCATAAAGAGTTGCTCGTAGGCTGCCATATTTTCCATATAAGCCTCTTGTGCAGTATCTTCAAAAATTGTCGGGAAAATACTGCGTTCATAGACCTGCCGATCGTCTGTCTTAGTAGCACGCTTGACTTTAGAATCCTGTTTCATTTTGTTGTAAAGAGTGTCGACAATAACTTTGTCAGCATCTGTAAATTCACCGTAAAATTCTTCATTAATTCGTTCGATAATTTCATCAAGGGGACGGAGTTTATCCTTTTTACTACCTGCCTTTTTCGGATTGGTCGGTTTCCACTCGCCCTGAATGCCTTCCAACTCAATAGCACCTTCAAAGGTCTTTTCAAGATGATAGTATTCCAGCTTGACGCGATTATCAAGGTCAAATTCCGGAGCAGGGTCTGCCGGGAGCAATTTACCAAGGTAAGAGCAGAGTATATACTCCTTATGAAGCTCTTTATCAAACATTCTGGTAATCTGCGAAATATAGTTATACCATTTTGCAAAAGCACGCACCTCACGGCGGAACTGATAGCGTTCTTCTTCAGTAAGCTTATTATATCGGTCAGCGATAGGTTTCAATGCATTCGAGATTTTACCCTGTGTGGCATTGGCCTTTCTTACATCGGGGTCAAAATAAATCTTTGCGACATTTTCCACATCTTCGTCTGTATACACATTCATACCACGAATGATTTTTTGCGTTGTATAAATCAAATCGAAGTTGATTTCCTCAGTCAGACTTGTTTCTTTATAGAATCGCTGGAATGCCTCTTTGATACGCTCAACAGGATTTACAAAATCAAGAATATAGGTGTCTTCCTTACCAGGATAGATTCTGTTCACTCGGCTTAAGGTTTGCACAGCTTTTACATCTCGCAGTTCCTTATCAATAATCATTGTATGCAGAAGAGGCTCATCAAAACCAGTCTGATATTTTTCTGCAACAATCAGAATGTTACCTTCATCGTGGAATACATTGGCAGTCTGGCTCTCTTTGACTCGATTGCCATTGCTATCAACATTCATGCCGGATTCTGTATATTCGATTCCCTCCGGATCCTCTGGATCTTTCAAGCTGCCACTAAATGCAATCATGATTTCGACATCATCATAATTATTGGATTCAAGATACCGCTTGATTTCATGATAATAGCGTACTGCGGCCAGTCGGGAAGCCGTGACAACCATCATCTTTCCAAGACCTCCGATTTTCTTCTTCGTAACATCGCGGAAAGTTTCCACAATGATTGCAGCTTTTTGCTGAAGGTTATGCGGATGCAATTCTTCATAGCGGCGAATCGTGCGGACAGCTTTTGATGTTGGAACGTCCGGATTATCCGGAACATTCTTTGCAATCTTATAGCACATCTTATAAGTTGTGTAGTTTGCAAGTACGTCCAAAATAAATCCTTCTTCAATTGCCTGCCGCATGGAATAAACATGGAATGGATGGAAAGAACCGTCCGGTCTTGGTTCACCGAAGATTTCCAGTGTTTTTCCTTTAGGAGTAGCAGTGAATGCAAAAAAGCTAAGGTTGCTGTGTTTTCCTTGACTGAGCATATCCTGCACAAGCGGGTCATTCTTTTCTACTTCCTCAACGGCTTTTTCTTCGATTTCGGCATATTCTTTTAAGGCGTCACTGACATCGGCAAGTGCCGCCTTTAGCTTTAATGCACTTTGACCCGTCTGACTGCTGTGTGCTTCGTCTACAATAATCGCATAGTGCTTGCCGACAGACGAATTCACCTCGTCATAGATAACCGGGAACTTCTGCAGAGTGGAAATGATGATTCTTTTTCCATCATTGATAGCATCGCGCAGGTGGCCGGAATTTTTCTTTTCATCAATCGTAACAACACTGCCGAGAGTATGGTCAAATCCGGATACAGTAGCCTGGAGTTGCTGATCGAGAACTCGGCGGTCAGTAACGATGATAACGCTGTCAAAGATAGGATTATTATTTTCATCGTGTAGGCTTGCCATACGGTAGGCTGTCCAGACTATGGAGTTTGATTTGCCCGAACCGGCACTATGCTGAATGAGATAGTTGTGTCCGGCGCCATTCTCACGAACATGATCGACCAGTTTTCGAACTACATCCAACTGATGATAACGAGGAAAAATAACTTTTGTAGAGATAGTTGTTTCCGTAGAACCGTCCTGCTTCGTCTTCTTTTTCTCGGTTCGTTCGAAGCTGATGAACTTTTGCAGAATATCCAGTAGCTTGTCTTTTTGCAGAACGTTTCTCCAGAAGTACTCTGTTACATAATCCTGCCCTTCTTCTTTGTTGCGAGGATTTCCTGCACCACCATCTTTGCCTGGACCGTTACTGCCTTGATTGAAAGGTAAGAAGTACGTCTGTGCGCCTTCAAGTCTGGTTGTCATATAGACATCGTATAAATCGCAGGCGAAGTATGCCAGAATACGCTTATTGAATCCGAAAGCCGGGTCTTTCGGGTTGCGGTTATATGCCCACTGGCGTTTTGCATCATCGACAGACTGTCCTGTAAGCTGATTTTTTAATTCAATAGCCACAACGGGAATACCGTTAATGGCAAGCATCATATCAATGCTGTTTTTGTTAGCTTCGGTGTAATGCCACTGGCGAATGCAATGGCAGATATTTTGACGATAATGCTCATTTGCAAGTTCATTCAACTCAGATTCTGGCTTGAAATAACAAACGCGAAAAGGAATGCCACGGTGCTTGAAACCATGACGTAGCACTGAAATCAAACCGTCCTGTGTGACAGCATTTTCAAAAGCCTTGTAGAATTGGCGAAGAGGATTAATTGTACACATACGCTCGAATCTTCGCCATGACATCGGCTGTGTAGCTTTTACAAAATCAGTAAGAGTAGTGATGTCCAGGGACATTCCTTTGCTGATTTCGCTGCAGTAACCCTCATCGGTTGCTTTTACCCAGCCACCTTCATCGGATACAAGGTAGTTTTCAATATATTCTTCAAAGATTTTTTCTCTTTCATCCATAGCTTACACAACCTTTCTTTTTCCTGTGACAACTTCGTATATAAGGGATTTTTTATACGCTTCCAAGTCTGATATTAGTTGCTGCTTTTCGCCCATGATTAAATCAATTTCCGAACATTTCTCATTAAGATGTTTAGAAATCTCCTTTTGGCATTCTAACGGTGGAATTGGAACTCGCAGTTGTTTCAGTATTTCTTGACTTATATTTGGCTGCGTTCCTCCTCTTGCGGATAAAAGAAGTTCTTCCTTAGCAGAAAGAATTGCATAAAAGATATATTCATAATCCACTTTGCTAATTGGCTTGCTTAATACACAACACGCTTGATTAGTACAAGCGTTAATTTTTACGATACTGATGTTAGCAATCGAAGCTCCATACATAGCAATAGCAATAAATGGGGCGTTATATATTTTTAGGGCAGTATATTTTTCAAGTGCTACAGAATTGACTGCTTTTGTTGTGCTGGTTACAATACCTCCGTTGATATCACCTGATTGCAACCATCTAATCTCGCCATTGTAATAATCATCTATATCTGATTTTGGTGTCGTGCCGCTACCTATTTCATCGAAACATGAGCACAACTTAAATGATCTCCATTCTTCTGGTATCTTCCCGATCCACTTAACGCCGCTGTCCTTCATCTCCACATTTGGGTCAAGACCTTTTGTAACAGACTCAAAAATAAGAGAGGATTTCCATTGCTTGTATTCTTCAATGCTTGCTTTTGCCTCGGCTATCAGCGAATCGATTTTTGCACATTGGTCATCCAGATAGGAAGCTATGGCGGATTGCTCGTCTAATGGAGGGACGAAAAGCAGCGAGTCAGCAAAATCTTCATATTTTATGTTTTTTCCTTCTCTTATGCCTACAGTCAAGGAATTCATCTCATCAATGAACATTTCGTTTTTGAATAAATGTTTCAAGTAATCCACATTGTAAACAGATTGATTTGCACTAAATACTTGGTAGGCAGGAGAGCAAACGCCTTCATAATCAGAGCGTTCAAATCCTCCCTGAAAACTTCTTAGGCTAATCACAAAATCATTGATGTGAACGGTTTTGAATTGCTGCAAATTGGTATTTTCTGCCACTTTAACCACACCATCAAGCATATATTGCGGACACATACCGTATTTTTGAGATGCTGCAAGCAAGACGGGTGTACTATTTCCACGGTTGTTGGTTTGAGTGAAGTTGAATTTTGCTTTTTCAATACGCCAATGTGAAGGAATTAATCCCATCCATTCAATACCGCTATCCTTCATTGATTCATATACAGCCATATTACTCACCACCGTTTCCGAACAGCTCATGTAGTTTTTTCATCATGGAATGCTCATGAGCCTCGATCCTTTTTGCAATGTCGGCGGCAGGTTCCAGTTTCTTGTATTCATAGAAAGTACGGGTGAACGGGATCTCATATCCAACCTTTGTTTTATTGCGGTCAATCCACGCGTTCGGACGATAAGGCAAAACCTCACGTTCGAAGTAATCATCGATATCCTCATCAAGCGGAACATTTTCTGTGTCACGCTTTGCCTTATCGGCTACAAACTTTTTGCCTTTTTTGATTGGATTTCCGTCTTCGTCAAGCAGAGGACTTTCTACTATGATTTTGTTGTACCCAAGACTGACGGTGTCCAGCACCTTGCATTTGCAAATTACTCTCTTGTTTTCGGAGATTTCGTGAGTGTAATCCTTGGTACAGTATTCACCATATGCCTGAACAATTAGATTACGGCAGCCTTCGGATATGTCTACACGTTTGTTACCGATAGGCTTGCGGCGCTGTTCATAACACTTGCTTGCATCGATAAGCATAACTTGCTCTCTGTGTGTTTCCGGCTTATCCTTTGTAACAATCCACACATAGGTTGCAATACCTGTATTATAAAAGCTGTCATTCGGAAGCTGAACAATGGCATCCAGCCAATCGTTCTCAAGCAGGTAGCGGCGGATTTCACTTTGACCGCTTCCCGCATCTCCGGTAAAGAGAGAAGAACCATTCTGAATAATGGCCATGCGTCCGGTATCTTTCAGTTTGGAAAGACCATTCAGCAGAAACAGCATCTGTCCATCGGATTTTGCAGGAAGTCCAACGCCGAATCGACCGGCATCACCTTTTTTGTGTTCTGCCTCAATATCAGTAGCTTCACGTTTCCAATCAATGCCGAACGGAGGGTTCGAGATGATATAGTCGAAGGTATAACCAGAGAATTTGTCGTCATTTAGCGTGTTGCCAAACTGCATATTTTCGGGATCACCGCCACGAATCAGCATATCTGCCTTGGCAATTCCAAATGTGAATGGGTTTATTTCCTGTCCGTAGCAGATGATTTCGGCATCGTTGTCAAGTGCCTTTATGCGTTCCTCCATACAGGTGAGCATCTGGCTCGTACCCATTGCCATATCATACACAGTTTTTGCGGGAGCCAATTCATCAGAAAAGTCAGCGTTGGTGGTGAGCAGGTCGCACATCAAATAAATAATATCACGGCTTGTGAAATGGGCTCCGGCGTCTTCATCATAGCTTTCTGAAAACCGCTGTACAAGGTTTTCAAAAACATATCCCATATCAACAGCAGAAATTTTTTCGGGATCCATATCTGCATCATCGCTGCAAAAATCGCTGATAACTTGATACAGTACTCCTGCGTCTGACATTCTTTCAATCTGGGTAAAAAAACCCATGCTGGCGAGAATATCAATTACATTGTCAGAAAAACCATTGATATAATCCTCGAAGTTGACCTTGATATTTTCTGGATCAGCTTTCAGCTTTTCAAAGGTGTATTGGCTAGTATTATAAAAACGATAACCGGATGCTTTGCGGAGAAAGCCGTCTTTTACAGCAAGCTGTTTCACTTTCTCATAGATTTCAAGCACTTTTTCTCTGGTCGGCAAAAGGCAATCATGAAAACGCTTAATAACTGCCATAGGCAATATAACCAGTCCGTATTCATGTGGCTTATACGCACCGAACAGAGAATTTGCTACATTCCATATCAGGTTGGCCTTTTCACCGATGTTGGTGCCAACGATTTGTATCTTTTCGTTAGAGTTCATAGTCTCGTTCCTCCTTGATATTGTTCGTGATATCCTTAATATTCTCGATAAATCGCTCGACAGGAATACCCAGTCGTTTGGTTTCATCATTTTCGACTATTGTGTCGTATGGAGATGTCAGCATACACCGTGCTCGTAAAACATCAAATATGCAGTGCGGCATTTCGTCAATAGCATCGCATATTCCTTGAACCACTGCTGAGAAGTTTTCGGGCAACGATTTCTCTGCGGAAAGAGCCCCCTGTATTTCTTTCTCATTGAACTCGATAATATCAATAAGTTCTATAAATTCGTTCAAGTTATCGGGTGTTTTGGATGCCCATGCGGATAACTGTGAATAATCCCATGTATTTTCAAAAATGCCTAACAACGACTGATAATGCTCATATGCCTTACTAAGACGTTCACGACTACTCATACCTTGTTTGATTTGAGTTTTATCTCTTTTAGATGTGATAAATTTACGATTCTGTGTAAGTACAGTATCTTTGTGTACGACAGGAAATCTTTTGCCATCTGAATGAATAATTTCAATAAAGGCGTTATGCCCATGTCGGAATATGCACTCCTGTGATATAAATGGTGATATACAAGGGAAGCAGGTTGCAACAGCGCTTTCTAATTCCACATTTGGTTCTATGTATATTTGATTCAGCTTACTAGCATCCAGTGTGCGAAAGAAGTTTATGTAGGATGTCTCGGATGTATCTTTCAAAATATCGATACAATAAATAGAAGAATCATTGATACTTAATATCAAAGGATAAGTATTTCTGAAATAGTGCAACTCGATGATTGCAATGGTATGTGGTGTTTCTAAACTTGGAAACCGTGACTCTCGGTACTGAATCTGCCTTCGCATAATGGCTCCGACAGAAGCGGTGGAAGCAGGAACGCCATAATAATCACATACCTTTTTATAAGAATATCTAAAAGTTCCTTCTGCTAATTTGTCGGACAACCGATTAGTGTATCGGCAACCTTTTTCCGCAAAATCTATATCTTCGGGAAAAACGCTACTTTTACACCCATCACAACGCATATAGCGTTGATGAAAAATCAAGTCAACTATACGAAAACCCTCGGCATCTTCGAGAATATCCTTGAATTTTCGTGTGATGACCTTGGAACTTCTTGTCTGAGTTGAGTGACAAGCAGGACAAGCACATTTTTCTTTTTTAAAGTATCGTTTATGCACGGCGTGAAAACATGTATCATTACTTTCGGCTTCGAGAACTTGCAGACTATCTATTCCAAGAATTTTAGTTTTTTCTTTTGAAATGTCGGATTTACTATAAGTTTTCTTGCCCAAGTCATAATACCCCCATTCTCTTTTTATTAAATTATACCACCAAAAATCAAACAAAACAATACACTTTATGATAAAAATTTACAAATGCCACCAAATTTTAAATAATGTGATTTTTCTTTACTAATTAGATTTGATATAATTATAGTAGCAAAAAAGAAAGGAGGTTTTACCTTTGGAAGCATGGAAAAATGCAGCAGGAAAAAGGGTGTGTGATGTCAGTGAGGATCGCAAAACTGTTGAAATCGTGCAGCGTGGCTATATAACACGCATAACAGCCAATCCAGACGGGACATTGCTAATTGAAAATATCGCTTTAAACGAAGCAGCATAACTATTTCGTCAGAACGCAAAGACGGCCGAGCGAATTCATTCAGACCTCATCATAGAGGAATGAACTGGATTCACTTGACCGTCTTTTTTGTTTGTTGCTTCAGATTTATCGGATTTCATCTCCTGGAGAAAAATCATTATAAGAATATCACGCATTTTGGTGCTGATAGATAAACGCCAATGGAGAGTGTCATCTCCAAATACTAATAAATTCATATAGAGCCTGAGTACGTATAGGGCAATATTGGATACATATATTTCGGATTGCTGAATTTTTTAGCAAGAACAGTAATATGCGTACCCTTTGTTTGCTATACCCTTTTCAGGCATAGTGGTCGGGTCGCATATACTGCACCCGACTCTTTTTGTATCTTCATTGCCCTTCCGTCAACAGGCGGAAAGGAAAAATCATGAAAACCAAAAAGACACCGCAGAGCAAAAGAGGTACATACAAGCTGTTTGATGAAAGCAACAAACTTGTTGCTGAGTACAAACCTGGCAAGGACGGAGTTACTGAACTGGATATTCTGAATTTGCATAAAATTGATGACAATGAGGTATATGTTAATTCCAAGGAAAGAAAACTGCCAAAATGGTACAAACCGCATTATGACGAATGGAAGGCGAAATTCATTGAAGATTTTATAGTCAAGGCTGGACGTGAGCCATTCAACAATGAAATTCCAGGAGGTCATCGGAAGTATGAGTCATGGGAGCAGCAGGAAACATCGGACGGTGATGAGCTTGGTGACAGTAGTCGCTTAGAGGCGGAAACAGCTGTTTTGTTAGAAGAAGAAATACCAGCCCCTGTTTTTCGTTTGCGTGAGATTGTAGAGACAATGCCGGAACAATGGCAGAAGATTTATCATCTGGTGCTGATTGATTCGATGTCTAAGGCAGCAGTAGGTCGCATTTTGGGTATCAGCGATGTTCGTGTGGGCCAAATCGTAAAGAAGATTAATGCAAAAATCGCTGCAGACGAAGAACTGAAAAAACTTTTTCACTGATACTTCGGATTTTCCTATTTCCGTTTGCCTATAGGGGTGTAAGGGGAAAACGATATAGCCCTTGCAGAAAGGTAGGTAACTGATATGGCACTCAAACATAGGATACGCATCAATGTCACTGATGAAAAATCCAAGACAAAAGTTCTTGAAGGTGCTGAACGCAGGTTGCCGATGAAATTGCTCCGTTTTCTTTTCGGAGAGTTCACAACGGTATATCTGCTGTCACCCGGACAGAGTGTTGAATCGGTAGAAGTTCATGAAGTCAAGAAAGGAGGAAACCTCAATGGGAAAAACAAGCGGGTTGTCAATTCTCGTTGATGAACTTAAAAACTGCGGTGAAACGCTGATAGGAATTTCACGAGGCTTGTCCGAACTGTTCAGCGGTGCAGCCGAAAATCAAAAATCAGATGAGCCAATAACTGTGACGGAAGAACAGTCAAAAACAGCCGAGGAAAAAGTCTTAACTCTTGAAGAAGTAAGAGCAGTTCTCGCCGAAAAATCCCGTGAAGGATTTACGGCTCAAATCAGAGAAATCCTTGTAAAGCACGGTGCTGAAAAGCTGTCTGCGGTGAATCCGTCGGAATATGAGGCTTTGCTCAAAGAAGTGGAGGTGCTTTAATATGCCCGATACACACGCAGTTTTGTCACCTTCTTCCAGTGCAAGGTGGATTTCTTGTACTCCTTCAGCTCGTTTGTGTGCAGAAAAAGAAGATAAGACAAGCGAGTATGCAATACAGGGTACTTCCGCACACGCTCTTGCGGAATACAAGCTGAAAAAATCATTGGGACAGCCGACCGAGGACCCGACAGAAAATCTTACATATTTTGATAAGGAAATGGACGATTGCACAGACAGCTATCAGCAGTATGTCATTGAAAAACTTACAGAGATAAAACAAATGTGCAAAGACCCTGTTGTTCTTGTAGAGCAGAAACTTGATTTTTCAAAATATGTGCCTGATTCATTCGGAACAGCGGATTGTGTGATTGTCGCAGATAATACACTAACTGTAATTGATTTTAAGTATGGGGTTGGAATACTTGTCGATGCAGAACAAAATACACAGATGATGCTTTATGCCCTGGGTGCTTTGATTATGTTTGACGGTATCTACGATATTGAAACAGTCACAATGACCATTTTTCAGCCAAGACGGGATAATGTAAGCACTTTTTCAATGAGGAAATCAGAGCTTATTGACTGGGCAGAAAATGTGCTGAAACCAAAGGCTGAGCTTGCCTATAAGGGCGAGGGTGAATTTAATGCGGGCAGTCACTGTCAGTTCTGCAAGGTAAAAGCAACCTGTCGTAAAAGGGCAGAATACAACCTTGAACTTGCAAAGTATGATTTTGAAATGCCCGACAGTCTTGAGGACGATGAAATTGAAATCATACTGTCAAAGGCAGATGAATTCATATCGTGGCTTGGCGATGTGAAGGAATATGCTCTGAATCAGGCACTGCAAGGCAAGCAGTGGAAGGATTATAAACTTGTTGAAGGTCGTTCCAACAGAAAGTACAAGAACGAAAGTGCTGCGGCAAAGATTGTTGAAGATGCAGGTTTTGACCCGTATGAACATAAGGTTCTGGGAATAACTGCTATGACAAAAATGCTGGGCAAAACAAAATTCAATGAACTGCTCGGTGACTTCATCGAAAAGCCACAGGGCAAACCAACTTTAGTGCCTATGTCGGACAAGCGTCCGACTATGAAAAATACAGCAAAAGAAGATTTTAAGGAGGAAATTTAAAATGGCAAAGTTCAATAACCCGACAAAAGTTATCACAGGAGTGGAAACCAGATGGAGTTACGCAAATGTCTGGGATCCGAAGTCAATCAATGGTGGCACACCGAAGTACAGTGTTTCGCTTATCATTCCTAAGTCCGACAAGGTAACCATTCAGAAAATCAAGGCTGCTATTCAGGCGGCTTACGAGGAAGGCGAAAGCAAGCTGAAGGGCAACGGCAAATCGGTACCGTCCCTCTCTGTTCTCAAGACACCTCTTCGTGACGGTGACCTTGAAAGACCTGATGATGAGGCTTACAAGAATGCTTACTTTGTAAATGCTAATTCTGCAACAGCACCCGGAATCGTAGATGCCGACAGACAGCAGATTATCGACAGAAGTGAGGTGTACAGCGGTGTGTACGGCAGAGCTTCTATCAACTTCTATGCCTTTAACTCCAACGGAAACAAGGGTATCGCCTGCGGTTTGAACAATCTTCAGAAAATTAGAGACGGTGAACCTCTCGGCGGAAAAGCGAGTGCTGAGTCCGACTTTGCAACAGATGATGACGACGATTTTCTTAATTAACGGAGGTACAATCAAATGAGAGATTTTATGATTTATATGTCATTTGGTACTTCCGTAGGCTTGTTTATTAGTTGCATTATGATTTTGATTGAGTCTGCAATTGAAAAGCATAAATACAAAAAGAAAAACGAGGAAAAGAAAGATAAGAAATAGCTGAACAGCGGCGGAGGTTATTTAATCTCCGCCATTTACTTCATATGGAGGTGCAAAGTGAAAAACATCAGTATCGATATTGAAACATTTTCAGACGTTGACCTTAATAAATGCGGTGTATATAAGTACACGGAATCGGATGAATTTAAAATTTTACTTTTCGGCTATTCTGTTGACGGCAGAGAAGTTTGTGTTACAGACCTTGCCTGCGGAGAAACAATACCAGATGAAATATTAAAAGCACTGACTGATGAAAAAGTCACAAAGTGGGCATTTAACGCATCTTTTGAACGCATATGTCTGTCAAAGTATCTGAGAACAAATTATCCTCAATACTTTAAAAGCTACAATTCCAATGACATAGCTTTGAAAAGGTATTTAAATCCGGCATCATGGAAATGTACTATGGTGTGGTCGGCATATATGGGACTGCCGTTATCCTTAAAAGCTGTGGGAGAGGTTTTGAAACTTTCACAGCAGAAAATGGATGAGGGTAAGGCACTTATAAGATATTTCTCTGTTCCCTGCAAGCCTACCAAAGCCAATGGAAACAGAATGAGAAACCTTCCTGAAGATGATATTGATAAGTGGGAAACCTTCAAAGCATATAACAAGAGAGATGTTGAGGTGGAAATGGGCATACAGAAAAAGCTGTGTAATTTCCCGGTTCCGAATTTTATATGGGAGGAGTATTGGCTCGATCAGGAGATAAATGACCGTGGTATTGCTCTTGATATGGAGGTGGTCGCCAATGCCATAACTTTTGATGAAGTTACCAAGGAAAAGCTGAAATCGGTAATGCGGAATATTACCGACCTTGAAAATCCGAACTCTGTGGCACAGATAAAGGAGTGGCTCTGCAATAACGGTGTGGAGGTAGAATCTCTTGGTAAAAAGGAAGTAAAAGAACTTTTAAAAACTGCTCCGCCTGAACCGGCAGCGGTACTGGAACTCCGTCAACAGCTTGCCAAATCATCGGTGAAGAAATATCAGACTATGCAAAATGCGGTGTGTGATGATAACCGTGCAAGAGGAATGTTTCAATTTTACGGTGCAAACAGAACAGGGCGGTTCAGCGGCAGACTGATTCAACTGCAAAATTTACCGCAGAACCATATGCCCGATTTGGAACAGGCTCGTGAATTGGTAAGGACGGGAAATTTTAAAGCACTTGAAATGCTCTATGATGATATTCCTGATACGCTTTCCCAGCTTATACGCTTTCCCAGCTTATACGCACAGCATTTGTTCCGAGAAAAGGAATGAAATTTATAGTATCCGACTTTTCTGCCATTGAGGCAAGGGTGATTGCTCATATTGCCGGTGAAACATGGAGAACCGAGGTGTTTAAGAACGGCGGTGATATTTACTGTGCGTCTGCAAGTCAGATGTTTCACTGCAAGGTGGAAAAGCACGGAGAGAACGCTCATCTCCGTCAGAAGGGCAAAATCGCGGAATTGGCACTCGGTTACGGCGGTGCTGTCGGAGCATTAAAAGCAATGGGCGCACTTGAAATGGGACTTTCGGAAGATGAATTACAACCTCTTGTTGACAGCTGGAGAAGTGCCAATCCCAATATCGTAAAACTGTGGTGGGATGTTGACCGATGTGTCAAGGAAACTGTAAAAAAGAGAACTGTAACCCAAACACACGGTATTAAATTCATTTATCAAAGCGGTATGCTTTTTATACACTTGCCAAGCGGCAGACGACTGTCATATGTAAAACCACGAATTGGTGAAAATAAATTCGGCGGTGAGTCTGTTACCTATGAAGGTACAGGCAGTACAAAGAAGTGGGAGCGTATCGAAAGCTACGGTCCGAAATTCGTTGAGAACATAGTTCAGGCTATCAGCAGAGATATTCTCTGTTATGCTATGAAATCGCTGTCGAAATGTTTTATCGTGGGCCATGTGCATGATGAAATAATAATTGAGTGCAGTGAAAATACAACCGTTGAAGAAATCTGTAATCAAATGGGAAAAACACCGCCGTGGTTACCCGGACTTTTACTGCGAGCCGACGGCTATGAAACAAAGTTTTACAAAAAAGATTGATATTGAGGTTCTTAAAAACAGGGTATCTGTCCTTTAACTTTCAGAAGGAAGATGCCCTGCTTTTCTGTGAAATTTTTTGTAGGTACTTCGGATTAGTCCGTTTTCTTTTGCCTATAGCCACAGAAGGCAGAATATATGCCTTACTTTTTAGAAATTGGAGGTAATTCGTATGTATGAATTACAAACATTCAGTAATGCAGAGCTTGGCTCTGTAAGAACAGTAACCATTGACAGCAAACCTTATTTTGTAGGTAAGGATGTAGCGGAGATACTCGGTTATTGCAACACAAGAGATGCACTTGCGAAAAGAGTAGATGATGAGGATAAGTTAGATGGGGTAGCAATTTGCGACTCCATAGGCAGAGAGCAGAAACCGGTCTTAATCAATGAATCAGGTCTGTACAGCCTTATCCTTTCAAGCAAACTCCCGGGTGCAAAGAAGTTCAAGCGTTGGGTAACATCAGAAGTACTCCCTGCTATTCGCAAACACGGTATGTATGCTACAGATGATTTGATTGCCAATCCTGATATTGCCATTGCCGCATTTACGGCTTTGAAACAAGAGCGAGAGAAAGCTAAGGCTCTTGCAGAAACAGTGGCGGTACAGAATCAGCAGATAGCCGAAATGAAACCGAAGGTATCCTATTACGACATTGTCCTGCAGTGTAAGGATGTACTCCCGATAAGTGTTATTGCAAAGGACTACGGTTGGAGTGCCAACAAGATGAACAAGTACCTTCACAACAAGGGCGTGCAGTTTAAACAGGGCAACAAGATATGGCTTCTTTATCAGAAGTATGCCGACAAGGGATATACCTCGACAAAGACACATGTTTATTCTGATTCTCATAATAATCAACATACGGCAGTGCATACATACTGGACACAGCAAGGTCGTTTATTTATCTATAGTCTTATGAAATCAGACGGCAACCTTCCGCTTATAGAACAGGGGGACTAAGCTTATGGACAAGTATAATAGCGAGGGTTATTTAGACCTAACAACATACCAGGAATTAGTAAAAATTGAACATGAAGAAAGGGCAGCCCGAAAGGCTGCCAACTTCCGTCCGATTGTATATATTTGCAGTCCCTACAGCGGTGATACTGATAACAATACGAAAAAGGCAAGGTTATATTCTCGTTTTGCTGTGACCAAGGGTACTATCCCTTTGGCGGTACATTTATTGTTTCCGCAGTATATTTCGGAGAAACATGAAAGACCTTTAGCTCTTTTTATGGGAGCAGTAATCCTTGGGAAATGCAAAGAGGTATGGGTGTTTGGTGACACTATATCTGAAGGTATGGCAAGTGAGATAGCCAAGGCAAAGAGGATGGGCAAGATTATCCGTTATTTCACTGAGGAACTGGAGGAGATCACACATGAAGATTAAGGTAGCTGTTTGCAATAAAAAGACTGATAAGAAATACAAAAATCAGGAACACGAATGGGATTACCTCGTTGACCGTAACCGTAACCCTGTAAGAACAACGGAAACAGCAGAGGAATATCCCAAGATGTCAAAGGCACAAAGGGATAATGCAAAGGACATCGGCGGTTTTGTAGGAGGTTGGCTCAAAGGTGGTATCAGAAAGAACGGTTGTGTTATAAGCCGTATCCTTGGTACCCTTGATGCCGATCACATTGATGATAATGATGCTTTTATGCTTGCGGTAAAGACTGCACTTGTTGGGGTGACATATTTTCTTTACTCCACGCACAGTCATACACCGGAAAATCCGAGGTACAGAATAGTCATTCTTTTTGCAAGAGAAGTGAGTGAGGATGAATATCCTGCGGTTACAAGAATGATTGCAAAGCAGATAGGTATGGATTATTTTGATGATTCCACATATCAGGCAAACAGAATGATGTATTGGGCATCGTGCCCTTCAAACGGTCAGTTTGTATTTGACGAACAAAAGATTAAACCGCTTGACCTGGATAAATATCTCGGTATGTATTCTGATTGGAGAGATGTGGCGGAGTGGCCGACCTCTACCAGACAGTCAGAGGTTATAAAGGCAAAGGGCAAGGAACAGGCAGACCCTTTACAGAAGGACGGTATCGTAGGTGTGTTCTGCCGTGCCTATTCTATTGGCGAAGTAATGTCGGAATTCTTAAGTGATGTATATGCTCCGACCTCAAATGATAACCGTTTTGACTATATTCCTGCGGAAAGTATGGCGGGAGTAATGGTCTTTGATGATAAGTTCGTATATAGCTTTCACGAGTCGGATCCTGCATGTGGCAAGGAACTGAATGCCTTTGACCTTGTAAGGGTACATAAATTTCCGAGTGATGATGAGAAAAAATCTTTCAAAGAGATGGCTGACTTTGCAAGTAAGGACGAGAAGGTAAAACTGCTTATATTACAGGAGAAACAGAAGAATGCACAGGCAGATTTTGCGGCCGATGATGACTCGTGGAAGAAACATCTCGAATACGAATCACGCTCAACGGTTTTGAAGAACAATCTTCATAATATTACTTTGATTATGGAGAACGACAGCAATTTGAGAAGTATTGTGTTTAATCAGCTTGCAGATGGTATGGAAATCAAAGGTGTTGTCCCCTGGAAACACCCTGCAAAATTCTGGCGTGATGCCGATGATGCACAGCTTATCAGCTATATCGACTCCAACTATGGTACTTTTTCCGAAAGGAACTATCGCATTGCTGTGACCAAGGTATCCGATGATCGCTCCTATCACCCTATAAAGGAGATGTTTGAGTCACTCCCGCCTTGGGATGGCATTAAGAGAGCGGAAACAATACTAATTGATTATCTCGGTGCGGATGATAATGATTATGTTCGTGCAGTAACAAGGAAGGCTTTATGTGCTGCTTATATGCGTGTATATAATCCGGGAATTAAGTTTGACACGATGATTGTTCTTAACGGTGCACAGGGCATCGGTAAAAGTACATTGATATCATTGCTTGGAATGGATTGGTTTTCTGACAGCCTTACGCTTTCTGATATGAACGATAAGACAGCCGCTGAAAAACTGCAGGGCTATTGGATTTTGGAAATTGGTGAGCTTGCCGGAATGAAAAAGGCGGATCTGGATAAGGTTAAGGCTTTTATTTCAAGACAGGACGATAAGTACCGTGCGAGTTTTGGCAGAAGAGTCACACCTCATCCAAGACAATGTGTGTTCTTTGGAACGACCAACAGCGAGAACGGATATCTCCGTGATATTACGGGAAACCGCAGATTTTGGAATGTCAAGGTAAACGGTGATGGCAAATATAAGCCGTGGGAGTTAGACAGTAAAACAATAAAGCAAATATGGGCGGAGGTTGTTCAAATTACCGAATCGGGAGAAAAGCTGTATCTCGACCCCAAACTTGAGGCTTATGCCAAGCAGGAGCAGCGAAAAGCTATGGAACACGATGAGCGTGAAGGATTGGTGCGTGAATACCTTGAAATATTACTGCCCGATAATTGGGATAGTATGGATATCTATAGTCGCAGGGAATATCTGCGTGATAAAGACAACCCTACACATCCCGTGGGAACGGTCAGAAGAGAAACGGTCAGTAATATGGAGATATGGTGCGAATGCTTCGGCAAATCAAAAGAGGATATGCGTCCTTCTGACTCCTATGCTATTTCTGCATTGATGGTGAGAGTTGACGGATGGGAAAGGTCAACCCGACTGAAGCGTGACCCGATTTATGGAAGACAAAGGGTGTATATCAGAACGGACGCATGGTTGTGTTGATTGTACAGAAATTGTTCCGAGAGTTGTTCCATCACGCAAAGGGCGTATTTATGGGATGATATGCACTTCTGCGGAACAGATGAACAAGAATTACTTTATAGACCTAAAAGCAATAATTAAAGATGTTCAGAAAGTGTGTGTATACACATTCGCGTGTAAAGACAGTTTTGTATTCACTTGTTACCCCGATATTGAGAAAGTCCTTGATTTCAAGGCTTTTTTGATGGAACAGGTCTTTGAACAAGCGGTGGAACAGAACAAGATATGGAGGTCGTATGAGAGAAAAATTCATAGAACAGAAACTTGTAAAGTCAGTAAAGCAAATGGGCGGCATCTGTCCTAAATTTGTATCTCCCGGCTTTGACGGAATGCCGGACAGGCTTGTGCTGTTGCCTTTCGGGAAAATTGCATTTGTTGAAGTAAAAGCACCAAACAAAAAACCTCGCCCTTTACAAAAGGCAAGGCATAGATTACTAAAAAAACTCGGTTTCAAGGTGTATGTGCTTGATGATGCAGAACAGATTGGAGGGATAATTGATGAAATACAAACCGCATAGCTATCAGAAGTATGCTATTGAATATTTGAAGTCACACCCTGTGTCAGCTTTGTTTTTGGATTGCGGTTTAGGAAAAACTTCAATCACGCTGACGGTAGTAAACGAGCTGTTGTTTGACAGCTTTGAGGTGCGTAAGGTGCTTGTAATCGCACCACTCAGAGTTGCTAAAAACACTTGGTGTGATGAAATCAAAAAATGGGAGCATCTGCAAAATCTGAAATACTCCGTTGCTGTCGGTACAGAGGAACAACGAATTGAGGCACTTAATGCAGATGCAGACATATACATAATCAACCGAGAAAATATTCAGTGGCTTGTTGAGAAAAGCGGTATTGCCTTTGACTTTGATATGATTGAGATAGACGAGCTTTCTTCCTTTAAAAATCATCAGACAAAAAGGTTTAAGTCACTGATGAAGGTAAGACCAAAGGTGAAACGCATAGTCGGATTAACAGGCACTCCATCAAGTAACGGACTAATGGATTTGTTTGCAGAATTTAAAATTCTTGATATGGGAGAGCGACTTGGGAGATTTATCGGACAGTACAGAAACAAGTATTTCAAACCCGACAAGATGAACGGACAGGTTGTTTATTCATACAAGCCGCTTCCCAATGCAGAGCAAGCCATATATGAAAAAATCTCCGACATTACTGTTTCAATGAAAGCAAATGAATACCTGAAAATGCCGGAGCTTGTAGTAAGCAATTATGAGGTACAATTATCGGACAAAGAGAAAAAACACTATGACGAAATGAAGAAAAATTTAGTCATTGAAATCGCTGACGGAGAAATCACTGCATCAAATGCTGCATCGCTTTCAAACAAGCTATGTCAGTTGGCAAACGGTGCGATTTACGATGATAAGCAGAACATCATTGAAATTCACAGCCGAAAACTTGACGCACTTGAGGACATTATTGAAAGTATGAACGGCAAACCGCTTTTAGTGGCCTATTGGTACAAGCACGATTATGAAAGGATTGCAGAACGGCTTAAAAGTCTGCATATTCCCTTTTCAAAACTTGATACAGATGAAAGTATTGAAAGATGGAATAAAGGCGAAATCCCGGTAGCACTTATACACCCGGCATCGGTTGGACACGGACTCAATCTTCAAAGCGGAGGTTCAACACTTGTGTGGTTCGGTTTAACATGGAGTCTTGAACTGTATCAGCAGACAAATGCAAGGCTTTACAGACAAGGACAGAAAAACACCGTTGTAATTCAGCACATCATCACCAAAGGCACTATTGATGAGCAAATTTTAAAGGCACTGCAAAGGAAAGATAAAACACAGTCGGATTTGATAGACGCTGTTAAGGCGGATTTGGGAGGTTTTCTAAAATGACAGCAAAGGAATATTTAAGTCAGGCATATCACCTTGACAAGAGAATAGACTCAAAGATTGAACAGCTGAAAGCACTCAATCTTCTTGCAACAAAATGCACATCCACATTATCGGATATGCAAAAAAGTCAAAGCATCAGTAACTCCCGTTTAGAGGATACTGTTGTAAAAATTGTTGATTTACAGGAAGAGATAAATAGGGACATAGACAGGCTTGTGGATTTAAAGCGAGATATTGTGAGAGCAATAAAAAAGGTTAAAAAGCCGGAGTATCAGATACTTCTTGAACTGCGATATTTATGCTTTAAAACATGGGAGGAAATTGCGGTTAAGATGAATTGCAGTATCGACAATGTGTTCAAGATGAGGAATAAAGCCTTAAAAATTTTTGAAATTCCTGAAAGTTGACAGTAAATTCCATAGAATTACAGTATGGACATCTGCTATAATATAAACAGTGAAATAGACTTTGAAAGCCTTGTGGAGAAATCCGCAGGGCTTTTCTATTGCAAAGAGGAAGAGTCGCTGTTATGCGACCCTTCCTCTTTGCGTTATGAATCTTCATTCGAAAGCAGGTATTTTCGAATTTGATATCTGGCTTTCGTTGTTAAAGCCTTGACATCTTTGTATGCCGTTTTTAGCACAAGCTCATCAGAAATATACAGGTACAGAAACTGGTCATCACCTTTAATACTAATCTTTCGGATGTTGATTTCAAACCGTGTATTCATAAGCACACCTCCTTCATAACAGGGTTTGTATTTTTCGCGTACCCTGTTCTTCATAAAAGGAGTTGTAAATTTCGCGTGAGGAGGTGAACCCATGCCAACAAAGCCTCAAAGACCCTGTGCATTTCCAGGCTGTCCTAACCTTACTGACAAACAGTATTGTGAACAGCACGAGAAAGTACAGAACAAACGCTACAACAAATATGAACGCAGAGCTGATGTGAACATCAGGTACGGCAGAGCATGGCGAAAGGTTCGTGAGCGTTATGTTTCAGCTCACCCGTTGTGTGAGAGGTGTCTTGAGGAAGGCAGAATCACTCCTGTTGATGAAGTGCATCATATTATTCCCATTTCACAAGGCGGAACGAATGAGGAAAGTAATCTGATGTCACTTTGCAAAAGCTGTCACAATAAAATTCACCTTGAAATCGGTGACAGAAAAATAAGACGGTGACCGGTAGGGGGATAAAAATCTATACAGCTTTCATCTCGGACAACGGCCCGGGGTGTCACGCACAAAAAAAGCGAAATCAAACGGGGTATTACCCTACGGAGGTGATTGTATGGCGAAAGACGGCACAGCAAGAGGCGGTGCGAGAGCCGGGAGCGGCAGAAAATCCAAGGCTTTGAAAGAAAAACTTGATAGCGGAAATCCGGGCGGCAGAAAGCTGACGGTTATGGAACTCCCTGCTGATTCGGATTTAAGCGGTGAGGATATGCCCGAGCCAAAAAGCTATATGCTGGACAGACAGAAAAACGGTGGTGACCTTGATGCAGAAGATGTGTTCAGAGAAACCTGGCTGTGGCTTAAGGAGCGTGGCTGTGAAAAGCTGGTAAGCACTCAGCTTGTGCGAAACTATGCCATGAGCGTTTCAAGGTGGATTCAGTGCGAACACGCTATCTCGGAATACGGCTTTCTTGCTAAGCACCCTACAACAGGTCAGGCAATAGCAAGTCCGTATGTTAGTATGAGTCAGAACTATATGAAACAGGTAAATAATCTGTGGTATCAGATTTTCCAAATTGTCAAGGAAAACTACTCCGCAGATTTTTCGGGTGCAACACCGCAGGATGATGTTATGGAGAGATTGTTACGCTCTCGGAGAGGAAACTAATATGAATTTCAAACTAAACAGATTTATGAAAAAGCTAAAAAACAACAGACCATATCTTTCAAAGCAACAGTACCGCACAATAAAAGGACAGGCACTTTCGGGAGATATTGACGGTGCAGAGAAAGGTCTGAACTCACTTTTGAGGAGGTGTGTGTATGAACACAACAACAGAAATGCAGCTTGTTCCCGTTGAAAAGCTGATACCATATATCAACAATGCAAGGACACACAGTGACGAACAAATAAAGAAACTTCGCTCATCACTGCGTGAGTTCGGTTTTATCAATCCCGTTATAATTGACAGAGATTTCAATGTCATAGCCGGACACGGCAGAATTTTAGCTGCAAAGGCAGAAAACATTTCAGAAGTACCTTGTGTGTTTGTGGACTACTTAAATGATGCACAGAAGAAAGCATACATACTGGCAGATAATAGAATGGCTATGGATGCCGGCTGGGACGAAGAACTTTTGAAAGTTGAAATTGAGTCCTTACAGGGTGCTGATTTTGATATCGGACTTACGGGATTTGATGAAAACGAAATCGCAGAGCTTTTTGCCGATGACAACGGTGATGTCAAAGATGATGATTTTGATGTTGAGGGCGAGCTTGAAAAACCGCCAGTAACAAAAAGCGGTGACCTTTGGTTACTCGGTAACCACAGACTTATCTGCGGTGACAGCACAAAGGAAGAAACCTACACTCGACTTATGGACGGCAAGAAAGCAAACCTTGTTGTGACAGACCCGCCCTACAATGTCAACTACGAAGGCAGTGCAGGAAAAATCAAGAATGATAATCTTGAAAACGATAAGTTCTATCAATTCTTACTCGATGCCTTTCAGAACACAGAAAAGGCTATGGCAGATGATGCAAGCATCTATGTTTTCCACGCAGATACAGAGGGACTTAATTTCAGAAAAGCATTTGCAGACG
>JBJEOH010000013.1:0-3254 GCA_051880615.1 Acutalibacteraceae bacterium
AATCTCATCGTTGTTTCAAACGGTCGTAAACAACATCAAGCAGTTGTTTACCTCTCTCAACAACAAAGTTGATAAAGTTTCTGGAAAGGGGCTTTCAACCAACGACTACACTACAGCAGAGAAGAACAAGCTCGCATCACTTAAACTGTCTTTGAGCTTTGAAAGCGGAGTTTTGACAGGCAAAAGCGGTGCAATAGCTCCGAGCGAACACAACTTGGATATTAGCTATCCCGTGCAGTTGCAGGCTTACAAGAATGGCACTCTTTGCGGTCTTTCTTTGTCTTGGACGTCTGACGGTCAAATTGAGTGGGCGTCGAACGTCGAATTGACCTCTGCAATGAACGTTAAAATCATTGCTCAGCAAACAGGTATAGCTATCTAATTTGGTGTCAAGGTTTGGGGAGGGAAACCTCCCCTTTTATAAGTTTTTATGTTTGAGGTATTAAGTAAGTTTGTGAATTGGTTGCTTCCTGAGCGTGCTACTCGCCGATACATTCTTGACGAGCTTAGGACAGAGGTAACACGCCTTACGGAGCAATTAAGTGTCGAACGTCAAAGAATTGAGAGCTATGAAGAACGTATCAAGAAGTTGGAAGAACGCTTTGAAAAAGAGAGCTGCTTGCGTTTTGGCTGTAAGCATCGTTTGTCTTTTAACGAGTTGCAAGCCTCAGAAGCAGGCAATAGTGCGACAACAGGCGATACCTGTTCCTGTTCTCAAAATTGATACTTGTTTTGTTTTTCACAAGGACACAGCTTTCGTTATCGAAACCGACACTTTCCGCATCGAAACGCTCATCAGAGACACGCTCATTACTCAGCATATAGAAACCAAACCTTACTTCATCACAACCACAGATACAATTTATATCGAACAAGATGAACAAAAAACAGAAGTAAAACAAGCTAAACAAGAACGCAACATGGCAGCTGCACTATTTATTTTTGTCTGCCTGTTGCTTTTCTTTTTGGCAAAAACCCTCAAAAAATAATGGCAATAGAATATGTAAAAGTAAAAAGAAACATTTGTGTTGGCAGCAATCCAGGCGAAAAGTTCCTTGCAATGATTAAACGAGGACAACTCATTAGTGAAGACGACCTATGTAACGAGATTGCAGAAAGTACAACTCTCTCTCGAGGTGAAGTCAAATTAGTAATCGAGCAGTTGCAATACAATATCGTGAAACACGCCAAAAATTCACATGGAGTAAAACTCAACGATTTGGGTATCTTCTATCCTCAAATCAGAGCAAAAGCAGTCAATACGGCAGACGATGTAACTCCTGATACAATAATCAACAAACGCCTCTGTTTCAGACCGTCAGTCGCAATATCGAAAGCAATGAAATCAACAGTTGTAAAAGGTTTGTAATTTTGTAGGCGATATTTTGATATTTTGTCGCCTACAATTTTTTTTTTGTCGCTTACAAAATCCCAAAATATCGCCTACATTTTAAGAACTATAAGCTATGGCATTAAAAGTAGAATATCAAGACCTTGAAGTAAAAGGAAGTGTAAAAGCGAATAAAATCATCAATTCGCTCGCTCCGAGCGATTATCTGTTGCTCGCAGGCGGAGGGGCGATTAACCCGAGTGTGTTTGCTCGCAAAACGTTTTTTGAGGCAAGACCAATAAGCGATTTTGCCGAATTGTCCGCCGATTACGGCAATTATTACCCCGACAGAACATTGAGCGAGTATATGTTTTTGGCTAAAGCACTGTTTCCTCAGTCTTGGACAGGTGGCAAAATCACCCTGACGCTTACGCCAATGGTTTTTCAAAAGGGGTGGGATTATAACCTCAAAGTTGTGTTCGCCAACTATATGAAGGCAACAGGTGCGAGGTTATTTATTGAAAACGACCTTGCAGCAATGGTTGGCGTTAGCACCTTGATTAAAATAATAATCGACAACAACATTATCGTCATCGAAGCCTACACCGAGGGCTAATCACTGAACAATTTCGGCATTTGAGCAGCTCCGTAAATCGGAGCTTTGTTTATTATCGCCTCTCGTTTAATCGCATCTTCATGATTTGCGTATTGCATAGTCTGTTTTGTGTCGCTGTGTCCTGCAAGCAGGCGAACAGTGTTTACAGGAAGCACATCGAGCATATCGGAAATTCCTGTATGCTTCAATCCGTATAGTTTGCAGTCGGAATTTATGTCGAGAGCATCGCACATCGTCCTCCATCGGCAAGAGGCATAAGCCGACCCAAGGGGATTTTGTGCTGTTGCAGGCAGAAAGTCTTTATAAAAGAGGTACGCATCGGGGCTTTGGTTCTCAAAGTCGATTTCTTTCAAATAGTGTCGAAATAGAGGAGCGAGGCTCTGAGGTATCGGAAGTATCCGGGCTTTTTTGTTCTTGGAGTTTTTCGCCGAGAGGGTAATTTCCAATTTCTCAACGCTCAAATCTTTGCATTTTAATCGGAATATCTCAACAGGGCGTATAAGGTCTGTATATACTAATTGCGTGAACACCAAAAACGGCAAATTCGTGTCTCTCAAATGTGAGTAAATTTTCTGTTGTTCGTCTTTGGTAATGGTGCGTTTGCTCTTTTCGTCGCCCTTGAACAGCGGTACTTTCTCGAAAGGATTGAAAGCAGCGAAGCCATTATCGACGGCGAATTTGAGAAGCATTCGGCAGAGCTTGATGAAGTTGTTCGCCGTTTTTGTCTGCCACTCTCTTTGTGCTTTGATTTGTATGCAAAACTTCTCGGCTTTTGCTTTAGTCAGCTCCTTAATTGTGCAGTCTTCAATTCCGCCACTCTCGGCGTTTAATGCTGTTGTGATAACCTTACAAAAACACTTGTAAGAATTGTAGGAGGTCGAATTGATAAGATTTGCGGCGTAGCGTTCGCCTGCATCTTGTAAAAATAAATCGGTAAGTGCCGACAAAGTAATGTTGTCCTCTTTGCAAAAATTCGGCTCGCCTTGTTCCGGTGTCCACCCTTTTTCGAGTTCAGCTAAGAGCGGCACGCAAAGATTTTCGGTTATCCAAATTTCGGCGTCTTTGCATCTCTCGAATGCTTTTTTGTACTTTTCAACTCGCAAAATATGACGTACCAAAACACCATTTTTTTGATACCAAAACACCACTCGCCACCCTTTTTTGTACTTTTTTAGCTCAGGAATGCGGTACTTTGCACAAATTTTTGTCGTTTTTTTCTGTAACATTTCTGTAACACTTTGTATTCTTCAATCACTTAAACGTCTGTAAAACAACAGTGTTCCAAAATGTTTGCATGAAACGGCGTTT
>JBJEOH010000014.1:0-63420 GCA_051880615.1 Acutalibacteraceae bacterium
TGCTGAATATATGCAAGAATATTCAGTATATGAAAAATAGCAAGGAACGCCCTCCAAAACCGGAGGGCGTTTTTCTGTGGCGATAAATTAATACACTTGACACACGATAGTATAATTACTATAATTAATAAGAATTAATGCGGAATAAATCAATTAGAAGAATTTTTTCATCGATTAAGCAGCTAAGTACCTAATTAACAAATTATGTCGACCTTAAAATACCTTTTCAATGTATTATTAAACTGCTCTGAGCTTTTCCTTGTTATTTAAACATAGATAAGTATTCAATATACTATAATATATCAACTGTAAAGGAGTAAAAAATATGGAAGCTAAATTAGTGGAAACAGCAAGACGCATTCGTGGATTGCGCGAGCTTATGGATATTTCCCCAGAAGAAATGGCCGAAGCTACAGGAATGACAGTCGAGGAATACTCAAGGCTCGAAAGCGGAGAGTGCGATTTTGGCTTTACCTTCCTAAATAACTGCGCTGATAAGCTCGGCGTTGATATTGTAGAACTTTTAACCGGAGAAAATCCGCACCTTTCTCATTACTCTGTAGTTCGCAAAGGTAAAGGGCTTGATATTAAGCGCCGTGCCGGATTTAAATATGAACACCTTGGCTATCGTTTTAAAGATAAGCTTGCTGAGGTGTTTTATGTAACAGCACCGTATATTGAGCAAGAGCAGGACAGCCCAATTATCCTTTCTGTTCACGAGGGACAGGAGTTTGATTATATAATCAAGGGTAAGCTCAAGGTTGCACTGGAGGACCATATTGAGATTTTATCAGAGGGAGATTCAATTTATTACGACTCAAGCAGAGGTCACGGAATGATTGCAACAGGCGGCGAGGACTGTGAATTTTTAGCTGTAACTATCCACGCGCCAAAGAAATAATATTATGTGTAAGAGGTAAGATAAATGTTAAACATACATCAGAAATTTTGCAGAGAAACTTTCAAGGACGGACAGCTTGTTGATTTCAAGCCTGTTTATGAAGATAATTTTAACTTTTCCTATGATGTAATTGACGAGATTGCTAAGGCTGAGCCGAATCGCCGCGCAATGGTTTGGTGTGATTCACACGGAAATGAAAGAACATTTACATTCAGCGATATTTCACGCTACAGTAGCAAAGCTGCAAATCTTTTCAAGTCAGTTGGAATCAAAAAAGGCGACACTGTTATGCTTGTTTTGAAGCGCCATTATCAATTCTGGTTTGCTTGCCTTGCTTTGCATAAGATAGGCGCTATCGGAATTCCCGCTACAAACCTTTTGACGAAGAAGGACTATGTGTATCGCTTTAATGCTGCTCATGTTTCGGCTGTTCTTGCAACCTCTGACGGTGATGTTCAGGAGCATATCGATGCGGCTGTTTCTGAATCTCCGACTTTAAAATATAAGTTCTCAATTAAAGGTAAGGGTTTGGATGACAGCTGGATTGATTTTGATGAAGAGATAGAAAAGCAAAGCGATGTTTTTCCGCGTGAGGATGTTCTTGCGACAGATCCAATGCTTTTATACTTCACCTCCGGTACAACAGGAATGCCAAAAATGGTTTATCACGACAACACCTATCCTCTTGGACATATAATTACCGCAAAATATTGGCACAATGTTGACCCCGACGGACTTCATCTCACAATTTCAGATACAGGTTGGATGAAAGCGATGTGGGGCAAGCTGTACGGTCAGTGGCTTATGGAAGCAGCTATTTTTGTCTGTGATTTTGATAAGTTCGCACCTGCCGATTTGTTACCGCTTTTCGCAAAATACAATATTACAACCTTCTGTGCTCCGCCGACTATCTACCGTTTCTTTATACAGGAAGATTTGTCAAAATACGACCTTACAAGTCTTAAGTATGTCACAACTGCCGGCGAGGCGTTGAATCCGGAGGTTTTCAATAAGATTTATGAGGCAACAGGACTTAAACTGATGGAGGCTTTCGGACAGACTGAAACAACTCTCACACTCGGAAATCTTACCGGCTCAAATCCGAAGCCCGGTTCAATGGGCAAGCCATCGCCGGGATACGAGGTTGAGCTTGTTGACCCGGAGGGTAATCCGGTCGATACAGGCGTTGTAGGCGAGGTTGTGCTTAAAACCGAGCATGGCAAGCCTTGCGGTATGTTCAACGGCTACTACCAGAATCCTGAGCTTACAAAGAGCGTTTGGTACAATGACCTCTACCATACAGGCGACACCGCATGGAAGGACGAGGACGGTTATTACTGGTATGTCGGCAGAACAGACGATATTATCAAGTCGTCGGGTTACCGTATCGGACCGTTTGAGATTGAAAGCGTTATTATGGAGATGCCGTGCTGTGCAGAGTGCGCTATAACAGGCGTACCTGACCCGATAAGAGGACAGGTTGTTAAGGCTACAATCGTGCTTGCTAAGGGCTTTGAGCCGAGCGAGGAGCTTAAAAAGGAAATCCAGACCTATGTTAAAAAGCAGACAGCACCGTATAAATACCCGAGAGTTGTCGAGTTTGTGGACGAGCTGCCAAAGACTATCAGCGGAAAAATCCGACGAGTTGAAATCCGCGGTGAAGATAAGAAATAAGTATCAATAAAAAAGAGCGTTCTGTTTTCGGAACGCTCTTTAGTAAATATATATTATAATACGGAGGATTTATGGAAATACCATCTGTTATAGATGCTGAAAAGCTTCTGTGTGAAGCAGAAAAACTTAACCCCGGATTATGGGTTGAGCATAGCAGAACGGCTGGTTTTTGTGCAAAGAATATTGCTGAGAGATGTGATAACTTAGATTCTGACATTGCTTATGTTCTCGCTTTACTGCACGACATAGGCAGACGGAAAGGCATAATGGATATGAAACATATTTTATCCGGATATATCTTTATGCTTTCAGAAGGATATGAGGACATTGCACGAATATGCTTAACACATTCATTCCCGTACAAAAATATAAAAGCATATAACGGACAAAACGATTGCAGTGAAGAAGAAACAGAGTTTATTCAGGATTTTCTTGAGAAAACGAAATATAATGACTATGACAGATTGATACAGCTGTGTGATGCAATTTCCTTACCTGACGGTCCTGCATATATCGAAAAAAGGCTTGTAGATGTTGTGTTAAGGCGTGGTTTTAATGATTATACCATACCGAAGTGGAAAGCATTTTTTGAATTAAAGGAATATTTTGACAGTAAAACACAGACGGATATTTATAGCATATTAAATATAAAATAAGCATCGTACAGTATATTGGATTTGAAAAGCAATTATTAAAAGGAGCAGCCAAGCTGCGACAACCAAAATTATTCATTATTCATCGTTCAATATTCATTTTTCATTAGCACAGATAATTCCTTGTTAGGAACTATCTGTGCATAAAAAAAGGGCGGCACACTGTGCCGCCCGAAAATATTTCAGTAACTATAACTCTATTAAAATTAAAGCTCTGCGAAATATTTGATTGTTCTAACCATCTGGCTTGTGTAGCTGTTCTCGTTGTCGTACCAGGAAACAACCTGTACTTCATAAAGATCGTCAGCAATCTTTGATACCATTGTCTGAGTAGCGTCAAAGAGTGAGCCGTATCTCATACCGATAACATCAGAAGAAACAATCGGATCCTCGTTGTAGCCGAAAGACTCAGAAGCAGCAGCCTTCATAGCAGCGTTGATGCCCTCAACTGTAACATCTGTGCCCTTAACAACAGCTGTGAGAATTGTTGTTGAACCTGTCGGAACAGGAACTCTCTGTGCAGAACCGATGAGCTTGCCGTTGAGCTCAGGAATAACAAGGCCGATAGCCTTAGCGGCGCCTGTTGAGTTCGGAACGATGTTAGCAGCGCCTGCTCTTGCTCTTCTGAGGTCGCCCTTTCTGTGCGGACCGTCAAGAATCATCTGGTCGCCTGTGTAAGCGTGAATTGTGCTCATGATACCGCTCTGGATTTCAGCATACTTGTTAAGAGTATCAGCCATCGGAGCGAGGCAGTTTGTTGTGCATGATGCAGCAGAAATGATTGTATCATCAGTTGTAAGAGTTTTCTCGTTTACGCTGTAAACGATAGTCTTAAGGTCGTTGCCTGCAGGAGCAGAAATAACAACCTTCTTAGCGCCAGCGTCAATGTGAGCCTGGCTCTTAGCCTTTGAGCAGTAGAAGCCTGTGCACTCGAGTACTACATCTACGCCGATTTCGCCCCAAGGAAGCTCAGCAGCGTTTGGCTTAGCATAAATTGTGATTTCCTTACCGTCAACGATGATTGAGTTCTCGCCGGCCTCAACAGTGTGAAGGTTCTCGCCGATTCTTCCGCAATAACCGCCCTGTGCTGTGTCGTACTTAAGAAGGTCTGCAAGCATCTTAGGATCTGTAAGATCGTTGATTGCAACAACTTCGTAACCCTCTGCACCAAACATCTGTCTGAATGCAAGACGACCGATGCGGCCGAAACCGTTAATAGCAACTTTAACTGACATAATGATTTACCTCCTGTGTTTTGCAAAACTTTTTGATAGAATTGCTATCTATAAATCATAGCAATACTATGATAAAGCATTTTAAGGAAGAATACAAGTCTTTGACAAAAATTTAACAAAAAATTTTCTATTGTTTGAAAAAATGCCGTTTGAAGCGTTATATTATTCGTAATTAGAAAAATAAGAACACTTTATTAAACGCTTGTCACCTTGCTACCTGTTTATTTTTGACGCTTTTTTCTCATATATTTATGCGATTCTCTGTTTTAAATAAATTTATTCTGATAAATGTATAATATTTACCAAATCATACCTTACCTTGCTTGACAATTTGTCAATTTACAGTTAAAATAGTAAAGGATATATTATGTGTATCAGTAAAGGGAAACAGATACAAACGGATAATCCAAACCGCGCGTGCGGTATATCATTTTTGCACGGCTCTTTAAGGCGCCGTTATTATATAGATAAACTAATTATTGTTTTGAAAATTCCATAACATTGAATGGATTTCATTTTTTAAACCGTTTTGAGTTTATTTAGTATATTACAATTTAATATGGGTAATAACGGCATCTTCAGGGCTGTTGAACTTTGAAATTGTTTTTTAGAAATCAACAAAACTTAAGGAGGTGTCATTCAGATGGAGTTATGGTTAGAAATCTTGCTTCTGGTTATTGTTGCTGTTGTATGTAGCGGCATTGGCTTTTTTATGGGAATCAAGCACAGAAAAAAGATTGCCGAGGCTGAAATAGGTTCAGCCGAGCAGGAGGCAAAGCGAATTGTCAGCGAAGCGCTGAAAACCGCTGAAGCAAAGAAAAAGGAAACCATATTAGAAGGTAAGGACGAGCTTCACCGTCTTAGAAACGAATCTGAAAAAGAACTTGCCGAGAGAAGAAGAGAGGTTCAGCGTCAGGAGAGAAGAATGCAGAACAAGGAAGAAACTCTTGACAGAAAGCTTGAAAATCTTGAGGCAAAGGAAGAAAATGTTGCAAAAAGGTTAAAAGCCGCCGATGAGCGATTTGCAGAGGCGGAAAAGGTTAAGAAGAGCCAGTTTGAGGTTCTTGAAAAAATTTCAGGCTTTACAGCCGAACAGGCTAAGGCGCATTTGTTGAGTCAGCTTGACAGTGAGCTGACACACGAAAAGGCGACAAAGATTCTTGACTATGAGCAGCAGCTCAAGGAGGAATCGGACAAAATAGCAAGAAAGATAATTTCACTCGCTATTCAGCGCTGCGCTGCTGATCAGGTTGCCGAGGCAACCGTATCTGTCGTTCCTCTGCCGAATGACGAAATGAAGGGACGCATCATCGGTCGTGAGGGCCGTAATATACGCACTATTGAAACGCTTACAGGCGTTGACCTTATAATTGACGACACGCCCGAGGCTATTACGCTGTCGTGCTTTGAGCCTGTAAGAAGAGAGATTGCAAGAATTGCGCTTGAAAAGCTCATCACTGACGGACGAATTCATCCGGCTCGTATTGAAGAGATGGTTGAAAAGGCAAGACGCGAGGTTGAGCATACAATCAAGCAGGAGGGCGAAAGAACAGTTATCGAGGCAGGCGTAAACGGTATTCATCCGGAGCTTGTTAAGCTTTTGGGCAGACTGCGTTATCGCACAAGCTACGGTCAGAATGTTCTGAATCACTCATTAGAGGTTTCATATATTGCCGGTATGATGGCGAGCGAGCTGGGGCTTGACCCGACTATCGCAAAGCGCGCCGGTCTTTTGCACGATATTGGTAAGGCGCTTGACCACGAAATGGAAGGCTCGCACATTGAGCTTGGCGTTGAGGTGTGCCGCAAGTATAAGGAGAGCGAAGCTGTTATCCACGCTATACACGCTCACCACGGCGATGTCGAGGCTAAAACTATTGTTGCCTGTCTTGTTCAGGCGGCTGACGCAATTTCTGCGGCTCGTCCCGGAGCAAGGCGCGAAAACCTTGAAAATTATATCAAGCGTTTGCAAAAGCTTGAGGAGGTTGCTTCTTCGTTTGAAGGCGTTGAAAGCTGTTATGCTATTCAGGCAGGCCGTGAAATCAGAGTTCTTGTTAAGCCTGAGGTTGTCAACGACGAGAGGATGGTTCCTCTTTCAAGAGAGATTTGTCAGAAAATTGAATCTGACCTTGAGTATCCGGGTCAGATTAAAGTCAATATTATCCGCGAGAGCAGAGCGGTTAATTTTGCAAAATAAAATAATAATTATAATAATGCCGGACGAGGGAAGCTTCGTCCGGCGTTTTGTTTTCAGCGAAGCTGAAAACAATGAAATAAATCCCGCAAGGGATTTATGAAATATCGCTTCGCTATGAAATATTTGCCTGCGGCAAATGTTAAGGTTGTCGTAGCTACGCTGCTCATTATAATTAAGAAGAAATATACCGTTCCGGCAGAAATCCGAAACGAGGTTGTAGGGAACACTCTTGAGTGTTCCGGTTCGAACCGCTGAATATTATACTTTATTATGAGATTGTTAAAATCGTAGTATCTGTTCACACCCGGAACGGTCAAGACCGTTCCCTACGAACTCACTGCCTTGTAACGGGTATTTCTTCATTCAAGAGCCGCTTGCGGCGACAACCACATCTCCACTCTTCACTCTCAACTCTCCACTCTGAAAACATCATTTTCTCACTGCTTTTGGTGAAATATACGAGCGCAAATCAAGCTCGCTCTTGCTTACTGCTCCTACTGCGCATATAAGAGCAAGATAAATCAGCAGGCTCAACAGCAGGAGAAAAACAGTGAAAAAGGTGTTTTGTAATAACGGCATGAAGTGCTGAAGTACGGATAAAACTGTGCAGGGTAATGCGGCGCAAACAAGCGGCTTGATTATCCAGTCTACTGTCTTGAAATTAACCTCGCTGACCTTGATGAGCCGCATAAGACTGAGCCCTGTGTTTAAAATGCCGCTGATAAAATAAACAATGATAAGACCTTTTATTCCGAAAATAGGCAGCAGCAGGATAATCAGCCCCACACGAACGGTTGAGTCTATTATATTGTATGTAAGATAGTGCAGTTGTTCGTTTAATCCTTTAAGCATACCGTCAATTACCGAGTCGAGATAAAACAGCGGTACAATCGGCGCAAGTACACGGATATATGCGTTTACCTCGCTTTCACGGAACAGCATTGTTCCGATGCTGTCGGAGAACAGGAAGAATATTACAGCGGCTGGAGCCGAAAAAAGAAAAGCGAAACGCAGCACCTTTTCGGTCATATGGCGAATGGAGTTTTTGCGAACGGTTGCGGCGGCATCGGCAAGCTCGGGAATCATCAGCGTTGAAAACGAAAGCAGAAAGGCAGACGGAAAGGTTAAAAGCGGCATAGCCATACCTGCGATTATACCGTATTTTGATAGGGAATCGTTTACGGAGTGACCGTAGCCCGAAAGTCCCTTTGGAATAAGCACATTTTCTGCTGCCGACAAGCCGTTTCGCACTGTTGAAGAAAGTGTGACGGGAACGCCGATTGAAACAGCCTTGCGGAAAAAGCCTGTTGTGCTGCAATTACAGGCGTTAATTATCTTTACATCGCGTCGGTAAAGATAATAAGTGTATATGAATGATAAAACCTCCGCTCCTGTTGCGCCGAGAGCAACAGCGCAGCAGGCGTATTCTATGCCCATTGGTGCGAGCGTGCCTGCAAGTGCGGCAAAAATCACTATCTCGGCAACTTGCTCTAAAAGCTGCTCGCTTGCTGTTATATATGCCTTTCTTCGCGCGTAGAAATAGCCCCTGAAGCAGGCAGAAAGCGCCAGAAACGGCAGACCGAGCGCCATAACGCGCAGCGATAAAGCGGCTCTTGAATCACCGAGGATATTCTCACAAATCGGAATTGAAAAAAGGTATAATACTGCCGCTGCTGCAAGGCTTAACGCCAATGCGGAATAAAGGCAAAGAGTAGTAAATCGTCTGCCCTTTGCATTTTCACCTCTTGCAAAGCACTCTGTTACGGTGCGCGTAGCTATCAGCGTTATGCCCGAGGTTGAAAAGGTGACGCAGAAAAAATAAATTGAGCAAATCAGCTGATAAAGCCCGATTCCGTTTGAGCCAATGGTGTTTGACATATACACACGAAAGCCCATTCCGAGCGTCCTTGACAACAGCGCCGAGCCTGTCATAATTGCAGCGTTAATAAAAAATCTTCTTTTTCTCACGGTCCTGTCTCCTGTTACTTTGTTGGATTATGCGGTAATTCTTTTCTAAATTATTATGCAGAAATCTTCGATAGTTTGCACATAATAATAAAATATATAAAATTGGCTTGCAAGCATTGCCGAATTGTATTAGTATAGTGTTGATAATAAATTCCATATGAGAAATATGTTTTGCGAGGAATGAATGGAATGATAAAACTGCTAAAATACCTTAAGGACTATAAATTACAGCTTATTATAGGCCCTGCCTGCAAGCTGTTGGAGGCAATTTTTGAGCTTATCGTGCCGCTTGTTATGGCAGATATAATCGATGTAGGCGTAAAAAGCGGCGACAGCGGCTATGTGCTTAAAATGGGCGGAGTAATGATTTTGCTCGGCGCAGTTGGCTTGTGCAGTGCGCTTGTTTGTCAGAAAAGCGCGTCAATAGCTTCGCAGGGCAGCGGTACTAAGCTTCGAAACGAGCTTTTTCATCACATTAACATACTCTCGTTTACCGAGCTTGATAAAATAGGTACGCCGTCGCTTATTACGAGAATGACAAACGACATAAACCAGCTTCAATATGCCGTTGCGATGCTCATTCGCCTTGTAATACGCGCGCCGTTCCTTGTTGTCGGCGCTATGATTATGGCGACCACGATTAATCTTAAGCTGTCGCTTATCTTCTTCATAGCTTCTCCGCTTATTGCGCTTGTGCTTTACCTTATAATGAGCAAAAGCGTTCCGCTGTTTAAGCTTATTCAGAAACGCCTTGACAGGCTTTCGCTTATCTCTCGTGAGGGACTTTCGGGTGCGAGGGTTATTAGAGCCTTTCACAAGGAGGATAAGGAGCAGGAGAGGTTTAATGAGGCAAACAATGAGCTTGCCAGAACGGCGCAGAATGTGGGCGTGCTGTCGGCTTTGCTGAGTCCTCTTACCTATGCGATTACAAACCTTGCGATTGTTGCGATTGTCTGGTTCGGCGGCGGTCTTGTTGATGTCGGCGAGATGCAAACAGGCGAAATAATTGCTCTTGTAAGCTATATGACGCAAATTCTGCTTGCAATGGTTGTTGTTGCCAACCTCGTTGTTACATTTACAAAGGCTTCTGCAAGCGCTGCAAGAGTGAACGAGGTGTTTGAGCTTGAGCCGTCGATAAAAAGCGGCAGTGACAAGGAGCTTGCGCTTGACAGCAGTAAAGACTTTATTAGGTTTGAAAATGTGTACTTCGGCTACGGCGGCGGAGATGTGCTTAAGGATATATGCTTTACCGTGCAAAAGGGTGAAACTGTCGGCATTATCGGCACAACTGGCAGCGGAAAGTCGAGCCTTGTGAATCTGATTCCGAGATATTATGACGTGTCCGACGGTCAGGTGTATATCGGCGGTGAGAATGTTAAAAATTATCCCCTTTCGCAGCTGCGAAAGCTCTGCTCAGTTGTAATGCAGAAAGCGGTGTTGTTCTCAGGCACTATTGAATCAAACCTCAGATGGGGCAAAAAGGATGCGACGGACGAGGAGATAAACCGTGCGCTTGAAATAGCACAGGCAAAGGAGTTTGTAGACAAGCTGCCGAATAAAATAGAAACGCCTGTTACTCAGGGCGGCAAGAACTTTTCGGGCGGTCAGAAGCAAAGACTCACTATTGCAAGGGCGATTATTGCAAGCTCACCGATTTTAATTCTCGATGACAGTGCAAGTGCACTTGACTTTGCAACCGACTATGCGCTGAGAAAGGCGATAAAAAACAATACCGAGGATGCAACTGTTTTCATAGTTTCTCAGAGGGTATCAACCGTTAAGGACGCTGACAGAATACTTGTGCTTAAAGAAGGAGAGCTTGTCGGCAACGGAGTTCACGAGGAGCTTTTTGAGCAGTGTGAGGAGTACAGGGAGATTTGTCTTTCACAGCTAAGTCGGGAGGAGGTGCAGGCACAATGAACAAGGGTGTTGTAAAAAGAATTTTGCTTTATACCTCGAAATATAAGCTGTATATCATAGGTGCGTTTTTGTTTGCGGTTATCAGCGTTTGTCTTACGCTTTTAGGGCCTGTGCTGGTAGGTAACGCGATTGACTATATAATAGGAAAAGGAAATGTCGATTTCGGCTCAGTGGGCAAAATCCTTATCGGGCTTATCTGCTCAACCGCAGGTGTTGCGGTTTTTCAGTGGCTTATGAGTCTGTGTATAAACAGGGTGAGCTACTATACAGTGCGCGATATGCGAATTGACGCTTATGAAAAGCTCAACAATGTACCGCTGTCGTATATCGACTCAAACCCTCACGGCGATATAATAAGCCGTATTATCAATGATATTGACGCTGTAGGCGACGGACTTTTGCAGGGCGTGACGCAGCTTTTTTCGGGAATCATTACCATTGTGGGCACTTTAGGCTTTATGGTTGCAATCAACTTTAAAATTGCGATTGTAGTTGTGCTTGTAACGCCGCTGTCGCTTTTTGTTGCGGCAGGTATAGCAAAGCTTTCCGCGAAAATGTTTTCAAAGCAGCAGCGCACTCAGGGCGAGATAAGCGGCTTTGTTGAGGAGATGGTAGGCAACCAGAAGATTGTGTCGGCGTTTTCAATGGAGGAGAAAAACGAGCAGCAGTTCAGAAAGCTCAACGATGAGCTTTATATATGCGGCAAAAACGCCCAGTTTGCATCATCTCTTGCAAACCCGTCAACCCGATTTGTAAACAGTATTGTCTATGCCGCGGTCGGTGTTATCGGCGCGCTTAGTGCAATCAGCGGAGGACTCAGCGTGGGGCAGATTTCCTGCTTTTTAACCTACGCAAACCAATATACAAAGCCGTTTAACGAGGTTACGGGCGTTATTTCGCAAATTCAGACGGCGATAGCAGGCGGCGCAAGGCTGTTTGAGCTTATGGACAGCCCCAACAAAACCCCCGACAGCGAAAATGCGAAGAACCTTGAAAATGTCAGGGGAGATATAGAGTTTAACAATGTTAGCTTTTCATATACTCCTGACAGACCGCTTATCAAAAGCTTTAATTTAAAGGTAAAGCAGGGTCAGAGAGTTGCAATAGTCGGACCGACAGGCTGCGGAAAAACAACGCTTATCAATTTGCTGATGCGTTTTTATGATGCTTGCAGCGGCGAAATAAAAATTGACGGTGCGCCTGTAACGGAGCTTACGACCGACAGCATACGCCGCAGCTTTGGGATGGTATTGCAGGATAGCTGGCTTTTTAACGGGACAATCCGCGATAACATCGCCTACGGCAAGGAGGACGCAACAGACGAGGAAATTGTTGCGGCGGCAAAGGCTGCTTATGCACATTCGTTTATTATGCACCTGCCAAAGGGATATGACACCGAGATAGCCGAGGACGGCGGTAACCTGTCGCAGGGGCAGAATCAGCTTTTGTGTATTGCAAGAGTTATGCTGTCAAATCCGCCTATGCTCATTCTCGACGAGGCGACAAGCAGTATTGATACGCTGACCGAGCAGAGAGTTCAGCTTGCATTTAATAAGATGATGCAGGGAAAAACAAGTTTTGTTGTTGCGCACAGGCTTTCAACTATTAAAGAAGCGGATATTATACTTGTTATGAGGGACGGAAATGTGATAGAGCAGGGCAAGCACGCAGAGCTTTTGGCGAGAGGCGGCTTTTACTCCGAGCTTTATAGCAGCCAGTTTGCAAAGGCTTGAGTCGGTTGTGTTATACACGCTTAGTATAGTTTGTGATTTTGGCTGTTTTTCTGCACAAGGGTGATTTTAGCGGGGTGAAGCTTATTGTTAAATAATTAACAATTAGTTCGCATAAACAATAAAAACGCAAATTATCAAGAAAATTTATGTGATGATTGCATAAATAATCCTATTTTTAAGATTTTGACATTTTACACAAATGATTACGGGGTTGTAACCAAATTATAGAGAAAACTTATTAAAATCAAAGAAAAATCGTTGAAAAAACCGCTGTTTTAGGCGGTTTTTTCGTTTTAGACAACTTTTTTCAAACTTTACAAAGTTGTTACCATCGGTTACAATATATAGCGTTGACTGAATTTGTTGACATTCAAAACAAGCTTATAAAGGAGGCTAAGAGAGCTTGCTCTCTGACTTTTATGTTTAAAAAATCCAAGAAAATCACCGTAACGGCTGTTGCTGTGTTGATTAGTGTGTTGACAATATTTTCAACAGTTATAGGCAGTGCAGCAACAACAGATGTTATCAACGCATCTGAACTGACTGCGGTTGAAAATGAAAGCGCGCCTGTATATGAATCTACAGCACCGACAGACGCTGATTCAAGCAACGAAATATTCACCGGCAAGGTTACAATCAACCGCGAAACGCTTACTTTAGGCGTTGGAGAAGGTTTTGCTCTTACAGCAGGAATAATTGAAACAAATAACAGCAATCAGACAGTAACATGGAAAAGCAGCAACAAAAATGCTGCAACAGTAGATTCAAAAGGCAGCATTAAGGCTGTAGGCGCAGGCACTTCGATTGTTACGCCGACACTTGAAAACGGCAGCAACGCTTCTTGCAATGTTACAGTCAAGAAAGCTCCGACAAGCGTTTATCTCAATAAAACAAGTCTTACACTCGGCGTGGGCGAGCAGTATGACTTGAACAGCTCTTTCAAAAACGGCGAGGGTGCAAGAGTAATTGACTACACAACAAATAACTCTTCAGTAGCTTCTGTGAAAAAGGCAGGCGGAATTGTAACAGCAAACAAGGTAGGTACTGCAACAATTACAGCGACAACCTACAACGGAAAAAAGGTTACCTGCACAGTTACGGTAAAAAAAGCACCGACAACATTGTATCTCAATAAAACAAGTCTTACACTGGGTATCGGTGAGCAGTATGATTTGAACAGCTCGCTTAAAAACGGTGAAGGCGCACACAGCATTGTATATACAAGCAATAATACATCAGTTGCATCGGTTAAGGCAGCAGGCGGCTTGGTTACTGCTAATAAGGAAGGTACTGCAGTAATAACTGCAACAGCTTATAACGGCAAGAAAGTAACCTGTAAGATTACAGTTAAGAAAGCGCCGACAAAGCTCTCTCTCAACAAAACAAGCTTAAGCCTGAATGTAGGCGCGCAGTTTGATTTAAACAGCTCACTCAATAGCGGCGAGGCTGCACACAGCATTGTATATTCAAGCAGCAACACTTCAGTTGCATCGGTTAAGGCAGCAGGCGGCTTGGTTACTGCAAATAAGGAAGGCACAGCGGTTATAACTGCAACAGCTTATAACGGCGTTAAGGTTACCTGCAAAGTCACGGTAAGCAAGCGCAGCTATACAGACGACGATTTATATTGTCTTGCCGCTGTAATATGGCAGGAGGCAGGCGCTTCCTGGGCAAGCGACAGACTTCAGCTGATGGTTGCAAATGTAGTTATGAACCATGTGGAAAGCCCGTACTTCCCGAATACAATCAGAGGGGTTTTAACAAGACCTTATGCATACGGCACAATGGCTTGGACGGGAATAAAGCTTCCGACTGCTAACGATCCTATAACACAGGCAGCCATCGACAGATGCTATGCAAATGCAAAGAAGATTCTTGACGGCTACAGACTGTTGCCATCAAATGTAATCTATCAGGCAGGATTTGTTCAGGGCAGCGGCGTTTATGCCTACGAAAGCGGAGTTTACTTCTGCTATATGTAATAAATAAAAGTATATAAATAAATGAGCAGTGGCAGTCTTAATGGCTGTCACTGCTTGTTTTAGCTTAGAGCTTTTATTATAATAAAAATATAAACTGACAGGGAAATGAGGCTAAGATATGAAACGGGGAAGCAAAGTTGGAATGATATGCTGTTCAAACGCTCAGCCGTTTACAAATACCGATAAAATCAATAAACTGAAGGATACATTGTCAGAACTTGGATTGACAGCAGTGCTTAGCGACTGCGTTTTTTCTGCAAATGCTCCGTTTGGTGCATCGGACAGGGAGAGAGCAGAAGCTTTGATGAGCTTTTATAATGATAATGAGATTGATGCAATTTTTGATATTTCGGGAGGAGATTTGGCAAACGGAATTCTGCCATACCTCGATTTTGAAGCTATAAAAAACAGCGGTAAATGCTTTTGGGGCTACAGCGACCTTACGACAATAATTAATGCAATTTACGCAAAAACAGGAGCAGAGTCAGTTCTGTATCAGGTGAGAAATTTAATTTATGATAACGCTGAAAAGCAGATATCCGAGTTTGAAGCTACGGTTTTTAACTCAGAGAATAGCTTGTTTGATTTTGATTATGAATTTATACAGGGAGATAAGATAAGCGGTGTTGTTGTCGGCGGAAATATCAGATGCTTATTAAAGCTTGCTGGAACGCCGTATTTCCCCGATATGGCTGATAAGGTGCTTCTGATTGAAAGCCTTGGCGGAACAGCTGAGCGTATAATGACATATTTGTATCAGCTTGAGCAGATGAGCGTGTTTAAAAAAATAAGCGGAATAATACTCGGTACTTTTACAGAAATGCAGGAAAAGCACTGCTTACCGACTGTAACTGAGCTTGTAAGGAGCGTTGCAAGCGGAAAACCGATAATAAAAACTGAACAAATCGGGCACGGTACGGATTCTAAGGCGGTCGTTATAGGCAGGGAAATTTGTCTTATTAAAAAGCAGTAGAATACGCAACGGCGAAAAATATTCACAAGGGCGTTTTCTCTTTTTCCCTGCTCTATACACTGAATAATGCATAATAAAATCCTCTTTCGCATATAGAATTATCGGGAGGGGTATTTGTATGAAGCTGATGATACTTACAAGGAAGAAGCTAATTGTAATGGCTTGCTGTGTGCTTATGGCGGTGGTAACGCTTGTGGTGTCGCTTGGCAGCTACGGAAGGGCTATTGAAGCATCAACCGGTGAGAGGAAAATCCCGATTTATAATGTTGACACAACCGAAAAAATTTGCAGTATATCATTTGACGCTGCGTGGGGTAACGAGCAGACCCCAATCTTGCTTGAGATACTTGACAAGTACAAGATAAAATCAACATTTTTCCTTGTTGGACAGTGGGTTGACAAATACCCTGAGGATGTCAAGGCAATATACGACGCAGGTCACGATGTGGGGAATCATTCCGATACTCATGCGCATCTGCCTCAGCTTGACACAAACGGTATTCTCAAGGAGCTTCAAAGCTGTAACGATAAGGTAAAGGCAATCACAGGCAAATGCCCTACGCTTTTCCGTCCGCCATACGGTGACTACAACAACGCTGTTGTTGAAAGCACAAACGGAATCAATATGTATTGTGTGCAGTGGAATATCGACAGTCTCGACTGGAAAGACCCGTCGCCACAGGATATGGTGTCAAGAATAAAAAGTAAGCTTTGTCCCGGAAGTATAATTCTGATGCACAACGGCGCAAAGAACACGCCCGAGGCACTGCCGATGATAATTGAGATGATACAAAGCGAGGGCTACAAGATTGTGCCGATTTCGCAAATACTGCTTAAGGGAGAGTACACAACCGACTCACAGGGCAAGATGATTGCGGCGAAGCCGCAAGGCTAAGAGTGGAGAGTGAAGAGTGGAATTTTGAAACGAGTTCTTCTTAATTCAAAGAGCCGCAAAGCGGCGACAACCATCACTTCACTCTGCACTCTTAAAACTTCACTCTTAATTCAAAAAAGCCACAGCGAAAAAACGCTGTGGCTCTTTATAAATCCCCATCGAACTATATCAAATTTCAAACTAAAAGCATATAAGATAAATCAATTACTTAATGTAGTTGATAAGACCGCCCTTTGCGATTATGTTCTGGATAAACTCCGGGAACGGCTCAGCCTTGTAGGTTTTGCCTGTTGTTTCATTTGTGATAACGCCTGTGTTGAAATCAACGCTTACCTCGTCACCGTCTTTGATGTCGTGAGCCGCCTCGTCGCACTCCATAATCGGCAGACCGATGTTGATTGCGTTTCTGTAAAAAATTCTTGCAAAGGTTGATGCAATAACGCATGAAATGCCGGAAGCCTTAATTGCAATCGGTGCGTGCTCTCTTGATGAGCCGCAGCCGAAGTTCTTCTCGGCAACCATAATGTCGCCTTCCTTTACGCTGTTTACAAAATCCTTGTCGATATCCTCCATACAATGTGCCGCAAGCTCTTTGTGGGAGGCTGTGTTTAAATATCTTGCAGGGATAATGACATCTGTGTCAACATTATCGCCGTACTTGTGTACTCTGCCCTTAACACTGTCCATTTATATTCATTCCTTTCACAAAAAATCAAACCTTAGCCGGGTCAGTGATATAGCCTGTTATTGCCGAAGCAGCGGCAACAGCCGGACTTGCAAGGTAAATCTCGGAATCAACATGACCCATTCTGCCGACAAAGTTGCGGTTTGTTGTGGATACTGCTCGTTCACCCTGAGCCAGAATACCCATATGACCGCCAAGGCACGGACCGCAGGTCGGGGTGGAAACAACTGCGCCTGCATTTACGAAGATGTCGAACAGACCCTCGTGCATAGCGTCAAGCCAGATCTGCTGTGTGCCGGGCAGGATAATGCATCTTACATTCTTAGCAATTTTCTTACCCTTGAGTACGCTTGCGGCGATTCTTAAATCGCTGAGTCTGCCGTTTGTGCAGGAGCCGATAACAACCTGGTCAATTTTAATCTCACCGACATTGTCAATCGTCTTTGTGTTTTCCGGAAGATGCGGGAAAGCTACTGTCGGGCGGAGCTGAGAAAGATCAATTGTGTAGGTTTCGTCATAAACTGCATCCTCGTCAGCTGTGTATTCAACGGGTGTTCCCTGGAATCTGCCGTTGCAGTATTCGCGTGTTACATCGTCAACAGGGAAGATACCGTTCTTTGCGCCTGCCTCAATAGCCATATTTGCAATGCAAAGTCTGTCGTCAATGCTTAAGTATTCAATACCGTCGCCCGTGAACTCCATTGACTTGTAAAGTGCACCGTCAACGCCGATTTCGCCGATGATGTGCAGGATAATGTCCTTACCGCTTACCCACGGTGCAGGCTTGCCTGTAAGTACAAACTTGATTGCGCTGGGAACCTTAAACCAAGCCTTGCCCGAAATCATACCGGCTGCCATATCGGTTGAGCCAACGCCTGTTGAGAATGCGCCGAGTGCGCCGTAGGTGCAGGTGTGTGAGTCTGCGCCGATAACAAGGCTGCCCGGTCCTACAAGACCTTTTTCGGGCAGAAGTGCGTGCTCAATGCCCATTTCGCCAACATCAAAGTAATTTTTAATTTCGTATTTGTCTGCAAAGCTTCTTACCTGTAAGCAGTGCTGAGCGGATTTAATATCCTTGTTCGGTGTGAAATGGTCCATAACCATTGCAATTTTAGTCTTGTCGAAAACGCTGTCTGCGTTGCAGCCCTCAAATACATTGATTGCAACCGGAGAGGTAACATCGTTGCCGAGAACCATATCGAGCTTAGCCTCGATAAGCTGTCCCGCCTTGACCTCGTCAAGACCTGCGTGTGCGGCAAGAATCTTTTGGGACATAGTCATACCCATAGTAAATTCCTCCTGTCAAATTATCTTGAAACGATTATCGCATATGACTTGAAAAAAGAATGTAAACTATGCTACAATTAGGCGTAGAGTTGAGAGTTAAGAGTGGAGAGTGGAGATATTATGGAGCAGAACACGGTTTATTACGGCAACAATTACGCAAATCTGCCCGAGGAGGTAAGGGGCGTTTTTGAAAGCCTGAATATTCCGAAACGATATCAAAAAAATCAGATGATTTATATGCAGGGCGAGAGAGCCGACTGCTTTTATTATCTTAAATCGGGCAAGGTGAGGATTTACTTTTCATCGCCTGAGGGAGATGAAAAAACGCTTGCTAATGTTGAGGACGGGTGTATTCTGGGCGAGGCGGCGTTCTTTGACGGTATGCCGAGGGTGTCGTCGGCGGTGGCTTTGAGCGAATGCCGCATTATCCCTGTTAATGAAAAAATACTGACCGCGCGTTTCCGCACAGACCCAAGCTTTGCTATGACGCTGCTGAATTTGCAGGCACGCTCAATCAGAATGTTGTCCTCACAGGTGAGCAGTATAACTTTTTTGCAGGCGAACTGCCGCATAGCAAGACTGCTTATACAGGTGCGTGAGCCGATAGGAGATGAACGGTACAGCGTTCACCTGACCCACGAGGAGATAGGCAATATCGTCGGCGTATCCCGTGTGACGGTGAGCAAGATACTCAACTCAATGAGAAACAGTGGAATTATAAGGACGGAGTACCGCAGAATTATTATTGAGGATCTGAACGAGCTGTTCAGAATAGCGGAGTTTGAGTGATTGGATTAAATTATTGGAATATATTGACAAATTATATTGTTTTGACTATACTTTTATTAACAATAGATGATAAATTATATATTTTATGCAATTTATTGTGAGGAGGTTTATTTTATGTTAAAGTCTTTTAGAAAAATCACTGCACTTGCGTTGTCGGCTGTTATGGTGCTGTCTGTCGGTACGGCAGCTGCGGTGAGCGCCGGAGCGGTTGAGAGTGCGGCGGTAGGGTCGGGTGAGACCTTAACCTACGGCGATTTCAGATATCAGATTCTTGATGACGGTACCGTGGAGATAACGGGGTACTCCATATTCAGCAGTAATACAGAAATAGTTATACCGGATGAAATTGACGGAAGAAAAGTTACAAGCATCGGTGCCGCAGGGTTTCAAAATAATATGAAATTGACGGGTGTTACCATCCCGGATGGCGTTGTCAGTATTAACAAATACGCCTTTTCATATTGCTACAATCTCAAAAGCATCATAATTCCGGACAGTGTTATGAATATCGGACAATTCGCCTTCGCAGAGTGCAGCAGTCTTAAAAGTATAGTAATTCCGAAGGGCGTTACGAGTATCGGAACTGATGCATTTTACGGCTGCTCCGGTCCGGAAAGTATTATAATTCCCGACAGCGTGACAAGTATTGGTGAAAACGCATTTTCATATTGTACAGGTCTTAAGAGTATAACAATACCGGGCAGCGTTACAGAAATAGCCGACAGAGCATTCAGGGGCTGTCGAGGATTAACGAGCGTAGTGATACCGGACAGCGTAAGGAGTATTGGTGAATATGTGTTTGAGGATTGCACAGCCTTAACAGCGATAGCATTAGGGAGCGGCATTTCGGAAATTCCTTGGTACGCCTTCTCGGGTTGTACTGCGCTGACTGATATTAGTATTTCTGACAGCGTGAAGAGAATCGGCGGCAGTGCATTTTATGATTGCAGCGCATTGACAGCCTTAACCGTACCCGACAGTGTGGAAATTATTGATATTGAAGCCTTTGCAGGCTGCACGGGTTTATCAGGCTTAACTCTTTCCGAAAATATAATGTACGCCGGTTTAGGCTCCTTCCACGACACGCTGTGGTTCGCCAATCAGCCGGATGGGTTAGTTTATATAGGAAAGGCGGCATATGCATATAAGGGTGAAATGCCGAATAACACTAAAATTATATTAAAAAAAGGAACGGCAAGCATAACGGGAAACGCATTTTACGGGTGCGCAGGCTTGATTAGCATTGAAATTCCTGACAGTGTGACGAGTATTGGTAATGGTGCTTTTTATGAGTGCGAAGGCTTAACCGATATTACGCTGCCAAATAAGCTTACAGGCGTGTCTGATAATTTGTTTTATGGGTGCAAAAAGCTTAAAGATATAGCCCTCCCGGAAGGTGTAACGAGCGTCGGCGAGAATTCATTTTATGGCTGTACAGGCTTAACAAGCGTAGTAATACCGGAAGGTGTAACAAGCATCGGCGAAAATTCATTTCGTGACTGTACAGGCTTAACAAGCGTAGTAATACCGGAAGGTGTAACAAGCATCAGTGAAAATTCATTTCGTGGCTGTTCTTGCTTAACAAGCGTAGTTATACCGGAAGGCGTAACGAGCATTGGTGTCCGAGCCTTTTCCGGATGCGCAGGCTTATCGGATGTGACTATCCCGGGTACCGTAGTCAGCATTGAGAAATATGCGTTTTATTCCTGTCCTGAGGTAAAAAATGTAACAATACCAAGCAGTGTTACGGAAATAGGAGATAGGGCATTCGGATATTATGAGTATTGGCATAGCAAATTCGGTACAGTAATTACATCGGTTGATAACTTCACAATTACCGGCTACGAGGGCACAGCCGCAGAAACCTATGCAAAGGAGAACGGCTTTGAATTCATCGCCCTTGAACCCGAAGCAATCCCCGGCGATGTGAATTGTGACGGTAAGGTAACTCTTGTTGATGCGATAAACATTCAGAAATCGGCTCTCAATATGCTTGAGCTTACCGGTCAGTCGCGTATAAATGCCGATGTAAACGGCGACGGCAAGGTTAATGTGCTTGATGCAATTTTAGCGCAGAAAATTGCTCTGAATATTGCGATTAATGCCTGATATTTTTTGAAATAACAGACTGTTAGTAAAAATTTATCCGCCGCAGGAATGTACCTGCGGCGGGTTGCTGTTTATAAAAGTTTTTACCAAATCCCGAGAATATGCTGCATTACAAGGCTCACTGCCGATATGCCGACCCAGCAGCAAAAGCCCATAAATATCGGCTTTGCGCCCGATTTTATAAGCTTTACAATGTTTGTGTTTAAGCCAATCGCCGCCATTGCCATTATAATAAAGAACTTGCTAAGCTCCTTAAGCGGCGAGAAAAAGCTGTTCGGCACGCCGAGGGATACCGAAACAGTTGTGATGACAGAGGCGAGAACAAAGAAGATGATGAAGAACGGGAAAATCTTTTTAAGGCTTACCTTTGTTTCACTGCCTGTTGACTGCTTTTTGGCTTTTCTTGTTCTGTAAAAAGCAAGGCAGAGCGTTATAGGGATAATCGCAAGCGTTCTTGTCAGCTTGACGATGGTTGCGCCGTCAAGAGTGTTTGCGCCTGGGTGCATACCGTCCCACGAGGATGCGGCGGCTGTTACCGATGAGGTGTCGTTGACCGCTGTTCCTGCGAAAAGCGCAAAGCCCTCGTTTGAAAGACCGAGCAAGCCGCCGAGGGTCGGGAAAATCAAGGCGGCAAGAATGTTGAACAGGAAAATTACCGAGATTGACTGGGCGATTTCCTCGTCATCAGCGTCAATTACCGGTGCGGTTGCGGCTATAGCCGAGCCGCCGCAGATTGACGAGCCTACGCCGATAAGCGTTGATATTTTTGACGGCGCTTTCATCAGTATATAAAGCACAAATGAAATTACAAGCGAGGTTGTGATTGTCGCAACAATTATCGGTAGGGATTGTGCTCCGACCTGAACAATGCTTGCAAGGTTAAGTCCAAAGCCGAGCAGAATAACGGCATATTGCAGAATCTTTTTTGAAGTAAAGGTAACGCCTGCGCTAACCTGTTCCTTGAACTTGCCTTTAATGAAGAATGTAATTGTCATACCGAGCAATATAGCAAAAACAGGGCCACCGACAATCGGCAACAGCTTGCCAAGAAAAAATGACGGAACCGCAATTATCAGGCAGAGCAATACACCAGCCCAGTTTTTCTTAATGAAATTCAAAAGAAATACTCCTTTCTTTTGTGTGCTTGCGTTCTTATACTAATATCAGTTTGAATATTGGAAAATATACTCTCAAAAGCGACCGCAACTTATTTTGTTGCGGTCGCTTTGCTTATGAAGTGAATTTTATTTAAATTATTTGAAGTAATTTACGCCGCTTTCAAAGAGCTTCTGATCCTTTTCAAACGGAACATTTGAATACAGATTGTCGCCCTTTCTTTCGGAATGACCCATCTTGCCGAGAATTCTGCCGTCGGGACTTGTGATGCCCTCAATAGCGCATACAGAGCCGTTGACATTCCACTGAATATCATCGCTCGGGTTGCCACTCAAATCAACATACTGCGTTGCAATCTGTCCGTTTTGTGAGAGAGCCTTTACGGTTTCATCATCTGCTACAAATCTGCCTTCTCCGTGAGAAATCGGCACTGCAAACACATCGCCGGCGTTTACTCCCGAGAACCACGGCGATTTAACCGAGGTAACTCTTGTGTAAGCCATATGAGATATATGTCTGCCTACTGTGTTGAAAGTCAGAGTCGGGTCGCCGTCCTTGATGTCTGTAATCTTGCCAAACGGCACAAGACCAAGCTTGATAAGAGCCTGGAAGCCGTTGCAGATGCCGAGCATAAGACCGTCGCGAGTGTCGAGCAAATCTGTTACAGCCTGAGCAATTCTCGGATTGCGGAAGGTTGTGGCAATGAATTTGCCTGAGCCGTCAGGCTCGTCACCGCCGCTGAAGCCGCCCGGGAACATAATTATCTGAGCGCGTCTTATCATTTTTTCCATTTCTTCGATGGTTTCTTCAATGTCAGACGGCTTTAAGTTCTTGACGATAAGAAGCTCCGGGTTTGCGCCTGCCTTTGCAAAGGCTCTTGCTGTGTCAACCTCACAGTTAGTGCCGGGGAATACCGGAATGAATACAGTAGGCTTTGCGGTCTTTATTGCAGGTGCTTTTGTGCTTCTCTCAGTATAAAGCGGTGCGTCAACCGTAATTTTCGGGCAGTCTGCCTTTGTCGGGAACACCTTTTCAAGCTTGCCTGTCCAAGCCTCAATAAGCTCGTCTATGTCAAATTTTGCGGATACTGTGTCAATTACCGCATCGTCGGTTGTTGTACCGAGGTTGTAGTAAAGGAAGCCGTCAGCATCATCGTTATCTGCCATTTCAAGAATGAGTGAGCCGCTCAGCGGTGCAAACATTTCCTGTGCGGTAAGCTCATGGTCAAACTTAAATCCAAGCTTGTTGCCGAAGCACATTTTGCAAACCTGAGCCGCTGCGCCGCCATCTTTGACAACGCCTGCGCTTAATACTCTGCCCTGCTCCATAAGGTCATAAACTTTTTGATACATTTCTTTGACCTGACACCAAATCGGCATTGCTGTTTTGTCGTCCTCGGGCAGCGGAACATAAATAACCCTTGAGCCTGCCTTTTTGAATTCAGATGAAATTGTCTTTGATGCCTTTGTCATTGTAACGGCGAAGCTTACGAGTGTTGGCGGAACATCAAGCTGCTCAAATGAGCCGCTCATACTGTCCTTGCCGCCGATTGACGGAATTCCCATTTCAATCTGTGCGGTCATCGCACCCAAAAGTGCAGCCGCCGGCTTGCCCCAACGCTCAGGCTTATCGTGCAGACGCTCGAAGTATTCCTGGAATGTGAGCCTTGCCTTAAGCGGATTTGCGCCGATTGCAAGCAGCTTTGACATTGACTCAAGCACTGCGTATGCCGAGCCGTGGAACGGACTCCAGCGCGATGTGCCCGGAATGTAGCCGAAGCTCATTGCTGTTGCGTCGTCTGTTTCGCCCTGCTCAAGCGGAATCTTTGCCGCCATTGCTTCTGTCGGGGTGAGCTGATATTTGCCGCCGAACGGCATATTAACCGTTGCCGCGCCGATGCTTGCGTCAAAACGCTCAGAAAGTCCAATCTGTGAGCAAACCTCAAGTCTTGAAAGGTTTGCCTTGAAGGCTTCTTCAATAGGCATATCTGCAAGCGCCTGCGGAACCTGTGTTCTGTAGTTCTTATCTGGTGCAGGTGCAGTAATGTATGCGCTTGCAACCTGAGTAACACCGTTTGTATTCAGGAATTCACGGCTGAGACTTACGATAGTGTCGCCGCGCCAGTTCATTGTGAGTCTCGGATTTTCCGACACAACTGCAACTGCGGTAGCTTCAAGGTTTTCCTTGCCTGCAAGGCTGATAAATTCTTCTACATCCTTCGGGTCGAGAACAACCGCCATTCTCTCCTGTGATTCGGAGATTGCAAGCTCGGTGCCGTCAAGACCCTCATATTTTTTAGTTACCTTGTCAAGGTTAATGTCAAGTCCGTCTGCAAGTTCACCTATTGCTACGCAAACGCCGCCTGCGCCGAAGTCGTTGCAGCGCTTTATCATATTCGCAACCTTTTTATCTCTGAAAAGTCGCTGGATTTTTCTCTCTGTCGGGGGATTACCCTTCTGAACCTCTGCTCCGCAGGTTTCAATCGACTGCTCTGTGTGGGCCTTTGATGAGCCTGTGGCACCGCCGCAGCCGTCACGGCCGGTAGCACCGCCGAGCAAAACGATGATATCGCCCGGTGCGGGAACCTCTCTTACCACATTTTCCTTCGGAGAAGCGCCGATAACTGCGCCGATTTCCATTCTCTTAGCGGCGTAGCCCGGGTCGTAAAGCTCTGTAACCTGACCTGTTGCAAGGCCTATCTGGTTGCCGTATGAGCTGTAGCCTGCCGCAGCGCCTGTTGTAATTTTTCTTGTAGGCAGCTTGCCGTGCATTGTGTCCTTAAACGGAATTGTCGGGTCGCCCGAGCCTGTTACACGCATAGCCTGATAAACATAAGCTCTGCCCGAAAGCGGGTCGCGGATTGCACCGCCAAGGCAGGTTGCCGCACCGCCGAAAGGCTCAATTTCAGTCGGGTGGTTGTGAGTTTCGTTCTTGAACTGCACAAGCCATTTCTCGGTCTTGCCGTCAATAGTTACGGGAACCTCTATAGAACAGGCGTTAATCTCTTCACTCTCGTCAAGGTCGGGAATAAGTCCTCTCTTTTTGAGAAGTTTCATTCCGCAAAGCGCCATATCCATAAGTGATACATTTCTTGTGCTGTCCTTGCCGTAAACCTCATCTCTTGCGTCATAGTATGCCTTGAGCGCATCCTCAATAACGCCGGTCAATGCGCCCTTTTCTATCTCAATTTTCTCAAGTCTTGTCAAAAATGTAGTATGGCGGCAGTGGTCTGACCAATATGTGTCGATAACTCTAAGCTCTGTAACCGTCGGGTCGCGATGCTCGTCGTTTTTGAAATAATCACGGCAGAACTTAAGGTCTGAAAGCGTCATTGCAAAGCCCATTGAGCTGTAGTATTCCTGCATCTGCTCGTCGTCAAACCCGATAAAGCCCTCAACTCTTGCAACATTTTCGGGCATTGTAACGGGAATGTCGAGGCTTTCGGGCTTGTCCATTGAAGCAACCCTTGATTCAACAGGGTTTACAAGGTAGCTCTTTACCTTTTCAAAGTCCTCATCCGAAATATCGCCTGAAAGAACGATAACCTTCGCGCTGAGAACCTGAGGTCTTTCCTGCTGGGTCAAAAGCTGTGCGCACTGTGCGGCGCTGTCTGCTCTCTGGTCATACTGACCGGGCAGATATTCCATTGCGAATACCTTGGAGTCGCTGTCGTATGAAAACTCCTCGTCATACACATTGTCCTGATTAGGTTCGGAAAAAACAGTTTTCTTTGCAGTTTCAAACTGCTCTGAAGACAGTCCCGAAACATCATATCTGTTAAGTAGTCTGAGACCCTCAATTTGCTTAAGTCCGAGATTGTGGCGCAAATCCCAAAGCATTTGCTTTGCCTCAACATCAAATCCCGGTTTTTTCTCAACAAAAACTCTGGTTACCTCTGACATTTGATTACCCCCTGTTTTTAGCTTTCGCTGATAGCGTTTATGCTGATATTTTATCATAATAACGGTGTATTTACAACGCTGTATCAATACTTTCAAAAATATTTTTTGCCGTTTCGCCGTCTTTCAGAATTGCCGCCTGAAGCTCGCTTATACCTGAAAATTTCTTTTCGGGTCTTATGAATTCAATGAGCTCAATTTTCGGGTTCAAGCCGTAAAGACTTCCGATGTTATCGTCTAAAATCCATGTTTCGGCAAGCGGCGAGTCTGAGCCGACTGTCGGCTTTACGCCGATATTTGTAACTGCCCTGTATGATTTGCCGCCGATTACTGCAAAGGCGGCATACACGCCGAATTTCGGCAGTATAAAATCATCGGGTATAGGCTGGTTTATTGTCGGTGTTTCCATTTTTCTGCCAAGCTCGTTTCCATGCTCTACAGTGAAGTCAAACGAAAAACGCCTGCCCAGCATTTGGTTGGCTTTTTTTATTTCGCCGTCCGAGAGAGCTGCCCTTATTCGCGTGGAGCTTATTGCTTCACCGTCAAAAATTACAGGCGGCAGAGTTACCGCCTCCATATTAAGCCGCTCGCATAGGGCGTGAAGCGCTTTTTCGTCCCCTGCGCCTGCTTTCCCAAAGTGATAGTTAAAGCCGCAGAAAACCTTTTTTGCGCCGAGCGACTTACAAAGAATGTCACCGACAAAATCCTCAGGAGAGATGTTCCTGACGCTTTCAAAGTCAAGCTCGTATAATGCCTCTATGCCGAGCCTGCTTAACAGCTCATAGCGGCTCTCTCTTGTCATAAGCCGCGCAACAGGCTTTTGCGATAAAAAACCGTGCGGACTTGACTTGAAGGTGATCATTGCAGGTGTGAATCCGTTTTTCTTTTGCTCGACTGCGGCGCTGATAACGCTTTGATGCCCTTTGTGCAGACCGTCAAAAAATCCGAGTGCAAGCGAAAGCTTGCCTGCGGGTCGTTCGATATTCTGGTATATTTTCATATTCTTATGACCGTAAACTCCTTTATGAAAGCGTTTTTTCAAGCGTCCTTTGCTTCTTCCTTTTTCTTTGCCTGATCATCGCTCTTTTTGGGTGAGATTGTAAATATACTGCGAACCTCAACAAAGAGTGAGATAATGCACAGAATGATAAGTCCGATGTCGATACACATATATACATTAAATGCCTGTTCAAGCGTTGCAGTGTTCGGTGCATTCTGAGCAGTCAAAAAACCGACCATTGCGTCTACAAAGCCCTGCGGAAGCGCAATTATGGTTGGTGTTGAAAGCCCCATATTTATAAGCTCGGTTGACAGAAGAAACATAATAAGAATAATAAGTGTGGTTCCTGTAAACAGCGGTTTCTTAGGCTTGTTTACAAGGCAGAATACAAGAGCAAGTGCAAGAACAGCGCCTGCTGCAAAAAGAAACACAAAATTTACTGCCATTATAATCTCTCCTTATATTTTACCCAAATTTTTAAGCATTGCCGTCTTAAGTACCGCAACCTGAGTTTTTGAATCGGGTATCTGGTTGTTCAGTACCATTTCGACCGCACGGTCAAGCGGAATTTTTTCAACCTTTAAAAATTCATCCTCATCGGGATTTGTTTCGCCGAAGTCTTTTACACGGCAAAAATAAAGATGAATAATCTCGGCGCAGTAGCCGGGTGAGGGATAAAGCTTGCCGAGCGAGCAATACGAAGTGCCGACTGCCCCTGTTTCCTCCTTTAGCTCTCGTTTTCCGTTTTCAAGCGGATTTTGCCCCTTTTCAAGCTTTCCTGCCGGCAGCTCAAGCACAACCTCCTTGTACGGATAACGGAACTGCCTTACGAACAACAGCTCGTCATTATCGGTCAGTGCGGCTATGCAGACTCCTCCCGGATGACCGACAACCTCACGGCTTGATTTGTGACCGTTTTCAAGCTCAATTTCATCAACGGTGACATGAATAACTCTGCCGTCAAATATCTCCTTGCTGCTTAAGGTTTTTTCGAATAATTCCATTTTGATTTCCCCCATACATAAATTTTAATATCAAATCATAATTTTATTAAGAAAAAACAAATCACGAAAGGATTTGAGGGTATTGGTAAAGACAAAATATTACGACACCCCTGCGGACGAACAAAACCGTAACCGAATAACAAAAGTGCTTGAAGAGCAGTTTCCGTTTTTAAAGCGCGAGTCGATAGGAGAGAGCCGCTGCGGCAGAAGTATTGATGCATTCTCGCTTGGCTGCGAGGACGAGCAGGTGCTTTTGTGCGGCGCGTTTCACGGTATGGAATGGCTGACAAGCCTTTTGCTGTTCAGGTTTTTAGAGGAGGTGTGCAAATGTGTTGAAACGCACGGAAGCATACGAGGGATTCACATTGACCGATTTTTACATCGTCGCGGAGTAATAATAATCCCCTGCGTAAACCCGGACGGCGTTGAAATATCGTTAAACGGCGAATGTGCCGCCGGAAAATATGAGCAGCGCGTAGCGGATATTGCCGATGGTAAGGCTCACCGCTGGCAGGCAAACGCATTTGGCGTTGATATAAATCACAATTTCAGCGCAGGCTGGCGAGAGCTTAAAAAGCGTGAACAAAACTGCGGCATTACCACGCCGTCAATAACGCAGTACGGCGGAGAAATGCCCGAAAGCGAGCCTGAAACAAAGGCGCTGACTAAGCTTTGCCGCACAAGGAACATTCGCCACGCAACAGCTTTTCACAGTCAGGGCGAGGAAATATATTGGAGCTATGGCAAAAGCACGCCTGAGAGGTCGCGGCTTATGGCTGAGGTAATGGCGCGCTCAAGCGGCTATGCGTTGTCAAGCCCGAGCGGACTTGCGGTGGGCGGCGGCTTTAAGGACTGGTTTATCGAGGAGCTAAAAAAGCCTGCTTTCACCGTTGAAATTGGCAGCGGCAGAAATCCGTTGCCTGCTTCAAAGCTTTATGAAATATACAACCGCCTTGAAGAAATGCTTGCTCTGTGTGTGATTATGTGATAATTCAGTATTATTATATCAAGAGGGCGGCGATATTGCAACGAATTTGAAAAAGCTTTAAGAAAACAAAACAAATGTTTGACTATTTTTGAGTTGCTTGATATAATAACCTTGTAAAGTTGTAATTTAATTCGCTGAATTACCTTGAAACGGAGGTTATTATGAAGCCTTTATCAGACAGCCAGCAGAAAATACTTAAATATATTACAGAATGCAGTCAGAACGGTCGCTCACCGTCTGTGAGGGATATTTGCGCTGCAACAGGGCTGCGTTCCACCTCAACCGTCCATTCACATTTAAAAACGCTTAAGAATCTCGGTTTTATCGACCAGGACGAAAAGCTTAACCGCACCATACGCCTTGCAAATAACGATCCGTCGGCGGCTGTGCCGATTATGGGCAAGGTTACGGCAGGACTGCCGATTGAGGCAATTCAGGATATTGAGGGCTATGTGCCTGTGAGCGAGAGTGTGCGCCGCGGCAGAGAGCTTTTTGCGCTGAGGATTCAGGGCGACAGTATGATAAACGCAGGAATACTTGACGGCGATATTGTTGTTGTCAACAGGGAGCAAACGGCGGAAAACGGTGAAATTGTTGTTGCGCTTATTGAGGACGAGGCAACCGTAAAGCGGTTTTACAAGGAAAACGGTCATTTCCGCTTGCAGCCTGAAAATCCGAGCTACGAGCCGATTATTGTTCCTGAATGCTCTGTTCTCGGCAAGGTGATTGAGGTTATAAGGTACTATTGATTTTAGAGTGGAGAGTTGAGAGTGTAGAGTGGAGTTGTGGTTGCCGCAGCTGCGCTGCTCTTTTGATGAAGAATTTACTCGTTGCGAGGTTGCCGGCATCTTTCACTCAGTCGCTTGCGGTGACCGACCTCGTCACTACTTAGAACACCGACATTAATATTAAACAATCAAACAGGCGGCAGCGTAAAGCTGTCGCCTGTTTTGCACATAAATAAAATTATTATTCTCCGAAAAAGTCCCTTGCCGCATCAACGCTTTCCTTTGCGTCCTTGCAGTAGTAATCCGCGCCGATTTGCATTGCGTAATCAGGTGTAAGCACTGCGCCGCCGACAAAGGTTTTACAGTCAACATTTTCATCGTGAAGAAGCTTTATAGTTTCCTCCATTGATTTAAGTGTTGTCGTCATAAGAGCTGAAAGACCGATAAAGTGTATGTCGTTCTCTTTTGCGGTTTCAACCACCTTTTCTGGAGGAACATCACGCCCGAGGTCAAACACTGTGTAACCGTAGTTCTCAAGAAGAACCTTGACGATGTTCTTTCCTATATCGTGAATATCGCCCTTTACTGTTGCAAGTATTATTTTACCCTTGCTGACTGGAGTGCCGCTGCTTGCGGTCAGGTGCTTTTTTATAACCTCAAAGCAGCCCTGTGCGGCTGTGGCAGACTGAATGAGCTGCGGCAGGAAGATAGTGCCCTTTTCAAAGCCTGCCCCGACCTTATCAAGCGCAGGAATAAGCTTTTGGTTGACTATATCCATTGCGTCTGTGGTTGATAAAAGCTCCTGTGTTGCCTTTGCTGCCTCTTTTTTAAGACCGTGCTCAATGGCATAGTTGATGTCGTGTGCTGTGCTCGGCGTTGCCGTGGCAGGAGCGACAGTCAGATTATTATAGGCTGAGATAAACTCAACCGAGTTTTTGTCGATGTTTGCAAGCAGGTTATAAGCCTTTACTGCGCCTGTCATAGCCTCAACATTCGGGTTGATAATCGGCAGGTCAAGTCCCTTTTGCAGTGCCATTGTGAGGAAGGTGCGGTTGACAAGCTCTCGGTTGGGAAGTCCGAATGATATATTTGAAACGCCGAGAACTGTTTTTACGCCAAGCTCCTTTTTGACGCGCTCCAGAGCATTGAGGGTTTCAAGAACCCCCTCCTGCTCGGCTGAGGCGGTCAGCGTAAGGCAGTCAATGTAAATGTCCTCACGCTTGATGCCGAGCTTTAAGGCACGCTTAACTATTTTTTCGGCTATCTCAAACCTGCCCTGTGCAGTTTTTGGGATTCCTCCCTCGTCAAGGGTCAGTCCGACAACCGCCGCACCGTACTTTTTAACAAGCGGCAGAACGGTTGAAAGCGACTTTTCCTCGCCGTTTACCGAGTTTACTATCGGCTTGCCGTTGTATACTCTCAGTCCTGCCTCTAAAACGCCGGGTTCGGTTGTGTCAATTTGCAGAGGTGCTCCTGTAACGCCCTGAAGTGCTTTCAGCACCGTTACCATCATTTCTTTTTCGTCTATTTCGGGAAGTCCGACATTTACATCAAGAATATCGGCGCCTGCGTTTACCTGTTCAATTCCCTGCGTGAGAATGTAATCTATATTTCTGTTCTTCAAAGCCTCTTTAAAGAGCTTTTTGCCCGTTGGGTTTATTCTTTCGCCGATAATTCTCGGGCGGTCAACCGTCACAACGGTTTCGCCGCTTGATACGGCGCTTATATTTACAGCCTCTCTGAGAACGCATTTTTTGCCCTGAAGCATCCTGCTTGTTTTCAAAATAAAATCGGGAGTTGTGCCGCAACAGCCACCGATAATTTTTATGCCGTAGGGTATCAGGCGTTCGATACTGCCTGCGAAGTCATCAGGCCCTACGCTGTAGGTGTTGCTGTTCGGGTCGGGCAGACCTGCGTTCGGCTTAACGACAATCGGCAGGCTTGTCCACTTTACAAGCTCCTCTATAATCGGCGGCAGATCGTCAGGACCGAGCGAGCAGTTTACGCCGATTGCATCAACGCCCAGACCCTCAAGAGTTACAGCCATTGAGCCGATAGAAACGCCTGTAAAGGTGCGGTGGTTCTGCTCGAAGGTCATAGTGCAGACTATCGGCAAATCGCTGTTTTCTTTAGCTGCAAGAACAGCCGCCTTAAGCTCCGACAAATCAGTCATTGTTTCAAATACAACGAGGTCGGCGTTCTTGCCTGCAATTATCTGCTCCTTATAATAGTTGTATGCGTCGTCAAAGCTCATATCGCCGTTAGGCTCCATAAGTCTGCCGATAGGACCGCAGTCGAGCGCAACGAGTGTATCGGTACCCTTTGCGGCAGCTCTTGCACAGTTTATGGCGGCGGTTATCACCTGATTTACAGTGTATCCGCTGTCCTTCAGCTTGTAGCCGTTTGCGCCGAATGTGCAGGCATATACGACATCTGCGCCTGCGTTGATATACTGCCTGTGAATATCGGTAATCAGCTCGGGTTGGGTTATAGTGAGAAGCTCAGGAATTTCGCCTGTTTTTAATCCTGCCGCTTGCAGCATTGTGCCCATTCCGCCGTCAAACAGTATAAATTCTTTTTCTTTCAGTAATTTTTTAAACACAGCGTTCACCTGCTTTTCTGAATTTGCAGCTTGCTCTCATAGTGCAGCCTGCGCAGCCTCTTTTACGCTTGGGAAGCTCATTTCCCGAGATACCAACAAGCGCAGTTACAGATTTTGTCGGGATAAGCATTGAGCTTTCACCGAGAGTCAGTCCAATCATTTTCTGAGCGTTGAGCACACGAAGAAAGTCCTTTTGTAAATCAAGCGGAAGGTCGCCGTAGCCGGGGCTGAAGCGCCAGGTTTTGTACTCGTCGGGAAACCTTGCGTTAATTTCCTCGTCGGCGGCGTCGCATACCTGTTCAATAGCGGCACTTGCCAGTGCATCGGTAATAACAGCTTTTGTCATATCAGTAGCCTGATAGCGGCGGATAAGCCTGTCAACAGCCGATGAAATTGTAGCGCACATCAAAACAACCGATGTGCAGCCGTTAAGGTGCATATCAATGCTTTTGCCTGTGAGGGTTATCCCTGTGTCGCCGACGGAAATGCCGTTATCCTCAAAGCCTATATCAAAGCGGCGATAAAGATACTTAGGGTTGGCGCAGTCAATCAGGGCGCGCTCACATTCATCAATAATATTCAGGGTGTTTTCATCGGGCGTGCTGTCCTTATAGCCTAAGTATCGCAGTGCCTCACTGCGGTTGACTTTTTTTAAAACAAACAATTAATTCACCTTAAAGAAGATTTTTTATGCTTTCGTAAATTGCCTTTGCAACATACGGGTTGTTCATAGTGTAAATGTGCACGCCGTCAACGCCGTTTGCAATCAGATCGACAATCTGATTTACCGCATAGGCAATGCCTGCGTCACGCAGAGCCTCTGGATTATCTGCGTATTTCTGCATCATCTTGGAGAATTTTGCAGGCAGGCTCGCGCCGCACATTGATACCATACGCTCAATCTGCTTTTTGTTCATAACTGGCATTATTCCTGCGGAAATCGGAACGGTGATTCCTGCAATTCTTGCCTTTTGCAAAAAGCTGTAATAAAGCTCGTTATCGAAGAAAAGCTGTGAGATAAGATGGGATGCGCCTGCATCCACTTTCTTCTTGAGATTTAAGATATCGTCAATCTCGCTCTTGCTTTCAATATGAACCTCAGGGTAGCAGGCACCGCATACATCAAACTCGGGGTGCTGTTCCTTGATAAAGGCTGTAAGCTCGCTTGCGTATTTGAAATCATCGCACTGAGGCTGGCCGGGTACAATATCGCCGCGAAGAGCAAGTATGTTTTCAATGCCGTTTTCGCTGAATTCGCCGAGAATTGTATTTATCTGCTCTTTTGGATTGCTTATGCAGGTCAGATGTGCGATAGGCTCTATGCCGTGAGTGTTTTTAATTCTTGAAGCTATTTCACAGCAATGTGATTTTGCTCCGCCTGCGGCACCGTAGGTTACACTGATAAACGCAGGATCAAGGTCGCAGAGCGATTCAAGTGTATTGTAAACGGTTTCTATGGGGCTTGTTGCCTTCGGAGGGAAAACCTCGAACGACAAAACTGTTTTGCCCTTAACATAAAGATCTGATACTTTCATATTATTCTCCTGTTCTTGTGCAATAAACAAGTATTCTGTATTGATAAATATAATATAACAAATTCGGACAGTGTGTCAAGAAAACTGAATTAATCGTTGATAATAACACCTCGGTTGTCAATGACGGTATTGGGAGTGATTGAATTTATACAGGAAAGCACCCAGTTAAAATCCTCTGTCGATATTATACTTCCGCAGTAGTCGCACTTGCCGCTGTTTGCTATGCTCAGTGCTGCGCCGCAGTTAGGACAGTTTTTAGACCTTGTCTTGTTGCACTCGCTGTAGCTCAGAAATCCTCGTTTTCTCATAAAGGTCAGCAGATAACTTGTTTGTTTTAAGCTGTTAGGATAGCCGCTGAGTACAAATTTTGTGTTTGCGTCAATAATATAATCTGCCATTGATGTGTCCATATACACCGTCAGATACTCATACTCACGGTTACGCTCGTATTTGTGTAGGTACGAGGTGCTGATTTTTACATTATTCCGAATATTTATTCTGTTGGAGTTTATATATTCATCAAGCTGTTGCTTGTGCTGCTTATATAAATCTTCCTTTTCAAGCGGCTGGAGAATGGCATAATTCCTTGTGCTCCAAGCCCTTTGGAGCGTAACGAAAACATTATTTGCCCAGGTTAAGAACGCTTCTCCCATAAAGTCGCTGTCAATAAGCCGAACCGCCGACACTATTTTTATCGTGTTGTCCTTTGGGAGAGTGTTGGTTGAAAAATCCCTGACAGGCTGTTCATTGTTTTGTCGGGCGGTTTCCTTTTTTATCAGAGAGGATATCAGTGACGACAGGGTTGAGGATGTCCATCTTGAGGCGATTCTCCCTGCTCTTTTTATAACAGATATCAGTATAATTATGACAGCCAAAACAATAATGATTGGTATTATGAATGACAGAATAGAGAAAACACCCGATTCAGTGTAGCTGACCGTTTGCGCCGCATAGGTGTTAATTGCGCCTGCGGCAAAAAGCGGGATCGCGGAAAAAATCAGGACTGTCAGTATTGCGATAATTAAAGCTTTCTTTTTCATAATATATTCTTCCTCGTCAATGTGTAGAAAATAAAGGCGGACAGCGTTGTGTGATGCTGTCCGCCAATTTGGTTTATGAGCCTGTTTTTTATGATGATTAACTTATCTGTTAATTAATGGCTGTCGCCTTTCATCATATCGTCAAAGCTTATGCCGCCGTTGCCGTTATCACCGTTGTTATTATTGTTATTGTTGTTGTTTTGTGTTCCGTCATTAATGATAACGCCTCTGTTGTCGATAACAGTGTTTGCCTTAACAGCATCCATCTTTGAAAGTACCCAGTCAAAGTCGCCGGTTGTGATAATGCTGCCGCAGAAATCACACTTGCCGCTGCTTGTGATGCTGAGCGGTGCGCCGCAGTTCGGGCAGTTCTTTGCAACGCTCTTGTCTGTGCCCTCGTGGCTCTTGACGCCTGTTTTACGCATAAATGTAAGCAGGTAGTTCATATAGCAGTCGGTGTTCGGGTCGCCCTTGAGCACCTTGCGTGTTTCTTCGTCGATAATATAGTCAACCATTCTTGTCGCCATATAAACCGTCAGATACTCATACTGAGCGTCACGCTCATATTTGTGAAGATGGGTCTGACCCACGTTTATGCGCTCAATAATATTGATTTTCTTGTTTCTTATGTATTCATCAAGCTGGCGTTTGTGCTGTTCAAACAGCTCCTCTTTTTCAAGAGGACGGATAGTGCTCCAGTCACGCTCGGTCCACGCCTGCTGTAAGGTTATGAACACGTCCTTGGACCATGTGATGAATGCGTCGGACGAGAAGTTCGGGTCAATCTGACGTATAGCATCTGAAATTCTGCCTGTGAAATCCATCGGCATAACAGGTGGTGCCGCAGGCGGTGTATGGGGCCGGGTGGTGCCGCCGCTGTTTTTATGTAATTTAGAGAATATAAAAATAATAATAATGATGATTATTACAATAACAAGTAATACCGGATTGCGAATTAACAGCAAAAGAAGCCACGTTATATCGCCGCTGTCGCTGCTGCTTCCGCCGGAATAACCGCCTCCGGAATAACCGCCTCCGGAATAGCCGCCGCCACCGCCGCCGTAGTCATTGTAATTACCGACATCCCACTGATCGCCGGGAAACGCCGCAGACGCAGCAAAAATACCGGTACATAACAGAGAGAAAACCAAGAGAATGCAAGCTATGATTGCAAATAGTCTTTTTTTCATATAAATACTCCTCAAACTTAATGACAACATTGTAGCACGAAAAAATACATTTTTCAACAAATTCTTTCGTCTGTCAGTGATAATATAGCCTTAAAGCAGGATGCGAAAAAATCGAAATGCAAAATGTAAAAATTTGACAGTTTTTTCACAAAACTTTGGCGAATATTCCAAATTGTAAAAATCACGGCTTGGTGTTATGGTATATACGAGGGATTTTCGGTAATTCCCCAAAGGATAAATATGAACAGGAGGAAAAACAAAATGGTAAAACAGAAAATCGGAAAGAGAATTCTGAGCCTTGTAATGGTGCTTTGCCTTGCTGCTTCGGTATTTTCTATCCCGGTTGTTGCGAACGCTGTAACAACCGAAAACATAACGGCACAGGCAACGGATTACGGTCTCGTTGACGATGTTCAGCAGGGACAGATACTGCAGTGCTGGAACTGGTCGTACAACGGCATAAAGAACAATATGCAGAAGATTGCCGAGCAGGGCTTCTCTGCTATCCAGACCTCGCCTATCCAGACAATCAAGGAGACGACACAGGGAAGAGCTTGTTCGGGAAGCTGGTGGGTTTACTACCAACCGTCAAACTTTAAAATCGACACTTCTTCTCAGAACGCACTGGGAACAAAGGCTGATTTTGAGGCTATGTGTGCCGAGGCTCACAAATATGGCGTAAAGGTTATTGTTGACGCGGTTTTGAACCATTTGGCAAACGCAGGCGACAACACACTTTCATCGACAATCCCCGATGACATCAGAAATGATTCGAGCTGCTGGCACAGCATCACTACAAATACCTCAAACTGGAGCAGCCGCTGGGATATTACTCACAACTGTATGGGCGGATTGCCTGACCTTAATACCGGCAATTCAAAAATTCAGAATTACGAGAAAGCCTTTATGAAGGAGTGTATTGACGCAGGCGCAGACGGCTTCCGTTTTGACGGTGCAAAGCATATTGAAGTTCCGAATGATCTTGAGAACGCTTCAAGTAACTTCTGGTCGGAAATTCTTAATTACACAACATCATATGCAAAGAGCTCAAGAGGAATTACTCCGTATTATTACGGCGAGATTCTTGACAAAACAGGCGGCGGACAGAGCGTACTAAACGAATATACCAAGTATATGAGCGTTACGGTTAATTCGGTAAGTAATAACATCCGCAACCAGGTTAATTCGGGTAATGCGAGCGGAGCTAAGAGAACGGATTTCTGCTATGATGACGGTTCAGCTCCTGCTGCAAGCAAGGCTGTTTTGTGGAACGAATCACACGATACATATGCTAACGGCTCATCAAGAGGACAGAGCGACTCAACAATGAACAAGACCTGGGCGCTTGTCGGCACAAGAGCCGAGGCGGCTGGTATGTATCTTGCGCGTCCCGCGAACTACTCGCAGAATATCGGTACGGCGAGCGTTACTGCTTGGGCAAATAAAGAGGTTCAGGCTGTTAATCAGTTCAATAACTACTTTGCAGGTCAGACAGAAAATATGTCTGCAAGCGGCTCTATCGCTTACAATGAGCGCGGCACAAGCGGCGTTGTTCTTGTAAACTGCTCGGGCACATCAACATCAGTAAGCGTTAAGGCTAACAAGATGAAGGACGGTACATACACTGACCAGATTACAGGCAACACATTTACGGTATCGGGCGGACAGATTAAGGGTCAGATTGGCTCAACAGGTATTGCGGTTGTATACAACGCAGTTACAAAGCCGTCTGTAAGCGTTTCAAAGGCAAGCGGAACTTACCGTGTTGACAAGGCATCGGGTATCAGCGTTGACCTTTCACTTATTAACGCAACCGCGGGTACTTACAGCATAAACGGAGGTACTGCGCAGACCTTTACAGGCAGCAAGACAATTTCAGTTGGTGAGGGTGTTGATTACGGCGTTGACATTAAGCTTACAGTAACAGCAACTGACGGCACAACAACATCTGATCCACAGACATATACCTATAAAAAGGCTGACCCGAGTGCGGTTCAGATGGTATACTTTGACAACTCTTCATACAACTGGAGCAGTGTTTACTGCTACATCTACAACGACGGAAGCATTGACCCGACCACACCAACCACACCGACAGACGCCGGCAATACAATCAAATTTACAGACTGCCTCAGCTGGGGAACTGTAAATGCTTATTTCTTTAACGGTGGCAGCACCTGCGGTGCTGAGTGGCCGGGAACAGCCATGACTAAATATGAAACAAACCTTGAGGGCAAGGGTAACTATTCAATAGAAATACCGAGCGGTGCGACAAGCGTTGTATTTAACAACGGCAGCGGCGCACAGTCGGTTGACCTTACTCTTTCAGGTGTTACAGGATATTATCTTGACGGTTCACAGACAAATGGCAAGTATAACGGCGTTGCTTGGGATACCTCTGCTATGGTAACATCAGGCGCAAAGCTTACAGACGCTGTTGCTTCGGCTGCTTCAACAGTTACAGAAAACGCAGCATGGCCGGGCGTACAGATGACATATGACAGCACAACAAAATATTATGTGGCTGAGGTTCCCGAGGGACTTGAAAACGGTCGCGTTATCTTTACTGAATCCAAGAGCGCAACAACCAACAGATATCCTTCCGATCAGGAGGGCGGTCTTGCTCTGGGCGGCAACTCAATGCTGTTCTCTGCCGGTAATAAGTGGACCGTCTATTCACAGGTTATTCCGACCGATCCGACTCAGCCTACAACCAATCCGACTGACCCGACAGGAACAACGGTTACAATCCTGCTCGGCGATGTGAATGAGGATGGTAAGGTTAACCTCTCGGATGCAATTACAGTACAAAAGGCATCAATCGGTCTTGCTTCCTTTACTGCAAAGCAAGTTGCCGAGGCTGATGTTAATTCGGACGGAGAAATTAATCTTTCGGATGCAATAATGCTTCAGAAATATTCGCTTCACTTAAGTGTGAAATTTCCGATAGGACAGGAAAAGGAAATAGTGCTGAAATAACATCCGATTGGAGATAACACAAAAAAATTATGAAATCAAAGAGGGTGCGAAAGCACCCTCTTGTGTATATGTTTGTATTTTTACAAGGAGAGATGTAAATGAACAATTTACCGCTTGAAATTGAGAGAAAATATCTTATCAAAATGCCGGATACAGAGGTTCTGAAAAATCAAAGCGGCTATAAGGACACCGAAATGACACAGCTATATCTGTCCTCTGATTATGACGGAGGCGGAGTCAGAATAAGAAAAAGTGTCATAGACGGGGTGGTTTCCTGCAAGAAAACATATAAAAGAGATATTACTCCGATTAAGCGCGTTGAGATTGAGGACGATATAACACCTGAGGAGTTCGAGCGGCTGTCGGCTTTTCGTGACCCTGAGTTTTTGCCGATTCATAAGCACAGGCATAGCTTTGAATATAAGGGACAGATGGTGGAGCTTGATATATATGATTTCTGGCACGACAGAGCGACAGTTGAGGTTGAACTTAAGGATGAAGAACAAGCAGTGGAGCTGCCTGAGTTTCTTGAGGTTATCAAGGAGGTAACCGAGGACTTGCGTTACCGTAATCGCTCTCTTGCAAAATGCGTTATTAATGAAAGCGTGTGAAGTCAACAGGAAATATTAGCTTTTTTATCCGGGAAATTGGTGTTATTAGCTAAAAAAAGCTTTACGATTATGTGAATGTATGGAAGTAACGCTGTTGTAATCTTTCTTGACAAATTGTAATTATTTTGTTACAATCCTTGGTGACAAAAAAGATTGGAGTTCTCTTATGCAAAAAACAAGAAAAATACTTTCTATAATAGCAGCGTCTGCTGTTTTGATTTCAAGTGTGTATTGCGCGTCCGCTATAGGAACAGATGATATATCATCTTCAGCTATTGCAAAAACCGTTTACGGCGATGTTGACCATAACGGATATGTTTCAACCGGAGATGCAATAAAGGTTATGAAATGTGCACTCGGCGACAAGGTGGTTACAGATGAATATATGACTGCGGCAGGTATGCCGACAAGCGGTCTTAAGCTCAGTGACGCTTTGGATTTGATGGAATATGCAATCAGCGGAGCTACGGTAAGAGTTACGGGAGTAACTGTTGCGGCAACTACAAAAACGCTTGAGGTTGGAAAAACCTTTTCTCTCGGATCGGGCGTAAAACCGACAACCGCTACAAACAAATATTTGTCATACTCAACCTCAAAAAGCTCGGTTGCAACCGTTGATTCAAGCGGCAAGGTAACGGCAAAGGCGGCAGGAACGGCTACAATTACCGCAAAAACAGTTGACGGAGGTTACACAGCAAAGTGTACCGTCACCGTAAAAGCTGCTCGGCCGGACGGTACAATTCAATTCAGCGGTGTTACATACAAGGTGTGCGACAATTACTCTGCCTCTTACCTGTATGATCAGCGTGATTACAGCAAGTTCAATGAAGGCGGATCAAATGTCGGATGCAGCGCAACAGCAGAGGCTATAGGCGCATCAATGTATTACGGAAAAAGAATAGCTCCCGACGATTCAAAAATAATCTGGACAGCATGGGGAGCAGGCTTTGGATTGGCAAAGGTTCGTTATTGCAACAAAAGCGTTACGGATAAGCTTAAGATAGCGTATAATCAGCTTCAAAAGGGCAATCCGACCATAATAAATACAGTGAATAATTACAGTGACCACTGGGTTACTATTGTGGGCGTAAAGCCGGGTGCAAGTGCGTCAAATCTTAAAACCTCGGACTTCCTGATTGCTAATCCGTGGGGAGGTGTGCTGTCTAACCTTGAAACATATCTTAACAGCACAGGCAGATGGATACCGTATGATTACTCGCTGAGAGCATATGAATAAGGCGGTTTAATCAAAAATTAAAGCGATGAGTGGTTGTCTTTACCACTCATCGCTTTTTTAAAACTCAATCCCTCTGCGCGGTTTTACGCCTGCATTATATGGGTGCTTTTTGCAGTCAAAAAAGGTTGCATAATCGGCAAGGTCGATAAATCGGATGTCAACCTGATGCCCTGTAAGGATAAGCTCCTTTTCATTATATATAGATGTAATGTAGGAGATGAGATATTCCGATTCAAAAAATCCGCAGTCAATTAGGGTGAAAAATTCGTCTATGACTATTATATCATAATCAGATGAACGCTTGCTGACTTCAACGAGCAGACTTTCGTACTTTTTCTTTTCGAGTAAAAGCTCCTCGTCACGCATCTGAAATGTGAATTTAAGCTCTTCGGGGCAGGGGGTGAGATCTATGTCGTTAATAGCTTTTAGTATGGCGCGTTCACCGCTTTTTTCTGTTTTGAAGAGCTGAACAAATAACACCTTCAATCCGTTACCGGCAGCTCTTACAGCAGCGCCGACAGCACAGGTTGTTTTGCCCTTACCGTTTCCGTAATAAATGTGCAGCATATGGTCACTCCTTTTGTGTTTAGCTTTGCTAAGCACAGTTAAGAGATAAGAGAGAAAAGAGAAGAGAATCGGTGGTCTCTGCTTTGCGGGTCTTTGAATTTAAAATAACTTGTTACGGATATTTTTTGATTTCGGAGCCGCTTGCGGCGACAACCATCTCTCCACTCTTAACTCCCCACTCTTTACTCTTAAGAAAAATTCTCTTGAATTATTTTCTGCTATACCTTATTATATATGTAAACACAAGTGAAAGAAAGGGTTTTTACAGTGAACAATAAAAATTCGAAAGGCAAGAAGAAAAAGGCGGATAAGCGCACGATATTTGTCAGAGTGGTGGCTCTGGGCATTGCAGGGCTGATGGTTTTATCGGTTTTTGCCGTTCTGCTGAGTGCACAGTTCTGAGTTGTGCAAAGTGCATAAAAAATATTTTGATATTCTACAAAAGTTCTAAATGCAAAACTTCGCTGTCGGGATTGTTATATGGGCATATTTATGTTATAATACACCTTGCGTGACTGCAACAGATATGCGTTGAAGCGGGAGGTTGCGGCTGAAACAGGCCGGTTTTTCCGTGGAGTATGTCCGATTTTAAACCGGGCGAAGAAAATAATCGTAAGCGTGATGCACCATTGGGTTGCGGTGTAACTCTGCTTGCATGCTTTTTGTCCCGGGGTGACTTATGTCAGTCCGGTTTTTAAACGGTGGTTTACGAAACACCCGGAACGGTGTGACGAAAAGCACGCCCGCCACTAATATTAAGGAGGCGATTTTCGTGGCAGTCAAGGAAAAAATAAGGATAAGATTAAAGGGTTATGATCATCAGCTTGTTGATCAGTCTGCTGAAAGAATTGTTCAGACAGCAAAGCGCACAGGTGCAAGGGTTTCCGGTCCGGTGCCGCTTCCGACTGAGAAGCAGGTTATCACAATTCTCCGTGCCGTTCATAAGTATAAGGACAGCCGTGAGCAGTTTGAGATGAGAACTCACAAAAGACTTATCGACATTTTAAGACCGTCAAACAAGACAGTCGAGGCTCTTATGAGCTTAGAGCTCCCTGCCGGTGTTGAAATTGAAATTAAGTTATAATTTTCAACCAACCGCAGACAGGGTCATGTTGGGAAATCCCAACCAATAACCTTACAGGAGGCATAGATATGCAGAAAGCAATTATCGGCAAGAAAATCGGTATGACACAGATTTTCGACGAAAAGGGTAATGTTGTTCCCGTAACAGTTGTAGAAGCAGGCCCATGCGTTGTTTCTCAGAAAAAGACTGTTGAAAACGACGGCTACGCAGCAGTACAGCTCGGCTTTGGCGATTTGAGAGCCAGCCAGGTAAACAAGCCTATGAAGGGTCACTTCGATAAGGCAGGCGTAGCACCGAAGAGAACTCTAAGAGAGTTCCGCTTTGACAACACAGATGCTTACAATGTAGGCGACATCGTAAAGGCTGACACTTTTGCAGCAGGCGACAAGATTGATGTTACCGGCACAAGCAAAGGTAAGGGCTTTGCAGGCGTTATTAAGCGCTGGAACTTCCAGAGACTCAAGGAAACACACGGTACCGGTCCCTGCGTTCGTACAGGCGGTTCAATCGGTTCATGTTCTTCCCCGTCAAGAGTTTGGAAGGGCAAAAAGATGGCAGGTCATCTTGGCGCAGAAAAGGTTACAGTACAGAACTTAAAGGTTGTTAAGGTTGACGCCGAAAGCAATCTTATCGCTATCAAGGGTGCTGTTCCCGGTCCTAACGGCGGTACGGTAGTAATCCGTGACTCCGTTAAGGCTTAAAGAGAGGAGGAATTTAAATGCCTAATGTAGCAGTAGTAGATATGGCTGGCAACAAGGTTTCAGAAATCACCTTAAGCGACGCCATTTTCGCAATCGAGCCTAACGCAGCAGTTATGCACCAGATGGTTGTAAACTATCTTGCAAATCAGCGTCAGGGCACACAGTCGGCTCTTACTCGTTCAGAGGTTTCCGGCGGCGGTAAAAAGCCTTGGAGACAGAAGGGCACAGGCCACGCAAGACAGGGCTCAACAAGAGCTCCTCAGTGGACTCACGGCGGCGTTGTTTTTGCACCGAAGCCGAGAAGCTACAGATTCTCTGTAAATAAGAAGGTAAGAAGACTGGCTATGAAATCAGCTTTCTCGTCAAAGGCAGCAGCAGATGAAATCATCGTACTTGATTCTTTGACAACAGACACCTACAAGACAAAGGTTATCGCAGATATGCTTAAGGCTGTAGGTTCTGAAAAGAAGGCACTTATCGTTCTTCCTGAGGTTGACAGCAAGGTTATTGCTTCGGCAAGAAATATTCCGGGCGTTAAGACAGCTCAGGTTAACACACTTAATGTTTATGATATGTTAAATGCAGATAAGCTCATCATCGTTAAGGATGCTGTAGCAAAGATTGAGGAGGTGTACGCATAATGGCAGCACAGGATATTATCATCCGTCCGGTTGTAACCGAGAAGAGCATGGCTGGTATTGCCGAGAAAAAGTACACTTTTGAGGTTGCCAAGTCTGCAGGAAAGATTGAGATTGCAAAAGCAGTTGAAGAGCTTTTCAAGGTTAAGGTTAAAAAAGTAAACACTGTTAATGTAAGAGGTAAGTTCCGCCGTCAGGGCAGAAACGAGGGCTACACATCAAGCTGGAAAAAGGCTTATGTAACTCTTACACAGGACAGCAAAACTATTGAATTTTTTGAAGGCATGATGTAAGCCTGTAAAAAAATAAAACAGGCAGAAAGTATGGGGAAAGCCATATCCCCGCAAAGCCATCATGAGGAGAGTGAAATCGAATGGCCATTAAAGTATTTAAGCCGACAACAAACGCAAGAAGAAATATGTCGGTTACAGATTATTCGGTTCTTTCAAAGGTTGCTCCCGAAAAAAGCTTGCTTGCTCCGCTTAAGAAAAAGTCAGGACGCAACAGCTACGGAAGAATCACCGTTCGTCACAGAGGCGGCGGTAACCGCAGAAAGTATCGTATCATTGATTTTAAGCGTCAGAAATTTGATGTTCCCGGTAAAATCGCAACACTCGAGTACGACCCGAACCGCAGCGCTTTCATCGCACTTGTTGAGTACGAAGACGGCGACAAGAGCTACATCATCGCTCCTAACGGCGTAAAGGTTGGCGACACAGTTGTTGCAGGTGCATCTGCCGACATTAAGCCCGGCAACGCACTTCCGCTTTCAAACATTCCGACCGGTACATTTATTCATAATGTTGAGCTTTATCCGGGCAGAGGTGCTCAGCTTGCTCGTGCAGCAGGTAATATGGCTCAGCTTATGGCTAAAGAAAACGGAATGGCTCTTTTAAGACTTCCTTCGGGCGAGCTTAGAAATGTACCTGCTTCCTGTATGGCAACAATCGGTCAGGTTTCAAACACCGACCACGAGAATGTTAAAATCGGTAAAGCAGGCCGTAAGAGAAACATGGGCTGGAGACCGACTGTCAGAGGTTCTGTAATGAACCCGAACGACCACCCACACGGTGGTGGTGAAGGTAAGAGCCCGGTAGGTCGTCCGGGTCCTTGCACACCATGGGGCAAGCCTGCTCTTGGTTACAAGACAAGAAAGCATCATAACCGTTCTGATAAGTACATTGTAAGACGCAGAAACGGTAAGTAATAGGCAGCGAAAGGAGCTTAAATTATGGGCAGAAGCATTAAAAAGGGTCCTTATGTGCAGCCTGTGCTGCTTAAGAGGATTCAGGCAATGAACGAAGCAGGCGAGAAGAGAATTCTCAAGACCTGGAGCAGATCTTCAACAATCTTCCCTGACTTCGTGGGTCATACATTTGCAGTCCATGACGGACGCAAGCATGTTCCGGTGTATGTTACAGAGGATATGGTAGGTCACAAGCTCGGCGAGTTTGCTCCGACCAGAACCTTCAGAGGCCACGCCGGTTCTAAAACAAGCAGATAATCGAAAGGAGAGCTTTGCAATGGAATCTAAGGCATATTTAAACTATGTCCGTATTGCGCCGAGAAAGGTTTCAGTTGTGCTTGATCTCATCAGAAACAAGCCGGCAGATCTTGCAATGGCAATTCTTCAGCATACTCCTAAGGCTGCTTGTGAGCCGCTTTCAAAGCTGCTCAAGTCCGCTATGGCAAATGCTGAGAACAACCACAATATGGATGTATCAAAGCTTTACGTTGCTTCCTGCAGCGTAAGTCAGGGTCCGACCCTCAAGCGTATCCGTCCGAGAGCACAGGGTCGTGCATACAGAATCAACAAGAAAACTTCACACATCACACTTGTTCTCAAGGAAATGGAATAATCAAAGGAGGTAAAGTAAATGGGCCAAAAAGTTAATCCACACGGTCTTCGTGTCGGCGTAATCAAGGATTGGGACTCACGCTGGTACGCTAATAAGAAAGATTTTGGCGACACACTTGTTGAGGACTATAACCTCCGTAAAACTTTGAAGAAACAGCTTGCTGCTGCAGGTGTTCCAAAGATTGAAATCGAGCGTGACGCATCAAAAGTAAGAATTCACATTCACTGCGCTAAGCCGGGCATGGTAATCGGCAAGGGCGGCAGTGAGATAGAGAAGCTTCGTCTTCAGTGCGAGAAGATTCTCGGCAAGCATGTTGCAATCAATATCGTAGAGGTTAAATCACCTGATATGAACGCACAGCTTATCGCTGAGAGCATTGCACAGCAGCTTGAGAAGAGAATTTCATATCGCCGTGCTATGAAGCAGGCTATCGGTCGTGCTATGAGACTGGGTGCTAAGGGTATCAAGACTCAGTGCAGCGGTCGTCTTGGCGGTGCTGAAATTGCAAGAAGCGAGAGCTACCACGAGGGTACAATTCCGCTTCAGACACTCAGAGCTGACATTGATTACGGTTTTGCAGAGGCAGCCACAACCTACGGCATCATCGGCGTTAAGGTTTGGCTTTATAAGGGCGAGGTTTTGCAGGAACAGCGCAAGCCCCGCAAAGAAGGAGGCAGTAAGTAATGCTTTTACCTAAGCGTGTAAAATACAGAAGAGTTCACAGAGGCCGCATGAAGGGCAAAGCATACCGCGGTAACAAGGTTACTTACGGTGACTACGGCCTTCAGGCACTTGAGCCGTCATGGATCACATCAAACCAGATCGAGGCAGCCCGTGTTGCTATGACTCGTTACTGCAAAAGATTCGGTAAGGTTTGGATAAAGATTTTCCCGGATAAGCCGGTTACAGAGAAGCCTGCTGAAACCCGAATGGGTTCCGGTAAAGGTTCACCGGAGTACTGGGTAGCAGTTGTTAAGCCGGGCAGAGTTATGTTCGAGCTTGCAGGTGTACCGGAAGCAACAGCAAGAGAGGCTCTCCGCCTTGCAGCTAACAAGCTTCCGATTAAGTGTAAATTTGTTAAAAAAGATGAGGGGGTTGAGCAGTAATGAAAGCAGCAGAAATCAGAGAGCTGTCTGTTGAAGAGCTTGAGCTTAAAATTAAAGAGCTTAAGGAAGAGCTTTTTCAGCTTCGTTTCCAGCATGCCATCAACCAGCTTGACAACCCGATGCGTTTAAAGGCCGTTAAGAAGGACATCGCAAGAATCAAGACTGTTCTTCGTCAGCGTGAGCTTGAAAACGTTAACGCTTAAAGAAGGAGGATAAAGTCGTGAGCGATAGAAATATGAGAAAAACCGATGTCGGCATGGTTGTCAGCAATAAGATGGACAAAACGGCAGTGGTTGCTATCGAAAACAGCGTAAAGCATCCGCTTTACAATAAGATTGTAAAACGCACAATTAAGCTCAAGGTTCATGATGAGAACAACGAGTGCAATATTGGCGACAGAGTACGCATTATGGAGACTCGTCCTCTTTCTAAAGATAAGAGATGGCGTCTCGTCGAGATTATAGAAAAGGCTAAATAATTTAGCGCATTCGGTAAAGGAGGAACGCACTGTGATACAACAGCAGACCTACCTCAAAGTTGCTGACAACACCGGCGCAAAGGAGTTAATGTGCATTCGTGTTCTCGGCGGCACCAGAAGGAGGTACGCCAACATTGGCGACGTAGTGGTAGCTTCAGTTAAAAAAGCAGCACCAGGCGGCGTTGTTAAGAAGGGCGATGTAGTAAAGGCAGTTATCGTACGCTCTGCAAAGGGTGTGCGTCGTGAGGACGGCACATACATTCGTTTTGACGAAAATGCAGCCGTTATCATTAAGGAAGATAAAAACCCGAAGGGCACTCGTATCTTCGGACCGGTAGCCAGAGAGCTTCGTGATAAGGATTATCTGAAGATTCTTTCTCTTGCTCCCGAAGTACTTTAATGGAGGTGTTACATTATGAATAATAAGGTTCATGTAAAAACAGGTGACACCGTAGTCGTTTTGAGCGGTAAGGACAAGGGCAAAAAAGGCAAGGTTATGGCTGTAAGCCCTAAGGAAGACAAGGTTATCGTTGAAAAGATCAATATGGTTAAAAAGCATGTTAAGCCCCGTAAAATGGGCGAGCAGGGCGGCATAATCAAGGCTGAGGGTGCTATGTACTCTTCAAAGGTTCAGCTTGTTTGCCCTCGCTGCAACAAGCCGACCCGTGTTGGTCATAAGGTTTATGAAGACGGCACTAAAGCTCGCATTTGCAAAAAATGCGGAGAATCACTGTAAGGAGGAGACAACATGGCAAGATTGAAAGATTTATATAAAAGCGAAGTTGCTCCTGCACTGATGAATAAGTTTTCTTACAAGAGCGTTATGCAGATTCCGAAGCTCGACAAGATTGTTATTAATGTAGGTGCCGGTGAAGCAAGAGATAACTCAAAGGTTATTGATGCAATTCTGACAGACCTCGGCGCAATCACCGGTCAGAAGCCGCTTGTTTGCCGCGCAAGAAAGTCAGTTGCTAACTTTAAGCTTCGTGAGGGAATGCCGATTGGCGCTAAGGTTACGCTCAGAGGCGAGAGAATGTATGAGTTCCTTGACAGACTCTTCAATGTAGCTCTCCCGCGTGTTCGTGACTTCAGAGGCATCAACGCTAACTCCTTCGACGGCAGAGGCAACTACAATATGGGTCTTAAGGAGCAGCTCATTTTCCCTGAGATAGACTATGATAAGATTGACAAGGTTCGTGGTATGGACATCTGCTTCGTTACCACAGCAAAAACCGATGAAGAGGCTCGTGAGCTTTTAACGCTTATGGGCGCTCCGTTTGAGAAATAAGGAGGGGTAATTGTGGCTAAAACTTCAATGAAGGTTAAACAAAAAAGAAAGCAAAAGTTTTCCTCAAGGGAATACAGCAGATGCAAAATCTGCGGCAGACCACATGCCTATCTTCGTAAGTTCGGTATTTGCCGTATCTGCTTCAGAGAGCTTGCCTACAAGGGCGAGATTCCCGGAGTAAAGAAGTCAAGCTGGTAAGCAAGGAGGACAAAACTATGCAGATTACTGATGCAATAGCAGATTTGCTTACAAGAATTCGTAACGCGAGTTCTGCAAAGCACGAAACAGTTGAAATTCCTTCATCAAATATGAAAAAGGCTATCTGCCAAATTCTTCTTGACGAGGGTTACATCAAGAGTTTCACTGTTACAGATGATGGCAAGCAGGGTATCATCAAGGTAACATTAAAATACGGCGAGGGCAAGAAGCCTGTTATTACAGGTCTTAGAAGAGTTTCAAAGCCGGGCCTGCGTATATACAGCAGTGTTGAGGATATGCCGAAGGTATTAAAGGGCCTTGGTATTGCTATCGTTTCTACATCTAAGGGCGTTATGACAGACCGTCAGGCACGCAAAGAGAATGTAGGCGGCGAAATCCTCGCATTCGTTTGGTAAGGGGGTGCGATTATGTCACGAATTGGAAGAAAACCCATAAATATTCCCGCTGGTGTTGATGTTAAGGTTGACAACAGCGTTGTAACCGTAAAGGGACCTAAGGGTACACTTACTCAGAAGATTCACCCGAATATGACGGTTACGGTTGAGGGCGGCATCGTAGAGGTTACTCGCCCCAACGACAATAAAGAAAACAGATCGCTCCACGGCCTTACAAGATCTTTAATCGCAAATATGGTTGAGGGTGTTGTAAACGGCTATAAGAAGGAGCTTGATGTTAACGGTGTTGGTTACAGAGTTCAGAAGCAGGGTAACAAATGCGTTATGAACCTCGGTTTCTCACATCAGGTTATCGTTGAGGACACAGAGGACATCAAGATTGAGGTTCCGGGTCCCAACAAAATCATCATCACAGGCATCGACAAGCAAAAGGTTGGTCAGTTTGCAGCCGAAGTAAGAGAAAAGCGTCCACCGGAGCCGTACAAGGGCAAGGGCATCAAGTATGTTGATGAAGTTGTTCGTCGTAAGGAAGGCAAGGCCGGTAAGGGCGGCAAGAAATAATTAAGGAGAGTGAATGACTATGGTAAACAAGGCTGATAAAAATGTAGCACGTTTAAACCGCCACAAAAGAGTTCGTGGCAAAATCAGCGGTACAGCGCAGTGTCCTCGCCTTAATGTATTCCGTTCATCAAAAAATATCTATGCTCAGATTATTGACGATGTAAACGGCGTAACTCTTGTAGCAGCTTCTTCACTTGACAAAAGCTTTGAAGGTCAGGGCGGCAACAAAGAGGCAGCCAGAAAAGTTGGCGAGATGATTGCAAAGAAAGCAGCAGACAAAGGCATAACCGACGTTGTATTTGACAGAGGCGGTTATCTTTACCACGGCCGTGTCAAGGAATTGGCCGAAGGCGCCCGTGAGGGCGGCCTCAAATTCTAAGAAGGGGAGGAAATAACTTTGGCTAATATTATTGACGGATCAACATTGGATTTACAGGAAAAGGTTGTTGCTATCAACCGTGTTTCCAAAACAGTAAAGGGCGGTCGTATCTTCAAGTTCGCAGCTCTTGTAGTTGTAGGCGACGGTCAGGGCACTGTAGGCTTTGGTATAGGCAAGGCAGGCGAAGTTCCGGACGCTATCCGCAAGGGTATTGAAGACGCTAAGAAAAACCTTATGAAGGTTGCTCTTAAGGGCACAACAATCCCCCATGAGGTTATCGGTGAGTTCGGCGCAGGCAGAGTTTTGATGAAGCCTGCTGCTCCCGGTACCGGTGTTATCGCCGGTGGTCCTGTTCGTGCCGTTGTTGAAGCAGTTGGCATTAAGGACATCAGAACAAAGGCATTGCGTTCTAACAACCCCTGCAATGTTGTAAGAGCAACACTTCAGGGTCTTGGCGCACTCAGAAACGCAGAAGAGGTTGCTGCTATCCGCGGCAAGTCTGTAAGCGAAATTTTATAATAGGGAGGAAGCAAGATGGCACAGATTAGCATTAAGCTCAAAAAGAGCCTTATTGGCAGCAAAAAAGACCAAATTGCAACCGCCCACGCTCTTGGTCTTAAGAAAATCGGCGATGTAACAGTTCAGCCTGACAATCCGATGACACAGGGCAAGGTAGCAAAAATAATCCACCTCATCGAGGTAAGCGAAGCGTAAGCAAGGAGGTGCGAATAATGAAGTTGCACGAACTTTCACCCGTAGAGGGTTCAAAGAAGAATTCAAAGCGCGTCGGCAGAGGTCACGGCTCAGGCTGGGGCAAAACAGCCGGTAAGGGTCACAAGGGTCAAAAGGCTCGTAGTGGCGGCGGTGTTCGTCCGGGCTTTGAGGGCGGTCAGATGCCGCTTCAGAGAAGAATTCCTAAAAGAGGTTTCAACAACATTTTTGCTAAAGAAATCGTTGCAGTAAACCTTTCAGCACTTAACCGTTTTGAGGACGGCGCAGTTGTTGATACACAGGCTCTTCTTGAAAAAGGCATTGTTAAAAACAAATTTGACGGTATTAAAATTCTTGGAAACGGAAATCTCACTAAGAAGCTTGAAGTTAAAGCTGCAGCATTTTCTGCTTCTGCAAAGGAGAAGATTGAAGCGGCAGGTGGAAAGGCCGAGGTGGTATAATTGTTTAAAACAATACAGAACGCCTGGAGAATTCCTGACCTGAGAAAGAAGATACTCTTTACTCTTTTAATCATTGTCGTATTCAGAATCGGTTCGGTTATTCCTGTTCCGTTCTTGAATATGACAGCACTTGCAAATGTAATGTCGCCTGAGAACCTCGGTGATACAATATTTGCATATCTTAACACTTTGAGCGGCGGCGCCTTTTCAAATGCAACAATTTTTGCAATGGGCGTTACCCCGTACATCAACTCTTCAATTATCATGCAGCTTTTGACCGTTGCTATTCCTCCTCTTGAGAGAATGGCAAAGGAAGGCGAGGAAGGCAGAAAGAAGATTGCGACAATCACCCGTTATGTAACAGTTGGCTTGGGTCTTTTACAGGGCGGCGCTTACTTCTGGTATTTGTTTGCTTCAACAGACTCAACAGGCGCAAGACTTGTTACCTACACAAACGGCTTTGAAGCAGTTTTCGCAGCAATCGTAATCATCCTCACATTTACAGCAGGTACAGCCCTTATGATGTGGCTGGGTGAGCAGATTAACCAGTACGGTATCGGCAACGGTATTTCAATTATCCTCTTTGCTGGTATTGTTGCTCGTTTCCCGCTTACTATTACTCAGCTCATCAATTACTGGAACCTTGCTGCACAGCAGGGTCAGACACAGTACTTCTTCCTTGTTCCGCTGTTTGTAATTATCTTCCTTGCGGTTATCTGGGTTATCGTCTTTATGAACGACGCAGAACGCAGAATTCCCGTACAGTATGCAAAAAGAGTTGTCGGCAGAAAGATGTATGGCGGTCAGTCAAGCCACCTTCCGATAAAGGTTGGTCTCGGTGGCGTATTGCCAATCATCTTTGCAAGCTCAATTCTCTCCATTCCGTCAACAATCAAGCAGTTCTTCCCGAATATGGGTGATTTCTGGAACGGTCTTTGGGGACTGTTCAGCTACGGCGGATGGCTGTATACAATACTTTACTTCATACTGATTATTATGTTTGCGTACTTCTACACAACAATTCAGTATAATCCTGTAGAAATGTCCAATAATCTTCGTCAGAACAACGGTACAATCCCCGGTATTCGTCCGGGCAAGCCGACAACAGACTTTATCGCAAAAATCCTTTCAAGAATTACACTTATCGGTGCGTTGTTCCTTTCGGTTATCGCGATATTCCCGATCGTATTCTGCGGTGTAGGCAATATGCGTGACCTTTCAATGGGCGGTACCTCGATAATCATTCTTGTAGGTGTTGCACTTGAAACAGTTAAGCAGATGGAATCTCAGATGATGATGCGTCATTATAAGGGCTTCCTTGACTAAGCTGAAAGGAGAAGATTATGAATATAATTCTTTTAGGAGCACCGGGCGCCGGCAAAGGCACCCAGGCAGAGGTTATTTCAAACCATTTGTCAATTCCCACAATTTCAACGGGTAACATTATCCGTGAAGCGCTGAGAAGCGGCACAGAAATGGGTCTTAAGGCTAAGTCATATATGGACGAGGGTAAGCTTGTTCCGGATGAGGTTGTAATCGGCATCATCAAGGACAGACTTGCTAATGACGACTGTAAAAACGGTTTCATCCTTGACGGCTTTCCGAGAACCATTCCGCAGGCCGAGGCTCTGGACAGCATGGGTGTTGTAATCGACAAGGTAATCGACATTGAAGTACCTGACGAGAACATTGCTCGCCGTATGTCCGGACGCCGTGTTTGTGCAGACTGCGGCGCAAGCTATCACCTTGACTATAAAAAGCCAAAGGCAGACGGTGTTTGCGACAGCTGCGGCGGCACCCTTGTTCAGCGCAAGGACGACCATCCCGACACAGTTCTGGCAAGACTTCAGGTTTATCATAATGAAACCGAGCCTCTCAAGGGCTACTACGAAAAGCAGGGTAAGCTTGCAATCGTAGAGGGTCAGGAGGAAATAAAGGACACAACTGCCCTTATCCTCGCAGAAGTTGAGGCGTAATTTTATATGGTTGTATTAAAAACTTCCCGTGAACTTGCTAAAATGCGCGAAGCGGGCAGAATTTCCGCAAATGCATTGAAGCTTGCAGGTCAAGCGGTTGAGCCCGGTGTTTCAACCGCAGAGATTGACCGGGTTGTTCGCAAATATATCGAGGGGCAGGGCGCTAAGCCCTCGTTCCTCGGCTATGGCGGATTTCCGGCAAGCGCCTGTATTTCGGTGAATGATGAGGTTGTCCATGGCATACCTTCAAAGAAACGCATTCTAAAAAGCGGTGATATAGTGTCGATTGATGTCGGCGCTTTCATCGACGGCTTCCACGGCGACAACGCATGGACTTTTGCGTGCGGCGACATCAGCGCCGAAGCGCAGGGCTTGCTTGACGCTACAAAGGAAAGTCTGTTTGAGGGAATTAAACAGGCTGTTGTCGGTAATCGTATAGGTGATATCGGCAGCGCGATTCAAGGGTATGTCGAAGCTCGCAACTACTCGGTGGTACGCGATTATGTCGGCCACGGCGTAGGTGCGAAATTACACGAGGATCCAAGCGTACCGAATTTCGGTACACCCGGCAGAGGTGTGCGCCTGTTACCGGGAATGACTATTGCCATTGAGCCTATGATTAATCTTGGCACTCACAGGGTCAGGGTACTGGACGACGACTGGACTGCTGTTACGGCAGACGGAAAGTTGTCTGCTCACTTTGAGCATTCGGTTGCAATCACAGCCGACGGACCGGTTATTTTAACCCTTCCCGACTGAGAGGTGCAGTATGGATTTTGAAAGAGGTCTTGTGGTGAGGGCGAAATGCGGCAGGGACAAAAACAGGTTTTTTGTTGTTATATCCTGCGAGCGTGAATATGCTTATATAGCGGACGGCAAAACAAGAAGACTTGAAAAGCCAAAGCGGAAAAATTTAAAGCATTTGTTTGTCACTGACACAGTTATTCCGGAGAGTTCATTAAATACCAATAAGCTGATTAAGGCTGAGTTAAGACAATTTAACTATTAAGCGTTTATGAGGAGGTAATTTTATGTCAAAGCAGGATGTTATCGAAATTGAGGGTACAGTAACAGAGGCTCTGCCGAACGCGCAGTTCAAGGTTGAGCTTCCTAACGGACACGAAATCCTTGCTCACATTTCAGGCAAGCTGAGAATGAATTTCATCAGAATATTGCCCGGTGACAAGGTTACTGTTGAGATGTCTCCGTACGACCTGACAAGAGGTCGTATCACATGGAGAAGCAAGTAATATATAAAACACTTATCACTTAAGAAAGGAATGATTACACAATGAAAGTCAGACCTTCAGTAAAGAAAATTTGCGAAAAGTGCAAGGTAATTAAGCGCAAGGGCAAGGTAATGGTTATTTGCGAAAATCCTAAGCACAAGCAGCGTCAGGGCTAATGCCAAAAATAAAAAATCTTAAAATATTATATGGAGGTGCAACAAAATGGCTCGTATAGCAGGTGTTGACTTGCCGAGAGATAAAAGAGTTGAAATCGGTTTAACCTATATTTACGGTATCGGCAGAAAGACTGCAAGCGACATAGTTGCTGCAACAGGAATTAATCCTGACACTCGTGTCAGAGATTTGACAGAAGATGATGTTTCAAAGCTCAGAGAATATATTGACCACAACTGCCGCGTTGAAGGTGACCTTCGCCGTGACATCGCATTTGACATCAAAAGACTTATTGAAATTGGTTGCTACAGAGGCGTACGCCACAGAAAAGGCCTTCCTGTAAGAGGACAGCGTTCAAAGACAAACGCTCGTACTCGTAAGGGTCCGAGAAAAACAATGGCAAACAAGAAGAAATAAGCAAGGAGGGTTTAAGCTATGGCAGCACCTAAGGGTAAAAAGACTACCGTTCGCCGCCGCCGCGAGAGAAAGAACATCGAGCGCGGTGCAGCACACATTCAGTCTACTTTCAACAATACTATTGTTACTATATCAGATGTACAGGGCAACGCTGTATCCTGGGCAAGCGCAGGCGAGCTTGGCTTCAGAGGTTCAAGAAAGTCAACTCCGTTTGCAGCTCAGTCAGCAGCCGAGACAGCCGCAAAGGCAGCTATGGAGCACGGAATGAAGTCCGTTGAAGTGTATGTCAAGGGTCCGGGAGCAGGCCGTGAGGCAGCAATCAGAGCCTTGCAGTCAGCAGGTCTTGAGGTTTCAATGATCAAAGATGTAACACCGATACCGCACAACGGATGCCGTCCTCCTAAGAGAAGACGCGTATAGTCCAAAAATAAAGGAGGAAATAACCCATGGCAAAAAATATGCAGCCTATTGCAAAGCGTTGCAGAGCGCTCGGAATTTCTCCCGCTGTAATGGGATATTCCAAGAAAACTTCTAACAGAAATCCTAACGGAAATTCAAGAAGAAAAAAGAGCGAGTACAGCCTTCAGCTCACAGAGAAGCAGAAGGTAAAGTTCATATACGGCATTATGGAGAAGCAGTTCAGAATGTACTACGAGAAGGCTGAAAAGGCACAGGGCAAAACCGGTGAAGTTCTTCTCACAACAATCGAGCGCAGACTCGATAATGTAGTATTCAGACTTGGCTTTGCAAGAACAAGAAGAGAAGCAAGACAGCTTGTTAACCACGCTCACTTCACAGTAAACGGCAAGAAGGTCAACATTCCGTCTTACCTTGTAAAGGTTGGTGATGTTATTGCTGTTAAAGAAACAAGCAAGTCAACAACTCGTTATAAGGAAATCGGCACAGAGTCAACACTTCTTCCGAAGTGGCTTGAGAAGTCAGAAAATGAGCTTAGCGGCAAGGTTATCGCAATGCCTGAGAGAGAGGACATTGACTTCCCGGTTGAAGAGCACCTTATCGTTGAGTTGTACTCCAAGTAATCCCTTTTATAACAGTACGCATATAAACGCAGGGCGGCTCTACGCCGCCTAACATAGGGAGGAGATTCGCTGATGATAGAATTTGAAAAGCCAAGAATTGACATAGAAGAATTATCCGCCGACGGCAAATACGGCAAGTTTGTAGTAGAGCCATTGGAGCGTGGCTTTGGAAACACCCTCGGAAACAGCTTGAGAAGAGTTCTTCTTTCTTCCCTTGAGGGTGTGGCAGTAACCTCAATCAAAATTGACGGTGTTCTCCACGAATTTTCAACGATTCCCGGCGTTAAAGAGGATGTAACCGAAATCGTGCTTAATATGAAGGGTTTAACGGCTAAGCTTCACTGCGACGGTCCTAAGACAGTTGAAATCAACGCAGAAGGACCTTGCATTGTAACTGCCGATTCAATTAAGTGCGACAGCGAGGTTGAAATCCTTAATCCGGATATGCATATTGCAACACTGGGCGATGACTCTAAGCTTACAATGGAAATCACATTGGATAAGGGCAGAGGATATGTTCCGGCAGAGCGCAATAAGCTTATATCCGGCAATAATGTAATCGGTGTTTTGCCTGTCGATTCTATCTATACACCGGTTCTCAAGGTTAATTACACTGTTGAGAACACTCGTGTAGGTCAGATTACAGACTACGACAAGCTCACACTTGATGTATGGACAAACGGCGTAATAAACGCACAAGAGGCAGTATCTCTTGCAGCAAAGGTACTCACAGAGCACCTCAACCTGTTTGTTGACCTTTCGGATAAGGGTCACAGCACAGAAATAATGGTGGAAAAGGACGACAAGGGCAAGGAAAAGGTTCTTGAGATGACTATCGAGGAGCTTGACCTTTCGGTTCGTTCATTCAACTGCTTAAAGCGTGCCGGAATTAACACAGTAGAAGACTTAATTAATAAATCTGAGGACGATATGATGAAGGTGAGAAACCTCGGCAGAAAATCTCTGGAAGAGGTTATCTACAAGCTGCAGAGCCTTGGCTTCAGTCTTCAGAAAGAGGATGAATAATCCTTTAAGAATTTAAGTAAAGGAGTGACTTTCAATGCCAGGTACAAGAAAATTGGGAAGAACAACTGCTCACAGAACAGCAATGCTCAGAGCTTTGGTTACATTCCTGTTTGAAAACGGCAAAATTGAAACAACTGTAACTCGTGCTAAAGAGGTTAGCTCTATGGCAGAGAAGATGATAACAATAGCTAAGGATGACAGCCTTCACAACAAGCGTATGGTAATGTCTTTTGTAACAAAGGAAGATGTTGCTCACAAGCTTTTCAGTGAGATTGCTCCGAAGTATGCTGACAGAAACGGCGGTTACACAAGAATTACAAAGCTTGGACCGCGCAGAGGCGACGCAGCAGAGATGGCTATTATCGAGCTTATCTGATGATATGTTGAATAATGGCGGAGCTGAAAAATGCTCCGCCGTTTTTACTTAACTGTGATTGCCATAACTACCTTATATGCATTGTGGTTAGCTTCACGGCAAGATAAGAACAATCTTATATAGTATATTGGTTTGGAAAAATCGCTTATTTTTGCGTTAATCAGAAGTAAGGGAGAAGCACAGAGTATAACATAAAAAGTAAAAATCCGCCCGTAGCATAGCCGGATAATGCAACGGATTCCGATTCCGGAGACCGGGGGTTCGAATCCCTCCGGGCGGGCCATAAAAGGGTAACAAAAAAGATGCCCTGCGAAAAACTCCGATTTCATCGGGGTTTTTCGCATATTTAGAGCAAAATTTTTGAAGATAGTTTTATAGATGCCAAACGGCAAATTTCCTACTCAGATACCATTTGAACCTACAAAACCGAAAATACGAGAAAAGGCAGCGCATGGAAATCAAAAATCCATGCGCTTTTTTTATTGCCTATTTCAGAAAGGAGTACCCATGAGAAAAGAAACTGATTTGGACGGTGTGAAAGCAATCGCAAAAGCCTTGCTTATGACCGCCGTCAATCAAACGCCCTACTCACCGATGATCGTACAGCACCCGTTCACCTCCACGGGTCTTATCCCTTTCCCGACAGAAATGAATAAAGGATTTCAACCGGTAGATATCACACTCAACGAAGATAACCTAAAGATATGGCGGGAATCCATAAGTCAAATAATAGACGAAGCGGAAAACCCATATCACATATATATGCTGCTCAATCCTCCCTACGCTCTGACCTTTCTCAAGCTCGCATCCCCCTACCTTTCAAGGAAGGACTTCTCAGAAATCCTTGCCTCTGCTTGGATCAATTGCGAAGCACCTCATAATGATCCCGACTTAAACAAAGCTGATCTGCTTTCCATGTTCAAATCCGCCGATCCCAAAGCGCTTATGGAGGACGATGAATATGAGCAGCTACAGAAATTGGATGACACACTGACAGTTTATCGCGGAGTGACCTCATATAACGCAGACAATATCAAAGCCCTGTCATGGTCTTTGAGCAAAGAAACGGCAGAATGGTTTGCTCATAGATTTAATCAGGACGGAACAGTCTATGAAGCGCAGATTGACAAAGAGCATATATTTGCAGTATTTAACGGTCGAAACGAATCGGAAGTCATTCTCGATCCCCAATATCTCACAGATATAACGGAGGTTGAGGATATGACCTCCGATTTTTCTTTATCAATGTAACAGGAGGAAAAACAATATGACAATTTATCAAAAAGAACTGCTCCGGCAGCTTTCAAATCTCGGTTGCACCGGATATGAGGATGACCAAAGCGGAATGCTGAATATCACTATGGACGGTCTTCCTCTCTGTGTCGCAGGCCAAAAAGGCGACCTTTATTGGGACAAGGAAAATGTCGCTCTGCCGGAACGCCGAAAAGCAGTAGACGCCCTGTGCAAAGCCGCCGATCTTGTGCGCGAATATGTTTCCCTTTATGAAGCCTCTCCGCAGATGAAACCGGAAAGCGTACCGGAATACAGACAACTTGCCGAATATGGGAGCATCGTTCTCGGAGCAATGTACAGTGAAACGCACGGATTCATGTTCTCGACATGGACGCAGTACAACGGCGGCAAAACAATTGAACACGGCGACTATTCACCGAGCTATGAATACGCCAAAGAATCCTTTGCCACCCGCGCAAAGCTGATAGATAAGTATCGGCTGTTCTCAGAAACGGAGGCAGAAAATCTGTATCGCTGTATTGATTATGCGTTGGAAAAATGCGAATCGCTGACTTATGAACAAGAGGAACAACTCAAAGACCTAAAGGAAAAGCTGACCTTCGGATACCCGAAACTTGAAGATGAGCCTCCGTCATTCGATCAGGATGAAGCTCCTCAACTGAATATGTAATATCCGCCCGCAGCCTCCGGCTTTGTTTTCTGCAAAACCGGAGGCTTTTTCTATTTTAACGAAAGGAATAACAGATCATGTATTTTTCAGAAACCTTTACTCTGCGCAGCATCGAAAAGTTAATGCAGACCATCCCGAATTTCAGACCGAGAGGACACGGCGTGATGATCCTATGTAAGCATGAATACACCGCCAAAGACTGCGACTGCTCTTACTGCCCCTTCCATACAGGCAGAGGAAGAAAAATCGCCTGCCGCTTAGAACGCTGTGCCTGTCTCAAAGAACGCATTGAAGCAGGAGCAGCAACTCAAAAAGAAATACTGACCGAAACGATGGCGGCAATTAAGTACCCGCCGTTTGTCAGACGGCTCAATCTTTATCTTAATGAAAGCGAGGAATACCCTATGGAATTCAAGAATGAAAAGCACCGCGAGCTGTTCGGCGAGGCCGTCAGAAGAAAGGACAAAAAAGACTATGCACTGATGGCTGCCCTCTATCTTCTTACCGCAGATTTCCGACTGTGGAATACAGTCAAGCACTGTACAGAGAAAGCAATCATCGATTTTGACCGTGTCAGACTTAAAGGTATCCACCCCACCGGATATACCCTTTACTGCTGTGCAAAGGACTTATATCTCGGTACCAAGCATATGTCGGTCAGCGATCTTGCGGATACGGAACTGATACCGCCGAAAGTCTTTGGACTCATCTGCAACGCCATGGCAATCCGCCGTTTCGGACTCGGCGCTGTAAACTTTAATAAAGAAAGGAATCTTTGCAATGATTAACGCTATCGTACAAAACAAACAAGGAAAGACTGCGGTCATTGATTTGACCGTCCATTATCACGAAATATATAAGGAATTACAGAGCCTTGGCTATTACGGCTCGCCGGAGCGACTGCTTCTGAGGGACGAGGAAGATGAGGAATACAGCGTAAAGCTCTATTCCGACAGCGATATCGGGAACAGTATGATTCTGCTTCTGAACGAAAGGGACAGCCTCTATGACGCTTATCTGCTTGACCTTGCCGTTACAAACGCAAGAGAGGAAATTAAAACAGACCTCGAACAGAATTTACTGCATGGACAGTATACAACCTTTTCAGAGGTACTCGATGATATCAATCAAATGAAAATCGAGGCGGCCGAAACAAAGCTAACCTTTTTCTGCCCTCTGGAAGCGACTATCTATGACGATGAAGGCTATTACAGCCCCGCATCAAATTATACGATTTCGGATAACCGCGGCAAAATCGAAGATATGCTTGGAATAGAACAGCTTCCCGATCTCGGAGATATGGCGGAATATGTCGGAGAACACAGCGGTATCGGCAATAAGCTCATATACGCCGTATGGGGATTGGAGGAAATCCGCGGAGAGGTATACGGGAAGATTGACTGCTATCTGACCGAAGTGCTGAATGATGAGGAAACCGAGAAATTGAGGGACGCCGTTTACGGTCAGAATTCAGATGGATTTGGGGAGTCATTTGAACAGCGTGCTATAAAAACCGAGGATGGCGAGCTGTATGTCTCCTACTGGAACTCAAGCGGAGATTACTTCCTATATACCGAGTCCGAGATGAATGCGCATTTACAAGGTGATGAGGTATGTCCCGCAGAGAAGGATATCCGGTCAGAGCTGGATGAGCTTGAACCTTTTATTCAAGGCTGTGAGATTCGGATGGATTACAGCGAGCCTCTTACCAAAGAAGAATTTGAAAGATATGAGGCAGCAATTGAACGAAGAAGGCAGCTTACCGAAATGTTAGACGGTGAAGCTCCCGACTTCGGAATGACCATGCAGTAAGAAGGGAGTGATGTGAGATATGGCCTTGCTGTTTTCGGCGGTTACAGTAACCTCGGAGGATGATCAGGCGGAATTCCTTGTTGGAGGAATCCCGAAAACCTATTCCGAGCTTGAGGGCTGGACCGCCTTTGATAACCTTATAAACACGGTAGACTCAGAACAGGAAATCCAAGTCCATGTGGCGGCTTGTCTCTATGGTGAAGGAGAAGCGTTTAATGCCACGCCCGAAGAAATTGCGTACCTTACCCGCAGAGCAGAGGCAGACGATAACTTCTTTTATGGCCACTGCAAGCACGCCGGACACAGCGATTTCACCTTCACATGGTCACCCGAAGAATTATACGGAATGGAGATGGAATGAAATGAACGAATATGAACGCTTACGGCGCATTGCCGAAAGGCACAGAGAATCCTATCCTAAAGGCACAAGGCTTATGCTTTTGAGCATGGACGATCCGTATTCACCTGTCCCGCCGGGAACGAGAGGTTCGGTTGAATTTGTCGACGATATGGCTCAAATCTTCATGCATTGGGATAACGGAAGAACTCTACCGCTTAACAGCGATGTGGACTCCTTCCGCAAGCTGACCGCCGAGGAACTGGCAGAAGAACAGGAAAATGGAATTGACGAGGATAACGGCCCCGTCATGGGAATGTGAGGTTACGAATTGAATTTGAAATATGAAATTGAAATTCCGCCTCCCCTTGCAGAACAGCTTTTACGATGTGCGTCAGAAACAGAGCTTTCCGCCGAAGAAATCGTAGGGCAGGCTATCAGAAAATATTTGGAAAGGAATGATAACATTGCCGAGTGATGAAAAGAAAGGCATTACCGTGAAAATCGACGCAGGGCTTCATGCGGAAGTCAGGCAGTATTTAGAGGAACACGGTATGACAATGGCAGAGTTCGTAACGCTGGCGCTGGATGACGAACTCCACCCCAAAATTCAGATGAAAGAAGGAAAAAGCATGGAAAACATGAGGACAATTGCCGTTCAGGTGCCGGAGGATCTGTTTCAGAGAATCAAGGAGTACCTGCAGCGCAACAACATGACGCAAAAGGAATTTATGATCGGGCTTATTGAGGACGAGCTGGAACGGGACTTGACCGAGCGTGAGGGCGCTGTCGAGCCTCAGAACGGCTCGGACGAATATGAGGAAGATGAACCCGACGAGCAGGAAGAAACCGCACTTGCGGACGATTCTGACGGCTGTGAGGACTCCGAGGACGAATCCGAGGATGAAACACAGGGACTGATAATGGGAATGTGAGGTGAAACGGAAAACAAATAGGAAACGGTCGGATTTGCTATGGCAATCCGATTTTTTGATATGTTCGCAGGGATTGGCGGTTTCCGCTCCGGCTTAACGGCTGTCGGCGGTTTTGAATGTATCGGTCACTGCGAAATCGACAAATACGCAAATCAGGCATACTGTGCCATGTATGAAACGAGAGGTGAATATTACTGTGAAGACGCAAAAACAATCAATCCCGACGAAATGCCCGACCTTGACCTTATCTGTGCAGGATTTCCTTGTCAGAGCTTCTCAGTGGCCGGCAAGCGGCTCGGCTTCGCTGATACAAGAGGCACTCTCTTCTTTGAGGTTGCCCGAATCGCTGAAGCGAAACGGCCTGCATTTTTACTTTTGGAAAATGTCCCCGGTTTGCTATCGCATGACGGCGGCAGGACGCTTGATACCATCTTCTCCGCGCTTGTTGAGTTGGGGTATCATCTCGAATGGTGTGTGCTTAACAGCAAATATTTCGGAGTCCCGCAGCAGCGAAGGCGGCTGTTCATTGTCGGATATCGTGATGCAAGATGTGCCGGACAAATATTTCCTCTCGACTGCGGCAATGCGAAAAATCTCAAGCAACTTATCCCCGGACCGCAGGGGCAAAGAGTCTACGAGACTGACGGAATAGCCTGCACCCAATGCGCAGGCTCAGGCGGTTGGGGCGGTAAAACAGGGCTGTATTTTATAGATATGAATCCCGATCCGCAGATTACCGATGTGGCAAGGTGTATAACCGCCCGTCAGGATTCGGGAGTCAGCAACCACCGCGGAGA
>JBJEOH010000015.1:0-3132 GCA_051880615.1 Acutalibacteraceae bacterium
GGTGCAACCTTTGAGGTTTACAAAGATGTGAACGGCGACGGTAAACTGGACGACGGCGACGAGCTTATCGGTACGCTTACCGAAACCTCTACCGGTATTTACGAGATGAAGGAGCTTCTTTACGGAAAATACCTTGTAAGAGAAACCAAAGCACCGGAAGGCTTTGAGCTTGATAAGGGTGTGTACTCTGTTTTCATTGAAAAGGATGAAACCACCTACGAGGTAGAAAACAAAGCCGGCGTCGGCTTTATTAACACGGCAATGAAAGGAAACCTGAAAATCGTTAAGACTTCCTCTGACGGTAAAGTTGAAGGCTTCACTTTCAGAGTAACGGGAGTAAACGGTTACGACCGCAGCTTCACGACCGATAAGAACGGCGAAATCATTATCGAGGGACTTCGTATCGGCGATTACACCATTTCCGAGGTTCAGGATAGTGTTTCTGCTTCCTATGTTCTTCCTGGGGATAAGATTGCAACCGTAAAGGTCGGCTCTACTACCGTTGTGGAAATGCACAATGAGCTGAGAGACACACCAAAGACCGGAGATAACAGCAATATGGGATTGTGGACGGCACTTGCGGGACTTTCTGCCCTCGGTATTGCAGGCACAGCCATTGTTGCGTACAGAAAAAAGAAGAAGGAGGACAATGAGTAATGGACGCTAAAACAATCGTAGCAGTTGTATTAGTCGCCTTTATTATCGGCGGCTTTATCTTCTTGCAGATTAAGAACAGAAAGAAATAAGGAACACCAAAGTGGGCGGAGTGAAAACTTCGCCCACGGTTCTTTTACGGAGGTGCATTATGAATAAGCAAAAGACGGTTGACAGCAAGGTGCTTGCAATACTCAGAGAATGCCCCGAAACGAGGTATGACGATATGCAGCTTATCCTTTGCTATTACAACCGATACAGCTATATGAGAGTCGGTGATTTACCGCTTGAGGATATAGTCAACAACTATAAAGGCTACGGCTTGCCGTGCTTTGAGACTATCCGCAGAGCAAGACAGAGAGTGCAATCCCTATTTCCCGAACTGTCAAGGCAGTGCAGTGGCTGCGACTGCGGAAACATCAGAATTGTGATTGAAGTAAGCTGAGGTGTGGATATGAACGAGGGAAAAAGAAAAATCGGTGAATACACTGTTCTATGCTCGGTCAATGTGGGCGAAAAGGAAGTTATCTTGGCTTCCAATGAGCAAAGCACAAACGGCGATAAATTTTTGTGCGGCTTTGCAGAGCGAAACGACCTGTTTGAACTGTGTTCGGAATGTATGGTAAGCGATGACTATATTGAAATCGTACACCTTTTCGGTAGCCGTGTGGCAAATGAAGCGGAGCTTTTCAAGGAACAGGTCGAAAAACTGGATATTCCAATCACACTCATAACGGAAGCCGACTGTATCCCCGACCACTATTCCAAAGACATCAACGGCAAAATCATAGCCATTGACCCCAAGGTATTAAAGCCTGAATTTCAGAGAGCCGACAGACAGCTCTACTATGTTACGGGCGGCTTCGGTGCGTCGGCAAACAGTCGTGGAAGCGCCGTGTTCTGCACAAATCTTCACACCGGCAAATCCACCCGATATGAAAGGATGGATGTTATGGGCGAAATAAAGCCTGAGTGTATGCCTGAATGGGCAAAGGAAAAGGCACAAGAGCTTTTACACAAGAAGCGAAATAAAGACAAAGAACGATAAGGAGGACAAAGCAATGAAGGAAAAATTCACTTTTCAACAGAAAACAAAGCTTCTGACGAAACTGTTTGACGCAGGCTGCAATACCGAAAAGAAATTGCAGCAGCTTGATATGGAGAGCATTTTGAAAATTCCCGGTATTACTATTCCGGATATGAGACTGATTATCGAGCTTCAGAAGCAGACCAAAGCCAATAAGCTGTTCTCTTATTTGGGAGGTGGCACTGATGAGCAGGCAGGAGCAGAATGACCGCCATATCATTTGGAGCGACATTAGCCTTGACCTTGATGATTGGCGAGAGTCTTTGGAGGAACTGTATCCCGGATATTCCGATGATGAGCTTTACGACATTATGGTAAAATCCAATGCCGAAAACCTTTATGATGAACGAGTAAATCTCAACATTCAGCTTTCACAGCCGATTATCGTTATCGGCGACCTCGGCAGATGGAACGGCAGAGTGTCGGGGTACAAGATGATTGATTCCGGCAACATTAAGGACTGCCTTTATTCCGATACCGATTACACCGAATGGTATGTGGATAAGTACGGCGACCTTCGTGCCGATGCCGTTCATCACGACGGTACAAACCATTATCTTTACCGTGTATTCAAAGATGGTGTCACCGATACGCAGATTGAAAATCTGCAAGATAAAATCTATAACGGAAAAGCCACAAGAGCCGACATCACACGAGTTACCAAAAGGCTCGGCGATGACATTGCCGGAGTTTATGGCTTTCCTATTCCAAAGCAAAGACAACCAAACGAACAAGCGAGGTGATGAAAATGGATTACAGAGTATTGACCGAAGCAGAGCGTAAATACACCTTCAGCCAAAGTCAGCAGCTCTCTATGCAGACCGGTCTTATCGGATATTTGAGAGCCGACTTCGGTTCTAACGGGAACGAGTTTTGGACGACTTGGAACGATTTCAGAAAAGACTTGAAAACCGATGAATTTAAGGCTGAATTTGATGATGTGATAAACGGATTGCGTGACGGCGATGTTTTGTCCGGCAGAAAGGCTATGTCCTCTTACTGTTATTCCACTCCCGACAGCTCCTTTAATGATGACCGCAACCATTACGGCATTCGTCTCGATACGGAAAAGTACAGCTATCTTATGAGGTTTAACCCCAACAGGGGCGAATACAATCTGTACTGCTATTGCTATCAGAAAGAGTGGCTGAACAGCCACTTGAAAAATGCCGAGCGTGGTATCCGATTTATTGACCCGTACTATCAGGAGCAGTTTCGCATTGCGGACGGCGAGAAAATTTCAATCAAGCTCGGCGACGGCAAAACAATGGAGAGGACTTGCCGATATATTGATGATTACCATTTGGAGGTAGGTACAAATCTCTACCACATCTGTGAATTTGCCGAGCTTTGCGAGAGAAACGGTCATACCGTAGAACCAGCCGCAAAAG
>JBJEOH010000016.1:0-14677 GCA_051880615.1 Acutalibacteraceae bacterium
CACAATTCCACAATCAACACACTTTTTTGTAACACATCAATTGTAATCCTACAGGCTTATTTCTTATTAAAGCGTTCATCATCTTGCAGGTGAAAAATATATATGATAAAATTATAACCATAATATGAGGTTTTCTTGATAAGGTGATAAAATGCTAAAATTCATTTTCGGAAGAAGCGGAAGCGGAAAAACAGACTATGTAATAAATTATATGTGTTCCCTTGCAAAGGAGGGAAAGGATAATCTTGTCCTTTTAGTGCCTGAGCAGCACAGCTTTGCAACCGAGAAAAAAATAGTTGACATAATCGGTCCTAAGCTTGCGAGAAATATCAGCGTTTTGAGCTTTAAGCGAATAGCCGACGCTGTTTTCAGGCAAAGCGGAGGCTTCCCTCAAAAGCCCGTAGACGACGGTATGAAAAATATATTTATGTCGATTGCGCTTAAGGAGTGCAGCGACAATCTCTCGCTTTACGGGAATCAGGTCGGCAGAGCTGATTTTATTCCGGTTATACTCAATACTGTCAATGAAATGAAAAGCTGTGCCTTGACAAGCGAAGTTGTGTCAGGCTACGGCGCAAGAGTCGGCAGCGAAACGCTCAGCCAGAAGCTTGCGGATGTTGCGCTTATTTCCGAAACCTATAATGCCCTTTTAAATCAGGCGTACTCCGACCCTCTTGACAATCTCACGCTTATATATAACAAATTGCTTGAGAATAACATTTTCAAAGGCTTTGTAATAGCTCTTGACGGCTTCAGCGGCTTTACAAGGCAGGAGCTTATGCTTATTGAGGTGTTGATGTGCGGTGCAAAGGAATTTATAGTGACTCTGTGCGGCAGCAAGGCGGACTTTGAAAGCGACAGCGATGTTTTCAGAATTACTAAGGAAACAAAAAAATCCATAACCGAAATCGCCCGAAAAAACAGTGTTTCTGTTATGACTCCGCTGGAGCTTGAAAAAAACTACCGCTTTAAAAATGAAGCTTTGTCACTGCTTGAAAAAAGCCTGTATTCTTCCGCACCAATAACAAGCTCCTCCGTGAGCGAGGGAATAACAATATATCGCGGCAACACCGTTTATGATGAGTGTGATTATGTTGCAAGCGAGATAAAAAGACTCGTAACCGAGTGTTCGTATAAATACTCAGATATTGCGGTAATCGCCCGAAATCTTTCACCGTATAAAGGCATACTCAACAGAGCCTTTGAAAAGAACGATATTTCATATTATATGGAAAATCCGCAGCCGCTTCTGCAAAAATCGCTGGCTGTGTATGTAGTTTCGATTCTTGACGCTGTGTGCAGCAGCTTTTCAACCGAGTATATTTTCAAAATGCTCAAAACCGGCTATACCTCTTTGACCGAGAATGAAATTTTTGAGCTGGAAAATTATACATATGTCTGGAATATCAGCGGCTCAAAATGGCTTTCTCCGTTTACACAGAATCCCGACGGCTTCAAGGACGGCTTTTCGGAAGCCGACAAAAAAAGACTTGAAAGGCTTGAAGAGTCACGAAAAAAATGCATTGAGCCTTTGCTTAAATTCCGCGACAATATCAAGGATAAAACAGGCGGCGAGATTACCCGTCAGCTTTATTTTTTCTTGGAAAGCCGCAGCGTACAATCTGCATTAAAGGCACAGGAGAAGAAATATATTGACGATAACAACACCACACGCTTGCAGGAGCTTGACAGAATTTGGGAGATACTCATTGAAAGCCTCGATCAGATTTATTTTGCTTTGGAGGAAGTAAAGCTGAGCCTGCGTGAGTATACCGAGCTTTTCAAGCTGTATATGAACTGCGTTGATATTTCATACATTCCGCAAAGTCTTGATGAGGTGACAATCGGCACTGCCGACAGAATCAGAACAGACAGTCCGAAAGCCGTGTTTATGCTGGGCTGTATTCAGGACGAATTCCCTAAAAACCCGACAGCCGCAGGGATTTTCACCGACAATGAAAGATGCGTTCTCCGTGAGCAGGGACTCGGACTTTATGATTCGGTAAGGCAGCTTGCGGCAAACGAGCTGTTTTATGTATATACCTCAGTTTCAGCGCCGAGTGAGCGGCTGTACGCTGGCTTTTACACTCAGTCTCTATCGGGCGAGGAATTCAAGGAATCGTCAATTATCCGCGAAATAATCGGCATTCTTAAAATTACAAACCGCGACAAAAATTATTTAATTGAAAAGCATGACGGCTCATTTGTACGCAGTAAATTGTCTGCCTTTGAGCTTTTGGCGTCGAATTTTTCATCGGACAATGATGTTATTGCTGATTTGAAAAATTACTTCCTCGACAGCGACAAAGGTGCTGTAGTGCGCAGAATTGACTCTCTGCTGAAAAAAGAGCCGATGCAGATTGAGTCCGAACAGCTTGCAAAAAAGCTGTTTGGCGGTCAGAACATCAACCTGTCAGCCTCACAGATTGAAAAATTCTACCTTTGTCCTTACCAGTACTTCTGCACCTACGGCTTGAATATCAAGGAGCGCAAAAAGGCAGAAATCAACGCTGCAGAATTCGGCACACTCGTTCACTATATACTTGAGGTTTTATTGAGTAATTATACCGTTTCAGAGATATACGGCTTGATTGAGCAGAAAAAGCTCAGCGATGAAATTCAGAAAATACTTTCCTCATACCTTGACAGCTATCTTGGCGGCAAGGATGACAAGACAAAGCGGTTTTTATACGGACTCAGCCGTATCAAAAAAGGCGCTGAAATACTGGTTACACATATTATATCCGAGCTTTTGTCCTGCGGATTTGATCCGCTTTGCTGTGAGCTGAAAATTGACTATCAGAATAATGACGGCGATATTGAGCCTATGGCAATTACGCTTGACGACGGAACAAAAGTCAGCGTAAGAGGCAAGGTTGACAGAGTTGACAAGCTTGAAATGGACGGTAATTTTTACATACGAATTGTCGATTATAAAACAGGTAAAAAGGATTTCAGGATAAACGATATTAATTTCGGTCTGAATCTGCAGATGCTTTTGTATCTAAAAGCCATTACCGAAAACGGAGAGCAGAAATTTGAGCATAAAATCACACCGGCAGGTGTTTTGTATATGCCGGCTTCTCCTAATCTTGTATCGGATACGAAAGGGGAGGACGAAATTAACAAATCCTATGCAATGGACGGTGTAATCGTAGACGACGGTAAAGGGATTTTGCAGGCTTTGAAAAAAGACAAAAAATATGTAAAAACAAAGGATATTATGACTCCGAGTGAGCTTAAGGTCTGCTTTGATAAAATAGACACGCTGATAATCCATATGGTTAAATCGCTTATGAGCGGTAAAATAAATGCAACGCCTGTAAAGTCTTATGACGATGACGCTTGCAAATACTGCCCATATTCAAGCTCCTGCGGATATGAAAACGGAATGGACAGCGTAAATCTGAGGGATTTATCAAAATCCCCTGTATATAACGGTAAGGAGGTGTGAGTATGCCAAGAGAATGGACTCCTGCACAGAAGGACGCAATTAATGCCAAGGGCGGCGCTGTTTTAGTATCAGCGGCGGCAGGCTCGGGCAAAACAACAGTGCTTGTCAAGCGTGTGATAAGCAGAATAACAGACCCCGACAATAAAATGGACATTGATAAGCTTCTGATAGTTACCTACACAAAGGCAGCTGCGACTGAAATGCTGGAAAAAATCACAGCTCAGCTTGATCTGCTGTCAAAGCAGTTCCCTGACGAGGCGTATTATCACCGACAGCTTATGCTGCTGCCAAAGGCTAATATCAGCACAATCCACAGCTTTTGCGGTAATGTCGTTAAAGAAAATTTCTACCTGCTTGACGATATACCGTCCGAATATAAAATCGGCGATGAAAGCGCATTGTCGGTTATCAGAAATCAGGCGGTCGAAAATGTTATCGAAAGTCTTTACGACAATGAGGATGAGGGCTTCAGATATATGGCGGATTGCTTCAGTACAGCCAAGGGTGAGTACAACCTTAAATCCACCATCCTGAGTATTTATGAATTTTTATGCTCACAGCCATTTCCCGATAAATGGATGAACGATGTTGAAGCGGCTTATGAGGAAGAAAATATTTCAAACAGCATATGGGGTAAGGCTATACTCACCGAAGCAAAGCTTGCGGCGGAATTTCTTACGGATAAGATAAACGAATGTATAAATCTTTTTGAAATGAATCCCGAAATAGGCAAAGCCTTTGGTGAAAGTATTAATGGTAGATACAAAGCCATAGTGGATAAATTTTCAAACCTTGTTCAAACTGAAAATTGGGACGCTTTGTGTGAGTTTTCTGCTAAAAAGCATAACTTTGGAAAACTGATAGCAGCCAAAGGATATGCAAGTCACCCGACTAAAGTAAGAATAGCTAATATCTGCAATATGATAAAGAAAGAAATATCCGAAAATATTCCAAAGCTTTTTATTTATGACAGCAAGCAATATGCCGCGATAACTGAAATTGTAAGACCTGCTGTATCGGCACTATTCAAAACCGTAAAACTGTTTTCACAGGAATATGCACGGCTGAAGTCAGATGAAAGTCTTGCCGATTTTTCGGATTTAGAGCATTGGACAATGCGCCTTTTGTATAATAACGGTCAGACAACCGAGCTTGCGCAAAAGCTGTCAGACTCATTTTGCGAGGTTATGGTTGATGAATACCAGGATGCCAACGAGGTGCAGGATTTAATATTCACAAGCGTAAGCGACAACGGCAGAAAGCTGTTTGTTGTCGGCGATGTCAAGCAGAGTATATACCGTTTTCGTCAGGCTAATCCCGAGCTGTTTCTGCGCCGCAAAAACGCATATCAGCCGTATGACAGAGAGCTTGACAACTATCCTGCAAAAATAGTTCTTGATAAAAACTTCAGAAGCAGAAGCGGCATTGCCGAAACCGTCAATTTCATATTTTCAAAGCTTATGTCGCCGCAGGCAGGTGATATGTATTATCTTGATGAAGATAAGCTTGTGTGCGGAGCCGGTTATAGCGAGGATAATAACCCGGACTGCACCCTTGATATACTTTTCACTCCTACAAAATCCGAGGTGTCCTCCTACATAGCAGAGGCAAGGCTGATAGCCAATAAAATCATTGAGATGAAGCAGGAATTTATGGTTGAGGAAAACGGAGTGAAGAGGGATGCGAAATACAGCGATTTTGCAATATTGCTGCGAAATAACACCCACGCCATTGATTATCTGAATGTTCTTAACTCCGCAGGAATTCCTGCTCAGTGCAGCGCTTCAGATAATTTCCTTGATACGGTTGAGATTTCGATTATAATTTCTCTGCTTAAGGTCATCAGCAATCCCTTACAGGATGTAGAGCTTCTGAATGTGATGACAAGCCCGATTTTTGCCTTCACCCCGACAGAGCTTACAAAAATCAGAACAGATAACCGCAGGGAACCGCTATATTCATCAGTTTTAAAATTTGCCGCAAACAATGATAAGCATTGCAAGGAGCTGTGCGATACTCTATCATCGTTCAGAGCTCTTTCAAGCACCTGCAATCTCTCCGAGCTGATTGACGAAATATACTCAAAAACATCATATCCTCTGCTTCTTTCTTCAACTGACGGCGGCGAGCTTAAGCTTAATAATCTTCGCCTTTTTCAGCAGTACACCGCTGATTATGACGAGTCGGGCGGCAGCCTTTCATCGTATATCCGTTATCTGGACAAGCTTATTGAACAGGGCGTTGAGCTTAAGGCTGCGCGTGTTGACGGTGAGGTAAGCAAGGTTAGAATAATGACAATTCACAGCTCCAAGGGTCTTGAATTTCCTGTGTGCTTTATCGCAGGAATTTCCTCGCAGAAGCATTATGACGCTTCACAGCTTCTGATGCACCCGAAGCTCGGCGTTGGTGCGTCGGTAAATTATATTGACGGGCCGTATAAGCTTGAATCTGTTCAAAAGCAGGCAATTCGTATGCGGCAGGATATTGACGAGATATCAGAGGAGCTTCGTGTGCTGTATGTTGCCCTTACACGAGCAAAGGAAAAGCTCTGTATGATTTCCTCGTTTGGCAGCGGTAATCCGCAGAAAACGCTAAACGAGCTTTGCGCTAAGCTGGATATTGAAAATAAAAAAATCCACCCCTATGTAGTAAGGAGTCTTTCTACAACGGCGCAAAGGCTTGTTGCCTGTGCGATACTTTACGGAAAAAACCGCAGTCTTACCGATATTCTTGAAATGTCCTGTACTCCGTTTGTCGGAAAGGCAGAGAACTTCTGGAAAACGGAAATTCTTATGGGTGATGAGATATATGAGGAGTTCTCAGATGAAGAGGACGAGGAAAGCGTAAGCCTGAATATCACCTTTGATGAGATTATGCGCAGGATTTCGCTTGAATATAAAAATAATGTGCTTACTCAGATACCCGTCAAGGTTTCGGTGTCAGACATTGCGCATAAGGGTGATAGCAGAATACATTCCTTTTCAGCTCGTCCTGCATTCCTGTCCGATGAAGATATGACGGCGGCACAAAAAGGAACTGCAATTCACGCGCTTATGCAGTTTGCTGATTACAAGGCATTTATCGAAAATCCGCGCTCTGAAATAGAGCGCCTTGTAAACAGCAGGTTTTTAAGTCAGCCGCAGGCTGAGATTGTCGATATTCAAAAGGCGCTAAACTGCATTAACAATCCGTTTATGCAAAGCTTTTTAGTCGCTGAAAAAACCTTTCGCGAATACCGCTTTGCAGTTAAAATAAAAGCGTCGGATATTTATGATGATGCGCAGCTGAGCGATAATGACGAGCTTATTTTGCAGGGTGCTGTTGACTGCGCTTATGTAGAAAACGGAAAAATAATTATAATAGATTATAAAACGGACAGGGTAAAGAGTATGCAGGAGCTTAAAAGCAGGTATGCCGAGCAGCTAAGGCTTTACAGCTACGCTATGAAGCTTTCAACGGGGCTTGAGGTTTCTAAATGCGTTATATACTCCTTTACGCTTAATGATACAATAGAGGTGTGACAGTTATGAATAATGAAGTAATAAAGAAGAAGCTTATCGACACAGCCGCAGGCAGAATTAAAGCCGATACAGTATTAAAAAATGTAAATTACCTGAATGTTTTTACTAATGAGTTTGTAACGGCTGATGTTGCTATTACAAGCGGCTATATCGCAGGAATAGGCGATTACAGCGGAGAAAACGAGCTTGACTGCACTGATAAATTCCTTGTGCCTGGCTTTATCGACAGCCATATTCACCTTGAAAGCTCCATAGTATCGCCAAAAAGCTTTGCAAAAGCTGTTTCAGCACACGGTACAACAGCGGTTGTTACAGACCCGCACGAGATAACAAATGTACTCGGAACAGACGGTATAGACTATATGCTCAAGTCAACCGAGAATTTGCCGATTGATGTGTTTTTTGTTGTTCCGTCCTGCGTTCCTGCAAGTCCTTTTGATGAAAACGGTGCGGTTATAAATCATTTTGATACAGAAAAATGCATGGACAATCCTCGTATCCTCGGTATAGCGGAGATGATGAATTTCCCAGCAACTATTGGCGCTGACAGCGAAATAATTAAAATGATTTTATCAGCTGAAAACAGGGGAAAGGTTACTGACGGTCACGCGCCTACTCTCAGCGGTAAAAGCCTGAACGCTTATGTTGCCGCAGGTATAATGTCCGACCACGAATGTACCAATCTTGAAGAAGCTCTTGAAAAGCTGTCGCTTGGGCAATACATTATGATAAGACAGGGTACGGCGGGCAGAAACCTTGACGCACTTGCTCCGTTGCTAACGGGCGATACCTACACAAGATGTCTTTTCGCAACTGACGACAAGCATCCGGGTGAGCTTATCCGGAACGGTCACATAGACTATATAATCAAAAAAGCAATCTCAAGCGGAGTAAAGCCTGAAATTGCTTATAAGGTTGCATCCTTTAATGCGGCACAGTATTTTAAGCTTCCGCAAAGAGGTGCTATTGCGCCTGGATATATAGCCGATTTGGTACTGCTTGACGATATTAACAGCGTCAGCATTGCCGCCGTTTTCAAAAACGGTGAAAAGCCTCAATCAAATACAGCAGTATCAGTTTCGGATATTGACAGCGCATTGAGTGAAAAAGTAAGACACACAATGAACACCTCAAAAATCACCGAGGAATCACTGAAAATAAAAAAGAGCAGTGAAAAGGTGATTGGTTTAATCAGCGGTCAGATTGTCACAACCGATGAGGGGCAGGCCGGCGGAATAGATACTGAAAACGATATACTCAAGGTCTGTGTTGCTGAACGACATAAAAATACAGGGCATATAGGAGTGTGTTATATCAAGGGCTACGGCTTGAAAAGCGGCGCAGTTGCCACAAGCATAGCTCACGACTCTCACAATATTATTGCTATCGGAGCTACTGACAGCGATATTGTAACGGCTGTCAATGCAATAATAGATATGGGCGGCGGTATGGTTGTTGTAAACAACGAATGTGTAATTGAGAGCCTGCCGCTTGAAATCGCAGGGCTGATGACCGATGAAGACATTGATTGCGTAAGCGGCAAGATAGACAGCTTAAAGCAGGCGGCTTATTCTCTTGGTGTGAATCAGGATATTGACCCGCTTATGACTCTTTCGTTTGTCAGTCTGCCGGTTATACCGCACATAAAGCTCACAAGCTTGGGAGTTGTAGATGTCGATAAATTTGAACTTCTGAAATAAAATTACAAGCCGGACGATTAAACCGTCCGGCTTAAAGTTATTTGCTTGCTTTTGAAAGCTTTTCGTTCATTTTTTTTATTTTACTTTTCCAGAAGATAAACTGAGATATAAATATAACAAAATAAATTGAGATAAAAATTATATAGTATGATAAAATTCCAAGCAAGCTGTGTTCCATCCAGTGGCAGATGTACGCTATCGGCAACATTGAAATTGAAATGCAAAGGAAGTGTATGAATGACTGCTTGAGTATTCCGAATTTTTCAATGTTGAATATTATTGAGCTTGCCGCACACATAAACCCAAGTATGCCGCCGAGCAGATATTGAATAGCCGCCGCGTTGATTTCGTTGCCGCACTGCTCTGTAAACGCAGGAACAATCGGATAATATTTTCCGTCGCCTATTGTGAAAGAAATTAAAACAGGAATTAATACTGTAATAAATACTCCCATCAGAAAACCGATTGTACCTCTTTGAAAAAACTTTTTAACCATAATAATTCTCCTCTCATATACCTAAGATGTTTTTCAGTCTTGCCACATACCGCCTTGATGCGAAAGTGGTTTCACCGTTTAAAAATTTTACGCAGATTGTGCCCGAAAGGCTTAAGTCAAGACTTTTAATCTTTTTGAGATTCACAATCTCCGAATTTGAAATTCTGACAAAGCTTGTATTGTCGAGTATCTCTTCAAACTCGTAAAGCCTTTGCTTTGATAAAAACTCTCCGTTGTCGGTGCGTATCATCACCTTTTTGTCCGATGCGTAAATTCTGACAAGCGAGGATACATTGATTATTTCAACGCACCCGTCCTTGATTCCGCTTACAATTTCACGGTTGCTTGTTTTCAGCCTTTGCACAAGCTCGCTTACCTCGTCGGTGATTTTGTCGGTAAGTATTATGACCTTTGGTGTTTTTCTGCTTTCGTCAAGCTTAATTTCAATTTCCATTGTCTTTCCTCCTCATGTGACTACAGTATATGACAACTTAGGTTAAATTTCTATAATAATGCGACAAGTGGTTCTTTTTCGCCGATAAACGGCAATCACTCCGTCTTTGTGGCGGAGTGACTTAATCAAATACAGTATAAATTTGTGTCCCACGAAGGAATGTACGGGTGGTGTCGCAGGTAAAACTTATAGTCGGGCTGCAATTCCTTTATCATAAGCGGCAGTCTGAAAATATCCTCGCCTCGGTGATAAAGCGCAATATTCAGCTTTGGCTTGTGTTTTTTTATTGTATGTTCCGCGCCGAGCAGCGTTTCATATTCACAGCCCTCAACATCAGCCTTTATGTATGAAACAGACTTGTCGCTGAACAGCGAATCAACCGATACAGCCTTTATTTTTACTCCGCCGTCTGACACAGCCGACATTCTGCCGCCTTTTTTGTCAAAGTAAATTTCGCCGTCATTACTCCAGACAGCGCTATTGATTGCATTAAAGCTTTCCAAAGTACCGCAATGCTCAATTAGCTTTTTGTATGTTTTACCGTCAGGCTCAAGTGCGGTAATACTGCTGTATTTACCGCTTGTGTATTTCAGAAACTCGTCAACAGTGTCGCCTCTGTATGCGCCTAAATCAAGATAATCCTCATCTTCATTGAGCCTTAGAATATTATTAAAAACCTCGTCCTTTTCGCTTTCAGACTTAAAAAGATATTCAAGCCTTCCTGTGTAGTTGAACCGTACAACATTTTCAAATACCTTTCGTGATTTTTCCTCAGCGAAAAGCTCAAAAGATTTTTGCAGCTTATCGCTGTTTTTTTCTGCAAAATCCCTGTCAAAGAAATTATCGCCGAACACGGGTACATTCGGCGCAAGAACTGTGTGTCTTTTTGCAATACTTTTAATATTGTCTATTACTTCCGTTATTTGTGTTCCGAATCCGATCAGAACAATAAATTTGTCAAGCTCATTTTCAATTTCGCTCAGCCGCTTAACCCTTTTTTCGTGAAAGCTCTGACCTCTCACAAAGTCGTCGCTTGCGAAAAAATCCGTTACGCTCACACCGTACTCATCAAGCTTTTTTATTATATTATCCGCGCCGTTGCCCATACCGTAAATAACAACAGGCAAGCCGCACTCTCTGATATATTCCCAAGCGGAAATTTCATTTCTTAGAAATTCAATCATTTGCTACCTCAATGCTTTTTATACTAATTCCTGATAGAAAGTAGATTTATATTTGCGAAAATTAGACCGCAAAGATTTTCTACTTTTTATTAGGTGTTAGTATTATATACTAATACAGAAAATTCTACGGGTGTCATCAAGCTGTTAAGCCCTTTCAGCTTTTCCTGATCCTGCCTTGAAGTTTTGTAGTAATACGGCGTCATCTTAAATAAATTGTCAATGCTCTCACTGCTCTTAAGCTCCAGCTCATATTTCACTTCAATATTTTCAACAAGCGTAAAACCATCAATATCAAGCTCCTCTGGCGGGTTTTTATACGGCTTATCGTATACCTTTTCCTTAAGACCGAACAGGTGATTTTCAAGGGGAATTACTCTGAACAGAAAGCCGCCGTCACTCAGAACCCGATTGTATTCATCAGGTGCAAAAGGGGAGAAGATGTTTAAAACAGCGTCTGCGCTTGAGTCGGCAAACGGCATTGAAAACACGCTTGCAACTGCAAGTCTGATATTACTTTTCCGCTTTGCGGCAAAGATTACGGCGTCCTTTGATATGTCAACAGCCGCAATGTCAAGCTCTTTGTCTGCAAGGGCGGTGATTATGGACGAGCTGTAATAGCAGTCGCCGCAGCCTGCATCAATTACTGATGCATTGTCGGGCAGATATTTGTTAATGGCTTTGCAAACTGCATCGAGCAGCGGCTTATAATAACCGCCGTTTAAGAAATCGTACCTCGCCTTTATCATCAGCTTGTCGTCGCCGTGGCGTTTTAGCTTTGATTGTCTGCTTTGAAGTAGGTTTACATAGCCTTGCTTTGCTATGTCAAAGCTGTGACCGTTTTCACATTTGTAGTTTTGTTGCTCCGAAAAAAGATATTTGCCGCACACAGGGCAGCTGAAGTTCAGCATTAACGCCACGCCTTCCGTCTTAATATATGAACATTTTATCATATTGTTCAAATTAAAACAACAAGCCTTTGTGTGCGGCAAATAAAATCGGATATTATTTTTTAATTAAATCTCTTATGACCTTGCAAATCTGAATTATGATTGTTGGCAACAGTGCAAACAACAGTACATATAAAAGCTGTGTTACGCTGAGAGGTGTAACAGTAAAGATAGACTGAAGCGGCGGAACAAACAGCACAAGCGATAATAATACTACGCCGAGAGCAAATGCGCCGAGACTCCACGGGTTGCTCGTTAATCCCAGCTTGAATATCGACTTGCTGCTGCGGCAGTTAAAGCCGTGGAACAGTCTTGCAAGCGTAAGTGTTGCGAAAGCCATTGTCATAGCTACCATATTGTTACCCGTATAAAGTCCTATGTGATAACTGCTCATAGTGCAGATTCCAATAAGCGCACCGAGAGCCAGCAGCTTGAGCATAAACTCCTTTGTCAGTATTCCCTCTTTTGGATTTCTCGGTTTCTGGTTAAGCAGTCCCTTTTCGGCAGGCTCCATACCTATTGCGATAGCAGGGAGTGAGTCGGTAAGCAAATTGATAAACAATAAATGGGTTGCGGCAAAGGGGATAGGCAGAGCAAAAATTGAGGTGTAAAGCACAGACAAAATAGCCGCCATATTGCCCGACAGCAAGAACTTAATTGAGTTTTTGATGTTCCGATAAACATTTCTGCCGTTCGTTACAGCTTTGATTATTGTTGCAAAATTATCATCGGACAAAATCATTGACGCGGCGTCCTTTGATACCTCTGTGCCTGTTATTCCCATCGCAATACCGATGTCTGCCTTTTTGAGCGCAGGAGCGTCGTTTACGCCGTCACCTGTCATAGCAACGATGTTGCCCTTGTTTTGCCATGCGTTTACTATTCTTATTTTGTTCTCCGGAGAAACTCTCGCGTAAACCGAGATTTTCTCTATCTTTTCGTTAAGTTCATCTTCGCTCATCTGATCAAGCTCGCTGCCTGTTACGGCTATGTCGCCGTCAGTGAAAATGCCGATCTGCTTAGCGATCGCAGTTGCGGTGATTTTGTGGTCGCCCGTTATCATAACAGGCTTAATTCCTGCACGCTTAGCGTCTGCAACGGCTTCAATAGACTCTTCTCTCGGCGGATCTATCATAGAGATAAGACCGATAAAAGTAAATCCGTTTTCGTTTTCAAGCGATAGCGTGAAGTTTTCATCAACCTCCTTGTAAGCAAAGGCGAGAACACGCAGACCATTGTTTGAAAATTCGTAATTCTGCTTTGTTATGCTGTCGATATCGTCTTTTGTTATTTCTCTTACACCGTCGGAGGTTCTTATATGTGTTGTGCGGTCAAGCAGAACATCAAGAGCGCCCTTTGTCAGAACGGTCGGAACGCCGTGAAGCTTATACTTTGTACTCATAAGCTTTCTGTCTGAGTCAAACGGTATTTCCTCAAGGCGGTCAAGCGCCTCGCGCACAAAGTTATAGTCGAGGTCAATTTTATCTGCCATTTCAAGCAGGCAGAATTCTGTCGGGTCGCCGATGCCGTTTCCGTCAACTAAGGATGAATCATTCGACAGGATTGCGTCATAAAGCATATATCTGTGCAGCTGATTTTTCAGGTTGATTTCATCGGGTATGATAACCTTGCCGTCAATGTAAAGCTGCTGAACGGTCATCTTATTTTGTGTCAGAGTACCCGTTTTGTCAGAGCAAATTACCGACACACAGCCAAGGCTTTCAACCGCCTTAAGATCCTTGATAATTGCCTGTTCCTTAGCCATCTTCTGCGTACCCATAGCCTGAACTATGGTGACAATCGAGCTTAAAGCCTCAGGAATAGCGGCAACTGCAAGTGCAACTGCGAAAAGCAGTGAATCAAGAATTGCGCCGGTCTGCCAATATGTCAGTCCGAAAACAAGAGCGCATACAACCATAATTACAATGGCAAGCTTGCTGCTGAATTTGTCAAGGCTTACCTGCAGCGGAGTTTTCTTCTCCTTTGTCGCGTTCATTAGGCTTGCAATTTTGCCGATTTCGGTGTCCATACCGGTTGAGGTAACGGCGACAACTGCTCTGCCGTAGGTAACAAGGCTGCCCGAATAAACCATATTGCTTCTGTCTGCAAGCGGCTTTTCCTCGCTTATGTCCTCGTCTGACTTGTCAACATTTGTAGATTCACCCGTAAGCGAGCTTTCGTTTACCTGAAGAGAATAGTTATTTAATATTCTGCCGTCGGCAGGTACAAGGTCGCCTGCCTCTAAAACCAGAATATCACCGGGGACTACTAATTTTGACGGGATTTCAATTTTTACTCCGTCGCGTATAACCTTTGCATTGGGGGATGACAGGTTTTTAAGACTCTCAAGCGATTTTGCCGCTTTCTCGTGCTGAACCGTTCCGAGTATTGCGTTAAGAACAATTACAGCAATAATAACAAGCATACTTTCAACATCACCTGTTATTGCTGATACTATGGCGGCGGCAATAAGTATAATTACAAGTAAATCGAGAAATTGCTCAAGGAAAATGCGAAGCATACTTTTTTTCTTGCCCTCAAGCAAAGCGTTTTCGCCTTTTTCCTTGAGAAGCGTTTCCGCCTGCTGCTTAGTCAACCCGTCTTTGTCGGATTTCAGTCGGCTTAGAATTTCCTTTTTCGGTACCAGATACCAGGGTCCCATATAAATTCCTCCTCTGTTTGTCGGGGGAGTGAAGGGCAAAAATAAAAGACTTTTACCACAAAAGGCTGAAATACCCTAAGTGATAAAAGTCTTGCCATTTAAAATATGAGCGAATTGCCAAAGGCAATTGTACTGACGCAGCATATTACAGCTATCTGCCGGCTACTCCCTTTTATTCAAACAATAATATACTTATATTATAATTTAAAGGGTAATTTTTGTCAACCCTTTTTACAGCAGGCTGTCAATTATTCCTGTA
>JBJEOH010000017.1:0-2982 GCA_051880615.1 Acutalibacteraceae bacterium
AAACGACGGTAAGGTTGAGATGAAACAGGCTGCGTAATTCCTTATCAGGTCACTTGCTTTGAAAACACTTCGGTCAGTTAAACCAGACCTGCGAAAAGCAAACATGAGAGGCTGCCGACAGGACAGATAGCCACAGGCTAACTCTGTCTTGCCGGTGGCTTTTTGTTTTCGGCAGATGACTGAACAGCGAGGAGCTTCCGGCTGAGAAATCAGAAAGGAAGCTCTTTTTATGTTATACAACTGGCTTTGTTACATAGCTGAATACCCGTGATCTCCGAATTTTGAGTTCAACCAAAAATTCAAAATTCAAAGGAGATCAATTATGAGTTGGAATAACGGCAAAGAAAGAAAACTATTTGAAAAGAGACAAGAAGTTCTTGCTGAACAGTATCGTGCAGTAGGAATGACGGAAGAACAAATACAGCAAATGTACAAATTTGACCTTGCTGTATTTAGAAGTGAACGAGTTTTTTATACACATACTCAAGCATTGGAAATCAACTTCGATGATGAAGATGTATGCGAAGTTTCAAATTATTTATTGGAATACCATCAAACATCGTTTTTTAGGGACTACTCAAATCGCTATTGGTGGGTAAATGAATTAGAAAAACTCTATCAAGCAGCTATGTCTTTATCGGATGAAGAAAAAGAACTTGTCACCCTTTATGTATTTGACGGATATACTCAACAAGAAATTGCTGACAAGTTTCATTGTTCTCAGATGGCTATTAGCAAACGATTAAGAAAAATCAAAAAGGCGTTTCTGCCTGCTAAGGGAGGGAACGCTAATGATTAACAAGAAAACAATTCCCGACCTTGAACTTAGCTTGTGTTCTAAATGTGCAAGTGTGTATTACAACGACAAGGAATATTTTATTGAGCGGGCAGATTATACACAGACAATTTTTGAAGAATGTATGATGTGCAAAAATCCGCACGGTCTTGATTTTAATATTTGGGTTAAGTCAACTCTGCAAAGCAAAAAAACGCATCATTGTGGAGGTGACCGAAAATGAATAAACTGATAGCAGATAAAGAAAGTAATGTTTTCGGCGCCTTAAAACTCATTGAACAGCTTTATCTTGACGGTGAAATTCCCGGCTATGTATTCAGAAATATACTGAGGGAACATCAGGACAAAATCAATGTTTCGGATTTTGTCTGCTACAAGAAGAAAGACGAAGGAAAGGAGTAGTTGGATGTACGGATTAAGCTCAGATTTCCAAAAGCGAGATGTGGCAATCTATGCTCGTGTTTCAACCGAACATGAAGCACAGCTATCTGCTTTGGAAAATCAAATAGATTGGTATAAGCCTATTTTGGCAGCAAGACCGGATTGGACTTTGACGGCTCAATATATAGATGAAGGTATTACTGGTACATCGGCTGAAAAGCGTCCGCAGTTTATGAAAATGATCGATGATGCTCGGCAAAAGAAGTTTAATATGATCATCACTCGTGAAGTGTCTCGTTTTGCGAGAAATACTGTGGATACGCTCCAGTATACCCGATTGCTGAAGGAATATGGCGTCGAGGTGTTCTTTATAAACGACAACATCAAGACCTTTGATGGTGATGGCGAACTTCGTTTAACGATAATGGCAACATTGGCTCAAGATGAAAGTCGCAAAACCTCTATCCGAGTAAAAGCAGGTCAGGAAACATCTATGAAAAACGGGGTGTTTTATGGTACAGGCAATATTCTTGGATATGATCGCAAAGGTAAGGAAATGGTTATCAACGAAGAACAAGCCAAGACCGTAAGAATGATTTATGATATGTATTTAAGTGGTATGGGTGTTACTGCTATTCAGTACGAATTAGAGAAAGCAGGAAGATTGACAGCGACCGGAAAGACAAAGTGGCACGCCTCTTATCTTTCTCATATGCTGAAGAACTCATTTTACTGTGGTATTATCACATACCACAAGGAGTACACACCTGATTACTTAAAGCAGAAAAAAATCAAAAACTATGGGGATATAGAATACTTAACCGTAAAAGGTAAACATACCCCTATCGTTACCGAAGAAGAATTTAATCAGGTTCAGAAAATAATGAATACGAAAAGTCGCAAGATGAAGAACCTGAATAAAGGTAAGCACACAGTCGGATACAAACCTCATACAACCGCCTATGGCAGACTTATGATATGTCAGTGCGGCAAGAAGTTCAATCAAAGGTTTCACACCCGTGACGGTCGTACAGACGGTGTTGATTATCAATGTTATACTTCCGTAAATCGAGGGAGTATCCGAGAACGAGAAAAACGAGGTCTTTCGGTAGAAGGTCATTGTGATTCACCGTTTATTCAAGGATGGAAACTTGAAATGATGGCGGAAAAAATATTCGATAGGTATATCGACAATGCCGATGCGGTTATGGATTTGTCCTATTCGATGCTTGAAAAGCATATTGCAGACCAAGAGGACACACCTGACTATACCGAAGAAATCAAACGCAAAGAAAGTGAAATAGAACGACTTTCAAAGAAAAGAGTAAACCTTATTGAGATGAGAGCCGAAGGAGATATTGATAAGGAGTTATTCAGAGAACGCAAGCAGGAAATTGAAAATCGAATTGCCATACTCACAGAAGAAATAAAAACCCTTCAGCCCGATGAAACAAAGCAAAGTCCGCAAGACTATATGCAGAAATTGCAAGAGTTGAGAGAACGGCTAAAGGAGTACACGGGGTTTGAATATTCTGTAATTCCCGAAAGCATTGTGGAAGCCTTCATTGAAAAGATTTGGGTATCCAAAGACGAGTTCAGATGGTATTTGCGAAGCGGGAATGGATCTTCCGACGAGTTTGACATTGATGACCACATTAAAATTGCCTCGTTTACGCTAACAATAGATGATGCAAAAAAGTATCTATATAGCTTTTCTACTCGCAGAAGAGTTTATAATTGGAAAGACCTTAATGTAAGCGTTTGGATATAAACCTATTCTAAAAAGGAAGCAGTCAAGTCATAAG
>JBJEOH010000018.1:0-2977 GCA_051880615.1 Acutalibacteraceae bacterium
AAAAATTGAGAATTATATTATGATAAATCTGTAAAGGAGAGAGATTTATGCCGGGAATATATACAGAAGCCGATTATGAAAACTCTGTAATCGAGCTATTTAGGAACGATTTGGGATACGAGTACGCATACGGTCCCGATATTGAAAGGGATTTTTGCAGTCCTTTATATGAGGAGGTTCTGCTTGACTCTCTGTATCGTTTGAACAGAGGTCTGCCTGATGACGCCATTCAGGACGCTTTGTTCAAGCTGAAAAACTTTGAAAACGGAGAGCTTGTGCAGAAAAACGCTGTCTTTATGGACTATCTGCAAAACGGTATCCCTGTAAGATTTTTTGTGGGCGGCGAGGAGCGTTCCTCTATCGTCTATCTTGTTGACTACAAAAATCCCGACAATAACTCCTTTATCGTCGCTAATCAATGGACTTTCATTGAGAACAGCAATAAACGCCCGGATGTAATTCTCTTTTTGAACGGTTTACCTGTTGTTTTGGTTGAGCTAAAATCTCCTTCCCGTGAAGAAACGGACGCTTCCGAAGCGTACAGGCAGCTCCGTAACTATATGCAGGAAATCCCGTCTATGTTCATTTACAATGCTATTTGCGTTATGAGCGACCAGTTGACCTCAAAAGCGGGTACAATCACCTCCGGTGAAGACCGCTTTATGGAGTGGAAAACCAAAGACGGCGACTATGAAAATACACAGTATGCTCAGTTTGACACTTTCTTTGAGGGTATGTTCCAAAAAGAAAGACTGCTCGATATAATAAAGAACTTCATTTGCTTTTCTAATGAGGGTATCAATACATTCAAAATTCTTGCCGGCTACCATCAGTATTTTGCGGTAAGAAAAGCGATTGAATCCACAAAACACGCTACTGTTACCGACGGTAAAGGCGGTGTGTTCTGGCATACACAAGGAAGCGGGAAATCGCTTTCTATGGTGTTCTATGCCCATTTATTGCAGGAAGCATTAGACAGCCCGACAATCGTGGTACTGACCGACAGAAACGACCTTGACGACCAGCTTTACGGACAGTTTGCAAAGTGCAAGGACTTTTTAAGACAAGAGCCTATGCACGCAGAAAGCCGTGAACACTTGAAAACTCTGCTTGCCGGCAGACAAGCAAACGGTATTATCTTTACCACAATGCAAAAGTTTGAGGAGTCCCACGAACCTCTGTCCGAACGCCACAATATCGTTGTTATGGCTGATGAAGCACACAGAGGTCAATACGGACTTACCGAGAAAATAAAGATTACCAAGAACGAAGAAGGCGAAGATGTTGCCAAGCGTGTTATCGGCACAGCCCGTATTATCCGCAACACCTTACCGAACGCTACATACATTGGCTTTACAGGCACGCCTATCTCCTCCAAAGACCGCAGTACCCGTGAGGTGTTCGGAGATTACATTGACATCTACGATATGACGCAGGCTGTCGAGGACGGTGCTACCCGCCCGGTTTACTATGAGAGCCGTGTAATTAAGCTCAACCTTGATGAAGCAACCTTAAAATTGATTGACGCCGAGTATGACATTATGGCAGCAAATGCAGATGAGGAAGTCATTGAAAAGAGCAAGCGTGAGCTTGGACAGATGGAAGCCGTTCTCGGAAATGATAACACAATCAATTCCTTGGTTTGCGATATTCTTGACCATTACGAGAATAACCGTGAAAACCTGTTGACCGGTAAGGCAATGATTGTTGCCTATTCCCGCCCTATCGCTATGAAGATTTACAAGCGTATCTTGGAGCTTCGCCCTGCTTGGACGGAAAAGGTGGCAGTCGTTATGACCTCCGGTAATAATGACCCGGAAGAATGGCGACAGATTATCGGGAATAAGCACCATAAGGACGAGCTTGCAAAGAAATTTAAGGACAATAACAGTCCTTTGAAAATCGCTATTGTTGTTGATATGTGGCTGACCGGATTTGATGTGCCGTCTCTTGCCACAATGTATGTTTACAAGCCTATGTCCGGACACAATCTTATGCAGGCAATCGCCCGTGTAAACCGTGTGTTCAGAGACAAAGAAGGCGGACTTGTCGTTGACTATGTAGGTATTGCCACAGCCTTAAAGCAGGCAATGAATGACTATACCTCCCGTGATAAGAAGAACTACGGCGATACCGATGTTGCTAAGGTTGCTTATCCGAAGTTCTTGGAAAAGTTGTCTGTTTGCCGTGACAAATTCCACGGATATGATTATTCCAAATTCCGAAACGGTACAGACCTTGAAAGAGCAAAGACTATCAGCGGTGCTGTCAACTTCATTATGGGCAGAGAAAGAGTTGATGAGAAGGACTCTTTTGTAAAGGAAGCCCTTATGCTTCATCAGGCGTTGTCTCTCTGTTCATCTTTGGTTGATGAGGACAGCCGCTTTGAAGCAGCGTTCTTCGAGTCCGTGCGTGTATTGGTACTCAGGCTGACAAATACAGGCGTTGGAAAGAAGATTTCCTTGCCGGAAATGAACGCAAGAATCAATGAACTTTTGAAGCAGAGTATCAAGAGCGACGGCGTTATCAACCTGTTCTCAGACATTAAAGAGGAGTTTTCTCTGTTTGACCCGAAGTTCCTTCAGGAAGTTGCAAATATGAAGGAAAAAAACCTTGCTGTTGAACTCCTGAAAAAACTGATTGCGGAGCAGGTGTCGGTCTATCGCAGGACAAATGTGGTTAAGTCCGAAAAATTCAGCGAGATTATGCAGCGTTCCCTCAATGCTTATCTCAACGGTATGCTGACCAATGAAGAAGTCATTGAAGAAATGCTGAAATTGGCAAAGCAAATCGCCGCAGCACAAAAAGAGGGCGACAAACTCGGACTGACTGCCGATGAGCTTGCTTTCTATGACGCATTAACAAAGCCGCAGGCAATTAAGGACTTCTACGAAAACGACGAACTGATTGCCATTACAAAGGAGCTTGCAGATACGCTCCGTAAGAATAAAACGATAGACTGGCAAAAGCGTGAGTC
>JBJEOH010000019.1:0-63016 GCA_051880615.1 Acutalibacteraceae bacterium
GTAACTCAGTTTGGTAGAGTGCTTGGTTTGGGACCAAGATGCCGCAGGTTCAAGTCCTGTCACCTCGACCATAAGAGGGTAACAAAAAAGATGTCGCCCAAAAAAAGCTCGATTTAATCGGGCTTTTTTGCATTTTATAAAGCTTTTTTTAAATAGGGTTTAATAGATGTCAAACCTGAATTTTTGCAAACATACAGGATTTGAACCCCAGAAAATCAACTTTAACCCTTTTCTCCATCAAAATTTAATATTGTTATAGCAGAGTCAATTTTATGGAAATATAAAATTGGCTCTTTTTTATTGGCAATCGTTTTAATTTTAAAATTAGAACGGTTGCCTTTTTTATTTACAAAAAAATTGAAAGGAATGATTTTAAATGTATTTTACCGACACGCCCGAACTCAGGAAGTTTGTAAGAGAGATGCGTCAGAAACCTAATTTTGACAAGCGTAATGATGATTGCTATGAAAATAATGACGCACATTTCCCTGATAACAAGAATCTCAATACAGACAGAAATAAGAAAGAGGTTGGTTGATTTTATGACAATAAAAATCAGAAGTCCCACTAAAAACAAGGCTATTAAACAACTAAACTTTAGGAGATGATAACTTGAACGAATATGAAAGACAGCGCAGAATCGCTGAAAGCACAAAGAAATTGTACCCGCCGGGTACAAGAATTGAGCTTATCAATACTGTTGACTTTGAGCTTATCCTTGCTTACTCACAAAAACAATAACGAATTTTCTTTTATTTCATCACGCTGTCTTGATAAAATCTTTATCAGGGATTATAATAGATAGGAAATTAATAACGAAAAGGTGATTATTTTGAAATATGCTGTTGTATTGTGCGACGGTATGGCGGATTATCCCGTTGAAGCGCTGTCGGGCAAAACCCCGATGTCGGTTGCAAAAAAGCCGACTATGAACGCTCTTGCCGCAAAGGCTGAGGTAGGACTTGTAAAAACCGTTGCAGACGGAATGAAACCCGGAAGCGATGTTGCAAACCTGTCTGTTATGGGTTACGACTCCGCAAAATACTACACAGGCAGATCTCCGCTTGAGGCGGCAAGCATCGGAATCGACCTTAAGGACACCGATGTTACTCTGCGCTGTAACCTTGTAACGCTGAGCGATGAGGAAAACTATGAGGACAAGACAATGGTTGACTACTGCGCCGACGATATTTCCTCTGAGGAGTCTCGTGAGATAATCGAGTTTATTGAGGAAAAGCTCGGAGATGATGAGTTTAAATTCTATTCGGGCGTAAGCTACCGTCACTGCCTTGTGTGGAACAACGGTGTGCCAAATCCGGGTGAGCTTACACCTCCGCACGATATAACGGGCAGAAAAATTACACAGTACATTCCAAAGGGTGATAATACGGACAAGCTATATGCGCTTATGAAAAAGAGCTACGAGCTTTTAAAGGATCACCCTGTAAATAAAAAGAGGATTGAAAACGGTCGCAGGCCTGCCAACTCAATCTGGCTCTGGGGCGAGGGTCAGAAGCCGATGCTCGACAGCTTTGAAAACAAGTTCGGCTTAAGAGGCGCTGTTATTTCGGCTGTTGACCTGCTTAAGGGTATCGGAATCTGCGCAGGAATGAAAACACCTGATGTTGAGGGTGCCACAGGATATATCGACACCAACTTTACAGGCAAGCTCAACGCTGCAGTTGAGAGATTAAAAACGGACTGTGACTTTGCTTACATACATGTTGAAGCTCCTGACGAATGCGGTCACAGAGGCGAGCAGGAGAACAAGATTAGAGCGATTGAGCTTATCGACGAGAAGATACTCGCTCCGCTTGTTGAGGAGCTTAAAAAGCTTGGCGACTACGCAGTTATGGTTCTTCCCGACCACCCGACTCCGCTGTCTATCCGCACGCATTGCAGCGATCCTATCCCCTATCTTATCTATCGCAGTAATGATGAAAAAGAAAGCGGCGTTACAGTGTTTGACGAAGAAAGCGCAAAAGCAACAGGAGTATATGTTGAAAAGGGATACACCTTGATGAACAGATTTTTGGGTAAGTAATTTGAAGAGTTGAGAGTGGTGAGTTTAGAGTGAAGTGGCGGTCGTCGCCGCAAGCGACTCTTTGAATTAAGAAATATACCGTTTTGCTGAATATAGAGTTCATATGGGCTATTATCAGATTCAACAGAACAAAGTAAAAAATTTCAGCCTGACGCATTAAAACTGCGTCAGGCTGTTTTGTACTATTAATTTATTCCGACCAGTTAAGCTGGCTGTCCGGTATTCCCATTTTCCTGCACTCATTCAATACCACAGACTTTTCTCCCTGATTTCCGATTTGATATTTTAAAACCTTATCTTTAAATACAATAAACTTTGTATTGCCTGCTTTAAAATCTACAAACCAATTATCAATCAAAGCTTTTGATACTGTTGTGGGAAAGTCGGGATAATTTGAGGAGAAAAATATCGCAGTCCAATATTTCGTACTATCATTTGTTTTCCAGATTTCAACCTTATTAATATCTAAATAATCAAGTATGTTTTCATCACTAATACTTTCTTTTATCAACACACCCTGAAATATATACACTTTATTTTCACTTGTCATTATGTTTCCACACTCCGTTACTTTTTTTACTCCGCCCACAGAAAGCTCATCTCGCAAAAGCACATCTAACGATATACCAAAAATATCACAAAGCTGCATAAGCTTATCAATTTCTGGTGTTGTAACACCTGTCTCCCACTTTGAAATTGACTGTCGGCTGACATCAAGGAACTCTGCCAGTTCCTCCTGCGAGTATCCTTTTTGATTTCTGAGGGTTATTATTTTATCTGATAATTTCACACTATCACCTCCTTTTCAACTTGAGTTTATCACAGGTAATATTCCTTTATCCACCAACTGCAAAGTGCTTTAGCGCAACTGTCAAGTGCATAAATCAGCAAAACAGGGCGAACACAATGTTCGCCCTGCTGCTGTGTTTATTCAAATAAAATAGCCTTTAAATCCTCAAGATGATACGGTGTCTGCTGATATACATAGTAGTTCAGCCAGTTCGTGTAAAGCAGGTTTGCGTTGCTTTTCCAAGTCATCACAGGCTTCTCGGACGGGTCATTGTTTGGGAAATAGTTGAACGGAATAGAAGGGTGAATCCCCTTGTTCACATCTCGGAAGTACTCCCCTGCAAGCGTGTTGCGGTCATACTCGGCGTGACCCATAACGAAGAATTGCCTGCCGTTTTTGTTGCAGATAATCGAAACTCCTGCACAGTGTGAGAATGCAAGAATTTCAAGCTCCTTGTGCTTTTCTATGTCCTCGCGGTAAACGCCCGTATAACGCGAGTGCGGCATCGTAAAATAATCGTCAAAGCCGCGCATAAGCGGATGATTCGGATTAAGCACCGAATGAGTGTAAATTCCGCTTATCTTGCCGCCAAGCTCGTGCTTTGGAATACCGAAATGGTAGTAAAGTCCTGCCTGTGCTCCCCAACAGATATGAAAGGTCGAGTAGACATTCTTTTTGCTCCATTTCATTATTTCGCAAAGTTCTTCCCAGTAATCAACATCCTCAAACGGCAGCATCTCAACAGGCGCACCTGTGATTATCATACCGTCATAGCTGTTGTCACGAATCTGGTCAAAGGTTTTGTAGAAATTCTCCATATGGCTTTGCGAGGTGTTTTTTGATTTATGGGTTGCGGTCTGCAAAAGCTCAATATCAACCTGAAGCGGACTGTTGCCCAATAGGCGCAAAAGCTGATTTTCAGTATCTATTTTTGTGGGCATAAGATTTAAAATCAAAATTTTAAGCGGTCTTATGTCCTGCATTATTGCTCGTTCCTCTGGCATTACAAAGACATTCTCCGACTCCAAAAGGGAAAATGCCGGTAATTCACTTGGGATTTTTATAGGCATTTCACGCCCTTCTTTCTTTAAAAATTTTGATAATACAGATAAATATTTATTCTGCGGAGCGGCACAAGCCGCGACAACCGCAATTATTCATTATTCAATATTCATCATTCACTATTCATTTGCACCGCAAAGCAGTGCGCATATCAATATGCCTTGCCCCAATATACCATATGCTTAGCAGGCTTTCCGCAGCAAACGCATTTGTCGCTTAAATGCTCCTGCTCAAACGGTATGCAGCGTGAGCCAACGCCGGTAAGCTCCTTGACCTTATCCTCGCATTCCTCATCGCCGCACCACATAGCCTTAATAAAGCCGTCGCCGTTTTCCTCAAGCGACTTTGTGATTTCGTCGAGTGTTGTGCAGGAATAGGTCTTTTTCTCTCTGTTTTCAAGAGCCTTCTTGTAAAGTCCGTCGTGAACCTCCTGAAGCTTAGTTTGTACCTCCTGCTCAAGATTATCAAGGCTTACAACTGTTTTTTCGTTGTTGTGTCTTGTAACGAGAACGCACTGATTGTTTTCTATATCACGAGGGCCAATCTCTATTCTTACCGGAACGCCCTTCATCTCGTACTCCGAGAACTTCCAGCCGGGGCTGTTGTCGCTGTCGTCAGTCTTAACTCTTACCGACTTAGAAAGTGCGGCTCTTATCTCCTCTGCCTTTTCAAGCACGCCCGGCTTGTGCTGAGCGATTGGAACTATAACAGCCTGAATCGGTGCAACAGCAGGCGGCAGAACAAGACCATTATCGTCGCCGTGAGTCATAATGATAGCGCCGATAAGTCTTGTTGTAACGCCCCACGAGGTCTGGAACGGATTAACAAGCTTGTTCTCTTTGTTTGTGTAGGTTATGTCAAACGCCTTTGCAAAGCCGTCGCCAAAGTAGTGCGATGTACCTGCCTGCAAAGCCTTGCCGTCGTGCATAAGCGCCTCTATTGCGTATGTAGCCTCAGCGCCTGCAAACTTGTCGCTGTCGGTCTTTCTGCCCTTTACAACAGGCATTGCAAGGCTCTCCTCGCAGAATTTGGCATACACATTGAGCATACGCTCTGTTTCCTCGATAGCCTCCTCGGCTGTTGCGTGAATTGTGTGACCCTCCTGCCACAGGAATTCGCGGCTTCTGAGGAACGGTCTTGTTGTCTTTTCCCAGCGGACAACGCTTACCCACTGGTTATAAAGCTTCGGCAAATCACGCCAGCTGTGAACAATATTTGCGTAATGCTCGCAGAAAAGTGTTTCAGATGTCGGACGCACGCAGAGTCTATCCTCAAGCTTTTCACTGCCGCCATGTGTTACCCACGCAACCTCAGGTGCAAAGCCCTCAACATGATCCTTCTCCTTCTGGAGCAGGCTTTCGGGAATGAACATCGGCATACATACATTTTCGTGACCTGTTTCCTTAAACATAGAGTCAAGTATTCTCTGGATATTCTCCCATATTGCATAGCCGTAGGGTCTGATTACCATACAGCCCTTAACGCTTGTATATTCAATAAGCTCCGCTTTCTTTACAATATCGGTGTACCATTTTGCAAAGTCCTCGTCCATTGAGGTTATCTCTTTAACGAGCTTTTTATCATTGTTCTTCGCCATTTTCAACACTCCTGTTCTTTGAAATCCGCCGATTAAGACATAGTATTATAATTATACCTAAATGCACTTCTTTTTTCAACACAAATTTTTCATATACCTATAACAAGATATATAACTATCATTATGCGACAAGCTTCTTGACAATAAGCTTACCTAAAATCGCACCTGCAACACACAAAGCCACGCTTAAAACCACATAAACAGCCGCCGATATTGTCCTTCCGTTTTGAAGCAGGTTGCCGCTTTCAAGCGCAAAGGTGGAAAAGGTAGTAAATCCGCCGCAGACCCCGACCTTAAGAAAGAGCGTAAGCGGTGTGTTTGCGCTGTCCCTTTCATATGCAAGCTGAGAGATTACCCCGATTGCAAACGACCCGACAAGGTTAATAAGTAAGGTAATAAAGGGAAATGAGGACGACTGTGCAAACGGAACAAGCCCGAGAAGATACCGCAGAACCGCCCCGACAAAGCCGCCGAGTCCTACGGCAATACAGTTAATCATATCGCAATTCCTCCTTCGCAGAGTTAAGAGTGGAGATTTGGTTGCCGCAAGCGGCGAATTGAATTAAAAAACAAAAGCTGCGGCAAAACCGATTGATACCTGTTTTGCTGCAGCCCTGTAATTCACAGAATTAAAATTTTCAGTGTTGACTTATAAAATAACCTCGCCGTCAACCGTACCTGTAAGACCTGCTGCATTTGATTCGTCTGTATCAATATGCATAGCAGGGGCGAACTTCTCGCTCACTCTTACAACAACATCATCAAATGTAAGGCTTCTGCCGCCCGGTGTGCCAACCTTAACGCTGACAATCTGCTTGTCCTCAACGCCGAATTCCTTAGCGTTTTCAGGTGTGAAGTGGATGTGTCTTTTTGCTGCGATAACACCGCACTCAATCTCCTTTTCGCCCTTAGGTCCTACAAGCTTGCAGCCCGGTGTACCTGCTACATCGCCCGACTCTCTTATCGGTGCGGCAATGCCGAGCTTTCTTGCGTCTGTCAACGCTACCTCAACCTGATCTGCGCTTCTTACAGGACCGAGAATCGACATTGTTATCTCGCCCTTAGGGCCTACAACAGTTACCTTTTCAACGCAGGCAAACTGACCCGGCTGTGAAAGGTCTTTTTTATTTGTCAGGGTTGCACCCTCACCGAAAAGAGTTTCGAGTGTGTCCTGAGTTACATGAAGATGTCTTGCAGAGGTTTCTACCATTACTTTCATTTTAATGTCCCCATTCTGTATGTATTTTTATCCCTTATATTCTACTACTGCTTACAATGTTTTTCAAGGTGTTTTTAGCGAATTACGGCTGAATTTCGGGAAAACCTATGCCGAATGCCGTACCTATTGTAATACACACCGAGCTTTTGTAATCACTGAAGTACAATGCCGCTGCCGTTGAATCGTGAATAAGCCTTACGCTCACCTTTTTGCGGAGAATGCCCGAAAGCTCATTTTCAAGGTATTCGCTGTAATTATCGCACAGGCTCTTAAGCTTTGCGTAGCCGCCGCGTTCACCGTTTAAACAGCCGTCGCAAACATAGTTTGCAATGCTTATTATTATCTCATCGCCGATTTTCTCGCTGTGACCTACATAGTCTATAGTTTCGCATATGCAGCGTTTGAGGTACAAATCAAGCTTTCGTGCCTCCTCCAAGGCTGCGCTGTCGGATGATTTCATTGTCTGCATAAATTTTGACGGAAAGCTCTCAAGCATCTTTGCTTCAATTATCTCTCCCCCACGCTTTCTGACTACGCTTCGTTTGAGGTTTGTCTGCCCGAAATCAAAGATGATGAATGTTCCGTCCTTTTGCTCAATTTGCGACGCACCGCCCATTATGCCGACATAGCTTGCGTTGTCGAACAGCATAAAATCGTAAGGCTTTACGCCTGCCTTTTCAAATACCGACAGGGCTTCAGCCTTAAGTATTGCGCCCAAAGCTCCGCTTGTAAGTCCTCCGACAAGTATAATACGCTCAACGCCGTTCCAGTATTCCCAACACTCATTGCTCCAGTCGCTGCGAGCAGTGCGGTTCTCACGCAGTCCCGTTTTTAGGGTAAGAAAAATCATTCCCAAGCGTCTGCCATACTTTTTCATCATAGCGATAGCGGCTTCATTGCCCTCACCGATTTTTCTGACAAACTCAAAAATAAGGCTGCGCTCTGAAAAGCTTTTAAGGTCAATTTCAAGTGCCTCGGCGTTTTGCTTAATATCCTCTGTAATTACTCCTGTGCTGAAAATATCAGCCACAGTCTTGCCCTCGATTGAGTCCTCAACACCGTAAAGCGGAAGCTTTGCAAGGGGAACTCGGTTTATTGAACAGGCAGAGTCAATGTACTGCCTGCCGCTGGGTGATATTTTTATAAAAGGATTTTTCATATTACCACCGTCATTTTGGTAGATTTTATATAAATTATACAATGATTTTATGCGATTTTCAATAGGAATTATCACACACTTGCAATCGCAGGGAATTTGTATTATATTTGTCTTGAGTTTTCAGATTGAGGTGTTTACTTTGGTAATAGAAAGGTGCGACCTGTGTCCGAGGGAATGCGGCGGCTATCGTGACGATAAGACAGGCAGCGGCTTCTGCGGCGCAAAGGCTGTTATGGAGGTTGCAAGAATTGCCCCGCATTACGGTGAAGAGCCGTGCATAAGCGGCGACAAGGGCAGCGGCGCTGTATTTTTCAGCCACTGCGCTATGAAATGCCTGTTCTGTCAGAATTTTGAGATTTCGCACCAAGGCTTCGGAAAGGAAATTTCAGCCGAACAGCTTGCCGAAAAATTCAAAGAGCTTGAAAAGCTGGGTGTGCATAACATAAACCTCGTAAACGGCACGCACTATATTCCTCAGATACGAGAAAGCCTGAAGCTCTACAAGCCGAAAATTCCCGTTATTTTCAACTGCGGAGGCTACGAAAAGGCGGAAAGTCTTAAACTCCTTAACGGTCTTGTAGATGTTTATCTGCCTGATTTTAAATACGCCGATGATGAAATGGCACTTGAATATTCAGGAGCGAGAAATTACCGTGAAACCGCAATAAAGGCAATAGATGAGATGCTTGCACAGACAGGCGATTTGCGCTTTGACGAAAACGGTATGATTTTAAGCGGCACGATAATCCGCCATCTTGTGCTGCCGTTTGGCACAAAAAACTCCATCGCGGTTCTCAATATTATAAAAGAACATTTCGGCGGCAAAGCCTTTGTGAGCCTTATGGCTCAGTACACACCCTTCGGCAATGCTTTAAACCATAAAAGGCTTAACAGGAAAATCACAAAAAGAGAATATCAGAAGGTGCTTGATACTCTGTTTGATTTGGAGCTTGACGGCTACGCTCAGGAGCTTGAGTCGTCGGGAGAGGAATTTATCCCCTCGTTTGATTTGACAGGCATCTGATTATCACCGTCAACTCCTATATAGCTTACTTCGCCTATGTCCTCAATGCAGGTATATTCCGCTGTGAGGATATAGGCGTTATTTTTTATCGTGTGTGAAAGCTTTCTGTCCTCTATTTGCACATTGAAGAGGTCAAAGGCTTCATAAAGCGCAAGCTGCGCCACACAAGCCTCGTCTGCCTGTTTTTCGCTTAAGGTTATATCCTGACTGATATATTCGGTGCAGTGTTCATTATACATTCCGACAGGCATCTGATTGTCAAAGGCAAAAAAGTTTAAATATTCACTGTGTCGTGCGTATTCGCCTGAGGGAATGTAGCCGAGACCAAGCGGAATTTTAAGTCCGACAAGCTCCAGCATACTGCGGCTTACCGTTTTGCCGCTCGGCAGGCTTTGCGTGTATTTCAGCGGCTGTGTGACTGTTTTCGTAATTGTTGTTCTGGCGTATACATTTGCAATGGAGGGCTTTAAAAAGTCGCCGCCGTTTTCGGTGCTTACAACTCCGCTTACAAGCAAATCGCCTTTTGTCACAGCGTCACCGAGCTTTGCAACGCTGCTGCCGCTTTTTACATCCATTTTTACTATCTGCCCGTCCTTTTTCGCCTTGATGTTACAGGGCTTTCTCTCCTCCCCCTTTGTATCATCGGGCAGGTATTTTTCGCTGATGCTTACTTTTGCGTACGCTCCCGTAATATTTACCGACATCCAACCGAACGAGCCGAGGTCGAGCATTGTATCGCGCTCAATGCTGTCGGGCGACAAACTGCCCTTCCACGCACCGCTGTAAAGTCCCTGCTTTTCAAGCGCCTGACGGATTTTATATTCGCTGACCTTTGGGGTCGGGCTTACCTCTACCACCCAGACAAAAGAAGAAAGCAGCTGACATATTATAAGAAATAAGGCGCAGCCGGGAATAAGACCCCAGCGCTTTATATTGTTTCTGAACAAAAACGGCACTCCGCCGCACTTTACTGCCTCAATATCAACACCGCAGCGCACACCGAGCTTTTCAAAGCTTTCAAAGTGCGATTTCGGAACTCTGCCCGTCAACACACCCTCACAGCCCTTTGTATCATACACATTGATACCGCGTCTTATTGAGAGATTGATAAGGCGTTCGGGAAAGCTGCCCGTTGCCCTGAATTCAACATACCCTCTTATAAATCGTGTTATGCTCAGAATATTCATACTGCACCTAACCCTCGTATTCTATCGTCTTTATTACGCCCGATATTACAACGCTGCCGGGCGACAGGCATTTTATGCTTAAACCCCTGCCCTTTATCGAAATCGCCGCACAGCCTACGCTCACGCGAATAATCGTGCTGTCATACTCCAAAATTCCCTTACACCCCTCGACAGTGACCTCTGTGTTGCCATGCATTTCAAGATATACAGATGATAGCTTTAATTTTTCAACACCTGAAAAAAGGCTGCTTTTTATAAAGCCGCCCTGCTGCTTTTCAGCCATAATCTCACACCCTGCATAAATACTGCGGCATTTTTCATATAATCAACTGCCGTGTTTAAAAATATGCCCGGGTGGTGATACTTATGACAGAGCAGGCGTTAATCGGCATTTACTGCTGCGCTCAGACGCTTATACCGTCGCTGTTTCCGTTTATGGTACTGTCGGAATTTTTAAGCGAGTACGGAATTTTTGACAGAATAGCCTTTATCTTTTCCCCTATTTGCACAAAGATACTCAAGCTGCCGAGCGTTGCAGGCGGTGCAGTGATAATTAGTATGGTCGGCGGCTTTCCGGTTGGTGCGGCGTGCTGTGCAAGGCTGTATTCAAGAGGTAGTCTTACACCGGTGCAGGCAAGCAGAATGCTGCGCTTTGCGGTTGGCGCAGGCCCTGCGTTTGTCATATTCGCAGTCGGGCAGAATATGCTAAAAAGCGTGAGCGTCGGGATAATCCTTTACGCTTCGCAGGTGCTTTCACAGCTTACAATAGCGGTATTTTCGGGCATATTTGCAAAAGATACAGTAGAAAAAAAGAGCGGCACAAAAGCAGGCAGGCAAAAATTTTCCGACGCACTTATAAATTCCTGCTTTAAGTCGAGTGAGAGTATGATAAAGCTGTGCGCTATGGTTGTTTTATTCTCGGCGATTATGGGAGTTTTATCGGACACCCATATTATAGAGCTTGTACAGCGTCTGCTGAACTTTCTGTTTATTCCAAAGCCGATTGCCGACAGCCTTCTGTACGCCTTGACAGAGGTCACCGCAGGATGCCTTAATGCAACACAAAATGGTGCGCCGCTTGAATTTGTCGCCTTTGCTATTGGATTCGGCGGCTTATCGGTTCATTTGCAGATTTTTTCACTGCTCACCGAGCTTGACTTTTCAAAGCTTGATTTTATGCTTCACAGGCTGTTGTGCGGTGCGCTGTGCGCCGCTTACACCTTTGTTATGACCCTGTTTTTACCCGATACGGCGGTGCATACAGTGTCGCTTTCAACACCGTCGCAGGTGATATTTTCATCAAGCACAATAGCAGGCAGCGCCGCGCTGATAGTGTGCTGTATCATATTTATAATATCGGTTAAAAGCAAGGGAAAGAATAACACCATAGCAAAAATTTCATATAATATCAGAAGAAGCAAAGCAAAATAATTACGGGGTGATTTTATGTGCGGAATAGCCGGTTGGCTTGATAAATACGAGGATTTATGCGAAAAGCAAGATATAATTGAGAGTATGACCGATTCTCTTGCAGCAAGAGGACCTGATGACAGAGGCGTGTTTTTCTCCTCTGCGCGTGATGTTTGCCTTATGCACCGCCGTCTTGCGGTTATTGACCCTGAAAATGGACAGCAGCCGATGACCCGCAGCTTTGGCGGATATAATTATACTATCGCCTACAACGGCGAGCTTTACAATGCACCTGAGCTGAGAGCAGAGCTTGAAGCGCTCGGCTGTCGCTTTGAAACAAGGTGTGACACCGAGGTTTTGCTTCACAGCTATATCTATTTCGGTGAGGACTGCGTGAACAAGCTGAACGGTATTTTCGCATTTGCAGTATGGGACGAGAAAAAGAAAATGCTCTTTGCCGCGCGTGACAGAGTAGGCGTTAAGCCGTTTTTCTTTTTTGAGTATGAGCATGGTCTTATCTTCGCCTCCGAAATCAAGGCGATGCTCAAAAACCCGATGGTAAAGCCGATTGTTGACAAGGAAGGTCTTTACGACATATTCTTCTTAGGGCCTGCAAGGTCGCCCGGCTTCGGCATTTTCAAGAATGTTAAGGAGCTTTTGCCGGGCGAATGTATGAGCTATAAAAACAATATATTAAAGCGCAAAAGATACTTTACGCTTAAAGCAGCACCTCACACCGACAGCCGAGAACAGACTATTGAAAAATGCCGTGAGCTTCTGTTTGACTCAATAAACCGCCAGCTTGTGTCCGATGTGCCGCTTTGCTGCTTTTTATCGGGAGGACTTGATTCGAGCATAATTTGCCGCACTGCGTCTGAGTACTACAAAAAGAACGGCAAAGGCAGGCTTGACACCTACTCGGTTGACTACAAGGACAATGAAAAATATTTCAAAAAAAGCCTGTTCCAGCCGAACAAAGACTCGGACTATATCGGGCTTATGAGCGATTACATCGACAGCCGACACCACAATGTTGTGCTGTCTAACAAGGATTTGTACGATGCGCTGTTCGATTCGGTAAAATCGCGCGATTTAATGCCGATGGCTGATGTTGATTCGTCACTGCTGCTGTTTTGCCGCGAGGTCAAACGGGATTTCACCGTTGCGCTGTCGGGTGAGTGTGCCGATGAGCTTTTCGGCGGCTACCCGTGGTATCATAACGAGGAAATACTGTTCAGGCAGAGCTTTCCCTGGAGCAACGACAGCCGCATAAGGCGCAGTATACTCAAAAAGGGAGCACTCACTGGCGGCGAGGATTATGCCGCACAGAAATATCTCGACACCGTAAAGAGCACCGATAAGCTGAAAAGCGATTCAGTGCGCGACGCAAGAATGAGAGAAATGTTCGCGCTGAATTATTACTGGTTTATGCAGTGCCTGCTTGAGCGCAAGGACAGAGCTTCGATGTACAGCGGCCTTGAGGTGAGAGTGCCGTTCTGCGATTACAGAATAGTTGAGTACGCCTATAATATGCCGTGGGAGCTTAAGGCGCTTGACGGGCGAGAAAAGGGCATTTTGCGAACAGCGTTTGACGGTTTGATGCCCGATGAAATTGTATGGCGCAAAAAAAGCCCTTACCCGAAAACTCATAACCCGATTTATATGGAGCTTGTCAGCAAGGGCGTGATTGATGTCTTGTCTAAAAAGGACAGCGCTGTTTCTCAGCTTATTGATACAGACGGAGTTAAGGATATCATAGAGCACCCCGACAATATCAGCTCGCCGTGGTACGGTCAGCTGATGCGTGCGCCGCAGATTCTTGCGTATATTATTGAGCTTGACTTCTGGGCAAGGGAATACGGCGTTGAGTTTGAGATTTAAAAAGGGTAAACAAAAAACAGGCGGGCATAAGCCCGCCTGTTTTTTGGATTGCAATGGAAGCAATACAAGGAAGTGAAAAATGAAAAATAAAACTAAGTATCAAAATCAGGATTATATCAATACTTTACAGGATTAGCGGTGAGATACTTTTTAACCATCAACGCTACCTTGAACACAATAGCGTCCTCAAACTCACGCAAGTCAAGACCTGTAAGCTTTTTGATTTTTTCAAGTCTGTAAACGAGAGTGTTTCTGTGAACAAACAGCTTTCTCGATGTTTCAGACACATTAAGGTTATATTCAAAGAAACGCTGGATTGTAAACAGAGTTTCCTGGTCAAGGGCTTCGATTGAGCCTTTTTTAAACACTTCTTTCAAAAATGCCTCACACAGGGTTGTCGGAAGCTGATAGATAAGTCTTGCAATACCGAGGTTGTCATAGCAGACAATAGTCTTTTCGGTATCAAACACCTTACCAACCTCAAGAGCAACTTGTGCCTCCTTGAATGAGTGTGCAAGATCCTTAATGCCGGTAACGGTTGTACCGATACCGATAACGCAGTGGGTATAGAACTCACTTGACAATGTATCAACAATCGAACCTGCAAGCTTCTCAAGATCCTTTGAGTCAATGCCTGAACGGATTTCCTTAACGAGAGCAATATCAGTTTCGTTGATATTGATAACAAAATCCTTTGTCTTGTCAGGGAAAAGGTTCTGCACAACATCGTACACCGAAATATCGGTCTTGGTTGTTATTTTTATGAGCATACAAACTCTTGTAACATCATTGTTAAAATGCAACTCTCTTGCCTTGAGATAAATATCTCCCGGCAGTATATTGTCAAGAATAACATTTTTAATGAAGTTTCCTCTGTCATATCTCTCGTCATAATACTGCTTGATACTGCTGAGTGAAACAGCAAGCACCTGCGCATATTTTTGAGAGAATTCATCATTGCCGGCTACAAACACCGCGTACTCCGGTCTGGAAACGTTGTTACCGAAAGATTTAAAGGTTTGTCCGTTAATAACAAATGGAGCTACCGATGAGAGTATATCGGGAGTGATACTGTCAATAACCTCTCCGACCCTGCCAAGCTCACTGCAAGCAATTACTACCGATGTTTCATCAACAACACCGATAGTTCTGTCAATGGCATCTCCCATTTGATGAATAACACCTTGGAATAATCTGTTCGACATTTTGTGACCCCTCAATTCTGAAATGAAATAGTAAATTCACATAAAAAATTTTTCTGCAAATTATATGCAGATATTCTTATCTTTTATCAATATACATTTTACACAAATTTTAGCCAAAATGCAAGCTTTTAATAAATAAAAATTTTTTATTTTCGTGAAATTCTTTTAAAAGTATAAAAAAGTTATTAAAACAGTCAAAGATAATAATGAATTTCGCAGAATTTATTGATTTGTGCAAAATGCACACGCAAAACCCCTGCCGAAAACTCGGCAGGGGTTTATTAAAGAAAAGAAATTATGAAAAAGTAGAGGTATTATTATCTGTTGGAAATTGTCTGCTCTGTTTCCTTGTCAAAGATATGAATCTTATCAACATCAAGAGCAACCTTAACCTTATCGCCCGGCTTAGCCTTTGATGTAGGCTCAACACGCGCGGTGATAGGAATACCTGCAACGCTCAGGTAGAGGTAAATCTCAGCACCCATAAGCTCGGTAACATCAACATTAGCCTCTACTACGCCGTTCTTATGAGCTGCAATATACTCAGCATCATCGTATACATTCTCAGGACGAATACCGAATACAACCTCTTTGCCTACATAGCTGTCAATATTCATTCCGTTTGCAGGAACCGTGATAACATTCTTATCAAATGTAAGTGTATAGTCGCCGCCCTGCTTGCCGAGAGTTGCGTTGATGAAGTTCATCTGCGGTGAGCCGATGAAGCCTGCAACGAACTCATTGCAAGGATGATCGTAAAGGTTCTGCGGTGTGTCAACCTGCTGAACGATACCGTCCTTCATAACAACGATTCTTGTACCCATTGTCATAGCCTCTGTCTGGTCATGGGTAACATAGATGAATGTTGTGCCGAGTCTCTGGTGAAGCTTTGAAATCTCTGTTCTCATCTGAGCACGAAGCTTTGCATCAAGGTTTGAAAGTGGCTCGTCGAGAAGGAATACTTTCGGGTCACGAACGATAGCACGACCGAGAGCAACACGCTGACGCTGACCGCCCGAGAGAGCCTTCGGCTTTCTGTCGAGAAGGTGAGCGATGTCAAGAATTCTTGCAGCCTCTTCAACACGGCGGCGCATTTCGTCCTTCGGTGTTTTGCGAAGCTTAAGACCGAAAGCCATATTATCATAAACTGTCATATGCGGATAGAGAGCATAGTTCTGGAATACCATTGCAATATCTCTGTCCTTAGGAGCAACATCGTTTGCAAGCTTGTCGCCAATATATAACTCGCCCTTGCTGATATCTTCAAGACCTGCGATCATACGAAGTGTAGTTGACTTACCACAGCCTGAAGGACCAACAAGAATAATAAACTCTTTATCTTCAATTTCAAGATTGAAATCCGAAACTGCCGTAACTCCTCCGTCATAAATTTTGTAGATGTGTCTAAGTGATACATTTGCCATAACTGAAATACCTCCTGTTACCTTACCATTAATAATAATAGTTAAGGTAGTTTTTCTTAACACATATAATATAACAGATTTCAATAAAACTTGCTACTATTTTTTTCACTAAATCTAGGGGTCTTTTTTTATATACTTCTAATACACCACAAAATATGTTACCTTAAATTAGTTGAAGTTGCCTAATAAAATTTGTTGAATTTCAACATTGGTCAATTTTCTGCACTCCCCTTTGTTCAAATTAACATCAAGTGACAAATTCCCAATGGAAATTCTTGTCAATTTTAACACATTAATCTGACACACTGCGAGCATTTTTTTGACCTGATGATATTTTCCTTCACAAATTTTAATACCTACTCTGTATTTATCGTCGTTATTTTCAGCGTTTTTTAGGTTCTCGGCAACAGCACTTTTGCACTTTGTCCCGTCGCGAAAGACAATCCCCTGCTCAAACATCTTTATATTCTCGTCACTCAGGGGTTTGTCCGTCTGTGCTATATAGTATTTGTCCACTTTCTTATTAGGCGACATAATTTTATGCAGAAACTCCCCATCGTTTGTCAGAATCAAAAGTCCCGTTGTGTCCTTGTCAAGCCGGCCTGCCGGAAAAAGCCCCCGATTCTGAAACTGCGGCGGCAGAATATCAATAACAGTTTTATCACGATTATCCCTAACGGCACACACAACTCCCTCAGGCTTGTTCATCATAATATAAAGGTGTTTCTCGCCTATCGGCTCACCGTTTACCTTTATCTCGCAAGCCTCATCAAGCTTTTTATCATACTGCGCACATATTTCACCGTCAACCGTAACAGCGCCGCTTCTGACAAGCCTTTTTATCTCACTGCGTGTATACGAGGTGCGCTGTGATATTATTTTGTCAAGCCGCTGCATAATTATTTTCCCTTCAATTAAATTATTTATCGCAAAAGCCGTGCATAAAGCCGTCAAGCGCAACGCTTGATATATCGCCGCCGATGACGCAGCCGTTGTATATCAGCAAATTTGCGTTCACCTGCTGCTCAGGGTCGGGATAATTTGTAACTCGGTAGCTGACCCTTTTACACTCGCAGCCTGCATAATCAAGCAGATTAAGCCCCTGCTCAAGCTGGATTTTGTTGTATCGGCTGTAGGTTTTGTTGAACATCTGCGGAATTGTAACTGTAGAAAGCTCGCAAGGCTCAGGCTCGACCTCCCAGCCGAACTGGGATAAAAACTCAATTCGTTCCTCGTTTGTTTCAGCCTTAAGGCTGTACTCGCCGATTTCACATACAGCCGTTGTCTGAATATGCGCTGAGCAAACAGTCAGTCGAAGCGCGGCAAAGCACACCGCCACCGCCGCCAGAACAGCGATTATAATTGCTTTCTTTGTGATTTTTTTACTTACAAACATTACGCTCTCTCCCTACAGCATATAGAAAAATATATGCCGCTAAACGGGAGAATATGAAATTTAAGAGTTACTCATTCAAGCAGGTAATCGTAAAGCTCGGATACACTTGCGGCAATTTTAGTGCCGCCTGCCTCCTGCATTTGCTCCACCGTGCCGAAGCCGTAGCTGACACCCACAAAGTCGCAGCCAGCCTGCACAGCTCCTGCCGCATCAAACCTTGTATCGCCGACAAGGCAGATTGTCTGCTTTGAGATGCTTACTCCGAGTGTATCGGCGGCATAGCGAACAATATCTGCCTTTTCTTTTCTTTTTCCGTCAAGAGTTGAACCGCACACAGCGTCAAAAACTCCGTCAAGCCCGATGTAGTCAACAACCCACCTCGCAAATGGCTCGTATTTTGAGGTTGCAACGGCTGTAACTGCGCCGCTCTCCTTGAGCTTAAGAATCAGCTCACGCATACCCTCGTACTGATAATTTTCGTATTTTCCCTTTTGCTCGTATTCCTCACGGTAAAGGTCCACTGCCTTTACCGACTCCTCTGCGGTGAGTCCGCAAAGTTTTTGAAAGGTTGTAAGCAGTGGAGGTCCGACATACAGGCTGTAATCTGACAAATCCGGTATCGGCTTTCCCAGCTTCTGCAAAGCCGCCTCGATACACAGCTTTACCCCATATGCCGAGTCGCTGAGCGTGCCGTCCAAATCAAAAAGCACTATTTTGTATTTACTTTTCATAACTTTCTCCTTGCGGTAAAATTCGGTCAAATCAAAGGAGAGCTCTCCACTCTTAACTCTGCGAAGCCAGCTTCGCATCTGCCTTTTTCTGAAAGCTCTCGCTCTTAACTGAAAAACGCTCATGCTCACCCTTTGCGATAAGTCCGCTTTCGTCAAAGGCACTGACATCAAAGACAAACTTTCTTCCGTCAATCTCCTTAAGCGTTACCTCTGCCCACACCTTTACGCCAAGCGGGGTTGCGCTGACATGGTCGATTGCAATTCTTGTGCCTACCGTTGTGATACCCTCGTCAACAATGGTCTGTGCCATCTGTGACGCTGCTTTTTCGATAAGAGCCACAACCATCGGCGTTGCATAAACTCTCAGACTGCCGCTGCCGACATTGCAGGCAAGGGCTTCCTCACTGACTATAGCTTCTGTTTTATAGGTATCGCCTATTTTGTATTCGTTCATTTTACTGTCCCCTTTTAATTGAAAAATGACTGCTTTAATGATATACTTGTTCTGCTGAGTGAGTGAAACAAAAGCCTTAATCACTCACAAGGCTTATTATATCTTAATTTGAGGAATTTGAAAAGGAGGTATTGCTATTTTTGATATTAAAGCTGTATTTGCAAAAAAGGATTTAACAAAAAGGCTCAATACGCTTGATGAGCTGAGAGGTCTTGCGATAATTGCAATGGTAGCTTACCACATTTTCTACAGTGCCGCTTTCCTGTTCGGTATGGACTGGGGAATGTCGGCTTACATTGCGACAACTCCGTTTGAGCCGCTTATAGCGATAACCTTTATCTTAATATCGGGTGTGTGCTGTTCGCTTTCAAGGAGCAATTTAAAACGAGGTGTACGACTTCTGCTGATTGCCTGTGCAGTTACGCTTGTGACCGTTTTTATCACTCCGGGGAACGAGATTTATTTCGGCGTGCTGCACCTTTTGTCAATCGCTATGATAATTTATGCACTGCTTGAAAAGCCTTTGTCGCACATACCGCCGCTTGCAGGCGTTGTGGCTTGCCTGCTGCTGTATTTTCTGCTGTGGGGAGTTCCTCGTGGATATTTAGGACTTGAGCAGCTTAAAATCTGCTACCTGCCGTCAGCACTCTATTCAAGCGATTACTTAGCCTTTCTCGGTTTTCCGTCAGCAACCTTCTTCTCAGCCGACTACTTCCCGATTATTCCGCACCTGTTTTTATTCCTGTGCGGCTGCTTTTTAGGCAGGCTCGGCAAGACAAGGGGATTTCCGCAATTTTTACAGCCGCTGAGAGTAAGACCGCTTGCTTTTCTGGGCAGACATTCGCTTGAAATTTATGTTGTGCATCAGCCTGTGATAGTTGCGGTGCTGTGGCTGGTATCTATGATATTTTGATTGATATTGTCGGAAAAATTTGATATAATTAAGTTTAACAGTTATATCGAACATATCGAAAGGACGAATAAAATGAAATTAGGTATAGTTGGCTTGCCGAATGTCGGCAAGAGTACACTTTTTAACGCTATTACAAACGCAGGAGCGCAGTCGGCAAACTACCCGTTCTGCACTATTGAGCCGAATGTCGGCGTTGTCGCAGTTCCCGACAAGCGTCTTGACAAGCTTGCCGAGATGTACGACCCCGACAAATACACGCCTGCAACGATTGAATTTGTTGACATTGCAGGTCTTGTAAAGGGTGCTTCAAAGGGCGAGGGACTCGGCAACAAGTTTTTGAGCAACATAAGAGAATGTGACGCTATTGTTCATGTTGTGCGCTGCTTTGAAAATGACGACATTGTTCATGTTGAGGGCAGTATTGACCCGAAAAGAGATATTGAAACAATCAACTTAGAGCTTGTGCTTTCTGATGTTGAGATGATTGAGCGCAGAATTGACAAAACGCAGAAGCTTATCAAGGCTGACAAGAAATATCAGGCTGACCTTGACTTCTTCAAGAGAGTGCTTGACACATTAAACGAGGGCAAGTCGGCAAGAAGTGTTGAGTGCAACGAAGAAGAGGCTGAGCTTTTGTCGAGCGTTGCACTGCTGACAAACAAGCCGATTATCTACGCCGCAAATATGAGCGACGAGGATTTCTCAAGCGGAATTGAGAATAACAAGTATCTCGCTCAGGTAAAGGAAATTGCCGCCGAGGAGCACGCAGGCGTACTGCCGATTTGTGCAGGACTTGAGGAAGAAATCGCCGATATGGACAAGGAAGAAAAGGAAATGTTCCTTGCCGATATGGGACTTTCAAGCTCAGGCCTTGACAGGCTTATTACCGAGTGCTACTCGCTTTTGGGTCTTATCTCTTACCTCACCGCAGGCAAGCAGGAGGTTCGTGCCTGGACTATCAAAAACGGCACTAAGGCTCCGCAGGCGGCAGGTAAGATTCACACCGACTTTGAGCGCGGATTTATCAGGGCGGAGGTTATCGCCTATGACGATTTAATCGAATGCGGCTCAATGGCTGCGGCTAAGGAAAAGGGTCTTGTGCGCAGTGAGGGCAAGGAGTATGTTATGAAAGACGGCGATGTTGTACTGTTCCGCTTCAATGTATAACTCTGCGTTGACAAAAGCTTGCGTTTATCGTATATTTTATTTCACATATCAAACCGATAGGTTTTAACCGGAGGGTTTTAAGATGATTAAAGATATTCAGGAAGAAATAATTAGACTGAAAAAGGAAAAGGACATTTGTATTCTCGCACACAGCTATCAGGCTCACGAGATTTTAGAGGTTGCCGACTACACAGGCGACTCGTTTCAGCTCAGCGTTATGGCGAGCAAGGCGCCGCAAAAGACAATTATAATGTGCGGCGTTCGCTTTATGGCTGAAACAGTCAAGATTCTCTCCCCCGACAAGACAGTTTACCTTGTGAATCCCGACGCAGGCTGCCCGATGGCTGAGCAGATGGACCGTGAGATAATCTCAATAGTAAAGCAGAAATACCCCGATTATACGGTTGTTGCATACATAAACACAACGGCAGAGCTTAAGACAATCTGCGATGTCTGCGTTACCTCGTCGTCAGCCGTTAAGATTGTCAACAAGATTGAGAACGACAATATCCTGTTTATTCCCGATTGCAACCTCGGCGACTTTGTTGCAAAGCAGCTCCCGAACAAGAACATCAAGCTGTTAAACGGCGGCTGTCCGACCCACGCAAGCGTTGACAAAAAGGATGTTGAAATTGCAAGAGCACAGCACCCGAACGCGCTTCTGCTTGTTCACCCCGAATGTCAACCTTCGGTTTGCGAGGGAGCAGACTTCATCGGCTCGACCTCGGCTATTATGGACTTTGCAAAGAAGTCGGATGCAAAGGAGTTCATAATCGGCACTGAGCTTAGCATAGCAGAGCATTTGCAGTATGAATGTCCCGACAAGCGTTTTTACTACCTCTCGCAAAAGCTTATGTGCAGAAATATGAGGCTCACAACCCTTGTTGATGTATTAAACTGCGTTCAGGGCATCAGCGGTGAAGAGATGATTATGGACGATGAAACAATACAGCAGGCAAGGCGCTGCATTGACAAGATGATTGAGTTAGGTTAAATTTTTTAAAATTAAGCGGTGATTATGTGTTTGCATAATCACCGCTGTTTTTATAGTATCTATTATCTTTCAGCCAGATATTTTTCTGCTGCTGCCACAGCACAAGCTCCATCGGCTGCCGCCGTTATCACCTGCCGCACCTGTTTTGTACGCACATCACCTGCGGCAAAAATTCCATCTGTACTTGTTTTGCAGCTTTCATCGGCTACAATATATCCGCCGCTGTCAAGCTGTGCTATTCCCTGCGCTATGCCGCTGTTCGGCACTGTGCCGACTGCGATAAAAAGGCCGTCAAGAGTAAGCTCTTTAAGTGAGGTGCTTGTCTTATCTTTAAGCACAATGCTTTTGAGCCTGTCCTCCCCGTTGATTTTTTCGACGGTTGCGTTCCAGATTATCTCAATATTTTCAAGGCTCTTCACCTTGTCGGCGAGGATTTTCGCCCCTCGGAATTCATCACGGCGGTGGATAACATAGACCTTTTGACAAATGCGGCTTAAATAAATCGCATCCTCAAGCGCAACATCACCGCCGCCGACAACGGCTACCGTCTTGTTTTTATAAAAGCCGCCGTCACAGGTGGCGCAGTACGAAACGCCCTTGCTTGTAAGCTCCGCTTCGCCGATTACTCCGAGAGTTCGGTTTTTTGCGCCTGTTGCTATAATCACCGTTTTAGTTTCAAGCCTTTCGCCGCTTTTCAGCGTGACGGTTTTATATTCTCCGTTATCCTCAAGGCTTAAAACGCTTGCAGTTTTGAACTGCACATCATATCGGTCAACATGCTGCCTGAACACCTGTGCAAGCTCAAAGCCGCCTATACCGGGCAAACCGATATAATTATCGACATCGCTTGTGTTAATTATCTGACCGCCGCTTAAGGGCATCTCCTCAATAACGAGGGTTTCAAGCATAGCCCTTTTAGCGTAAAGCGCGGCTGAAAGACCGGCAGGCCCCGAACCGATTATAATAACATCATACATTTTAATCACCTGTATTATACTGGGCAAGAATGGAAAAATTATTCGTTATCAAAGTGTGCTGCCAAAATCAGTTACTATAGCCTGACCTGTGATTGCACGGGATTCGTCACTTGCGAAGAAAAGGATAATATTTGCTACATCATCAGGCATACACGGCTGAACAGCCATATCGCTGTGCTTTGCCATAGCGCCCATCATATCGGCATCAAGAACCTGAGTTTTCATATCGGCAACCATAGGAGTAACGATAGTACCAGGGCAGATTGCGTTGCAGCGTATACCCTTGCCTGCAAAGCGCAAAGCTGTGTGGCGTGTAACACCGATAATAGCCGCCTTTGACGCAACATAAGCCGCACCGCCGCAGCCCATAACGCCTGCAACAGACGCAACATTGACAATAGAGCCGCCGCCTGCCTTTGCCATTTCAGCCGTAACCTCGCGCATACAGTGCATAGTGCCCTTTGTGTTTATATCGATAATCCTGTCCATATCCTCGTCTGTAACGCGGTCAATCGGCTTTAAGCCTGCTTCAAGCACACCTGCGTTATTTACAAGAATATCAACCTTTCCGTATGCCTCTAAGGTTTTTGCTACAAGGTTTTTCGCATCCTCTGATTTTGAAATATCGGTAACAACAGGCAAAACCTCTCCGCCTGCCTCTTTTATCTTTGCGGCTACCTCTTCAAGCTGAGCCTGACGGCGTGCGCTGATTACAACCTTTGCTCCTTCTGCTGCAAAACGGATTGCCGTTGCAGCTCCTACGCCGGAGTTACCTCCTGTAATAATTGCTACTTTATCTTGTAAACGACCCATAATTTTTACCTCCGTGAAATTAGTTTTTCGTATACATTGTAGTACATTGTTAAAGTTATGTCAAGCTATTGATAATTAAATTATATAAATTAGTGTTCGGCGTACTTAAAATGGATAACCAAAAATCAATTTTGTATTGCCCTTTGGGGACATTTGGTATATACTCTTATAAGATTATTTATTTGCAAGAAAGGAATTGTAATTATGGATATAAGGGAAGAATCGCTTCAGAAGCATTACGATTGGAACGGAAAAATTGAGGTTGTGTCAAAAGTTAAAATAAACAATTCAAAGGATTTGTCACTTGCCTACACTCCGGGCGTTGCACAGCCGTGTCTTGAAATTCAGAAGGACTATGAAAAGTCATTTCAGCTTACAAGAAGAAATAACCTCGTTGCGGTTATAACAGACGGTACAGCGGTGCTCGGACTCGGCGACATTGGCCCCGAGGCAGGTATGCCCGTTATGGAGGGAAAATGTGCGCTGTTCAAGGAGTTTGCCGATGTTGACGCATTCCCAATTTGCGTTCGCTCAAAGAATGTTGAGGATATTGTAAAGACAGTTTACCTTATAAGCGGAAGCTTCGGCGGAATTAATCTTGAGGATATTTCTGCCCCCAGATGCTTTGAGATTGAAAGACAGCTCAAGGAAATCTGCGACATTCCCGTATTTCACGATGACCAGCACGGTACTGCGGTTGTTGTTGCGGCGGCTCTTATCAATGCGCTCAAGGTTGTTGACAAGAAAATTGATGAAATCAAGGTTGTAATCAACGGTGCAGGCTCAGCAGGAATTGCAATCGGAAAGCATATGCTCAATATAGGCGTTAAAAACCTCATTATGGTTGACCGTTTCGGTATTATCTGTGAGGGTATGGACGAGCTTAACAGCGAGCAGGCTTATATGGCGACTGTAACAAACAAAGAAAAAATCAAGGGTACTCTTGCAGACGCGATGAAAGGCGCTGATATGTTCCTTGGCGTTTCAGCTCCGAATGTAGTAAGCGAGGAAATGGTAAAATCAATGGCGGATAAGCCGATTGTATTTGCTATGGCAAACCCGACTCCCGAAATTATGCCCGACAAGGCTAAGGCGGCTGGTGCTGCGGTTGTTGGCACAGGCAGGTCGGACTTCCCGAATCAGATAAACAATGTGCTTGCATTTCCCGGAATTTTCAGAGGTGCGCTTGACTGCAGAGCAAGAGAGATTAACGAGGAGATGAAGGTCGCTGCTTCAATGGCGATTGCATCGCTTGTTGACGACGATAAGCTCAATGCCGAATATATTTTGCCAGAGGCATTTGACCAGAGAATCGGCAAGGCTGTAGCCGAGGCTGTTGTTGAGGCTGCAAGAAAAACAGGCGTTGCAAGGCTCTGAGAATAATTTTGAACAATTATCCTCAATTTAACAAATTGTTTTTATTATGTTTAGCGATAATTAATTTTGCTTTCAAATTTATGTAATTTTAAAGGGATATTATTATGTTGTCGAAAGGAAAACGGCAAATAATAATTTTGAAAGTGCAGGTGCTTAAAATGAGCAACGAGTATAACGATAACTACGAAAACTTTAATTCCTTCAACAATAATAACAGCAGTGAAAGTGATAACACAAATTACAGTGCTTCAGAGCAGAACGACAATAACAACATTTACAGCAGCTCTTCATCATATTCAGCTTCAAGCGGAAATACCGCAAGCGAAAGCAACACACAATCGAACGGATTTTTCGATGCGGACGGCAATTACCGCAGAAGATATACTTCAAGCGATCAGCCGGCAGGCGGGTATGATACAGGCGGATTTTCAAGCACACAGTATATAAATAACAATGAAAACCCTTATGCCAACGCCCGGCAGGGTGCTGCACAGCAAAACGGATATTACACTACTCCGCAAAGCTACTACACCCCGACCGGCAATATGAATAACAACAGAAAAAAGAAAAAAGAGAAGAAAGCTCACGGCAAGGGTGCTGTGGCGGCAACGCTTGTAGCTTCAATTCTGTGTTCGGCTGTTGTGGGCTTTGGCGGCGGAATGCTCGCGATGAAATTAAGCAGTGACGGCAGCAGCGGCGACGGTTTGAAAATACAGAAGGTTGTTGAAACCGTCACAACAGGCTCAACTGTCAGTGACTCAATGTCAACCGAGGATATTGTGGAAAAGACAGGAAACAGCGTTATTGAGATTACAACCGAGTCGGTAACTACCGGCAGCTATCTCAGAAACTACATCACACAGGGTGCCGGCAGCGGCGTAATAATCAGCGAAAACGGATATATCGTAACCAACAACCATGTTATTGATGGTGCAAGCACAATAAAGGTTACTACAAAGGACGGCAAGAGCTACGATGCAACGCTTGTGGGCTCAGCAGCTCCGCAGCTTGACATTGCGCTGATTAAGATTGACGCAACAGGTCTTACAGCTGCAACAATGGGCAACAGCGACGAGCTTAAGGTTGGCGAAAAGGCAGTTGCAATAGGCAATCCGCTGGGTCAGCTCGGCGGTACTGTAACCGAGGGTATCGTAAGTGCATTGAACCGTGATATATCAGTTGACGGCGTTACGATGAACCTTTTGCAGACAAATGCCGAGATTAACCCCGGTAACTCAGGCGGCGGACTCTTTGACGATCACGGCAACCTTATCGGTATTGTTGTTGCAAAGTCAGCTGCTGAGGAAACCGAAGGACTTGGTTTTGCAATTCCTGTAAATGATGTTTCAAATGTTGTTGAGGACCTGACGAAATACGGATATGTCAAGGGTGTTGTTGATACCGGACTTTCACTGCTTGACATTTCAAACACCCAAACAGCTATGATGTATGGCGTAAATGAAACAGGCGTATACATTCAGAGTGTTGAAAGAGGAAGCAAGGCAGAAAGCGCAGGCTTTATGCGTGGAGACAGAATTGTTTCGGTTGACGGAACTGAGATAAGCACCTCGGCAGAGTTTGAAGCTGCGATAAAGGGAAAGAGCGTCGGCGACACTGTGACCGTTACCGTAAGCCGCAGCGGCAGAACAACTGACCTTAAGCTTATTCTTGATGAGTATACTCCAGATTCAGCGAACACCTCAAACGGCTTTACCGACGAGAATGTAAACAGCGGAAACAATAAATACGGCGGCAACAACAGCTTAGAGGACTTTTTCAACGACTTTTTCGGATAAATTAATATTTAACGCACTAACCTCCCCTTGACAGGGAACCAACTACACTACCTAAAAATCCATATAATAAAAAATATGCTCCTGCCTTTATAGTGAGGCAAGAGCATATTTTTGCATATAACATAAAAAAGAAGATAAGAATTAATCTTCAAAAAGCGGGGTTGAGAGGTATCTTTCACCTGTATCGGGAAGAAGAGCTACAATAGTCTTACCCTTGTTCTCAGGGCGTTTTGCAAGCTGTGTAGCAGCCCATACAGCCGCACCGGAGGATATACCCACAAGCACACCCTCAGTCTTGGCTATCTTATTGCCTGTTTTAAATGCGTCCTCGTTCTTAACGGTGATAATCTCATCATAGACATCAGTGTTGAGTGTATCAGGCACAAAGCCTGCTCCGATACCCTGAATCTTATGCGGTCCGGGTGTTCCCTTTGAAAGTACAGGCGAGGTTTCAGGCTCAACAGCAACAATCTTTATATTCGGGTTCTGTAACTTAAGGTATTCGCCTGTGCCTGTGATTGTTCCGCCTGTGCCGACGCCTGCAACAAAGAAGTCAACCTTGCCCTCAGTGTCCTTCCAGATTTCGGGGCCTGTTGTCGCCCTGTGAACAGCCGGGTTTGCCGGATTTACAAACTGACCGAGAATAACTGAATTTTCAATCTCCTTGTTAAGCTCGTCAGCCTTTGCAATAGCACCCTTCATTCCCTTTGCACCCTCTGTCAAAACAAGCTGTGCGCCGTAAGCCTTCAAAAGATTTCTTCTTTCAATACTCATCGTTTCAGGCATTGTAAGAATAACCTTATATCCCTTTGCAGACGCTACGCTTGCAAGGCCGATACCGGTGTTACCCGATGTAGGCTCAATAATTGTAGCGCCGGGCTTCAGGATACCCTTTTGCTCTGCGTCCTCAACCATTGCCTTCGCAATTCTGTCCTTAACGCTTCCTGCCGGGTTGAAGTATTCAAGCTTTGCAACGATTGTTGCCTCAAGGTTGTTTTCCTTTTCGTAATTAGAAAGCTCCATAAGCGGAGTTCCTCCGATTAAGTCGGTAATGCTCTTATATACTGCCATTAATACCAATCCTTTCACATTGTTTTGTTACCGAATCTGCCAACATTGTAATTATATATGCGAGGAAGAAAATATATGTAAGTTTTTCATTCCTATAAAACATACCTTATTACTATGTTTTTGGTGTAATAATAATATACACCCTTTTTATGCCGTTGTCAATAGTATATATATAAAAATTGTATAGAAAAATCCAAATGGGGTTACAAGGAACCAAACGCTCTTTGTAACCCCGATTAAATTTTAATCTATGCGATGTTTCGCCCTGTTCGGAAAATTCAACACCACTATCGCCAGAATTATAAACGCCATTCCTGCAAGCTTTGAAACTGTGATTTCCTCGTGGAATATAACTACGCCGACCACTGCCGCAACAAGCGGCTCTATTGTAGCAAGTATTGATGCCTTGCCTGCCTCCATTCCTTTCAAGCCGTTTGTATATAGCAAATACGGCAGAACGGTGCTGATAATTGCCAGACCGAGAGAAGAAAACGCGCCCATCGGATTAAACATAAGATGTATTTTTGATATAACGCCCGAAAAAGGAACAACAGCGACCGACGCCACGATAAAGGTGTAAGCGGTGATTGTGAGTGAGCTGTACTTTTTTGCAAGAAGCTTTCCGAATATACTGTAAAGCGCATATCCAAGCCCCGAGCCTAAACCAAGCACGAAAGCATAAAGCGAAAGTCGCTCTCCGCCGCTGAACGCGCCTGTTACAAAGCAAAGACCGATTATTGTCAGAAGCAGCGCCGCAAGCTTTTTTACTGTGATTTTTTCTTTGAAAACAAAAAGTGATATTATCATCACAAACACAGGCGCCATATACAACAGCAATGCCGGCACAGCCGCACCGCCGATTTGCTCAATCGCCTCAAAGTAGCAGAAATTGAAAAACACAATACTCAGAATTCCTGTTCCGATAAAATATCCGATATCCCTGATTTTTATTTTAAGCAGAGATTTATCCTTTATCAGAATATATATCAGCATTATGACAGCCGAGATAAGCACCCTGACCGCAACACATTGAATAGAGTTAAGCCCCAGTCCCTTTAACGCATTTACAAAAATCGAAATAAGTCCCCACAGCGCACCTGCCGCAAGAATAAACAATCCTTTCGTAAATTTCACTTCCTCTTGACCACACCTTTTTCTATAATATTATACCCTGAATCTGACAAATTAAAGCACATCGTCAGCTTGCATATTATAAGACTAAAAAATATCAGGCATATCACATCAAATTTATCGCAAAAAATTTAAGATAAATTCCGGAGTATCCTGAAGCTTGCTGTTGATAACAGCCATTACCTCGTCCTTTATTGTCTGTGTATAGCCGTCGCCAATATCCCATGTGTATTCTCCAACGGCACTGTCGCCGAGGGCGATATACCCCTGAGCATAGCCGCCAAAAGCAATTTTCGAGCCGATTGCACATCCGCCCCACGAATACATACCGATTGAAAGTCCGCCCATAGAAATAATACCGACAGCAACGCCGCCCAATGCCATAAGTCCGACTGAAATTGCGCCGAGAGAAATACCTCCGAATGCAAACGAACCCAACGCAATAAGTCCGAGTGAAAGCATACCGAGTGATAAAAGGCCTATTGACAAAAGTCAGACAGACAGTAAGCCTGTTGAAATCATACCTATTGAAATTATCCCTTTTGCACGGTATGCACCAAGCCCGATATTGATGTGAACAAGCGGCAAACCAAAAAGCTTTCGCTTGCTCTTGTGCTCATAATGAAGCGACTGCCTTATACCGCCGAAACCACGATTAAGAGAATTGCCGGTATTATCTGAAGGCGCAAAGTTATCATTCCCGTCAGATTTCACACTTTCTTCTCCCTTGAGTATATAATCGGTTGAAACACCGCACAGCTCGCTGATTAAAATAACCTTTTCAATATCAGGCACAGTCTGTCCCGTTTCCCACTTTGAAACAGCCTGTCTTGATACACCAAGCTTTTCACCGAACGCCTCCTGCGACATTCCTGCCTTTTGCCGTAAATTCATAATTCTTTCGCCTGTACTCATTGCCATAGATAGCTCCTTTTTATTACCGTTTTATTTTGATTTCCGAAAATCTTACCGCTATGATAGAATATATCGGCGCAACAGTCCACCATTTACGGCTTGAAATTTGTCAACCCGCGGTTGACATTGCTGATTTTATCGGGGTTTCGGCTATTTTTGCCGCCGAATATCGCAACAAAGAAAAACAGATAATATTTTTATATATTTCACAGCAAGAAAATCGCCGCTGCGAGCCTTGAAGCCAAGCAGCGGCGAAAAGATTTAATTTTTAATTATTTTACTTCCTGAATCCAGCCGAACTTATCTTCAACCTTGCCCCACTGAATACCTGTGAGGTTATTATAAAGCTTATCCGAGATAGGTCCGATTTCACCGTTGTTGATTTTCATAACCTTGTCGCCCCACTTGAGCTCGCCGATAGGTGAAATAACTGCGGCTGTACCTGTGCCGAAGGCTTCCTTAAGCTCACCTTTGTCATAAGCGTCAGATACCTCTTGGATAGAAAGCTTTCTCTCCGAAACCTTATAACCCCATGACTGCAAAAGCTCGATTGACGACATTCTTGTGATACCCGACAGAATTGAACCCTGAAGAGCAGGTGTTACAACCTCGTCGCCGATAACAAAGAATACATTCATTGTTCCAACTTCTTCTATGTACTTTCTCTCTACGCCGTCAAGCCACAAAACCTGTGTGTAGCCCTGCTTTTCGCTCTCGTCCTGAGCCTTAAGAGAAGCCGCATAGTTGCCTGCTGTTTTTGTAAAGCCCATACCGCCCTTTACTGCGCGAACATAGTTCTGCTCAACATAAATCTTAACCGGGTCAAGTCCCTCGGGATAATAAGCGCCTGACGGCGAGCAGATAACCATAAATGTAAGGTGATGAGCCGGATGAACACCGATGAACGGGTCAGTTGCGAATATGAACGGACGCAGATAAAGTGACGCGCCCTCAGTGTGCGGAACCCAATCCTTTTCAATGTCAACAAGCTTCTTTATTGCTTCAACGCAGAACTCCTCATCAATCTTCGGAATACAGAGTCTTTCGTTTGATACATTGAGTCTTGCCATATTCTTTTCAGGTCTGAACAGAACAATTTTACCTTCCTGTGTTCTGTACGCCTTCATACCCTCGAACACTTCCTGACCGTAGTGCAAGCACATAGCCGCAGGCATAAGCTCGATAGGTCCATAGGGGACAATTCTCGGGTCGTGCCAGCCCTGACCCTCGTCGTAATTCATTACGAACATATGGTCAGAAAATATTTTACCAAATCCAAGATGGCTTTCGTCAGCCGGCTTTTCCTTTGGAGTCTGAGTAAGTTCGATTTTGATTTCCTGCATAATAAATGCCCTCTCTCTTAATTTATCTTCTATATTTTACCACAGCAATATGCAATATGCAAGTGCGGAGAAGTAAAATTTCATTTTATATTTTTATATGCTAAATCAATCCCGCCATATCCTCAGGCAGAGGCGAGAAGAATTCAAGCCTTTGCTCGAGTACCGGATGAAAAAACGAAAGCTCAGAGCAGTGCAGCGCCTGCCGTTTTATATGCTCTAAACTGCCGCCGTACAAATCGTCGCCTTCAAGCGGATGCCCGATGTATGAAAAATGCACTCTTATCTGATGCGTTCTGCCTGTTTCCAGTCTTACCGCGGCAAGGGTTCTGCCGTTAATGACTTTTTCAGGCTCATAATTCGTAACGGCTCTTGCTCCGCTTTTATTTACACATCGCGTAATGATACTGTCGCCGCACCTTGCTATAGGCGCGTCTATCCTGCCCGACTGAGTCAACTCTCCTGCGCAGATTGCCCTGTACTTTTTCTGCGCTGTTTTTGCGGCATTTTCGGCGGCATAGGCGTTTTTTGCTATCAGCACAAGACCTGAGGTGTCCTTATCGAGCCTGTTGACAATGCTGATTGAAAACAAATCTCCGCACTGCTTCATATAGTATGCAATGCCGTTTGCAAGCGTGTCGGTTATGTGTATGCTTGAAGTGGGATGCACAGGCATATTACTGCCCTTGTTTATTACAAGGTAATGCTCGTCCTCATAGACTATATCAAGAGGAATATTCTCGGGCTGCATATCGCACTGCGGCTGTGGCAGAAGAATCTTTACTGTTTGCCCCGACTTAACAGTGTCAACCGTCCTGATATGCTCGCCGTCGGCTGTTATTCCGCCATCCATTCGCTTTGCGTTGCGGATTATGCGCTGAGATACATTCTTTGTTTTGCGCAGGAATGTCCCGAGCAAAGCCCCGTCATAATCTTCCGACACCTTAAACTCAAGGTGCTTTGCCGACTTAACCCCAAACATTGTTAGTCACCACATAAATGCCGACGGCAAGTGCCGCCTGCAAAATAAAGATAACCGGAATACCAATCATAAACTTCGGCTTTCTCGTTTTGTGCCTGATAATAAGCATTGTGATATACATTGCAACGCTGCCGCCGAGAGCCGACAGAATAAGCAGTGTGCTTTCCTTTATCCGCCAGCCGTGATGCACTGCCTTAAATTTATCAACTATGGTTACGACAACGGACACAAGGCTTATCAGCACAAGCCATACAATCAAAATGAGTATTAACAGCCTTTGCAGATTTTGTGGGTTTATCATAGTATTTTAACACTCCCTGTTGCATAGAATGTAGTACCTATTTCCGAAGAAAAGGATGTGCTTTTGTGAAAAAAAACGGTACTTCCGCCGCGCCGCTTATTATAGCCTTGGCTGTGATTATCGGCGTGGTAGGAATAATGTGGAAATTCAACGCAGGCAAAAATTTTGCCGCGCAAAGCAAGGAAACAAGCCCCACCTCAAGTATAGCTCAGAGTGAAACGGACAGCACCGAAAGCAAAGCGATACAGACTGCCGCTGTCACAAACGGAGATGACGAGATGCTTGCCGTATGGGTTCCGTATATGTCCTTAAGTGTTGAGGACGACCCAAGCGAAGAAGCCTTTAAGAAAAAATTCGATAATATCGTGAGCGTTGCAAAAGCTCACAAAATGAACGCACTGATTGTGCAGATACGACCGTTCGGTGATTCAATGTATATGTCGGATTATTTCCCGTTTTCGCATATACTGACAGGCACTCAGGGCGAGGACCCCGGATATGACGCACTGAAATATATGGTTGAAAAGACGCACGAAAGCGGTCTTGAATTTCACGCATGGATTAATCCGCTGAGAATAAAGGTAAGCGAAACACCGCGTGAAATTTCACAGTACAGTCCGTACAGCCTGTGGCAGAGTGACGATGACGAAAGCAACGACCGCTACACTATGGAGTATGACGGAGGTATTTACTTAAATCCTGCATACGAAAAGGTGCGCGAATATATTGTAGACTCTGTCAAGGAGGTTGTATCAAGGTACGAGGTTGACGGAGTTCAGTTTGATGATTATTTCTATCCCGACGAAAGCGAGGAATACGACAGTCAGGAATATGAAAGCTATGTAAGCTCCCTTGATAACAGCGACAACGCTATGTCACAGCCTGAGTGGAGAACAGCCAACATAAACGCCCTTATCAGCGGAGTATACAGCGGAATAAAGTCATCAAACAGCGAGGTTGTTTTCGGCATATCGCCGCAGGGAAATATTGACAACGATTTAAAGATGGGCGCAGATGTCTACACCTGGGGCAGCACCGACGGCTACTGTGACTATTTGTGTCCGCAGAATTATTTCAGCGAAGCCAACAGTGCGCTTTCATATAACAACGCTGTTGAAAACTGGCGTGAGCTTGTGACAAACAAGAACACCAAGCTCTATATCGGGCTGGGATTATACAAGGCCGGCAGTGACGCTGACGACGGCACATGGCTTGACAGCGACGAAAATTTAAAAAATCAGATTGAATACGGCAGACAGCAGGAGGCCGACGGGTTTATGTTTTATTCGTTTGATTATTTAGACAGCGAACAGACGCAGGCAGAGGTTGAAAATGTTATGAAGTATTTGGGTGAGTAAAGGCTTGAACAACTGCGGTGCTTGCACCGCCTGCCGTTCCCTGCAACCTTGTTTCAAGCATTTCTTAATTCAAAGAGCCGCTTTGCGGCTCTTACCACAATTATTCATCATTCATTATTCATTACGCAGCAAAGCTGCGCCTACGCACCCCTCGCCCATTACCTCGTCAAGGCGCACATCGAGAATTTGATTTGACAAATCCTCATCGGTTTTAACATAAACCTGAGTGTAGTTCATTGTATAACCCTCAAATAGTCCGTCGGGGCGGCGTGTTTCAAAAAGCACCTTCTCGGTTTTTCCGAGCTGTGAACGCAAAAAGGCTTGGTGAAGCTTTTCAGTTTCCTGTATCATCAGCTTTGAACGCTTGTCCTTGTCGCTTTTCTGTACCTGATTCTGCGCCCTGTCGGCGACAGTTCCCGGTCTGCGTGAATATGCAAAGGTATGCACTTTAGCAAAGCCAACTCTTTTCACAAATTCAAGTGAGCTTTCAAACTCATCCTCATCTTCACCCGGAAAGCCAACCATAACATCTGTGGTAATTGCGCAGTTGTCAAAGTGCTTTCTTAGGTTTTCGACAATGTGCATATATTCATCTGAGTTATAGTGCCTGTTCATTCTTTTAAGCGTTGCGTCACAGCCGCTTTGCAGCGACAAATGGAACTGCGGGCAGAGCTTTTCCTGCTTTGCAAGGCGTTTTATGGTTTCCTCATCCATTCTCTCGGGTTCAAGCGAGCCTAAGCGGACGCGCTTGATACCGTCAACAGAGCAGGCACATTCAATAGCGTCGGCAAGGTTGATACCGCCTAAATCGTTTCCGTAAGCCGACAGATTTATGCCGACCAGCACGACCTCAAGATAACCCTTTTCAGCCAGAGCTTCAAGCTCGGCTTTAAGGTCAGCAAGCGGCTTTGAACGCACTCTTCCGCGTGCATACGGAATAATGCAGTATGAACAAAAGCGGTTGCAGCCGTCCTCTATCTTAACAAATGCTCTTGTCCTATCGTTAAACGAGCTTACCACCTGCATTTGCTCAAATTTCACATCATCCTCGTGTGGTTCGATTTTGATGATCCGGCGGGGATTTTTCATATAATCGTTTATCAGCGGAATCAAATCATTGCGGCATTTATTGCCCATTATTATATCAGCGCTGTCAAAGTTTTTAAGCTCATCGGGGAACGCCTGCGGCATACAGCCTGTTAGAACGGTAATTACGCCCGGATTTTCACGCTTTATTTTTCTCATCATTTTAAGCGCCTTGCTGTCGCTTACTGCTGTAACAGTGCAGGAATTAACTATAACTATATCGGCATTTCTATAATTTTGCTCAAAATCAAAGCCGGCGCACATCATTGCGTCAGACATAACCTGACTTTCATATTGATTAACTTTACAGCCCAAGGTTATAACAGAAAAATTCATTGGTAAATTCCGTCCTTTAATGATAAAAAAGATTTTTTTACATTCCGAATGATGAATTCAAACTGACAATTTGAATATAATAATACCGCCCAGGATTTTTGAGCAGAACAAATTAACGGTTGCTGATAATAAATTGTACCAGATAGCATTAAATTTAGACAATAAAGTAAAATTTTCCTTAGGAATTGAATTTTTAAAGCATCAGTGATAAAATATTGTTAATCACTTAATTTTGCAGGGGGATTTTTTATGTACTCGAAAACTATTGCTATTCCTGATCTGGAGTCAGCAAAAAAATTCGTTAACATTACAAACAAATTCAGTGATGCTACGATGAAAATTACAAGCGGCTATTATGTAATTGATCCGCGTTCAATTATGGGGGTGCTCAGCTTAGAGCTTAACAAGCCGGTTCAGTTTGAGGCTTGCGACAATGTACCGATCGAGCTTATTTCTGAAATTTCGCAGTTTGAGGTACAGCAGGGCTGAGTCAACAACTATTATAATTTTGAGTTATCAAAAAGTCAATAAGAAACCGCCGCAGAACATTATCTGCGGCGGTTTCTGTATAATAAAATATTACGGGAGCTGTCGCAGGGGCAGCTCCCGTTTTGTTTAAATTATCAGAGTAATCCCAAAATATACTTCTGAAGTTTGATAGCGTCTATAAGCTTAATCTCACAATCGCCGTCAAGGTCGCCGGCATACTTTTGCTTCTTATCAAGAACAGTGAGATTTATTGAGGACTTGTTTGCAAGAACTGCATCCATAAGGTTTATCTTGCAATCGCCGTTTACATCGCCGAAGCTGTAAGGCTCGCACGGGTCTGCCGGAGCAGGCTCACCGGTGTAGTTCATCCAGCTGCCCTTTGTCCAAACCATGCTTCCGATTATATCAAAGCCGCCTGCCTCACGGTTTTTCGCCTTTGTTGCTGAACCGTAGTTTACTACTGTTGCAGGAACAGTTCTGCCGTCAAGACCGGTAATAACCGGACCCTCGTTGAACTTTACAACCGCAGTGTTGCTCGGAAGCTCAGCCTTAACATATGTAGTGCCGGGAACCTTAGTCATAAGGAAGCCGGGATATACCTGAGGTTCGCCGTTTTCACCCAAAACAGGCTTGCCGTCTGCATCTTTAGCATATACATAAATTCCCGGTGATGATACATCGTCCCAGTCCTCGTTGCCCTTTGTGTCAAAGTAAGCAACTATCGGAGCGTCGGGATTCTTCTTCTGGATTGTGTATGTATCAGTGATAGTACCCGAAGCGTTTTCAGCCTTAACTGTAACTGTGATTTCCTCGCCGTATTGTACATTGACTCCGATAACTGCCTCAATACCTTTTATCGAAGGTGTATCAGCACCAGGGTCTGTCAAAACATAATCTACTGACTGACCGTCTACGAGAATATCGAAAGAAGTAATATCGTCTGCATCATACTTGCAGGCAAACTTTGCTGTTTCTCCCTCAAATGAAAGGTCTGTATCAGATGTTGCTACAGCTTCGTCGTTGAGATAAGCGTCAACAACAGGAGCTGAGGTTTCAGGTGTGTATAGAACAGCAACTGAGGTTGCCGGAACAGTACCGCTGAGAACGCCGTTTGTTACAGTGAATTCTGCGCCTGTTACCTGATCTGTGTATGTACCGTCAGCAAGAGTTGTCTGAAGATTTGCTGCGTAGTCGGTTGAGCCGTAGTTTGTAACAACTATACCTGTTGTACCTCTCTGAACAGCGAACAACTTTGTGTCGGTGTAAAGCTTCTCAGGCTGACCCTCAAACTGATTCTTAAACTGATTAACTGCAACTACTGAAGAATTCTGCCATGTAAGGTTTCCGGGACCGCCCATAAGCTCGTCATAAGCGATTGTATATCCTCCGGCAACCTGACCGCGCTTTTCGTGCTCCGGTCTTACAAGGTAAAGAGCCGGTGCGTTTTCTCTTGCACCGATAATACCCCAACCGAGGATAACCTGTGCAGCCTTAAGCTTTGACTGAGCTGTAACCCAGTTGTCGTGTGATTCAACCCAAAGAACAAGGTCAGAAGCGTCTGCACCTTTAACATTGTAGCTGATAAGAGCAGATGAGTTTGTGCCTGCCGCAGCAGTACGAACCTTTGTGCCGTAATCACTGTCGGTAATTCTCATATATTGTGTATAATTCTTTGAGTCTGTACCGAAGGGAGCGAGAACCTCACCGTAAATGAATATATTCGGATTAAGCTCTTTAGCATAAGAGGTTACATTCTTCCAGAAGTCACTTGCAAATTCATAGCCTTTTACAGGCTCGTCCGTGTCAAGCTCAATGTGCTTTGCTGCGTCAAAACGGAAGCCGTCTGCGCCGTAATCAATGCACTCCTTGAGAAGCGACTTAACATATGACTGAACCTTCTCATTTGCGGTGTTAAGGTCAGGAATACCGCTTAAGGTATACTGAGTCATACCATAACGGGTAGCATCGCTGGTAGTTTTTGATGTCTGATGCCAGCAGTCGGGATCATCGCGCAAATCAGCGATAACCGAATCGTCAACCTCACCGGCAACACCGGTATTTGACTGAGCCATATGGTTTGCAACAATATCAACTATTATCTTCACGCCATACTTTTCAGCCTCGTCGCACATAGCCTTGAAATCAGCCTTTGTGCCGTAGCCGTTGCCGATTTCGAAGTTAATCGGCTGGTATGTAACCCACCAGTCACAGGCATAGGTTGAGGAGTTGATTGTACCCTTATTGCCCTGAACCGGAGAAACCTGAACGCTTGTATAGCCTGCTTCGGCTATATCCTTCATATACTTAGTAACATCGTTGAAGTACCAGTTAAATGCATGAAGAATGTTACCACCCTCGATGTCTGAGGCAAGGTTATAACCCGTGTTTTGGTTTTCAACCGCTGAAGCGTCGGCATTATCATCGGCGGCAGTTACAGTAACAGGAATTACTGCGCAGCTTGCAGCCATAACAACAGCCAATGAAGCGCTTATAAGCGATTTTTTTGAAAATCTCATTGTATTGACCTCCTAAATAAATATGTCTTAATTATATACTTTTCTTTTATAAAATTCAATTAAATATGAACAATAAAAACGGGTGTTTAAGCAATTCGTTAAATTACCCAAACACCCGTTTGTTTTAATGTGAAAAATTACCAAATCAAATTATGAGTTTTTGTCTACCTGATGAAAGGTTTTGAGGTTGCCTGTCTTTTCCGACCTCTTGTCAAGCTCGGCTAAAACATCCTCAAGCGGAATACCCATTTCAACCATAAGCACGGTAAGATGGTACATCAGGTCGCAGATTTCGTAAACAGTTTCACCGTTATCGCTATTTTTAGCGGCAATTATTGTTTCACTGCACTCCTCGCCAACCTTTTTCAAAATCTTATCTCTGCCCTTGTCGAACAGATAGCAGGTGTAAGAACCCTCCTGCGGATTTTTTTTACGGCTGACTACTGTGGCATACAGTGCCTCCAAAACGCTGTCGTTCATATTTTTTCTCCTTATCCTTTATTTTAATTTGGTGTAAAAGCAACTGTGATTACCCGTGTGACAGGCGGCGCCTGTCTGCTCTACCGTTACTAAAATAGTGTCGTCGTCACAGTCGGAATAAATGTCAATCACCTTTTGCAGATGTCCCGATGTTGCGCCCTTGTTCCAAAGCTCCTGTCTTGAACGGCTGTAAAACCATGTGTAGCCCGTTTCAAAGGTTTTCTGTATTGATTCACGGTTCATATAAGCGAGCATCAGAACCTCGCCTGTTGACTTTTCCTGAACTATAGCAGGAACAAGGTCTGATTTTTTAAAAAATCTGTCGTAATCTATATCCATATTATTACTCCGTTTTCTCTACTCTGTGGCTGATTTTGATAGCGTCGCTGAGCTTCAAATCGCCTGTATAGATTGCCTTGCCTGCGATTGCACCGTAAATATTAAGCTCGGCAAGATTTATAATATCCTTAAGGTTTGACACACCGCCGCTTGCGATAATGTCGCAGCTTACGGAAGCCTTAAGCTCATCAAGCTGAACAAGGTTCGGGCCTGACAGCATACCGTCCTTTGAAATATCGGTGAAAATAATTTTTGAAACGCCGATTTTCTCCATCTCTTTTGCAAGTGTGATAAAGTCAACGCCCGAATTGTCAAGCCAGCCTTCGGCGCAAGCCAAGCCGTCCTTTGCGTCAATTCCGACGGCAATTTTTTCACCGTATTTATTCACCGCGTCAACAACAAGCTGCTTGTTCTTAACGGCGGCAGAGCCTAAAATTACTCTTGCTGCACCGTTTTCAAGATAAAAATCGACAGCCTCCATATCTCTGATGCCTCCGCCGACCTCGACATCAAGACTCGTTTGCTCACACACACGCAGGATAATCTCGTGATTTTTTCTGATACCGTCCTTTGCGCCGTCAAGATCAACCATATGAATCCAAGAAGCGCCCTGCTCCTGAAAGGCAAGCGCAGTTTCAAGCGGACTTTCCGCCACCTTATGTACTGTTGAATAATCGCCCTTGAGCAGGCGTACGCAGTTTCCGTCTTTTAAATCTATTGCAGGTAAAACTATCATAATATTCAATTCCCCTTCCAAATATATAGCTGCTAAAGCTGTTATAACTGTTTTTTCATATACTTTATTTCAGAGTTAAAAACATATTTATTAATTCAAAGAGCCGCAAAGCGGCGACAACCACAATTATTCTTTATTCATTATTCTTTGTGTTTAGCAAAGCTAAACACTCAAAGCACTCCCTTGGTCGAAAGAGTTTTTCCACCCTCTGTTTTTTCGGCGGCACACGCAAGAGCATGAGCGAATGCCTTGAATATTGCTTCTATTATATGATGGCTGTTTGCGCCGTATTCGCATTTTATATGGAGTGTTATTCCCGCATTAAAGGCAAGCGCACGGAAAAACTCCTCTGTCATACAGCAATCAAAGCCGCCGACTGTTGCCTGCGGCATTTCAGCCTTAAACACAAGAAACGGTCTGCCGCTTATGTCAATGCTTGCAAACGCAAGGGCTTCGTCCATTGGGATAAAAAAGCTGCCGTAGCGCTTGATACCCGATTTATCTCCGAAAGCCTTTGAAAGCGCCTGACCAAGAACAATGCCGACATCCTCGACAGTGTGGTGGCAGTCAACCTGCAAGTCGCCCTTTGCCCTTACTGTAAGGGCGATTCCCGAATGCATTGCGAGAGCCGTCAGCATATGGTCAAAAAAGCCTATGCCCGTATCAATGGAGATATTGCCGCCGTCTAAATCAACGGCTACAAAAATTTCCGTTTCCTTTGTCGTACGCTCAACAGCAGCGTTTCTCATTTTAATCAATCCTTTAAAGCCCTGCAGAAATCGTCTATCTGAGCGAGAACTGTTTTGTTCTCCTCGTCGGTTCCTGCCGTAATTCTTATGTAATCCCCCATATACCTGATTGCAGTACCGAGTGACAGCAGGTATTCAAAAAGCTGCTTTGAAACAGAGGATTTAATAAACACAAAGTTTGAGCAGCCCTCAAGCACCGTAAAAAGCTGAGGATAGCGCTGTGCAAGCTCTGCAACACCATTATATAAGCTTTCTCTCTGTGTTACAATATAGTTTTTTGTTTTTGTTAAATATTCCCTATGTGAGAAGATAATTCTGCCGATTTCCTGTGTAACAGTATTAACATTATACGGCGATTTTACGGCTTTAAGCGCTTTTGTTATAGTTTCATTCGCCACAGCAAAGCCAAGTCTTATCGCCGCCGCGCCTACTGCCTTTGAGGCTGTACGCAGAATGATGAGGTTGTCGTAATCGCATACCTCGCTGAGAAGCGACTTATCCCAGAAGTCCATATACGCCTCGTCAAGCACAACAAGACAGTCAACGCTTTTTATAAGGTGCCTGACCTCTTCACTGTCAAGTCCCTTTGAGGTCGGGTTGCAAGGGTTTGAAAAAATAACCGCTCCTGCGTTTGTTCTGTTTACGGCTTCAATCAGCTTGTCAACATCTATTGTCAAATCATCGTTTTTCTGCACCGTTTCACATTCAAGCTCCGATATAAAGGTGTAAAAGCTATACATTGAAAAATCAGGTGCAACAGTAACAAGTGTCTGCCCCTTCATAAGAAACGCATTCGCAATGATTGAGATAAGCTCGTCAGAGCCGTTGCCTGCCGTCACGCTATCGGAGCTGATGCCGTAATAATCGGCAAATGCCTTGCACACATCAGCCGCGTTCGGGTCAGGATAGCGGTTGAAGCTTATTTTATCAATAGCCTTGTGAATCTCAGCCATAATATCATCGGGGAGATTCACACACGATTCGTTAGCGTCAAGGCGAATCTTCATTTCGCCCGTTATCGGGTCATACGGCTGAAGATCGCGTATTTTTTTATTTAAGGTATACATATGTTTCCCTCCGTATGAGAGTCATTACTAAAAGCCTTATTCTAAACCAAAGCGAACCTTGATTGAATTTGCGTGAGCCGTAAGACCCTCAGTTTCGGCAAATTTGATTATATCAGCCGCATCCTTTTCAAGTGCCTTTTCGGAATAATAGATAAAGCTTGAACGCTTGATAAAGCTGTCAACTCCGAGCGGTGAGAAGAAACGCGCTGTTCCGCTTGTGGGCAGGACATGGTTAGGACCTGCAAAATAGTCGCCGAGCGGCTCGGGCGAATAGTGGCCGAGGAACACCGAACCGGCATTATCTAAAACGCCGATATAGTCAAGCGGATTTTCCATGCAAACCTCAAGGTGCTCGGGTGCAAGCTTGTTTGCAAAGTCTATCATCTGCTGATTATTTTCGCAGATTATAATTGCGCCATAGCTTGAAAGCGCCTTGTCGATAATTTCTTTTCTTGAAAGCGTCTGACTCTGCTTTTCAATCTCAAGCTTAACGCTCTCGGCAAGCTCCTTGCTTGTTGTGAGCAGAATTGATGACGCGAGGACATCATGCTCTGCCTGTGACATTAAATCAGCCGCAACGAACTTCGGGTTTGCACTGCTGTCAGCCATAACAAGGATTTCACTCGGGCCTGCTATCATATCAATATCGACCGTACCGTACAAAAGCTTTTTAGCCGTTGCAACAAAAATGTTGCCGGGTCCGACAATCTTATCAACCTTCGGTACAGTCTGGGTGCCGTATGCAAGTGCCGCAACAGCCTGTGCGCCGCCCATAAGCAGAACTCGGTCAACGCCTGCCGCCAAAGCCGCCGCCATAATATCCGGGTTAGGCTTGCCCTGCTTTGTCGGCGGAGTTACCATTATAATCTCTTTAACGCCTGCTATTCTTGCAGGAATTGCGTTCATAAGCACAGACGACGGATAAGCCGCTGTGCCGCCCGGAACATAGATTCCGACTCTTTCAAGTCCTCTTACACGCTGACCGAGCATTACGCTGTCGTCCTTTGTTGTGAAAAAGCTCTGTCGGAGCTGGCGCTTGTGGAAGTCGGCTATATTATCAGCCGCTCTCTCCACAGCCTTTAAAAAGTCAGGATCGCAGCCTTTTGAAAGCTCCTGCATCTCTTCCTTAGAAATCTCGGTTTTCTCGGGAGCCTTGCCGTCAAATTTAATTGTATATTCGCGCACCGCCTCGTCGCCTCTTGCCTTGACATTTGCAAGAATTTCGCTCACTGCGGCGGTTACATCCTTGTTTGTCTTTTCGCTTCTGTTCTCTATTTCCTTAAGCAGCTCAAGCTCTGCTTTTCCGTCAGCTACTACTGATGGTATCATCTGTATCACTCCGTTATATTTATATTTTTCTCCATTTTATCCACAAGCTCCTCAATCTCGTGCTTGCGAAGCTTAAGGCTTGCATTGTTAGCGATAAGCCTTGCCGAAATGGGGACTACCTCCTCATACACCTCAAGACCGTTTTCCTTGAGTGTAGAGCCTGTTTCAACGATATCAACTATTGCGTCGGCAAGCCCTAAAAGCGGTGCAAGCTCAACGCTGCCCTCTATCTTGATAAAGCGAATATCCATCGCCTTGTTTTCGAAATGGTTTCTCGCAACATTAGGATACTTTGTAGCGATTGTTTTCGCCTTGTAGCCGTCATAGAAGTTGTAGCCTGCCTTCCCTGCAACGGCAAAGCGGCACTTGCCGAAGCCTAAGTCGAGCAGCTCATAAAACGATGTTCCGTTTTCTAAAATCGTATCCTTGCCGACAACGCCCAAGTCGCAAACGCCGTGCTCGACATATGTAATAACATCGGCTGCCTTTGCAAGCACAACCTCTATTTCACCGTCGCCAATCGGCAGGATAAGTCGTCTGCCCTTATTTCTTACGGCTGAGCAGTCATAGCCTATCTGCTCTAAAAGTCCGACTGTATCTTTTTCAAGTCTGCCCTTTGTCAGAGCTATTCTTAAAGGTTTCATATCAACTCTCCCATATTCTCTATATCAACAGTTTCAGGCTCGCTGTTAATAAAGCATATCTGCTTTACTCCGTGCTTTTTAGCGTAGCTTATTGCATCTTCACGGGTTGAAAAAACGCTGTATTCGCACTTAAAGCCGCTTAAGGAATAAAAACGGCACTGGCTTATTGCGTCCATCTCATAGCCATCGTCTGCGTGGACGATAATATCCGCAGGCTTTTCCTGAAAGCTCTTGCCCGAATTAAGCATAATATCTGCAAGCGCGTCGGCATTAAGCGCAAAGCCTGCCGCAGGCATCGGCGCGTCAAATTCATTGAGCAGATTGTCATATCTGCCGCCTGTCAGCACAGCGTCACCGCTTCCCTCGACAAACGCGCTGAAGATGAAGTCGCTGTAATAGTCGTTTCTCTGCACAAAGCCCAAGTCCATAATGAGCTTGTCGCCCATCATAAGCTTTGAAAGAGAATGATATATTTCGCTCAGATACGCAAGGTCACGCTCACCCTCTGTTCCCTCAAAAAGCGGAGCAGCCTGAGCGAGAACCTCTTCGCCGCCGAAAAGTCTCGGCAGCTTTCTTATCGCCTCAACTGTATCAGACTTCGGCAGAGTGTCGAGAATTGAGTTTAACTGTGAGTAGTTCTTTGATTGAATAGAGTCCCTGATTTTTTCCTTTATATCATCGCTGCAATCAAGCTTCTTTGCCAGCGCACGGAAAAGCCCTGCATGACCAAGCTCAATTCTGAAATCGGGTACGATTTTCTGCAATGCCTCGATAGCCGTTACGATAACCTCTAAGTCGGCTCTTTTTCCGACAGCGCCCAGAAGCTCGATACCTGTTTGTCTTATCTCGTTGCGCCTGCCTGTAAGGCTCGGGTTGCTGCGGTAAACGGTTTGATTATAAAACAGCCTTATCGGCAGAGTTTTGTTCTGAAGTCTTGTTGCGGCTACCCTTGCTATCGGCAAGGTGGAGTCAGGGCGCAAAACCATAAGTCTGCCCTTATTGTCGGTAAGCTTGAACATACGGTCCTGTGCTATTGCGCTTGATTTAAGATTGAATTCGTCAAAAAACTCAAGACCCGGCGTCTTGACCTCATGATAGCCCTTTGAACGATAAACAGCGGTAGTAATGTTCGTTACCTCGTTTACTGCGCTTGCTTCTTCAAACAGATAATCCTTTGTGCCCTCCGGTGTAATTTTAAAATAGGCTTTCATTGCTCTATCCCTCTCCTCCGCTTTAGCGTGCTACCATAATAACACGGTAAAGCTATATTGTCAACTATTTCTTTTCTCACAAAACGGACAGTCAGAAGAGCTTATTCGCTCCCGACTGCCCGATATTGTTATTTTTTGCCGCCATCCGATTGCTCGGACTCATCATCGGCATTTTCCTTTTTTATTTTTTTCGCCTCATTTTTAACCTTTGTTTTTACTGATTTGATAAATTCATTGTTAAAAACATATCCGCTGTCGTTATTATTGGGTGTTTCTCGCGGATCTCTCGGCATCTGCTGCTTGATGATGTCGTCCTCCGGCGGATCGCCGAGTATGTCCTGCTTGCCGACCTTTACTATGCGTGAATTAACATGTCGGGTTAAAAGAACATAAAGTGTTGAGAAAATCGGCACAGCCAATAACATTCCCCAGAAGCCGAAAAGTCCCGAGCCGACAATAACGCTCGCCATAATCCAGAAACCCGAAATACCGATTGAGTTGCCGAGGATTTTCGGGCCGATGAAGTTGCCGTCTATCTGCTGCAATACAAGCAGGAAGATTGCAAACCAGATTGCCTCAATCGGGTTGATAACGAGCATAATGAATATTGTTATCACCGCGCCGACAATAGGACCGAACATTGGCACAAGGTTAGTTATGGCGATAATAACGCTTGTAAGCACTGCGTAGTCAAAGCCGAAAATCGACATACCGATAAAGCACAGAACACCGATTATCAGCGAATCTATAATCTTGCCATAAACAAACTTACCGAAGATTTTGTTTGATAAATCGCCGATTTCAAGCAGCTTTGAGTTCACCTTGTCGGGTATATAGGCAACGGCGAATTTCTTGACCTGATATATAAGCTTTTCCTTACAGCCCATAAAATAGCACGATATAAAAACACCCATACACAGGTTGATTATCGCTGTTGTAACATTCTTTGTCGCGTCAAAAACAGACGGCATAAGGCTTGACGAAAAACCTGACATCCACTTTGAGATTTCGTCACCCGTTATTCTCGTTACAATATCGTTGATGAATACAAAAATGTCGCTGTTCTTGGTTAGCTGAATGTTAAACCACTTATCCATAAAGTCGGTAAGCCACACTCTGAAGCTTTCAAAGTAGGCGGAGAAATTTGTGATAAGCTTATCAACGCTGTCGATAATCTCAGGCACGAGAATCGTGATAAGGAAAATCATAACGCCGAATATTATAAGGTACGCAAGCACAAGCGCAAGCGGTTTTCGCAGCTTCTGACTCAGCTTTCCGCGCTTAGCCATACCTGCAAATACTTTTTCGGAAAAGTAGACATACGGCAAATTTACAAGGAACGCTACTATCAATCCGACAACAAACGGCATCAGTACATTCAGCACTGTCGAGAGTATTCCCCACACCGTGTTGATATTAAACAACACAAACAGCAAGAGAACCGTATATGTTATCAGTATAATAGCGTGCTTTAATCTTTTCGTCTTCATACCATTCCTCCCTAAAAGAAAGATAGCTGGCTGCTCTCGGGCAGGTCTTTAAGTGCGCCTACCTCGCGAAGAGTTTCAATAACTGCTTTTGAAACCTTTGTTCTCGCCTGCAAATCCTCAACAGACAAATATTCACCCTGCTTGCCTCTTTCGGCAAGCACCTCTGCCGCGGCTTCGCCTACACCTGCAAGCGACGAGAACGGCAGCCTGATTTTATTTCCCTCTATAACAAACATTTTAGCCTCTGATTTGTAAATGTCAACAGGCAAAACCTCAATTCCTCTTGCGAGCATCTCATTTATTATCTGCAAATTGGCGTATTCGGCATCGTCCTTAGCGGTTGCCTCATAACCCTTTGCCTTGATATTTTTCATTTTTTCCCTTACAGCGTTAATACCCTTGAGCACCGTTGCACCGTCAAAATTCTCTCCGCGAACCGAGAAGTAAGCCGCATAATACTCAGTCGGCTTATGCACCTTGTACCAGCCGAGTCTGAGCGTTGCAATCATATAAGCCGCTGCGTGAGCCTTTGGGAACATATATTTAATCTTCATACAGGAGTCGATATACCACTGGGGAACATCGTGCTCCCTCATCGCCTTGAAATGCTCTTCGGTAAGGAGCTTTGTCGCCTTGCCCTTACGGACAATCTCCATTATCTTAAACGCCATTTTCGGCTCAAGACCTCTGTGCAGGAGATAGGTCATAATAGAGTCACGCGTACCGATAACCTCGGAAATTGTACATTGACCGCTGTGGATAAGGTCGGCGGCATTGCCGATCCATACATCGGTACCGTGCGAAAGTCCCGAAATCTGCAAAAGGTCGGAAAAGGTTTTCGGCTGTGCCTCAACAAGCATACCACGAACAAAATCTGTGCCGACCTCGGGCAGTGAGAAGGTACCTGTCTGCGAGCCGATGTCCTCGGGGGTCACGCCCAAAGCCTTTGTCGATGTGAACAGCGACATAACCTCGGGGTCACTCATTGACACATTCATAACAGATATATTAGTGAATTTTTCAAGATAGTGATAGATTGTCGGAACATCGTGTCCGAGCTCATCAAGCTTACAGATTGTATCGTGGATTGAGTGGAAGTCGAAGTGTGTTGTGATGTTGTCGGACTTCATATCGTTTGCAGGGTGCTGTACAGGACAGAAGTCGAACACCTCGTTACCTCTCGGAACAACAACCATACCGCCGGGGTGCTGACCGGTTGTTCTCTTTACTCCGGTGCAGCCTGCGGCAAGGCGTGATTCCTCGGCGCGGTGCAGAACCTTGCCCGTCTGCTCGCAGTATTTTTTTACATAGCCGATTGCGGTCTTTTCGGCAACCGTGGCTATTGTACCTGCCTTGAACACATTGTCCTTGCCGAACAGCTCCTCTGTATAGCGGTGAGAGTGCGACTGATATTCGCCGCTGAAGTTCAAATCTATATCAGGCGTTTTATCGCCGTCAAAGCCTAAGAAGGTTTCAAACGGAATTTCGTGACCGTCACGGTCATACGGTGTTCCGCATTTCGGGCAGTTTTTCGGCGGCAAATCAAAGCCCGAGCCGACACTGCCGTCTGTGATAAACTCACTGTTTTTGCAGTTGGGGCAAATGTAGTGCGGACAAAGCGGATTAACCTCTGATATACCCGACATTGTGGCGACAAACGATGAGCCTACACTGCCTCGTGAGCCAACAAGATAGCCGTGTGCCTCGCTATCGGCAACAAGCTTTTGCGCTGTCATATAAAGCACCGAAAAGCCGTGCTTTGTGATTGAGCCAAGCTCTCGGTCAAGCCTTGCCTGAACTATCTCAGGCAGAGGGTCGCCGTACTTTTCCTTTGCCCTTTTCCATGTGATTGTTGTAAGCTGTTCCTCCGCACCGTCGATAAACGGCGGGAAAACTCCGCGCGGTATCGGGCGTACACGCTCGATGGAGGCGGCGATTTTTCTTGTATTGGTTACAACAACCTCATACGCCTTTTCCTTGCCTAAATACTCAAATTCCTTGAGCATCTCGGCTGTTGTTCTGAAATAAAGCGGCGCCTGATTGTCGGCATCGTCAAAGCCCTGAGCCGCCTGCAAAATCTTTCTGTATTCACCGTCCTCAGGTGCCTGAAAGTGGACATCGCAGGTTGCAACAACAGGGATATTCAGCTTTTTGCCGATTTTGATAACCGTCTTGTTAAGCTCCTGAAGCTCCTTTATATCTGATGCAGTGCCGTTTCTTACCATAAACATATTGTTGCCTGTCGGCTGTATTTCAAGGTAATCATAGAATGAAGCTATATTAAGAAGCTCCTCCCACGGCTTGCCCTCAACAATAGCTCGGAACAGCTCGCCAGCCTCGCAGGCACTGCCGATTATAAGACCCTCGCGGTGCTTGATAAGCTCCGACTTCGGGATTCTCGGCTTTTTATAGAAGTATGTAAGGTGAGCCATTGATATGAGCTTGTATAGGTTTTTAAGTCCTGTATTATTCTTGACAAGAATAATCTGATGATACGGAGCGAGCTTTTTAATATCCGCTCCTGCTATATTAGTATTGATTTGCTGTACCGTCGTTATGCCGTAATCGTCGTTTAAACGGTCGGCAAGGCACAGGAAAATTCTCGATAAAATCTCGGCATCGTCACAGGCTCGGTGATGATTGAACGAGCCAAGACGAAGATATTTTGCAACGGTGTCGAGCTTGCAGTTTTTTATGTCCTTTAAAATCGCACGGCAGATTGCAACGGTGTCTATTGAAGTAAAGCTGTACGGCATACCGCAGCGGTTAGCCGCCGCCCTGATAAACGATGTATCAAACGGTGCATTATGCGCAACCAAAATTGCGTCCTCACCGCAGAACTCGTAAAAGTCCTTTAATGCGCTGTCCTCAAACGGGGCATTCTTTACCATTTCATCGGTAATTCCCGTAAGCTCGGTTATCTTTGCAGGAATCGGTCTTTGCGGATTTACAAAGGTCGAGAAGGTATCGACAACCGCTCCGTTTTCTATCTTTACAGCGCCGATTTCTGTTATAGCCTCCTTAGCCGCAGAAAGTCCCGTTGTCTCAAGGTCAAAGCAGATAAATCTGCCTGTTTTAAGGCTTTGGTCGGCTCGCCCTACAACAGAGGAAATCATATCGTTTACAAAATACGCCTCTGTGCCGTAGATCACCTTGAATGCATCGGGCTTTTCCTCGTCATCTCGGCTGACTAAGCTTTCAACGGTGTTCATAGCCTCAGGGAACGCCTGAGCAACACCGTGGTCGGTTATGGCTATTGCAGGGTGACCCCAAGCGTGAGCCTGCTTTATAAGAGATGATGCGTCCGATACGCCGTCCATTGACGACATCTTTGTATGCAGGTGAAGCTCAACTCGTTTTTCGGGCGCATTGTCAACAACCTGTACCTTCTTTATAGTGCCGATTGCGCTTGCTCTTAGCACAATTTCGTTTATATATCTGTCGTATTCTATATCGCCACGGCAGACAAGGGTGCTGCCCTTTTTAATATCAGCGGCAGGCTTAGCCGACTTAATATCGTCAAACACCTTGACTATCATTGAGCCTGTGTAGTCGGTAAGCTTTATAGTGATTATATTTTTTCTGCCGTCCTTTGTTGTTTTACATTCTGTTTCAAACACATCGCCCCAAATGACAACCCTGCCTGAATCGGCGGCGAGATCAGTTATCGGCGTAATATTTTTGGTGCTGAAGGTATTGCCGTAAAGCGGCTTTGCACTGCCCTCGATAACAGTAGGGTAATAATACTCATTTTCTCTGATATCGACTGTTTTTACAACCTCTCTCGACTTTTTGCGCTTTGAGCTTTCCTTAAGCTCCTGTTCTTCGTCGTCAAAGGCTATAATCTGCTCTCGGCGCTTTTTCTCTTCAATTATATTCTGCTTTTGTATGTACTGCTCACTGTCGGCTTCTATTGCGAGAACTCCGTCAAAGCTTACGCTAAAGCTTTGGTCGAACTCCTCATTAATGATATTCGTAAGACTGCGGTCAAAGTTTTTCGCCTTTAAAATTGCCGCTCCTCCGTGACAGAGCATTACCGTAAGCGAGCCGTCCTCACCGATTTTGACCGTAGAATCGTTGAGCGAGCCGTTAAGGCTCTGGTTGCGCCTTTTAAGCTCCTTGACGAGCTCCGGGTAATAAGCCGGCGTGAAGCTGCCCTTTGGGAAGTGCGGCTTTATATATGCGCCGTTAAGACCCATTGGCAGCTCCTTGATTATGTTTTCAGTATCAAACAAAAGCTTGCGCGGTACTGCTTGCTCAAAACGCACCGTAAGATTCATTATTCGTGTTGCCGAATTTATCTTCGCAGACTCTATCACCCCGTTTTCAAGCTGCGGCGGTATTTTGCCGCCGTACTCGCTCAGGAGCTCCTTTATCGTCATCAAACCTTATACCTCATTTTTCACTTCGGGCACTGCCCTTACATTTTCTCAATCTCATTAATAAGCTCGTCAATGAGCCTGTCCTCGGGCACCTTCTTGATTATCTCGCCCTTTTTGAATATAAGCCCCTCTCCCTTGCCGCCTGCAATGCCTATGTCAGCTTCTCTCGCCTCTCCGGGACCGTTTACAATACAGCCCATAATTGCAACCTTAATGTTTTTATCGCAACTACTCAGCCTTTGCTCAGCCTCATTTGCAAGGGAAATCAAATCTATTTTAGTCCTGCCGCAGGTCGGGCAGGAAACAAATGTAACTCCGCTTTTGCGCAAGCCGAGAGCCTTTAGCAAATCCTTAGCGGCGTAAATCTCCTTAATCGGGTCGGCTGTGAGGGAAATTCTTATTGTATCGCCTATACCGTGCAGCAGCAGTGAACCGATGCCTGCCGAGGACTTGATAAGACCCATTCTCTCGGTTCCTGCCTCGGTTACGCCGAGGTGAAGCGGATAATCGCAGTGAAGAGATGCAATCTCATAGGCTCGCACCATTGTCTGAACGGATGAGGACTTCATCGACAGCACAATGTCGGTGAAGTCGAATTTTTCAAGAAGCGACGCGTGATACAGCGCACTTGCACACAGCGCGTCAGCTGTTGGAGCGCCGTACTTCGCAAGAATACTTTTCTCCAAGCTGCCCGAATTTACGCCTATTCTTATCGGTATATTCTTAGCCTTGCAGGCATTCGCAACAGCCTTTACTCTGTCGTCTGAGCCTATGTTGCCGGGGTTAATCCTTATCTTGTCAACTCCGGCTTCGACACATTCAAGCGCTATCCTGTAATCAAAATGAATATCCGCAACAACAGGGATATTCACTGCATTTTTAAGTTCATAAATAAGCTTGACAGCATTTAAATCGGGCACTGCCGCCCTGATGATTTCACAGCCGGCAGCTTCAAGCTCCTTTGCCTGTCTCACACTACCTTGTATATCTTCGGCAGGAGTGTTGAGCATTGACTGGATAGTAATATCAGCTCCGCCGCCAATCAGAACTCCGCCGGCGTTTACCTGTTTTGTCATATACAGCTTACAGCTCCTTTCACCCACCAATACCTGATCCGGTAAAAATTCTCACAATATCATTAAATGTAACCGCCAGCATAAACAACATTAACAGTGCAAAACCTACTGCGTGTATAACACCCTCGTACTTTTGCGGAATCGGCTTGCGGCGAACAAGCTCGATAAGCAGGAAGAGAAGTCTGCCGCCGTCGAGAGCTGGAACAGGCAAAAGGTTGAATATGCCGAGGTTAATCGTCAAAATCATCATAACATAAAGTATATTATTGAACGCGTCAAGGAAGCTGCTTTCAAGCCCCTGTGACGCTACCGTTGTAATCGCAGAGGCTACACCGACAGGACCCGACATATCGTTAAAACCGAACTTGCCGCTGACCAAGCCGATAAGACTCGCCCATACCATTCTCACGGTTGACACTGTCTGCCCTATTGTTTCGCCGCAGACAGAAAAGAAGTTTTTATCAACTGGCTCAACGTAAAAATCAAGCGCAATCTGCTTTGTACCGTTGTTGTCATAGGTGTAAAGCGGAACATTGCCAAGGTCAATACTCTGACCGTTTCTGTTCACCTTAATATTCGGCTCGTAATTCTGACAGGTGCCGATTGCGAACATTATATCTTTTGAATTCCATATTGCATATCCGTCAATCTCTTCAAGCTTATCTCCCGGCTGCAAATAATTGACCGTGACTGATTTCTCAGGGAAGGTTGATATTGTTGTCGATGCATAGCTCGGTTGCTGAAGAACCAGCGTCAATGTCATCAACAGTCCGAGTATGATATTCATAACAGCGCCTGCAACAACTATAATTATACGCTTCCATGTCGGCTTGTTGCCGAAGGCTCGCGGATTGTCGCTTTCCTCGTCCTCACCCTCCATTGAGCAGTAGCCGCCGATTGGCAAAAGACGAAGAGAATATTTTGTTTCACCCTTTGTAAAGCTGAAAAGCTTAGGACCCATACCGAGGGCAAATTCATTCACCTGAACACCAGACAGCTTTGCCGCAACAAAGTGTCCTCCCTCGTGAATCAGTATGATAAGCTCAAACAGCAGTACCCCGATAATAATCAGCAATGCAATATCTATGGTAAATCATCCTTTCAAGTGATATCTTAAACGCTTGCTCTCACAAACTCTCTTGCCGCTTTGTCGGCATTAAGTACATCGTCAACGCTCTGAGGCTGTACGCTATCCTGACGGAGCATAGCCGCACGCACAAGCTCAGGTATTTTAAGAAACGGTATTTTTCCTTTGAGGAACAATCCAACAGCTTCTTCATTAGCCCCGTTAGCCGCCGCCGGGCAAAGGCCGCCTCGCTCAAGCGCGTCGCGGCAAATCTGCATACACTCAAAAGCCTCGATATCAGGCTCAAAGAAGGTGAGCTTTCCGACATCGGCAAGGCTTAATTTCTTTACGGGACACGGAAGCCTTTCGGGATATGTCAACGCATATTGAATAGGAATTTTCATATCGGGCACACCGAGCTGGGCGATAACTGAATTGTCGTTGAGCTCAATAAGCGAATGAATAATGCTCTCACGGTGAACAACAACTCCGATTTTATCCTGCGGCATATTGAAAAGCCAAGACGCCTCGATAATCTCCAAGCCCTTGTTCATCATTGTAGCCGAGTCGATGGTTATTTTCTGACCCATACTCCAGTTCGGGTGCTTGAGTGCCTGCTCCACCGTTACACTTTCAAGTTCCTTTTTCGTTCTGCCGAAGAACGGACCGCCCGATGCGGTGAGAATAAGTCGGCTGAGCGCCTTATCATTCGGCACGCCCTGCAAGCACTGGAAGATTGCAGAGTGTTCACTGTCAACGGGATAGAGCTTTACGCCGTTTTCTTCAACAGCCTTCATAACAAGGCTGCCGCCGGAAACAAGAGTTTCCTTATTTGCGAGGGCGATATTTTTATGCGCCTTTGCGGCTGTGAGCGTCGGCAGAAGTCCTACCATACCGACAACGGAATTAAGCACCGTGTCACATTCCCCGTGAGATGCGGCAAGGCAGAGTCCGTCCATACCGCTTACAACTTGAATGTCGGTATCCTTTAGCGCCGCTTTCAGCTCAGGCGCTTTTTTCTCGTCAAAAACAGCGACTAACGAGGGCTTAAATTTTCTCGCCTGCTGTTCAAGCATCTCAATGTTGCTCCCTGCGGCAAGCGCCGTTACCTTAATGTTCAGCTTTTCACACACCTCAAGCGCCTGTGTGCCTATTGAGCCTGTTGAGCCTAATATAGAAATAGCGTCAGTCATTTTGTTTTCCTTTCTTGTAAGAGAGGTTAGTGTTGAGAGCAGAAATTGCGAAACGAGGTTGTATGGAACACTCTTGAGTGTTCCGGTTCGAACCGCTGAATATTATATTCTATTATGACATTCTTTAGAATCGTAGTATCTGCTCACACCGGGAACAGTCAAGACCGTTTCCTACGAACTTACTGCCTTGTAACGGGTATTTCTTAATTCAAAGAGCAGCGTAGCTGCGACACCGCCACTCCACTCTTCACTCTCCACTCTTAACTCTGCGGCGTAGCCGCACACTCTTCGAAATATTATTTTATAAGTATCGGGAAATATTCGATAAACAGCATAATAAACGGCGCTGTAAAAATAACGCTGTCGCATCTGTCGAGTATTCCGCCGTGACCGGGGATTACACTGCCGTAGTCCTTGACCTTGCAGCTGCGCTTGATTGCGGAAAAGGACAAGTCGCCGATTATCGACACAACTCCGCCCAGAAGCGCCATTATCACAAGCGACAGATACTGCACCTGCTCGCCTTTACCGAATACAAAGCTCTGGAATATTACAGACAGTACAACACCGCCGAGCACACCTGCCAAAAGTCCTCCGACAGCACCCTCGACTGTCTTTTTGGGGCTAATCTTAGGGCAGAGCTTGTGCTTTCCCAAAAGGCTGCCTGCAAAGTATGCGCCTGCATCGGCAACCCAAGGAATAGCAAGCGACATCATAATATAGAACAGAGAGTATTCTCTGTTATTGTCACACATAAATACGATTGCGCCCATACCGACGGTGATAACCACCGAGGTGGTGAGGGCAAATGAAATATCGCTGAACTTTATGCTGTCTGAAAAGACAATCAGTATCACAAACATTACAAAGGGATATGCAATCGCCAAAAGATACCAATAGCCTACAGAAAAAAGTATCGGCATAAATAAAGCAAAAACGGCTGAGGGAATAATTATCTGAGGTTTTTTGGTAAGTCCTCTCGCCGTAAAAATTTCGTATACACAAATAAGCGCAACAAGCGCAACTAAAACATTATAAACAATCGGCACATACTGACCCGCAATGAGCATCGCCGCAACTATTACAGAACCAAGCACGCCCGAGATCACTCTTGTTTTCATATCTAACCCGCCTTTAAAAATTTATACACTGCCAAAACGCCTGTTTCGGCGAGCATACTCCAAAATGCAATCCTCAAGCATTTTTTTGGTGAAGTCAGGCCATAAAACATCGTCAAGTATTACATATTCCGCATATGCGGATTGCCACAAAAGAAAGTTTGAAATGCGGTATTCACCGCTTGGTCTGATGATTAAATCGGGGTCAGGCTGATTTGCCGTGTAAAGGTGTGAGGAAATAAGCTGCTCGGTAATATCGTCAGATGATATTTCACCGTTTTTGAGCATTTCGGATATTTCCCTTGTCGCCTTTACAATTTCGTCCCTGCCGCCGTAATTCATCGCAATATTCAGAACCATCCCCGTTCTGTCCTTGGAGCATTCCTCATTCTCCTCAATAAGAGCCTGTAGTTCGGGCGAAAAAGCGGTTTTGTCGCCGATAAAGCGCACGACAATATCCTCATCCTTAAAATCTCTTATCGCCTCTTCAAGGTAGGATTTGAACAAATCCATCAGGGCGTTTACCTCGCTCTCGGGGCGTTTCCAGTTTTCGGTTGAAAAAGCGTAAACCGTAAGGTATTTTATGCCGATGTTTGCACAGTGCTTTGTGATAGTGCGGAAGTTCTTTGCTCCTGCCCTGTGTCCTGCGCTTCTCGGCAGTCCTCTTTTTTTTGCCCATCTGCCGTTACCGTCCATAATTATGCCGATATGCTCGGGCAAAACCACGCTTTCAAGACTGATTTCAGCCGTGTTATTTTTATTTTTAAACAAGCCGAGAGCCATAAATACACCACCAGAAATGATTTTTATGAATAAATAATAAAGAAGAAAGAATAGAGAATAATGCTGGTTTGTCGCCGCATAGCGGCTCTTAATTAAAGAATTTATTGTCCGAGCTTCTGCGCTTTGAACAACTTATACAAATTTAACATCAATTTCTTAAATCACAGAGCAGCGCAGCTGCGACAACCATAATTATTCACTATTCATTATTCATTCTTCATTGCGCCATAGGCGCATTAGATTGACATTACTTCCTTTTGCTTCTTTTCAGCCATTTTGTCAATTTCTTTTACAAATCTGTCGGTAAGGTCCTGAATTTTCTTCTCTGCCTTTTTTAAATCGTCCTCGGTAAGCTCGCCGTCTTTTTTCTTAGTCTTTACCTTATCAACGGCGTCTCTTCTGACATTTCTGACTGAAACCTTTGTTTCCTCAGCCATTTTGGAAACCTCTTTCACGATTTCCTTTCTTCTGTCCTCTGTAAGCGGCGGGAAAACAAGCCTTAAAGCCTTGCCGTCGTTTTGCGGATTGATGCCGACATCGGAGGTCTGGATAGCCTTTTCAATCGCTCTTAACACAGAAGCGTCCCAAGGCTGAATCATCAAAGTTCTCGCCTCTGTAACAGAAACAGCCGCAAGCTGGTTAATCGGAGTCGGTGCTCCGTAGTAGTCAACTACAACCTTGTCGAGTACGGCAGGGTTTGCTCTGCCTGCTCTGATTGCCGCATAGTCGTCGGCGAGGTGTGAAAGTCTTTTTTCCATTCGGCTTTCTGCCTTTGAAATTGTCTCATTCATATCAATTACTCTCCTATAAATTATTCTACAAGTGTTCCGACGCTTTCACCGCAAACGGCGGAAACAATGTTTTCGGGATTTTCTATGCTGAAAACAAGAATTGGAATGTGATTATCCTTGCAAAGTGACGCCGCTGTGCTGTCCATAACCTTAAGGTCCTTGTTAAGAACATCATAGAAAGACACCTTGTCGAACTTTTTGGCGTTCGGGTTTGTCTTTGGATCGCTGTCGTACACGCCGTCAACCATTGTCGCCTTGAAGATGATGTCGCAGTCGATTTCAGCCGCACGCAATGCCGCTGCGGTATCTGTTGAGAAGAACGGGTTGCCTGTGCCGCAGCCGAAAACCACTACTCTGCCCTTTTCAAGGTGACGGACAGCCTTATTGCGGATATACGGCTCTGCAAACGCCTGCATTGCTATTGCAGTCTGCACTCTTACAACAACTCCGAGCTGCTCAAGAGCGTCCGCAACGCCAAGCGCGTTGATAACGGTAGCCATCATACCCATATGGTCTGCTCTTGTACGGTCCATTTTTCCGCTGCTTCTTCCTCGCCAGAAGTTGCCGCCGCCGACAACAATCGCAACCTGCACGCCCATATCAACAAGCTGTTTTATCGGACGGCAAATCTTTAAAACGGTGTCAAAGTCAATACCGTGTCCGGTTTCTCCTGCAAGCGATTCTCCGCTGAGCTTCAGAAGCAGTCTTTTATACTTCGGTTCCATATAAAACTTCCTTTCAAGCGTAGTTATTTGATTTAAAATTCAAGCGCCGAGGGTTGCCCCAAAGCACACTTAGTCACTCTTATAATACTATATATTGTTTTTCCTGTAAAGGTATACCGCAAATTTTTCACAGCAATTTAATAATATTTTTCCATACAGAAAAATAAAATCCCGTCATTTTGACGGGATTTTATATAAAAGTCAGTTTGTATCATCAATAGGTGAATAATGTGCGCAGCTCCTGCTCGGCTCGTTTTGCGCTGATACGAAAGCCAACGAAGGTCATCAGGAAAGCCGCAAGCAATATAAAAATACAGCTCGGCAAGGGAGCAAGAATCACGCCTATCTGCCCTGTCGCAATTGCTATCGCTGTTACAAACGATTCGATAACCGCCGCAAAGATACAGAAAATAAGCAAGAAAACTTTTACACCTTTCGACAATCTCATATCTATGCTGATTTCAGAGCCACTGCCCGAGGGATTTACCCTGCCGATAATAATAGGGTTAAAGCTGTTCCTGTATTGCAAGACAGCCGATATTTTAAAATCAAACAGACCAACCTCACCGCAAAACGGCTTATCGGTACTGCAGCCAAAAAAGAAGTCCGATTTCTTTTTTGGCTCGGTTTTGCTTAAAAGCAAGCTGTGAACCTCTCTCGGGGTCATTTCTGTTTTAATAGTAAAGCTCTTTTTCGGCAGGATATGCATAGTTTCACCGACTTTCTGAAATATTGTTTGTATTTGCAGGATTCAGCAGAACGAGCCACTCACAAATCCGTTACGAGTTTTTCTGAATTCAAAGAGCAGCGCAGCTGCGACAACCGCAACTCCACTCTTCACTCTCCACTCTCCAAACTTTTACATAAGCGAGCAGACAAGGTCGCAATAGTGTGTAGCGTCCTCAATCGGAAGTCCTGCGATAAGCAGAGCCTGATTAAACAGAATCTCGGCGTATTTTGCCGCCTTGTCCTTATCCTCGGCTGCAAAGGCTGTCTTAAGAGCCTCAAATGCAGGATTGTCAGGGTTCAGCTCAAGCACCTTTGAGGTTTTCGGCTTATTTTCCATACCGGGCATCTGTGCATAATATTTTTCAACCTCGATTGTAACAGGGCCTTCGGTTGAAAGGCATACAGGGTGACTCTTGAGCTTGTCAGAGATAACCGCCTTTACAATCTTGCCGTCAAGGCTTTCCTTGATAAAGTCGAGAAGCTCCTTGTTGTCCTCCTGCTTCTTTTCGGTTTCTTCCTTTTCCTCGTCGCTCTGAAGCTCCGCATTCTGAGCCGTTATCGACTTGAACTGCTTGTCCTTGTAGGACACAAGAGCCTGTGCGACAAATTCATCGACATCCTCTGTGAAATAGAGAATCTCATAACCCTTTTCCTTACAAAGCTCCATCTGCGGCAGTGAGGTTATTTTTGCAATGCTGTCGCCGCAGGCATAGTAAATGTACTTCTGGCTTTCGGGCATTCTTGAAACATAGCTGTCAAGCGTTGTCAGCTTGCCCTCCTCGTTTGAGCTGTAGTATACAAGCAAATCGGAAATCTCGTCCTTGTGAGTGCCGTAATCGCTTACAACGCCGTACTTGACATGTCTGCCAAAGTTATTCCAGAAGCCCTCGTACTTCTCTATATCGTTTTCAAGAAGCTTTTTAAGCTCGTTTTTAATCTTCTTTTCAATATTCTTTGCGATGATTGAAAGCTGGCGGTCGTGCTGCAAAATTTCACGGGAAATATTCAGCGACAAATCAGGCGAATCAACAACACCCTTTACAAAGCCGAAATAATCAGGCAAAAGCTGCTCGCATTTATTCATAATAAGAACGCCGTTTGAGTAAAGCTGCAAGCCTCTCTGATACTCCCTTGTATAGTAGTTGAACGGCACATCGCTCGGGATAAAGAGCATTGCCTTGTAGGATACAACACCCTCGGCGCTTACTCTGATAGTAGCAAGCGGGTCATTGTAGCTTCCAAAGTTCTCCTTGTAGTATGCGGCGCACTCCTCGTCCGTCACCTCGCTCTTTGCTCTCTGCCAGATCGGCACCATACTGTTGATTGTTTCGCGGTTTGTAACGCTCTCCCACTTCGGGTCCTCGCCCTCGGCGGCTGTGTTTACGGGAGTTGTAACATCAATAATTATCGGGTGACGAATGTAGTCGCTGTATTTTTTGATGAGATATTTAATTCTGTACTCGTCAAGGTATTCACTGTATTTTTCGTCCTCATCGTCCTCCTTGAGGTGCATTATAATCTCTGTGCCGACCTTGTCCTTTTCGCATGGCTCAATGGTGTAGCCGTCGATACCGTCAGAGTTCCACTTGTAAGCCTGCTCGCTGTCATAGCGTTTTGAAACAACTGTGACATTATCAGCCACCATAAATGCCGAGTAGAAACCGACGCCAAACTGACCGATGATGTCGCTTTTCTCGTTCTCGTCAAGCTCCTGCTTGAACTTGAGCGAGCCGCTGTTTGCAATAGTGCCGAGGTTATCCTCAAGCTCTTGCTCGCTCATACCGATACCGTCGTCTGTAACCGTAATTGTTCCTGCCTCTTTGTCGGTGTATATGTTGATTGACGGCGTATCCGCCATAACGGCTCTTGCCTTTTCGTCAGTAAGAGAAACAAAGTGCAGCTTGTCGATAGCGTCGCTTGCGTTTGAGATTATTTCACGCAGAAAAATCTCCTTGTGTGTGTAGATTGAGTTGATCATAAGGTCCAAAAGCCTTTGTGATTCAGCCTTGAAGGTCTTTTTCTCCATAACAATCAGATCCTTTCATTTTTCACTATTTTTAGATGTTATCAGCTTTTTTACTAATTCCTGATAGAAAGTAGATTTATATTTGCGAGGATATTTTTCTCAAGACAACGCAGTATTGCGGAAATTAGACCGCAAAGATTTTCTGCTTTTTATTAGGTATTAGTATTATTATTAAAAGACCGTTTAAATTATATTATATCATTTTTTGACACTATGTCAATGAATAAAAAATGAACATCAAAACAGCGCTTAGCAAATTTTCTTACTCGGACTTGCTAAATATTTTGATTTTTCGTTAATTTCTCCTATGACAATTTTTTGGCAAAAATGATATAATCATCCTATAACGAGCAGTTTGATAAACATAAGTCCGGTTATCAATGCTCGTTTATTTTTTATACTAATCCCGGTAAGATGAGGTTAGTATGAGGATAAGGATAATTCCGATTTGACAAAGCTAAGATGGTCGCAAAGACTTAATTCTCTGGATGAAAAAAAGCAAAAAGAAAAGCTCGCCTGCGGAAAAAAGTTTCACAGTGCAGACGAGCGTATTATGAAGGACGCAGAAAAAATACTGTTTGAGGAGCTTGCGCTTGTGCTTGAGATTGAGCCAAGCGAGGTACTTGACTTTATCCACAACGAGCTTGAAGCTCAATCGGCAGGAGCATAATCTTACAATTACACCTTTGCCTTTTCAAGCAGCTCACGCTTTATATTCCACAGCTTTTCCGACAAATCGACATAGTAGCTGTGCGGATTTTCAAAGCGCTTGACCTCATCCCACAGCAGATCAACCTGCTGTTCACAGTAGGCTTTGATTTCGGGGAGCGGCGGATTTTTATACACCAAGTCACCGTTTTTAAAAATCGGCACAAGCAGTTCCTTTGCCGCGTAATCGGTGAGCGTTTTTCTTTTCCAGGTTGCATTCTGGTCAAAAATTGTAATAGGTTCATTGTCGTCGATCAGCTCATCAAAAACACACAGCTGGTCGGCGATTGCTTTTCCGCTTTCTTTATCGTAGAGGCGGTATAGCTTTTTAAAATGCGGATTCGTTATTTTACCGATATTTTCGCTTATTTTTATTTTAGGGATAATTTCGCCGATTTCATTCTCAACGGCGACAAGCTTATAAACTCCGCCGAAAACAGGTGAGCTTTTTGAGGTTATAAGCCTTTCTCCCACACCGAACAAGTCAACCTGCGCGCCTTGCATAACAAGGTCGCTTATCAAATGCTCGTCAAGCGAATTTGAAGCTACTATTTTACAGCGCTCAAGTCCCGCTTGATCGAGCATTTTTCTTGCCTTTTTTGACAGATACGAAATATCGCCCGAGTCAAGGCGGATCGCAAAATTATTTATACCCATCGGCACAAGTATATTTTTGAACGCTCGTATTGCGTTTGGCACTCCGCTTTTCAGTGTGTTGTAGGTATCGACAAGCAGAGTTGCGTTATTCGGGTACATTGTGCAGTAGGCTTCAAACGCTTCATACTCGCTGTCGAACATCTGCACCCACGAGTGAGCCATTGTACCGCTTGCAGGAACTCCGTAGAGCATATCGCTCAGCGTGCAGGCTGTACCTGCCGCACCGCCGATATATGCCGCTCTTGCACCCTCAACTGCGCCGCTTACTCCCTGTGCCCGTCTTGAGCCGAATTCAAGCACTGCTCTGCCCTGTGCGGCTCTGACTATTCTGTTCGCCTTTGTAGCTATAAGCGACTGATGATTGAGCGTCAGCAGCACAAAGGTTTCGATAAGCTGAGCTTCAATGGCAGGCGCTTTTACTGTCATAATCGGCTCGTTCGGAAAAACCGCAGTACCCTCGGGAACGGCGTAAATATCGCCTGTGAATTTAAATTTTTCGAGGTAGCTTAAAAAGCTCTCATCAAACATCTTTTTACTTCTGAAATATTCTATCTCGTCCTTGCCGAAGTGCAGATTTCTGATATAATCAATAACCTGCTCAAGTCCTGCGGCAATCGCAAAGCCACCGCCGTCGGGAACGGAGCGGAAGAACACATCAAAATAGGTGTTGCGCTTGTAAAAGCCGTTTTTGAAATAGCCGTTGCTCATTGTGAATTCGTAAAAATCGGCGAGCATTGACAAATTCTGTTCTTTTATTCTTTCCAAAATATCACCTTAAATTATATTTATTTGCAAGCTCTGCATAACCTTAAGCGCACTGTCGTGAAGCTCGTGATCGTTGCTTGCGGTGCAGGCAGAGTCTACGATAATCTCAGCCTCGGGCAACGCCGTTTTTGCGAGAACTGCATTTGATATTACGCATATATTTGTCACAATGCCGACAAGCTCTACACTGTCGTAGCTGCTTGCCCTCAGATAATCAAAAAGCTCGTCTGAGCCGAAGCACGGCTTATAAAAGCATTTATCTCCGCTTTGTCTGAGGTTTTCAATTTTGCCGTACAGTTTCCAGCCGTCTGTGTTTTTTATGCAGTGCTTTATCGGCAGGCTCTTTCCCTCGCTTGTGTTTAAATAGTCGTCGTTGTGCGTATCAAATGTGAACGCAACATCTCCGCCGATTTTGCGGTATTCCTCAATTTTTTCGGCAATCGAATTTTCAAGCGATTTTGCCTGCGTAAATCCCAGTGAGCCGCACACAAAGTCATTCTGATAGTCGACAACAATCAGAAGCTTGTTTTTACTCATTCAGATTCCTCCTTTTAGTATATTTTTACAAACAGTATTCTTGGCTTTATTTTATAAAGTTAAACAGACGCTAAATTCATCAGAGCGAGCAGACATCCTTCAGTCAGCTTCGCTGACAGCTCCCTTCAAAGGGAGCCTATACTCGTTTCAGCATTCATCGGCTCGAACAGGAACAGGCAAGCCAGTTCCCTACAACCTCGTTTCCACAATGTTTACACTCTTCACTCTTCACTCTCCACTCTTCACTCTTCACTCTCCACTCTTCACTCT
>JBJEOH010000019.1:63116-147574 GCA_051880615.1 Acutalibacteraceae bacterium
CACTCTTCACTCTTCACTCTCCACTCTTCACTCTTCACTCTCCACTCTTCACTCTCCACTCTTCACTCTCCACTCTTCACTCTTCACTCTTCACTCTTCACTCTCCACTCTCCACTCTTCACTCTGCGGCGAAGCCGGTTATGCTCAAAAGGCTGCTTCACCAACGATGAAACAGCCTTTTAATTTTTTATTTTTGATAAATCAAAGCTCTCTCGGTTTGTTGACCTTTTCCTTGCCCTTGCCCTTGTTAAGCCTTGCCACAAATATGAGGTATGCTACAAACAGCACAAGCACAAATGCCGCCGCGATAATGAATATCGGAGAAGTGACAACATTTTTTATCACCGTCATCGCATATACAAGCTCGCTTTTTTCAATAGTTTCGCTTGCGACAAGATTAATTGTTGTCAGCTCCTGATCCTTGTAATAAATCGTTGCTGTACCAACCCTTGTGCCCTTAGTTACCGGTGTGTCAATAACCTCAGGAACATTGCTCTTGATTACAATATCGCCCTTGACCATCTCAACGGGAAGCATTGTTGAATAAGCATATTCGGGAACGAGAAGAAGTGTGTCCTTATCCATTGCGTAATTTACCTTTATCTCGCACACAGGGGTCTTCTCGGCTACAACCTGCTGAAGCTCCATACTGCCGAACGCCCATTCATACAAAGCCTTGCTGTCGAGCATTGCGCCGTTGTCGCGGTAGTCGCCGTAATCGTCATAGCACGGTGCGTGCATTGCAACACACATATAGGCAATGCCGTCCTTGACAGCGCTTGAAACAAGGCAGTAGCCTGCTTCGTCGGTTGTGCCCGTCTTGATGCCCTTGGCGTATTCATAGTAATATTCGCCCTCGGCATTTTCATTTATCATACTGTTGGTTGTGACAATCGGAGTTTCGCCCTCCTCGTCAAGAGTTAAGTAATATGATGTTGTGTTTGTTATATCCGTAAAATGCGGAGTTGTTATTGCGTACTCGGTAATCTTATACATATCATACGCTGTTGTATAATGTTTCTCATCGTGGAGACCGTGCGGATTAACAAAGTTAGTGTTCTTACAGCCAAGCTCCTTTGCCTTCTGATTCATCAGCTCGACAAACGCAGGAACATCGCCGTTGCCGACATAATCGGCAAGCACAAGTGCGGCGTCATTGCCCGATGGAACCATCATACAGTACAAAAGCTCAAGCACGCTGATTTTTTCATCGACATATTCTGAAAGACCCGAAACCGAGCTGTCTGTTCCATCAAGCTCGTCAAGAACGCTCTGCTTGATTGTTACCATTGTGTTTTCAAGGTCCTCAACCTTTTCGGTAACGATTATGTATGTCATAATCTTTGTTGTTGAAGCAGGATAGCATTTCTTGTCTGCGTCTTTCTGGAAAATCGGGGTATCGGTATCAAGATTTACAAGATAAATATAATCGCTGTTCAAATCAAGCTGTGGATCAAAGCTGACGCTTGCGGCGCTGACATTCAGCATAAACATTGTTGATAAAATAATCAATGTCAAAACAAAGGCTATTCCCATTGACAATTTTTTTCTCATAGATTTTTTCCCTTCCCTGTGGTAAAATAAGTGTAAGCATATGATACAACATTTCAAAAGAAATTTCAATCGCAATATTTGAATAATATTTGAATAATTCAAAACCGTTTACTTTTATGTTTAGTGGAGCTAAACAAAAGAGAGTTAAGAGTGAAGCGGCGGTTGTCGCCGCAAGCGGTCCCACTCCCTTAAAAGGGAGGCAAAATCTCGTTAATACTAAGCATAATAATGCAAATTTTCCAAAGAGCAGTATAGCTGCGACAACTAATTCTCCACTCTCAAAATAACAAGCTAAGGACTGAAAAACTATGAAGCTGATACATACAGGCGACTGGCATCTGGGCAAGATTGTTTTCTCGCACTCAATGCTCAGGCTGCAAAATGAATTTCTAAACGACTTTTTAAAGCCGCTTATTCGATCGGAAAAGCCCGATGCGTTTGTGCTTGCAGGCGATATTTTCGACAGGAGCATCGCTCCCTCAGAGGCGATAAGGCTGTTTGACGATTTCATCGGCTTTATGAGCGCTCTTAACATTCCGCTGCTTGTCATTACGGGAAATCACGACGGCAGCGAAAGAATAACGCTCGGCGCGCCGATACTCAAAAAGAGCGGAATTCACATTGCAACGCAAATTAAGGACGCGCTTGAACCTGTTGTGCTTGAAAACGGCGGCGAGAAATTCTGCTTTTACCTTATCCCCCACTTTGACCCGCCGACTGCAAGGGAATTTTTCGGCGACGAGAGCATCAGAGGTTTCGGCGAAAGCTACAAGGCATTGACGGAAAAAATACGATATGAGCTTCTTGACACCAACTGCGTAAACATTGCCGTATCACACTGCTTTATGAGCGGCTGCACCGTCAGCGACTCTGAAAGCCCGGTTTACATAGGCGCAAGCGGAGAGGTAAGCGGAGATTTATTCTCAGGCTTTGACCTCACCCTGCTCGGGCATCTGCACACTGCACAGTCGGCGGGCAAAAACGGTTTTTATTCAGGCTCGCCGCTTAAATATTCGTTCGGCGAACAGAACAGCACGAAGGGCGTGAATATTTTTGAAGTATCAAAAAATAAAGCTGAACGCCATTTTGTTCCGTTTACACCGTCACAGGATATGAGAGTAATTTCGGGCGAGTTTGACAAGCTTATGGAATTTGGCAAAGCTCACCCGAGCGACGACTATATCCACATTCACCTCACCGACAAAAAGCCGATATTTATGCCGCTGCAAAGGCTGCGCGAATTTTACCCGAATATCCTTGAAATGAGCAGTGAGCTGCTCGCCTCACCAAGCGAGAGTGTCGGAACACCGTCAAAGAGAGACTTCGGGAATCCTGTTGAGCTGTTCTGCGAATTTTCACAGCAGATTTGCGGCGTTGAAGCTCAGGAAGATGAAATAGAGCTGTTCAGACAAATTGCGCAGGAGGTGCTCGGATGAAGCCTGTAAAACTGATTATGGAGGGCTTCGGCTCATACATAAAGCGAACTGAGATTGATTTTACCGCATTCGGTGACAATGCACTGTTTTTGATAACAGGCAGCACAGGCGGCGGCAAGACTACAATACTTGACGCAATCTGCTTTGCGCTTTACGGCAAGGCTACGGGAGGGCTGCGAAGCTGGGAACAGATGAGAAGCATCGGCGCGACTGAGGACACACCGACCTCGGTTGATTTTACCTTTTCAATCGGAAGCAAAAAATACCGTTTCTGCCGCAGTCAGACGCTATACCGCGGCAGACGCGACGGTGCACTAAAGATTAAAACCGAAAACTCCTGCTATGATTTAACCGGCGGCGAACATCTTATAATAAGCGGAGCTGACCGCAATATATCCTTGCAGGCTGAAGCTCTGCTGGGTCTTGACTGCGAGCAGTTTTCAAGGGTTATGATATTGCCGCAGGGTGAATTCCGTCGATTGCTGCTTTCACAGTCAAGCGAGAAAGCAAAGCTTTTTGAAAAGCTGTTTGACGCACAGCAGTGGTCAAAAATAACGGATTGCGCCGTCAAAAAAGCTGACGAGGTCAAGGAGCAGGCGCTTACGCTTCAGTCGAACCGCCAGGCGGTCTTAATCTCCTGCGGCTGTGAAAGTGTTACTCAGCTTGAAGAAAAATATGCTCTTGCACAGGAAAAGTACAGGCAGTCTGCAAGGACTGCAAAAGAGCTTGATACAGCCTTTAAGTCAAAGCGTGAGCAGGCGGAAAGGCTGAAAAGGCTCGACGAGCTGAAAGCCTCTGCCGAGAAAAGCCGCTTAGCACTTATACAGGCTGAGCAGGAACAGAAAGCGGCTCAACATCGATTTATTGACACCGAAAAAAGCTATGAAAGACTTACACCACTGCGTGAGAAAATGAACGCCGAACGCGAAAAAGCGCACCAATATGAAGAAGCACTGAAAAGCCTTACTCAAATCGCTCTTGCTAAGAAGGAGCTTAAGAACAGCAGTGAAGCTCTTGAAAAAGCGCAAAATCAAAGGCTTGCTATTGAAAAAGAGTCAAACGAAATCCGCGAAAAAACAGCCGTCGGCGAGGAATACATAGCCTCACTGCGGCGTGAAATACTGAGAATCCCGACCGAGATGGCTAAGCTGCAAACACTTAACGAAATTAACGAAAGCTATAAAACGCTTGAGGAAATTAAGATAAAGTTATCGGCAGCTCAAGAGGAAGCAGAGAAAAGCAGCTGCGATTATGACAACGCTCTGCTGGAGCTTGAAGCACTGAAACAAAGCGAGGAGGCAGTGGACGAAAAAATCCGCCTTAATATGTCGGTGCGTCTGTCCTCAAAGCTTGAAAGCGGCAAGCCCTGCCCTGTGTGCGGCTCAACAGTTCACCCGCACCCTGCAGCATCGGCAGGCGAAAAAGAGCATGAGCTTCTCAAAAAGCAACGGGAGCTTTTAAAGCTTATAAAGGAAAAAGAGGCGCTTTGCTCGCAGAAGCTGGGGATAAAATCAGCGAAATCAGCGGCAAGCGCACAAATCAATGAACGGCTCAGTGAACAGCAGAAAAAGTGCGACGGCTACAACATTTATTACAAGACCTGCCAAAGGGATCTCGATTTACAAAAGCGTACTCTTGATGATTTGAACGCAAAAAAAGCAAAGCTCCCAAGCGCCGAAAAGCGCCTTGCCACACTCAAGGACACTCTTGAACAAAACAGCAAAAGCTGCGCTGAGTTAGCGCAGAAAATTCTTGAGCTTGAAACACTCAGAGCGCAATCAGAGGAAAGAATAAAAGCGCTTTCACAGTATGTTGGCTCGGAAAGCCTAAGTGATGACGAGCTTAAAGCAAGGCTGAACGATACAAGACAAAGCATATTAAACCTTGAAAAGGAAGAAAAGGATATTCAAAACGAGCATACAAGAGCCAAGGGTGCGCTTGAGGCTTCAGCGGCACGCATAAGCGAGCGAAAGCAGCAGCTTGACGAGTACGAAAAGCAACGGCTTGAAGCAGAAAAGCAATGCGCTGAATTTGAAAGCACTGATACAACTCAGGTTCTTTATGAATCGCAACATCTTGAAAGTCAGTTAAGAACCGCACTCAGCGAAAGCGGTGAGGCAAAAAGAGAGTGTGAGAGCCTTAATCACTCGCTTGAACAGATAAAGCGGCAGCTTGAAAAATCAAGAGAGGTTGAAAAGCTGTATTCAAGCCTTTCTCACCTTGCCGACATTCTGCGCGGAAGCAACCCGATGAAGGTGCCTATAAAAATGTTTGTCCTCGGTATGATGCTTGACGATATTCTGATGCAGGCAAACAAGTATTTCGTTATACTCAGCGACGGCAGATATAATCTTGAAAAGGTCACACAGGAGCAGGGCGGTAACTCACTCAAGGGGCTTGATATCGAAGTGTTCGACAGCAATTACGGCGGCACACGACCCGTATTCACGCTGTCGGGCGGCGAGATGTTTCTGGCGTCACTGTCGCTTGCATTCGGACTTTCCGATGTTGTTCAGAGTTATTCGGGCGGTATAAGACTCGACTCTATTTTTATCGACGAGGGCTTTGGCTCACTCGACCACGAAACTGTTGAAACAGCTATAAAGGCTCTTGACAGGATAAAGCGTATGGGCAGAACTGTGGGAATTATATCACATGTTGAACAGTTGAATGAGAAAATTGCAAATAAAATTGTCGTGACCTGCGACAGCTTTGGCAGTCACGCAAAAATAGTAACGGCGTAAAAAACGGCTGTATTATCTGGCACGATAATACAGCCGCTTTTGATGTTTATCTTCGTTAAACACAATGAATAAAGAATAATTAAGAGAACCAAATCCCGACAATGCTCTTAACTCTTAACACTCAACTCTTCACTCTCAACTCTGCCAAGCGCGATTTTACATTGTAAGAACCGCACGCTGAATCATGAGAGCATCGTACATAGATATTATGCCGTCACCGTTAAAATCAGCCGCCAATATACCTCTTTCGTCAAGCTTAATAAGGCGTAGTGCAGTTTTCTGAGCCAATATTGCATCAAGCATAGATACTCTTCCGTCACCGTCTACATCGCCGAGAAGGAATGAGCGTTTAAACTCGGAAAGAGCAAGCTCTATCACATTGCCGTCAGTGCTCAGAGCAGTTGTAATTTCGCCGTAGAATTTGCCGTCCTTCTGCACAAAGCCGTATAGTCTGCCGCTTGCAGTATCGGGCAGAGTGTAAACGCTTTGGTCGTCACTGCCGTCAAGGGCGATTGCATTCACGCCGTTCGGCAGGGAATAGTAAAGCACACCATTGATAAGCTCAAGCCTGCTGTAACATCCGCTATAATAACCGCTTCCGTCTGTTGTCAGCCAATAAACACCCGAAAGTGCGCTTGGAATAACAGACGCTTCATTTGTTGTCAGACTGCGGCGCTCAAGATACGATTTTTTAGTTGAATCATAGGCTCCGTAGATAACCTCATCGCCGTTGATACAGATTCTTGATTGTATATCGTTCCAGAATCTGTTTGGATATGAGCTCTCGGAAATTGTGCTTGCGCTCGTCCACGAATAATGCCCTTCAGCCGTTATCTCTTCATCAGTGCACAGGAAGTTGGAGTGACCTACATATCCCTGCATATCGGGAACAGGGTCGTCAAAGGTCAGGTCTGCGTGGTATGTGTTACCGTCAAGCGTTACCGTATTCCATATGTGATTCATTTCCTCGCTTAAAGCATAGTCAACAGGAATTGACAGTCTTTTCATAACCGCCTTATACGCCATACTGTAACCCTGGCATACACAACGCTTTTCAACAAGAGAGCCGTAGGCGTTGTAAACAAAATCCGACACTTTCTCGGGATTGTCATACACCTCTGTCGCATACTCACAATCTAAAACAATATAATCGTGAACATAAAGAGCCTTCAGAAAGTCAGTAGGTTGCTTTTCAGCCTGCTTTACAATCTTGTCTACCGCCTCGTTGAACGGAGTGAAATATGTATCCTTTTCAGCGCCTGTAAATAAATAGTCAAGATAAAAATTGCAAAGAATACCGTTTGAATAATAGTTGTAGCTGAAAGAATTTGAAATATTGATAAGCTCCGGATTCTCATAGCGCAGATAATTAAAGAGAATTTTTGCGTCAGCTTTGTCAATATTATATTTTGAAATATTGACGCTTTCTTTAAACTCGATTGCTCCCGCTTTGATATCGTTGACAGCGTCAATAATGTTCTGCTCATTCGACTGAGTCCCCGACATAACAAGGAAGTCATCAGACACCTTCGACGGGTTAACGGTTATGATACCGCTTGACAGTATTTTGTCGGCAGTAACTGCTGATGCGCCGCTTATACAGGAAATCATCACAAATGCAGTGAGTCCCAGACAAACGGCAGTTCTAAGTTTTCTTTTCATTACATACTCACCTCTAACTAAATATTATCATAATTCCCACATATTTTCAATATCGATTTTTATTTTTATGCTATTTAACAGCAGCCTGTGGGCTTTCTGTTGTTATCAACCCGTAAAACAGTTGTGGCTGTCGAAGTTATCAACAGTCACGCAAGATTGTTACGGAGTAAAATACAGCCTTTTTAATTTAAGTTTTTTGTGTTCAGAAGAGCAAATCGCGAATTCATCTAACATTAAGCTCTACATTGCAAGAACTCTTTTCTGTATAATCAGCGCATCGTAAACCGAGATTACTCCGTCACCGTTAACATCAGCTGCTTTTTTTACCTTTTCATCTGGAGTAAAAAACGACAAAGCATATTTCTGGGTCAAAATAGCGTCAAGCATTGTCACCACACCGTCTCCGTTGACATCGCCCGGAATAACAGAACGCTTAAATTCGGAAAGCGAAAGCTCCATATATTTACTATTCTTGTCAGTGTAATTATAAATATTTCCGTAAAATTTACCATCCTCATAATAGAAGTCATCTATTTCCCCGTATATAGAAAGAGTATAAACACTCTGGTCATCACTTCCGTCAACCCTGATAGCATTAATTCCGTCAGGCAGAGAGTAATAAATTACATCATCAATAAGCACTATCTTGCTCATACATCCACTCCATATCATCCAATTAGCTCCGGTAAGTGAGCTTCGGATAGTAGAGGTTTTTCCTGTGGTTGTATTGTAGCGTTTAAGGCGAGTTACATTTGATTGAACATCAGTTGTATAGAAGATCTCATCGCCGTAGATAGCTATTTTGGTAGTTGTATCTTCCCAAAATCTGTTTGGAAATGAGTTTTCCGAAATTGTACTTAAGGTTTTCCACGATTTATGCCCGGTAGCCATTATCTCCTCATCGGTGCAAAGAAAGTTTGAATGACCGACATAACGCCTTCCTCCACCTAAAGGGTCATCCCAAGTTAAATCAGCGTGGTATGTTTTACCGTCTATAGTCACGGTGTTCCATATATGATTCATCGCTTCACTTCTGGCATAATTAACCGGAATCGACAGCTTTTTCATAACAGCCTTATACCCCATACTGTAGCCTTGGCATACGCACCGCTTCTCAACAAGACAGCCGTAAGCATCATAAACAAAATCGGACGGTGTTGCAGAGCCGTTAATAACCTCAGTTGCATACTTACAATTCTCAATTATGTAATCGTGAACAAACAGAGCCTTTAAAAAATCGTTTGGAAGCCGCTGTGCCTCAGCTACGATTTCATCTATTTTAGCGTTGAGCGAAGTAAGATACTTATCCTTTTCATCAATACTAAAACGATAACTGGGTTCATAATAAGTAATAATGCCGGATGTGCCGGAATAGGAAAATGAGTGGTTAAGGTTAATAAGTTCGGGATATTCATACCTCAGATAATCATATAGAGTCATATCGTCAGCCATTCTTATGTTATACTTTGATATATCAATTTTTTCTTTAAACTCGGAAATACCCTGAGCTATTTTTGTTACAGCCGCAATAAAATCCTCCTTATTTGATTTCAAATCCAAAATATCAAGGAATTCATCGCTCGCCTGTGACGGGTCAACGGTTATTGTGCGGCTTGACATTATTGTATCGGAAGTAACCGCCGATACGCCGCTTATGCAGGACATCATTACAAGTATAGACAGTCCAAGACAAACGATTGCTTTAAGTTTTCTTTTCATTACAATTTCACCTCTGAAAATATGGTATCATAATCTATATTTGTTTTCAATAGATATTTATTTTTTGTGATGTTTAGCGGAATATCTTTTCTCGTTTTCAGAGTGCAAAAAAGCGGCAGTAAAACTACCGCCGCTTTGTAAGCTAAAAAATATTATTATTCAGCAGTTTCCTCAGCCGGTGCTTCCTCGGTTGTTGCTACAACCTCGTCAGCCTCATCAGCCTGCTGTGCCTTTTCGTCGTCAATAAGAGCTCTGATTGAAAGGCTTACTCTCTTCTTGTCGAAGTCGATAGCAGTAATCTTAGCCTTAACAACCTGACCTACTGTCAGCTCGTCCTGCGGCTTCTCAATTCTGCGGTCTGCAATCTGAGAAATGTGGATGAGTCCGTCAATGCCCGGCAGAATTCTTGCGAATGCACCGAATGAAACCATACCTACAACCTGAGCCTCAACAACAGTGCCTACCGGATAATCTCTCTTGAGAATCTCCCACGGGTTGTCCTCGCTCTTCTTGTAGCCGAGTGAAATGTTGCCCTTCTCAGTGTCGATGTCCTTAACATAAACCTCAACGGTGTCGCCTACATTTACAACCTCTGACGGATGCTTAATTCTTGCCCATGAAAGCTCGCTGATGTGAATCATACCGTCAACGCCGCCGATATCAACAAATGCGCCGTATGATGTGAGAGATTTAACAACGCCTGTGTAAACCTTGCCAACCTCGCAGCTCTTCCAGAACTCTTCCTTAATCTTATCATTTTCCTCCTTGAGGACTGATCTGATTGAGCCTACTGCTCTTCTTCTCTTCTGGTCAACATCGATAATTCTGAAGCTTACTTCCTTCTTGAGAAGTCCGTCAAGCGACTCGTTTCTTGTGAGTGTAGCCTGTGACGCAGGAACAAAAATCTTCATTCCGTTTGAAGCTACCAAAACGCCGCCCTTGATAACATCTGTTACAACGCCTGTCAGAACTTCGTTTGACTCGCCGGCTGCTACAATAGTGTCCCAGCCCTTTAAAGCGTCAATGCGCTTCTTTGAAAGCATAATAACGCCCTCTTGGTCGTTGGTACGCATAATGAGCAAATCAAGAGTGTCGCCAACCTTAACGAGATCCTCGATTTTTGCGTTCGGATCGTTTGTAAGCTCATCGAACTTAACAACGCCGGCTTGCTTTCTGCCAACATCAACAAAAACCTCGTTAGGGGTAATTCTCTCGACTACGCCCTGTACCCTCCCATCTGTATTTAAACTTTTGAGATTCTCCTCGAGCATCTCAGCAAAGTTGATTTCTGCATTCTCGTTGTTTGTTTCACTGGAATTGTTTAAAATGTCTGTCATGGTATCCAGTACCTCCTTTATTATCCTTGCAGGAGCAGACGCACCTGCTGTTACGCCGATTTTTTTGGCACTCAAAACCATTTGCGGCAAAATGTCGTCCTTGGTTTGTGCAAGCACGGTGTTCTCACAATAGCCCCTGCATATGCTGTAAAGCTTGCAGGTGTTTGAGCTGTTGCGGTCACCGATTACAACCATAAAATCCGATTGTCCGGACAACTGCGCTGCTTCTGTCTGCCTATCAGTCGTAGCATTACATATTGTACCAAATAAAATCGAATTTGTATATACCTTTTTTATTGTTTTCGAACATTTTTCCCATAAATTTATGTCAAAAGTTGTTTGAGCGACAACTGAAATCGCTTTATTTTTCAAATAAGGAAATTTAATTGCTAATTCTTCAATTTCCTCAGGCGACTTTACCGTGTGATTTTCACCGATACAATGATTTTGTATGCCCACAACCTCGGGATGATTTTTGTCGCCTACAATCAAAATAACATCGCCGAGCCGAGAGCGTTCGCGAACTGTTTTGTGAATTTTTGCAACGAACGGACAGGTTGCGTCTGCGCTTTTAAGCCCCAGCTCTTTTATCTTTTTATAAACCTCTGCGCCGACTCCGTGTGAGCGTATCACAACTGTTTCATCGGACATAACTTGTTCGGGTGAGTCAACAGTGCGAACTCCCTTTGCGGCAAACTCGTTTACCATCTGCGCGTTATGTATAATCGGACCAAGTGTGCAAACCTTCTCGTTGTTTTCAACAAGCTTATAAACCATATTCACGGCGCGATTCACACCAAAGCAAAAGCCTGCTGTTTTTGCAAGCGTAATTTCTGTCACTTAATCACCTCAGAATTTATCTTTTTCTCGTATTGCGGCTATTTTATCTGCCAGCATTTTTGTGGCTTCTCTAAGCTCCTTGCCCGAGCCTGTTGTAATGCCAAGCTCTTCGCAGCTTATCGGGTCGCCGTAGGTAATTTTTGTCTTGTTGAACATTTTTATTTTGCCGCCCTTTGCCGTTATGCAGGCAGGCACAATCGGCACGCCGCACTGAAAAGCCAACATAACCGCACCTGCGCGAAGCTTTAAAAGCTCTCCTGTAAGGCTCCTTTTTCCCTCAGGGAAAATGCCGAGAACCTTGCCGTCTGATAAAAGCGTCTGCGCGTTGTTTATTGCGGTCTGGTCGCCCGTGCCACCCCTGTGAACAGGGAAAGCACCAAGCGAACGGATAAGCGCAGCAAAGAATTTATTGCGAAAAAGCTCTTCCTTCGCCATAAAGTGTATCATTCTCTTCTGCCCTATGTTCAAAAGCACAGGGTCGGTGTAAGACTGATGATTGCAGGCAATAACATAGCCGCCTTCAGACGGAATGTTGTTCCTGTTTGTTATTTCATATCTGTAAAGCAGCTTAAAAAGCGGTGTGCATACTGCTCTTGCAAGCTTAAAGATAAACGGTTTCTTTTCTTTCATTTCTTCACCTCAGCGGAAGCTTTGTTTCGGTTACGCACCTGTTTTCTCTGCGATAACAGACATTATTCTCTCAACCGACTGCTCAAGATTAAGCTCAGAGGTATCGACAATAATACTGTCATCGGCAGGCTTTAGGGGTGCAATCTCACGGTGGGAATCCTGATAATCCCGTTCTATTATGAGCCTCAAAACTTCATCGTAATCAACAGCTTCTCCCTTTTCCTCAAAATCGCGCAAACGCCTTTTTGCACGGCACTCGGGCGATGCGGTAAGGAAGATTTTGACCTCGGCATTCGGCAGCACAACAGTGCCGATATCCCTGCCGTCCATAATTACATTATTTGTTTTTGCCAAGCCTCTCTGCATTTCAAGCAGATATTCCCTGACCCTTGGAATGGCTGAAATTTCAGACGCAGCCGTACCCATCTGCGGTGTTCTTATCTTATCGGACACATCCTGCCCGTTTAAAAACACCCTCTGCTCGCCGTCAATGAATTTCAGCTCCACACTGCTGTTATTCAGATAAGCTTCAAGAGCGTTATCATCGTGAATGTTGACATCGCCGACATATGCGCCGTAGCCGAGAGTTCTGTATAATGCACCTGTATCGACATATATAAAATTCAGGCGTTTAGCAGCTATTTTTGCAATCGTGCTTTTTCCTGCTCCTGCAGGTCCGTCTATTGCGACTGAAATCATATTGCTCCTCCTTTATTCCGAATCACCAAAGGCACTGTGACCTGCAAGAGCACCTGTTGAAAATGCAATTTGCAGATTATAGCCGCCCGTATAGGCGTCAATGTCTATGACCTCTCCTGCAAAGTAAAGTCCGCTTATAAGCTTAGACTCCATAGTTTTCGGGTTAATCTCCTTGGTAGTGACGCCGCCTGAGGTTATTATAGCCTCGTCAATCGGGCGGAATCGCACAGGCTTTATCTCAAGGCTCTTAATAAGTTCTGCAAGATGTCTGCGCTGCTGCTTAGTAATGCTGTTGCATTTTTCGCTCGGAGCTATCCCCGACTTCTCTATTATAACAGGAATCAGCTTTGACGGCAAAAGCTTAGCAAGAGAATTTGCAAAATCCTTGTTGCAGAATTCGTCAAAATCACGCACAAGCCTTTTGTCAAACGTTTCAATATCGAGCGCCGGCTTTAAATCTATAACAAAGCTGTAGTCCTCTACCTCGCCCTTTTTCATATGCGCTGACGCACTTAGCACAAGTGGACCGCTTAAGCCGAAGTGCGTAAACAGCATTTCACCAAGTTCACTGAACACAGGCTTTTTGCCGTTTTTGAAGAACACCGAGAAATTCACATTCTTAAGCGACAAGCCCTGAAGCCGTGCGCACATATCGCCCTTGCACTCAATCGGAACAAGCGAGGGCTTAATCTCCTTTATCGTATGCCCTGCCTGCTTTGCAAGCGTGTAACCGTCACCCGTTGAGCCTGTTTTTGGGTATGACGCTCCTCCGCAGGCTATTATCACACGGTCGGCATTTATTTCTTCCCCGTCAGAAAGCTTAATGCCGCAAACCCTGTTGTCATTTATTATCAGGCTTCTCACCTGTTTTTCGGTGAGGATTTTACAGCCGTCCTTTTTTACGGTTCTGAAAAGGGCGTCTACTATATCAGCCGCCTTATCTGAGCAGGGAAAAACCCTGTTTCCGCGCTCGGTTTTGAGGCTTACGCCTGCCGACTCAAAAAAGTCCATAGTATCGTTCGGTGTAAAAAAGTTTACCGCGCTGTATAAAAACCTGCCGTTTGTCGGTGTTTTTGAAATTATATTATCGGGCGAAGAGTTGTTTGTGACATTACACCTGCCCTTGCCGGTTATCATAACCTTGCGGCAGACCTTTTTGTTCTTTTCGAGCAAAACAACGCTTTCACCGCTTTTTGCGGCAAAATGCGCCGCCATCATCCCTGCGGCACCTGCCCCGACAATGAGTACTCTCCTGCTCATTTTTTATCCTCATCCTCGCCGTTTCGGCGCACAATTTCAGAGGTTTTTGCGTAAACATCATACTTATCCCAGTATGTTTCAAGGCGCTGGAAGGTGCTTTCAACGCTTGCCTTTTTCTCTAAAACAGTGGCGACAATCAGCGCATTGATAAGGCTTAAGGGCGCAACAAGAGAATCGACTATTGAAGCCATATCACTGCTTGCAAGCAGAACATGGTCGGCAGGACCGACAAGCGGAGAAATCATACTGTCGGTTATAGCAATAACAGATGCTTTGCGGTCAGAGGCAAACTTCATTCCCTCAACCGCAGTCTTTGAGTAGCGAGGGAAGCTTATACCGATAATTACATCGTTTTCGTTTATGTGAAGAAGCTTTTCGTAAATTTCTATCTTGCTTGTGGTGCTTACGACCCTTACATTACCGAAAATCAAGTCAAAATAGTAGCCTAAAAAGTTTGCAAGTGCCGACGAGCTGCGAACGGCAAAAATATAGATATTCTTCGCCTCTACTATAGCCTTTACAGCCGCTCTGAAGTCCTCGTGGGAAATTTCGTCAATAGTGCGCTTTATCTTTTCAATATCCTGATTTAAAACGCTTTCAAGTATATTTTCATCGCCGAACCGTGTGCTTGTAACCTCAATTCTCTGCACTGAGGTCAGCTTGTCCTTAATAAGCTCCTGCATAGCCTTCTGAAGCTTGGGGTAGCCGTCGTAGCCAATTTCAACGGCAAAGCGCACAACAGTTGATTCGCTCACTCCGACCGTTTCGCCGAGCTTTGAAGCCGTCATAAACGCCGCCTTATCATAGTGTTCCTCAATATATTCGGCAATGCGCTTTTGTCCCTTTGACAGCCTGCTCCTCATATTTTCAATTTTTGTGAATAAATGCTCCATTATTTCCACCCAACACACCAAAATATATAATATAAGTTTAATACAAAAATGAATTAAAATCAAGCAAAAAGGGTGTAAACTTTCATTTGGCGGCACTTTTGCAAAAGAATTTATGCTGATTTTTTGCATATAAAGACCAGAAATGCAATTTTTGTTTGCAAGAGCTGCATTTGTATGGTAGAATTAGCTATAATATGTGAGGGTTGTTTTTATATTCGATAACGCCAAGCGGCGACAACCATATCATTTGTTTTCATAATTCATTGCGCCGCAGACGGCGCTTCGGAGGTAATACATATATGATTGGCATAATTGACTACGGCGCAGGAAACCTACAAAGCGTTTACAAGGCGCTGAAATTTATCGGCTCTGAGTGCAGGATTGTTGACAGCCGTGAGGAGCTTTTTAAATGTGACGGAGCTATTCTGCCGGGAGTCGGCTCATTTGCTGATGCTATGGACTGTATGGCAAAAAGCAGACTTGTTGACGCTGTAAAGGACTATGCAAACGGCGGCAACCCTTTTCTTGGAATTTGCCTTGGACTTCAGCTTTTATTTCCCGAAAGCGAGGAAAGCCCCGGAGCAAAAGGACTCTCGCTGCTTGACGGAAGCATCACTAAAATTCCGAACACAGACGGCACCCTTAAAATTCCGCATATGGGCTGGAACTCGATAAGCATTAAAAATCGCGACGGTATTTTCAAGGATGTTCCCGACGAGAGCTATGTTTATTTTGTTCATTCGTATTATCTTACCGCCGCCGACAGCTCTATTGTTGCCGCAACGACAAGCTACGGCACAAAAATTGACGCCGCAGTTCAGCGAGGCAATCTGATAGCCACTCAATTTCACCCGGAAAAGAGCGGAAGTGTGGGGCTTAAAATGCTTGAAAACTTTGTTGCAATGACTAAATAAAGAGGTTTTGATATGTACGCTAAAAGAATTATACCGTGCCTTGATGTTAAGGACGGCAGAGTTGTAAAGGGAACAAGCTTTGTGAATCTGCGTGACGCAGGCGACCCGGTTGAGGCGGCAATCGCCTATGACAAGCAAGGTGCTGACGAGCTTGTTTTTCTCGACATAACTGCATCAAGCGATTCAAGGGCGATTGTTACAGATATGGTAAGCGCTGTTGCAAACAGCATTTTTATTCCGTTCACCGTTGGCGGAGGAATCAGAACGGTTGAAGATTTCACCGACATTCTGAGAGCAGGAGCTGACAAGGTTTCGGTAAACTCTGCTGCGGTTAAAAACCCAGACATAATAAACGAGGCTTCCTACAAATTCGGCAGTCAGTGCGTGGTATGTGCGATTGACGCTAAACGCACCGGCGGCAGCTGGGAGGTTTACATAAACGGCGGCAGAATCCCCGTTGGAAAGGACGCAGTAAAGTGGGCGATTGAAGCCGAAAAGCGCGGAGCAGGAGAAATACTGCTGACAAGTATGGACTGCGACGGTCAGAAGCAGGGGTATGATTTAGATCTGACAAAGGCTGTGTCTGAGAGCGTAGGAATTCCTGTTATAGCTTCCGGCGGTGCAGGCGCACTTGAGCATTTTTATGATGCTTTTACCGTCGGAAAAGCAGACGCGGTGCTTGCGGCATCACTGTTTCATTTCGGCGAAATACCTATTCCCGAGCTTAAGAAATATCTTGACGAAAAAGGCATTTCAGTAAGAAAATAAAAAATACAACCCGATAGAAACAGACAAGCAAAGCTGTTTCTATCGGGATTTTTTTGCAACACAGGCTCATTGCTTTCGCAATGAGCCTGTGTTTTTATGCCTTATTATTAAGCCGATAAACTGAGGCTTAGCTTTGGAGCTTAGTTGGCAATATCAGGATTATAAGTATAAACCGTGTACTCGCTTGCAGCTGAACCCTTATTCGGCTTTGCAACCTTCATAACTATCCACAGATCGCTGTCTGCATCCTCGTTATCTGTTGTCTGGTTGCCTGCGCCGTCGTTGATAATCCAGTTGTAGGTACCTGCTGTGGTATTTACCTGAATGTCATACCAGCCGTCGCCGTCCTCGTCAGCCATCTTTGTGCCCGGCCATGCGCCGAGGTAGTCGCCTGTTGTATCCCATGAATAGAGATACGGTGTCCATGTCTGACCTTCAAGAAGCTTAACATGAACAAATCTCGGAACTGCGTTGAGCTTGTAAGCATATGTTACAGTCTTTTCGCCGTTTGAGTAAACGCCTTCTGCATTATCGGGAAGCATTGTTTCGTCAAGGATATAAAGCTTGATTGCAGGTGTGCTTGTTGTGTAAGCGTTGCCTGCTCTGCCTCTTGTCACAACCGAGCTTGCAATTTCCTTGCCTGTGTCGGCGTCTACATACTTAGTTACAACTGAACCAACACCGCTAACCGGAATATTAACAACAACCTTCTGATAAAGGATAGCGTCCATTGCATTTATTGTACCGTCAAAGTTTACATCGGCAATTTCAGGTACCTGAACATCAAAGCCTGTTACATACTTCTGAATCTGAAGTGCGTCAACGAGCTTTGCAGGGCTGCCGTCACCCGACAGGCTGTATGCCTTAAGTGTATAAGGAATGTAGTTGTACTCAACTGTCTGAGTATCTGCTGCAAATTTACCTGTTGCATTTGCCGGCATCTTATCCAGATCATAGTCGATTGCAAGGCTTGAATCAGCGGCTGTTACATAGTTGTCGCCGTAGTCGCCGGTAATTGTCATTTGCTTGAGAACTTCACCTGTGTACGCGTTGATATGTTTAGCAACAACTGTACCTGTGTTGGAATGAACGCCTGAAGCCTCATAGCTTGCCTTGTCTGCAAGAATATATGCAGAGTTTGCAGGAATTGTAACTGTGCCGTCGGTTGTGGTTACTTCGCCGAGGCTGTTTATGCCTGCACGCTCACCGTCAACGAGAATTACCCAATTCTTCGGCAGTTTTGTGCCCGGCAGTGTAATTGTCTGCTCCTTGTCAGAGCTATTGAACATTACGGCTACATTTTTCCAGATTGCTGTGCTGTCATTGATTGTGTATGCAAGCACACCTACAGGCAGCTTGGCAGGTGAAGTAAATGTCATCTTGTTGTTTACAACATCGCCTGTCGCATCTCTGAACGGTGCAAAAGTATCTCTGAGCTGAATCATACCCTTGTAATATGAAACAACATCTGCATAGTCGACAAGACGGTTCCAGTCGAGCTTGTTGATTTCAGGGCTTGATTTGTATGAGTTGTGGTCGCCGTACTTTGTTCTTGCAAATTCTTCACCGGCAAGAATAAACGGTACACCCTGTGATGAGAAAACAAGAGCTGCAGCCATTTTGTTCATCTGAACAAGATCCTCATATCTGCCTGCATAAAGCTCTGTAAGCTCACCGTATACGGAAGCTACAAGTCTGTCATAAAGAGTTGCGTTGTCGTGGCAATCTACATAAGTCACAGTCTGCTCAGGAGTCTGTGCCTTCCATTTGCCGCTCTTTGTATTAGCCATAATACCGGCAAGAACGCCGCCCATATTGCTGCTTGAAGGCTCCTGGAGGAAGCCTGTACCTGTTGACTCAAATACGCTGCCCTTTGCGCTGTCTCTGAACTGATCGTTGAAGTAAGAAATTCTTGTGCTTAATTTAGCAGACTGAGTCTGGTTAGCCATTGCAGGGTAGCTGTACTTAGTGTCGCTGCCTGTCATGTCCCAGCCTTCGCCGTACATAATAAGGTCAGGATTTATTGTGTCAAGGCTTGCACGAATCTGATTCATTGTTTCAACATCGTGAAGTCCCATAAGGTCGAAACGGAAGCCGTCAATGTGGTACTCTTCTGCCCAGTATTTAACAGAATCAATCATAAACTTTCTGAACATAGCATGATCAGACGCTGTATCGTTACCGCAGCCTGAGTTGTTTGCCCATGTACCGTTGTTGTAAATTCTGTAGTAATAGTTAGGAACAGTTTTGTTGAAGAATGAATTCTTGTCATAGGTATGGTTATAAACAACATCCATAATAACGCCGATGCCTGCATTATGCAAAGCCATAACCATCTGCTTAACTTCATTGATTCTTACATTACCGTCATACGGGTTTGAAGAATATGAGCCTTCAGGAACATTGTAGTTCTTCGGGTCATAACCCCAGTTAAACTGGGTGTTCGGGCCTGCCTCGGTTACAGAACCGAAATCATAGAAAGGATTGATATGAACATACTTGATGCCCATGTCCTTAAGATAATCAATACAGGTTGAGATTTTACCCTCGCCGTTTACGGTTGTACCTGTTTCTGTGAAGGCAAGGTACTTTCCGCGGTTTGCTTCACTTACGCCTGAGCTTGCATCATAAGAGAAATCTTTAACATGAATTTCCCAAATGTTTGCGTCGGTCTGGTTCGGAACGAGCTTATATGTATCGTTCTCCCATCCCTCAGGGTCTGTGCTGTCAAGGTCAACAATCATGCTTCTGCTGCCTTCAATACCGGCTGCCTTAGCATAAATGTCGCCTGTCAACACAGGATTTGATGTTCCGGTCTTTACAGAATACATATAGTAGACATTCTTGAAGTCGCCCTCAAGAGTAATGGACCAAACGCCGTTTGTTTCGTCATAGGTCATTTCGTAGGTGCCGAGTTTGTCGTCTACACCGGCGGCTGTTGATTCCTTAACCGAGCCTGTTGCATACAGTGCGACGCTTACCTTTGAAGCTGTCGGCGCCCAAACCTTAAAGGTTGTAGCCTCCGGCGTGTAGGTTGCGCCAAGGTCATCGCCTGAATACGCCAGTTGGTCAAGCTGTGCAGCTTGGTCGGCATACTTGTTGGTAACAGTAGCCGCTGAAGCGTTTACCGGGATTGCCATGGCAGTTGAAACCATCATTGCTGAAAGAGCCAAAGCAATCGCTTTTTTGAACTTCATATGAAATCCTCCTTTAATAATTTACAATAGTTTATAATCTTTCGCATTTTCTGCGAATCAATTACCTGAATTTTTCCTGTTTTTATGCCATCTTCTTGCGAGGTAAGCAATGCCAAGCCCTGTTATAGCAACGCCTAAAGCTCCCATAATATAAGGCACTGATGAGGGCAATGATGACTTTTCATCTGCCGCAAGCTCAGTTGCAAGCTCGGTTGCAATTACAGTGTCGGGCAGTGAATCAACGCTCGTCTTTTCCACTTTAAGCGACGCTTTTTCAAAGCTCGCTTTATCAACAAGAATCAACGCTTCTCTCGCCCTGACGCTTACTGTATCGCCTGAAAGCTCGGAAAGCTTTTCAACGCCTGCACTGTCAGCATTAGCAACAACAACCCATTCATCAGGGAGATTTTCGCCCTCCAGCTTAACCTTGGTATCATCGCCGCTGTTAATTAAGCAAACAACCTTATCCCATTCGCCATCAGCATTCGGATTCTGATACATATAACCGAGCAGATGCTTATCGGTTTCGGTATAGAATGAAAGGTTATCTATTGCTGTATTATCGTCACAGGTGAACGGTGAATACGCCTTTCGCAAATCTATAAGACCCTTGTAATACTTAACAAGGTCGCCGTATCTTGTCAGGCTGGTCCAGTCAATCTGATTAAGCTCAACGCTTGATTTATACGAGTTGTGGTCGCCGTCCTTTGACCTTGCCATTTCCTCGCCTGCAAGCATAAACGACATTCCCTGTGCGGTAAGCACCGCCGTTGCGGCAAGCTTGTTCATATCGACAAGCTTTTCATCTCTTGCGCGGTAATCGGCATCAGTGCCGAGAACAGAGGCAACCAGCTTATCATAAAGCGTCATATTGTCGTGGCATGAATTATAGGTTACGGTCTGACTTGGCTGCTGCGCCCAATCGCTTGTTGCTGCAGCTATGCCGCCCTTAACATTCACTCTTGAGCCTACACCCTGAATAAATCCGCCCTCAGTCGGGTTGAAGTTACTGCCCTTGAGACCGTCCCTTATTCCGTCGTTGAATGCACCTATTCTTGTGCTGAGCTTGCCCATATTGCCCTGAGTTGCAAGAACTGCGTCGGTAGTGGTACCAAGCTGCCACGCCTCGCCGTACATCAGAATTTTATCGCCGTTTTCAAGGGTATCAAGCGCATCACGGATCTGATTCATTGTATCGACATCGTGCAGACCCATAAGGTCAAAACGGAAGCCGTCAATGTGATACTCCTGCGCCCAGTACATAACTGAATCTATCATATATTTACGGTACATCGCACGCTCAGAGGCTGTGTCGTTGCCGCAGCCCGAGCCGTTTGAAAGGCTGCTGTCACCATTGTGTCTGAAATAATAGCCCGGAACAGTTTTGTCAAAGCAGCTGTCGGCGGCATCGAAAACATGGTTGTAAACAACATCCATAACAACTCCGATACCCGCCTTATGCAGAGCCTGAATCATCGCCTTTGCTTCTTTAATCCTCACACTGCCGTCAAACGGGTCTGACGAATAGGAGCCCTCGGGAACATTGTAATTTACCGGGTCATAGCCCCAGTTGAACTGGCTTTCGTCACCGCTTGCCTCATCAACTGAGCCGTAATCGTAAAACGGGTTTATCTGAACATAATTTACGCCTATATCTTTTAGGTAGTCAACACAGGTTTTTACAGTGCCCTCATTATTAAGGGTAGTGCCTGTTTCTGTAAAGGCAAGATATTTGCCTCGGTTTTCTTCGCTTACGCCTGAGCTTGCGCTTGCTGAAAAGTCCTTGACATGAACCTCCCAGATAATCGCGTCAGTCTGCTTTGAAACGCGGTCAAAGCTGTCGTTTTCCCAGCCTTCGGGGTTTGTAAGCGACAAATCGCACACCATTGAACGAGCGCCGTTTACACCCGCCGCCTTGGCGTTTACATCGCCTGTTTCCTGCGTTTTGCCGTTTACGGTTACCTCGTAGGTATAGTATGTGCCGGCAAGGTTGCCCTTGGCTGTAACAGACCATACTCCGCTTGAGCTATCATAATCCATATCGTGCTGAGCAAGCAGCTTTGCGCCTTTCTCTTCATCACTGCCTGTTGAATAAAGCTTCAGCTTAACGCTCTCGGCAGTCGGCGCCCATACCTTGAAGCTGGTACTTTCTTTTGAATACACGGCTCCCAAATCATCGCCCGAATATGCAAGCGAATCAAGCTGCTCATATGTTTTATCAAAATTTGTTTGTGCGTCACTGTTCACAGCAGACGCTACCGGTGAAAAAGCAAGTATCATAGCAAGCACTCCAACTGCTAAAAATTTCTTAATCATATTATTCTCCGCTTCGGTTGCAGATAACCGTGACAATCAGCCGTTAATCGAGGTGAAAAACGGCATAAAAACCACGAATCATCCCTGAACAATACATTTTCACAATAAAAAGTATTCATATTTTATTTAATTTTAACATTATTTTATTACAATTATTTTCCTCACAAGAATTATGTTTCATTCATAGAATAGAAAAAAGAGATGGTAAATTGTAATTGTTGCACAAAAATAGAATTTGCATTTTGTCAAGATAACATTATTTGACAAATTTCGAGCTCTTTATGCTGTTCCATTTCAGAAACAGCAGGAGTACAAAAATTGCAATAGCCGAACATTTGTTCTATAATAATATATGGAGAAATCACTGTGTACAAGCACGGCTGTATGAAATTTAAACAGAAAGGAGTTGAAGTTATGGCTAATATAAGAGAACGATTCGTTGCAGCCGCAGCAGGCTACATCGGCTACGGCTGCAAAACATTCAATGATTATTTCGGCAACCCGACAGGTACGGCATGGTGCGCTGAATTTGTAAGCAAATGTGCCTATGATGTCGGCGCTGTCGGCAAGTGTTTTGTCAAGACGGCAGGTGCCGGCTCGGTGGCGCGTGAAGGTGTTGCCGCAGGTATGGGCAGTTGGCTTGAGGGACACAACTCAATCCCTCAGTCAGGAGACGCCATATCATTCACATGGAACGGCTTGGGATATTATCCGGGGCAGGACAAGTATTTTTCTGACCATGTTGCAATAGTCGAATATGTTTTAAACGGCTATGTATATACGATTGAGGGCAACGCTAACGGCACCAACGAATATTCAACAGTCTGCCGAAAGGCATATCCTTTATACGACGGCAGAATCAACGGCTACTACCGCCCTGATTGGCGGCTTGCCGACCCAACTTACAACGAAAGTGAGGATGATGAAATGAATTTTCAGAAAGGCGATAAAAGCGACGGAGTGCTTGCGTATAAGTCGCTTATCAGAATTGCAAACAGCTTGGGGATTGTCAAATCAAAGGTTGACACAAGCAACAGCTTCGGAACAGGCACTTATAATGCCACTGTTGAAGTCCAGAAGCTGTACAAGCTTGAAGTCGACGCTATTGCAGGCCCAAAAACAATCACTGCACTTATCGGAGGAATACTCAAGGCGATTACAGCCTTAAAAAGCTTGAAAAGCGACCGCAACACCGTACTCAACGAGGCTGCTGAAGCTATAAACAAGCTTAAAGCGTGAAAGGAGTGATTATATGAAAGAAAATGTAACTGCAGGAATTATATCGGTTATTATTGCCGGCGTATCGGCATATTTTAAAATCATAGCTGTTCCGCTTGCTGTCCTGATAGGCGTTATGATTCTTGATTATTTAAGCGGTATGTCTGCGGCTTGGCTCGGAAGGGAATTATCAAGCAGGAAAGGCATCACGGGAATAATCAAGAAAATAGGCTATCTTGTGCTTGTGTGCGTGGGAATCGGCGTTGATTTTATTATCCGTTTCTGTCTTGAACAGATTGGCGTAGATTTTGATTTCAAAATGCTGTTCGGACTTATCGTGGTCATATGGCTGATTATCAATGAACTTCTATCGATTATGGAAAATCTCAGCAGAATGGGTGTCCCTGTGCCGCAGTGGCTGACGAAAATAATTAACAAGCTTAAAATTTCGGTTGAAAGCAAAGCAGAAGATGACACGAAATAAAGGTTAACTCAATACAAAGCCCCTGATTTGGCCACAATTTCAGACCAAATCAGGGGTATTTTTGTTTGCAATAAAAAACTCGGAAAGCTCACGAATAACCTCTCCTGCCTGCTGTGAGAACGGGTCGGCGACAGCAAAAACATGGGGAAGCTTTTTGCCGCCGTGCGCCTTGTCATAATCGTGAAATTTATACGGTATATTGTGCGACTTTAAAATATCAGTGAGCATATACGATTGCTTATTAAGGAAATCACCTGCCGAGGTGACAATATAAAACGGCGGCAGACTGACGCTTGCGGCGCTTGCAAAATTCATATACTTATAATATCGGCTGTGCTTATGCTTTTTGCCGAGCAGTGACGGCAGATTGACATACAGCAGGAAGTTGCGGCACAGAAGATTTACCGCAGGCGAAATTGCACCGATAGCCGATATTTTAAAGCTCGGGATTTTCGCATTAAAATCATCTTGCAGCTTTTCATCAGCCATAACAGCCGCCGACAGGCAGGCAAGCTGAGCACCAGCCGAGTCGCCGAGCAAAAACACTTGATTTAAGTCGGCAGGATAAGGCTCAAGATTATTCTCAAGCCAGCAAAGAGCTGCAAAAACATCCTCAAGCTGATGATGAATGCGGTGCTTACCGACAAGGCGGTAGTTGATTGACGCAACAAGAAAACCCTCTTTTGCAAGCTTAAGGCAGAAATTGCGGTTTATCTCCTTACAGCCGTATACCCAGCCGCCGCCGTGAATGTCGATAATCACAGGCAGAGGCTGTGTTGTATTCTCCGGATAATATATATCAAGCATATGCTCGGCTGAGCAGTCGGAATTGTACGGCAGGTTCGCAACCTCAACAACTCCGCCGTCGGGAGTCTGTGCGGCTATTCTTTTTTTGTCAAGAACGGAAATAAAATTCCAGTAAAGTCTGATAAGCGGTTTATAGATATTCATAGCTCACTACCTTTAACAATGCCTGTCTTTCGTTTTCAAGCGTGCCGTCAACCACACCGTCAAGCAGGCGTTCAAGGATTTCGCCCACTTCCCTGCCCTGCTTTATTCCCAGAGCCTTGATATCGCCGCCGTTTACCGCAAGCTGAGAAATTGAGGTGCAGGCGTTTTCATCAATAAGTCGTTTGGCTATCTCGGCGCACCTTGCTATATGCACAAGCCTGTGCTCTTTGTCGGCTCCGCTTTGAGCCGTAATATCGGCACGGCGTACCTCGCTGAAAATCAAGAGCGTGTTTTCACTGCCGATTTTTCGCATAAGTTGTTTTATCTGCACTTCATCGGAGCTACATTCAAAATCGTGGTATTCAATCAGAATTTCAATTTTTGAAATGAGCCTTGACGGTGCTTTAAGGTTCTTGAGTATTTCCCGGGAAACATCTGCGCCTAATTTTGCGTGAGCGCAAAAAGCCTGTCTGCCGCTATCATCAACCGTCATACACTGCGGCTTTGCTATATCGTGCAACAGCATTGCAAGGCGCAGCTCGGCACAGGGAGAAACAGCATCAACAGCTCTTGCAATATGCGTTAATAGCGTTTGAGCGTGATTCTCCCCCGAAAGAAAAAGCCTCTCGCACGCTGAAAGCTGTGGAATAAAAACGCCGAACACATCGCAAAACCGCAGGAGAATATCGCCTGCCGACTTGCCGCATACAAGCTGAGTAAGCTCAGCAAAAATACGCTCGACTGCAATATTTTTCAACAGCTGTTTATTTTTGTGAATTGAGGCTGCCGTTTTTTCTTCAATATCAAATCCGTAGACTGCGGCAAAGCGCAGCGCACGGATTATCCGCAGAGCGTCCTCTCTAAAGCGCTTATCGGGGTCACCGACGCAGCGGATAATTTTATTTTCAATATCAGCTTTTCCGCCGAACAAATCGACTACTCCCGTTTTGCCGCTGTAAGCCATAGCGTTAACGGTAAAGTCGCGGCGCATTAAGTCCTCGTCAAGGCTCACACCAAAGCTTACGCTTTCGGGTCGGCGGTTATCAAGATATTCGCCGTCACAGCGATACGAGGTCACTTCTATTTTTTCGCCGTTTATAATCACCGCCACAGTGCCGTGCTTTATCCCCGTATCAACGGTTTTACAATCGACAAAGGTCTTTTTAATATCCTGCGGCAGTGCGTTTGTTGTTACATCAAAATCCTTCGGCTGAATGCCAAGCAGGCAGTCACGCACGCAGCCTCCAACGGCAAAAGCCTCAAAGCCGTTTTGCGAGAGACTGTCTATAACAAATTTACAGCCGTGTGAAAGATTAATAGTGTTGTTCATCGTCAATCACTGAAAATCATTGTCATCAAAGCCGAGCGAGCGCAATATATTCTCTCGGTTGCGCCAGTCCTCCTTGACCTTGACCCAGAGCCTTAAATTCACCTTGCAGTCAAAGAATCTCTCCATATCCTGTCGGGCAAAGCTGCCTACCTTTTTAAGCATAGCACCGCCCTTGCCTATTACAATGCCCTTGTGGCTGTCACGCTCGCAGTAGATTGTAGCGTCAATGTCGAGTATGCCGCTGTCCTCGCGCGTTTTCATACGCTCAACCGCAACGGCTGTTCCGTGGGGAATTTCCTTGTCGAGCAGGCGCAAAAGCTTCTCTCTTATTATCTCACCTGCAAGCACACGCTCAGGCTGGTCTGTAAGCGTGTCGTCGTCAAAGAAATGACCGCCTTCCATTGCAAGCGATTTCAACTCGTCCTTTAAATCGTCAAGTCCGCTGCCAGTCTGAGCCGATACCGGCACAACGGCAGTGAAGTCACATTCCTTTGAGTATGCCGCTATTACGGCGATAATATCGTCCTTGTTTTTAAGCGTATCTATTTTATTCAGCGCAAGCACAATCGGCAAATCAAGCTTTTTCGCCTTTTCAATAAGCTCAAGCTCAGTTTCACCGGGCGTTCTGTCACACTCGGCCACAAGCAGAACAGCGTCAACTCCTGCGACAGATTCATTTACAGAGCGCACCATATACTTGCCAAGCTCGGTTTTCGGCTTGTGCATACCGGGTGTGTCAATAAAAACAAGCTGAGTTTCACCCTCGGTTAAAACACCCATTATTCTGTTTCGCGTTGTCTGCGGCTTGTGCGACACTATCGCAATCTTCTGCCCCAGAAGCCTGTTTAGTATTGAGCTTTTGCCGACATTCGGCCTGCCTATTATGGCGATAAACGCCGATTTTTCATTTTGATTCATATTGTTCTCCCATATATTGGTTTTTATTTTATTTTATCACAGTTTTCACTCATAAACAAGTTAAGGCGCACTTACAGTGCGCCTTTAGTGCGTTATTTGTTACTTTTTTCAAAATGCGATTTTGCGTTTTCAAACATCTTTTTCGGGCCTATTACAATAAACAGCATGGCTATTACCATCGTAAGCACCAAAAGAGTTAAGCGCTCGGGGCTTTCACAGTGAAAGACAACAATACTCCACAGCGTGTCAGGCTCCCAGAGCAAAAAACACGCAATCGCAACAGCAAAGCCTGAGGCGACAAGCACCGCCGCGGCTGAAACATCCTTTGCAATTTCAATAAGCCGATGATATTTTGTTGAATAAAGGTTACAAACACGCTCAACGGCTGTGTTCACAAGCTCAAGACACATAACAAGCGCGATCATAATAAGCAAAAGCGACATTTTTATTGCAGAAAGGCGGTAGTAGCTTACAAAATACAGCAGATATGCCGCCACAACAATATGTATGCGCATATTACGCTCGTGGTTGATTGTGTAGAGAACACCCTTGAAAGCGTATTTAAAGCCCCTTAAAAACCTCATAGCTTACCTGTCGGTGCCGATTACATAGCTTGACGACGAGGGCAGACCGAGCTGATCCATAATAAGCTCCTCTTTCTCTCTCATACGGATTCTCTCCATATTATCCTCGTGGTCATAGCCGAGCAAATGCAGAACACTGTGTGCCGTAAGATAGCCGACCTCTCTTTGCAGGCTGTGGTCAAAGCGCTTTGCCTGCTCTAAAGCCTTTTCCATTGAAATTACAACATCGCCCAGAATCTGCGCTCCTGTTTCGGGGTCAATGTCATACTTTCCATCCTCTCCCATACCGAATGACAATACATCCGTTACGGAATCCTTGTCGCGGTACTGCTTGTTATACTCCTTGATTTGCTCGTTGTCAACAAAGGTCACGCTTATTTCTGCGCTGCCCTTGAACTCCTCAAGGCGCAAAACCGCATTGCAGCAGCGGCGAACCAACATTCTGAGTCCTGTCGGAATCTTAACCGCCTTTTGTTTGTTTGTGATTATTACTCTGATCTTATCCATTTATTTACCTCTCTTTGCCTCTTCGACTTTCTCGTAGGCCTTAATAATATCCTGTACAAGACGATGCCGCACAACATCCTTTTCGCTGAAGGTTATGCTTGCAATATCCTTTATTCCGCTTAGAATTCTTACGCTCTCGCGCAGTCCCGACTTAACCCCGTGCGGCAAATCAATCTGCGTAACATCGCCTGTGATTACCATTTTCGAGTTAAAGCCGAGTCGGGTCAGAAACATTTTCATCTGCTCGCCCGTAGTGTTCTGCGCCTCGTCAAGAATAATAAAGCTGTCGTCAAGCGTTCGTCCTCTCATATACGCCAAAGGTGCAACCTCAATATTGCCCCTTTCAACATACTTCTGGTATGTTTCGGCGCCGAGCATATCAAACAGCGCGTCGTACAGCGGACGGAGATACGGGTCAACCTTGCTCTGCAAATCACCCGGCAGAAAGCCGAGCTTCTCACCTGCCTCAACAGCAGGACGAGTCAGTATAATGCGGTTTACCTGCCGTGAGCGAAACGCAGTAACAGCAAGAGCAACCGCAAGGTAGGTCTTGCCTGTACCGGCAGGGCCTATACCAAAGGTAATAGTGTTTTCCTTTATTGCATTGCAGTAGCGCTTCTGACCGATAGTTTTCGGCTTAACAGGCTTACCCTTTGAGGTTATACACACACAGTCGCCTGCAAGCTGCTCAATTTTTTCCTCGCTGCCGTCGTTTACAAGAGCCATACAGTAGCGCACATTCTGCTCGCTGAGGGTTTCGCCCCTGTTGATAAGCGAAAGCAGGCTGTCGATAACCTTTGACGCCTTCATAAGATTTTCAGGCTCGCCCGTTATTTTTATATCCGAGCCTCGGTTCACAACCGAAACGGCATACTCGTTTTCAATCAGCTTGATATTTTCGTCAAAACTGCCGAACAAAGCCACAGCGTGCTCCATTCTGTCCACATTTACGATTTGCTCCAGAACGCTTCACCTTCAATAAGAAAATCAAATAAAACTATAAGAAATCAACAATATAATCGAATACTTCTCCGATTATCTGTTATTATACCACAGTTTTTTTACAATGTCATTATTTTTTCTTTATTTTTGTACTCTATACAAAATTTTGTTTATTATTACTAAATATCTTAAATCTGTTTTATGCAATATTTCAATCATATGTCTGTGTTTGCATAAAAATAATCGGCTTTACCAAGCCGATATGACGGTGTCAGTAAAACCGATTTTATAAAGTCATTTCAAGAGCAATATCTGTTCTCTTAGAGAGTAATTACTTTATATATATATATATATATATATATAAGATATTTTTCCCAAAAACAGTATCTTCATTTTTTTATAGTTTACGAATGTTATTCTCTATTTGCTTTATCACCTTAATAAACACATCGTCGCTTTCTCCTGTCGGGTCAGGCAGTCCCCAGTTATCGTCAAAGCTTCTTCCGATATAAGGACAGCCCACATCACAGCCCATTGAGATTGCAATATCGGGAACAGGAATTATGTCAATGGTTTTGCTATACTGTGTCTGCTCCATATCAATACCGTAAAGCTGTTTCATTAGCCTAACTGCGTCCTGATTGATTTGCGGCTTAGTTTCCGTTCCGGCAGAGTAAAAGTCAAAGTCGTTCCCTCTAAAATGTTTGCCGAGAGCTTCGGCAATCTGACTGCGGCACGAGTTGTGTATGCAGATAAAAGCTATCTTTTTCTTCATATCAACCCTCAAACTTATGCAGGAGTTTTTCCACATCAGCAGATTTCAACACCTTACCCATAGAAACGACTTTTTCATTTACAACAATGGCAGGCATACTCATAACGCCGTATTCCATCACCTTTTGCATATCCGTAATATACTCTACCTCAACGGATAAGCCCATTGCTTTTACAGCTTCTTTTGCGTTTTCATATTGTTCGTGACATGATTTGCACCCTGCACCCAATACTTTTATACAGCATATACCGTTTTTCGCTTCAGGGCAGCAGGGATTTGTGTTTTCGCTTGCTTCACTTGCAGCGCAACCGCAGCCGCACACGCAGGCTTGAGCTTTCTTTTCTTCTTCCTTTTTCTTACCAAAGTTAAATAATGACATAATAAACTACCTCCAAGATTTATATAATAATATTTTGTATAGCGTTGAAGAAGTAACCGACAACGATAATTCCAGCCGTGCAGATTGCAATAAATATACCGAGCAGCTTTGGTTTAACTGCCTTTCGCAGCATAATCATTGACGGCAGAGAAAGTGTGGTAACGCCCATCATAAAGGACAAGACAACACCGAGCAATGCGCCTTTTGCAAGCAGAGCCTCGGCAATCGGGATTGTACCGAAAATATCCGCATACATCGGAACGCCTGCAACAGTCGCCAGAATTACGCCAAACGGATTATTATTGCCAAGTGCTTTGATAATGAAATCTTCGGGAATCCAGTTATGAATTACTGCGCCTATTCCAACACCGATAAGCACATACGGAAATACCTTTTTTGCCGTAGTAACAACCTGTTCCCACGCAAATTTAATGCGGTCTTTGAAATGCAATTCCACCTGCGGAACATCTATCGACCGTCCGTTGCGGATATATTCTTCCACCTGATTTTCAAGGTGGAGTTTTTCAATCAGTGTACCGCCGGCAACCGCAATTACAAGACCAAGCACAACATAAATCACAGCTACCTTCCACCCGAAAATGCTCATCAGCAGTACAAGACTTCCAAGGTCAACCATCGGAGAAGAAATGAGGAAAGAGAAGGTTACGCCAAGCGGAAGTCCTGCACTTGTAAACCCTATAAACAACGGAATTGACGAACAGGAACAAAACGGCGTTACCGTACCGAGCAAAGCGGCGATAATGTTTGCCCATATGCCGTGAAATCTGCCGAGTATCTTTTTAGTTCTCTCGGGCGGGAAATAGCTTTGAACATATGAAATAAGCAAAATCAAAGCACCTAAGAGAAGCATAATTTTAATTGTGTCGTAGATAAAGAACTGAATACTTCCGCCGATCCTGCTTGTCGAATCTAAACCACAAGCATTCAACGCTGTATTTATAAGCCTATTCAGCCACCCCATACCGAGGATTTCATTCTGAAAGAAATCCCATACGGATTTTATCGCTTCCATAAAACGCCCCTTTCATATAGTTAAATTGAAATACATCAATGAGAAAAAGATATGATAAGCCGTGCGGCAAATGATTACCTATCAATCTTCACAGCAAGACTTTTCTTCATATTCCGCATCAATCGTCGTTAATTCTTTCAGGCATTTTGCCGCATATTCCGAGCCTTCGGAAGAAATCGAGTAATGAGTCCACTTACCCTCTTTTCTGCCGACAACAATGCCTGAATCGCATAGAATTTTCATATGATGTGACAGTGTGGGCTGAGTCACATTAATTTCCTCAAGCAATTTGCAGGCGCATCTCTCGCCTGTTCTGAGAAGCTTCAGAATACGGATACGGTTTTCATCACAGAACGCCTTGAAAATCAATGCGGTTTTTCTCTCATCTAAATCCAATCAGAGCACCTCCAATAGAGAAATTTCTATATGACATTATAACTCTCACATAGATATTTGTCAATGGGTTATTAAAAAAGGGAAGCTCCGAAACGAAGCTCCCCAAAAATATTCTATTCAGCTTCCTGCGCTTTCATAGGACTTAACACCCTTGTTCCAGATAAGGACGCCGAGCGTCATAAGCACTATGGCGGCTATCACCGTTCCGCCGAGATTAAACAGCAGATTTTCACCGGTTAAGAAATAGCTTGCAGGATAAAACGCCGTAAACGCAAACGGAATGATGTATGTAATCACATTGCGGATAACATCGTTGTAAATTGATGTCGGGTATTTTGCAAAATCGTTCATCAGATAAAAAACATGAATAATGTGTCCGCTGCGCTTTGTCCAGAAAGCAAGGGACGCGGTAATTGTTTTTATACCCGTATAGATGAGTGTCGCAAACGGCAGAATGAGGAAAAACAGCAGCACATTCACAACGCTCCACTGAACAGACACCTTGCCTATCGTTACGGCGATAAGGGCAACGCCGACAACAAACTCGCCGCCAGCGTCAACGCAGAACTTCTCTACTATAACCGTAAGCAGAGTGTTCAACGGTCTTGTGAGGTATTTGTCAAAATCACCCTTTGCAACAAGCCAGTAGCCGACGCTCCACAGATTGTCAAAGAACAGGTGGTCTATCGCCTTTGGCAGAAGTGAAAAGCCGTAGATAAAGATAATCTCGTCATAGGTCCAGCCGTGAAGTGCGGGAATACCGCTGAAGATTATCCATAAAAACAGGATATTGATTGTCTGATACACTATAAAGCCGAACACACCCGTGAGGAAGTCAACCTTGTACTCCATAAGCTTTTTCAGGTCCTGCACTATGAAGATACGGTGCATTTTTGCCATTCTTTTTATTTTCTTCAGCATATCATCAACCTCCCTGCACGCAAAGTCGCTTTGTCGCAAGGCGCCAGATAAGCTTGCTCAAGCCCCAGAAGAACACCAGCCAGAAAAGCTGCAGCGCTATTTTCCACACAATAGTAGGCGCGTCATAAAGCCCCATATAGAGCATAACTGGTGTGTAGCTCAAAGAAGCAAACGGCAGAATTGTCAGCACCGTCTGAAGCATCGGCGGCATAAACGCCAGCGGAATTTTTGAGCCTGACAAAAAGCTTATCACTGCGTCCTTCAATACGCTTGAACCCCATAGGTTTTTCAGGAAGAACGCCAGAAAGCCATAGCACAGATTGAAGTAAAACGAGATAAGATAGGCTATAATAACGCTTACCAGAAACAGCGAAAAATTCGGCAGGCTGAACATAACCGTACCCGTTACAAAATACTTGTAAAGCTCCACACCGACGCACATCGGCACAAGCACAATGCCGGCCATAACCACACGGCTGCCAAGCTCGTGAAACAAAAAGTACATATCAAAGTTTACGGGTTTTATCATTCTCATAACTATTGAGCCGTCGCGTATCTCCTCGCCGATATTTATTGCGCCGTCGCTGTATGTAAGAAAGCTTGCCATAAACGAGATGAATAGATACACCGTCATATCAATCATTGAAAAACCCATAAAGGTTGAGCTGTCTGAGCTTTCAAAAACCGCGAGCCACACAAAGTACATTACAAAGCACGAGAGCATTTCGCCCAGCAGATGAAAGAAGAAGTTAAAGCGGTACGCCATCATCTCCTGAATTCCCGCCCTTGAAAACGGCAGATAAATCCTTAAAAATCTACGCATCCGCTATCACCTCTTTTTTATAAAGGCGGCGGATAATTTCTTCAATGTCGGCGTCTCTCACGCTTATGTCATTGACGCGAACGGTTGAAAGCGTGTATGACAGCATATCGCCCACAGGCACCATATCGCTGTTGAAGCGTACAGTCACCTTGTTTGCGTCATTCTTGATTATCACATCCTCGTCCGAAAGCTTGAAATGCGCCTTGTAATCGAGGGTGTCAATATCTTTTGAGCTTTGAAGCTCAAAGTGAAGTTCCCTGCTCTGACCGTAATTCGATTTAAGCTCGTCAACCGTACCGTCAAACACATTCTTTCCCTTGTCAATCATTACGATTCGCTTTGACAAAAGCTCAATATCGCTTAAATCGTGAGTTGTGAGGATAACGGTTGTCTGTTCCTCCTCGTTAATTTTTGCAATAGCTCGTCTGATATTGTCCTTGACAACAACATCGAGTCCGATGGTCGGCTCGTCAAGGAACAAAACCTTGGGACTGTGCAGCAGCGAGGCGGCTATATCCGCCCTCATTCGCTGACCGAGTGAGAGTGTACGAACAGGGCTTTTGATGAAGTCCTGCAAATCGAGCACCTCGTTTAACAAATCCATTTTCCTTTTGTATGCGCTGTCCTCCACCTCGTAGATTTCCTTCAAAACCGCATAGGTTTCGCAAAGCGGAAGGTCCCACCAAAGCTGTGTTCGCTGACCGAAAACAACGCCTATTTCCTTAACATAGCTTTTCCTGTCTTTCTGCGGATTTCTGCCGTCAATAGTGCAGGAGCCTGAGGTAGGCGTGAGAATACCTGTGAGCATTTTGATAACAGTCGATTTACCCGCGCCGTTCGGTCCGATAAAGCCGAGTATTTCGCCCTTAGGCACATGGAATGAAATATCATCAACAGCCACTACCTTCTCTGTTTTCGGCTTGAACAGTGACTTAACGCTGCCGAGCAATCCCGGCTGTTTTATCGTCTTTTTGAATTCTTTTCTTATGTTGTCAACATAAATCATTTGTTCTCACCTTTCCTTTCAGCCGTATTTTTACGCTGACTACAGCCGCTTGTCACATAAAATACGATGAACGCCGGAATAATTTCCGACACAATGATATCACACCGAAAAAATATTGTCTGCAAACTCGTGTTTGCACACGGGCAAACCACGGTTGCATTTTTCTTTCGGTATGAGGCAGCATTATGCAAACTGCCTGCTTATGGAATTGCCGCGGTAAGAATACAGAAAACCTGCGCACAATGACACGGAACAAAGCTTATATCAAGGGACTGAATTATCGGCTGATAACGACTCAGCAGAGCCACAGATTGAGGCTGAAAAAATATGAGTACTTTTTGCTGCGGCAGGTATCGCTTAACAGCAACCTTCTGTTGACATAAGCTTATGGCTCAGGTTTTACCGTATTCAGATAATACTACGAAAATTTTCATTAATCAACAAAAATTGTTAAAAAAGTAAAAATCAGGCTGTAAGTTGTTGTAAATGAGAGATAAGATGTATGTTAGTGTGAAGTTCAGCTAAGCATTTATTTTATACTTTGTCCTGTTCTTGTAATTTTCTTTTGACAGCAAACCGAGCGATGTGAACTTAATCACAAATGAGCGTATTGTTGCGTAGGCGGCATTACCGTAGTCTTTTTCAAGCTGTTTTGTCGAAAATTCACCTGTGCCGTAGCTTGACAGCACAAACTGCCACAGCTTTGATTCCTTTTCTGTTATTTTGCCCTGCCTGAGTGCTGATTTGTAAGCATCAATCACATCTGCTTTTATCTCCTGCTCCGGCAGCTTATTGTAAACCTCGTCAACAAAATATTTTAAAAAAGGCGTAACATCAAGCACTCCCGTCAGCTTATAATTATCTTCAACAAGCGTAAAAGCGTTATAGTATTTTTTTCGGCTGCTCATAATACAGCTTGAAAAAGGCACAAAAAGCGCTGTTTCATAACCTCTTTGCACCAGAAACCACAAGTGAACCAGTCGAGCCATTCTGCCGTTGCCGTCAAAATACGGATGCAGATATTCCATATAAAAATGAACCATAGCCGCCTTAAGCAAATCATTGATTTCATCCTCGCTGTTTATAAAATCAACAAGAGCGCCCATACATTCGGGTAGTCTTTTGAAGTCAATTCCCGAATGTTCAACCTGTGACCCGACAACAAAAACGCTGTCGTGGCGGTATAAGCAGCTGTCTTTCAGTGCATTTTCACCGTCAAGAAAATCCCCTGCCGTCATCATATATAGCTTGTGAATATTGTCCTCGGTGATTCTATTGTTGATGTCAGCTATAAATTCAAAGCCTTTTTTCTGACCGAGTATTCTGCTTTCCTCCTCGTCCTGTGGAGCAAGTCCTTTCAGAATATTGCGGACGCTGTTCCTGTCAAAATCAATACTCTCAATCGCCGAGCTTGAAATTATTTCATTCTCAACAGCCTTTAAGCTGTAACCGCTGTTTTGAGGGTGCAAAAGCAGCTTTACCGTATTGAGGCTGATTCCTGCATAGCTTTCGAGATAAACAATTTTCCTGCCGTTGAAATCCTCTAATGGTATTTCCTTGAAAAACATATTCTTTAAGCTTTCAATGAACTCGTCAAAATCTTCGGGATATTTGTATTTAAGCTTTTTCAGATTCAGAAAATATTTGTCATTAAGCATAGTCGTAAACTTTGCAATATCCATATTAAGCCTCCTGATTGATATTTATTAGTATCAATTAGTATCAGTATACAGAACATAATTTATTCTGTCAAGACAGAAAAAAGACTGAAGTGCTTGTAAAATGATATAATCCCCTTAAAGTAGACACTTGAAATAACAAAAACTTTCAAGACTACACTAAGGGGATTGTTTCATATCTTAATTCAAAAGCCGCATAGCGGCGACAACCATTTTTCTTCTTTCTTCTCTCTTATCTCTTCACTGCAAAACAAAGCGCCGCTTATGCCTTTTCCGGTTCGGGATATTCAACACCGAAGATTTCGGCTGTTACGCTCTTGATTACCTGCGGGTCAAGCGGCTTGTCGGCGTAGTCGGTGTCGCACTCAGCTATTTCGTTTACAACCTCCATACCCTCGGTGATTTTGCCAAAAGCGGCATACTGACCGTCAAGGTGCGGTGCGTTCTTGTGCATAATAAAGAACTGTGAGCCTGCGCTGTTCGGCATCATTGATCTCGCCATTGACAGCACTCCTTCGGTGTGCTTCAAATCGTTCTTAAAGCCGTTTGAGGAAAACTCGCCCTTAATGCTGTAGCCCGGTCCGCCTGTGCCTGTACCCTTAGGACAGCCGCCCTGAATCATAAAGCCGTAAATTACACGGTGAAAAGTCAGTCCGTTGTAAAAGCCTTTATTCACAAGGCTCAAAAAGTTATTTACCGTATTCGGTGCAATTTCAGGATAAAGCTCAGCCTTAAAGGTTTTGCCGTTCTCCATTGTAAATGTTACCATCGGATTTTGTGACATAAAAATCGTCCTTTCTGATTTTGAGTTATATATGAATATTATCCGTATAAAGCAATATTGTCAAGCTATTGTTTTATCATTCAATCGACTTGAGCGACTCGACCATATCAATATTCTTCATTTTAAAGTACATAAAGAAATTGACAATTATCGCAAACAGGAATGTAAGTCCGAGCGCATACAGAAAGCTCTGAAGCATTATCTCTCTGCCGAACATTACAATATCAACCTCAACCGTCTGAATTATAAAGCCTGTGAGGAATATACCAAGCACTAATCCTACCAAAGCGCCGATAACGGTGAGTATCACATTTTCGCGGTAGATATATCCGCTGACCTCACGGTTATAAAAGCCGAGAACCTTAATTGTTGCAATCTCTCTTGCGCGCTCGGCGATATTGATATTCGTGAGATTGTAAAGCACAACAAATGCAAGCGCACCTGCGCTGATTATCAGCACACAGACTACCATATTCAGCGTGCTGAGCATCCTCCTGAAATTATCAATGCCCGAATCGGTGTAGTTTACACTTACAATCTCACTGTCCTCAAGCAAATCCTGAGCCAGAGAGTCACGCTCCTCCTCGGTGTCATAGTTAAAGCTTGTGTTGAGCATATTGTATTTTACTGCTTCGCCGAAGCATTCACTGTAATAATTCGGCGTTATGTAAACATAGCTGTAAAGATAGTTTTCGCATATTGCCGAAAGCTTTAGGGTAACAACACAGTCGTCAATATCCTTGATTCTGAACTCGTCGCCGATCTTCAGCCCCATAGTATTCGCAAGCTTTTCGCTCATAACACAGCCGTTGTCGGCAAGCTCAATCTTCTCTCGGGTCTGCCTGTTGTGCAAATCTATTGTTGCACGAAGCTTGTCGGGCTTTGAGGGAACAACAAGATAAGTGTCGCCGTATGTCGTATCGCTGTTATTGTCATAAACGGTTATTTCGTTCTGATATACAGGCATTGAGTTTTCCAGATTATACCGAGCTGTCAGGCTGTCGATAAATTTATCGGCATCTTCACTTGTCTTGCTCTTTGAAAATACTACGCTCAGATTGTAGTTGTATACTTCTCCGAACTGCTTATCTACTATCCCGCCGATTGAGTCCATAAGACCGAACGCCGCCAGAATCAGCGCCGTACAGCCTGCAACACCGATAACTGTCATAAAGAATCTCGGCTTATATCTGAACAGGTTTCTCGCCGTAACCTTAGAGGTGAATTTCATTCTGTTCCAGATAAAGCCTATACGCTCCAGCAGATTCCGCTTGCCTGCTTTTGGCGTTTTCGGGCGCATAAGGCTTGCAGGAGTGCGATTAAGCTCACTGCGGCAGGTAAGCCACGACACAACCGCCGTACACAGCACCGCAACAACAAAGCCGCCTATGATATATCCCCACGGAATAACAGCGTCCATCGACTTGATGTGGTACATCATAGCGTAGGCGTTGAATATGATATTCGGCAAGGAAACACAACCGAGAACACAACCTATAGCACAGCCGAGAATTCCTGCGGTGGTTGAGTAGATGACATATTTTGAAATTATCGTTCCGTTTGAATAACCGAGAGCCTTGAATGTGCCGATTTCGGTTCTGCGTTCCTCAACCATTCTCGTCATTGTGGTAACGCAGACAAGAATTGCAACCAGCAGGAAGAATACAGGGAACACCGTCGCAACCGCATCAACTCGCCCTGAGTTGTCCTGAAATTCGGAATAACCCGGGCTGTCGTCCCTTGTTGTGACGAACGACTTCATATCGTCAAACTGTTCAAGCTTTTGCTGTGCGTCGCTGATGCCTTGCTTTTCCTGTGTAAATTGGAATGCAGCTTTTATTTTATTGCTTTTCCACTGTTCAAGCGCACAGTCAAGCTGAGTCTTAGCGCCTGCAATAAGCGCATTATTGCCGCTTGGTAAAACGGCATTCTCAAATTGCTTTTGCTGTGCCGTTATCTTTGAGTAAGCACCGTCAAGCTTGGTATCTGTTTTGTCCATTGCAGTTTTTAGCTTGTCAATACCGTCGCGGATTTCCTGCCGCTTCGGCTCTATTTCCTTTTTATCAAAAACCTCAAGGCGATCGTCGCATACTGCTTCAAGGCGCTCGGTAAGAGTATCAATCTCCTTTATATACTCGTCGCTGTACGGGTAGCCGCCGTTTTGTGAAAAGTCCGATACAAGGTAAAGCTCGGTGTAGCGCTCGCTTGTAAAATCCTGCGGCAGTATCATCATATAGTATGATATTGTGCCGTTGCCGACGGTTGTTTTGCCCTTTTGGAAAGAGATATAAAGCGGCGATTTCACCTTGCCGACTACGGTAAATTCGGTACATTCCAGCGGTATATCCTCTTCCTCGCCGCTTGTGCGCGACACAACCGTTTTTTCAAGCGATATTTTCGAGCCTATCTCTATCGGGTTGGCGTATGACGCGTCCTCAACAACAATTTCGCCCGATTTTTTCGGCAATCTGCCCTCTTCAAGCAATGGAACATTGATTTTGTCGTCCTTGCCGAGGCTGTGCAGTCTTACTACGCTTTTCTTGCTGCCGTCGCTCATAACGGCGTCAGTAAAGTATCCCGCCTGAACCTCGGCTATTCCCTGTGTTTTTGCAATTTCCGAAACATCGTCATCGTCAAAGCCGACGCTTGACACAAGACGGAAGTCCATCATATTCTGCTCGTGCGCATAGTTTACAAGAGTGTTTATCATTGACGGTCCTGCCGCCTTAACGCCTACAAAAAATCCGACACCGAGTCCGATTATCGCCAGAATGGAGAGAAACCTCGCCTTTGTGTCCCATATTTCCCGGAAAATATTTTTTAAAACTGAGCCTTTCAAATTAGTCACCCCTTTTTAGAAATACCGAAAATCACCACTCGATATCCTCTACCGAAACCGGAGTCTTGTTAATTTCGTTGCTCGTTATCTTTCCGCTTTTCATTTTAATAACCCTGTCAGCCATCGGCGTTATCGCCGAGTTATGGGTTATCAGCACAACCGTCATACCGTCATTGCGGCATTTATCCTGCAAGAGCTTAAGTATGGTTTTGCCCGTATTGTAGTCAAGCGCACCTGTCGGCTCGTCGCACAAAAGGAGCTTCGGGCGCTTTGCAAGCGCTCTTGCTATCGACACTCTCTGCTGCTCGCCGCCCGAAAGCTGTGCAGGAAAGTTATTGATCCTGTCCTTAAGACCCACACTTTCAAGAGCCGAGAGTGCGTCCATCGGGTTCTTGCAAATCTGCGCGGCAAGCTCTACATTTTCCTTTGCCGTCAGGTTCGGCACAAGATTATAGAATTGAAACACAAAGCCGATGTCAAAGCGGCGGTAGGCTATAAGCTCCTTACCCTTTAGTGCAGTAATATCACGCCCGTCAACGGTTACGGTGCCGCTGCTTGCGCTGTCCATACCGCCGAGGATATTCAGCACCGTTGTTTTGCCCGCACCGCTTGAGCCGACAACAACCGCAAATTCACCCTCGTTAATCTCAAAATTAACGCCGTCAAGCGCGTTGATTTCAATCTCACCCATTTTATATATCTTTTTTACATTCTCAAATTTTACAAGCTGAGGCATAATTATCGCTCTCCTTGTGTGTTTTGTGGTTTATTGGATAATTATATCATTTTTTAGGAAATAATGGTTTCCAAATTGTTAAAAAAGTCCTCCTTGTTAAAAAAGGAGGACAGAGAAATTTTAATTTCTTGTAAGCTTATTCTGTTCGAGGTACTCGTCATAGCTCTGGGTTATATCCTGTATACCCTGAGGCTTGATGAAGATTATTCTGTTTGCAACCGTTGAGATAAACTCATGGTCGTGAGATGAGAACAAAACGATGCCCTTGAAGTTTGTAAGTCCGTTATTTACGGCTGTTATTGACTCAAGGTCAAGGTGGTTTGTCGGCTGATCAAGCACAAGCACATTTGAACCGAACATCATCATTCTTGCGAGCATACATCTTACCTTTTCTCCGCCCGACAGCACCTTTACAGGCTTGAAAACATCCTCGCCCGAGAACAACATTCTACCGAGGAAGCCTCTCAGATATGTTTCTGTCCTGTCGTTGCTTTGGTTATAGTCACCCAGCCACTCGAGAATACTCTTGTCGCAGCCGTCAAAATATGAGGTATTGTCAAGCGGAAAGTACGACTGGCTTGTGCTGACGCCCCATTTATAGCTGCCCTCGTCAGGCTCAAGATTGCCCATAAGAATTTCAAAGAGGGTTGTAATTGCAATTTCATTCTCGCACAGGAATGCAATCTTGTTGCCCTTTTCAACTCTGAACGACACATTGTCGAGCACTTTAACGCCGTCAACTGTTTTTGAAAGTCCCTCTACCGTCAGAATTTCCTTGCCGACCTCTCTGTCCTGCGTAAAGCCGACAAACGGATAGCGGCGGCTTGACGCCGGCATCTCCTCAACAGTCAGCTTTTCAAGCAGTTTCTTTCTTGAGGTTGCCTGCTTTGACTTTGACTTATTCGCTGAAAAGCGCTGAATAAAGCTTTGCAGCTCTTTTATCTTTTCCTCTGCCTTTTTATTCTGCTGCTTCATCATAGCCTGCATCATCTGGCTGGACTCATACCAGAATTCATAGTTGCCGACATACATTTTTATCTTTGTGTAGTCAACATCAACTATATGCGTGCAGACGGTATTTAAGAAGTGGCGGTCGTGGCTTACAACAATTACTGTACCCTCGTAGTCGAGCAGGAAATCCTCAAGCCAGTTTATCGCCATAACATCGAGGTTGTTCGTAGGCTCATCGAGAAGGATAATATCGGGATTGCCGAAAAGTGCCTGTGCGAGCAGCACCTTGACCTTTTCGTTACCTGTAAGCGAGCTCATCTGCGAATAGAGCAGGCTCTCGTCAAGCCCTAAGCCCTGTATAAGCTTTGAAGCGTCACTTTCAGCCTCCCAGCCGTCAAGCTCGGCAAACTCCGCCTCAAGCTCAGAGGCACGAAGTCCGTCCTCGTCGCTGAAGTCGGGCTTTGCGTAAATCTCGTCCTTTTCCTTCATAATATCGTAAAGCTTTTTGTTGCCGTAGATTACGGTATCAAGAACGGTGTATGCGTCGAACGCAAAGTGGTCCTGCTTAAGTACAGACATTCGCACATCGTCGGGGATTGTGATTTCACCCTTTGAGGTTTCAAGCTCGCCGGAGAGAAGCTTTAAAAAGGTGGATTTACCTGCGCCGTTTGCCCCGATAATACCATAGCAGTTACCGGGAGTGAATTTAAGGTTTACATCAGTAAACAGCGGCTGTCCGCTGAAGTTAAGACTTACATCGGTTACGGTTATCATATTTTTCTTCCTTTCCTTTGACAATGATTGGGAATATGCTTTCCTGTATTATATTGAATCCATAACCCATATTATCCGATATTTTGCTGTAAAGTGCAAGGGGTTAAGTGTAATCGTTATAAAAAAATTCAAATTCCGCCAAAAAAACGGCAGACGGTTAGCCGCCTGCCGTATGGTTTATATTAAATTTCGTACAGCTTAAAGCTCCTGCGAAAGTACTGCCTTCAATTCGCCTGTTGACTGCTTATAAACAACGATTTCATCGCCTGTTTCGCAGTCCTGAGTTATTGCGACAATTCTGCCCTCGCTGCCATCAGCTCTGCGCACAGCATCGCCAAGCTCAGGCTTTTTAACCTCAACCTGCGGTGCTTCGCTCTCGGCCTTGGTTTCCTGCTCCGGCGCTGTTTGCTGTTTCGGCGCTTCGTTAGCGCTTTCGCCGTTGTATTCAATCTTAAAGTCGCCGTTATTCAGCACAAGGATCCTCGCACTGTTGGCAGGTATGCTTATTTCAACATAGCCTGAAGCGGCAAAGGTCTGGTTATCGTTCAGAACATCTGTAAGGGTGCTGTAGCCGCCGTCGATATTAAAGCCGATTTTCTCATCGTGGTCGCAGAGGTTAAACGCAACATAAACCGTCTGACCCTCTGCTCTGCGGCAGAACACAAGCTGTTCGTTCTTAATAATCGTATTTTCAAAGCTGCCGTCCTTAATTGCAGGAAGCTTACGGCGTATATAACCGAGCTTTGCAATATATTTGCACAGCTCATCGTCCTTATTCGGGATATTATTGATGTCAAGGCATGGGCGCAGCACAGCGTCGCTGTTCCATGTGCGCTGACCCTCTATGCCCCATTCACTGCCGTAATAAATTGACGGTGCGCCCGGCATTGTATACATAACCGCATAGCAGTTTTTAAGGTGACGCTTATCCTTCAAATTGCTGGCAAGACGGTTTACATCGTGATTATCAAGGAAGTTGTAGGTGTAAATATTCTTGTAAATTCCGCCGTTTGCAAACTGTCTTTGCAGTGAATGTGCAATCTCAAAATAGTTATGGTCGTTGTGTGAGGAATAAATGCCCTTGTAGCACTCATAGTTTGTAACACTGTCGAGCATTTCAGGATTTGCCCAACGGCTGTAATCGCCGTGAATAATCTCGCCCATAAGCCAGAAGTCGCTTTTCTTGCTCTTGCAGAATGAGCGTAAGCGGCGGAAAAAGTCAAAGTCAATGCAGTCTGCCGCATCAAGGCGCAGTCCGTCAATTCCGAATTCGTCCATCCACATTTCAACAGCGCCGATAAGGTGGTCTACAACAGCAGGGTTGCGCAGATTGAGCTTTACAAGATCATAGTGACCGTTCCAGCCCTCATACCAGAACGGGTCGCCGCAAGGACTGCTGCCGCCGAAATTGAGATTGTGAAACCATGAGCAGTACTCGCTGCCCTGTCCCTTTTCCTGAACATCCTTAAACGCCCAGAACTCTCGTCCTACATGATTGAACACGCCGTCAAGCACTATCTTTATGCCGTTTGCGTGAAGCTCGTCGCAGATTGCCTTGAACGACGCATTATCACCAAGACGAGTGTCAACCCTGTAATAATCCTTTGTGTCGTAGCCGTGCTTGGTAGAATCAAATATCGGGCCGAGATAAAGCGCATTTACATTCAAAGCACGAAGATGCGGTATCCACTCCTTTATTTTATCAAGGCGGTATTCCTGCTTGCAATCGTTATATTCGGGTGCTCCGCAAAAACCGATTGGATAAATCTGATAAAATACTGCCTCGTTAACCCAACTTCCCATTTCTATCACCTCAGAAAAATTTTCCATATTATAGCATATGTGTCTATATTTTGCAAGCTTTTTATTCAATTATTTGTTATTTTTGTATTATTCTTGCGTTTCCTAAATATATGTGGTACAATGAAAGCAATAATAATAAACGATTTTATCCACCTTACAGTCAATCACTACACCGAGAGAAAGGAATGTTATTTATTATGAACATATGGCACGATATTGATTCATCAAGAATAGGTGAAAACGATTTTATTGCCGTTATTGAAATCCCAAAGGGCAGCAAGTGCAAATATGAGATGGATAAGCAGACAGGACTTTTAAAGCTTGACCGCATACTCTACACCTCAACACACTACCCTGCTAACTACGGCTTTATTCCGCGTACATATGGTGATGACCTCGACCCGCTTGATGTACTTGTACTTTGCAGTGAAGATGTATATCCTATGACTCTCATACGCTGCTACCCTATCGGCGTTATCAGAATGGTTGACAACGGCAGAAACGACGAAAAGATTATCGCCATACCGTTCAACGACCCTACCTACAACGAGTACACCGATATTTCTCAGCTGCCGAAACACATTTTTACCGAGATGTGCCACTTCTTCACAGTGTATAAAAGCCTTGAAAACAAGGACACCGCTGTTGACGAGGTTCAGGGCGTTGAGGTAGCGCGCGAGGTTATAAAGGCTGCGATTGAGTCGTACAATGATAAATTCATAGTTAAGGATTAAATTAAAATTAAGAGGTAAAAAATGTCTAAAAGATCTATTAGAAAAATCTCGGAGCCTGAGCAGGCTCTTGAATCAAAAAGAACAAAGCGATTGAGGCTGGCTATCTGCGTATTCTATATTATTACAATAGTATGGTGCGCTTTCCCCTTTGTTCAGCTGCCTGCACCCGACGGAAGTATTCAGTTTTTCACCGTGTTCAATATGATTTTTGACGGTCTGCGCCTTGGCAACGGCTCAGGCGGAACGATAATTTACGGTATTGTTCTGTTTTTACTGCCTGTAATCGGCTTTCTGTTTGAGTCCTTCGACAAGACAAGGGGCTTTAAATGCCTGACAGGCGTTTTGTGTCCGATTGTCGCGGTCGGACTTATATGCTTCGGGCCTGGCAGAGCATTCAGCCTCGGCGCTTTGCTGTCGATGGTGTGTTACTTTTTAATTACATTTATGTCTGTTTACCTCTTCCTTGTTATGCAGGAGGAAAAGAGAGGCAGCGAAAAGGTTAATAACGAGGCAAAGCCAAAGCACGATTTCAAGATTGAAAAATAATCTCAGTATTTAACAAACGGGCGAACAAATCTGTTCGCCCGTTTTGTATTACAGCAATATATCAATCCCTCAGCCTGATAAACATTCCGGGGTAAATCAGATTCGGGTTGTCAAAATTATTCCTGCTTATTATCTCTTCTACGGTTATTCCGAAATTGGAGGCTATGGAATGAAGAGTGTCGCCGGGGCGCACAGCGTACCACTGCGGCACATTTCTGTTCCCAATCGGTATTCTCAGCCGCTGTCCCGGGTATATTCTGTCGGGAAATGCAAGACCGTTGTATCTTGCTATATCATTAACCGTTATGCCGAAAAACTGTGCTATCCCCCACAGTGTATCGCCCGGCTCAACAGTATAAACTACGGTTGTCATTATGTGACTCCTTTCTTTTTTGCTATATTATCAATATATGAGATATTCACTTTTTGGGTGAATACTCGTCCGAGCACAGGCAATAATAACCAAAAAGAAACAGGAGGACAATTATGAGCTTTTTCATTAAAAGAGTGAGAGGCAGAGAGATTATTGATTCACGCGGAAACCCGACGGTTGAGGCTGAGGTTATGCTTGAATGCGGCATAAGCGCGCGTGCAAGCGTTCCTTCGGGCGCGTCAACAGGTGAATTTGAGGCGGTTGAGCTGCGTGACGGCAACAAAAAGCGCTTTTTGGGACTCGGAGTTCAGCAGGCGGTTGAAAACATCAGCCGCGAAATTTCACCTGCGCTGTGCGGCAAAAATCCGCTCAAGCAGGAGGAGCTTGACAGAATTATGATTGAGCTTGACGGCACAGACAACAAGTCAAAGCTCGGCGCAAACGCAACTCTTGCGGTTTCCATCGCGTGTGCAAGGGCAGCATCGGCACTGCTTGAAATTCCGCTTTACCGCTACATCGGCGGCTGCTTTACCCACACCCTGCCTATGCCGATGATGAACATTTTAAACGGCGGCGCTCACGCAGACAACAACCTTGATGTTCAGGAATTTATGATTCTTCCTGTCGGCGCAAAGAGCTTTTCACGGGGACTGCGGCAGTGCTGCGAGGTTTACCACACGCTGAAAAAGCTGCTGAAAACTAAGGGACTTTCAACCGCTATAGGCGATGAGGGCGGTTTTGCACCGTCACTGCAAAGTGAGAGCGAGGCTATTGAGCTTATATTACAGGCGGTCGAGCAGACTGGCTACAAGCCGGGAGCTGATTTTATGATTTCGCTTGACGCTGCCGCAAGCGAATGGAAGGGTGAAAGTATCGGCGAATATAACCTGCCGAAAAAGGGCGAAATGAAAACGAGCAACGAGCTGATTGAATCGTGGAGCAAGCTCAGGGACAACTACCCGATTTTTTCGATAGAGGATCCTCTTGACGAAAACGATTGGGACGGCTGGGCGATGATGACCGAAAAGCTCAACGACCGTCTTGCGCTTGTGGGTGACGATTTATTTGTGACAAATCACGAGCGCCTTAAAAAGGGCATCGCACTGCACTGCGGAAACGCAATACTCATCAAGCCCAATCAGATAGGCACGCTCACCGAAACGGCAAGAGCAGTGTTTATTGCAAAGCATCACGGCTATAGAACGATAATGTCGCACCGTTCGGGTGAAACAGAGGACACAACGATAGCCGATTTAGCGGTCGGACTTTCAACGGGTCTTATCAAGACAGGTGCACCCTGCCGCACAGACAGAACCGCAAAATACAACCGCCTGCTCAGAATTGAGGAGCAGCTCGGCTCTACTGCGGAGTACGGGATAAGGTAAAAGAAAAATCAATAAGTTATGTAACAGCAGCCGCTCTCAAACCTTGAGGGCGGCTTTGTTATTTGTGCTAAAGAATAAAGAAAAAAGAATAATGAATAATTTTGGTTGTCGCCGCAACTTATCACCAAAATCAGATTTTGCCGTAATATAACAATATAAGCACCGGCTATGGCAAGGGATGGGAGTAGTGTAAGATGAGGGTACGCAGCTTTTCGATAATAGGCGGAGATAAACGGCAGCTTTACGCGGCGCAGGCTATACAGAGCGAGGGCTACAAAATATATCTAAGCGGCTTTGAAAAGCTTGAAAACGAGTGGAGCTTTGAACAGCTGCCGATAGACAAGGCTTTGCAAAACGGCGACTGCGTTATTCTGCCGATGCCGCTTACAAAGGACGGTCTGACTCTCAACGCACCCTTTTCAAACAGCGAAATTTTCCTTGACGACAGCCTTGCACGCAGCTTTGCAGGCAAGAGGGTTTTCTGCACGATGAGCGCAAAGCTCAAGGCTCTGTCGCCTGCGTGGGAAAGCGTTTATCTGTGCGACTATATGAGCCGTGAGGAGCTTGCCGTTCAGAATGCTGTGCCGAGCGCCGAGGGTGCGATAGAGGTTGCAATGCGCGAATACCCCGGCACGATACACGGCTCAAAATGCCTTGTCGCAGGCTTTGGCAAAATCGGCAAGGTGCTTAGCAAAATGCTGCATGGGCTCGGCGCACAGGTATATGCCGCCGCAAGAAAAAAACGCGATCTGGCTCTTATCGGCGCACTCGGGTACAACGCCGTTGACATCAATACCTTAAGCTCAGTCGGCGGCTTTGATATAGTATTCAACACTGTACCGGCTATGATTTTTACGGCGCACACCCTTGCAAAAACCTGCAGGCAGGCGCTCGTAATCGACCTTGCCTCAAAGCCGGGCGGAGTTGATTTTGACAGTGCAAAAAGGCTCGGCATAAAAACAATTCACGCGCTGTCACTGCCCGGTCGCGTTGCACCGAAGGCGTCGGGCGAAATAATAAAAAAAACAATTTTCAATATGCTTGAGGAGGATTAAGCGTGGAAAAAACCACAGTTGGCTTTGCACTTTGCGGGTCATTCTGCACATTCTCCAAAGCAATCAAGGAAATGGAACATCTGGCTTTGGAGAAATACGATATTGTTCCGATAATGTCCTGCACAGCCTACGGCACAGACACACGCTTTGGCAAGGCGCAGGAAATAAACGAAAGAATTAAGGCTATTAGCAGAAAGGACATAATTCATTCGATAGAAACGGCTGAGCCGATAGGTCCCAAAAGAATGTGTGACATTCTGGCGGTTGCGCCCTGCACGGGCAACACTCTCGGCAAAATTGCAAATGGCATAACCGACACGCCCGTCACAATGGCGGTGAAGTCACAGCTTCGAATCGGCGCGCCTGTTGTTCTTGCGCTTGCAAGCAACGACGCACTGGGCGCATCGGCGCAGAATTTAGGTAAGCTCCTGAACACAAAGAACATTTACTTTGTTCCTATGTCGCAGGACGACCCGCTAAAAAAGCCGAAGTCGCTTGTGGCGCATTTTGATAAGCTGCAACAGACAATAGAATCTGCGCTTATTGATGTTCAGCTACAGCCTGTTTTTGCGTAAATAAAGAATTAAAGCTCTCTCAACATCAGGTGATGTCGGGAGAGCTTTGCCTCTCTTAAAATATGCTCAATCAGCAGAGGATAATTCAGCGTGAACATCTCGCAATCAAGCACGCCTTTGAGAATCCTTTCCTTAAAACAGATAAGCCCGTCAAGCAGTCTGAGTGCCGTTTGATTGAGCTTTTTCACCTGTGCGCAGATTTTCTCCGCCTTTTCGCGCCTGCACTCGCCGCTGCGAAGCGCAAGCTCCTTTTCGGTAATCGCCTTGTTTATCGGTATGCCTGTGAAGCGCTCGGTCTGCTTTTCAGCAAGAGCCGTAAAGTCAGTCACAACCTCGCCCGAGCAAAGCACGCCTTTACCGACAATACCGTCTGAAAGCGTTACGGCACGGCACAATAGCTTTTCAAACTCCCTGATAAAGAATTCCGCATTATCTGAAAAACGGGGATTTGCCGGAGTAAAACCGGCTTTGAGAAAGAATGAATGTTCCTTCATAATTCGCCCGCAGAACAGATGCAGCTCCAGTGATTTAATCACAAAATTCTCGGCATTCATTTTTGCCTCCTATCACAAAGTATCATTCTAATATATGAGAATAGAAATGATTATGTGACAGGAAGAACAGTTCAGCTCTTATCTGCGTCCGTCACCGCCCTTGCGGCTCTTATAGTCCTCGTCAATTCTGCGGCTCCAGTCCTGTGCAAGCGGCTTGCTCTCTCTGACGCAGCACACTGCGTCGGCTACCGTATCGTAGAGAACCTGTGTTCCGCGCTCGTCTGCGTGGTAGTTCACGGCACGGTCACGGCTGATGCCGAAATGAGACGCAGTTTCAACAGCGTCAATATTTGCACCGATAAACAGGAACTCCCAGCCGTACTTTTCCTTTTCGTGCTGTATCATTTTCTTGACCTTTTCGCTTGAGTAACGGCGGCTTGCATTCTCCATTCCGTCTGTTGTTATTACAAACATCGTGTGCTCGGGCACATCCTCGGGTCTTGCGTACTTATGAACATTGCCGATATGGTGAATAGCTCCGCCGATTGCGTCAATCAAAGCTGTACAGCCTCTTACGGTGTAGTCACTGTCGGTCATCTTCGGAATTTCGGAAAGCCTTACTCTGTCGTGCAGCACCTCGCTTTCATTGTCAAAAAACACGGTTGAAACAAAGCATTCGCCGCCCTGCTTTCTCTGCTTTTCAATCATTGCGTTAAAGCCGCCGATTGTGTCTGCTTCAAGCCCTGACATTGAGCCGCTTCTGTCGAGAATGAACACAAGCTCGGTAATTCCGTTGTTATTTGTCTTTTTCATAATCAAAACCTCCGATAAATTCAATTCTGGGTTTTATACTAATTCCTGATAGAAAGTAGATTTATATTTGCGAGGATAATTTTCGCAAGACAAGGCGGAGGACGCCGCAAGGCTGACGCCTTGCAAGGACGACAACGCAGTATTGCGGAAATTAGACCGCAAAGATTTTATACTTTTTATTAGGTATTAGTATTAACCTTGCAACTGTATTATAAAGAATTTATCGAAGGCTGTGGTCGCATAGCAGGCGACAAATTTTTATACTCCCAAAAGGCTCTGGTCAAAGGCGAAAAGCGCCTGATTAATCTCGAACACATCATAGTTTCCGTTTGTAATAAAATACTCGATAATTATATCGAATTTATTACTGTGCGACAGTGCAAAGCCTGCCTTCATCAGCATATCCTTTGTTTCATCAAGCGAAAGCTCCAGTGAAATTGCAAAGGCGATTACCGTTGGCTTACTCGGCTTGTAATGTATGTCGCCCCGAATTTTTGAAAAAAGCTTTCGTGATATATTTGCTTTCTTATAGCACTGTGCGTCTGTAATGCCCTTTTCGTCTATCTTACGCAGAAGCATTTGTGAAAAGCTCTCGTCAATGCAGTTAAGCCTGTCAGCCAGCAACTCTTCCAACGGTGCTGCACCGTCGCACACTGCCATATCGAACTTTTCCGCCGATTGCACATACTGCGGCTTTGGCATTGCAGACGCAGACAGCGGCATACTCTCCATACTGCGCCGTCTGCTTTCGTATTCATAATCAATATGCGTCCCGACATAGTTTTCATCAATAAAGGTTTTGATATCGCCGAAGAGCTTTTCACTTATCTGATATGCCGCCCTGTCAAAAATCACGATATACACAAGCATTTCATGTTCAAGAAGAAAGTCGCTTATCTCATCAACCGCTATCTTAAGCGCCTGAGCCTTCGGGTAGCCGTAAACGCCCGATGAAATCAGCGGAAAAGCCACTGACTCGCAGTTGTTTTCCTTTGCAAGCCTAAGGCTTTCGCGATAGCAAGAGCGTAAAAGCTCCTCCTCGCCGTTTTGCCCGCCTTTCCAAATCGGGCCGACAGTGTGGATAACATAGCGGCAGGGCAAATTATATGCTCCTGTAATTTTCGCCTGCCCTGTTTTGCAGCCGCCGAGCGTCATACATTCCTTAAGCAGTCCCTTACCGGCAGCCTTGTGTATTGCGCCGTCAACTCCTCCGCCGCCGAGCAATGAGCAGTTTGCGGCGTTGACTATTGCGTCACACTCAATTTTTGTTATATCGTTCCGTTCAATTTTTAAAGGCATATGTATCACTCCGCTTTGATGTTTTTAGGTGTTTGTATTATAGCACAAAAACACAAAAAATTCATTATGTCTGCGATAATTTACTACAATTTTAAAAAGCAATGTGTTATAATAAAAAATAAATAGCGTCAGGAAAAATTTGTGTTTATCGCACTAAGAAATCATAGAGTCAGCACGCATAGAGGTGACAAGGAATATGAAAGCAGAAATTGAGGCTAAAGCCGAAAACCTGTATGAGCTCAATAAAATATGCGAAGAGCTTATCGACGAGAAGTCAAAGAATTGCAAGGCCTACAAACGGCTGATGACAGCGATTGAGGAGATTTTTGTAAATATAGTTTCCTACGCCTATCAGGGCAAGTCAGGCAAGACCTGCTTTGAAATTGAATATATAGATAAAAATAAAGTCAGAGTGACATTCACCGACTGCGGCACGGCGTTTAATCCTCTTGAATTTGACAGTAAGAGCAACGCCGAAAACAATATAAACACTCTGACCCCCGGAGGACTTGGAATAGAGCTTGTAAAGCTCATCACCGAGAACTTAAGCTACAGATATGAAAACGGAGAGAACATACTCTCCTTTGAAAAAACACTGGAGGAGATGTGATGAAAGCAAAAAAAACAGATTACAGAAAACACATACTGTATTTCTTTATTTCTACAGCAGTTTTTGTAATCCTGAATTTCCCATCTGAAAGCAACCTGTTTCACCTTGGCAGCGCTGATCTGCGCATTTCGGCAATCTATCCCGTAACTGCCGGTCTTATTATGGGTCCGTCAGGCGCATTGGGGTGTGCCGTCGGTAACCTGCTGTCGGACTGTTTCGGGCATCTGAGTGTCTTATCAATATTCGGCGTTCTTGCAAACTTCCTCTATGCGTGGCTGCCGTATAAGCTGTGGCACACTCTACTGCCTGTTGAAAAGCACAAGCCTAAATTCATCTCATCGGCGAACACAATGCTGAAATTTATCGTCATTACGATGTTTTCAACCCTTATTTCTATGGCGGTGCTTGCCTCCGGTTGTGAGCTTATAGGCTCTTACCGCTTTTTTGAATTTTTCCTCCCGACCTTGATGTGCAACCTCTTTTTCTCGCTTTTCGGCGGAACTACTCTGTTTCTTATTCTGACAAAGATTTTTAAAATCAAGCCGCTTGTACCCGAAAGAGTGTATAGGCACCGATACATACATAAAAGATACATTCCCGACTATATACTGTGCTCAATCACATTTTTGATTGTCGGACTCAGGGCAATTTACAATTTTTTCTCTTTTTGTAATCACACTGCCGATAGACCTCACGATTTTCTGTGCAGCCTGTCAAAGTTTGCAGGCGATAACTTTGCCTATACCCTTGATATTGTTTGTATCGCCCTTGTTTTACTGCTTGCAGCACTGCCGCTTGTAAGAAGCCGACAGACAGACAGCGGCACATTTGCCCCGCCATCAACCAAAATGGATTTGCAAACGCAGATAATACTGGTGTTTTTTGTTTTCACTGCTATATGCAACTTTGTGCTTTTCTGTATTCTCGAATACATCTTTGTTGTGAATAAAATCTCACCGGCTACAAATGACGACCTGTATCACATAACGCTGACTGCTTTGTTCTACATAAACTTTATCGGCTTAATATTTATAGCTCTTTTGTATTTCGTCCTGAGAATGACGGAAAAAAAAGTTACAAAGCCTATAAGCTGCATTTGCGATTACTGCGACACCTTTGTGCAAAACGGGCTTGCGACAAAGCTTCCTGATTTTGGCAAAACAAGCACCGAAATTTCACACCTTGCAAGCTCCTATAAAAAAATGACCACAGATATTGTGCACTACATAGACAACATTGAACAGCAGACTAAGCGTGAGGAAAGTGCAAGAGCAACGCTTGAGGCAGCGGCAAAAATACAGATGAATATTCTGCCGAAGCCACTTAAAAGCAACAGCTTTGAGATTAGCTCATACATAAAGCCTGCACAGGCTGTCGGCGGAGATTTTTATAACTTTGTGCAGCTCGACAGCAACAGACTTCTCGTCTGCATTGCCGATGTTTCGTCAAAGGGACTTCCTGCGGCGATATTTATGGCAGAGGCAAGCACGCTTGTAAAGTGCAACAAAGAGCTTTCGGCAGAGAAAATTCTGCACAACATAAACAATACACTTTGTGAAAACAACACAGAGAATATGTTTGTCACAATGTTTGTCGGCGTAATTGACGCCGAAAAGCGCACTCTTGAATTTGCAAATGCGGGTCATAATTTTCCGCTGATCCGCAACGAAAAAAAGGTTGTATGGCTTGAGTCAAAACCTAATCTTGCGCTTGGGATGTTCCCCGGTGTCAAATATTCGCTTAATTCGATAAAGCTTGAAGATGATTTTAAGCTGTTCCTCTACACCGACGGCGTAAACGAAGCCGAAAACGAGCAGGGTGAATTTTTCGGCAATGACAGGCTGATTGAGCTTTGCCGCTGTAAAGATACGGCGTCAGGCTCTGTTGAAAATCAGCTTGAGATAATAATTGACAGCATACACCGCTTTGCAGGCAACGCGAAGCAATCGGACGATATAACGGCGCTTTTGGTGAAAATTAAATAGATAAAAATAAGCCTTACAGGTTTGCGTAAAACCTGTAAGGCTTTATTTTGCGAAGAATATATCTCCTACTGCTCAATATTAAGAACCTCTGCAAGGCCTGTGAGAGTGATAATATCCAGAACATTCTCATTCGGGGTCTTTACAATGAAGCCGCCCTTATCTGCCATCAGCTTGTGTGCCGTAACAAGCGCTCTGATTCCTGCCGATGATATGTATTCAAGCTGGGATACATCGAGAATAATTTTCTCGCTGTCAGAAGCTGCCGCACTTATTTTTTCATTAAGCTCAGGCGAGGTCAGCGTATCAAGCCTGCCGTCAATCGCAATGGTTGTAATGTTGTTTTCCTTAGTTGTATTAATATTCATTTTCAGCACCTCTTTTATTATTCTGACAGCACTGCGGCTTTTACGCCCGATGCTGTCTGTTTTATATCCAGCTCAATTATGGTGTTGTTCATATTCAGCACTCTTATATAGCTGAGCTTTGTCGCTGTATTTTTTATCATATTGATTCCGCCGAGCCTGAACAGTCCCTCTTCTTCAGGCTTGTATTGCGTAGGGTCAAACGGCGCACCGTCGTCGCGGATTCGCAGAATCAGCCTGTCGTCAGACATTGACAGGTTTATATCTATGTAATTTCGCTTCATCCGCTTGTAGCCGTAGCGTGAGATATTAACGGCTATTTCCTCGGCGGCAATGCCGATTATATTGGAATTTTTGCCGTCTATGCCATTGTCAATGCAGCACTCAATCAGCGTTTCGGACACGCTCACAGCCTCCTGCTCACTGCCTCTTATCGTAATGTCGCATAGGCTTTCGCTGTCATTCTCGGGCAAAAGCAGAAGTCCCTTTTGCGGCAGCTTTCCCCGTTTTTGCTGAATTATCGTGAATACGCATACTACAAACAGTGTGAGAGCCTCGCTGAACACCGCGGCACTGCACACGCCGACAATTCCCCACAAATACAAAAGCAGGAATGTAATCGGGATAATCATTACAAGTCCCTGCAAAATTGTGTCGAGCGTTGCCGGTGCAGGCTTTAAAATAGTCTGATAATATGTTTGCAGGAATTTGTTAAATGCATAGAAGATAAAGCACAGGCTGAACAGGCGGATACACATAAGCGCAGTGTCCATAAGCTCGGCGTTATTATAGCCGAACAGCCCTGCGACAAGCTGAGGGAACAGCAGGAACACAGCGGTCAGGAATGTGGTCAGCGCAACACACAGGATTATAACACGACGCACAAGCCGCCGTATTCCGTAGTAATCCTTTTCGCCGTAGAGTATTCCGCAGATAGTCTGCACAAGACCGATAACGCCGCCGACAAACAGCTCGGCTATAAAAACGGAGTTTGTGCATACCGAGAAAATCTCCATCTCGTCCTGTCCGAGCAGGCGCACAACGCAGGTGTTGAGTATCAGCTCTTTTATCGCAAGCATAAGGAAAAACATACCCGACGGTGTTCCTGCCTTTATTGCCTCGGGCAGATTCTTAAAGCAGCTGCGTATATCCGCAGGCTTTAGGCTGAGCATACGCTTTTTTGACAGCGCATACGGAATCAGCAGAGCAAGTCCGCAGGTGTAGCCGATAATCGTTGACAGCGCAGTTCCGTACATTGCCATTGGGGTGAATGCAAGGAACAGAATATCGAGGGTTAAGTTGACGGCGTTTGCAATAATAAACATCATCGAGCCTAACACAGGGTTGTTGTCAACATTGAAGAAATAGCTGAACTGAATTGCAAGCGTTAAAAACGGTATGCCGAGTATATTCACAAGAAGATACGGATACAACAGCTCCTCGAGCTGCGGCGTGCCTGCAATCAGGTGAGCGAGCGGCCGTGACAGAAACGGCGCTGTTGCGCACAGCAGCAGCGAGATAAGAAACCCTGCCGCTATGCACGAGGAAAACACCTTATTCGCCTTTTTTACATCCCTTTTGCCGAGGTACACCGACGCCTGCGCACTGCCGCCTACTCCGAGTATGAACGCAGGCAGCTGTATAACATAAAGCACAGGCATACTCAGCGATATAGCCGCAAGCGCACTGCTGCCGAGCATATTGCCGACGATTATACCATCGACAACATTGCCGAGCTGCATAGCCACAACCATTAAAACCCCGGGCAGAAGATAACTGTAGAATTTCTTTTTTAACAGGTAATCGTTTCTTTCCATATCAATCAACTCTTCCGTCAAAAAATCCCAGTGTAGCAAGTGCGTTCAAGGCGTTTGCAAGATATTGCTCGTTGATTATCGGCCACTTGAAGCCGAGCCTGTAAAGCGCCTTAGTTGTAAAGGAATTATCGTAGCCTATAAATTCCTCTGTTCTGTCACTGTCAGAGGTTGCATAGGAGATGAGTCCCGAAATAAGCATATTTTTTGTGTCGTCCTTTAATGCCGAATTGAGCGACTCGATAAACTCCTTATCCTTTACTACCTCTATCTTTATTCCGCAGCTGTTAAGCAATTCAACAACATCGCCCATTTCAACGGTGTGACCGTTGCACGCCTGATAAACCGTGAATTTGCTGTTGGTGCCTGCAAGACACATTACTGCGGCGGCTGTGTAGTCAATCGGTGAAAATTCAACAGGCTCATCCATACCTGAAACGGGGAACTTGCCGATAGCCGCATACGCGCGCAAAAATCTCATAAAGCCGTTTGTATTGGCGTTTACCTGAAACTCGCCGTCACTGTGGCGGCTCATCAGGTTGCCGACTCTCACTATCTTGCCGTCAAGACCGTCGTTGGCTACAGCCTCAAGCACAGCCTTTTCTGCACGGAATTTTGTATCAACATATTTATTCGATAAATCCTGACCGAAGTACAGCTCGTTTTCGTGGATTTTCTTCTCGGGCGGGAATTTCCTGTTTACATTAACGCCTGCAACGCTTGTGGTTGAAACCTGCACAAGCCGTCTGCCTGTTCTTATGCAGAACGCTATAAGGTTTTCAACACCCTTTACATTGATGCGCTCAAGGCTGTCGTCATTTGAGAAGTGCTTTACGCTTGCGGCACAGTTGATAACGGTCTTGAAATCGTATTTTTCAAGAGAAGCGATAATCTCTGTATCGGTAATATCGCCCTCAATCGGGATAATCCTGTCGCCGAACAAACTATCCATAGCATCGCTGAAATAGTAAACAAGCATACTCTTGAGTCTTGTTTTGATGCTTTCGGCATTACCTCGTCTTACAAGGCAATAAACCTTTGACCTTGTATGCTTTATTATCTCGTTGAGAATATGAATGCCGAGGAAGCCTGTTGCTCCTGTGAGCAGGACATCGCCTATATCTTTGTATTCAACCTCGTCAACGAATTGCGCGGTATTATACTGCAAAGCCTTGTCTACGCCCTCAAGCACAACCTCCTCCTGTTTCTCCTCAGCCTGTACCGACTTGCCCTGCTGCTTCAGAATATGCTGTTCAAGCAGCTCAACCGTCGGGTTGTCGAATATATCGCCGTAGGCAATCGGCAGGTTTTCGGTAAGCGCACGCATTGCAATCTTTGAGGCTGACAGCGATGTTCCGCCGATTTCAAAGAAGTTCTCGTCAATGCCTACCCTTTCAGCGCCGAGTGCGTTTGCGAACATATCGCTCAGCCGTTTCTGCAAGTCGTTCTTCGGTGCGGTGTATTCTCTCTCCTCAACGGTGAATTCAGGCTCGGGCAGAGCCTTTTTATTTATCTTGCCGTTTGGTGTAAGCGGCAATGAATCAAGCTGAATGAGAACGCTCGGTATCATATAATATGTAAGCGAACGCTTCATATGCTCGGTAAGCTCGTTTTTGTCTATCTGCGTTGACGCGGTGAAGTAGCCGCAGAGGAACTGCCCCGACTTCGGGTTTTCCTTGACAAGCACAACGCTTCGGCTAATCTGCGGATATTCGTTCATTACGGCTTCAATCTCGTCAAGCTCCACTCTGAAGCCTCGCAGTTTTACCTGATTGTCAAGTCTGCCGAAGAACTCAATCTCGCCGTCCTTGTTGTAGCGTGCAAGGTCGCCGCTGCGGTAGGCTTTTCTGCCGTTTAGCGTGATGAACACGGCTGCCGTTTTCTCGGGGAGATTTACATATCCTCTGCCGACTCCGTCGCCGCAGATGACAAGCTCTCCCCTTGCGCCTGTGGGAAGAATGTTTCCGTTCATATCGCAGATATAGGCACGGACATTCGCCGCAGGCTTGCCGATTGTAACAGCGCCGCTGCCGTCCATTACCTTTGAAATACAGCTTATTGTTGCCTCGGTTGGCCCGTAGCCGTTTACGATAACAGCATCGGGACTTGCCTTGTGAAGCTTTTCATACAAGGTCGGCGGGAAAGCCTCAGCGCCGAGGTCATACATTTTAACCCCTGCAAGAGCCTGAGCTGCCTGCGGCAAATCAACAAAGCTTGCTATGAATGACGGAGTACCCGACATAATAGCTACGCTGTTATCGGTTATCAGCTTGAACAGAGCAAGCGGATTGTGAATTTCCTCCTCGCCTGCCATACACACAGCCATACCGTTACAAAGCGGAATGTGAATTTCCATAAGCGAGAAGTCAAACGAAATTGAAGCAACCGACAGCGCAGTCTTGCCGAATGAAACGAAGTTCACAGTTTCGTAATTCAGCGGATTTGCGTCAACAAAGTTGCACAGGTTGCGGTGCTCAATCATAACGCCCTTTGGCGTGCCTGTTGAGCCTGATGTATAAATGATATATGCAAGGGAATCAACGGGAACATCAACGCTCGGATTCTCCGCATTTTCATTTTCAAGCAGCTCTTTTACAGTAAGCGCAGTATATGGCTTTCCCTCAAACAGCTCGGCTCTCTCAGCTTTAATATCTTCTGTGGTAATAACAAAGCGGCTTTCGGAATCCTTAAGGCAGTAATCAATTCTGTCATCGGGATAATCGGGCAGCATCGGCAAAAACGCTCCGCCTGCTTTCATAATGCCGTATTCGGCAGATGCAACGGCTGTTATTCTCGGCAGGATAATACCCACAGGCTCACCGACAGTCAAGCCCTTTTCAATCAGCGAATGTGCAATTCTGTTCGCCTCGCTGTTAAGCTCGCTGTAGCTTAATTTCTTCCCGTCTGCTATAAAGGCGGTATTTTCTCCGTTCTTTTCCGCCTGCGCTTCAAACAATTTATGCACGGGAACAAAGCTTACGGGATAGTCGGTATGATTGAAGTCCTCTATTTCCTTTGCTGCCTGCGCGGAGAGCATTGAAACCTCTTTGATGTATGTCTTTGTCAAAAACTCCTGCGTAACAACCGACAGGCAGTCAGCCATACCCATCATCAAATCCTGTGAATACATATCGGCACGGTACTCAAACATAAATACAATTTTGCCGTTTCTGATGATTGTATCAATCGAAATCGGGGACTTCGCCGTGTCAAGGCTCATAACAACGCTTTCAGCCTTTTCGCCGCCTATCGTATCAAATTCAAAGCTGTCGCCCTGATATGCAAAAATTATATCAGCATTGATGTCGTAGGCTCTTGAAATTTCTGCAAAAGAATATATATCGTTCGACATACTCTCCATAAGCTGATTTTTTGTTTCAAGGAGCAAGTCGATAATCTTCCGCTCACCGTTTGTATTGCAGTGAACAGGGAAAGTTTTAACGAGCATTGTAACGGATCTTGCAAGGCGCGAATCATTCCTGCCGTTGTAGATTGTGGTAAACAGCGCCTCGTCCTTGTAATCATACTTTGCAAGCACAAGTCCGAACACGGCGTTGAAAAACGCGTTGAGCGTAACGCCGTTGTCATCACAGTATTTCTTCACGCTTTCAATCGGCAGGTCACATTCAAGCTCACACCTGCCGACAGACGGTATCGGCTCGCTCTTATCCTTGACAGGCAGAAAGTCGCTGTCACAACCGCTGAATATTGAATCGTAATATGCCTTCGCCTTTGTATAAGCCTCGCTCTTTCTCGCCTTTTCCTCGTCAAGCGCAGCTTCAAAGCCTGTGTAGCTCTCGGTTTCAACTGTCTTGCCGTCATAAAAGCTGTTGATGTCCTCAAGTATAACAGCCTCAGAAGTACCGTCGCAGATGATGTGGTGGAAATCGAGGAACAGGTAGTTTGCATTACTTGTTTTATATATTTTTGCCCTATAGAGGTTACTGTCCAATATTTTGTATGGTAGTACAAGCTTTGAGTTTTCGGGCAGCTCAGCACATTCTATAATTTCTACCACTGGCTCATCACTGTCGTTCCTTGCGGCTCTTATGTCGCCGTCCTTATTTAAAAACAGCTTTGTTTTAAGATACGGGTGAGCGTTGATTGTGCTTTCGACAGCCGCTTTGAGTCTTTCAATATCAACCTTATCGCTCAGCTTGAAAAGGTAGGGAATATTATAGATTGTTGAGCCGGGGTTTGCGGCACATTCAACAAAAATGCCGCTTTGGGTCTGCGTAATCGGATAGTCGGGGAGAATGTCGTATTTCTCGCTCTTCTCAGCGACTGAAAGGAACTTTTCAAGCTTTAATATCGTGTTGTTTTGCTTTAAATCATTTATTTTGATTGCAGTGTCAAATGCCTTTGACAGCAGTACATTCAGCCTTATTGCGCCGATTGAAGTTACACCTGCATAGAAGATGTCGGTTGTGATGCCGAAATTGTCGGAGCCGATAACCTCGCTTATGCAGTCAAATATTTTCTGCTGAACCTCATTTTCGGGCGGTGTTATCTTCTCCGCCTGCTTTTGCGGTACAGGCAATGCTCGCTTGTTGACCTTTTGATTCTGGTTAAGCGGAATTTTGTCAATCTGCATTGTAACAGCAGGCACCATATACGGCGGCTTGTTTGCAAGGATAAAACTGTTAAGCTCATCTATATTGACCGTTTTATCGGACACCACATAAGCCGCAATGAATTTTCCGCCGCCAGCCTCGTCAAACGCCGCAACGGTTGCGTCCTTGATGTCGGGAAACTCGCGGATAATGCGCTCAACCTCCGAAAGCTCAATTCTGAAGCCTCTGATTTTCACCTGACCGTCGTTTCTGCCGACAAAATCGATATTTCCGTCGGGCAAAAAGCGCACAATATCGCCTGTTCTGTAAACTCTTTCATATCCTTTTTCGTCGGTAAACGGGTTTTCTATAAAGGTCTTTTCGTTCTGCTCGGGACGGTTCAAGTACCCTCTTGAAACGCCGTGACCCGATACCCACAATTCACCCGGAACACACGGCGGCAAGCGTCTGCCCTGCTTATCAACAACATAAAGCTTTGTGTTGTCAAGTGCCTTGCCGATAGGCACTCTGTCATAATCTTTGTGAATAGGGAACGCTGTTGTAAAAATAGTACATTCGGTAGGACCGTAAACATTATAAAAGCTGAATTCCCTTTGCGGATTTACCGGAACAAGCTTTTCGCCGCCGACAGACAAGTGCTGTAAGGATTTGCAATTTGCTTCAAGTGCAAACTGTCTGCCTACCTGCGTTGTCATAAAGCTGTGAGTAATGCCGTTTTCGTTGAAGTATCTGTCAATCGCCAATAAATCAAGTCGGATTGACTCATCAATGATATACACAGCCGCACCTGTTGTCAGCGCAGGGTACATATCCATCATATTCGCGTCAAAGCCGTAGCTTGCGTAAGCCGCAACCTTTGAGTGCGGTGTGAGATTGTAGTAGTTTCTGTACCAGTTGCAGAACGACACAATGTTCCTGTGCTCAAGCATACAGCCCTTTGGCGTTCCCGTTGAGCCTGATGTGTAGAGCATAATGAACAAGTCCTCAGGCTTGGGATTTGTGCTGATTTTCTCACAGCTCGAAAGATTTGGTATATCCTCAAGAAGAAGCACCTTTCCCTTGTAGTTCGGCACACGCTCAAGCAAGGCTTTATCGGCAATCAGCAGTTTTACACCCGCGTCCTGCATCATAAATTCAAGTCGCTCTGTCGGGTATGACGGGTCAAGCGGCTGATATGCCGCACCAGACTTTAATACACCGAGAGAAGCAAGCACCATATATTCACATCTCGGGATAAGAACCGATATAACATCTTCTGTTCCGATTCCGAGCGAGGAAATATATGCGCCGATTCTCTCTGAAATTTCATCAGCCTCTTTGTATGTATAGCTTTTGTCAAGATAGACAACTGCTGTGTTGTCAGGGTTCTGCTCTGCCCTGCGTCTGAATAGAGTTAATATGTCCGTTTTTTCGTACTCTTTTTCTGTGTTGTTGAAGCTGTCAAGCAGTGAAAGCTGTTCGTCGGCGGTTATGTCAACCTCGCTTAAGCTTTGCTTTGTCAAAAACTCGGTCACAGCCTTTTCATAGCACCGCGCAAATACTCGCATTGATTCTTCGGTGTATAAATCGGTTCTGTATTCAAGGGTTGCAATAAACTTGCCGTGCAGTCTGTTTATTTCAAAAAGTATATTCTCCTTTGCGTTGTTTGACGGCACTAAATCCATTATCACCTCGCCGCCGCAGAAGTTTATTTTCTGCATCATATCGCCCTGATATGAGAACAACACCTGCGGCTTTATCTGCAAGTCGGCGCAGATGTCGGCATATGAATACAAGTCGTATTTTCTGTTGTTGTCAAGCTGTGTATCAATTGATTTCAGATACTGCGAAATATCGTCAATTTTCTTTGTGTCGCAATACACAGGCATAGTTTTAACGAACATTCCGCAGGTGCGTATGAGCTTCTTGTTTCGTCCGTTAAATACGGTTGAAAACAGGCTTTCGTCCGAACCCGAGAATTTTGCAAGCACAAAACCGAATACGCCGTCAAAGAATGTGCTTGTCTTGATACCGTGCTTATGAACAAACTCGCTTACCTGTTTTGCATCGAAGGTTGACATATTAAAGGTCAGCTCACGCGCGTATGCGTCGCCCTCGTTTTTATCGTTAAGAGGTAGTGACTCAAGCTCAATTCCGCCGAAAGCGGAGGTATAATATTTCTTGGCTTCATCAAGCTCAGGCGTGAGCAGCCGCTGTGCCTCCTCCTGCGATACATCGTTTCCTGTGTAAAGCTCAGGCTCAAGCACTTCACCTTTGTAAGCCTTGTCAAGGTCAGCCATAAACACCTGTGAAGAATATCCGTCAAAGATTATGTGGTGTATGTCATAAAAAAGCACAACCGAGCTGTCAAGCTTAAATATGCAGCAGCGATACAGCGGCTCACCGAGCAAATCAAACGGACGGATATAGTCGTACTTATTAAAATCACCGTCGCTCATTTCCATTATCTCAACCTGAGCAGGCTCGTCACAGATACTCTTGCAGATTTCTCCATTATCAGCGACATAAAGGCGCGTTTTGAGATACGAGTGGTTGTCAAACACAGCCTCAACGGCTTTTTTCAGTCTTTGCACATCTGTGCTTTTATCAAAGGTCGAAAACAGCGGCAGGTTGTACGCAGTGCTTTGTGCGTTGTTCACAAAGTCGGCATAAATACCATATTCTGTCTTTGACAGCGGAAACATTTTTGATTGTGTTTTTTCAGCCATACACTCATCCTCCTGAATATATTGTAAAATGTATACAGTTTAATTCTAAACTATGCCGACATTATTGTCAATAAAGAATTATAGATAATACAGCGTTGCACCAGATTGAAGAGTTGAGAGTGAAGAGTGAAGTAGCGGTTGTCGCAGCTACGCTGCTCCTTGAGATAAATAGTTAGTTTATGCTTAGTAGTAACGAAATCTTGGTTCCTCTTAACGGGAGGCAGTGCTCGTTTCAAAATTCAGCACAGCGTTTTCCTACAAACCAACCACCCCATTACGAGTAAATTTTTAATTCAAAGAGCCGCTTGCGGCGACAACCCTTTCTCTTCACTCTTCTCTCTTCACTCTTAACTCTCTTGTGTTTAGCACTGCTAAACACAAATTCATATCACTGCTATAACCGTATAATAAATCCGTTTAAACAAGTTGCTGTTCTTATACAGCTCACTCCTTATTTTGGCGGCGTAATCAAGCAGAGTCTTAAGCTCCTCCTGCGTTACCCTATGGCGGCTGAAGCCTGCCTTTGCACCTATATCATAGATATCCTGCGGCACTTCCTGTTTACGATATTTTGCACAGCGCTCTATATAGCGGTAGATATAAACGGCGCTCTTATTCCTGCCGCCTGTTTTAAACCTTTTTCGCCTTATCGCCCTTATCGCTGCGCATCTCAACACAACGACAGCTACAACTGCAAGCAGTATGACGATAACGGCAGGCAGAATCAAGCCTGTATAATCAGCAGTGTTTTCTCTTGTAATGTAGATTGCAGACGGCGGACTCTGTACTGTTTCCTGCTGTGCTTCGCTTTGTGTTTCGCTCGGCTTTGTTTCCTCCTCTATCGGGTCAGCCTTTGTTTCTGTCGGACTAAAGCCTGCCGGCGTAGCCTCAAGCGGCACCCAGCCTGTACCGTCAACAAAGTACTCGACCCATGCGTGTGCGTTGTCGGTTGTAATTGTGGTGTAAGGCTCATCACCCGAAACATTGACGAGGTAGCCTGTTACATAGCGTGACGGTATGCCGTAGGCTCGCAGCATCATTGCGGCGGCGGTTGCAAAGTGAACGCAGTAGGCGGTGTCCATTCCGCCGTCCTCAAGCAGATAGCTTGCTATGTCCTTGCCCTGCGGAACAGCAGGAGTTTTGAGCGAATACTGCGCGCTCGTGGACACTAAATCCCTGATAAATTCTGCGACAGCCTCATTATACAACTGGTTTGGCATATCGCTTTCGGGGTCATAATAGCTTGTCATGCCGCTGAAATACAGCTCTCGCTTTTCATCCAGACCATTTCTTTTGCCTATAAAGCGCAGCTGCTCACTCAGCTCTTCAGAGATTTGAGTGTAATTTTCATACACAAAACTCGAATATTCCCGGTAGGAAGCAGTGAGATAGTTATAGCCTTCGCCAAGGTCAAGCCCCACGGGATAGGTGCGGTAGTCAAGCTCATACGATTTTTTTCTCTCCTGATTATACAAATACATATCAGCATACTGCGATACGCCGATTGGTTTTTCACTTAAATAATACGGCGTATATACTATATCCTCTGCATTTTGGGTGACGATTTTCATCGTCATATCGCCGCCTGAAAGAGAATACGAATAAAACGGATTCCATGCACCTATGCTTGGGCAAGCCGTATACTGCTCTTCTGTTAGCGTTGACCACTTGTTGTCCTCATAGTTAGCATATGCAGTTGCGCGCAGGTACAAAGCCTGCGGATAGTCCGTATACACCTGCATAACAACCTCGTGCGTTTGCGTAAGCTCACCTGCATTGCTCAAATCAATCTCGTCTACAGCTATTGAGCCAGTACTGCCGCCGTTTTGCTGAGGGTTCTCCCCCTTGAATTCAAGCCCGACAGCCTGCCTTAAATTAACAAGAAGCTCGTCCTGCCAAGGCTCACGCCTGAAATTGTCGGCAGGGGTGGAAATATAAACCGAGCCGAGAATACCAAGCACAACCGCAAACGAAACAGTGCTGTAAAGCGCACAGTGAGTAATGCTGTGGCGGCGAAGCTCCGAGGTAATAAGCAGCACCGCAAGAGCGGCTATAACTATAAACAGAGGGAGTATATCGGGACAGGTATTGACAAGTATAAAACAAGGGACAATCAGAGCAATAGAAATAATCACAACTGGCAATACGGTCCTTAGCTTTATGATGCAGTATATGAATATAAAAATGAGTACACATTCAAGAAAGCAGAGCAGAAGCGTTGCCTCAACCTCATTATTCGTTCCGAATGAAACGCTCTGCGGCACAGGCAGGTATTCCGAATATCTGTAAATCACCTTGTTAACTACATATTCAAGCTGATGTATAACGGTGTCTGTTTCAAGAAACAGAAAAACCGCCAAAGCCGCAAAAGCAACGGCGCACACTGCGGCGGCATTTTTGCCTGTTTTAATCCGAGTGCAGATAAGAGCAGACAGCAGCACTGCGATTACCGAGCAAACAGCAACTGCGTTTAATCCTGCATTTAAGTCAAAGGAGCTTACAAGACACCAAAGCACAGCAGGAACAAGCAGGGCGATTAAGATTGAGTCTGTAACTATCGTCGGAATTCTTTTTCCGTTCATAGCTCGCTCACCTCCTCGCGCTCGGGCAGTATGTTATAAAACGCGGCGTCATCAAGGCTATACTGCTGCGGTGCTGAGTTCCCGCAGTACAGCAATATAAGAAAACGGCGAACATCATCTTTATCCTTTATTTTCATAACGGCACTGCTGCGGCTGTCGAGAGCGTAGAACACAGTTTCCCTGTCAAGCAGCTGCGAGCAGACGAATATAAACCTTGCGAGGATAAAGTCGTTCATATCGGGGTTGTCCGTTATTTCAGGCTTTATTATCAGTTTTTTGCAAACAGGCTCGCTCGGCACTTTTACAATTAAGTCATCATATTTTGATGAAAGCTTCCAGTGAATACTCTTAAGGCTGTCACCGCCGCGATATTCTCTCAGCTCATAATAATCCGAAAAGCTGCCGACAGGCTTTGGCTTGTAGCCGAGTATAACGGTGCTTTGCTCGTCGGGGAGAAGCTGCGGCTTTTCGGGTATCGGCATTATTACGGCTGTGGAGCTGAATTTAAGTCTGACGGGCAAAAAGAATATGCCGGTAAAATCGTACACCCTGCCGTAATTTGCCTTTATATCAACACAGCCGCAGTTTTGCGAAAGAGCATTGCACCTCACCACGACAGGCTTATTAATCACGCCGCCGTATTTCAGCACAACGGTTCTTCGCCTTGCCGCAAAGGTGTTTACCGTCTTGAATTTTATTCTTAAAAACGGACAGAAAACAGCTTTTTCATTTCGTGCGCGAACACCTATATTAAGACTTTGAAAATTATCCGCCGTATCGTCGCAAAAGCACTGAAGCCCTCTGAGCGCAGTCATAATCATAAACGGCAGACTTACGACAAGGGACACAACAGGTATGCAGATTACCGCAAGCAGTAAAAACCATGAAAACCACGCGTAATACACCACGCTGAACACGAAAGCCGCTGCAAGTATAAAAAGGTATACAAGAATATTTTTAATCATAATGATTACCATAATCTCCTTTTAAAAACCTGTGGGCAAATTCAAATTAAATCTTCGGCGGCTTTACGCTGTATAAAATATCACTCAGAATCTTGTCAACACTTTTTTTCTGTGATACTGCATCAGCGTTTAAAATAACGCGATGACCAACGGTGCTTATGAACACGCTCTCAATATCCTTCGGCGTTACAAAATCCCTGCCGCAGACAAAGGCGTTTGCTTTAGCCATTTCCGCAAGCGACAGCGTTGCTCTCGGGCTTGCACCCCGTCGGATAAATCTGCTATCTCTCGTTTTAGAGATAAGCTCCACAATATACCTTGCAATGCTGTCGTGCATAAAAACTTCTTTGACCTGCTGCTGCATTTCAAGCAGTCTCTCTTTTGTTACTATACAGTTCACTCGGTCAAGGGGATTGCCGCTGCTGCGGTTTATAAGCATCTTAAGCTCCGACTCATTATCGGGATAGCCCATTGAAATGCGAACGGTAAAGCGGTCTGTCTGCGAATCGGGCAAAAACTGAGTACCCGCTGCACCTACAGGGTTTTGCGTTGCTATAACGGTGAACGGCTTTTCAAGCGGATATGCCTTTCCCTCAACCGTCACCTGTCGCTCCTCCATTGCCTCAAGAAGCGCCGCCTGCGTTCTGCTTGATGTGCGGTTAAGCTCGTCCGCAAGAAATAGGTTGCAGAAAACCGCACCCTTTTTGTACCTCATTCTGCCGCTGTCCTTATCGTAAATTACAAAGCCTGTTATATCTGACGGAACGGTGTCAGGCGTAAACTGCACCCTGCCGTAGCTTAAGCCCAGCGCCTTTGAAAACGCCAGTGCCATTGTGGTTTTGCCAACGCCGGGAATATCCTCAATCAGAATATTGCCGTTTGACAAAATTGCAAGCAGCGTTGTGATTATAGCCGCGTCCTTGCCGTTTACAACCTTTTTTATTTCCGCCGTTACTGATTGAAGCTCGTTCATAATTTTCTCCTTGTTTTTAAGTTTATACTAATATATTTTGTGTATTAATGATAACATACGGCACTCGGTTTTACAATAATAAATAAGTGTTTGACGGTTCAGCTGCGACAACCATATTTATTCTTTATTCTCCGAGTTTATCGCATAGCCTTAATTAAGTAGCACATAAGTAGCACAACAACGGACCGAAGCAAGGCAATTTTTTGTCTTACTCCGGTCCGTTTTATTAATTTTGCATTTTAATCTGTTCGCCGTAAATAAGCGGATAACGCACTAAAGACGATGAATCAAGGTTCTCATTGTGCATATTCACCGCTGTAATCTGGTGATTTTCATAGGTTGTATAATAGTAAATTCCCTTGTCTGTGTTACAGCAGGAGGTATAGAGAGTGATTTCGAACTTGCCCTCACCGACATCACAGCAGCCTCGTTGCTGGTCCACACTGCCGAGAATATGGAAAAACTGGCTGACGCTTTCAGCCTCGCTGTCCCCCGACACGGAATTCATCTTTGTAAAGGCTACCTTTATAAACCGCGACTGCGACGATAAATCGCCGGGAAGTCCAAGCGCGCCCATACCGCGGCTGTAGGTGTTGAGCGCAAGCTTGTCTGAAAAGCTATTGCTCGGTGACTTTGGCGACAGGTGCATATAATTGTTAAGGCTGAACATCTGTTGGTCAAACGGCGGATTATTTGTCAGGACTCCCACAGGGTTGTCATAAACCCTTATCCCCTCCCTGACCGACTCAACCGTTATCGCCTCATCTCGGTCTGCGATTATCCAATGAAGCTGAGCCACCGGAAGCTGCGCACAATACGGAGTATCTGTAATATTGATTTTTGCGATAAGCTCTCTCGCCTGCTTTACGCTTTCGCATCTGCTCAAAATCCACGGTATAAACTCAAACTGGGCAATATTGTCTTTGTCGCTCATATTTTTTCCGTAAACTGCGTTCCCGACAAAATTAAGTCCCGCCATTGCAAGACCCTTTTCGTTTACCGCATCGTAATAAAGCGGATAGTCATTTGCAATATACGCCATGCCAATCATTGCATAATGGCTTTGTATAACACCCATATTGCGGAATTCAAACGGAAAACTTCGCGGTGTAACCGTGACCTCGTCACCGTATGAAAACTCATAGTCAAGCGTTCTGCCAAAATAAAAATCCTTGGTTTTATAAGTTGCTGCCGTACACATAAGGCTTCCTCCGTTCGTTTTTTCTATAATCAAATTATATCACAAAGGCTTGCACTTTCAATCTAATATCCAATGGAATTATGCAGTTATTATTTCTTAATGTCGTAATATTATTAGGACAAGGCGACAGTGCGGTGATATAAACAAGATAATAAGCATTAAAGTTATAGACTTTTATGTGAAGTTATGGTAGAGTTAAAGAAAAATAAAACGGAATGAGGGATTACATGAAAAAGTTACTTTCCGCCTTGCTTGCCCTTGTTATGATTTGCTCGTTCACAGCCTGCACTTCTTCACAGAACAGCTCGGCACCGGACACATCTGCCGCTTCACAAACCGAGGTACCGTCGGACGCCCCAAGCAGTGACGAACCCGAGGTTGAAAAGCTTGAATGGGTTGATTATGCAGAATACAATCTTGAAGAAGATGTACCTGTTCAGAATATCATACTTATGATAGGCGACGGTATGGGCAAGAACATAATCAAAGCCTCTGAGGTTGTCAAGGGCGACAAGCTTGTTATGAACGGAATGGCGCACAGCACAACAGTCACCACATATTCTCAGTCTGTGACTGAGGGCTCAGCCGAATACACTGACAGCGCAGCCTCTGCAACCGCAATAAGCACCGGAGTAAAGACCTACAACGATTGTATCGGCGTTGACCCCGATGACAACGACCTTGAAACAATCTGCGAATATGCTCAGTCACTCGGAATGAAAACAGGGCTTGTCGCAAGACAGGTTGTCTGCCACGCAACACCTGCCGGTATGGTTGCACACAACGGCTCGCGAAGCAACTACCCGATGATTATGCTCGAGATGGTGCGCTCCGATGTTGATGTTATGCTCGGCGGCGGCTCAGAATATTACACAAACTACAAGAAAATTCAGACAACCGTTGACGAACACGGCTACAAATACATTACAACCCCGAATGAGCTTAGCGCTGTTACAAAGGCTGACAGCAAGCTTTTGGGACTTTTCTCATATAACAATATGGGTGCACCCGATATGTCGCCCTCGCTTATGACAATGACATCAAAGTCGCTTGAATTGCTTGAAAATGAGAATGGCTTTTTCCTGATGGTTGAGGGCAGCAATATCGACACCTATGAGCATAAGAGCGATATGGAAACAACTCTTGGACAGATGCAGGGCTTTGAGCAGACAATCGACTATGTTCTCAAGTGGGCACAGGATCACCCCGGTACGCTTGTAATCGTCACAGCCGACCACGAAACAGGAGGAGTAACCCTGCCCGAAAATCCGAAGCCCGAGGATATAGACAACGACTGCTTTACCTCTGACGGAAAACACACAAACGCCGATGTTCCGCTTATGGCGAGCGGCGCACAGTCAGCAGGGCTTTGCGAAAACAAGCTTATCGACAACACCGACATAGCCAAGTATATGCGCAAGGTGCTTGCGGATTCGCACAAAAAATCGTAAGAGTAGCCTACCGTAAAAATTAATACTTCAATTACAGCCACCCTAAAATGGGTGGCTGTTGTGTTGAGCGCATATGAGTTTAACTGTATGTATGACAAAAGTGAAAGCCCTGAACGCATAAAGTGTTCAGGGCCGTTTTTTATTGAGTTCAGAATTTCAAGATTATCTGAACCTTAAAATCTGTTTTGCAAAGCCGATAACAAGACTTCTCTTTCTGTAAAGCACAAATGCCGCTGCTGCACTGAGAACAGCAATAACTCCGATAACATAGAACATTGTAGTGCCGCTGCCTCCTGCAAGCGGAAGCTCAGGCTGTTTTATGTTTGTAATACTGCTGTCTGTCAGCGACTTGTATTCGCCGTCATCGTCTGCTTTGTAGCTTATGCTGCATTTACCGTCTGTGTCGATATCAACACGGAAAGTGCCGCTGATAAGCTGATAGCCGTTTGGCGCTTTTGATTCCTTGAAATAGTAGGTTGCGCCGCTTGTCGGATTATAGCTGACATCGCTGAATACAACCTCGCCGTCTGATGACGATGATTCGGCAGGGTTTGCAAAGGCTGAATCGGTCTTGTCAGCACAACAGTCAATATCAGCGTCATAGTTAAAACAACCGACTTCCGGCATTTCAACAATGATAAGAGTCTGCCATTGTTTTTCATCTTTTACCTTCCTTTGCATAATATTCCTATTATAAAAATCTATTAATAATCTTATAACATTTTATTCACAAAATCAACCATTATATAAAAATAAACAAATTATCTGTACTGAAAATTGTATTGTCAGATATACTTTTATAAAACGAATTACGAAGCCTGTGCAAACTGCAGTCATTCGCACAGGCTAGTATGTCATAAAGTTTGCAAAAGCAAGAAAGAAGTCCGACAAACACCGGGTTGCCGGACTTCTTTGATAGTTTGATAATAGTTTGGTTATATAAGTTTGAAGCATAAAGCTTGCTTATGTGATACTATTTGTTTTTTGTTCTATCGCTCTTCTCTGAAGTATGAAAGACCGAGAGATTGCGGACCTTGATTTTCTTTTTTGTTTCTAATGCTTACAATAATAAGCACAATAATAGTAACAACATATGGAAGCATTTTAAACAATTCCTGAGTTCTAAGGGCAAGGCCCGGGATAAACAGGTATATAATGTAGAGTCCGCCGAACAGAATTGAACCTAAAATACCGAACTTAGGTTTCCAGATTACAAAGATTACAAGAGCAATAGCAAGCCAGCCTCTGTCGCCAAAACCATCGTTTGACCATACTCCGTTGGCGTAATCCATTACATAGTAAAGACCGCCCAAACCGGCAATCACACTTCCGATACAGGTAGCAAGATACTTAGTTTTCGTAACGCTGATACCTGCAGCGTCAGCAGTAGCAGGATTTTCACCCACAGCTCTCAGGTGTAAGCCGCCACGGGTTCTGTTGAGAAAGAACGAGCAGCCGAGGGCAATAATAATGGCAGCATAAGCTAAAAAGCCGTAGGAAAGGAATATCTTGCCAAACCAGCCGGTTGAGTCCGCAAAAGGCAGAGCCGTCCTGAAGAAGTTACTTGTTGTTGTCAAGGAGATTGAGGGAATATCTGTGTCAACAAGCTTAATAAGCGAACCGCCGAAGAAGTTGCCGAAGCCGACGCCAAAGGTTGTAATTGCAAGGCCGGTTACATTTTGGTTTGCTCTTAGTGTAACTGTCAGGAAGCAGTATATTAAGCCCATAATAAGCGAGCCTAAAATGCTGCAAAGTAAAGGAATTGAAATGGCAAGGAAGGCATTTGCGTCTTCAGGGGCGGCAAGGGAGTTCTCGTAAAAGAAAGCACCGATAACACCGCTGATGCCTCCAACATACATAATACCGGGTATACCAAGGTTAAGATTACCGGATTTTTCTGTCAGAATTTCGCCGGTAGAACCGAATAAGAGAGGAATGCCCTGCATTACAGCTCGTTGTATAATTGTTGCAAGCATTTTACTTTACCTCCTTGTGTGAACTGCGAAAATGAAGTTTGTAGTTAATAAAGAACTCACAGCCGATAATAAAGAAAATAATAATGCCGGTAATTATATCGGAGAAGGATTTGTTTAAGCCAAATACTGTTGAGATTTCTCCTGCGCCTGATTGCAGAAAAGCAATCAGGAAAGCGGTAAGAATCATATAAATTGGATTAAACTTTGCAAGCCACGATACCATAATAGCAGTGAATCCTCTGCCTCCTGCTGTTGTAGTTGTGATTGTATGGTTTGTGCCGCCGACAAGAAGTAAACCGGCAATACCGCAGATAGCACCCGACAAAATCATTGTTCTCATAATTACTTTCTTTACATTCAGTCCAATGTATCGTGCCGTGTTTTCGCTTTCACCAACAATGGTAAGTTCGTATCCATGCTTGCTGTATTTAAGGTAAATATACATAAACACGGTTAAAGCAAGAACTACGATTATATTCAGCAGATACTCAAAGTTGCCGATAGTAGGCAGCCAGCCTGCGTGCGTTGATTGGTTGATAATACCAATGTTGCTTGAGCCCTTTGGATTTTCCCACAGCATTTCAAAGTAGGAAACAAGCTGAATGGCAACATAGTTCATCATAAGCGTAAACAGCGTTTCGTTAGTATTGAATTTCGCCTTAAAAAACGCCGGGATAAGCGCCCAAATTGCACCGGCAGCGATACTTGCGACAATCATTACAAGAATCAAAACAGCGTTTGGTAATTTATCATTAAGAGTAATCATACAAGCCGCAGTTGCAAGACCGCCGATAAGAACCTGTCCCTCTGCACCGATATTCCAGAATTTCATCTTAAAAGCAGGAGTAACAGCTAAAGAAACGCACAGCAGCATTGCCAGACTTTGCAGCAAGCTCCAGATTCGTCTGCTGCTGCCAAAGGCTCCGTTTACCATTGTTGAGTAAAGCTTCAGGGGATTTTCTCCTGTAAAAAACATTGTAATAATGCCTGCGACAATCAGTGCAGCAAGAATAGCTATACCGCGAATCGCCCAGGATTTATATAAAGGAAGGGAATCTCTCTTAGCTATATGAAAGAGAGGTTCGTGCTTTTTTGTTTTATTCATTGCTTGTCCTCTCTTTCTACACTTTTTGTCATCAGCAGACCGATTTCTTCCTTTGTTGCAGTTCTGCCGTCTACAATACCGGTAATCCTACCGGAGTTCATTACCATAATTCTGTCGCAAAGCTCAAGCAGCACATCTATATCCTCGCCAACAAAGATAATAGCTGTTCCGTTTTTCTTTTGCTCTGAAAGGAGATTATAGATAGTATATGATGAGTTTATATCAAGTCCTCTTACCGGGTAAGCTACCATCAGCACCTTTGGCTCAGAGGCAATCTCTCTGCCCACAAGCACCTTCTGAACATTACCGCCGGATAAGCGTCTTACAGGCGTAGTTGCACTTGGAGTAACAACTTCAAGGTTTTCAATAATTTCGTTTGCAAGTGATTTTGGCTGCTTTCTGTTGAGGAAAGAACCTCTGCCGGATTTGTAGGAACGCAGCATCATATTGTCTATGATGTCCATATTCCCCACAAGACCCATACCAAGTCTGTCCTCAGGTACAAATGAAAGAGCAACGCCGAGCTTTCGGATTTCCTTTGGGGATTTTCCAACAAGCTGCTGAGGGCCTAAATCATCGGGCTTGTACAGAATACTTGATTTTCTTGTAGTAACCTGAAGTCCTGCAATAGATTCCAGCAGCTCTTTCTGACCGCAGCCCGAAATTCCTGCAACGCCCAGGATTTCTCCGCCGTACGCATTGAATTTAAGATTATCCAAAGCAACAGTACCGTCGCTTTTTATAACGGTCAGGTTATCAACAACGAGTCTTTCAACAGGGTCTTTCGGATCTTCACGATTAATGTTAAGCTCTACCTTCTCGCCCATCATCATTTCGGTAAGGGACTGCTCCGTTGCGTCCTTTGTTTCAACAGTGCCGACATACATACCTTTTCTCAATATGGTAACTCTGTCGGAAATTTCAAGCACCTCGTGGAGCTTATGAGTAATTATAATAATCGACTTTCCGTCTTCCCTCATCTTGCGGAGTATGTTGAACAGCTTTTGTGTTTCCTGAGGTGTAAGCACGGCAGTAGGCTCGTCAAGAATGAGAATGTCTGCTCCCCTGTAAAGCACCTTAATTATCTCAACGGTCTGTTTTTCAGATACAGACATTTCATAAATCTTTTTGTTAAGGTCTATGTTAAAGCCGTACTTGTCGGTAATTTCGCGCACTTTCTTTTCAGCAGCCTTAATATTGAACTTTCCGTCTTTAATTCCGAGAACAATATTTTGTGTAGCGGTAAAGACATCAACAAGCTTAAAATGCTGGTGTATCATACCGATTTTATATGCGAACGCATCCTTTGGTGAGCTGATAATGACATTCTTGCCGTCAACTAAAATTTCGCCGGAATCAGGGTAATAAATGCCGGATACCATATTCATAAGTGTTGTTTTGCCTGAACCGTTTTCTCCGAGTATAGAGAGTATTTCGCCTTTATACACCTTCAGGTCAACATCCTTGTTTGCAACAACACTGCCAAAGGTTTTGGTTATGCCTTTTAATTCTAATGCCAAAGCTTCAGCCATAATGCCTCCTAAAAAACTATCCGTGACCGTCATATAACGGTCACGGAATAATCTGTATGTGTAGTGACCTGATATCTGAACTTATTCAGCAACAGTAATTCCGTCGATATCAATGTCAAAGTATGGAGCTGAACGGTACTTTGATTCCTCAAAGGCGCCATCCTTAATAACCTCTGTGTCGCCCTTGAATTCAGCATCTGAATCAACATCAGCCATATATGAGCTTAAAGTTTCACCCTTAACTGTGAAGTTAGCAGTATCAAATACTTTAACCTTGCCTGACTCTAAATCAGCCTTTGCTGTGTCAATAGCCTCTTTAGTACCCTTAGCAGCAGCCTTGTCGTTAATGTCGGTCAGCTCAACTGAACCGGTTGCAACTGTGCCTGTCCAGTCTGTATCAATAGCCTTGCCTTCCTTTACGCACTTGATAGCATACTCGAAGTACGGAGCCCAGTTGATTTTTGAAGAAACGATAAAGGTGTTGGGGCAAGCCTTAACAGTTGAACCGTTGTAAGAAACATTCGGAACACCTGCAGCCTCACAAGCTGTCGGAGCACCCATTGAGTCAGCGTGCTGGCTGATAAGAACGCAACCGTCGGAAATAAGCTTGTTAGCAGCCTCTTTCTCAAGAGTTTCGTCATACCAAGAGCCTGTGAATGTTACTTCCATAGTAACAGTCGGGCAAACTGATTTTGCACCGAGATAGAATGATGTGTAGCCGGATTTAACCTCAGCATACGGATGAGCGCCAACATAACCCATCTTAGCCTGCTCTTTTGTGATTTTTCCGCCGTCAATCATTTCGTTGATTTTCATACCTGCTGCAATACCTGCAAGGTAACGACCCTCATAGATAGAGGCAAAAGCGTTGTGGAAGTTATCAAGCTTCTCAGTGTGAGCCTTTGTACCGGTAGCGTGCAGGAACTGAACATCAGGATTAGCCTTTGCAGCCTCAATCATAAAGTCCTCGTGACCGAAGCTGTCTGCAAATATGATGTCGCATCCCTGATCAACCAGGTCAAGAGCAGCCTCTTTGCAGGCATCGCTTTCGCTAATGTTTGTCTTGTTAATCATTTCTACGCCCATCTTCTCGCAAGCTTCCTTAGCTGCTGTTAAGAAGTTGTTGTCGTAAGTTGAGTTTTCATCATGCAGATAGATGAAACCAAACTTGAGGCTGTCTTTAGCTCCGTCTGAGCTTGCGCCTGAATTATTTTCAGAATCGCAGCCTGTGAATGCAACAGCAAGCGAAAGCACCATCAGCGCAGCCAGCGCGATTGATAAAACTTTTTTGAACATATGAAATTCCTCCTCAAAAATATGTCAAAGAGCTATGCTCTCTGATTACTGATTATCAGCAGAAAACAACGCCGTCTTCCTCAGACATTTCTTTAATTCTTGCTAACGACTCAACTCTGATGCCCTTATCACGAATTATTTGACCACCCTCTTGAAATGCCTTTTCAATAACGATACCCGCACCCACAGTCTTGGCACCTGCATCATTGATAAGATTAATCAAGGCTGATAATGCGCTGCCCTTTGCAAGGAAGTCGTCAATTATAAGAATATTGTCTTCCTTATTAATAAACTGCTTCGACACATAAATATCGTAGTCTTTTTTGTGAGTAAATGAAGTTACCTTAGAGGTGTAGATATCAGCATAAATATTTACTGTCGGTGCTTTCTTTGCGAAAACTACAGGAACATTAAAGTATTGTGCAGCTAAACAGGCAACGCCTATTCCCGAGGCTTCAATAGTCAGGATTTTTGTGATTTTTTCATCTTTAAAGAGTCTGTAAAACTCCTTGCCTAACTCTGAAATAAAACCGGTGTCAATCTGGTGGTTTAAAAAGCTGTCAACCTTTAATACATTACCCTTACCTATATGGCCGTCCTTGAGAATTCTATCCTCTAAAAGCTTCATAATATCTGCATCCTCTGTTTCAAAGAAATATATAAAATTATTATACTACATTGTTCGACAATATTCAATTATTTGTCCGTGTGCAAAATGTAGAAATAATGCGCGATAGATTGAAAATATTAACACAAATTGAACAATTCGGCTACAGAGATTGATTATATATTTTGAATACAGAGAGCTGCTGCTGCGGAATTTTGTTGATTGTGATTACATATTACAGCACGCGACATTATTCATCAAAAATAGTTGATAAATACTGAAAAGATGATATAATATTTTTAGTATATTTTGCAGAAAATCAAAGGAGCGCAGAGATTTATGGATATAAAAAGCATTGAGGATTTTAACGGCAAAATCAAGCGAGTTTTAATTACTGAGGAACAGATAAAATCAGAGATTGAAAGGGTCGGCAAACAAATAAGCGATTCATACGACGGACGCCCATTTTTGCTTGTTAGCATTTTAAAGGGTTCGTTTGTGTTTTTGGCTGATTTGTGCCGCGCCATAACAGCTCCGTGTGAAATCGGCTTTATGTGTGCAAAAAGCTATTATGCCGGAACGGTATCAACCGGTGTCGTCAATATTACAATGGACCTTGAACAAGACATCAGCAATTACCATGTTATCATCGTTGAGGATATCATTGACACCGGAAGAACATTGAACAGTGTTATTGACCTGCTTAAATCGCGCAATCCGCTGTCGCTTAAGCTTGTGACGCTGCTGGATAAGCCGTCGAGAAGAACAGTCGATTTAAAAGCAGATATTTGTTTGTTCACAATTCCGGATTACTTTGTAATCGGCTATGGACTTGATTGCGGTGAGTATTATCGTAATCTGCCTTACATAGCGGAATATAGTGAAAACGCAGAATAAACAGAAAAGCCTCTCGTCATTGATTAATGTGACGAGAGGCTTTTGTTAAGCATTTCGATAATTACCGCTGTACACAAGTACCGACAGAAAAGCTTCCTGTTTAAAAACGGAACCGGATTGTTGCTGCATAATTTAATATACTGCTTTTTGATTTCACTGCCGTAAGCTGCTTTCACAATTACTGCGTTTCTTCTTTATTGTAAACATAATTGTAAAAATCACCGCCGCCGATGTTTAAGATTCTTCCGCTTGTGTCAACATTCGCATTGAAGAAGTTCCAGATATACTGTACACCCCAAACTGTCGAAGCGGTATCTCTTTTTAGCACTATACGCAGATGCAGCTGCTGATCATCGCTACTGCTCAGAACAAGCTGCTTTCCGCTGAAGCCGTTTTGAGAATTTTTCAGTTTCGTACAGTAGTCCATCGCAGTACTGAACAGATAAAGGTCATAGTCATAGCCTGCCGGCAGATCAACGCTGATATCGAAAGCAAAGCTCTTAAGGTTATAGACATACGGTTGTGTTTCACCGCTTGTCGGTGCGTTGAATATTTTTGTCTGATATACATCTACCTCATCGCCGCTCAGTTCCTTAATTGTAGCTGTCACATAGCCGCTGTTATCGAGAATTTCCCGATAAATTGCTTCACTCTCTGCAAACAGTCCGGTCATTTCTTCTTTGAAAGAAGCTTCGCCGTTAATTCGCTCGGTGCTTTGGGCAATTTCAAGTGATGTGTCCTTATTGCGCACACCCGGAACAACATTGACTGTATATACAGTTGAGGTTTCTTCGTCCTCGGCAATGACCTTATAATATGCTACATACGGTGAATAGCTGTATTCTCCGTCTTCGTTCAGCTCGTTGTATGAAATATCAAAGATATACTCATTGCAGTCGTCAACGGTACTGTCAGGCGTCATTTCTTCCCACTGACCAGAAGACGGCTGTTCAAACGGAGAGCTCATTCCTGTCCACTTTGAAATAGTAGCACGGTAAGGAGCTTTCATTCTTACAGAGCTCTGCTGTGCGTCCTTGGCAGCATATGAGAATATATTGAATTTATCTACTCTGTTATCGCCTGTCTTTACATCATCATAGCCGACATAAACTATCGACTGATTTTCAGATGCGGAACGGATATACACCTCACGGTTGTCGCCGCCATCAACATCACTTACCTCGGAAAGGAACGGTGCACATCTGTCGTTTGAAACATCAAACTCTGTCATATATGAGTCGTCATTAGGACGGTTCTCAATTACAAACGGAGATGAATACGGAATTGTCCAGGTAATAATGTTATCCTCAGAGGAGCTTAAATAATCACCTGACGAGCTGTCATACAGCTTGATATTGTCCGGAAGAGCAGTGAAATTATTTGTATATGTCATATACGGAACGATGCTGTATGTACCTGTAGGTGCCGAGTTTTTCAGTTTAAAGGTCCATGCGTTTGAAGTATTGCAGCCGATGCTTGAAAAATATTCTGTTTTTTCTTCATCGGTGAGCTTTCTTGAAACAGATGAACCTGTTTCTGTGAGGAAAATATCAAGCTTATTCGTTCCGTAGCCGTCGTTTATACGTATATCGTCCTTGTAATAACCATTAGCGTAAAGAGATACATTTTTTGACTCCCACTGGCATACAAAGGTAGAGTCGAGTGTTTCGTCACCTTCGATTACACCGGTGAAGCTGCCGTCTTCTCCCTTAACAATAGGAAATCCGTTCTTGCTTGCTGACGATTGATATATATTCGGATTATTATTATAGAATTCCTCTTCATTTCCGACAAATTTACCGTTTTGAACAAACTGATAGTCATAACGGCGAATATCGCCGTTTTCAGCCATAATATCCATAGCCATATGGTATAGCATAGGATAATACGCGCCTGTTTCTTCATCAGAGAAAACCTCGATTGACTGCAGGCTGTTTTTCAGCGTAACCGGCTTGCCTTTGACCTCGGAATCGTTATATATAGGATTGGCTGTATCTAAATATACCGTAGAGTCCTTATTTTCACCCATATAGCCCTTTAGTGAATAATACGCTCCGTTGCCGTTTCCATAGCTTGTGTTTGTGCCGTCAAGGCAGTCGTTTTTTTCTCTGCTGAAATAAAAGGACGTCGGACTGGAATTGTTGTAAGCCGATTTTTTGTGAATATAAAAGCCTGACTGCAAACCGTCAACCGGCGGATGACTTGCGTCCCAGTCTGTCTGCTGCTGAAGAGTCTGAGCTGGATTCCATGAATAAGCTGAGCCTCCGGTCCAGTATGACACCACATTTCTCGGCGAATGCTGCTTTGCGACAAATATGGTGGCAAAGTGCTTTTCAGAGCCTGATGCTTTTGTTCGTTCATAAAACAAATCTAATCGGTAAAGACCGCCGTAATAGAAATACTTGCCCAAATTAAATGTTGCTGTGCCAACGCTCTTTTGCTCATCATCATAGACTATATTTGTCGGATTGACTGTGACTTTTCCGCAATAGGTGCTGACACCGCTTTGGTCATTCCATTCCAGCTCGTTATACTTGGTTGTTTCATCAGGCAAACGATCCTGATGCTTGATACTGCAGGACACGCTGAAGGTTTCGTCCATATTTTTCGTAGTCACGATGATTTTCGGATAGGTAATACTTGTTGTATAGACGTATTTCTGGATATTTTCACCCGTCAGATTATCGTCAGTCAGATAATAATATGTAACATCATTCTTAGGTGTCTTTGTACCGTCCTCCTCAGTGTAGTAATCAGTCAAGGACGGCTGACCTGAAACATGAGTTAAGCGTTCTTCATTATTACTTGTCAGTGTTGCGTCCTTTGGCGTTTGCAGTGTAACACTGTCAAGCTCCGAGTACGGGTTGTAGCGGTCAATAACAACATGAGCAACTACTATATTCTTGTGCACTCCGTCCTCAGCGGTAAACACGCCCAGAACCTTGGTATAAACATATTTTGTATCGTCATTATCCTGATAAGGAATCGCCATTTCCCATTTCTCGGCTTTGTCATCATTTAAGTCTGTCAGGTCAGACCAGTCTGCGCTGCTCTGCTCAAGCTCTGTTTCAAGGTTATCGGCAGTAAGCCATGGGTCGGGATAGTTGTCAGTATAATGGTTAAGAGCAGTTCTTCTGTTTGTATCAACCGTATCGCCCTTATAAATCTGATATTTTGAATATTGCGAGCAAAGCCTGAAATCCTGATTTATGTAAATATATCCGTTTGTTTCAACCGATTCATAAACAATATTGCCCTCCTCGTCCGTAACCGTATTGCCGTTTTCGTCAAGTTTTATCTGTCTTGCCCTGTAGGGGTCAATACTGTCGATAGCTATATAGAAGTTAATATCAGTGTATAGCACAGTATCTGATGCGTTGCCGTTTTTATCATAAGCCGTATGTGTTTCGACAAGAGATTGATACTCATCAAACACCTGATAATGCGAGGTGTCGTAGTTAGAATACTGGTATTTTGTTTTAACGCCAACCTCAAAAATCTCAGCCATACTGCTCTTTTGCACCTGCTGCAAATATGTATAATAATCCGTACTGATTGTGCGCTGTGCAGGAGCAACCATTTGCGAGTAAATTTGGTTTATTTCTGTATCCTTAACTAAATCAGCATTATTAAACGAACCGTCAATACCTGCGTGATATTGTGTTTCGTCCTCGTCGGCGGTCCGTCTGCCCGGCATAAATCGGCTGGTGCTTCTTTCATCAAACAAAACAACATACGCACCGTAATTTTTGATGTCATCTCCAAAGCGTGAAACCATATACCTCTGAAGATAAGGCGAGAGTAAATCATAGTCCTGATACATAAGACCGTTTAAAGAGTTATCTTTGGCTGTTATTTCTTTTAAAAGGTCACTGCGGAACGCAAAATCGGCTGAGAACAGGCCGCCGTTTTCCTGCTTATCAAGCGTTACCGCCTTAACCGTTCCAAAGCGTTCGCCTACCGCTGCTGTTGTATCATCAACTGATTGCTGATTTTTAGTATAATTAACGCTTGCGCCGCCGTTATTATTGGTAGCAGTGCTGTAGCATGAGCCCATCATCGGATAATATGTCCAACCATCCGGAGTGTCGCTTAAATCAACAAATCTGTCGATTGTAAATTTCATATTATTGCTGGTGCTTCTGCCGAGAATAGCTCCTACATATGTATTTGCAGCCTTTTCGGTTGCGCTCTGCACAGTACCGTAATTGATTCCGTATCTGAATATACCGCTGCCTGCGCTTTCAACAGCACCGATAATACCGCCGCCATAAACGACTTGACCTTTTGACGCATTAGCGTCAGGTACGGTTACATTGCCGTAGTTTACAAGGCTTGATGACCTGCAATTATTGTTTGTAGCAAAGCTTGTGCGACCGATAGCTCCGCCTACAGACATATGCGTATTCATCTCGCTTTGAACATTAATGTCTGCATAATTAATTGTATTGCTAATCGGAGTGTTAGCATGTTTATATCCTGTAATTCCTCCGACATACAAATAATAGTTACTCAATGTGCGTGTGTTATAAAGATTTTTGTTGTCTGTATTTTCACCGTTTGAGTTAATATACTCAACCTCACCGCAGTTGGCTGATGAGGATATTCCGCCTGAGCTTGCGGTTTGTCCGCAGATACCGCCGAGAAATAACTGATGATAGCCGGAGGTTACATATGAATATGGGTCAATAACACTCAGCTTGCCGAAATTAAAGCAGCCGGTTATTTTTGCCGTACTATCTATATATCCTGCTATACCGCCGTATCGCGAAGCACCGCTGCAGTTAGTGGCTTTTATATCGCCGTAGTTATAGCTGTTACTGATGGCGGTGCTGCTCGTGATGGAGCAAACTCCGCCTACATAACATAAGGTAACATCAGAAACACTGATGTCGGCAAAATTGACACAGCTTTTGGAATGTGAATATGTTCCGATTCCGCCGATATAATAAATCCCATAACATTTTGTCGCTGAAGAGCCAAGCAGAGGCGAAGCATAATCTACACCTTTTACCGTTGCGCTGTAACAGTCCTTGACCGTTATTTCACCGCGGTTTTCACAATTAGTTGCGCTTGTGATTGCGTTTGATGCACCTGCCGTAACACCTGCAACATATATACCGATATTTGATGCCGAACAAACAGAGTGCGTAACGGTTATTGGTGCTAAGTTAAGGTTATTATTGCCCGGCGCCGCTCCTGAAATGTAGCTGCTGCTTCGGAACAGCACATTATTTACTGTAATAGGGGCATAGTTTGCTGAATCTGAAATTTTATTGCCGGATAGACCTCTTATCGTTGTTCCGCCTTTTACATCAAGGTTTTCAACATTAAATGCGCCGTTGTTGATGATGTTTGAAATTTTATTTACATAGCTTGAATTAGAGGCGACTAATTCTCCTAAATACAGAGAGCCGGTAAATGTGCCGGAAATATTAAACTGGCCGTAGCGCTTTGTTTTGTCAAGGCTGTTAAAAATTTCTCTATATTCATCTGTGTCAAGTCCCGGCGGAATTTTGCAGCCGTCATACCAGCCGTTCATAACGCTGTCAATTTCTGAATAATTTATTGTATTAGATGAAGTGTTTTCAGTAAACACTGTACGAATAGTTACATTTCCGCCTATTTCTGATGACGGGTCAACAGTAACATCGCCTATGTTAAGGCAGTTGCTGATTTTAACTGCCACTCCTCCGATTGAATTGATCCAAAGTCCTCCGCCAAGCCTGCCTTTGAATGAAATATCTCCGAAATTGACGCAGTCGTTCATAGAATATGAGGAATTTTTTTCAACATACCCCAAACCATTAATGACCAATGCATAAAGAGCACCGGGTGCGTTTGATGTATCAACCGAAAGATCAGCATAGTTTCTGCAATGCGTCATACTTGCAGATCTTTGATTAATAAATCGTCCGCCCAAAGGACTCATATAAAGCTGAACAGTATTAGTTTCATCTTTAGTGTTCGGAACAAAGTTGAGCTTGCCGTAATTCTCATTGTAGCTGCCAAGTCCCGTGCCCTGCATATAAATATACGGATAATAGGAAGAAGCGGTTGAGGTTGTGTTCTTAACAGGGTCAAAGTTGTATTTATCGAGGTCAACCGTGACAGTGCCGGCATTTATACTTGGAATGATTATTGTGTTGCCTTCGCTGTCAGTTTCGGTTAATCCTGACGAATAAATCTGTGAAACACCACAGGCTGAAATAACAAAAGAATTTGAACCGCCATTATTGTATATTGACCTTGCCGACGGAGCAATATATATATCGCCGTCATTATAGCAGCCCTTAGAACTGATACCCGAAATACCCGAGAATGATCCTCCGTCGCTGCTGCATCCGGTTGTTGTTGACCTGGTATTGACAACACCGCCAAAAAGGATTATATCACCTGCGTTATAGCATTTATATGCGTACATATCGGAAACACCGTGTGCCTCTGACGCACCTGCATACATATATATGTTACCCTTATTGTAATTAAGAAAATTATAATACTGCGTTGTTGCTTCTGTGGTCATGGCACCGATGCCGACAATATGGGTTCTTGGGACAGTTACGGAATATAAATTTGCCTCATTGTAGGCATGAGAGATAATGTTTGCGCCAATACCGTATATATATGAATCGTAAAGCAATGAATTATTTGCAACAAGCTCTTTGTTTTCATCAAGCGGCAAAATAACAGGCTTGCCGTTTTCGTCAAATACAGGCTTGCCGTTTTCGTCAAATACAGGCT
>JBJEOH010000020.1:0-2867 GCA_051880615.1 Acutalibacteraceae bacterium
TCTTTTGCCCAATGTAAATTCCTCCCTTCAGAGAAATAAATGCCAAAGGGCTGACCCTTGTGAGCCAGCCCATAGCATTCAATTGATTCATCGGTATTACGAGAAAAATATTGCCTTGATAGCATATACGGCTCCTGCACAAGCACCTGTGACAACAAGTCCTGCTATACCGACATTTCTACCCCTCGTATCCTCGTTAGCCTGTCCCTCAGTAATTTTCAATACTGATGGGATACCACCGGCAGCACCGATTGCTACAATACCAAGCCACACAATAATATCAACAACAGCATTTGTCTGTGTTGTTCCCACATTAGTCGGCGCAGCAAATGCTGTCGTCATTCCTGTGGCGATTGTTGTTAATACAGCCGAGGCTGTGACAAGCTTCTGCTGAGTTTTTGTTTTCATACTTCTAAGTTTTTTAAGTAAAGTAAAGCTTTTCATTTTAATATCCTCCTGTTATGATTAATTTCTTAAGCTTTGCACAACGGCGTTTTTCGCCTGCTTTAATGCCTGAGTCAATGCCGAAGCCGCAACGACCACAACAGCTCCAACGCCTGCTGTTGCCGCTCCTGTGCCGACTGCCGCAGCACCTGTCGCCGCTGTTCCTGCTGCTTTAGCTCCAACCGTTCCGGCTGTTTTTGTGGCTGTACCTGCTGCTTTAGCTCCAACCGTTCCGGCTGTTTTTGTGGCTGTACCTGCCGCTTTAGCTCCGGTAGAGCTTGCTGTTTTGGCTGTCGCTTCAGAAGCAGCCTTTGCAGTAGTAGCATATGTTTTTTGAGCAACATTTCCCTGCGCCGGGTCAAGGTATGAATACTGTGAATCAATTCTGTTCGGCACTCCGTCGGCATCTATGTCACCGAGAACACTGCTTATTTCTGTGTTTGTCGCCTGCTTTATCTGCAACTCCTGAGTTTTTGCAAACTCTCTGCCTGTTTCAGTAGGGGATATAACTCCGTCCTTGATATTAACCATTCCCTGCTTTTCAAGCTCGGAAAATTTATTAAGGACAGCCTCTTTCTGCGGACTGTCCTTAATAGCGTTAATATCAACTTGCTCGGAATAATTAAACACGCCCATATCCTGCTCATTGCCTTTAAACTCAACATAAGCATAATCCTGATTCTGATTATTCAGCTCCTGCTTACTTTGGTTCAGCTGATCCTGCTCAAATTGCTTTTGAAACGACTCACTCTGAATAAGCTCTCTGCCTTTATCGGTCAGATGAATATCCTTATTCTCATCAATCGTGAGATAACCCTCATCTCTTGCCTTGAGAATATTCTGTTGAGTTGCCTTGTATATTTCTTCATTCTGACAATAATTTTTCACATCAGCACAATTCATATTATCGACTTGGGCAATGTCAGTAAACTTGCCGGTGAACTTCTTTGAATCAACAGTACCCTTTTCTTTCAGCTGAGCAACTTTAGCTTTTATTTCCTTGTATGTATCGTAAATGCTTTGAACGCTTTGCTTTCGCTGGTACTTTCTTTGCTCTTTTTTCTGTTTCTGCTTTTGTATCACCTCCTGAATCGCAGCGTCGTTTTCGCCGAAATCATACATTATCATCAACCTCCTTTAAAACAGCGGAAAATCCGGATTAAAACCTGCATCAAGCTCATCTGCAAGCTGAACATCATCAGAAATCTGCTCGTCATCGTATTCTTCAACAATCTCCTCTGGGTCGAACGGCTCGCCTACATCTGCACTTTCTTCGGCATTATCCGGAGCATCGAATAATTCTTCCAATTTTTTCGCCTCTTCTCTCTTTTTCTTATCGTATTCACTTTTGCGTTTTTCGTATATATCACCGTATACCTCACGAATATCGGTACACAATGTAACATCATACTTTGAACCGCAATCAGCTATTCTCGGGTGCGACAGCGTATCATACTTATCAAGATAGAATGGTTCATTGTATCCTACCCAAATAAAGCATTTACCGCCGTATTTTCGTGACTTACCCTTTGCCTTAACAGCCTTTGGTATTTCATCAGGATATAAAAGCGGTCGTGAAACATAATTTTCACTATCCTGACCGCCTCCGCCCTGCATACTGCCACGATTGTATGAGCGTTGATCGACACGAACGGTTGTATTACCGAGCTTTTCGGAAACATACTTTTTCGTTTCAGAATCCTTTGAACCGAGAAAGGTGAAAATATCACAGTTACCAATGATACTGTCCCAAGTCTTTTCGTAAATTGCCTTGAGCTGTGATAAGCCCTGCAAAACGATACAGGCACGAATATTGTACTTACGGATAACTGCAAGAATTTCGGGGAAATCGGGAATTTTACCGATATTTGCGAACTCGTCAATCTCAAGGCTTACAAGATACCTTAACCGTCCGTCAGGCTGTGCCTCAGCAACTCGCATAAGCTCATTAAAAAGCTGAGAATAAAAGAGGTTTGCAATTACCTTGTAGGTTTTCTTTGCCGCAGGAATAATGAGAAAGATAACAGTCTTTTCAAAGCCGATTTTACCAAACTCCATCTCATCCTTATCCATAAAAGCATCGACATCAGATAACGCCCAAAGCTGAAGCCTTGTAGAAAGAGTTTTAGCGATTGAACCCATAGTCTCTTCTGGGATATTCTGCATACCTCTCCAAGACACCAAAACGGACGAATCCTGATTTTCACATGTTGCTGAAAACTTAGACAAACAGCGAGATAGCTCACAATCAGGATTAATTTTTCCGTTTACATAAGATATTGAATTTACAAGCCTTATAACTCGTCCGAAGCTTTTTACCTCATTGTCCGAATGAAACAGATACAGCGAAATGCAGGTAAGCAGCTCTAATGCGGAAGCGGTGAAGAAATCCTCTCTTTCGCCCTCTCCTGCGCTGTTCTTCA
>JBJEOH010000021.1:0-2856 GCA_051880615.1 Acutalibacteraceae bacterium
CTGATTCCAAGCGCTGAAACCATTCCGTTGAACATAGGCATGGATACCACCCCTACCATCAATAGCGGGATAAATGCAATAAACAACGCAGTTAATCCTATCATCAGTCAGTCCAATACTCCAATGGCTGGTGCCAGCGTAAATCCTCTGCAAATCACCATCGGTATCTATGAATACATCTGGATTTTCGGCATGATTGCACTTGCGCTATATACAGCTATTAGCTATTGGCGTCTGAGCCGCAAAGTTGATACTGCCGTTCGCTACAAGGACAACATTTTCCAGAGCGAGAATGTAAACTCTCCGTTTGTGCTTGGTATCATCAAACCGAGAATCTATCTCCCGTTCAACATGAACGGTCAAAATCTGGAACACGTTGTTGCCCATGAGCAGGCACACATTCGCCGTAAAGACCATTTGTGGAAGCCCCTTGGTTTTCTCCTGCTGACGATCCATTGGTTCAATCCTCTCATGTGGCTGGCTTATGTTCTGTTGTGCCGTGACATTGAGCTTGCCTGTGATGAAAAGGTAATCAAGAAACTTGGCAACGAACAGAGAGCCGATTACACTCAGGCACTTGTGGCCTGCAGCGTAAATCGCCGTATGATTGCCGCTTGCCCTCTCGCTTTTGGTGAGGTCGGTGTTAAGGAGCGTGTGAAGTCTGTGATGAACTATAAGAAGCCTGCGTTCTGGATTGTTGTTTTAGCGGTCATGTCTTGTGTAGTTGTTGCGGCGTGCTTCTTGACCAATCCCAAACAAGACAGCTTTACGATACGGATTGTTGTTCCGGCAGGCAGCACAGAAGAAATTGTGTATCAAGAGGATTTTGCTTATTCTGATGAAGAAATATCCCCGCTTGGCAATAAGATTACAATTTCATCTGGTGAGGGATTAGGGGATACCGAGGTTGTATTGAAACCAATTCAAGTAAAAGAAGAGAATGCATACGAACCAACATATCTTACCCCAGGTATGCCAGTTGAAATGGATGTTGAAAAAGGTGCCTGGTTCAAAGTAGGTGTGAATGTTCAAAACCCTACCGATGAAGACATAATTGTTTATGTTGAAGTAGAAGGTGTAGAGGTACGCATTTCAGATGAGATAAATTCCGTCATAGAGTGGTTTGACTACACAGAGAACCCCTCTGCTATGGATGATGAATCAACTATAAAGCTTCCGATATATCCAGATGTTACTTTCAGCTACAACCAGACACAAATAATTGCGTCAAAACCCTTTGACACTTCGGAACTTACCAGTCAAACAATTTTGATTGCCGGTATGCCAATTTGGAACGCTTATTTTACAGATTTAACCGGTGATGGTTTTCCGGAAATCTGTGCTACATATACTTGGGGTTCCGGTATTATCGACAGTCGCATTGTCGTCTGCGACTATGTAAACGGAGCAAGCTACGAGCTATCTGATCGAGGAAATTTCGATTTCACTCTTAGACAGGATGAGCAAGATGGTCGTCTGTATGTAGATAAAACAAAGTATAATTCTAATGAACTGGTAGAAACTGGCCGATTGGTTTTCAAGAATAATTGTATTCAGATTGAAGGCTTTTCCAACGAAACACATCAGGTGTTCCAAGCTGAAATTCTGGAAATCTATGATGGCTATTATCTTGTGAAACCTGTTGAGGGCAGTTGGGAACTGAGTAGCACAGACCGAATTGAAGTGCCAATTAGAAATGCTCATCCGTCACCTGAACCAGAAGTCGGAGATGTGATCGAAATTGAATACTCCGGTGAAATCCTTGAAACTTATCCTGCACGAATTGCGGATGTTTATAGCATCAAAGTTGCAGCAGAAAAGGGTAGACTAAACGGATTTGAACTCAATTTTGATGGAAACACATCTTTGCAACATAAGATGGTACTGACTGAGGATGCACCGTATTGGTGCATTTTCATAAACAATGAAGGATCTAACAATATTACAGTAGAAATTGGTGGCCACGTCTATGAAGTCGAAGCTGAAACGTATGGACATATCTTTAGGGATGAACTGTGGGATGCTGGCACTTACAGTGCAAGTTTTGCGTCCATAAATGGAATGGAAGGAACTGCGACTTGCTATACTTACAAGTACAGGATGGAAGTTACCGGACGGTTGAATAACGCCGTTGAGGATACAACCTATGTTATTTTGAGCAACATTGAGAATATTACATTTGAACAGGCTTGGAAGGCCAGCGGACTGAGTGGCGATACCGCAGACTACTTCGATCCTGCCGAAGCTGTGATTATCAACAGGACACGATGATTATTGATTCTCGTAATATACTTAAAAATAAGTTGAGAAAACCGTAACCAATGAAACCGCTGCAATTTTTACGGAAATTGCAGCGGTTATTTTTAGAGTTCAAATGCGACCATTGTTTCCTTTGGCAGCTTCTCATTCTCACAGTTCAGAAGATAGGCTATCGCTTTATTTGCAAAGCGGTTTGTTTTCATAGTATCCCAGTCGGCAAGACGGATGATCTCCGCTGTGCCGTTCTCAAAGTCAAATGAAATCTCACCCCATTCGCCGTCGCAGTCTGCTTGGTATTCGTAGATTGCGGTGGCGATTTTCTTTTTTCGCTTGGTTTTGGATTTCTGTTTCAGCCGGACAGCATGGAGCGCACCTTCGGCAACCAGAAGTTCCGTCAGCTTGTCCACCGCTTTCCGGTAGGCTCTCTCCGCACCGCTGGCTGTGCTGCCCTCAAACATAACCGCCAGTTCTTCAAAAGTGGGGCGGTTCTTCCATGAGCCAACTCGCCCGCAGGTCATACAGATTGCCAACCGTTTTTCAAGTAAGGTCTGTTCCCGGAAGTTCATCTTCTCAAATGCCCGCTGCACCTTTTCTGCC
>JBJEOH010000022.1:0-2842 GCA_051880615.1 Acutalibacteraceae bacterium
TCGGAGATGAAGCTGAATTCTCTCCACGATGTTTTCCTGTATCTGCGTCACTTCCACGCCTATCTCAAAGAGAATGGTTACGCCGCCCCTGACTGCGTAGAACTTTTTTCGCACAAGGTGCAGCGTGAGAACCATGTGCAAGGCTATGTCACTGACGAAGAACTTGAGAAAATCCTGGGTGTCATTGACAAGGAAAGTGAAAAGGGCAAGCGGGATTATGCCATCATCCTATTGGCAGCAACCACGGGATTGAGAGCCTGTGACATTATCCGGCTGAAGCTGACCGATGTGGATTGGCGCAGAGGTGAGATTTCCATTGTTCAGGACAAAACCGGAAACAAGGTCTGTCTTCCCATTCTGCACGATGTCGGTGCGGCTTTGCAGGATTACATTCTTCATGCACGTCCATCCATTCCAGTACCGGAATTATTCCTGACCACAAGGGGCATACGCGGCCCTATTGTGGATGCTATGGCAATTGGGGATATGTTCCGGAACTATGAGGCAAAAGCGTGCGTTGCCAGACAGCCGTTTGACGGGAAAGGCTTTCACGGGCTGCGCCGCAGACTTGCAAAAAAGCTGCTCGTCTCCGGTACTCCCACAGCGACGATTGCACAAATCCTTGGTCATACAGAAGTAAAATCCACGGAGAAATACCTTTCTCTGAATACAGAAAATCTGCGAGAGTGCGCTCTCGACTTTTCTGCCATTCCGCTGGAGGGAGGGATGTTCCGTGAGTGACTTCAAGAGCAGCTTTGCCGGTGATCTTTCCAACATGATAGAACTCAAGGTCTCCCTTGGTGGCTCTGCCAGCACATATCTTCCGCGGGCAACGGCCTTTGACGCATTTTGCCTTGCAAAGCACAGCAATGCAGGCGAATTAAGCAAGGCCCTTGCCCTTGACTGGCTGAAGGAGTCTATGCCCTCCGGTAACCGTGTTGTCAATTCCCATGCCGCTTTTCTGCGCGGATTTGCTTTCTATCTGAACTCGATTGGAAAAGAGGCATACAGTATCCCGGATCGCTTTATGACAGGCAGGGATATTTTTGTTCCGTACATCTTTACCGATACAGAGATGCGCAGCATATTTTCCGCGATAGACCAGTTCCGTTATCCCAGGAATCCGCTTCTGCCTTTGACCCTGAGCACCTATTTCAGGCTGACCTACACCTGCGGTCTGCGCCCAATGGAGGGACGGGAACTCAAACGCAGCGATGTTGATCTGCGTACCGGTGAAATTCAGATCGTAAATTCCAAGCGGCACAGAAGCCGAATTGTCGTGATGAGCGATGATATGCTTTCTCTTATGAAACGCTATACCATTGCCCGTGATTCTGTGGCTCCGGATTCCGTTTATCTTTTCCCAAATTCCAGGGGAATCCCATACACGGCAGCTTTTATGCAGAAGAAGCTGGTGGGCTTTTTCCGTGCAGCAAATCCAGATGTTCCGAAGGAATTTCTTCCGCCGATACGGGTATATGATCTTCGTCACCGCTTTGCCACAGCTGTCCTCAACAAGTGGCTGGATGCAGGCATGGACATCAATTCCCGCCTGCCATACCTGCAGACCTATATGGGACACGACAACATCGAGTCCACTGCATACTACATTCACATTCTTCCAGAAAACATCTCCAAATCTCCAACAATTGATTGGAACAAGATGGGTGAAATCTTTCCGAGGGCAGAGTTATGGGCAGAATGAAAAAGGCGGAAACCCCTGCCAAACTAAGGGATGAGAAGCTGTTTAAGCTCATACGGAATTATCTTCTTGTCTATCTCCCTGTCCAAAGAGAAGCCAGTGTGCATACTGTAACAGACTACAGAACTGTGTTGAGCCAATACCTGTCCTTTGCTGCGGAGAAAAACGGCATAAAGCTGAATGCTGTGACCTTTGACATGTTCAACCGCGAAAATGTGGACGCCTACCTGGATTATCTTACAGCCGAAAAGGGATTTTCGACCGCAACGAGGAACAACCGGCTGGCGGCAATAAGGGCCTTTGTATCTTATGCCTCCGCATGCTATCCGGAATACATGGCGCTGGAAAGTGAGCTGTCCGCAATTAAGGTACAGAAGGACGATCCCTTCTCCAAGGTTGACTACATGACCGAAAACGCTGTGACAGCGTTACTCAATGAACCGGATGCCAAAACGAAGATTGGTCTGCGCGACAGGTTCCTCATGATTTTCCTCTATGATTCCGGCGCGCGTATCAGTGAAGCCCTTGGTGTTCGTCTGCGCGATGTGAAGCTCGGCAATTCCCCGCAGGTCCTGCTTTTCGGCAAGGGGAACAAAGTCCGGGCTGTTCCATTGATGGAGAAAACGGTGGAGCATCTGCAGCAATACATAGCTGTCTTCCACAAAGAGGAATCGCTCACCTCCGCGGTAACACTGTTTTACGTTTTGCACAAGGGCAAAAAGGAGCCTATGAACGACGAGACGGTAAGGGTGAGATTGCAAAAATACGCAGACTCCGCAAGGGAGAAGTGCCCTGAAATCCCGCAGAAAGTACATCCGCATCTATGGAGGCATACGAGGGCGATGCATCTTTACCAGCATGGTATGGATCTCTCGCTTGTGTCCCAATGGCTTGGCCACGCGAATTTGTCTACATCCCTTATTTACGCTTATGCAGATACACAGCACAAGCGGGAGGCCATTGAAAAAGCGATGGGTGGGGAGCATTCCGGCATAACGGACACCACGCTGTGCACCGTCGATGACGATGAGCTTCTCAAAAAGCTTTATGGGATGTGAAATATTATACCAAAATTCTTCCTGCCAGATTTGCTGGCAGTGAGTTTTCAGCCTTTTCTCAAAATCCGTTATACCAAATTTT
>JBJEOH010000023.1:0-2791 GCA_051880615.1 Acutalibacteraceae bacterium
TATAGTGATAGGTAAGCCTCTGATATAATCTCGGGCTTTTCCCCCACTCCACACCGTGCATGCGACTTTCACCGCACACGGCGTTCCATCGGTTAGTAGTTTTCGTTGTCTAAACAATCAACCTATAAAAGTGTTGCAACTGTTGTGGTTGTGAGTAAGATTAAATGGGCTGCATGGAAGCAAGCTGACGCAGATTATTGACTTTAGCCAGTTGCTTGCTGTCAAGCTGAAGTAAATCCATATATTTGTGAATTGTCTCGGTGTTTGACGCATGAATGAGTTTGTGTACAGCGTCCTTAATCAGAACGAGATTTCCATAAGAATCGTCTCCGCCGAGATGCCGTGGCAGCTTATGGTGGCAGTGAATTTCTCCGATGTGAGAGAACTCATCACCAGTAACTGCACATTTGCCCCATTGTGCCGAAAAGAGGGAGATACGGTTGTCTGCATATTCGGCACTATTGGAATAGGTAGGCATCCGCATGAGAGCCAACATCATTGAGACATTGATTCTCAAACAATCGTGAATCCCTTCCCGTCCTTCGGGGGTATAGTAATTCCAGCTTTTCTTACGAAAAAGTGGATTTTTGTGCTGTGTATAACCTATCGGATATATAGGTTCGTTCGTACCAGCAACATACCGTATCATTTTGGATTTACCAAATCGGGCTTTTTCAAACGCAGTCAGCTCCCTGCCTTTTTTAACGAGGCGGTTGCCTGTGCGGGTGCTAAGCCTGTTTGTCAGCAAAGTCATAATCGTGCGATTAAGGGACGCACAATCATGATTGACGTGTGTAGCAATGCAATAATAATTCTGCATCCCTGTTACCATACTGTTGTACAATCTGATTTCGCCCTGTTCCCCATATATCTTGCGAGGGTGGACGATTCTTTTTGCCTGTTCTTTTAGCTTCTCCCTCTTGTGCTCCAGATTCTTATCAGCGATATGTGACATAACCACAAGTTTATCGCCTTTCCTGTGTACTTTCATTTTGAAACCAAGGAAATCAGAATAATGATTTCTCACGTTGACTATCCTTGTTTTCTTTTCTGAAATTTCCAGTTTTAGCCGTTCTTTCAGCCATAGGGTGACTGCACATTTGGTACGCTCAGCAACGTCCTTTGTTCTACAGAAGATGCGAAAATCATCAGCATAACGGACAATGAACATCTCTTTCAGATTGGATTTCTTTGCCTGCCGGTAGCCATTTTCGGGTCTGGCGTTCCTCTTGCATATAGGACACCATTGCCATTGACTTTCTACCCAATGGTCCAATTCGTTGAGTACGATGTTAGCCAAGAGAGGCGAAATAATTCCTCCCTGAGGTGTTCCTTTGTCGGGCGTAACGGTACTTCCGTCCTCAAGTCTGATAGGCGCTCTGAGTATTCTTTTGATAAGAAAAATCAGTTTCTTATCATGAATCCCCATAGCCCAAATCTGACGTATCAGCTTGGCATGGTTCACATTGTCAAAGAATCCCTTTATATCAAATTCAATAACATAGTGGAGATTTGCCTGCTGTAGAAGCTGATAACTTCTTGCAATTGCGTTTTCTACCGAATGATTCGGCCTGAATCCGTAGCTGTTGTTGCTGAACTTAGCTTCACAAACAGGTTCCATTACCTGTTTGATGCATTGTTGAACAAGCCTGTCCCATATACAAGGGATGCCCAAGGGTCTTGTCTTGCTTGGGTCGTATGGTTTCGGTATCTCCTTGCGCCTTACTGGTTTGGGGCGATACCCATGCTCGCTTCCATTTACAATAAATCTTACTTTTTCGACCACTTCATCGGGGGTACATTTTCCGATGTCCTCGATTGTGAGGTTGTCTGTTCCGCTTGTCTTACTTCCTGTATTCTTTTTGATATTTCTGTACGCAAGCAAAATATTTTCTCTTTGAAGTATGACGGACATTAAGTCTGTAAACACTTCTCCGTTTGTGCTCGCTTGGTAGAGATTATCAATGGTGCTCTGCATTCCGTAATACTCATTGTGCCGCAGATTATCCTCACATAGCAGTTGTTTTTCCTTTTTCTTGGTCATAAGGCATCACTCTCCTTTCTGGGGAAAGTGTCCCTTTTTGTCATACTCGTAATCCTTATTAGATTGAATGACAACAATAGTTTCTAACCGACTAAAGCCCATTCCTCAAGCCCGCCTTTTTCGTTGGGCTGTCATAGGTTCGAGCTTCGCTTTTCGGCACAGATTAAGCGGCTTATATGATTCGTCCGCATATTGCAAATGTGCAACTCTGTACCTTTCCACGTTCCGATAACTCTATCTGTGCATACATCCTTAGGTGTCCGCTATAGTCCTGTCAGCTTGATTGTGCCTGTAACACAATACGGAGTTTCATATTTTCGATTCTTACTCCACCGCACTGACCCACATTTAAGTGTCCGTACATTTCTATACGGTAAACATCTAGACCCGTACATTCGCGGTTTTCGTCAGTCCGTCGTGGACAATTCTCACCATAGATATTTTGTAGACTCCCGGCGTGTCATCTGCACACAGTACCTCTACCGCACTTTCGTCAGCCGTGTTGCCACGCTGTTACGACAGACTTCCGCCGACTTTATCGAGCTCCAGACCCCAGCCTTTACAGCCGGAGCCGGTCGAAGTATCAGAGAAGGCATTTCAGGGCGTTACCCCATCATTCTACCTTTTGAGTTATCAGTTGTTGCTTATCCCTTACGGAATAAGCCCGACGTTTTTAGCATCGCATGGCCATAAGTCTATGAAGTGTTACCCTCATAGAGCGATGTTTGTGCGTCAACGTGTCGCACC
>JBJEOH010000024.1:0-57985 GCA_051880615.1 Acutalibacteraceae bacterium
ATACAGGCGAAGTTATTTTTTCTTAATTGTGTAACTAATCATTGACAAACCTACAATGAACGCTTTAATAAGAAATAAGCCTTTCGCTGTTCCGGATTATGAACCTCGTAAATTTTACAATGTCAAAATTCTATATTTCTTGATTTTTTTCCCATTACATAGTATCATAAGGATATCTTTATAATTTGCTCAGACTCAAAATTTTATTTCAATTAGAGGGATAAATGTGAAAATAATTATAGTCGGGTGCGGTAAAATCGGTTCAACTATTGCACGCGAATTAAACGACGAAGGTCATCAGATTGTTGTAATTGACAAGAATCCGCATGCAGTCGAAAATCTCACAAACTCAATCGACCTAATGGGAATTGAGGGCAACGGCGCTTCCTTTGAAATTTTGCAGGAGGCTAAGATTGAAAGCGCGGATTTGATAATAGCAGTAACAGGCGCAGACGAATTGAATATTTACTGCTGTCTGCTCGCAAGGAGCGCAGGAGTTAAGCACACCATAGCTCGCGTCAGAAATCCTGAATATACTAAGGATTTACCGAGAATCAAGGATACTCTGGGGCTTTCTCTGTCGATAAATCCTGAACTTATATGTGCAAGAGAAATGGACAGACTTTTAAAGTTCCCGGGCGCTATTGAGATTGACACCTTCGCAAAAGGGGTTGTGGAGCTAATAAAAATCAGTGTTCCCGAAGATTCCTTTCTGTCAAACATCGAGGTTAAATCCACTGCCCACTTTTTCAAGGGCAAGGTAAGGATCTGCACAGTTGAACGCGACGGCGAAACCTTTATACCTAACGGCGATTTTCTGATTCAGCCGAACGATAAGATTTCACTGCTCGCGTCTTCATCTGATGCAAATAAAATTCTGAAGAAGCTCGGACTTTTATCATCACGCAGCCGCAGTGTTGTAATTCTCGGCGGCAGCAAAACGGCGTTTTATCTTGCCGACTTTTTAATTAAAGCCGGTGTTAATGTAAAGATTATTGAAAAGAACAAGGAACGCTGCGAGGTTCTTGCAGAGAGATTGAACGACGCGGTTATTATAAACGGCAACTGTATGGATATGAGCCTGATAGCTTCAGAGGGTGTTGAAAACGCAAACGGAATAGTCGCGCTGATGAATAACGATGAAGAGAATATTCTTATATCACTGTATTTAAGAAAAATTTCCAATGCAAAAATCATAACAAAAATAAATAACGAATCCTTCGGCTCTATCGTTGACAATCTTAAGCTTGACTCTATAATAAATCCAAAGCACTTAGCAGGTGAACAAATTGCAAAATATGTTCGTTCAATGCAGAATTCACTGGGCAGCAGCGTTGAAACTCTTTATAATATTTCAGAGAATAATGATGTTGAGGCGCTTGAGTTCAGAGTAAAAGAGGAGTCTAAGGTCACCGGCGTTCCACTAAAGGATTTACGCTTAAAGGACAACTTGCAGATTGCGTGTATCAACAGAAACGGAAAGATAATCAGGCCTTCAGGTATGGATACCATTGAGCTTCACGACACCGTTATTGTTGTTGCTAAACACACCGGTCTGTCGCAGCTTAAAGATATTCTCAAATAAGCCGGAACGAGGATAGAAACAAAGTATATGAATAAGCGAATTGTTTTATATATTTTAGGTTGGATTTTGATAATAGAGGGCGCGGCAATGCAGCTTCCTGCCCTCGTCGGATTAATATACCGCGAAAAAAACGGACTGTACTTTTTATGCATCGGTCTTGCACTTGCATTAATCGGCTTTTTAATCATACTGAAAAAGCCGAAAAAAATGAATATGTATCAAAAAGAAGGCTTTGCGTCAACAGCGCTTTCGTGGCTTGTTTTGTCACTTGCAGGTTCATTGCCGTTCTTTTTAAGCGGAGAGATTCCGCACTATGAGGACGCCTTTTTTGAAACGGTATCCGGATTTACAACAACAGGTGCTTCGGCGCTTACGCAGGTTGAAAGCTTAAGCAACTGTATGAACTTCTGGCGCTGTCTGTCGATATGGCTTGGCGGAATGGGTGTACTTGTTTTCCTGCTCGCCATAATACCAAAGGTTGGCGGACAGCAGAATATGTACCTTATGAAAGCGGAAAGCCCGGGACCGATTTTCGGCAAGGTAACCCCGAAAATAAGGGATTATGCGGCAATACTCTATTCCGTATATTTCGGCCTTACCGTAATTGAATTTATTCTTCTGCTTTGCGGCGGAATGCCGATATTCGACGCAATCAATGTAAGCCTATCAACAGCTGGCACAGGCGGCTTCGGCATACGCAATGCAGGTATGGCGGCGTATGACAGCTATTATTTGCAGGGTGTAATGGCTGTATTTATGATGCTGTTCGGCCTTAATTTTTCGTTCTATCTGCTGATTCTCGCTCGCAAATTTAAACCGGCTTTTCACATTACCGAGGTATGGGTTTATCTGGGTGTGATTGCAATTTCGACAGCCGCAATTACAATTAATATCAGCAGTGCGTATCCGTCCCTGTTTGATGCACTGCACCACAGCTTTTTCTATGTTTCTTCAATTACAACTACAACAGGCTTTTCCATCGGCGATGTTAATCAATGGCCCGAATTCAGCAGAACCATTATTCTGATAATCACATTTGTCGGTGCTTGCGCAGGCAGCACAGGCGGTGGATTTAAGATTTCGAGAATACTTATTCTGCTTAAGGAGGTCAAAAAGGAGCTTGCGCTTATCGTTCATCCGCATACGGTTCACGCCGTTAAAATGGACGGCAAAAGACTTTCGCACGAAACGGTTCGCAGTGTTTCTGTTTTCTTTGTAATTTATGTTTTTCTGTTTTTTATAAGTTTCTTGATAATCTCACTTGATAACTTTGATTTTACAACAAACTTCACCGCAGTGGCGGCTACTATTAACAACACCGGTCCGGGCTTCTCTCTTGTAGGCCCTACCGGCAACTACGCGGCTTTTTCTCCGCTTTCAAAGTATGTTCTTGCGTTCACAATGATAGCAGGAAGGCTTGAGCTTTTCCCGATTATTCTGCTTTTCTTCCCAGCCGCATGGAAGAAAAACGGCTAAAATTACACCCCACACAGTATCGCATTCGTTACTGTATGGGGTGATTTTTTAAAACAGGGATTTAATATAATCGAACACCTCTAAAACCTTGAATTGAAGCTCATATTCCTGCTCGTTATTCAATATTTCCTCGTCCTCATCGCTGAAAACCTCCTTTTCCTCAACAGCTCCGCTTAAGCAAATCGGCGGAAAAAGCACGCACCACCAGTTCTGCCCCTCACCCTTGCCTATTGTGATTCTCAAAGCGTCATAGAAGCCTGCCGGCATTGTGCAGTCGTCATATGTTCTGGTATTAAAATACATATTTGTGATTTCACAGTGTGCCTTGTAATCGCTGCCCAGCTCTGAAAGTGTATTGTTACAGAACTGCTGAATTTTTCCTATATTCCCCTGTGCACAGTATATAGCATCACTTTTTGACATAGGACACCCCAAAAGCTCCTCAGAGCTTTCAAGCAGCTTATCACGCAGCTTAAGCTTAAGCTGTTGGTCAGCCTCACTGTCGGAATTTGCGAGTATATGAAGGCGAAGCACCTTGTCGGAAATTTCACTGCATTGTGCCGAGAACTGAACGCAGCTTGACAAGATGCAAAAAATGAATACTGTTATTACTATCTTAGAAAAAAGATGTGATGAAAAAATTTTTCTCATAAAAAATCTGCCCTTTCAAGAATAACTGTCTTGATTATGGGCAGATAATTATTTGTTTATTCAGTTATTATGCGGCAGCCTTCATTTGTCGGAACAGCCGTGTATACCATATCATAGCTTTCTTCAAGCTTTGATTTGCACATTTCAAACGGCAGTCTGTCGCTCATTTTGAATATTCCGTAGACCGTCGGTCCGCTGCCGCTCATCAGAGCACCCATCGCTCCGTAGGCAAGCATAGTATTCTTAATCTTCTCAACGGGCTTTAAATTCAGTACCTCCTCAAATTTATTATACAGATTTGAGGTTATTGTATACAGGCTGGCTGTGTTAAGACCGTCAATGACATTCTTTGTGTTAAGGCGTTCCTCGTCAAAGCCGAACTCATCACACAGCTTATACGCTACGGGTGTTGATACATTGATGTCCGGCTTGCATATGAGGATATTGCATTGCGGCAAATCGACAAGCCGTTCAAGGTCAGTTCCTGTTCCGCTTGCCTTGCAGGTGCCGCCCATTATGCAAAACGGCACATCAGCGCCGACCTGCTTGCTCATTTCGCAAAGCTGCTGAGTTGAAAAAGGGCAGCCACTGAGCTCATTCAAAGCGACAAAAACAGCCGCAGCGTCTGCACTTCCACCGGCAATTCCCGCCTGTGAGGGAATGTGCTTTTTTATGTCGATTTTAACAGCCTTGTTAATTCCGGATTCACGCAGAAAAATCCGCGCCGCTTTATATGCGGTGTTTCGCTCGTCTGTTGGAATCTCCTCCCTGTCAACAGTAAGAGCTATGCCCGAGCCGTCAACAAGCTCGACATAAACATCATCGGACAACGAAACGGACTGCATAACCATATCAACGCTGTGATAACCGTTTTCAAGCTTTCCGGTTATGTTGAGCGTTAAATTTAATTTTGCATTTCCTTGTACGAGCATATCATCACCTGATTATTTTTTTATTTCGTTTATAAATTCTTCTATCCTGTTAAGCGCTTCGCCGAGATGATTGAGCGAATATGAATATGACACTCTGATATAACCCTCACCGCACTCGCCAAAGGCATTTCCCGGAACAACGGCAACATGCTTGGAATTGATAAGACCGAGGCAGAATTGCTCTGAGGTAAGACCTGTGCTTTTAATGCTTGGGAAGCAATAAAATGCTCCGTGCGGCTCAAAGCAGTCAAGACCCATTTTCTGAAAGCTGCCGACAACAAGACGGCGGCGCATATCGTACTGCTTTTTCATATTTTCAATATCGCTGTCACCGTTTTTAAGAGCCTCAATAGCCGCATACTGTGCGGTAGTCGGTGCGCTCATTATAGCAAACTGATGAAGCTTTGTCATCTGGTCAAGCACAGGCGCAGGACCGAGCGCATAGCCAAGTCGCCAGCCTGTCATAGCATAAGTTTTTGAAAAGCCGCTTATTACAACAGTGCGTTCCTTCATACCGTCAATTTCAGCAAAAGAAACATGCCTTTCGTGTCCGTATGTAAGCTCACCGTATATTTCATCAGACAACACAAACAGGTTGTATTTTTTGACAATTTCAGCGATTGCTTCCAGGTCAGGTCTGCGCATTACAGCGCCTGTCGGGTTATTCGGGAAAGGAAGAATCAGAAGCTTTGATTTCGGGGTGATGTGGCTTTCAAGCTCCTCGGCAGTCAAGCGGAAATTATTTTCAGCCTTTGTTTCGATAATAACAGGCTTTGCATCAGCCATCTGTGCAAGCGGCTCATAGCAAACAAAGCTCGGCTGAGGAATCAGCACCTCTTCTCCCTCTTCAACAACGCATCTTATACACGCATCAATCGCCTCACTGCCGCCGACTGTTACGAGCACCTCTGTGTCGGGATTATACTCAATATTAAAGCGTCTTTTGAAATATTTGCATATTTCTGTTCGCAGATTAGCAAAGCCTCTGTTCGGGCTGTACCAGGTCTTGCCCTTTTCAAGGCTTCTTATGCCCTCCTCCCTTACATGCCAGGGAGTTTTAAAATCAGGCTCACCTATACTCAGTGAGATAACATGGTCCATTTCATTTGCGATGTCAAAAAATCTTCTTATGCCCGAAGGCTTGATTTTCTGAATCTTGGAATTAAGCATCTTCTCATAATCCACCATTACAGTACCAGACTCCTTTTATCCTCTTCGGAATCGTCCTCGTAGAAGTTAATGCCTGATTCCTTGTATTTTTTAAGCAGGAAGTGAGTTGAGGTTGCTATAACAGACTCAATAGTTGACAGTCTGCGCGAAACAAACGACGCAACCTCCTGCATTGTCTTGCCGGTAACATATGCGGCAAAGTCATACGAGCCAGCCATAAGATAAAGGCTTTCAACCTGATCAAAGCTCATAATCTTTGCGGCAATATCATCAAAGCCCTTATCCTTTTCGGGCGTAACCTTTATTTCAATCATCGCCTTAACATCGGCGTGCGGAACCTTATCCCAATCAATAATAGCCTGGTAGCCCTTGATTACACCGGTAGCCTCATATTCGGCTATCTGCTTTTCAAGATAGTCAACAGGCTCGTTGAGTATCATCGACAGGTCCTCGGTTGAGAACTTGGAGTTTGAACTTAAAAGCTTTAATAATTCGTCCATATCATTTTCCTCCTAAAATCTTTTTATAATTATATAACGAATACAGAAAAAAGTCCATAAATTTTATTTAATCAGACAGATTTTCAAGCTCATCAAGCCACAGCTTAACACTCGCATCGCTCGGCATTCTGAAATCTCCCCTTGGCGACAGCGTAACAGAACCGACCTTCGGACCGTCGGGCAGGCAGCTTCGCTTAAACTGCTGGGTAAAAAAGCGTCTTATAAACACCTTAAGCCAAGAGAGTATTGTTTTGCTGTCATATTCGCCCTTAAAGGCAATTTTTGCAATCCTATAAATCTTTGACGGAGTAAAAGCAAATCTGACAAAATAATAAAGGAAGAAATCGTGCAGCTCATACGGTCCGACAATCTCCTCTGTCTTTTGCGAAATATCGCCGTCCTTCGGCGGCAGAAGCTCAGGGCTTACCGGGGTATCAAGAATATCGTACAGCACCTCGCTCAATACTCCTGTATTATTATCCGCCTCATATTTTGTAATATAGCGCACAAGAGTTTTCGGGATTGAACTGTTGATTGCATACATAGACATATGGTCGCCGTTATAGGTCGCCCAGCCGAGAGCAAGCTCGGACAAATCGCCTGTGCCGATAACAAGAGCATTGTTCTTGTTAGCTATATCCATAAGCACCTGTGTTCTCTCGCGCGCCTGCGAATTTTCGAATGTGACATCAAGCTTATTCAGGTCTTGCCCTATATCTTCAAAATGCTGCTTAACCGCATTAGAAATATCAATATCGTAAAATGTTGTGCCATATGCCTCGCTGAGCTTTTCAGCATTGCTCTTTGTGCGCTTAGTAGTGCCGAAGCACGGCATAGTAACTGTGATAATATTCTTACGCGGTAATGACAGCATATCAAAGGCGTGTACGCTTGCAATAAGCGCAAGTGTTGAGTCAAGACCGCCTGACAGACCTATCACTACATTCTTTATACCCGTATGCTTAAGCCTTGTCGCAAGTCCATTCGCCTGAAGCGCAAGAATCTCGTTACAGCGGCTGTTTACCCTGTCGTTATCCGACGGAACAAACGGATTTTTGTCGAAGCTTCTTTCAAGGCGTGTTTGTGAAATATCAAGGTCAAAATAAATCTCTTCTGCGTCGGCATTATCGGCAGACGGATAGGTGTTCATTCGTCTGCGCTCAGAGTCGAGCTTATACACATCAATGTCTGCATATGTTATATTCTCACAGAAGCGCGGAGACTCTGCAAGCACTGTTCCGTTTTCGGCGATTATGTTGTGCGATGAGAAAACGAGGTCGGTGGTAGACTCGCCAAAGCCGCAGTCGGAGTAAATATAGGCTGAAATCAGCTTTGCCGACTGTATTTTGACAAGCGACTGCCTGTATTCACGCTTTCCGATGGTTTCGTCGCTTGCCGAAGGATTTATTATCACATTCGCGCCTGCAATGCTCAAATCCTCAGACGGCGGTGAAACGCTCCACAAATCCTCGCAGATTTCAACTCCTACCCTGAGCTGCGGCATAGATTCGCAGACAAAGATTGCTCTCGGAAGTATTGCCGTTTCAAAGCCTGCGAAATTAAGTATTATTTCATCGCCGCCTGCTGTAAAATGGCGTGCCTCGTAAAATTCGGAATAATTAGGGATATTCATTTTCGGAACAAGTCCGAGCAACTCACCCTTGCAGATAACAGCCGCACAGTTATAAAGCGACGAACGGTAACGCACCGGCACACCGACAACAGAAAGTATATTCAGGCTCTCGGTTTCTTCTATTATTTTTTTGAGGCACTGCTCCGCTTTATCAAGCATAGCCTGCTGCAAAAACAAATCAGAGCAGGTGTAGCCGGTTATTGAAAGCTCAGGCAATGCGGCTATTACTGCGCCATTTTCAGCGGCGTTTTTAATACAAGATATTATCTGTCCTGCGTTATACTCGCAGTCTGCAACACGCATCGCAGGCGTTATTGCGGCAACCTTTACAAATCCATCATTCACAGTGATTCATCTCCAATTATTCATCTATATTTTCCATCTCTGACGGCGCGTCAAATTTATTGGTATTGACTTCATCCTTGCGCCTGAAAAGTTTTATTTCAATATGATCTGATATATGGTCAAATTTTAGCATATATACCGAGGCATATCCCAGAATTGCCCAAAAAATCACAACCATAAAGGTCTGCTCATATAAAAGTGTTTTTTCAAAAAGTGAATATATGCAGTATGAAAACAAAAAAGAAAAAAGGCAGGGAAAAATAGTTTTGCGCATATTTTTCTTTTCCAGAAACAGGCTTTTAATCATATGCCTTGCAATATGGAACGCAAGACCGAGGAAAATAATAAAGCCTACAATTCCCGAAGAAACGAGTATCGTGACATATCCGTTATGCAAATCGGAAAAGTGCAAACCTCCCTCTATATATTGCTTAGAATACGGCACCAAATTGGCACTTCCTGTGCCGAAAAGCGGATAGTTTGCAAAAAGCGTTGCAGCCTCAACAAGCAGTCTTATTCTGCCGCTGTCAAAGTTTTTGTTTATATGCTGAAACGACACCGGCTTATCGGTTTTATCTTCAATAATATCAGGCGGTATCGGTTGGGTAACGCTGTCGGGCAGCTTAACCTGAGTAAGGGAAGCAAGCTGAGAAACCGAGAATGCTGTCGCAAGCCTTGCTCCGTAAAGCAAAACGCAAACAGCCAGTGCGCTTGCGGCAAATTTGATAATCTTGATAGCGATCTGTTTAAAATTAATCTCGGTTCTGCGTTTGAAAACACGGAAGAAAATATATGCGCAGGCATAAACTGCAAGGAACAGGAATGAAGCGTTGGAGTCGGACAAAAACAGGCAAATCAGATTGAAAACCGACACAGTACAAAGCAGCCAAGCAGGTATTTTCTTTCCTCGTGAACGCTCAATAAAAGATGACTTAGTCAGGAAATGGGCAAAAATAATCGACACAGCCGACATAAAGCCAAGCAAATTCGGATTTGTAAAAAAGCCTGTAAATCTGTCCTCATAAATTATAAACAGGTAATCCATCCACTCAAAATGGATATTCATACACGCAAACGGAAACGCGGCAAGATTCAGTAAAAAAGTAATCGAAACTACCGAAACAGCTAATATATATATCTCGCGGTAGATACGCTTTTTATTCCTTTCGGTATGCATACCGTAAAACACAAAAAAGCATATTGCAATATGCGCCGCCATAAGCATATTCAACCAGAAGTTGCTTTTTATATTGATAACAGCAGTCACGGTTATACTTATAAGATACATTATCAGATATTTGCTGTATTTTATTTTCAGGATTCTTCCGTTTTTAATGTAGTAAAAAAAGATAATAAGCGCCGCCCAGAACATAAGAGCAAATTGTAAGGGCAGTACAGCGCTTCTTACTACGCAAACATTTGCAAAGAAAAGCGTGAGTAAATAGGCGATTCTGAAATTTGACGGATTGAGAAAAAAGTATTCAATCCCTTTAATAGCTTTACTTAACAAAGAAATACCTCAATTCATAATCAGTCGGAGAGAACTCCCGTGACTGTTTTTATCATTATTTTAATATCAAATAAGACGGAAAATTTCTTTATATATTCAAGATTCAGCTGCATCTTCTTGGGCAGAAGAATTTTTATATAATCATCATCGGCGTTGTATGAGGTCAAAAACTCATTTTCATCCTTAAATGTTATGCTGGCAAGCGATGTTATCCCGGCAGGCATTAAAAGCGTCGCATACATTTCGGGTGTATAGGCTTTTACATACTTCGGAACCTCAGGCCTTGTGCCGACAAAGCTCATCTGCCCTAAAAGAACATTAAAAAGCTGCGGCAGCTCGTCAAGCCGATATTTTCGCAAAAATCCGCCGCACCTTGTCACTCTTGAGTCATTGCTGAGAGTAACCTGCGAGGAATTTTTATTCTGATTTACAACCATAGTGCGGAATTTTAAAATTTTAAATTCCTTAGCACCCGTAGTAATTCTTATCTGCCTGAAAATTATCGGCCCTTTTGATGTTGATTTGACTATAACGGCAATCACAGCCATAGGAATCAGCAAAACTAAAATAAGAATCAGTGACAGCACTATGTCGATTATTCTTTTAAACACAAGGCTTACTCGCTTTTGACGCAGGAGAGTGTAATATTCTTTTACCTGCGGTGTTTTCATATACGAGGGGAGCTTTTCCCATTTAACCATATATCTGATTTCTCCCAATGGCTCCGAAATTGACTCATCAACGCCAAAAATTTATTGACTTGATTATACACTATTAAGTTAAATAATTCAATACAGCTTACTTGAAAACACAGATGAGCAATGGTAGAATAAAGGCAAAGCTAAACACACGGAGAATAATATGATTTACGACTTTATACATCTCGACAATTCAAGCTCTACACCGTTATATAAACAGCTTTACTCATCAATCCGAAAGGCTATTGAAAACAACGGTCTTACAAAGGGCGACAAGCTGGTGTCAATACGGGCATTATCAAAGGCACTTGGCATAAGCAAAACGACGGTTGAGGCTGCCTACAGCCAGCTCTGTGCCGAGGGCTATATTAAAAACAGTCCTCAAAGGGGCTTTTTCATACAGGGTCAGGTGCTTGCTCTTAAGGAGAAAAGCACCGCCGATGGAATAACCGCCGAAATTTCAACCGGCAACAGGGTTAAGTATGATTTAAGCAGTAAGAGCGTTACCGTTGACAGCACAGGAATTCAACTGTGGCGAAAGTATGTAAAGGCGTATCTCAACAAGGACTATATCATTTCCTCTTACGGTGAACCTCAGGGCGAATACAGCCTGCGCAGAGCGCTGAGCTTTTACAGCTACAGCGTCAGAAGCGTTGTCGCAACAGAGGAGGACATTGTGATCGGCGCAGGAACACAATCACTGCTATATCTTTTATGCGGCTTGCTGAGAGGTTTCGGCACAAAAATTGCTGTTGAGAACGACGCGTCAAGGCATTTTATAAGGGTATTCAAAGACTGCGGCTTTGAGGTTGTAAAAATCGGAAGTGATGACAATGGGATAAGCCTTGATAAGATAAAAGACGAAGATCCCGATTTTTTGCTGATTAACCCCTCAGGCTCGCTTAAAAGCGGCGACAGAATGAAGATGGAGCGCCGTTATGAGCTTATTGAATGGGCTGAGAAAAACGACAAATATATTATCGAGGACGACTACAACGGCGAGCTTGTCTACAACTCACACACTATTCCTGCGCTTCAGTGCAGTGCGGCACAGTCGGTCATTTATTTAGGCTCTTTTTCAAAGCTGCTGTTACCGTCAGTGCGTATCGGTTATATGGTGCTGCCTGATAAGCTTAAGGGCATTTACCTGAATGTCAAGTCCGACTTAAACCAGACCGCCTCAAAAATCGAGCAGCTGGCACTTGCCGATTATATACGCGATGGGCAGCTTGAGCGGCATTTGCGCAGGCTGAAAAAGAGCTACTGTGAAAAGAGCCTTGCTATTATGCAGGTGCTTACGGATAATCTTAAGCTGAGCGAGGAGTATAAAATCAAGCTGTTTGAAACCTCGCTTGCCTATGAAATTACAATAAACACACAGCTTGTAATTGACAAGCTTATGCAAAGGCTTAAGGAAGAACAAATAGCTATAATAAGTGCAGAAGCGGAAAACGGCAAGGCAACTGTTAAAATCGGTTTTTCCGGTATAGAAAGCGAAAATATTGAATATGCAGTAAACAAGCTTTGCAGTATCATAGCAGAATGCAAAGCGTAAAAATGCTGATAGCCTGTGAGCGTTAATGCTCAGGACTATCAGCATTTTCAATATTCTCAAGTTTAACCAGAACAAGCTCGGGACTGTTGTTGATTCTGAACGGGAAACTGCTGTTCCCTATTCCATATTATTCGGTAATAAATCCCTTGTAATCCGTAATGTGCAGCAGTCTTTGAGCGTTTGCAATGCTCTCTTTACTTGGCGAACGAAGTCCTGCAAGAGGATATTTTATGCCGAGATCCTCATATTTGAATTCGCCTAAATTGTGATAAGGCAAAATTTCAACGCGCTGAACATTCTTAAGCGTTTTGATAAACTTATGCAGTTTATTGAGCGAAAAATCATCGTCATTTATACCCGGTACAAGAACATGCCTAATCCACACCGGCTCATTCTTTTCCGAAAGATACTGAGCCAAATCGAGTATATTTTCATTGTCAAAGCCTGTCAGATCCTTGTGGTCCTTACTGTCAATGTGCTTTAAGTCGAGCATAATTAAATCAGTGTATTTCAACAGCTCATTGAATTTTGAAAAGAACGGCTCTTCCCTTGTAAAGGGCTTTCCTGCTGTATCAATAACGGTGCTTATACCCTGCTCCTTGCACTTTTTGCAAAGCTCAATAAGAAAATCCATTTGCAGCAGCGGTTCTCCTCCGCTTATTGTTATTCCGCCCTTTTTGCCCCAATATGTGCGGTAACGAAGAGCAACTTTGATTATCTCGTCAGCTGTAACCTCTCTTCCGCCGCTTTTGTCCCATGTATCAGGATTGTGGCAGTATTTGCAGCGCATATTGCAACCCTGCATAAAGACAATAAAGCGCACTCCCGGCCCGTCAACAGAGCCGAAGCTTTCGGTAGAATGAATATAGCCCTTTGTCATTTCAAGCCTCCTTAAGAAAAAGACCTCCCCGGTTATTCTGCGGAGAGGTCGTATTAATTATTCTGAAAATCAGATTACGCCGTGGCAGGTTCTTGCGATAACATCAAGCTGCTGCTCACGAGTAAGGTCGATGAACTTAACAGCGTAGCCTGAAACTCTGATTGTGAAGTTTGCATACTCTTCCTTCTCCGGATGCTCCATACAGTCGATAAGCTTCTCTGTGCCGAACACATTAACATTGAGGTGATGAGCGCCCTGGTCAAAGTAACCGTCCATAATCTGAACGAGATTTTCAACACGCTCGCCGTCTGTGTGACCGAGTGCGTCAGGATTGATTGTCTGTGTATTTGAAATACCGTCAAGAGCATACTCATACGGGAGCTTTGCAACAGAGTTGAGGGATGCAAGCAAGCCGTTCTTCTCTGCGCCGTAGCTCGGGTTTGCTCCCGGTGAAAGCGGCTCTCCTGCTTTTCTGCCATCAGGAAGTGAGCCTGTAGCCTTACCGTAAACAACATTTGAAGTGATAGTCAGAATAGATGTTGTAGCCTCTGAACGGCGGTAGGTGTGGTGCTTCTTGATCTTTGAAAGGAAGGTCTTGAGCAGCCAGATTGCGATGTCGTCGGCTCTGTCATCATCATTGCCGTAGCGTGGGAAGTCACCCTCTACATCATAGTCAACTGCAACGCCGTTTTCGTCACGGACAACCTTAACCTTAGCATACTTAATAGCAGAGATAGAGTCAACAACATGTGAGAAGCCTGCGATACCTGTTGCAAATGTTCTTCTTACATTTGTGTCGATAAGAGCCATCTCGGCAGCCTCGTAATAATACTTATCGTGCATATAATGGATAAGGTTCAATGCGTTTACATAGATATCTGCAAGCCAATCCATCATAGCGTCATACTTGTCGATAACCTCGTCATAGTCGAGATAATCTGATGTGATAGGAGCGTACTTAGGAGCAACCTGCACCTTTGTTACCTCGTCAACACCGCCGTTGATAGCATAAAGCAGGCACTTTGCAAGGTTTGCACGAGCTCCGAAGAACTGCATCTCTTTACCTGTCTGTGTAGCTGATACACAGCAGCAGATTGAGTAGTCGTCGCCCCATACAAGACGCATAACATCGTCGTTTTCATACTGAACAGAGCTTGTCTTTATTGAAATCAATGAAGCGTAATTCTTAAAGTTCTTCGGAAGTCTTGAAGAATATAAAACTGTGAGGTTCGGTTCCGGTGCAGGGCCCATATTCTCAAGTGTGTGGAGGAAACGGAAGTCGTTCTTTGTAACCATTGAACGGCCGTCAATGCCAAGACCTGCAACCTCAAGAGTAGCCCATACCGGGTCGCCTGAGAACAGCTCGTTGTATGACGGGATTCTTGCGAATTTAACCATCCTAAACTTCATAACCATATGGTCGATGATTTCCTGAGCTTCCTTCTCTGTGAGTGTACCCTCTTCGAGGTCACGCTGAATATAAATATCGAGGAATGTTGAGATACGGCCAACGCTCATTGCAGCGCCGTTCTGAGTTTTGATAGCTGCAAGATAGCCGAAGTAGAGCCACTGAGCAGCCTCACGCGCGTTGTTAGCCGGCTGAGAAATGTCATAGCCGTAGATTTCAGCCATCTTCTTCATCTCGCCGAGAGCATTGTACTGCTCTGTGATTTCCTCTCTTAAGCGGATAATCTCACCCTTCATTGAGCCTGAACCGCAGGCATTGAAGTCTTCCTTCTTCTTCTGCATAAGATAGTCGATACCGTAGAGAGCAACACGGCGGTAGTCGCCTACGATTCTGCCTCTGCCGTAGGTATCCGGAAGACCTGTGATAATCTTGTTGTGACGAGCCTTCTTGATTTCAGGTGTGTAAGCGTCAAATACACCCTGGTTGTGCGTCTTGTGATACTGAGTAAAGATTTTGTGAAGCTCCGGGTTAGGTGTGTAGCCGTGAGTCTTAAGAGCGTCCTCAGCCATCTTGATACCGCCGAACGGCATAAATGCACGCTTAAGCGGCTTATCTGTCTGCAAGCCTACAACCTTTTCAAGATCCTTGTACTGCTCGCTTATATATCCGGGACCGTGTGAAGTAAGAGTAGAAACGATGTCGGTATCCATATCAAGAACACCGCCCTTAGCTCTCTCCTCTTTCTGGAGCTTCTGCAACTCTCCCCAAAGAATATTAGTAGCCTCTGTCGGGCCTTCTAAGAAAGATTCGTCACCGTCATAAACTGTGTAGTTATTCTGGATAAAATCTCTCGTGTCAATTTCTTCCTGCCAGCGTCTGCCTTTAAAGCCTCTCCACTGTACTTTCTGTTCCATGAAACAGACCTCCTCAAATAGAATAATGATAGAATAAAAATTTATATAATCTTCTTTGAGATTATGGCAAAATGAACGCAATACATAAGAGCTTAGACAAAAATTCAAATATGAACTAAAATAATAATCATTCACAACAATTTTGTCTATTTTTCACAACTACATATTGTGGCTAAATTTTGTATAATCCAAATAAAAACACAATATGTGCCCTTTGCCCTTATCGCATAAACAGTATATAACAAATATCTAAAAAAATCAACATATATTTTAATAAAATCCCAAAAAATAATGCGGCAAAAGCTGCCGCATTATCCATAATTATGAAATTGATTTATTCCTCTTCGGTTTCAGTAGGTTCAGGCTCAACAAAGGTGCCTTCCATAACCTGCTCAAAGGTTTCGCCGTCCATTTTTTCGTGCTTAAGAAGATATTTGGCAACCTCGTGCAGCTTATCCATATACTTGTTGAGAATTTCTTCCGCTTTATTATAGCCGTTCTTAACAAGGCTTAATACTTCGTCGTCTATAATAGCCGCAGTGCGCTCAGAGAAATCTCTGCCGTGACCCATATCTCTGCCGAGGAATACCTCGCTGCTGCCTGAGGTGTAGTTGATAGGTCCGAGCTTTTCGCTCATACCGTATCTCGTTACCATATCGCGCGCTGTTTTGGTAGCTTTTTCAATATCGTTTGACGCGCCTGTTGAAATATCGTCAAGCACGAGAGCCTCTGCAACACGACCGCCAAGACAAACAACAATGTCCTCTTCCATTTCCTGCTTAGTACGGTAGGATTTATCTTCACTCGGAAGCGGCATTGTGTATCCGCCTGCCATACCTCTCGGAACAATAGAAATCTGATGAACAGGGTCCTGAGTTTCGCAGGCGAAGAAAGTGATTGCGTGGCCAGCCTCGTGGTAAGCGGTGAGAAGCTTTTCCTTGTCGCTCATAACCTTCGACTTCTTCTCTGCGCCTACAACAACCTTGATTGTCGCTTCCTCAATTTCCTCCATAGTAATAGCTTTTCTGCCCTTGCGCGCTGCTAAAAGTGCAGCCTCGTTAAGGAGGTTTTCAAGGTCCGCGCCCGTAAAGCCGGCTGTTGACTTTGCAATTACCGAAAGCTTAACATCGGGAGCAAGCGGCTTCTTTCTGGAGTGAACCTTAAGAATAGCCTCTCTGCCCTTGACATCGGGATAACCGACAACAACCTGTCTGTCGAATCTGCCGGGACGCATAAGAGCAGGGTCGAGAATGTCGGGTCTGTTGGTAGCTGCAATTATAATTATACCCTCGTTTACGCCGAAGCCGTCCATCTCAACAAGGAGCTGGTTTAGGGTCTGCTCTCTTTCGTCATGTCCGCCGCCGAGACCTGTTCCTCTCTGTCTGCCGACAGCGTCAATTTCATCAATAAAGATAATACACGGCGAGTTTTTCTTTGCCTGGTCGAACAAATCTCGTACTCTTGAAGCACCCACGCCGACAAACATCTCAACGAAGTCTGAGCCTGACATTGAGAAGAACGGAACGCCTGCCTCGCCTGCAACGGCTCTTGCAAGAAGGGTTTTACCTGTTCCCGGAGGTCCTACAAGCAGCACGCCCTTTGGAATTTTTGCACCAAGCTCGTTAAACTTTTTAGGCTCTTTAAGGAACTCGACAATTTCCTCAAGCTCTGCCTTTTCTTCATCGGCACCTGCAACATCCTCAAAAGTTGCGCGGTGCTTTTCCTCGTTCATATTCTTTATCTTCGTTTTTCCGAAGCTGCCCGTTCTTGTGGGGTCGCCGCCCATTCCGCCGGACATTTTCTTCATAATATAGATATAGAAAACAACAAGCAGCACAAGCATCAAAAGGCTCGGGAGCATACTTATTATCCACGAGTTATCGCTTGATTTGCTGTAGTCGAATACAATTGGATTATCCTTATTGTCCTTGTTGTACTCCTGAACATACTCCTTGATATCCTCGTAAATAAGGCTTGCACTCGGCGAGGTATATTCTATAGTTATTCCCTTATCCTTTGAAGTCTGCTTCGGGGGCTTCGGAGCCTTATCCGGCTCGTCCGGCTCTATTGTTTCTCCGGGTCTTAATGTAATCTCCATCTTGCCGCTGCCCAGGTCAAGCTTATATTCCTCAACCTTGTTTTCGGCAAAAAGAGTTACAATGTCGGAATATTTATAGGAATAGCTGGGCTTCATCTGAAAAAGAAATACAGCCGCTAAGATTACCGCTATACATACTCCGATACCAAGAATTATGTTTCTGGTATTTTTCTTATTGTCCATTTTTACACCTCTTTGTAATCATAAATTTATTGTTTCAATATCCTTATTTATTATCTTCACTTTCGGAAAATTCTTTTATATTTATCGTCAATACTTTTTCCGTTTTATCTGTAATCCGGGCTCTTTGCGATACTCCGAAGCCTTCAAGCCACAAGACCTCGCTTTGCTGTGCAATTAGCAAGAGCTTATCCCTTTTTTCAAAAACAACCTTTTCATCAATAAGGAATTTCTTGAGTGGTTTAGTCCAGCCTCTTTTCTTCGGAGTGAACACATCGCCTGTTTTTCGGTTTCTCATAACAGTAACAGCGTTTATTATATCATAGTCAACTGCATTTTTAAATAACAAATTGTTAAATTTTGCAATACTGTCAAATTCTTTTTTCGTCATAACCTTGAGTTCAACTGTTCTTCCCTCTATGTCAGCCTTTACTCCGTCAGTTAAAGATATTGGAAGAAGGTCTGATTTTGCGGAATTATCTGATATTTTGTAGAGTCTGAAAACTCCGCTGTTCGCATCGGCGCAAATACCGTTTTTTATTCTAACCCTTGAAGGAGTACTGATTGCGGAACATATTGCCATCACTGTGTCATAATCAGGCATTATATTATAGTCTCTTTCAAGAAGAATAATAACTATTCGTGAGAGTACAGAAATATCAAGGCTTTGAAGCTTTTTTAAATCATATCCGTCATTGATTCTTGCTCTGTCAAGCTCTTCTTCTGCAAGGCTTGATAGAAAGCTTTCGTCATTTCTGAGCATTTCTCCGCTGCGTGTTATGCTCTGCTCAAGTGACTGATTTATCTGCTTTAGCACAGGAAGTACATTGTGTCGGATTTTGTTTCGTGTGTAATCGTCGGATAAATTTGTGCTGTCGGTGACATACTGAAGGCTGTTGTCACTGCAATAGTTTTCAATTTCAGCTCTTGTACAGGCGATAAGCGGTCTGATAATGTATTCTCGCTTTGGCGGTATTCCGCACAAGCCCTTTAATGCGCTGCCCCGTGCAAGGTTATAAAGCACGGTTTCAGCGTTATCGTTGGCGTTGTGTGCTGTTGCAACTACTGCATTATGTTTTTCTGACAGCGTTTTGAAAAAATCATATCTCACCCGCCTGGCGGTTTCCTCAGTTCCTGTTTTGTATTTCTCGGAAAGCTTTGGAATATCTATATCAAGAAGCTCAAATGGTATGCTGTATTTATCGCAGAAAGCCTTCACAAAAAGCTCATCGCGTTTCGCCTCGACACCTCTGATGTTATGGTTGACATGGGCGGCAATTAAATTATTTATTTTCAGCTCGGATTTATTTTCATAAAGAAAATGAAGCAGACACATTGAATCTGCTCCACCCGAAACGGCGACAACAATATTGCTGCTGCCGCCAAGCATATTATAGGTTTTAATAGTTTTTAAAATTTTATTCCTCACGATGAACCTCCGGAGAAGTAAATCGCATAAATTCACCCTGCCAGTGAAGCTTTATGCTGCCTGTTTCGCCGTGCCTGTTTTTTGCAACAAGACATTCGCCGCTGTTCTGATCACTTTTATTGTCATCATCATCGCCCGTTTTATCGTAATAACCCTCACGATAAAGGAAAAGCACAATATCTGCGTCCTGCTCGATAGAACCCGAGTCACGCAAATCTGAAAGCTGGGGTCTGTGGTCGGCTCTTTTTTCACTTTCACGCGAAAGCTGTGAAAGCGTTATGACAGGCACATTGATTTCTTTTGCCATAATTTTAAGATTTCTTGTAATCTCCGAAATTTCCTGCACACGGTTATCTGTTCGTCTTGCGCCGCTCATAAGCTGTAAATAGTCGATAATAACAAGATCTACATCCTTTAAGCGTCTGAGCTTTGCTTTCATCGCCGGAACAGTAAGACCGGGCGTATCGTCAAGATACATTTCGGTTGAGCCTAAAACATCCGAAGCCGGAATAAGTCTTTCCCATTCGTCATCAGACAGCTTACCTGTTCTAAGCGTAGTACCGCTTATCAGTGCCTCTGACGACAAAAGACGAGAAGCAAGCTGTTCCCTTGACATTTCGAGCGAGAAAAACACAACCCTCTTTTTGCCCTTGACCGCAGCGTGCTTTGCAATGTTAAGCGCAAAGCTTGTCTTACCCATACCAGGACGGGCTGCAAGAAGGATAAGGTCGCTTCTGTTCAGTCCTGTTATTGTTCTGTCCAGATCGCCTATGCCGGTTGAAATCGGCTTAGCCAAATCGCTCTCAGGCGAATTGAGCATATCAAGGCGATCCATTGTTTCAAGAATAACCGCACTGAGCTTTTTAAGTCCCTTTATTTCATTTCTGTTTCTGATGTCATAAATCTTTTGCTCTGCGCTGTCAAGCAGCTTATCGGACGAAAGCTCACCGGATGAGGATTCCTCCTGAATCTCTCTTGCGGCGTATATAAGAGAGCGTATTTCATACTTCTCTTTTATAATTTCTGCATATGCACTGACATTTGAAACAGACGGAACTATGTCGGCAAGCTGCACCAGATATGACTTTGCCGATGCCTCGTCAAAGCCGCTGCTTACTTTGATAGCGTTTAATACAGTGACAAAGTCAGAACGCTTACCCGAGGCAAAATTTTCAAGCATTACGCTGTAAATTATTCTATGATTTTCAATATAAAAATAATCCGGCTCGGGCAGGATTTCCGCTATTGTATCCATACAGCTGTTGTCAATCAGCACTGCACCCAGAACAGACTGCTCCGCTTCGGTGCTGTATGGCAGCGAAAAGCTGTCAACTCCGCCTGTAAATTCCGCCATTGTAATACTCCTTAATTATTCTTCCGAAACCTTAACCTTTATTTTTGCGATAACGCCCTGATATAGCTTTACCTCGCAGTTATAGGTGCCGAAGGCTTTAATTTCACCGTCAATAGTGATTTTTCTTTTATCAACATCAATGCCAAGCTGCTTTTTAATCTCGGCGCTTATTTCCTTAGAGGTTACAGAGCCGAACAGCTTGCCGTTTTTGCCGGCTTTTGCGGCAATAGCTATTGTTTTATCCTCAAGCTTTTCTTTAGCCTTATTTGCGTTTGCCGTATCTGTTTCAATTTTAAAGCGGCGCGAATCCTCGGCATTTTTCACTTCATTGAGTGCCTGCGCGTTTGCCTCCTTGGCAAGCTTTCTCGGAAATAAAAAATTTCTTGCGTATCCGTCGGACACATTCACAAGCTCACCTTTTTTTCCGCTGCCCTTAACATCCTGTAATAATACTACCTTCATTTTTAATCACAAACTCCTTTCACAAAAACATTTGCAAAATGCTCAAGCTCATTACACTTAAAAGTACGCCGATGCACTTGGCGCACCTAAAGCTCTGAATAATTGCTATATGCAGCGAGCATTTCTCAAATATCATTCTCCTTGACTTTCTTTATATCAATTTTGCTTATTATATCAACAAGCTTTTCTCTTACCTCACTCATTTTTGAGTTTTTAAGCTGTGCGCCTGCCATTGTCATATGACCGCCGCCGCCCATCTGCTCCATAATAAGCTGAACATTCACATCACCCAAGGAACGGGCTGAAATGCAGATTGTATCACTGTTTTGGTATATTACAAATGAAGCGACAACATCGTGCAGACTCAGAAGCTCGTCAGCTGCCTGTGCTGCCGTAACCCTGACATCGCTGCCCAAATCATCGGCACAGGCTATTGCACAGCTGTTATATATTTCAGCCTGCGACACTATCTGATACTTTGTTTTATATGAGTCGATTGAATTTGAGAACAGACGCTTCACCTCAACGGTATCAGCTCCGCACTGGCGCAGGTAAGCCGCCGCCTCAAAGGTTCTGACTCCTGTTTTCAAGACAAAATTCTTTGTATCAAGCATAATACCGGCAAGAAGCGCCTCAGCCTCAAGCCTTGTCAGAATATTGTCCCCCATATATTGGATAAGCTCCGTTGCCATCTCAGACGCCGACGATGCAAAGGGCTCGTGGAAAAATACAAGCGAATTATCAATATGATTTACCATCATTCTGTGGTGGTCAATAACAACTATCTTTTTGCACTTTTCATAAAGCTCAACGCTTTCGAGAAAAGTCGGAGAATGAGTGTCAACTATTATTAAAAGAGTTTTATCCCCTGCCGACACAACAGCCTCGTTCGGCTCCATAAACATATTGCCGTTTCCGGCGTTCTTCATACTTTCAATAATCTGAGTTGCAACAGACTGCTTTTGGTTAACAACAATATGAGCAGGCTTTTTCTGCGTCTTAGTCACTGCGCTCCAGATACCTATTGCCGCACCGATACAGTCAAGGTCGGAATTAGCATGACCCATAATAAGCACATTATCGGCAGCTTTAATATGGTCAATCAGTGTACCTGCGATAACTCTTGCTCTTACCTTGTCAAGCTTTGCATAGCCGCTGGAACCGCCGCCAAAAAAGCGATAAGACTCGCCTGTTTTTACAGCAGCCTGATCTCCGCCTCTTCCAAGCGCCATTTCAAGCGCCTTTCGCGCCTGAAGCTCATTTTCGCGGTAACCCTTACCGCCTCTGCCGACACCGATAGAAACGGTAGCCTCCTTACCGCCCGGAAAGCTTAAAGCTTTTATCTCTTCAAGAATAGAAAATTTATCTTCAAGCAAGTCGCGGAAATTTCTCTCTTCCATTAAAACAAGATACTTATCGCCCGAAATCTTTTTATACATAGCCTTGTTTTTCATCGCCCACTTTTGAAGGGTGTTTTCAACAATAACTACAGCATGGGCAAGCTGCTCGTCGTCATAATCTCTTTCAAACTCTTCTCTGTTGTCAAAAGTAAGCATCGCGACAACAGGTCTGCTGTCGGCGTATTCTTCCGCAATTTTTTTATAATTGGTGTCATCAATAAAGTAAAGTATTGCGCCGTCTGAAATTTCATTAGCTAAAACAGTGTATCGGCGATCGCCGTATGAAACATTGGACGACTCGGCTGCAACAAGCCTTTCTATCGGGATACCCGATGTATATTGAGTGACAAAATCGCCTACAGCCTCACGCCCTTGGCAGATGTTGCTCTTAAAATATTTATTATACCACACAACATCGCCTTTTTCTCCTGCAACAACAACAGGTATTGAAAACTTGTCAAGATATGTAACATTAACGCCCTTAAGGCTTTTTGCACTGCTTTTTACCACCGATTTAATATAGCTCTGAAAAAATTTTCCTGTAAGAAAAACAACTATAATCGAAACTATCGCAATGCTCATTTCAATGGCAAATATGTAAATGTTCCACCTGTAGGAGAAGGCAGCCATCAGAAAGATGGCAATAGAAAATATAAGAAAAAACGGCGTAAGCGTCCACGATCTTTTTTTCATAAATTTCTCCTCCTCAGGGGTACAAATCAAACATCCATTATAATCGGAAGTATCATCGGTGTGCGGCGTGTTTTGCTGTAAATCAAGCGTGATACATCCTCTTTGATTTTATTTTTTATTACATTCCATTCATGCACATTGTCATATGCGCAGTCCTCAAGAACATTTGTGGCTGTTTTCTTAATTTCATCAATCAGCACTTCAGACTCTCTGACATATACAAAGCCTCTTGAAACAATATCGGGTCCTGAAATAATATGACCGTCATATGAGTCAAGCGAAGCAACAACTATAATCAAGCCGTCCTGACCTAAGTGCTTACGGTCGCGTAATACTATACTGCCGACATCACCGACGCCGAGTCCGTCAACAAACACCTTGCCTGCTTTTACAGAGTCAAGCTGTTTGATGTAATCCTCGTGCAGCTCGATAACATTGCCGACATCACCTATAAATACATTTTTATGATCCATTCCCATCTGATATGCAAGCTCTGCGTGCTTTCTCAAGTGCTTCTGCTCGCCGTGAACGGGAATAAAATATTTTGGCTTTACAATTCCGTGCAGGATTTTTAGTTCCTCCTGACAGGCGTGACCCGAAACATGAACCTCGTACATTGATTCGTGAATAACCCGACAGCCGAGCTTCAAAAGCTCGTCAACTACTGCTCCGACAGTTTTTTCATTACCCGGAATCGGATTTGCCGAGATTATAATGAAATCTCCGGGGCCTACCTCAACCTTTCTGTGGTCAGAATATGCCATTCGGTACAGAGCCGACATCGGCTCGCCCTGACTGCCTGTTGTAACAAGCACTATTTTCTCAGCAGGGTATTTATTGAGCAAATCAATATCAATAATAACTCCGTCCGGCACCTCAAGATAGCCAAGCTCCATAGCGACAGTCATATAGTTAATCATACTTCTGCCGGAGAAAGCAACCTTTCTGCCGTATTTATATGCACAGTTTATAATCTGCTGTACTCTGCTGATATTTGACGCAAAGGTTGCAATGATTATTCTTTGGCTTTCTGCCTGCTTGAAAAGATTATCAAATGAATCGCCTACGCGTCTTTCAGTCATTGTATATCCGGGACGCTCTGCGTTTGTTGAGTCTGCAAGAAGCGCCAGAACTCCCTCTTTTCCGATCTGACCAAAGCGAGCAAGGTCAATCATCTGCCCCGAAATAGGCGTACAGTCGATTTTGAAGTCACCGGTATGAACGATAGTACCTGCCGGTGAATGAATAGCAATACCGACTGCGTCCGGAATTGAGTGATTAACCCTGATAAACTCTGCAGACATACAGCCAAGCTGTACCTTATCGCCCACCTTAACCTCGTTGAGCTTTGTTTTGTAAAGTACATTATGCTCTTTGAGCTTGTTTTCAACCAAGCCTATTGTAAGAGCTGTGCCGTAGATTGGCAGACTGACTTTCTTAAGCAGAAAAGGCAAACCGCCAATGTGATCCTCGTGTCCGTGGGTAATCACAATGCCCTTGATTTTGTCGATATTCTCCTCAATATAAGAAAAGTCGGGCAGAACAAGGTCAACGCCGAGCATCTCACCGTCAGGGAAAGCCATTCCGCAGTCAAGCATCAGCATATCGCCGTTACACTCAAACAATGTAAGATTTTTTCCTATTTCATTAAGTCCGCCGAGAAAAGCAATTCTGATTGCCGGCTTTACAGTCTTTTTTGTTTTACTTCTCGTAGCAGTCTTTTTTGTAGAAGAATAGGTTTTCTTCGCTCTTTTTACGGTTTGCCGAGTGCCGTTTGAGGGTGAACTCTTCTTCGTTTTTTTAGTATCAGCCTGAGTCGCGGCAGCTTTTGCTGCAACGCTCGAACCGCTTTTAATTTTTTGATAGTAATCCTTTTTTGCATTATTCGTCTTTACACCTTTTTCAGAAAACACTTCATCCGAAACTTTTTTCTTGTTATTAAATTCAGATATCACAAATAAACCTCCGTTAAAAAATATGTAGTTGTATCTGTCACATAAAAAATTATCCTGTTATTGTTTAGTTTCACAGTGAAAATCTCATTAATTGTTCAGTGTCGCAAACGGTGCCCCATACACTTTTCTGTGAAAAAATAAAAAATATACTGTTAAAAACCAGAGTAATCCGAACACATACTTTGGATTAATTCTATAACTTTTGCGCTGAGATGTCAAGGCTGCGACAGATCTATGCAAATTTATGGCAAAGTTCTCTAATTATATTTGTCAGATAAAAGAAAAATATCCTGTTATTTATATGAATTTATGCCGCTTCATCTCCTGCCTCTATTATTACTTTTTGTATTTTTATCCTTTTTGTATTATTTGTTATACTTTTGTTCACAATTTAGATATTCTTATCGGAATTGTAGGTGTTGTTAATTTCCATAATCTGTGATATAATGGTTCTAATTTCGGATTTGGAGGAATTCTGTTGAAGGATGTTTTAATTTTCACTGACGGCGCTTGTTCCGGCAACCCCGGTCCCGGCGGATGGGGCGCTATACTGAAATATAAATCCTTTGAAAAGGAAATATCCGGCGGTGAACGGGAAACAACTAACAACAGAATGGAGCTTACAGCCGCCATTGAAGCGCTAAAGCTGCTTAAGGAGAAATGTAATGTCACCTTATATTCCGACTCACAGTATGTGTGCAACGGATTAAAGCTCGGCTGGGCAAAAAAATGGCGCGCAAACGGATGGATGCGAAATAAAAAGGAGCCTGCATTAAACCCGGAATTGTGGCAGGAGCTTTTAAAGCTTTATGAGTACCACAATGTCGAGGTTGTATGGGTAAAGGGGCACGCCGGTCATCCTGAAAATGAACGCTGCGACCGTCTTGCGGTGGCTGAGTCCGAAAAATTCAAATAAATACAGGAAAGGACAATATAAAGTGGATAAGAAAAGAATCTACGCTGACAATGCAGCGACAACAAAATTATCTCCCGCTGTTTTGCAGGATATGATGCCTTACCTTACCGATGTATACGGCAATCCGTCAAGCCTTTATTCAATAGGCGCACAGGCTAAAAAGGCTGTTGAGCTTGCAAGAGAAGATATTGCAAATGTGTTGGGCGCAGCACCGACCGAAATATTCTTTACAAGCGGCGGATCTGAAGCCGACAACTGGGCAATAAAGGGTATTGCCGAAGCAATGGCTAAAAAGGGCAAGAAACACATAATCTCCAGCAAATTTGAGCATCACGCTGTTCTGCACTCGCTTGACGCTCTTGCTAAAAAGGGCTTTGAAATCACCCTTCTTGATGTGCACGAAAACGGAATTGTTCGTCCCGAAGAGTTGGAGGCGGCTATCCGTGAGGACACAGCTCTCGTCACAATAATGTACGCAAACAACGAGATAGGAACAATACAGCCGATAAGCGAAATAGGCGCAATATGTAAAAAGCACGGTGTTGTATTCCACACCGACGCGGTACAGGCTGTCGGCAATGTTCCGATAAATGTCAAGGAACAAAACATCGACCTTTTGTCGCTTACGGGGCACAAATTCCATGGTCCTAAGGGCTGCGGCGCTTTATATGTAAGAAAAGGACTTCGCCCGGATATTCTGATTGACGGCGGCGCTCAGGAGCGTGGCAGACGCGCAGGAACAGAAAATGTAGCCGGTATTGTCGGTCTTGCCTCAGCGCTTAAGCTTGCCATATCGACAATGGACGAGCGAAACAAAAGACTTACAGACCTTCGCGATTATCTTATTGACGATTTGCTTAAAATAGAACGCTCAAGAGTTAACGGTGACAGGGTTCACCGCTTGCCGGGCAATATAAATATGTGCTTTGAGGGCATTGAGGGTGAATCACTGCTGCTTATGCTCGACTTAAACGGCGTTTGCGCTTCATCGGGTTCAGCCTGCACATCAGGTTCTCTTGACCCAAGCCATGTTCTGCTTTCAATCGGTCTGCCGCACGAAATTGCTCACGGCTCTTTAAGACTTTCATTCAGCGATGATACATCCAAAGAGGATATCGAATATATTGCAAAAACCATTCCCCCAATTATCGACAGACTTCGCGCTATGTCGCCATTGTGGGAGCATATAAAGGAAAATGAAAAGAAAGGGATTGTTTGATTATGGCATACAGCGAAAAAGTTATGGATCATTTCGCCAATCCGAGAAATGTCGGTGAAATTGAAAATGCCGACGGCATCGGCGAGGTTGGCAATTCAAAATGCGGCGATATTATGAAAATGTATATCAAGGTAGAAGGCAATATCATTACAGATGTTAAGTTCAAAACCTTCGGATGCGGCGCTGCAATAGCTACAAGCTCAATGGCAACTGAGCTTATCAAGGGCAAGAGTATTGAAGACGCTTTGAAGCTTACAAACAAAGCCGTTATGGAAGCTCTTGACGGTTTGCCGCCGGTTAAGGTTCATTGCAGCGTGCTTGCAGAACAGGCTATAAAGGCAGCTTTGTCGGATTATTACACAAGACTCGGCGTTGACCCTGAGCCGATTGTCGGCAAAATTCAGGAGTGCGACCATGAGGAAGGCTGCGCCTGCGAGCTGTAATCTATATAATAAAAAATAAACCCTGCTTTAAAATGCGTACTGCAAATTAAAGCAGGGTTTTTTATGCGGCGCAAGCACAGCAGAGTGAAGAGTGGAGTGTGAAGAGTGGAGAGATTTGAGTGATGACATTGCGTATATCACCTAACTCCGGATAATTCAATAAGAGATTTCACATTTTCCCTATATATTAACAGTATGCTATACACATTTTCCGGTAATTACTCAGTGCATTTCCCACATTTTTCCGTTCTTTCACGCTTTGAGAAAACACAGCCGCAATAGTCCTGACGGTATAAATTATACTGCCTTGACAGCTCGGTTGAACGCTTAAAGCCGTTTTTCTTTTTAAAATCTGAAGCAAGATATCTTACGCCGTATTTTTCAGAAAGCTCACTGCCGATTTTATTTATAAGTGCGGCATTTTTCAGCGGACTTATTGTGAGGGTTGTTGCGAAATAATCAAAGTCTTTCTCTTTAGCCAGAGCCGCTGTTTTTTCAAGGCGTAGCTCAAAGCATTTTTCGCACCGTTTGCCTCCCTCTTTCTCGTTTTCAAGCCCCTTTACCCTGCTGTAAAATTCATTCGGAATAAACTCAGCGTCGAGATAGCTCAAGGGATATTTCGATTTAAACTCGCTTATAAATCTCTTCTGCTCGCCGCTGCGGATTTCGTATTCATCATCGGGATAAAGGTTAGGGTTATAATAAAAAACGGTGATTTCAAAATAATCGGATAAATACTCAATAACATAGCTGCTGCACGGCGCACAGCAGCTATGAAGCAGAAGCTTCGGAACTAAACCGAGGCTTTTATTTTTTTCAAGCAGCGCATCCATTTCACGCTGAAAATTCACCTTGTTAAACTCTGCCATTTAAAATCACCCTGCAAAGCTCATCGGCAGTTGATACGGTTATTTTTGCGCCCTCGTCTTCAAGCTCCTCCTTTGTTCTGAAGCCCCAGAGAACTCCGCAAAAATCGAGTCCCGCGTTTTTAGCCGTTATCACATCGACATTGCTGTCACCGATATAAATGCAGTCTGACTTATCAACAGAAAGCTCATTTAGAATTGCCAATACCGACGACGGATCGGGCTTTGTCGGAAACTCAGGCTTTTTGCCCCATGCAATGTCAAATTTTATACCGTCAAAAAGTGTATCAAGCATATTCTTTACAAATTCGTCAGGCTTGTTTGAGAGCACATTTATTTTAACTCCGCTCCGGTGAAGCTTTAAGAGCATATCAACAACACCATCATACGGCTTTGTTTTATCAAGGCAATGAATTAAGTAATCATCGTCATAATCCTTTGTAACAACCGCCAAAAGCTCTTTATCCTTCGCCGCTTCGCCCATAGCGCGCTCGATAAGCTTTGCTCTGCCATTTCCGACAAAATATTTATACGCGTCATACGGATGCGTCGGCAAGCCCTGCTTTTCAAGGGCTTTATTAACGCTGTCGGCAAGGTCATACAGCGAATCTACGAGCGTTCCGTCCAAATCGAAAACAACACATTTATACATTTATATCACCTGCTAAAAGTTAAATCTATCGTCATAATGCTCCTCGGGCAGCTTTTTCTGCGGCTCGGGGCTTTCTTGTTTCTTTTCCTTTTCTTTCTCATTTTCAGCCTGCTTTGCCATTAACTCAGCATGCTTTTTCTCAAGCTTTTTAGAGCGATTATTGAACATAACAATCAGCAACGCAGTAAGCAAAACCAAGAAAAACGCACAAACGCAGTATATTACAACTCCCTGAGGATACGGCAGTGTAGCCGTGTACTTAACCGTAGTTTCGCCGCCCTTAAGATTCAAGGCATAGCCCTTTTCCTTGTCGATATCAAGCGAAGAAATATCGCCCGAACCGTCAGCGGTTACTCCGGAAAATCCAGACACACTCTCGTTACCCTTAGTGAAAAGAGTATAAACAAGCGGGACATCCTTGTTTTTGCCTGTGAGCATATAAGAAATATTAATCTCATCAGTTAGCGACACATCGGTGACAACGCTCATATCTCCCGTACTTTGTGAGTAAGAAAGAGAATTACCTCCTCCGAACAGTTTGTTAATCTCCTCAGAAATCTGCTTTGCAGAGCCTTTCGAGGTTAAGCGGCAAACAACACCGTCGTCGGATTTCATTCTTGTCACCGAAACACCCTTTTTAGTTAGAAAGTCATAGGCATAGTCCCTGCCCTCCTGACCGTTTACAGAGCTGTAAAGGAAATCGAAATACCGAACAAAATTATCGTTATCGTAGCTTTCAAGGGTGACATTTATCCCTTTTATCTCGTACTGAATACCGTCGGGAATTCTGATGTCAAAAACGGTATCGTTTGATTTGAGCGAATATATACCGTCAATCCACTCGCCGTTCTTCGCCCAAACGCCGTCTTTTAACAGTACACCCTCACCGTGAGTCGTTTTTAGCGGCAGTGAATATTTATAGCTCATCTCAACCTTTGAGTTCTCCTTTGGTACAAATGAGAGAGTATTTATATTTTCTTCAAACACAAGCTGCTCCGCTAAAGGCGTGCTGCTGTTGTTCTGGTCACCGTAATAGAGAGAAACGGTGTCACAGTCAAGAAATAACGCTGTGGCGCGTTGAAGCTCCGATAGAGAAAGACCGTTATATACAATCTGATACTCCTGATTGTTCCCCTGCTGCGTCCATCCGCTGTAGGCGGCGCTGTCAAGCGTTCTTTTTTTCATAATAGAAATAAGCTTTTCGCCCATCTCCTCGTATGTGCGTTGTGGAACAGAAAGTGTAAATTTGCGGTCGTAGTTGTCCTTTTTATTGTTTGTTGTTTCAAAATAAAGTGCTGTTACAGGATAGCCCTTAACGGCGTTAATCTCAGTATTATCAGTCTTACAGCTTTGTATGTCGCCGTTCATATTAATAACATTGGATGCACAGCTTAAGTCAAATTTCAGGTCATTGTATTTCTTTTCTTCTATGCCGTTTTGAAGCCATACAAATAAATCAACGGTATTGAAATCCTCAATATAATGCCAGCCTTTGGCAAGCTCGCTGTTTGGGTGAACAAGAGAAGCCTGAACCTGCCTGTCTGTAATAATTGCAAGCTTTGAGAGATAATCTGCCCTTGAATCAAATGTGAGAGTGAAAATGTATTTTAATTTTCCGTCCTCCTCAACCTCTTCACGCTGAAGTACATTTGGGCAGTATTCGGTAATAATCTCGTTAAACCTCGCCCTTGTATCGGAGTTATTTGTAAACTCTGAGCCTGAATTTAAGGTGAGGGTTCGAACACCATTGAACTGAGCGTCAATTTTTAACATACTTTCATATTCAAATGTCTTATCGCCGCAGCCGTAAAAAGTAAAAATCGGTACAGCTATCAAAATCAAAAGCAAAAAAGATACTATCCTCTTTTTCATTTTCCTACCTCCTTAAATTCCCTTTTCCTGCGCCAGCAGAACGGCTCTTACAGGAGATGCCTCAAGCGCAGACAATTTAAGCGGAAAAGCAGAAAGAATGTAGTTACCGTCATCAACTGAGCTTAAATCAAGCCCCTCTAAAATCAGAATGTTGTGCAAAAAAAGCTCGCGGTGTATTTCAAAATCTTCGTCAGGCAGAGCAACGGAAAGACCGTCAACACCAACTAAATTCACACCGTAATCACTTAAAACAAAAACAGCGCTCGGCGTAAGAAAAGCTTCTCCCTCTCCCCTTATAAGCAGCTTTTTGCGGCAATGCGGCAAAATCTGATCCATATCTTCGCCGGTGATAATGCCGCTTATTGTTACAACCGTACACGCGCCGTAAAATCTTGAAAGCGAAAGCTCGCCGATTTTTTCGCCGTCGTCAAGGTAGTGATAGGGTGAGTCAATATGTGTTCCCGTATGAGTGCACATTGATATTGCCGACAGGTTGTATTCCTCGCCGTATTCAATTTTTGAAAGCCAGCTTGACTGCGGCTTTGGGTCGCCCGGATAAACCTGCGCCTTTAAGATGTCGCGCGAAATATCATACAGAAGCATTTTTACACTCCCCTAACTAAAATCAAACTGATAAAGAATATTGTAACACATTTTTCGGGAATTTGCGACAAAAATATATATTTGGAGAATTAATGCTCTTAATCCTTTTCGTCAAATTTCAGCAAACCTATAATTATGCCGAAAAGTGCAAGCACGCAGGCTGCCTGAGCAAACAGCGTGCGCTCTTCAAGAGTACCGAAAAGATATGAAGTAAAAGAAAGAAGAAGTACAATAACCGCAGAAATTATACAAACTATAACACTGTATTTTTTTATGGTTTTCATTCTATATTCTCCTTTGTCATTTCGTTGCACAAATCGGCAAAGTTCTGCAATGTCAGCTGTTCCGCGCGGTAATTTGCAGGTATAGAGCTGCCGGAGAGCAACTGATTAATTTTTGCTTTTTCAATGTTCAAGCCTGCGCTTAAGGAATTTGAAAGAGTTTTTCTTCTCTGCCCAAAGGCGGCTTTGATTATTCTGAAAAGCATTGTTTCGTCAGCAACTGTCACCGGCGGCGTCTTGTTGATTTCAAGTCTGATTACAGCAGAGTCAACCTTCGGTGCAGGCATAAAGCTGCCTGAGGAAACGCTGAAAAGCATATGTGCCTTTGCATAATAATTAACTGCAACCGTCAGTGCCGAGGACTGCCGTGTTCCTACTTCAGCACAGATACGCTGAGCCGCCTCCTTTTGCACCATTACGGTTATCGCATTTATCGGCAGTTTTAATTCAAGCAGACGCATAATAACAGGCGAGGTAATATAATACGGAAGATTTGCGCATATGCAAACTGACATTCCCTGAAATTCCTCTTCAATGAGCCTGTGAAAATCAACCTTAAGCGCATCATCGTTGATAACCTTGACATTATCAAACTCGGCAAGCGTTTCTGCAAGTACAGGTATCAGCCTTTTGTCAAGCTCAACCGACACAACCTTGTCTGCAAGGCGTGCAAGCTCACAGGTTAAAACACCGATTCCGGGACCTATCTCAATCACACCGACTCCCTGTCCGGCTCCGCTTTCTTCAGCCATTCTGGGGCAGACAGAGGGGTTAATTAAAAAATTCTGTCCGAGTGACTTTGAAAAAGTAAACCCATGGCGTGACAGTATTGATTTTATATTTGAAATGTTTGATAGTTTTTCCATATTAGTTCCTTAATTGTTTCTTAGACCCTTTGGGTATTTATTTTTAAGCCGCCCGTTTACTGCCTTTGCAAAGCCGACACTCACACCCTCAACACAGACAAGGCAATAACCCTTTAAGTTTTCGTCAGCATCAATTTCTTCTCCGTGAAGATAGGCTTTAATCTCATCGCTTTCATTTGAGAAATCAACGCATTGCCGTGCCTCATCGGGGTGTAATGCCATAAAAAAGCTGTGGTGCGGTTCAAGACGGTTTTTCTTCACCTGTGCAAATATAACACCAGCTCGCAGAATGTTAAGACCGCTGAAGTCAGGCAATATATCCGGAAGAATCAGAACATTGTCCTTCTGAATCATAAAGCGGCAATCCTGCGGCTGCTTTACAATACTTTCATATAAAGAAAAAATATCCTTTTGCAGAGCCTTGTATTCACGGCTGTTAAGCTTTGAAAAGTCAAATTCAGGCGTATGATACGGGTTTTCACCGACTCGTTTAAACTTAACAGCGTAATGCCCCTCGCCGCCGTCCATCGGAAAAATGCGCACGCCGAAATTATCCGTTTTTCTGCCGAAGCTTTCATCGCTTTCAACAGTGATAAAGTCCGTATGACTTTTCAGAAATTCGGCTGTTACTTCTTCGTTTTCCTCATACGAGAAGGTACAGGTGGAATAAACTATTTCTCCGCCCTGCTTAAGTGCTTTTGCCGCACAGTCTAAAATCTCAAGCTGGCGCGCTTTGCACAGCAGAACATTGTCGCGACTCCATTCGTTAATCGCGTCGTTATCCTTGCGGAACATTCCTTCTCCCGAACACGGCGCGTCAACAAGCACCTTATCAAAATAGCCTGCAAGTACATCACACAGCCGTTTTGGCGTTTCACTCGAAACGACAGCATTTTTTACTCCGCAGCGTTCAATATTCGATAAAAGAATATTTGCCCTTGATTTTATTATCTCATTGCTCCACAAAAGCCCTGTTCCGTTCAGTGCTGAGGCTATCTGCGTTGATTTGCCGCCCGGTGCGGCGCACAAGTCGAGAACCTTATCATTCTCCTGAACATCAAGCAGCGTTACCGCACTCATTGCAGACGGCTCCTGAACATAAAACGCTCCTGCGTGATGCAAAGGTGAAGCACCAATGCTCTGAACAGTGTTATCAAGATAATATCCGTTTTTATTGAATGGATTTTTCCGTATTTTCTCGCCCAAAAAAGCCTCAAGCTTTTGCTCGGCGCATTTAAGAGTATTCAGCCTTAAACCTCTGTACGGCGGCTTGTCGTATTCATTAAGAAAAAGCACAAAATCACTGCCAAGCAGCTTTTTCATATCAGATAAAAAATCTTCGGGTAAGCTTATATTCATATCGTCTCCAGGAATAATCAAAATATATTGTGATAATAATAGAATTGGTCGGGAGGTGAAATTGATGAGCAGAAGAGTTAATCAGAACAACAATAACAACAATTTCCAGAATAACAACCAGAACAATAACAACAATTTCCAGAACAACAATCAGAACAACAATCAGAACAACAACCAGAATAACAACAACAATAATCAGAACAACAACAATAACAACTTCAGAAACAACAGACAAAATCAGAACTTCTGATTACTCAGGATACCCGGATTATATATCGGGTATCCTGTTTACATATTAATAACCGAGCTGTTCTTTAACTATAATTACCTTTATTCTGTTTTTGTGTCTTTGTTGTGCGCTGACAACATAATTGCAGCAGATTCTGCCGTCGCCTCCGCAGCCCTCACACATTTCAGCCCCGTTTTTCTTGAGCGAGATACATTCGCCTGTTTTATTGCAGGGTGTATCACAATTCAAACGAATTGTATTTGCAGGTGCGGCAATAGTTTTAACCCTCGTAACAGCCTCGTTTATATTTCTTACAAGCTTGTTGCAGCCGACAAAAACGATGACTGATTTCGGACCGTACAGGATAGCGGAAACTCTGTTTGAGTTGCCGTCAACATTGTAAAGCTCACCGTTTTCTGTAACAGCGTTTGAGCTGGTGAGATATACATCGGCAAAGTATGACTTGCGGTAAATTTCTTCAACCTCTTCACGGCTTAAGCCAGGTGCGTTTCTGTCAATATAATTGTACTCTCCGCTTTTTAATATCTCAACAATGCCGAGCTGCTTTAATGTCTCGGAGCCGCCGTGAGTAATAGTATCGCCCGGCTTTACAAGCTTTTTAAAAAGCTCCGCTGCTTCGGCGGCGTTTTCACAGCAGTAAGCCTCCATATTATTCTTTTTAAGGTTTTCAATAGTTTTCTTGATTTTCAGGTCAAGAACCTCCATCGGTATTTTTTCCATTTTAAAATCACCCTGATTTATTTTATATTTAATATAGTATAGCACAATAATGCAAAGAAAAAAAGGGTAAAACGACAAAATGCGTGAAAAACAGCAGAATGATAAAATTTTGCAAAGAGTAATTTTTCGGCGGAAAAATATTGAAAGAAATGTGAATTAATGCTATAATAAGCTAATAATGCGGCAAAATGCCGTTTGTATTGAAATCTAAACCCGAAAGGAACATTATATTATGATTAAGGAAAATGTGTACCGCACACATCTGTGCGGCGATTTGAGAGAAAGCGACATAGGAAAAACAGTCAGAGTTTCGGGCTGGGTTGAAACAATCCGTGACCACGGCGGCGTTATGTTTATTGATGTACGCGACCAGTACGGCGTTGTTCAGGTTGTTGTTCACGATGACGAGCTTTTAAAGGAAGTCAACAAGGAATGTACCGTTACAATTTGCGGCAAGGTTGTAAAGAGAGATGAAGAAACAATCAACCCGAAGATTGCAACAGGCACTGTTGAGATTGTCACCGAGGAATTAAAGGTTATCGGCAAGTGCAAGAATAATCTTCCGTTTGAGGTTCTGAATTCAACCGACACCAAAGAGGACATCAGACTTAAATACCGTTTTCTTGATTTGAGAAATCCGAAGGTTCACGATAATATTCTGTTCCGCAGTCAGGTTGTTTCTTTCGTGCGCTCAAAGATGACAGAGCTTGGCTTTAACGAGATAAACACACCTATCCTCTCGGCAAGCTCACCTGAGGGTGCAAGAGATTATCTTATTCCGAGCAGAAAGCACAAGGGCAAGTTCTATGCTCTGCCGCAGGCTCCGCAGATTTTCAAACAGCTTCTGATGGTTTCGGGCTTTGACAAATATTTTCAGGTTGCGCCCTGCTTCCGTGACGAGGACGCAAGAGCCGACCGTTCACCGGGTGAGTTCTATCAGCTTGACTTTGAAATGGCTTTCGCAACACAGGAGGATGTTTTTGATGTAGCCGAGCAGGTGCTTTATGAAACATTCACCAAGTTCAGCGACAAGGAGGTTTCAAAGCCGCCGTTTAAGAGAATACCGTATAAAGAGGCTATGATAACCTACGGTACGGATAAGCCTGATCTCAGAAATCCGCTTGTAATCAAGGATATAAGCGATATGTTCGCTGAAACAGACTTCAAGCCGTTCCTTAAAAAGACGGTTCGTTCAATAAATGTACCTGACGCTGCAAAGCAGTCAAAGACATGGTTCAAGAAGATGGAGGAGTTTGCTCTCTCTATCGGTATGAAGGGTCTCGGCTATGTAAAGGTAAGAGAGGATATGACCTTTGACGGTCCTATCGACAAGTTCCTCAAAGAGGGCGACCGTGAAAAGCTCATTGAGATTAACGGCTCAAAGGCAGGCGATGTAATTTACTTTATCGCCGATTCAGCCGAGGAAGCTCCGAAGCTTGCAGGTCAGATAAGGACTGAGGTTGCAAATCGCCTTGATTTAATCGACAAGAGCCGCTTTGAGCTTTGCTTTATCGTTGACTTCCCGATGTATGAGCATGATGAGGAGTCAGGTGCTATAATATTCACACATAACCCGTTCTCTATGCCGCAGGGCGGTATGGAAGCGTTACAGAATATGGACCCGTGCGATATTCTCGCTTATCAGTATGATATAGTTTGTGACGGCGTAGAGCTTTCATCGGGTGCTGTAAGAAACCACGACCTTGACATTATGATTAAGGCATTTGAGATTGCAGGCTACAGCGAGGAGGATCTTAAAAACAAGTTCTCTTCCCTTTACAACGCATTCCAGTACGGCGCACCGCCGCACGCAGGTATGGCTCCGGGCGTTGACAGAATGTTAATGCTTTTAAGAGGTGAGGAGAATATCCGTGAGGTTATCGCCTTCCCGATGAACAGCAACGCTCAGGATGTGCTTCTCGGCGCACCGAACGAGGTATCGGAGCAACAGCTTCGCGAGGTTCACATTAAATTAAGATAAACTACAAAAGAGGTGTCAGTATGGTAACGCACGAGGATATATTACAGATTGCAAATCTTGCAAAATTATCAGTCCCCGAAGAAGAGCTTGACGCTTTGACAAAGGATATGGGCGAGATTATTGAGTTTGCAAACACAATCAACAACGCAGCCGAGGACGGCGAGTCGTTTGACAATATCAACAACCTTTCTAATGTACTCAGAAAGGACGAGGTTGTACCGTCGCTTGCCGTTGATGAAATTCTCAAAAATGCAAACGACAGCGAAAACGATCATTTTCTTGTTAAAAAGAGAGTTCTCTAATCCATTTGAAAGGACTGAAAAAAATGAGCCAGACTCAGGGAAAAATAAGCAAAATAAGCTCAATGCTCAAAGAGCGAGAAATATCCTGTACCGAGCTTACCGAACAATATCTCTCTGAAATTGATAAAATAAACGGCGAGCTTAACGCGTATGTAACCGTCACACCGGAAACTGCACTTGAAACAGCAAAAAAGGTTGACGAAAAAATTGCAAAAGGCGAAGAGCTTGCACCGCTTGAGGGTATTCCGATGACCCTTAAGGACAATATTTCTACAAAGGGAATTGAAACCACCTGCTGCTCAAAAATTCTTAAGGGCTACAAGCCGATTTATGACGCAACGGTGTGGGATTATCTTAAAAATCAGAATGCCGTACTTCTCGGCAAAACCAATATGGACGAATTCGCAATGGGCTCATCGTGCGAAACCTCCTGCTTCGGCGGAGCAAAGAATCCGCACAACACAAACCATGTTGCAGGCGGCAGCTCAGGCGGTGTTGCCTCTGCTGTAGGCGGAAATATTGCAGCCTACGGCTTAGGCTCTGACACAGGCGGCTCAATCCGTCAGCCTGCAAGCTTTTGCGGCATTGTCGGTTTAAAGCCGACCTACGGAACTGTTTCCCGTTACGGTCTTATCGCTTACGCGTCAAGCCTTGACCAGATCGGACCTATAACAACAAGCGTTGAGGATGCGGCGACTGTTTTTGATGCAATAGCCTTCTATGATAAAATGGATTCGACCTCACAGGGCAAGAAGCGTGCGGCAACCGATACATTGAAAAATTCTATTAAGGGTATGAAAATAGGCATTGCGAGAGAATACCTTGAGGGCATAAGAGACGATGTTAAAGAGGCTATTTTAAATGCCGCTAAGGTATATGAGAGTCTTGGAGCAGAGATTGTTTACTTCGATCTCCCCTCCCTCAAATACGCTCTTCCGGTTTATTACATTATTGCCTGCGCAGAGGCATCATCAAACCTCGGCAGATATGACGGCATTCGTTACGGCTACAAAACTCCGAAGTATAACGATGTAAACGATATGATATGCAAAACAAGAAGTGAGGGCTTCGGCAAAGAGGTTCAGCGAAGAATTCTTCTCGGCACATATGTACTGAGCGCAGGATATTATGACGCATACTACAAAAAGGCGCAGAACTTAAGAGGCGCTATAGTCAAAGCTTTTAAAAACGCATTTGAGTGCTGTGATGTTATGCTTGCTCCTACCGTTCCGATGACTGCATTTGAGTGCGGCAAGGCGGTAAGCGACCCGATTGAAACATACCTTACCGACATCTGCACCGTACCTGTGAATATCGCAGGTCTTCCTGCGGTTTCTCTCCCCTGCGGCTTCAACGCAAAGGGAATGCCGATTGGTATGCAGCTTATCGGCAACAGCTTCTGCGAGGACACTATTCTTAATGCCGCATGGCAGTATGAGCAAAGCGTTGGAACAGATATATTTAAATCGACTGAAATGGGGGTATTGCTATGAAATACGAGATGGTAGCCGGACTTGAAACACATGTTGAGCTTGCAACAAACACAAAAATTTTCTGCGGCTGCACAACAAAGTTCGGCGGCGACCCCAACACACACTGCTGTCCTATCTGCATCGGACTTCCGGGAACTCTTCCGAAGCTTAACGAAGAGGTTGTAAACTTTGCAATCAAGGCAGGACTTGCCACAAACTGCGAAATTCCCGAAATTGCGAAAATGGACAGAAAGAACTACTGCTACCCTGATTTGCCGAAGGCTTATCAGATTTCGCAGTATGACAAGCCGCTGTGCTTAAACGGTTATGTTCAGCTGAGCAACGGCAGAAAAATCCGCCTGACCCGTATCCACATTGAAGAGGACGCAGGAAAGCTTATTCACAGTCACGGCGACACTTATGTTGACTATAACAGAGGCGGCGTTCCGCTTATTGAGATAGTAAGCGAGCCTGACATTCGCTCTGTTGAGGAAGCTAAGGAATATGTAGAAAAGCTTCAGCTTATAATGAAGTATATCGGCGTTTCCGACTGCAAAATGCAGGAAGGCTCTATGAGATGTGATGTAAACATTTCCGTGCGACCTGTCGGCAGTGAGGAATACGGCACAAGAACCGAAATCAAGAATATGAACTCAATCACATATATGGCTAAGGCGATGGAATATGAATTTTCACGCCAGGTTGATTTGATTGAAAGCGGCGGCAAGGTTGAGCAGCAGACTCTCCGTTATGACGAGGTTAGCGACACAACCTCTTCTATGAGAGGCAAGGAAGATGCAAACGACTACCGCTACTTCCGTGACCCCGACCTTGTTACAATAAATGTTCCTGCCGAAAAGGTTGAGCAGATCAGAGCTACTCTGCCCGAGCTTCCCGATCAGAAGCTTGAGCGTTATATCAACGAGCTTGAAATCCCCGAAAATGACGCAAAGCTTATTGTAAAATACCACAAGGTTGCCAAGATCTTTGACAAGGCTATTGACGGCACAAAAACGCCAAGAACTGCGGCAAACTTCATTATCGGTCAGATATTCTCTATTCTTGACAACGACAGCGCAAAAGAGGAATTTGACATCAAGGTAAGCGCAGAAAATCTCAATGCCTTAATCAAGCTGCTTGACGAGGGCAAAATCAAGATGAATCTTGCCAAAAAGACTCTCACAAAAATGCTTGAAACAGGCAAAGCTCCGAGCGAGCTTATTGACGAGAGCGATATGGGCGGTCTTGATGAAAATGCGCTTGACGAGCTTTGCAGGCAGGCAATCGAGGCTAATCCTAACGCTGTTGCAGACTACAAAAACGGCAAGGTAAAGGCTATCAAGGCTTTGGTAGGCTTTATAATGAAAAACAGCCGTGGAAAGGCAGACGCTGCTGCAGCCGAACAAAAGCTTATTAATTTGATTGGTTAATTTAATAAAATAATGTTGGAGGTAATTAAGTATGTTAATATGTCCAAAATGCGGAACAGAATTAAACGACGGAGTTGTTTATTGCTCAAAGTGCGGTACAAATGTGACTTATCAGAGTCAGCCGTCAGGTGGCGCACAGCAGAATACAGCGCAGCAAAACACAGCTCAGCAAAAACCTTTTCAGAATAATGCTTCTCAGCAAAATTACAACGGCACAACATCAGACAAATTCAAGGCAGGGGTCAACAACGCAGTAAACAAGACAAAGACCTTCTTCTTTGACACAGCTGATGAAACATCAATGCAGGATGCAAGCGATGTGCAGGAAAATAAATTTCTCGCTTTGATTAGCTATCTCGGTTACTTCTTCTTTATTCCGATGATTGTAAAACCGTATTCTCGTTATCTGAGATTTCACGGCAATCAGGGCTTGACCCTGTGCTTATACCTCATCGCTGTTTCAATAGTTAATACTGTTATAACAAGCATAATTGGTATCGCAGGTTATTCGGGAATGGGCGCATTGATTGCCGTAACAATTATCAACTCGATAATTTCAATTATTTTTTACGGTTCATTTGTATTGCTTGCAGCAATCGGCATTTACAACGCGGTCAAGGGCTTTGCACGAGAACTGCCTGTAATCGGAAGAATCAGGATTCTGAGAGAGTATTGATACATACTTTAAAACACACTTTAGGGAGATGACGCTTCATCTCCCTATCATTTTATCTTATTCAGAAATGGGGGTAATCCGAAATGAACAGCGAAGAAAATTTAAAGCAATATTATGAAAGCTATGATGAAGACGGTCGTCTTTCTTCTTCATATGGTATGGTGGAGTATCTCACAACAATGCGATTCATCGAAAAGTATCTGAAAACAGGTGCTCAAATAATTGAAATCGGTGCCGGAACAGGTAGATACAGCCACACTCTTGCCAAAAAGGGATATCGTGTTGACGCTGTGGAATTGATTACACATAACATTGAAGTTTTCAAAAGTCATACAGAGCCTGACGAACCTGTAACGATATCGCAGGGAAACGCCTTAGATTTGTCAGCGTTTCCTGATAATACATATGATATAACACTGCTGCTCGGTCCTATGTATCATCTTTTTACAAAAGAAGAACAGTTGAAAGCGCTGTCAGAAGCAATCCGTGTAACAAAACCAAACGGAGTTGTCTTCGCAGCGTATTGTATGGGTGACGCATCAATACTGCTTTATGGCTTTGGCAGAGGCCACATTAATGAAATCATTGAAAAATGTATGATTGATATATCAAAATTTAATTCTTTTCCAAAGCCTTGGGATTTGTTTCAGTTATACCGAACTGAGAATATTAACGAGCTGCGAGAGCATTTTAAGGTTGCACATCTTCATCAATTTGCGGCAGACGGCTATGCCAATCATATAAGAGAAACTCTTGCTGAAATGGACGAGGATACATTTAATCTGTTTTTAAAGTATCATTTTGCAACCTGTGAACGACAGGGAATGATGGACATATCAAATCATGTTGTTGATGTATTCAGAAAAAAAGATATATAACTCAAGAGAGCTATCCGAAATTGTCGGATAGCTCTTGTTTATAATTATAAAAATGTTTTAACGATTTTTAAGATATCGAACAACCGCTTCAACCGTGTCAATCGCAAGTGCAAAGATTATAACGCCGAGGAAGAAAACCTGGAAGTTGCTGAATATTGTGGTGATAAGCTGCGGCTTGTCTTCAAATATTGACGGAATCCATGATGCAAAGCTTGGGTTCATTATATTTACGCTCAGCAGCCAGATGCAGGATATAGCCACAGTTGCGGCATTTGTTATCAGGGTTGATACCATAACCTTGAAATTATATCTGCCCTCAATAAGCTTGACAATCTCACGCACTATTCCCAAAAGCATAAACAGCACGATAAAATACCATCCGCTTCTTATGGCTTCGGAATCTAAAATTGAAATAACCGGCTTGCCCGAAATAACAATGCAAAAGACCTCCGGCACAAAAAGAAAAACAATACCGAACACTATTGAAATGCAGATTCCCACGATTGAGCCTGCCTTTGATATTCTTTCATTTTTCTTGGGAACGGTCGGCAGACTGTCAGGACCGGTGTATGTATTTATTTTGATATCCTTGTGATAGAAAAATGCGAAAATCAGGGTAACTATTGCAAATGCCTGAACTACACTTGAAAAAACAACAGCTATCCATTCCCCTACCGCATAATACCATACGGCAGACGGTGAAGTAAGCTCTGAGATAACCGCCGCAACAGCACTTCCGAAACCCACACAAATCAGAACAATTTTAAGCACAAGCTTGTATGTTGAGTAATACGGCGCACCGATAAGGCATTTCTTACCGTCGCCGCTGTATTTCTCGGCAAGCTCATAGGGATTGCCAAGCTCTGTCAATACAACTCTTATATCCTGCTCGCTCGGTGTTACATCGCCGCAACGCTCAATAAGCATATCATCAATAAGACCGCTTAATTCGTCCGATATGTCTTTTCTCTTTTTCTCGGGCAGGCGCTTGACAACCGCATAAATATATCTTTCAATCAAATCATTTTTCATCTTCATTTCCCCCTAATAAATTATTGACATTCTGTGAGAACTCCCTCCAGTGCTTTATCGCCTTTTCAAGCACCGTCAAGCCTTCATCGGTAATTTTATAATACTTTCTCGGCTTTGCTTCGCTTGTGTCCCATTCACTCTTTAACAGTCCCTGAGCTTCAAGTCTTCTCATAAGTGGATAAAGCGTGTTCGCCTCAATCGGTATTCCGTTTTCCTTAAGCTTTTTCACAAGCTCATACCCATACATTGGCTCTTTAAGCTGGCTCAGCACCAATAGTATCAGCGTACCTCGCCTTAATTCAAGTATTAAGCCGGACACAACCTCGTCACAGTCCATATTATCTCCTCCAATATCGTGCGTGTGTTTATAGTGTGTGTTGCACACTATATTGATATTATAATGTGTGGCGCACAGTATGTCAAGTATTTTTACAAAAAAAATCCCGAACGATGCAAAAGACCGTTCGGGAATTGAATTTATTAGATTAAAGCCCGGTTATACCATTTAGTAAGCTGAACGATGATTTAGTTCAGAGATGAGAGTTTAATTTTTTATTAATATCTCAAAACTCAAAACAGTTTATCAATACATTCCGCCCATATCAGGTGCCGGAGCTGCTGCCGGAGCAGGCTCCTTGATGTCTGTTACAAGTGATTCTGTTGTGAGAACCATTGAAGCAACTGAAGCCGCATTCTGAAGTGCTGAACGGGTAACCTTTGTCGGGTCAACGATACCTGCTGAAATCATATCGGTGTAAACCTCGTTCTTCGCGTCGAAGCCGTAACCAACCTTGTCTGCATTCTTTACATTCTCGGCAATTACGCTGCCCTCAAGACCTGCATTTGCGGCAATCTGACGAAGCGGCTCTTCGAGTGCCTTAAGAACAATATTAACGCCTGTCCTTTCGTCACCCTCGCTCTCTGATGCAAGCTCAGAAACAGCAGGAATTGCGTTTACAAGTGCGATACCGCCGCCTGCTACGATACCCTCTTCAACTGCTGCCTTTGTAGCTGCAAGAGCGTCCTCAATGCGGAGCTTCTTCTCTTTCATTTCAATCTCGGTAGCTGCGCCAACCTTGATAACTGCTACGCCGCCTGCAAGCTTTGCAAGTCTTTCCTGAAGCTTTTCTCTGTCAAAGTCAGATGTTGTGCTCTCAATCTGTGATCTGATCTGACCGCATCTTGCCTTGATTTCGTCGCTGTTGCCTGCGCCGTCAACGATGATTGTGTTCTCCTTGTCAACCTTAACCTGTCTTGCTCTGCCGAGCTGGTCGATTGTGGTATCCTTAAGCTCAAGACCCAAGTCAGAGGAGATAACCTGACCGCCTGTGAGGATTGCGATATCCTGGAGCATTTCCTTTCTTCTGTCGCCAAAGCCCGGAGCCTTTACTGCAACACAGGTGAATGTTCCTCTGATTTTGTTGAGTACGAGAGTTGTAAGAGCCTCGCCCTCAACATCCTCAGCGATAAGAAGGAGCTTTTTGCCGGCCTGAACAATCTGCTCAAGAACAGGCAGAATTTCCTGAATATTTGAAATCTTCTTGTCTGTGATAAGGATATACGGGTCGTCAAGCTCTGCAACCATTTTTTCTGTATCTGTTACCATATACGGTGCGATGTAGCCTCTGTCGAACATCATACCCTCAACAACCTCTGAATATGTTTCGGCTGTCTTGGACTCTTCAACTGTGATAACACCGTCGCTGCTTACCTTTTCCATAGCCTCGGCAATGAGGTTGCCAATATATTCGTCAGCAGAAGAAATTGTTGCAACTCTTGCGATATCCTCTGTACCGCTTACCTTCTTTGAGTTAGCTGTAATAGCCTCTACAGCTTTATCAACTGCCTTCTGGATACCTCTTTTAAGTACCATCGGGTTTGCGCCTGCTGTTACATTCTTCATACCCTCACGGATAAGAGCCTGTGCAAGAAGTGTAGCTGTTGTTGTGCCGTCGCCTGCAACATCGTTTGTCTTGATTGAAACCTCTTTTACAAGCTGAGCACCCATATTCTCAAACGGGTCGTCAAGCTCGATTTCCTTTGCGATTGTTACACCGTCGTTTGTAATAAGCGGAGCTCCGAATTTTTTATCAAGAACTACATTTCTGCCCTTAGGACCAAGTGTGATTTTAACTGTATCTGCAAGCTGGTCAATACCGCTCATAAGAGCCTTTCTTGCATCTTCACCGTATGCTATCTGCTTTGCCATGATAATTTCCTCCCGAGATTATAATATTTTATTATCTTATTCTACTACTGCAAGAATGTCTGCCTGACGAACTATTGTGTATTCCTCGCCGTCAAGCTTTACCTCAGTGCCTGAGTACTTGCTTGTGATAACCTTGTCGCCAACCTTAACATACATTGTTACCTCTTTGCCGTCAACTACTCCGCCCGGACCAACTGCAACGATTGTCGCGAACTGCGGCTTCTCCTTTGCGGAGCCTGCAAGAACTATACCGCTCTTGGTTGTTTCCTCCGCCTCTTCCATCTTTAATACTACTCTGTCTAACAATGGCTTAATAGTCATATAAATTGCCTCCTTAGCAAATTTTTGTTTTTTTATTTTAGCACTCTCAATCCCTGAGTGCTAAAATTATTATATACCATTTTTCGGAAAAATCAAGCGTAATTTGTATTTTTAAACCTCATTTAATAAATTCTTTACAATTTGACAAAAGGAAGCTGCTGTAAAGACGTGCTTTACAGCAGGGTTGAGAATTGAAACGAGTTTGTAGGGAACGGGCTTGCCCGTTCCGGTTCGCTCTTATCAATTTTTTATTCGTGTCCGTAGGGTCAACCCTCAGTCGCCGTTGGCGACAGCTCCCTTAAAAGGGAGCCAAGATCTCGTTTTCACTCTCCACTCTTCACTCTACACTCTTAAAACAGCCTTTTGCTGTTGTTGTGATACTTCTTCCTGCACCTTTGCAGGAAGCTTTCTTTCCTTTCCTTTACTTTTCTTTCCTTTCCTTTCCTTTCCTTTGTTGCTTTCTGTATACATTTTTCGCATTTATGTCGACATGTTTGCCGTTTGTGCATACATAAACCGAGTTTATGTATACATTCGGCATTTTTGTTCACAAAATATTCATATTTCAGACAGTCAGAAAAGCGGAAAAACACACTCTGTCATACTGCCAAATCACGCCTTAAAATACATATATATCTGACATTTCAGCTTACCGTTATAGATTTTTCTGCGTTTATCGGCAGGCGTGCCGAAATGCTTTTCAAACTCATCATCGGGCGAAATTATGGTGTAGCTTTTTCCCTTTCCCCTGACAAACTTCTCACCCATTATTTTGTATAACTGCCTTGCCTTTTCGTAATCAAGCAGTCTTTCACCGTAGGGCGGATTGCAGATAACTGTACAGCGTTCAAATTCGTCCTTATAGTCGTTAATATCTCTGTGCTCAAAATACAGCACAGAGCCTACTCCTGCTTTTTCTGCGTTTTCCTTTGCAAGAGCTATTGCTTCTTCGTCAATATCGTAGCCGTAGCCGACGAAATCGCAGTCAGTGATAATCTCATCAACGGCAAGCTTTCTCTCCTCCTGCCATACACTTCTGTCAATCTGACTCCACTTTTCACACACAAAGCTGCGGTGCAAGCCCGGCGCAATATTCTTCGCCTTAAGAGCCGCCTCAATCAGAAGTGTTCCCGAGCCGCACATTGGGTCAACTACCGTATGATTTGATTTGACAACCGCCAAATCTGAAATAACCGCTGCAAGGGTTTCTTTTATAGGCGCTTCCATTGAATTTGCGCGGTAGCCTCTCTTGTGAAGTCCCTCTCCGCTTGTATCAACCATAATTGAAAAAGTATCCTTGATTGCTACAAAGTGAATACGATAAAGCGCACCGCTTTCTTCACAATGTGAAATCGAGCGTGCCTTCATAATTCTGTCAGCTACCGCTTTTTTTATTATTTTCTGACAGGCAGGAACACTTGAAAGCTTTGAGCTTAAGCTGCTGCCGTTTACCGGGAACTGCCCGTTATCAAGAATGATTTTCTCCCACTGAATTGAACCGATATTCTGATAGAGCTGCTCAAAATTAAAAGCCTTGAAGGATTTAATGAAAAGCATTATTCTTTCACAGTAGCGACAGCGCAGATTTGCCCTGACAAGCATTTGCGGCGAATAGTCAAATAAAACTCTACCGTTTTCCGCCTCAACGCCTGTTGCACCCATACGGCGAAGCTCTCCTGCCGTTATTCCCTCAGTGCCGAAGATACACAATGCCGCAAGCTTTATATTATCTGTCATAAATACACAACCTTATTTTTTCACTTGATTTCTATGCTAATACTATTTTAGCATTTTTTGCCTTTGATAGTCAACTTTTCAGCTAATTAACCGTATCATAATATCTTGAAATCGGAAGATAATTCGGCAACTCTCCGACAATTATCGTCTGTGCCACAGGCAAGGTTGTTTCTACTATCGCATTCGGATATTCTTCGTCAGAGGTTAAAAAAATCTCTGCGAGAACGCGTATCTCTATTGTTGACTGGGTCTGATTTATTCCCGCTGACTCAAGGCGATTTTTCACTTCTGTTTCAACGCTGCTGGAAAAATTAAGTCTGACTACAAGAGACGGACCTAAACCGTTTAAAAGCTCAAACCCCGTTAGGTCACCGAGATAATAATTGAACTCGCGATATTGCAGCTCATCAAGCTGATTTTGCGCTTCTAAAGATACTTCTGCTTTTAGCTTATTGACATTTACCGTATTAGTAGATATGCTTGACACCTTATTATCTGAAGTGTATTTTATTTCCGCTAAGTCGTCATATGTAAATCCAAGTTTATCTACAGTCTTATTGACCGCGCTGTTTATTGCCTCTGTTGCAAGAGTTTGCGCTTTTATTTCAGTCAAATCCATCACAGACGGCTGAATTTGAAATTCGATATATGAAAAAAACACGATTGCAAGCATTACTATTGTGACAAATATTTTTCTTCCTCTTCCCCGTTTTCTTCGCCTCATACGCCTTATTCTCATAGATAACACCCCTGTGTTATCTTACGCATTTTCAGAATAAATGTGAAAGCTGCGCCGCGAGAAAACTCCACGGCGCAGCCTGCAATATTTTGTTTAATATATCAATCAACAGTAGTGGTTAATACAACATCATTCGTAACATCAACTACATCATTCGAACCTATACCTGTGTAAACCTCATCGGCTTTTGCCGTTATGTCGCAAGCCTTTGATGTAGACGCCTTAACCTTGAATTTGCATACAAAGGCATCACAAGGCATTGAGAAGTTATACCCCTGTGAAACGGAAATACCGCAAATCAAAATAGTGCCGGGTTCATTCGTATTGGCAAGACAGCCGCCGTCAGGGTATTTGAGTGACGACTTATCAAGCTCCAAGAGGTTCTCGTCATATGAAATTGTAAAGTAGAAGCCGGCTACAGCCTCGTTTATACCTTCTGCCGTTGTTGTAAATGTAACGGTATCGCCAACCTTATAGCTTTTGCCGTTTATTAATACTTCATCGCCGGAAGGATTAACAGTTGAAGTATTGCCTGAGCTTGAATTATTTGAAGAATTATTAGTTGAGCTTGTATTCGCTGAAGAAGTATTATTTGAGCTTGTGCTGCTTGATGTATTGCTGTTTGAAGATGCAGTGCTGTTATTATTTGACGCAGTACTTGATGCTGACGGGATATTATAGGAAATAACATTGCCGTTGGTATCGGTAGTTACAGTTGAAGTCTCGCCGTCAGGACCAATATAGGTAGTTACAACATTACCGTTTTCATCAACCTCTCTTGTTACAGTATTGCCGTAAGGGTCGGTAGCCTCGGTAATAATATTGCCGTTATCATCCTTTATATTCTTGATTACATCTTCATAACCGCTGGGCATAGTAAAATCTTCAACAGCGCTTGACGAACCTGAGGTTGAAGCCGTGTTGTTCTTATCAGAATTACCTGAAAAACAGAAAACCACAATAAGTATCGCAGCTACAACTACAACCACAGCAGCGACTACGCCGATTAATACTCCAATCGGAAACGGCTTTTTGCCGTTATTATCGTCCGGCGAAGGTATCGGCGGATTATTAAACTCGCCGAAAAACTCCTGCGTGTTCTCATTATCTGTATTATCTGCCTGAGAATTTTCCTGTAAAGCGTTATTGCTGTCAACGCTGTCGCAGTACGGACAGGCAGATAAGTCATCAGAATATTCTTTATTACATTTTGGACAAAAGCTCATTGGTATTATTCCTTTCCTAAACATATTTCATTTGCGATTATAACACAATTTTGCTAAACAGTAAACAATTCCTGTCGAATTTTACATATTGTTCATATCGTGTAAACTGTTTGTTACTAAATTTTACAGAAGTAAAAAGTTCGAATTTACAGGTAAATATAAAGATAGAATAAACAGAAAATTTAATTTATCAATAGCTTGACTTACGCACTTAAATAGAATAAAATTGCCTAAGTAAGATAAAATACGGAGAGGCACGATATGAAAAAAATGACCTTATTCAGCCTGTCATGGCCGATATTTATTGAAACAGCTTTGTTTATGGCGCTCGGCTTTGTAGATGTATTTGTGTTGAGCCGCTACAACGACCTTGCCGCCTCGTCGGTAAACACGGCAAATCAGGCAATTTCAATCTGCACACTTATCTTTACTGTGCTGTCAGGTGCAAGTGCTGTGCTTATATCACAAAATCTCGGCGCAAATAAAAAGGAATCAGCATCGCGCATTGCTGCTCTTTCAATCACCTTTAACCTTATTCTCGGAATAATAATTAGCGCTGTTCTGGCAATTTTCAGCCGTCCTATTCTGACATTTATCGGGGCAAAGGGCGAAGTGCTTGAGTTTGCCAATGAATATCTTATAATTGTGGGCGGTTGCCTTTTTACGCAGGGATTACTGAATGCTCTTTCTGCTATAATCAGAAATCACGGCTACACAAAGCTATCAATGTATGTTACGGTTATTATGAATCTGACAAACACTATTCTTGATGTTATCTTTGTGCTGGGTCTTTTGGGATTCCCCCAGATGGGTGTTAAAGGCGTTGCCATTGCTACATCTGCAAGCCGAGTTGTGGGCACTGTTGTTTTACTGCTGGTATTATTTGTGAAGGTAGAAAAGCCTTCGATATTCAAACTGCTTAAGCCTTTTCCGTTTAAGGACTTATGGCTGCTTCTGAAGGTCGGTGTTCCGTCTGCTTTTGAGTCATTTAACTATAACATTTCTCAGCTTGTTGTAACCTCAATCGTTTTAAACTGCTTGAGTGAGGCTGAATTGATTACAAAAACATACATCTCGAATATTTCAATGTTGTTCTATATTTTTTCTGTTTCAATCGGACAGGCTGCCCAGATTCTTGTGGGGCATTTATGCGGAGCGCACAAATATGACGAGGCATACAAAAGCTGCCTTCGTGCGTTCAGGTCTGCACTGATAATTGCAATGAGCCTTGAGCTTATCGGGATAATTTTCAGATACCAGCTTATTGGAATATTCACGCAGAACGAACAAGTTATACAAATGGGCGCTACGCTGATTATTTTAAGCATTTTTGTAGAAATCGGCAGAACAACTAATCTTACGGTTATTAGCAGTCTGAGAGGCGCAGGAGATGTATTCTTCCCAACCGGTGTTGCGATATTTTCAATGTGGATAGTCAGCACACTCGGCTCATATATACTGGCAGTGGTGTTCGGTCTGGGGCTTAACGGCTTGTGGATTGCTTTTGCCGCAGACGAATGTCTGAGAGGCGCTTTAATGCTGTGGCGATGGAAAAAAGGAAAATGGAGAAGCAAGTCGCTTGTATAAAACAAGGGCATATTTGAAAAGCAGAAGCTTTCTGTTTCACGCTTTTCAGATATGTCCTTTAATTTTATATTGAATAAAAAATCGAAAATTTGTTCGCAAATAAACAGTTAAGACCGTTTTTTGGGACAGGATAGCTTGTATAATAAAAGTATAGATTGAAACACAACATTTCGAGAGGAGATTTTACTATGAGCTATCCTGAAAGAAAAAATTACAGAGCAATGAAAGCCGCAAAGCAATATATGAAGCGTTCATATCTTTTTGACACCTTAGTTGTTCTAGGCGGAATAAACTTTTTTGGCAGCTGCGCTTCAATCTTTATTTCACTGCCGTTCTTTATTATAAGCCTTGCACTTAGCATTATTATGATGATTTGCGGCTACAAGGCGTCAGCCTGCTGTGAAGCAAAAGCTGACAGCATTATAAAAAGCATTGGGTCTGTATCGACTTATACCAATAAACCCGAAAAAATAACTGCCCAGAATAATATTATCAGAGTTGATTTCAACAACAAGCAAGTTGTGCAAAATAAGCGCTGTTCGGGTATATAGAAGCATTTTATTCTGCCTTCTCCTAAAATAAATAACTAAAGCAAAGCGGCTGTACTGTTTTAGTGCAGTCACTTTGCTTATACAGTATTAAATTAATAAAAATTCAAATTACAAACTGTGCAAATGTCACTCGTTTGATATGTTTAAAATATCCGATTCCTTAACACCGTATTTCTCAAGATCTACCTTTCCGTCCACAACCTCCACTCCGTCTGCACGAAGTCTATCTGCCTGCGCATCAGCTCCTCCGAAAGCAAACGAACCGGAACACTCGCCCTTACTGTTTACCACACGAAAGCAGGGAATATTAAGCGGATCGGGATTCTTATGCAGAGCATTACCGACTGCCCTTGCCATCCTCTTATTTCCTGCCATCTCCGCAACCTGACCATAGGTTGCTACACGCCCGGCAGGAATCTTCTTAACAGCCTCATATATTCTCTTTGACGGAGAATCTGTAACCAGATAATAGCTTTCCGAAATCATTATTTTAATATCATCATCCGGAATGCTGCCATCCAGAATAATAGTGTTCCAGTGTTCCTTATTCTGATGCCAACCGGGAACTACAGATGAATAAGCATTGCGCCAGAAATCCCGCCATTGTGGAGCAACCTTCACATTAAGATTAATATATCCATCTCTCTCATAAGTCCATAAAAACGCTTTCTTACTTCCCTTTACACGCACAAGCTGCCAGTTTTCGTCATGAAACGGCATTTCCTGATAAGTGTTCGGAAAAGATAACCCAAAGGCAAGCGCATCTTCCCGTGTTTTCATATCATCAATCCTTTAACCCAAAATGATATCCGGTATTTTCCCCGGTGATCGTATATCCGGTAAAAAGTCCATTCCGGATCATCATCTTTCCCCATAAAGTAAAGTGAAAAACGGGTGCAATGCTGCACCCGTTAAATTTGCTGTACTTAAGTATAGTAGCGTTCAATTAAAGATACTTAGCGTATGTCTTAAGGTCGTCGGGAAGCTCTGATTCATCGGCAGAGATAAGCAGAGTAATCTTTGTTTCTGCCTTCTCAGCAAGAGCACTGAGCTTCTTAACAAACTCGTCAAGCTTTGCAAAGTCCTTGCCGCAAATCTTGAAGGTTGAATCAACAAATATATCGGTTACATCATAGTTTCCTGCACAAATACCGCATACGAAGCCATAAAGAACATCATAGCCCTGTACTTCGTACTGATCTGTATCAATAAGTCTTGCCTTGTGTGTAACATCAAATGTAAGCTTAGCGCCTTTCTCGATTACAACTACATTACCCGCAGAGGTTGCAACAGCCTCGTTGGCAAGTGAGATTAATTTTTTTGTTTTACCTGTTCCCTTGTTACCTATAAGTAAAGTTACCATTGAAATTGCCTCCTTATATATTACCGCAAATGCGGTTAATTCCTGTGATTAATATTCCTGATTAAAGTCTTGCTTCAAGAGCAGATTTCTGCTCTTCATATCCGGGCTTGCCTAAAAGCGCAAACATATTCTTTTTGTAGCTCTCAACGCCGGGCTGATTGAACGGGTTTACACCAAGCAGATAGCCGCTGATTGCGCAAGCCTTTTCAAAGAAGTAGATGAGATAGCCAAGCTCTGTTTCGTCCATTCTTTCGGCTGTCAATACAACATTCGGAACACCGCCGTCATTGTGTGCAAGAACAGTACCCTGGAAAGCCTTTTTGTTTACAAAATCAACCGTCTTGCCCGAGAGGAAGTTAAGACCGTCAACATTTTCCGGATCTGTGCCTATTGTGATAGTTCTTTTCGGCTCATTGAAAAGTACAACTGTTTCAAACAGAGTTCTTCTGCCCTGCTGAATGTACTGACCCATTGAGTGGAGGTCGGTAGAGAAAGTAACAGCTGCCGGGAAGATACCCTTGTTATCCTTTCCCTCGCTTTCACCGAAGAGTTGCTTATACCACTCAGACATCATAGTAAATGCAGGCTCGTAGCTTACAAGAATTTCTGTTGTATAGCCCTTTGCGTAAAGAATGTTACGGATTGCAGCGTACTTGTAGCAATCATTTGTCATAAGGTCATCATTGTCAAACTCATCCTGAGCCTTCTTTGCGCCTGCCATAAGAGCGTCAATATCAGCGCCCGAAACAGCTATCGGAAGAAGCCCTACTGCTGTTAAAACAGAGAAACGGCCGCCAACATCATCAGGAACAACAAAGGTTTCATAGCCTTCCTTATCGGCAAGGCTCTTAAGTGTGCCCTTTGCCTTATCGGTGGTGCAGAAAATTCTCTCCTTTGCGCCCTCTTTGCCGTACTTGTTCTCAAGCATTTCTCTGAGCACGCGGAATGCTATTGCCGGCTCAGTTGTAGTACCTGACTTTGAAATCATATTAATTGAAACATCTCTGCCCTCGCAAATCTCCAGAAGCTCTGAAAGTGCGGTTGAGCTGATGCTGTTGCCGGTGTAGTAGATGTCCGGTGTGTCCTTTTTAAGAGCGTTATAGTTAGGTGATTTAATAAACTCAATAGCAGCTCTTGCGCCGAGATATGAGCCGCCGATACCGATTACAATAAACACATCGGAGTTGCTCTTAATCTTTTCAGCCGCTTTTTTAATTCGCGCGAATTCTTCTTTATCGTAATCAGTAGGTAAAGTAAGCCAGCCGAGAAAATCGTTGCCGAGACCGGACTTGTTGTGAAGTGTGTCGTGTGCTGCCTTTACCTGAGCTTTAACAGCAACATACTCTTCTTCGTTTATAAAGCCCTGAAGATGCTTGTCACTTAATTTTGTTGCCATAACATTTTCCTCCTTGCGTTGTTAAGAAAATTCTGATACTGATACTATTCTACAATATTTCCGTTCTTTTTGCAAGGTAAGATTGTGACTTTTTTCTTAAAACTGCACAATATATCGGAACAAGAGTGACAATACTTCGCTAAAAGAAATTTCAGCCACATTTTCACAGGCAGTTATCTTGTATTCTCCGATTTTTTTATCATCAAGATAATATTCAGCCACACCAACACTGTCGCCAACGCTTATCGGTGCTTTTATCTCTTCATAAATCTTAATCTTGCTCGTAATGCTGCTTTCTTTGCCCTTTTCCACAAGAAAGGCTCCATCGAGCACAAGCTTAACTGCAACCTGCTTTTGCATACCGTTTTGCACCTCGACAAATTCAGGTAAATCCTCCGGAGTTTGCGGTGCGACGCTTGCATATCCGGCAAAGGCATAATCAAGCAGTGCGGCTGCATCGGCAAAGCGCTGAGTGCCTGTATCAGCACCAAGCACAACTGCTATCGGTTTAAAACCGTTGCGCTCAGCAGTTGCTGATATGCAGCAGCCGGCAGCGTTGGTAGTACCGGTTTTCAAGCCTGTTATGCCGTTATAGGTTTTCAAAAGCTTGTTTGTGTTTACAATCTGAGTTGCACCTTCTCTCAGTGTATCCATCCAGATTGTGCAATAGTCGAAAATCTCTTTATGCTTTATAAGCTCCTTGGACATTATTGCAACATCATATGCCGAGGTAATATGCCCATCCTCGTCAAGACCGTTACAGTTTTTGAAAACCGTATCGCTCATTTTAAGCTCCTTTGCCCTCTTGTTCATCTGCTCGACAAAGGTTTCCTCACTTCCGCTTATGTACTCAGCCAGTGCGACTGCGGCATCATTTGCACTTGCTACGGTTGTAGCCTTGATAAGGTCGTCAACGCTCATTATTTCGCCCTCTTCAAGCCAAATGTCACTGCCGCCCATTGATGCGGCATGTGCGCTTGCACTGACCTCATCGGTCATTAAAATTTTGCCGCTGTCAATCGCCTCAAATACAAGCAATAGCGTCATAACCTTTGTAATTGAGGCGCACGGTCGCTGAGAATGGCTTTCCTTTTCAAACAGCACCTGTCCTGTTTCACTGTCGATTAAAATAGCAGACGGAGCAGACACCAGATCAGCTGACGGTGCGGCAGAAGCAACCGCGCAGCTAAAACCTACTGTTGTTAAAGAAAGCAACAGGCAAAGCGGTTTCAAAAGCTTTTTCAAAATATCATTTCCTTTCCATATCCAAAATCGTTTGCTAATCTATATGCTGGATAAGGCTTTGGTATGAAAAGGGACAATTTCATGTCAATACAGAACCACGATAGCGCCCGGCTCAAGTGTTCCCGACAGAGTGCCGTCCTTTACGGTGAACTTGCCTCCTGACACCTTATCGGTATATTCGCCGTCGGCAAGAACTGTTTTAACGCCCTTAAGCTCCTCTTGCATTATACTGATGCTCACGATGACAGCGCCTGAGTTTCCGCGCTCAATCATAGCTATCTCTTCGCTGTCCATCGGATTTGAGAGCGTTTCATCAAGTCCTATCATATGGTTTCTGAACTTATTGACCTCGGCAACTTCCTTTGACTTATAGAAGTCACTTCCTGCCTCGCCAATCTTGTTGTTGCCCCACTGGCTGTCAATGCTTGCGCCTGCCGGTCGGCTGAAGAACAGCGGTGTGCCGCCGCTTCTTGCGGCTATAATTGCCCAGCCGTACTTGATATCGTCCTCTGTAAGCTGAGCCCATGTACCGTCATTGCAGTAATTATCGTGTGATTCAACCCATGTTACGAGCTTACTCGGGTCAAGACCGTTTACGCCGTAATCGTTCCACTTTGATACGCTTATATCAAAATTTCCAATAGAATTTCTTATAAACTGACCATAGGTTGAAGAAGTTACATTGAGCAATTCAGCATAGGAGGCTATTCTGTCAGAGCCGCCCTGAAGCACCTCGCCGTACTGAAATTCTGCTCCGTTGTCAAGGATTACATTCCAATAATCACTTGCATATTCCTCAGGGTCATCACTAAGCTCAATATGCTTTGTAGCGTCATAACGGAAGCCTGACGCACCGTCAGCTACACACTGTTTTAAATAGTTCAATATGTACTGCTGGATTTTTGGATCCTGTGTGTTTAAATCCTTTAACCCAAGCAAATTGCCCTGCGTAACCTGCTTTCTGTTGTTGTAGTTTGTGACATCACCAAGTGTGTGAAACGGCTCGTCCGTAATTTTATAAATATCCTGTGATATTACCGAAGCATCACTTGACATATGATTGACAACAGCATCAACAATTATCTTTATTCCGTACTTTTCAGCTTCACTGCACAGCTCCTTGAATTCGTCTTCAGTGCCAAGCTGATAATTGCCTATTGTGTAGTTTGTGGGCTGATAGTGGTAATACCACTTACCGTTGTTTTCGCTTCCATCTACATCCTGAAGCTGCATACCGCCGTTTTCACCGACTTTGCACTCGTTAATTGGCGAGGTCTGAATTGCAGTATAGCCTGCCTCGGCTATGTCTTTAAGATTTTCTTTTATTGTGTTAAAAGACCAACACCATGCATGGAGAATTGTACCTGTTGAAATCTCAGGCGACAACTCATATTCACCAACGAGCTTAACCTCCGATTTTGCAGGCGAAGAAGAAGCTGAGCTTGAACTCTCGGAAGAACTGCTTGATGACTGAGCTTGACTGGACGGCGAGTCTGACGAGGTATTGCCGCCGTTGCAGGAAGCAAAGCTAAGAAGAATAAGCGATGCCATTATTGCGGATAGAATACATTTTTTCATGGTGATAACCTCCGATAAATTTATAAATTAATTATATCAATTTTTAGGAAAGTAGTAAATAGAGTAATGAAAATAAATTACTTAATTAAAAAAACAGGGGCATCTCGTTATGAGATGTCCCCGTTTTTATGGAAGGTATTCAGTTATTAATATCTGCTTGGGTAGCTTAATACTGACATATCTACAATTACTTTCTGAATTAAGATAGCATCTAAAACATCAACATTGCCGTCAAAATTAACATCAGCTGCAATTTTCTGAGTATTATTCAACGAAGAAATGCTTACAAGATGCTTCTGAATCTGAATTGCATCGAAAACATTGATTTCTTCGTTGCCGTCAACATCGCCAATAAAGTAATCATCCTTTGCACCGTCAGCAATAACTTTAATTGAAGATGTGTTAGTCTTTGGTGATACAACAGCTCCGCTTGTGTTCTTCAGGCTGTTATAAGTTGTCGAAATTGTTGCGGCACCATTATCGGCAATAACATTGAATACAAGCTTTACAAAGACTTTTTCGCTTGTAAAGTCATATCCGCCTGCATTTGAGCAGGTAAGAGCTGCAGCGCCTTTTACAGATTTAAGGTCAGCATTTGCGCCCATATTTACATTGGTAAACACACCCTTAGCAACTGATGTGCTGATTTTCGACATTTCAAGAATGCCGGAGGTGTAATTTACGGTTGCATCAATATACGAAAGCACATCAGAAGCACTGAGGTTTGCTTCAAATACAACCTGATCGCCCTTATTTACAGCCTGACCGTTTACAGTAAGAGATGGCTCTGCGCCCTGATACAATTTAACAATATCATGCTGTGTAAATTCTGCGTCAAGTATATCTGAACCGCTTTCTTTTGAGAAGATATATGCTTCGGAAATATTAGAGTAAATTGCAGTAGTTCCGCTTGCAGCAATTACATCAAACTTAAGTCTTACGAGAACAGTATCATCTGCTCTGAAATCATAACCTGAGCCTGAAATGCTTGCCATAGCATTAGCTTTTGAAGCCTTTAATGTTCCATCCATAGTAGCGGTAGCTTCCAGCAATGAACCGCCCTTATAGATTACAGGATATTTTTCAGAAGAATCAAACTGCACTTCACTCAACTCAACATAGCTGCTGTCATATATAGTTTTGAATGCAATGCCGCCAATAATATCTGCGGACTTCACATAAAGATCGTACTCGATTACATCGCCCTGATTAAATGTTTCACCGTTAATAATAACGCAAAGCGCAGGAGCAGTAGGATCTGTAGTTGTCGGATCAGTTGGATCGGTTGTTGTCGGATCTGTTACTGGTGTTGTCGGATCCGTTACTGGGTCGGTAGGAGTTGAAGTTGATGTAATTGAAGTAGAAGTCTTTGCACCTGTTACAGTGT
>JBJEOH010000025.1:0-13228 GCA_051880615.1 Acutalibacteraceae bacterium
CCGGAGAAATACTATTTGAGCAAAAAAGCCTGTCAGGGGATTCTCCGCAGAGCGTTTGCAAGAGGAAAACAACTCCCGGAAATGCTAAAGATTGCATTGGAGCAACAGGCTTTGACGGATACAATGGTCAGCTGACAGGAGATGTGTCTTCTACAATCGGTGTGAACTGCGGTATGAACACAGGCAGAAATGGCATAGTTCTCAACGACCAGGGTGGCAACAGAATGGATATTACCGAAGATGTGACCTGCACACTTCGTGCTGAGGCACACCACCCGCCCTGTGTATTGGAATCGGCAGGCTTTTGCACAGAACATTCTGCCAAGAGCCGCGGCATAGGTTATGAGGAAGAAACCTCACCAACAATTCGTGCCGGTACAGTTCCGGCTGCTTTGATGTTTGAAAACCACAGTCAGGATACAAGATACACAGGACCCGTTGAGAAAGCTCCCACAGTTCTTTCAACCTACGGCACAGGCGGCAACAACCAGCCGTTCGTCATTGAAACACCAAAGACACTTAAAATTAGAAGTGGCTGTGACGGTGGCGGCAAGGGTGCGTTAGTTCAGGATAATAAATCTGCAACTCTTTCCTGCAACAATGACCAGACGGTATTTGTACCGCAAGCCTACGGCATCTGCTCGAAGGACAGCAATTCAATGAAGTCCGATAATCCGAACAGTGGATTTTACAAAGCTGAAACTTCACGAACACTTGATTTAAACGGTGGAAATCCCTCTTGTAATCAAGGCGGTATTGCCGTTGTATCTATTCAAGGTTCAATGATTGGAAGAAAAGATGAGAACGGTCCACAGGGTGACGGCATAAACGAAGATGTCAGCTTTACCCTTAATGCAACTGACAAACACGCTGTTGCATATGGAATTGACAGGGCAGCTTTTAATCAAGGACAAAACGCAAAGTACGGCTTTGCTGTGGAAGCTGAAAAACAGCCGACAATGGTTGCAAAAGGTCCGGGTGCTGTTGCTGCTCCTACATATAGTTCGAGCAAGGCATCTTTCTTTACGAAAGTTCAAGAAGAAAAAGCAAATACGCTGGTTGCTACCGATTACAAAGACCCGCCAATCGTAAATGATAATTCAAGCTACGGCTTTTATCCGCAGATGAAAGCGGAATGTATTACCTTTACCAAAGAAAAAAGCGGATGCATTGTAAACGGAACAAATCCAGGATTTCAGAACGGAGTCCTTGAATCAAGCTATATCGTGAGAAGATTAACACCAACTGAATGTGCCAGACTACAAGGCTTTCCGGATTGGTGGTGCAGTAAGCTTGGAACTGACAATCCCACAGATGAGGAACTTGATTTTTGGAGAGATGTTTTCAGAACCTATGCCGAGATTAACGGCACAAAAGTTAAATCTGACAAGCAGATAATCAAGTGGCTGAAAAATCCTCATTCTGATTCAGCCGAGTATAAAATGTGGGGAAACGGAGTTTGTCTTCAGAATGTTATATTCGTGCTTTCAAGGATTGTAAAATATTCACAGAAAGAAAAGCAATAAATCTACGAGAAGATTTCAAAGTTATACTTGCAATTTCAGCGTTTTAGAGTGATATATGTACTACTAATATCAAGGAGGAAAATCAGATGAAATTTCCAAGCAGAGAAATAGTAGAACAAGTCCGAAGAGAATATCCCGTCGGCACAAGAGTTGAGCTAGTAAAAATGGACGATGTTCAGGCACCTCCCATTGGTACGAAAGGTACTGTCAAAGGTGTCGATGATGCTGCAAGCCTGCTTGTTGATTGGGATAGCGGTTGTGGTCTTAATGTAGTTTTTAACGTGGACAAAGTGTGCAAGCTAAATACGGTGAAAACAGTATGTTATGGCAAGGAAGAAGTGTGGGATTCCAGAGATGAGGCTATGGCATTTTTTCTGGAAGGAATGATTTCCAGTGAGGGCAGTGAATGCGAGAGATACACCAAAATTTATACCGAACTATCAATGGGAAAATCGGTCTGTACCGATGAATAATAGCCACAAATATACACAATATATAGTGTGTATGTTTGTGCTGTAATCGTATTGCTATTACTCCGTTATGACGGTAATATACACACAACGAAAGGCAAAGAAAAGCCGAACAACGGAGGAAAAATTATGAACGCAAAGACATTAAGACAAATCGAGGAAATGAAAAAGCAGACAATCGGTGTTGAGGTTGAGATGAACAACATCACAAGGAATAAAGCGGCAAAAATCGCAGCCGAGTTCTTCGGCACAGGCAGATTTGAAAACACAGCCGACAGAAACGGCTACTGCACTTGGTCAGCATATGACGAGCAAGGCAGAGAGTGGAAATTCCAAAAGGATGTCAGTATCGCAGGACCCGACAGCGAGAAGTGCGAAATGGTAACACCAATCCTTACTTACGCAGACATTGAAACCTTGCAGGAGCTTATAAGAAGGCTGAGAAAAGCCGGAGCAAAGAGCGATTCAACAAGGGGCTGCGGAGTTCACATTCACATCGGTGCAAACGGCCACACAGCACAAACCTTGAGAAACCTTGCAAATATTATGGCTAGTCACGAAAGCCTTTTATCCGAGGCTCTAAACCTTGACGGTGACAGAATCAGACGCTACTGCAGAACGGTCGACACAAGGTTTTTAGAGCAGGTCAACAGAAGAAAGCCGAAAACAATGTCGGAGCTTGCCGATGTATGGTACAAGAGCCACGATGAAAACTACGGCAGAAATCACCATTACAACGGCAGCCGATACCATATGCTGAACCTCCACGCAACCTTTACAAAGGGAACGGTTGAATTCAGACTTTTCCAGTTCGACAAGCCTTCAAACGGCAAGCAGAACGGACTTCACGCAGGACAGCTTAAAAGCTACATTCAGCTTTGCCTTGCACTCAGCCAAATGGCAAAGGAAGTCAGAACAGCAAGTCCGAAACCACAGCAGAACGAAAACCCAAAATACGCAATGAGAACCTGGCTTTTAAGGCTCGGCTTTATCGGTGACGAGTTCAAGACAGCAAGAGAACTTCTTACAAAAAGACTTTCAGGCGACGGAGCTTTCCGCAACGGCAGAGCCGCTTGAAGAATATAGGCACAGCCCCACCGACCGCTTCGGCGGTCTTAAGGTGGTAGAAGAACAATTCTTCGGAAAGGACTGATTTAGTTGAAAAGATATTACATTGCGTATGGCAGTAACCTGAATGTAAGGCAGATGAAATTGAGATGCCCGAAAGCCACAATTCTCGGAACTGCAAAGCTCAAGGGTTGGGAACTGCTTTTCAAAGGCAGTAAGACCGGCTCTTACCTAACCATTGAAGAAAACGAAAACGGCAGTGTTCCTGTTGTAATCTGGGAAGTCACTCCATCTGATGAAAAGGCACTAGACCGATACGAGGGTTATCCTGCATTTTACTACAAGAAAGATATAAAACTTCAGTACAAGGGAATCTGTACCGGCAAGCGAAGAACAATTTATGCCTTTGCATACATTATGCACGAGGACAGACCTATCGGTGTGCCTAGTATTTACTATATGAAAACCTGCCTTGACGGTTATGATACTTTTTACTTTGACAAAAGAGTGCTGATGACAGCCTACAACAAATGCAAGGAGTTGTGTGAAAATGAAAAATGAAATTCAGTTAAGAAAATGTCCTAAATGCGGAAAGCTCTATGGAGGTGTTCCGGCAGTTTCAAGGGAAGACAATAAAACCTTAATATGCCCTGACTGTGGAACGAGAGAGGCACTTGAAAGCATAGGTGTAAAATCTGATGAACAAGAGCAGATTTTGGAAACAATACATCGTTCAATGCATTAAGAACTTATCAATTTTAAAAGAAAATTTGCACTTAACCCACATTTAGGTTGAGTGCTTTTCTTATGCCCTATCGGAGGTGAGATTTTGAGAAAACTTAAGAATTACAAGCCTACAAAATTCAAAGCAAAGGACAGCTACTACGATAAGGAATACGCTGATTTTGCCGTTGCCTTTATTGAAAGCCTTTGTCACACCAAAGGCACTTGGGCAGGAAAGCCGTTTGAACTTATGGACTGGCAGGAACAGATTATCCGTGACCTGTTCGGTATTTTAAAGCCAAACGGATACAGGCAGTTCAATACTGCATATATAGAGATTCCGAAAAAGAACGGCAAATCGGAATTAGCGGCGGCTGTTGCACTTCTGCTCACCTGCGGTGACGGAGAGCAGAGAGCCGAGGTTTACGGAGCTGCTGCCGACAGACAGCAGGCATCAATCGTATTTGATGTTGCCGCCGATATGGTGCGTATGTGTCCGGCACTGAACAAAAGAGTGAAGATACTCGCCTCGCAGAAAAGGCTCATTTACGAACCCACCAACAGCTTTTATCAGGTTCTATCTGCTGAGGCATACAGTAAGCACGGCTTTAATGTTCACGGTGTTGTGTTTGATGAGCTGCACAGTCAGCCGAACAGAAAACTTTATGATGTCCTTACAAAGGGTAGCGGTGATGCGAGAATGCAGCCGCTGTTTTTCCTGATCACAACAGCCGGAACAGACACACATTCAATCTGCTATGAGGTTCATCAAAAGGCGCAGGATATCATTGACGGGCGGAAAATTGACCCCACATTCTATCCGGTAATTTACGGTGCTGATGATACCGAGGACTGGACAAGTCCGAAGGTCTGGAAAAAGTGCAATCCATCTCTTGGTGAAACTATCGGAATGGATAAAGTTAAAACCGCTTGTGAGAGTGCAAAGCAAAATCCGGGTGAAGAAAACTCATTCCGTCAGCTAAGGCTTAATCAGTGGGTAAAGCAGGCAGTCCGTTGGATGCCTATGGATAAGTGGGATAAGTGTGCGTTTGCCGTAAACGAAGAACAGCTTGAAGGTAGAGTTTGCTATGGTGGACTTGACCTTTCAAGCACAACTGATATTACAGCCTTTGTGCTTGTATTTCCTCCGCTTGATGAAGAAGATAAGTACATCATTATGCCATACTTCTGGATACCCGAGGACACACTTGACCTGCGAGTAAAGCGTGACCATGTACCCTACGATGTTTGGAAGCGACAGGGATACTTGCAGACCACAGAGGGAAATGTTGTTCATTACGGCTATATAGAAAGGTTCATAGAACAGTTGGGAAAGAAATTCAACATCAGAGAAATTGCATTTGACCGTTGGGGCGCTGTTCAGATGGTGCAGAACCTTGAGGGTATGGGATTTACCGTTGTACCATTCGGTCAAGGCTTTAAGGATATGTCACCACCCACAAAGGAATTGATGAAACTAACCCTTGAACAGAAAATTGCCCACGGCGGTCACCCTGTTTTGCGTTGGAATATGGACAACATCTTCATTCGCACAGACCCTGCCGGGAACATAAAGGCAGATAAAGAAAAATCCACAGAGAAAATTGACGGAGCCGTTGCCACGATTATGGCACTCGACCGTGCAATTCGCTGTGGGAATGATACCAGTGAAAGCGTATATAACAACAGAGGGATTTTATTTATATAAAGGATAGTGATATTATGAGCATATTTTCAGGACTTTTCCGTTCAAGGGATAAGCCTAAAAACAGAACATCGGGCAGTGCCTACACATTTTACACAGGCAGGACAACAGCCGGAAAAGCTGTGACACAGCGTTCTGCTATGCAGATGACGGCGGTGTACTCCTGTGTTCGTATTCTGTCGGAGGCGATTGCCAGTCTGCCCTTGCACCTTTACAGATACACAGACAGTGGCGGCAAGGAGAAAGCTACGGACAGTCCTCTATATTTTCTGTTACACGATGAGCCGAACCCCGAAATGACATCATTTGTGTTTCGTGAAACTCTGATGACACATCTGCTATTGTGGGGCAACGCTTACGCACAGATAATCAGGAACGGCAAGGGTGAAGTCACAGCCTTTTATCCACTTATGCCGGACAGAATGACCGTTGACAGAGATGAAAACGGCAGACTGTATTATGAATATACAGTAAGCTCAGATGATGCACCAATCAATAAAAAGTCGATTGTAAGGCTACAACCGTTTGATGTTCTGCATATTCCGGGACTTGGCTTTGACGGACTTGTAGGTTATTCGCCTATTGCCATGGCAAAAAACTCAATCGGTATGGCTATTGCCTGCGAGGAGTACGGTTCAAAATTCTTTGCAAACGGTGCCGCACCAAGCGGTGTGCTTGAACATCCCGGAACAATTAAGGACCCGTCAAGAGTAAGAGAAAGCTGGACTCAGTCCTTTGGCGGCAGTGCAAACGCACACAAGGTTGCAGTGCTTGAAGAGGGTATGAAATACACGCCTATTTCAATCTCTCCCGAACAGGCGCAATTCCTTGAAACACGAAAATTTCAAATAAACGAAATAGCTCGAATTTTCAGAGTGCCACCACATATGGTAGGCGACCTTGAAAAGTCGAGCTTTTCTAATATTGAGCAACAGTCACTTGAATTTGTGAAATACACACTTGAACCTTGGATAATCAGGTGGGAACAGTCAATTTCTCGTTCTCTGTTATCAAAAGACGAGAAAGCAAAGTACTTTGTAAAATTCAATGTTGACGGACTGCTCCGAGGTGACTATCAAAGTCGAATGAGCGGATATGCAACGGCAAGGCAGAACGGCTGGATGTCGGCAAACGACATACGAGAGCTTGAAAACCTCGACCGCATATCAGCAGAGGAAGGTGGAGATTTGTACCTCATAAACGGCAATATGCTGCCTCTTAAAAATGCTGGCGCATTTGCCGAAACTAATAACAAGGAGGAAAACAACGAAAATGAAGAAGTTTTGGAAGTGGAAGAATCAAACGGAAAAGAGTCCGACCGAGAGAGTTCTGACTCTCAACGGCACAATCGCCGAGGAAAGCTGGTTTGACGATGATATCACTCCACAGCTTTTCAAAGACGAGTTGAACAGTGGAACAGGAAACATCACCGTATGGATAAACTCTCCCGGCGGTGACTGCGTTGCCGCCGCACAGATTTACAATATGCTGATGGACTACAAGGGTAATGTCACAGTCAAGATTGACGGAATTGCAGCCTCTGCCGCATCGGTAATTGCAATGGCAGGCACAGAGGTTTTAATGTCGCCTGTTTCAACAATGATGATACACAACCCTGCTACCGTTGCTATGGGCGACCACAACGAAATGCAAAAGGCTATTGAAATGCTTAACGAAGTCAAAGAGTCAATAATCAATGCCTATGAAATTAAAACAGGCTTATCAAGAGCAAAGCTGTCACACTTAATGGATTCTGAAACCTGGATGAATGCAAACAAGGCAGTTGAACTCGGCTTTGCCGATGGCATCATCGCAAGAGAAAATCCGAATACAGAGCCTGATGAAGAGGACGAGGACGAAGATGAAGAGGAAAAGGAGAAAAATAACCCCTGTGAAAATTCAGTCCTGTTTTCACGCAAGGCGGTAAATGCGGCTCTTAAAAACAAGCTTGTAAAGCACTATTCAAAGAATGTTTCAAGAAACGCAGGAACAGACATCACAGACCTTGAAAAAAGACTTAATTTATTAAAACCTTAAGGAGGAATTTTACAATGGCAAAAATTAACGAACTTCGTGAGAAACGAGCAAAAATCTGGGAACAGGCAAAAGCCTTCCTTGATTCCCACAGAAACGAAACGGGTATTCTTTCGGCGGAAGATACCGCGGTTTATGAAAAGATGGAAAAGGATATTGTTGATCTCGGTCACGAGATTGACCGTCAGCAAAGAGCAGACGACCTTGAAAGAGAGTTAAATCTCCCGACAAGCACACCGCTTGTTTCAAAACCCGATAACGCCAATCGTGAGAGTAAAACAGGCACTGCTTCTGAAAAGTACAACAAAGCATTCTGGAATCAGATGAGAAACCGCTCAACGCAGGAGGTCAGAAACATTCTCAGTGAGGGTGTTGACAGCGAGGGCGGTTTTCTTGTGCCGGAAACCTTTGAAAACACACTTGTTCAGGCACTTGACGATGAGCTTGTAATCCGTCAGCTTGCACACACCTTTACAACTGCATCAAACGCACACAAAATCCCTGTTGTTGCTACAAGAGGTAAGGCGATGTGGACTGAGGAGAACGCTGCAATTACCGACAGCGATACATCATTCGGTCAGAAAACAATCGGTGCGCATAAGCTGTGTGCTTTAATCAAGGTATCTGAAGAGCTTTTAAACGACTCTGCATTCGACCTTGAAAGCTACTTCAATCAGGAGTTTGCAAGACGAATCGGTGAAGCTGAAGAGGAAGCCTTTGTTATCGGTGACGGCAGTGCAAAGCCTTACGGTATTTTTGATGACAGCGAGGGCGGTGAAGTTGGTGTGACATCTGCATCAACGGTAACAATCACTGCCGATGAACTCATCGACCTTTATTACAGCCTTAAAGCGCCCTACCGTAAAAACGGTGTATGGCTCTTAAACGACAGCACAGTAAACAGTATCAGAAAACTTAAGGACAGCAACGGTCAGTATTTATGGCAGCCGTCAATCAAAGACGGTGAAACCGACACTCTTCTCGGCAAGCCTGTTTACACATCAGCGTCAATCGCAAATGCAGCGTCCGGCACAAAGCCGATTGCATTCGGCGACCTTTCATATTACTGGATTGGTGACAGACAGGGTGTAACCTTTAAGCGACTCAATGAACTTTATGCGGCAAACGGACAGGTAGGTTTCCTTGCAACAAAGCGACTTGATGCAAGACTGATTTTGCCGGAAGCGGTTAAGCTCTTAAAGATGAAAGGCACTGTAGCATCAACCGGCTGATAGGAGTACATTAAATGACTGATGAGCTTTTACAAAAGGTGAAGCAGAACCTGATACTTGAACACAACGCAGATGATGAGCTTCTGGAAATGTACATAACAGCCGCTGTTTCCTATGCCGAAAGCTATCAGCACATACCTGAAAACTACTACAGCGAAAATCCTATGCCACCTACAACTGAACAGGCTGTAATTATGCTTGCGAGCCATTTCTACGAAAGCAGAGATGGCTCAACTGGCGGCTTTTTCGCTGACAATGTTCAAGCCGGGCAACAGGTTTTTAACACAGTAAATCTATTGTTGCGACTTGACCGTAATTGGAAGGTGTAGGTATGAGCTTTGGCAAGATGAATTCATTTATTGAAATTGTAAAGAAAAGCATTGATACCGATGATGAGGGTTTCAAAACGGAAAATCTGAAAACCGTTGCAAAGGTCAAAGCATATCGTGAAGGTCGGCACGGCAGTGAAAAGTGGGCAAACAGAGCCACCTTTTCAACTGCTACCGACCTGTTTCGTTTCAGGTGTATTCCAAACACAGAAGTAACAACCGATATGCTGATACTTTGCGACAGCAGAAAATTTGAAATCACATCGGTTGAAAATGTAAAAGGCAGAAATATGTACATTGAGGTGCTTGCAAAGGAGGTAAAGCCCAGTGGCTAAGGTTGATGTGAAGATGCCCGAGGACTTCCTTTTAAAGCTGTCCCGACTCGGTGACAAAACAGATGAAATCTGCGAAAAGGCGCTCAATGCCGGCGGCGAGGTTGTTCTTGCAAAGGTCAAAAGCAACCTTTCCTCTGTTATCGGCAAGGATACAAAAACAGATTCACGCTCCACTGGTGAGCTTGAACGCTCCCTCGGACTTTCTCCTGTCCTGATTGATGATAACGGAAACGCAAACATCAAGATAGGTTTTAAGGAACCTCGTTCAGACGGTGAGAGCAACGCAAAAATTGCGAGTATTATCGAATACGGAAAGCAAGGTCAGCCGCCTAAGCCTTTCTTAAAAACCGCAAGAACATCATCAAAAAAGGCTTGTGTAAAGGCAATGGTTGAAACTCTTGAACAGGAGGTAAAGAACCTATGAGCTTGTTATCCGAGTTGAAGGACATAGCGGAAAAGCTGAACATCAAGGTTGAAACAGGTGTGTTTTCGGACACACCGCCTGATGAATACATTGTGCTGACACCTCTTGCCGACAGCTTTGAAATGCACTGCGATAATCTGCCGGAATATGAAATTCAAGAGGTGCGGATTTCGATATTTTCAAAGGGCAATTACACAGCCTTAAAATACAAACTGACTGCATCAATATTCAAAGCCGATATCTCAATTACTGACCGAAGATACATAGGTCACGAGGACGATACCGGCTACCACCACTATGCCGTAGATACGGCAAAATGCTACAAACTTTAAAATTTAAGAAGGCGTGTCGGAGCGGGCAAAAACTCACGGAAACATCAAGTATTCGGACGTGAATGCCCCCGGCGGCTCGCCGGTGAAATGGAGGAATTTTAATGGCAACAATCGGACTTGATAAGCTATTTTATTCAAAAATTACAGAAGATGAAAACGGCGAAGAAACCTACGCAACACCTGTACCTCTTGCAAAGGCTATGACCGCAGAGCTTTCAATAGAGCTTGCCGAGGCTACTCTCTATGCCGATGACGGTGCATCGGAAATTGTCAAGGAATTTCAAAGCGGAACGCTGACTCTCGGCATTGACGACATCGGAACTGCTGTTGCAGAGGATTTAACAGGAGCGAAAATCGACAGCAACAAGGTTCTCATTTCCGCAGGCGAGGACGGTGGATGTCCTGTTGCAGTGGGTTTCAGAGCGAAAAAGTCAAACGGAAAATATCGCTACTTCTGGCTTTACAGAGTTAAATTCGGAATCCCTGCAACGAATCTTACCACCAAGGGCGAAAGCATAGAATTTTCCACACCGTCAATCGAGGGTACTGTGACAAGGAGAAACAAGCCCGACACGCAGGGCAAGCACCCTTGGAAAGCCGAGGTAAACGAGGACGATACGGAGGTTAAAGCAACCACAATTTCAAACTGGTACAAACAGGTTTACGAGCCTGTTTACTCAGCAGGATAATAACGGAGGTAAGCTATGGACAGTGAAAGAAGTACAAAAATCAAAATCGGTGAAAATGAATACAGTCTTGTCTTAACCACAAAGGCTACAAAGGAAATCGCCGCAAGGTACGGTGGTCTTGAGAACCTCGGTGACAAGCTGATGAAGAGCGAGAACTTTGAAATGGCTCTTGATGAGGTTATCTGGCTTATAACCTTGCTTGCCAATCAAAGCGTTCTCATTTACAACCTAAAAAATCCCGATGATAAAAAGCCGTTGCTTAAAGAGGACGAGGTCGAGCTTTTAACCTCACCGTTTAATTTGGCAGAATACAAATCAGCAATTATGGAGTCTATGTATAAAGGCACAAAGCGAAACATCAAAAGCGAGGAAAGCTCAAAAAACACAGCAGTCGGGTAAGTGACGAGGAGTTCTTTACCCGACTGCTTTATTACGGAGTGGCTCAGCTGAATTTATCTGTTGATGAAACTATGCTGATGCCCCTCGGACTTCTCCTTGATTTACTTGAATGTCATAAGCAATACAACGGCCTTGCAAAGCCAAAACGAGATTTGACGATTGACGATATTATACCGTATGGTGTATGACTATTCTGAAAAGGATTGAGATTTATTAAGCGGTATGATATAATTAGCTTGTTGATAAATCGGGAATTGATGAAGGAGTGTGATTGTATGAAAAAGGTATGGACATATTTTGCGATAGGCTGTGTAGTCGCAATCATAGGTATGTTCTTTTCTGACATTTGCGGAGATTTCTTCAATGGTATGGATTATGGAAGTGCTTGTGTATTAGCTCACTACGGATAAAGAAGCAAGGAGAGGTTAAAAATTTTTGCCGTTCCCATCCGGCGGGGCCTCGCCGGATAGGTCTGGCTCAATCGTCGGGCAAGTCCACCTTGCCTACAAAAGAATAATAAATCTCGATGTCCTGGTGGCGCGTTCCCTGCTCGTCCTTCCAGCACTCATGCACCACGATCTTCTCCACGAACTCCCGCAGGAGGGTGGGGGTCAGCTCCTCAAAGCTGGTGTACTTCCGCACAACGGCCATGAACTTCTCCACGTTCACAGCGGCCTCCTGCGCCTGCCCCAGCTCCGCCTGTAACTCGGCGGCACGGGCCTTCAGCGTGGCCTGCTCCTGCTCATAATCGGTGGACAACTCCATGAAACGCTCGTCCGTAATGCGCCCGCTCACGCTGTCCTCATACAGACGCTTGAAGATGCCGTTCAACTCTCCGATACGCTTCTGCGCCGCCTCCAGCTCGCGGCGGCGGGCGGCGTTCTTCCGCTTACCGCCGTCCTCGTTCTGTGCCATCAGCAGCTTCATAAACCGGGCCTCATGCTTGGCGGCGTAGCTGGTGACTTTCCGCAGATTTTCCGTCACGCCCGCCGTCAGAAGGTCGGTGCGGATGAAATGTGCCGTACAATCGGCGGTGCGCTTCTTGTAGCTGCCGCAGATGTAGCAGTCCTGCCGCCGCTTGTTCGTTTCATACCTCTGCTGGTACATGACGCTGCCGCAGTCGGCGCAGAACAACAGACCGGAGAACAGGCCAACCTCGCCGTAGCGGTTGGGCCGCTTTCGCTGTTTGCGAAGCTCCTGCACTCGCTCCCAGGTGGCCTCGTCAATGATGGCCTCGTGGGTATGCTCAAAGACCATTATCTTGTCCTCTGGGTTGGCAACGCTGGTCTTGACCTTGTAGGACACCTTCTCCGTCTTGAAGTTGACGGTATGCCCCAGGTACTCCCGGCGCTCCAGGATGTGCGCCACGGTGTTGCTCGACCACTTACAGGGGTAGTCCGGGTAGTAACGGCGGGTGCTGCCGGTGCGCCGGTACTCCATCGTCCCCGGCGTGGGGATGTTCTGCTCGGTCAGCATCCGGGCAATCTTGGTGGGGCCGTTCCCGGCAAGGCACAGACTGAATATCTGCTTTACAACAGGTGCGGCCTCCGGGTCAACAACGAAGTGTCCGTCCGGGCCTTTCAGATAGCCATAGACCGGCTGGCTGGTGATGGGTTTTCCGCTCATGCCTTTAGCCCGGAAAACCGCTTTGATTTTCTTGCTCGTGTCCCTCACCATCCATTCATTAAATAAATTCCGCAAGGCGCTCATGTCGTTGTCGCCCTGGGCGCTGTCCACGCCGTCATTGATGGCGATAAAGCGGACGCCTTTCTTTGGGAAGGTAATTTCTGTAAATAGGCCCACTTGCAGATAATTCCGTCCCAGGCGTGAGAGGTCTTTCGTCACGACCGTCTTGACCGCGCCGCTCTCCACAGCGTCCATCATCTCGGTGAAGCCGGGCCGCTGGAGTTTCACAAAACAACCCACTGATTCGTAAAGGAGAATGTAACTTCATGTTTGCTA
>JBJEOH010000026.1:0-132654 GCA_051880615.1 Acutalibacteraceae bacterium
GTCGCACCTCGCATGAGGTGCGTGAGTAGAAATTCGAAAAAAGTACAAATTATAACTCGGAAAGAATGGTCGCACCTCGCATGAGGTGCGTGAGTAGAAATATACTTTAATCACCTTTGCTTTGGTCACAAAGCGTCGCACCTCGCATGAGGTGCGTGAGTAGAAATGTTAATAACCTTTTGCAACTCAGCCAAGCACTTGCTAGTCGCACCTCGCATGAGGTGCGTGAGTAGAAATAAGTCCCTTGTACAGTGACATTCTCAGAACATCGTCGCACCTCGCATGAGGTGCGTGAGTAGAAATTACTCGTTGTAAATATTCGTCAAGCCACTCGTCAGGTCGCACCTCGCATGAGGTGCGTGAGTAGAAATGGTAAATCTCATAGCTTTCGTAATCAGCAACCTGTCGCACCTCGCATGAGGTGCGTGAGTAGAAATTTCGATTAAAGCGTTAATATCAATTTCCGTTGACGTCGCACCTCGCATGAGGTGCGTGAGTAGAAATTGCCACCAAGTCCAATTTTACGACTAAACAACAGTCGCACCTCGCATGAGGTGCGTGAGTAGAAATTTACAATCTTTCCGCTGACTGATATTGTAATAGCGTCGCACCTCGCATGAGGTGCGTGAGTAGAAATATAAAGGCATGCTCAAAGAAACTTTTGAGAAGCAGTCGCACCTCGCATGAGGTGCGTGAGTAGAAATCGATAATACCTACAAGTCCGAGCACTTTGCCATAAGTCGCACCTCGCATGAGGTGCGTGAGTAGAAATATTAATTTCACGAGCAAGTTTCGCCGATACGATGTCGCACCTCGCATGAGGTGCGTGAGTAGAAATTTCGTTCGGCTTCAATCTGCATATCAAGAGCGAGTCGCACCTCGCATGAGGTGCGTGAGTAGAAATCAGGCTGATTTCATCGACGCAAGCGAACCACTAAGTCGCACCTCGCATGAGGTGCGTGAGTAGAAATTGTTTATTCCTGCGCCGCTGTCGATAATGCCCTTGTCGCACCTCGCATGAGGTGCGTGAGTAGAAATGAACGCAAAAAGACAGCGAAACGGCTTGATGAAGTCGCACCTCGCATGAGGTGCGTGAGTAGAAATCGATATCCCAACTCATTGTCGTTGTGTCAACATGTCGCACCTCGCATGAGGTGCGTGAGTAGAAATAGTGAAACCGATTTAAAAATTAATGGCGCGCAAGGTCGCACCTCGCATGAGGTGCGTGAGTAGAAATATCAACGGTATGCAGATTGGCAAGCAGTTGGCACGTCGCACCTCGCATGAGGTGCGTGAGTAGAAATAGGGATTGGCAGCGCTCAGAAGCAAGGAGTCTATTGTCGCACCTCGCATGAGGTGCGTGAGTAGAAATATTTTACTCGACCTTTCCTTTTTTTGAATGATTGAGTCGCACCTCGCATGAGGTGCGTGAGTAGAAATGCCTGTGCTTTTATCAACAGTGACGGGCGTTACAGTCGCACCTCGCATGAGGTGCGTGAGTAGAAATAACGCAGAGCTGACGGAAAGACCGAGCGAGCTGTAGTCGCACCTCGCATGAGGTGCGTGAGTAGAAATTCCACCTGTCACGGTTTCAAAATTGTAAATCTCGTCGCACCTCGCATGAGGTGCGTGAGTAGAAATGGATACGCTGTCGTTGGAATACCCGTCAGACGTGTCGCACCTCGCATGAGGTGCGTGAGTAGAAATACCTTTGCTGTGCTAAACTAACCAAAACTCCGCGTCGCACCTCGCATGAGGTGCGTGAGTAGAAATTGACAATGAGCTGCTCGGCATCATCGACGCTTGTTTGTCGCACCTCGCATGAGGTGCGTGAGTAGAAATGGTAGAACAAGAAACCCTGCTATTTCAGCGTAAAGTCGCACCTCGCATGAGGTGCGTGAGTAGAAATGGCTGTTATCCGCTGGCTTTTGAAAGTGCCGCAGGTCGCACCTCGCATGAGGTGCGTGAGTAGAAATGTAACCTTGCTTTATCTGCCCCGTTGGAGTTACGTCGCACCTCGCATGAGGTGCGTGAGTAGAAATTGATAGCCCCTCTTAGCGCTTCAGTGATTGACAAGTCGCACCTCGCATGAGGTGCGTGAGTAGAAATGATGAGATTAACAGTCTTATCGAAGCAGGCAAAATGTCGCACCTCGCATGAGGTGCGTGAGTAGAAATAAAGAAATGACCGAGAACGCAATGACACTCTCGGTCGCACCTCGCATGAGGTGCGTGAGTAGAAATAAAGAAGCAGAAGCTACGCTTGGAGTTTACGATGAGTCGCACCTCGCATGAGGTGCGTGAGTAGAAATAAAGAACCTAAGTTTTACACGATTAAGGAAGTCGTCGCACCTCGCATGAGGTGCGTGAGTAGAAATCCACAATGCGACAGATGACCAAGGTGTGAGTCACGTCGCACCTCGCATGAGGTGCGTGAGTAGAAATGTCACCAAAATAATATGGATGTATGATTTGGTCTGTCGCACCTCGCATGAGGTGCGTGAGTAGAAATGGCTTAACGCTGTTACGCATTGATTTTTATGCAGTCGCACCTCGCATGAGGTGCGTGAGTAGAAATGATGATTCTTTTATACTGTTCCCATAATGGTTCAGTCGCACCTCGCATGAGGTGCGTGAGTAGAAATGTATGTACCGTCACCAAAGCTGTTGCTCGTGTCCACGTCGCACCTCGCATGAGGTGCGTGAGTAGAAATATTGATTTTCCAAATGATTTTACGGTCATAGACTGTCGCACCTCGCATGAGGTGCGTGAGTAGAAATTAAAATATCGCCCTCAAAAATCCTCGTACCGTTGTCGCACCTCGCATGAGGTGCGTGAGTAGAAATGTATCTGAGAAGCGACAGCAAGCGGCTGATTTGCAAGTCGCACCTCGCATGAGGTGCGTGAGTAGAAATCATAGTGCTGATAAAGTGCGTGCAGTTATAGCCGTCGCACCTCGCATGAGGTGCGTGAGTAGAAATTTGAGCAAGTATGCGCCGATGTCAACAGATATGCAGTCGCACCTCGCATGAGGTGCGTGAGTAGAAATAAAAAAATTGAGGGTAGTAAAAACTACCCTCTTTGTCGCACCTCGCATGAGGTGCGTGAGTAGAAATATATGTAAGTCACCAAAAACTAACACTTTACCACGTCGCACCTCGCATGAGGTGCGTGAGTAGAAATATCTATCCGCTACTGTATGTTGTTTACAGCAAAAGTCGCACCTCGCATGAGGTGCGTGAGTAGAAATTCTGCTCTCCCTGTTGCCGGATTTGTTGACGGCGTCGCACCTCGCATGAGGTGCGTGAGTAGAAATGAGACAAACAAGCAGACAAAGGCTAAAGAGTTCGGTCGCACCTCGCATGAGGTGCGTGAGTAGAAATATATTCTACTCGTACACATTAATCGGGTATGGATTGTCGCACCTCGCATGAGGTGCGTGAGTAGAAATGAATAAAGAAATTGATAAAACCTTAAAACTCAGTCGCACCTCGCATGAGGTGCGTGAGTAGAAATCTGCAATTTGTTTTTGCGTTTCTCAATAATGTTGTCGCACCTCGCATGAGGTGCGTGAGTAGAAATGATGCACTGAGATATGGAAGTGAGCCATTACAGCGTCGCACCTCGCATGAGGTGCGTGAGTAGAAATTATCTCGTGTTGTTTCAAAGTCATACATTTTTTCTCGTCGCACCTCGCATGAGGTGCGTGAGTAGAAATTGTTTATTCCTGCGCCGCTGTCGATAATGCCCTTGTCGCACCTCGCATGAGGTGCGTGAGTAGAAATTTTGGAAAATTTATATACTCTAAGTTTTCACAAGTCGCACCTCGCATGAGGTGCGTGAGTAGAAATATTCGGCGTTCCCGATTTTTTTTATGTAATTTTGTCGCACCTCGCATGAGGTGCGTGAGTAGAAATCCTGTACATCGGCGGTAGGCTGAGATTTAACAAGAGTCGCACCTCGCATGAGGTGCGTGAGTAGAAATAATTATATTATAATACAATCGTGCTACATTGTCGTCGCACCTCGCATGAGGTGCGTGAGTAGAAATCAGATTTCACAAATTCGTCAAACTGATTAATCAAGTCGCACCTCGCATGAGGTGCGTGAGTAGAAATGTCTCTGCGCTCGCCTGTGATAATCATATCGTAGTCGCACCTCGCATGAGGTGCGTGAGTAGAAATTCGTTCGCGCCGTTGCCGCCGTGCTACGCAAATGGTCGCACCTCGCATGAGGTGCGTGAGTAGAAATGTCAATCGTTACACTTAACTCATCAGAAGAACAAGTCGCACCTCGCATGAGGTGCGTGAGTAGAAATTTCAGATTAATTTCGCGCGTGAGAGGTGTTGCCAGTCGCACCTCGCATGAGGTGCGTGAGTAGAAATAATCTGCCTCGCCTGTTGGTCTTGTATGCGGAGGTCGCACCTCGCATGAGGTGCGTGAGTAGAAATTAAAAATTGACGGTGGGTGCAGCACACACTCCTCGTCGCACCTCGCATGAGGTGCGTGAGTAGAAATGATTACGCTTGAGATACTCCCGAATGACGGCGCTGCGTCGCACCTCGCATGAGGTGCGTGAGTAGAAATCACAGGAGCCGGAGTTTCGCCGATTACCTCGCCTGTCGCACCTCGCATGAGGTGCGAGAGTAGATGCTGAGGTTTACCCAGAAATCCGCAGGTGGACATGTCGCACCTCGCATGAGGTGCGTGAGTAGAAATATAGCGGCAAAGTTAAAATGCAAGTCAGTGTTACAGTCGCACCTCGCATGAGGTGCGTGAGTAGAAATTATGTATGGTTGTGCAGTTAACGCACTTGCTCAGCTTTGTCGCACCTCGCATGAGGTGCGTGAGTAGAAATATGAATGACGAAGAATTTTTTAAAGCCACAGGAAGTCGCACCTCGCATGAGGTGCGTGAGTAGAAATATTTATAATCAGTTGCTTTTATTGTTTTCTTGCCGGTCGCACCTCGCATGAGGTGCGTGAGTAGAAATTTCAGTGCATCCGCGCTTGGCTGCGATTTGTGAAAGTCGCACCTCGCATGAGGTGCGTGAGTAGAAATAGATTTCGTCATAGCTTGTACCGTCAAAAAAGTTGTCGCACCTCGCATGAGGTGCGTGAGTAGAAATCTTACCAAGGTCATGGATATGTCAAAGGTATCAGTCGCACCTCGCATGAGGTGCGTGAGTAGAAATGTGATTTGTGCGTGTGCAGTTTTGATGCTAAAGGTCGCACCTCGCATGAGGTGCGTGAGTAGAAATCCCTGCGGCACAAACGCTCGTGGCAAGGGGTCGGGGGTCGCACCTCGCATGAGGTGCGTGAGTAGAAATGCTTTTTTTGACGATTTGCTACGCGGCTATTGATCGCACCTCGCATGAGGTGCGTGAGTAGAAATGTAAATGCTCTGTTGCTATGCCCCTCTACGAGCTGTCGCACCTCGCATGAGGTGCGTGAGTAGAAATGTGAAGCTTGACCGCACAGCAATGCTCAAGGTGCGTGAGTAGAAATGCGACAGACAGTGACGGCACAGTGATTAAAAAAACAGTCGCACCTCGCATGAGGTGCGTGAGTAGAAATTGAAAACCAGAATTTTGCAATCTGCGGCAAAACGGTCGCACCTCGCATGAGGTGCGTGAGTAGAAATGGCAGTGTTCTCAGTGTTGTTGACAATCGTCACAGTCGCACCTCGCATGAGGTGCGTGAGTAGAAATGAAAATTCAAAAATTGCATCAATGGAACAGCTTCTGTCGCACCTCGCATGAGGTGCGTGAGTAGAAATGCAAAATAAATGTTTCGCCGCTGATATAGCCAAAGTCGCACCTCGCATGAGGTGCGTGAGTAGAAATTTGTCAAGCACATCAGCAAATTTTGCTTTTTCTGGTCGCACCTCGCATGAGGTGCGTGAGTAGAAATCTCGTTGAGCAGTCGGCTAAACCTATTTAATCGTGTCGTACCTCGCATGAGGTGCGTGAGTAGAATAATAAATATATTCAAAAAAACAATAACATAAATTTGCGTTATATCGATTTATCCCATAATGCCTTAATACAATGATTAGCTGCTTTTTTGCCTGATTTTACAGCTCCTTCCATTGTAGCAAAAGATGAAGTTAGTGTATAATCACCTGCAAGCGTAAGTCCTTTAATTCCTGTTTTCTGTTCCGGTCGGAGCTTCTGATTGTTGCAATCGAGCGAATAAAACTCATTCTCCTCCGATACTTTTCGGAAGTCCGAAATGTGTCCGTCAAGATGAACGCCGAGGCTGTCCATTTGTTTAAGTACGATAGAAAGTATTTCGTCTTCGGATTTTTCAGCGTACTCCTTTGGATTGCCGAGTATTATTGACAATCGTCCCTTTGCTTGCTGAAAGGTTGTTCTTGATTGCTCTGCAAAGCTCACCATATCTGTTCCCGGCGCAAATGTTGTAATATCTTTTTCTAGCGCAGGCTTATTAAGATGCAGTTGCATAGTACAACTTGACATACAAGGTAGTAGAAAGAGCTTTTTTAATCTTTTATCATTTTTAAGGGTGTCAAGAATCCTTTTGGCAGAAGACAGAGTTGTTGCAATAACTGTCTGTGAAGCAAAGAATTTGTTGCCTTTTGTGTCTGTCACACCCTGAACTGAACCGTTGTTCAAAAGTACACTTTCAATTTCTTCATTGAAGATAAAAGTGCCGCCCAGGGATTTTATCTTTTCAACTATAGGCTGACACATAACATCGCTCATACCGCCGAGATATGCGCCTATTCTCATTTTATAGAATTTTGGTATTGCAGGCGCAAACAGCCCGAAAAAAGCGTACGCTGAGTAATTTTCCGGAGGCATAAAGAATATCCCGCTACTAAGCGGCTCTAAAACGAGTCGCTTGCTTTTTTCTGATACATGGTGTCTGTTTGCGTAGTCAGCAACACAGAAACGGTCAAGTTGATTTGAAAAAATATAGCTTGTAAAGCCGCAGAGAAAAAAGGGGAGTAGTGAGAGCTTGTCTTTTACTGATAGAATTTCATTATTTCCGAAAATACTCTTAACAGTCTTTTTGAATCCCCAAAACGGCGCAAGTCCAAGCACAAATTTTTTGTTTTCGTTCTTTATCAGTACATCAGCCTTTTCTTCCCAAGTGACTATGTCCTCAAGCTCCACTCCGCAATTTTTTAGCAACTTCGGTAAAGCTGAATAGTACCCGATATGCCTATGAAGACCTGATTCAACCTGCATACCGTCATCATAAAATGACGAGGTTCTGCCACCCGGATAAGAATGTTTTTCCAATACAAGGACTCTTTTTCCTCTTTTTGAAAGTTCATAAGCGCATGATAAACCGGCAAGTCCTGCACCGACTATAATTGCATCATATTTTTCCATAGAATATTCCCTCACAAATCATATATATATCTATAATTTCTGATTTGAGAAAGCTTATTCAGATGTGAATAGAGTTACATTAAATTATTTCTTAATTCACTTTTTTTACAAGAAGTGGTTATCTGCTCCCGTATTAGAATAATGGATAGCAGAAGAATTTAGATGCCAGAATGAGAGATGAGCTTGTAACTGACAATGATAGCAGCAATAATTCTCCTTGAACAGCTCTTCTTATGAAATTATAAAACGGTTGTGTCAGGCTGTAATGTCAGAATATCCTATGGTGAAATATGTGTTAAAGTTTGCCACATAAGGCAGAGCAAAGAGTTTTTAAGTAATACAGTGTGCTTATAAGTAAAACGCTAAAGAGAATAAGAAATGAAATTAAAAGTGAAAATGTATTTGAGAAAAGGTTTATCAAATGCGTGTCACCGGTAAGCGCAAGAGAATTTATAGTATTTGCGTTTTCGGTAATCTGTTCTGTATAATACGAAAAATCAAATATATTGTCATACGGAATATATTTTGAGGGTGTAAAGATGCTGAAATCAGATATAAAAAATACAGTCACCAAAATAGCTGGAATTCCTAACCCGACAAAAATCAGAATGATATACTTCATCGGGATTGACTTAAAGGACTTGAAAAAGTAGTGTTCCTTTAAATCTTCACGAATTCTATGTACTGACCATCTGCACAGTATAAACCACACTTTAAGCGCAATAACACAAAATGCCGCAAACAATAACAGTAATATTATATGCCTGAAATTTTCAATCACCTTATTCTTTTCAGCAAAATCTGTCGCATAATATTGACTTAAATTCATCTGCTCAATAAGCGGTGCTGAAATTGCTCCGTTGTCATAGGCAATGCTGTCGATGTAGCATTTATCATAGCCACTGTAACAGGTGTAGGGGATATATACTCTGTGTTTTCCGTCAGAGGAAAGGCGGTTAATTGTTTTATCTGATTCGTCATACACCCCACAAATCGTGTATTTCTCGCCGTCGAGCTTTAGTACCTTGCCGACTGCGTTTGTGTTGAAAAATAATTCAAGCGCAAGCGCACTGCCGATTACGGCATCCTTTTCTTTTTTTAGGATGTTTTCCTCAGTGAAGCTATTGCCGTAAAGTACCTGACCAAAGTTTGAAAAATAAAATTCGTTTGTAAGGACAGGGATTACATTATTACCTTTTACGCTTGTTTCGTCCTCCTCACAGCAAAAGCTGATTTTATCCATAGAAATACGCTCGGATAAGCTTTCAAAATTATAGACGAAAAGAGGCATATATTCTGAATTCTGATTGTAATTGAGCTGCGTCACATTTGTCAGCTGAGATTGTGCGTTGTCGCAAAAACCGAGTGAGAGAAAAATCGTAAGTGAGGTTAAAGCTATAAGCACGGCAGTGGTGATTATCCTTTTTCTCATCATCTGCTATTCCTCCTCGATATAAACTCTGTCGCCGTCTGATATGCTCTTTGATGTCTTGTATATAACCTTCATATTGCTGAAAAGACTGCTTGATGTCACCTCATAATATAAATCGTCCTGTCCCGTGATTGTGACAGATATTTCACTCACCTTTGTTTTGTCAGTATTATATGGGTCTATTACAAATACGATGCCCGAATCTCCAAAAGAATCGACTGAGGAAAGCGGAAGCAGGTATTTTGTTTTCATATCTCCGCCGCTTTCACCGCTGAGAGTTCCAACAATCACATCTGATGTTTTTACCTTAGGTAAAAGCATATTGTCAATAGTGCCTGAAAGGTAAGTGAGCAGTGCAAGCATAATTAAAAATACAATTCCTGCTCTAATTGAATATTTCTTTAATTTGCTTTCTTTCATAATGCACCTCATTTATCAATCTGAACAAAGGGTGAATCTATATCCCTCTGCCCGTAAAAGTAGATTAGCAGAGCGGGAATCATAAACATAACTCCGCAGGCGAAAATTATTCCGTAGTCCGAATTGCTGATACCTGAAAGAGCGATTGACAGCGGATACATCGACTCATCATCAAAATAAATCAGCGGCTGTTCAACAACATTCCAGTTATCTATAAAGCACAGAAGTGTAAGCGTAATCAAGCCGCCCTTTATCTGCGGAAGAATAACTTTTGTGATTATTTTGAAATATGACGCACCGTCAATTAATGCTGCTTCAATGGATGAATCCGGGATATACTTTATGCTCTGTCTTAACAGGCACACACCAAATGCCGAGAATGTTCCGGGCAGGATAATTGCAAGAAAATTGTTAAGAAGCTTTAAATTATCAAGCACAATATAATTTGGAACAAGAGTTACCTGAAGCGGCAGAATCAGCAGAGCTATGTAGACAAAAAACAGCTTATCCCTGAACGGAAACTTAAGCTTTGCAAAGGCGAAAGCCGCAAGTGATGACACAACAACCTGTCCCAATACGGTCGGAAATGTGATTATCACAGCGTTCCAGAATTTCAGCAGATATTCCGCTCGCCTGAAAAACACCTGATAATACTGTTCAAGTGAAGCCATTTGCGGAATAAGCTTTAAGCTTTTGTACTGTCCGTTTGTGAAATCAAGCATTTGGCTTACCTCAGTCCTTGACATAAACGAGCAGGCAAGCATATAAATCACAGGGAATAGAAAAGCTATTGTGATTATCAGCAGAAGTGTGTATTTAAAAATTGATTTTATCTTTTTCATAAATCTGCACCTATTCCGAATAATTGCGTTTTTTCTCAAACAAGAAGAAAAACAGCAGGACGATAATTATAAACAACGACAAAATAACAGAAGCCGAAGAAAGCCTTGAATAATTCAGGTTATAGTAATTGTTGTTGATGAAATTTTGCAGGAAGTATACATTCTCATTCGGGTAGTCACCGAACAGCGCAAAGACCTCACGGAAAATTTTAAAGGAATAAATAATCTCCATAAGGAATACGAAAAAGGTTGTCGGTGTTATCATCGGTATAGTTATTTTTCGTACAATCTGAAATGCGCCTGCACCGTCAAGCCTTGCACTTTCGTAAAGAGAGGTAGGCACATTCGCAAGCCCTGCTGTGAATAAAATCACGCAGAAGCCGCAGTACTTCCATACATAAATCAGAATAATCATCTCCATTGAAAATTCAGAGTTGAAAAACCTGACTGCATCAAGTCCGAGATAGTTCAATACAGTATTTATAGCTCCGTAATCGTCAAATATCACCTGCCAAACGCATATGAGTGATGCGACAGGCACAACAACAGGTATTAGAAAGGAGCTTCTGAAAAAGGACGATATTTTCTTAAAAGAATTAAGAAACAGCGCAAGTAAAAAGGAAATCACCATCAGCAGCGGAATAGCAATAACAGTAAATACCACTGTGTTTTTCAGCGCAAGTAAGAAGGTGTTGTTCTTTAAAAGCTCAATATAGTTTGACAGTCCTACAAAATCGTTTCCGATAAACATACTTTTCACAAGGCAGATTATGTATGGTACTACATAAAATACAGCAATTCCTAATAGAGATGGGAGTATGAATAAATAAGCAATAATATAGTTTTTACGCTTTCTCGTCAAAAAATCACCGCCTATTCTTCAAGGTATATTTTTGTTTTTGATTTTAAATCGCTGATAAATTTCTCAACTGTTATTTCGTTATTTAAGTAGCTTTGAAAAAGCTCATAAATTACCTGCGTGTTGTAATACCAATAGGTGTCAAGCTCATAGCTTGAAATGTTCTCTAATGCGTTATGCAGCATTTTCTTGCTCTCGTCTGAAACAGCAGCCTGCTCCTTATCGTCATCGGGTATGCCGTCGTCTTCACCCTCATAATACGAATCCTTTGTGTTGTATGTGAAGCTGTCGGCAGTATTCATAAGCTTTTCAAAGGATTTGTTATTAACAGGGAAAAGGTTGCCTGAGTAAGCTGCAAACATAGGGTTGTATCTCTCGATTTCAGCACCAACCTGTTTGCTCTGTGTTTCTTCAGACATTGCAAATTTTATAGCCTTCAAAACCTTATCGGGTTTATTACAGTTTTTATTTACAAAAACAGATTCCGATATATTCGCCGAAAGCGTGTCAGGACTACCTGACACTGTGCCGACTATTATCGGAGTATCTCCTCGTTGCTCAATATAGACAATGCTTGAATATATATCATAGGGAGATTGCGCTATCATATCCTCAAATATATAGCTGTCGGGGTCGATTTCTTCTGTCCAATTAATTACACTATCCTGATTTTCTTTTGTGTTTCGAGGATATTTCTTTATCAGCTTGTCTATCCGTGTTACGGTGCCTTTGAATTGTTCACTGTCAAGTGTTGATGTTTTATTTACCAAATCCACATTGCTGTCAATATAGCTGATTAAAAGGCTTTCTAAATTACTGCTGTCCGAATACTTGTACAGAGAGATATCTATACTTTCGCTGTTGATTTTATCGGTCAAATCAATTAAAGCGTCATAGGATAGGGAGCGAGTTTTTTCTTTAAAATATTTTGAGTATTTCTCTTGCGTTGTCATTAATAAGTTCGGCACATAATAAAGCGGAATACAAAACCGTTTGCCGTTTATAACTCCGCTTTCAAGTGCCTTTTGATTTTGCTCTGTCAACTCAATTTTATCATCGGAATTATCACTCTCGATAAGCTCGTTTAAATCCATAAAAGCGCCCATATCAATAAGCTTTTCAATCGATAAATCGGCTGAAACAAATGTCGCTTCATTCATTATGTCAGGTCCGCCGCCGCTCATAAGCTCGGTTGTCAGCCTGTTTTTTAATGCTTCAACGCTGTCAAACTCTACAATTTCTATTTTGTCCTCATCATCACAGCTTTTGTTATAATCATAAATCCAGCCCTCTCCGTTTGCCCAGCTGTCCTTAACTTTATAGTATGTAATACTGTCCGATAATTCTACCTCTACTGTATTTTCGCAGGCCGATAAAACGGATAAAATCAAAATTAATGATATTATAAAGCAAAGTGTTCTTTTAGCCATAGTATCCTCCTATTCAGATATATAAATTCTCGCAGCTGATGTAAGCTGCTGAATAAACTTACCTTTAGTCAGCTTTCCGTTTATGTAATCATCAACAATATCACCAATAACTTTCTTGCAGAAGTAGCTTTCGCTGACATTATAGTATGGCTTACACTTATTAATGCCTCGTATCGATTTGATATATTCCTGCATATATTCATTATCAGTGCCGTTTACTTCATATTCATCGTATTCCCAAACGCCGTCTTTTTCGTATTCCTCCCAATATGTAAAAGAAGAGGCTGCCTTTATTGAATGCTCAAACGCATCAATATTGACAGGGTGCGAAATCATATTTGTGCCTATGTAATCCGAGCCTTCCTTATCGCCGCAGTAAAAAACCTGAAAATCATAGCTGAGCAGATATTTAAGAAAAGCAAGAGCCTTGTCCTTATGCTTTGAATTTGCGTTTATCGCAACGCCAAGCTCTATTGTTGCAGAAATATCTTCTGCGTTCCTGTTAAAGCCGTTGTAAAATATCCTTTTGTTTCCGTTTTTTTCAGCCCGATAGTTTGCTCTTGCCAGGAATTCAAGGTTGCCGCCTGTGTATAAATCGAAAAGATAATTCTCGTATGTATCTTCATCAGGCTCTTCAAAACAGTCAGTAAGCTGCATTATTGAGTCAAGTCCTTGACTGAATTCCTCCGAATCAAAATATGTATTTCCGTTTTCAAAATCAACATAGCTGTAAATGAAGTTATCCAGTAGCTGTTGTTGCGAGTTAAGAAAGCTGAAAGCATAGCTGTACATAAAGTACCTTTTATTCGTGTCGGACAGGTATTTTTCAAACATCTGCGGAATATCGGCATATGTCAGCGTCATTCCGTTTTCCAAAGGCAAATCATACTCATTTAACACATTGTCGGTTGAGATAAGCGTGTTTAAATGATAAAACGCAGGAATAATATACAGCTTGCCGTTATACTCTCCAGCCTTTATCATAGCCTGATTATATTCGGATAAGTCGAGCTTGTTCTTTGAAGTGTCGTTTGCTATCAGCTCATTTATATCAGCGAATGCATATGACTTTATCAGCTTTTCAAACGGCAGCGTCTGGTCGAGAGTGAAAATATCAGGCCCTTGTCCTGCCATAAGCTCTGCCGACATTTTGGTGTACATATCCTCCTCGTTTTCAAATTTCACAACCTCAATCTGATATGATTCATCATAATTATTCTGACAGTATATGTTATATCGTTTTATTAAGTCCTCATCATCAAATTGAGTGGGAATTCCATCTGCCTGATAATACTTAAGCTTTTCACTTTCCTGATTGTCGTTGTCGCACGAAGCGGCAAGCGGAAGCATTGTGACAATAATAGTTAAAACAAGAATTTTACAAATAAGCCTCTTCAAAAAATTCACCTCTTTGTTAATATCATAAATCTTCCATCTGTATTTTATCTGTATTTTTATTGAAAACAGCGAATGAGTAATATAAAATGTTCTGTATAAGCTTCAGATAAAGCACAGATGAGTATGATAATATAGTGTGGGGTGATTATGTGTATAGCGTGCTTTTGGTTGAGGACGATAAAAACATCTGTGAAATGATTAAGGATTACTTTACCGAAAAAAGCAAGAGCAATATCGTGCTTGATATTGCGTCTGACGGACAATCAGGTGTTGAAAAAGCGTATGAAAATGCGTATGATTTATTGCTGCTCGATATAATGCTGCCGAGCCTCAACGGCTTTGAAATCTGTCGGGAGGTGCGCCGATTAAGCGATGTGCCGATTATGTTCATCACCGCAAGAGGAAGTCAGGAGGATATGCTGACAGGCTATGCCTTAGGATGTGACGATTACATAGTCAAGCCTTTTTCTCTGCCTGTGTTTTATCAAAAGGTCAACGCGCTTATCAGGCGTTCAAAGGGACTTGTCAGGTTTTCAGTGCTTTCAGCAGGAACGCTTACGCTCAACCCGAATAACGGCACTGTAATATCTGACGGTGAAGAAATTAGCCTTACCGCAAAGGAGTATGCAATACTTAAAACACTGCTTGAAAACAAGGGCAGGATAGTATCAAGGCAAATGCTTATAAATCATGCTTGGGGCTATGATGAAATAATTGACGAGCGTGTGCTTGACACTCATATTAAGAATTTAAGGAAAGCACTTAAGGATAATGCAAAGCTGATTAAAACTGCTATTAAAAGAGGATACAGAATAGAATGAACGCATATAAAAAGAAAATCAGAAAACAAAAACGCAGGCTGTTTGTTTCAGTTGCCGCATCACTTTTCGCACTCAGCGTGATAGTGTCGGCTGTTTTTACTGTTGTAACCTTTAATACGGAAAAGCAACTCCTTTACTCTGACGCTTCTTCGTATGCTTCGGATTTATTTGCTTATTTGGAGAATTCGTTGGTCAATGAAAGAGATTACGCTGAGTACTTCTTAAATTCAACTCTGTCAAAGGACGAACAGCTTATTCTGATTGACAATGACGGAGTGACAGTTGCTCAAACAAAAAACGCTCTTCCTGTTAATTTTCAAAGCTATCCTTATTATGAGGAAGAGGGCATAGGCTGTATAGATTTTGACAGCTTTAAAAGCTCAATGACAGACGAGCAATATAAAAAAATAACCGACTATCTGTTGAGTGATAAAACAGATGACGGCAGCTATTATGAGCTTTTGTGCAGAGAGTTTTATTTTTATAAGGGTGATATAACACCAAAGAGTATTGAGATTGTAAAAACTACTGAAGAAAATGTATGGTATGTTCAGGACGAGGTTATAGAGCATTTTGAGCTTGAGCCGATTATTATTGACGGCTTAACACTGTATAAAAACGGAGATATGCAAAGGAATGTTATAGACCGGGAATTTGTGTTCGGCAATTACAGCAGAGAAAATCTGTTTAACAGAGTTCGGCAGAATATGAATACCGATGATGAAAATAATATATTCACCTCTGTATTTTCAATAGACGGAAGCACAATCTATTATAAAACCTACGGGTTAGGAAATGAAAGCAGTCTTGTTGATGACGGCAATTTCTCTTATCTATACGCCGATTACACATCTTTTTCGGTGCGTGATGATAACGGTGATGTGAAAATATACTCAGGCACATATGTAAAACACCTGAATGTGCTTGAAAGCTGCTTTAACCGCATAGCCTTTATATTAATTTATATCATCGTTATCTTTGCGATAGTCGGAGTAATTCTCGCCGCTGTAATCTGGCATACAATGAAGAAACAGCTTGAGCAGGAGGGAAATCTGCGAATCACAACAAACGCAATGGCGCACGAGCTAAAAACACCGCTCTTTATAATAGGCGGATATGTGGAAAACCTGCTTGAGAATATCAATACCGACAAACGCTCGCATTATGCAGATGTGATATTGGAAAAATCAGGAGCAGTGAATGAGCTGGTTGAAAGAATGCTCGACTACTCAAGGCTTGACAGCGGTTATGATAATATTCAGACAGAAAAGGTTAATCTGACACAGCTTGTTAAAGATATTATCGTCGGCTATGATGTAAAGATTTCTGCTGAATATACAGAAGATGTTTTTATATGCGCCGACAAACATCTGATTAAATCAGCAATAGAAAATCTTGTTGATAATGCGATAAAATACTCGACGGACAAAAATGAAATTAAAATAAAAATTACATCTAAAAAGTTTACTGTAAGCAATCCGTGCACAAAGCTTTCTAAATCTGACATTGATAATCTGTGGCAGCCATATCACAGATTGGCAGAGCATAGTTCAGCACCGGGTCATGGACTCGGTCTTGCCTTCGTAAAACGCATTTTTGAGCTTCACCGTTTTAAATACGGTGCGTCATATGAAAAAGAGCGGATTTCATTTTGGTTTGAGTATTGATAAAGCGGTGAAAAAAAGCTATAATAAGTTAAAGGCTGGTGTTAAAAATGAAAGATTTAGAAGAAATAGCCGCACAATCAAGACAGGCGGTAACTGAATTATTAGAGGTTGCAAGACTTGAAAAGGACGATATATTTGTTGTAGGCTGTTCAAGCAGCGAGATTATCGGCAGCAAGCTAGGTACAAATTCAAGCGTTGAGGTTGCAAACACGGTTTTTGACACAATATATGAAGTAGTTAAGGCTAACGGACTGTATCTTGCCACACAGTGCTGTGAGCACCTCAACAGGGCACTTATTATTGAAAAGGAATGTGCCAAGCTGTACGGATATGATATTGTCAATGTAGTGCCTCAGCCAAAAGCAGGCGGTTCGCTGTCAACAAGGGCATATGCGCGGTTTGAGCATCCTGTGGCAGTGCAGGAAATCAGAGCCTCTGCGGGAATGGACATCGGCGATGTTTTAATAGGTATGCACCTTAAAAGGACAGCCGTTCCCGTTAGAATTTCAATAAATCAGATAGGGCAGGCTCATCTTGTTTGCGCAAGGACAAGACCGCCGTTCATCGGCGGAGTCAGAGCAAAGTATGACGAGGGATTATTGTAATGGATAAAAATATTGACTACAAAGAAGAATTCTGCAGAATATTTTCAGAAAATGTCAAGCGGCACGGCGCAAAGGAGCTGCTTGACTGGCTTTGCAAAACCGATTTTTTCACAGCGCCTGCAAGCACAAAATATCACTGTGCCTGCACAAACGGACTCGTTATGCACAGCCTTAGTGTTTATGATGTGTTGCTTGAAAAGCATTTTGACGAGGAAACCGACAGTCTTGAGAGTTTCACAATCTGCGCCTTGCTTCACGATTTGTGCAAAGCACAGTTCTACAAAGTGTCAACCCGCAATGTGAAAAACGAAGAAACAGGCAACTGGGAAAAAGTACCTTTTTATGCGGTTGACGATGTTTTTCCTTACGGTCATGGTGAGAAATCCGTGTTCCTTATTGAACGCTTTATGAAGCTGCGCATTGAAGAAGCCATGGCTATACGCTGGCATATGGGAGGCTTTGAGGATAGCGGCGGCTTTACAATAAGCCTTGCTTATCAGAAATATCCGCTTGCCGTTAAGCTTCACCTTGCAGACCTTGAGTCTACATATCTTCGCGAAAAGAATACGTCAGAGGTTAATAACAGATAATATATAAGCAGAGGGACTGCATCCGCAGTCCCTCTGCTTATATAAATACCCTTGCGGCTGATGAGATAAACATACACAGCAGCAAGCCGATGGCTGTTGGCAGGATAAACGCAAGCGCAGTCCATTTCAAGCTCTTTGTTTCTTTGTATATTGTAATACAGGTCGTCGAACACGGAAAATGAAACAGCATAAAAATTATTACACAAATTGCTGTTACAATGTCCCAGCCGTTTGCGGTAAAAAGCTGCTGAAGCTGCAACAGGCTTTCGTATTCTGTCAGCGAAGAGTTTGCCGTGTATGCCATCATCATTATCGGAATTACAATTTCGTTTGCGGGAAAGCCGAGTATAAATGCAGCAAGAATTACTCCGTCCATGCCCAGCAGATGTCCGAATTCGTCAAGCGCACCGGTAAAATAATCGAGTATAGAACTGCCGCCTATGTTTATGTTTGCGAGTAACCATATTATGATTCCTGCCGGCAGAGCGACTGCGACTGCTCTCCAAAGTACGAACAAGATTCTGTCTTTAACCGAGTGAACTATAACTTTCCCAATCTGAGGGACGCGGTAGGGCGGAAGCTCAAGAACAAAGGATGATTGTTCTCCCTTTAAAAAGGTGACTGATAACAGCTTTGAAACAAGCATGGTTGTCACTACGGACAGAACAATGGCTGACAATAGAATCAATGCCGAAAGCAATGACTGAAACGGAACAGCAAGAGGTGCGGCAATAAAAATTGTGATAAGCGCAATCAACCCCGGGAAACGCCCGTTACACGGCATAAAGGCATTGGTCAGAATAGCTATAAGCCTCTCCCTCGGCGAATCAATAATCCTGCAGCCGGTCACACCGCACGCATTACAGCCAAGCCCCATACACATACAAAGACTTTGTTTTCCGTGAGCACCTGCTTTTTTGAAGTATTTATCGAGATTAAACGCAACTCTCGGCAAATATCCGAAATCCTCAAGTATTGTAAACAGAGGAAAGAATATCGCCATAGGCGGCAGCATAACCGACACAACCCAAGCCGTTGTCTTAAACATTCCGTCACAGATAAGAGATGTCAGAAACTCCGGTGTTCCTATGAATTCGAGTCCGATTCTAAGCCATTCATTCATTTTTTCAAACAACACAGACAGCCATTGTGACGGATAATTTGCCCCGACTATTGTTATCCAAAAAATCAATCCCAGCATTAAGAGCATTATCGGTATTCCCGTAAGCTTTGAAGTGAAAAGTCTGTCAAGCCGTCTGTCACGATTGTTGTAGTCTGCACGCTCAAATACAACGGTCTTTAGAAAAATATCTTCAGCTTTTTTCACTATCGTTTGTGCTATTTCATCTCTGTAGTTTTTGCTATGTAAATTTTCACACTCTAACTCAATCCCCAACTGTTCATCAAGACAAACATTCATATCTTCATCGTTCTCAAGCAACCTTAATGAGAAAAATCTTGCCTCACGGTCGCTACGGCAACTGCTTCTTATTTTGTTGTATATTTCTGCTGATTTGTTTTCAATCTCTTTGCTGTATTCAATTTTTTCGACATATGTTTTCTTCTCGTAAACCGTCATTTTATATATCATTTCTTTTAATTCGTCCATGCCATTACCGCTTCGTGCGCTTGATTGCGTTACAGGAACTCCTAATCTTTCTGACAACCCGCTTATATCGACGCTGATTGATTTTTTAGTCGCTTCATCCATTAAATTTACACAGACTATAACGCGGTCGGTTATTTCAAGTATTTGCAGTACAAGATTCAGATTGCGCTCAACACAGGTAGCGTCGATAACTACTACAACAAGCTCAGGATGCTCAAAGCAGATATAATCCCTTGCAACTGTTTCCTCCCTTGAGCTCGACAGCAGGGAATATGTCCCCGGCAAATCCACAAGAGTATAGTTTATATTTTTATACCGCATACAGCCAAACGCATTAGATACCGTCTTTCCCGTCCAATTCCCCGTATGTTGGTTAAGTCCTGTCAGATTATTGAATACCGTGCTTTTGCCGACATTTGGATTACCTGCAAATGCAACGGTATAGTGATTAGCGGTCAAGCAAACACCTCCGTTTTCTCTGAAATCTCTTATAATAGGGTATTCGACTGAAATTAAAAATGTTACAAATTTGCCCACAGCAAATAAAAACACTGCGGGCAAAAATTAAATATGCCAATATTCTGATATTACGAAACTATTACTTTTGAGGCGTCCTCGTTTCTTATTGCAAGCAGAGCACCTCTAATATAATATGCTGTCAAATCCCCTGACGGGCTTTTAAGAACAGCCTCAACAGGAGTATCTTTAATCAGTCCTAAATCAAGCATACGGCGTCTTTCTTTTCCGTTCATTTTCAAATCCCTTACGGTGCATTTTTCTCCTTTTTTTAGTGAACTGAGCAATCTGACTTCTTTGTCCATTATCATCATCTCAATTCTTTGTTTCTCATTATTATCATATGACAAAAGCGGTACACTGACACAAAGCGGAATTGCGTAGTATCATTACTGCGTATGACTTAGTTTTAATTTATCTGATTTGTGTTACTCTTACCTGTGACCGTATTATAATACTGTTCAAGCTCCTGCTTCGATGAAAAGGTCACTCCGCTTTCGATTATCTGCTCCTGAATTAACTGAGGCAAAGAGTTAAAATATTCTTTCGCTGAGTTATCCAAGCTTTCTAAATTTGTCAATTTAATCACCTCATAAATAATGTTACCAATTTTCCGTAAAATATGTTATAATTATTATGCAAAATCAGGAGATGAATTTTATGAATGAAGAAAAGCAATATCATATTAACCTTTCGTATGAGGAGGGTGCAAAATACGCTGTAATTTGCGGAGCGCCTGAACGGGTTGAGAGCATAGCGTCGCATATGGACAGACCTTGCTTTGTTGCGCAAAACCGTGAATTCATAACTTACTGCGGTTATTTGTGCGGTGAAAAGGTTTTGATAACCTCAACAGGAATCGGCGGCCCGTCAGCATCTATCGCAATAGAAGAACTTAATCACATCGGCGTTGATACAATAATAAGGGTCGGCACCTGCGGAGGAATACAGCTTGAAGTTGCTCCGGGTGAGCTTGTTGTAGCGTCAGGCGCAGTGAGAATGGACGGAACGACAAAGGAGTATGCACCGATTGAATTTCCTGCGGTCGCTGATTTCAGTGTGACTGCTGCACTTTGCAGTGCTTGCAGCAATATCGGCTATGATTATAAGGTAGGCGTTGTTCAGTCAAAAGACTCGTTCTACGGTCAGCACAGCCCCGAAAGTACAGCCGCAGGCGATGAACTGCTGAGTAAATGGAACGCTTGGAAGAAATGCGGTGTTCTCGCTTCGGAAATGGAGTGTTCAACCCTGTTTGTCGTTTCATCATTAAGAAAAATAAGAGCAGGTGCGGTTTTGAAGGTTATCTGGAATCAGGAGCGTGAAAGTGAAGGTTATAACGATGTTGAATCTCCTGATACTGAGCCTGCGGTTATCGCAGCTGTCAAGGCTATGGAGAGCATTATCAGGTCAGACAGAGAAAATAACTAACATAAGCACACAGCTGATAGCATAAAATTTATCACTCACAGTTTGGACGGTGATAAAATGGTTATCAGCTTAAAAAAGCTCGTATGTCTGTTCATATTACTGGTTTGTGCTGTTTCGTTTATAATATCAACCTGTTCAGCATACAGCAGTCTGTCAACGATAGCACAGGCAAATGAAAATAAGGTTACTGTTGTGCTTGATGCAGGACACGGCGGTGAGGATGGGGGAGCGGTAGCCTCTGACGGAACAGTTGAAAAAGACATAAATCTTTCAATAGCATTAAAGCTCAAATCAATTTTTATTCAGAACGGAATAGATGTTGTTATGACGAGGAACGGCGATATTTCAATATGTGACGATGGTATCGAAACTCTCAAAGGAAGAAAAACCTCCGATATGAAAAATCGCCTTAAAATTTTCGACAGCTCACCTGATAATGTTGTTATAAGCATACACCAAAATAAATTTGAACAGAGTCAGTATAGCGGCACACAGATTTTTTATTCCGCAAACAATCCTTTGAGCAATGAGCTTGCACAGAGTATAAAAAACTCGGTAATTTCAAATATTCAACCCGACAATACAAGGGAGTGCAAGCCTGCCGATAAGAATATATACTTGCTTTATAATTCGCAAAATCCTGCCGTTATATTTGAATGTGGATTTCTGTCAAACAGCGAAGAGCTTGCACTGCTGAAAACTGACGAATATCAAAGCAAGCTTGCTCTTGCTGTTTTTGACGGGTTTATTAAGTATTACAATAATCAAAGGACGGATAATTAACATTCATAGTTTATTGTAGTTATCAAATCGTGAAGGTGACATAATGGGTAAAAAAATCAAGAGAATAAATAATGGAATTCTATTCGTTTCACATAAGCTGAATAATGTACATAGTGTGACTGTAAGTGTTAATTTCAAGGTCGGCTCATTGTTTGAAAATGAAGATAACAATGGAATAACTCACCTGCTTGAGCATTTGATGTTCAGGCGATTGGACGATTTAGACCAGGCTCAGCTTTATTATAGGATGCAGTGCCTTGGCTGTGAAATTATCGGAAAAACCTATAATGATTTTCTAAGCTTTGAAATAACAGTTGTACCTGAGAATTTTATTCCTGCATTTGAATTAATGCTCAGATACTTTAACGAATTCAAATGGAATGATACCGAATTTGAATCAGAGAAAAAAGTAGTTCTTAAGCAGATTGAGAATTACAGCCAAAGCTATAGACAATGGTTAGATGAAAATTATTTAAGCGACACACAGTATGAATTGCCTATAATGGGTACCGAGAACTCAGTGCAAAACTTATCAATCGAAAGTGTAATAGCTTGGAAGAAAAAATATCTTTGCTCACACAATTCCTGCGTTACTGTAACCGGAAACTTTGCTGAAAAAGAATATGAATATGCAGCTAAAAAGCTCGACGAAATTATTACTGCCGGTCAAGCCTTTAAAATTCCAAAGTGCCTGCCGATGGGGTTCCAAAGTCGGAAATTCAATAATCGCTATACTATAATTGAGGGCGACTCTGAGTTAAGCGATATTGTTCTTTTCGTTGACATAAGCTCCGATATTGATTATGAAACTGTGCGCCTGCTTTCGTCTATACTGGGTGAGGGTTGCGGCAGCAGACTCGGTCTTGAGCTGCGTGAAAGGTATGCTCTTACTGATGATATTGATACTGATTTGATGCTGTTTTTTGGCTTTAGCAGACTGTCGATATCATTTACTGTAAATAATATTAATTTTTATGAAAGCATTAAGCTTTTGTTTGCGAATATAAAGGAGTTTAAGCAAGCAATCCGCAAAGATGAATATGATTCCTCAATTTGCTTTTTTACCAAGAATCAGCTGATGGATTATGATTATACATGCGAAATGAACCGTAATTATGTTCTTTCTGATTTTGTTTTTGAATGTGAAATATCCGAACCGTCAGAGCGTAAGAAAAAATATGAGGGGATAGGGCTTGAAGATTTGCAAAGCTGTGCCGAACAGATTTTCACAAGCGAAAACATATCATTTCTTATTGAAACAAGCTTAGACGCTGAAAAAATAAAACGATATATTGAGGAAACTATAGAAAACTATATATAATATTATTGGAGGAAAACAATGGGACCGTATTATTACAAAGTAAACAGAATTGACGGAGATTATGCTTATCTGATAAGAACGGATATCTCAGACAGTGAAGAGATGATTGTAGCAAGAGCGTTGCTGCCTGAGGATATTGATATAAACACAAAACTCAAATGGGAGAATCTTGTTTATACAATTCTTAATTAGTAGAATTAAAGAATTTTTAGCATTGAAAATACGCTTGTGTTCAGATTTGTGATACATTTTTCTTTATATTAATTTTTTGAAAATTTAATATTAACTTTCAAAAATCTACTTTATTTTTAATCCTTTTTCGCTATAATTATAGGCAAAGAGAGGTGGATAATTATGAACTTTATGTATCGAATTGCTCAGTTCTTTCATGGGCGATATGGTATAGATAAATTCTGCTATTTTTTAATAATTCTTTATTGTCTGCTGTGTATGGTAAATATTTTTGCCAGGTCTGTGATCATAACAATCATTGCTCTGCTTATTGCAGCCCTTGCTATATACAGAACGCTTTCACGCAATATTACACAAAGGCAAAAGGAAGCTCGTGTTTTTGATAGCATATTTAATCGCATCAAGTATTTCTTCTCATCAATCAGAATGAGAATAGTACAGAGCAAAACATACTGCTTTCATACCTGCCCGCATTGCAAAGCGAAGCTCCGCTTGCCGAGGAAAAGAGGCAGGCATACAGTTGCTTGCCCGAAATGTAAGCAGGATTTTAAAATGAGAGTTTGGTTCTGATATAAATGGGATGCAAAATAGTTCTGTTGATTCATTTTACATCCCATTTTATTTAGCTTTACTGTAATTTTTCAAAGTAAATTCCATTTTTTAAATTTAAGGTATTGACTTTTTGTGGCTTACTGTGGTATAATATCAATCGTTGTTCAGGTGATAAAAAATGCGGATGTAGTTTAGTGGTAGAACTTCAGCCTTCCAAGCTGATCGTGTGGGTTCGATTCCCATCATCCGCTCCATATGCGCCAATAGCTCAGCTGGATAGAGCAACTGCCTTCTAAGCAGTAGGTCAGGGGTTCGAGTCCCTTTTGGCGCGCCACAGTAAGACCCTCAGAAAACGGCTTAAATGCTGGGTTTTTGAGGGTTTTTCTTTTTTTATTTGGTTATTTTATTATTCTACAAAAGAATAATATTCTTGCTTTTTCCCATTAAATACCACCTTTTCACAAATAAATGGTTGTCAAAACTGTTGTCATAATTTTTTAGTCGTGATAGAATTTTTTTAAAAATTCTGATGCTTTAATGGGTTGACTTTTACACAGGAAATGTTGTCAAAAAAAACAAAAAGGAGATGTATAAAAATTCAAAAACTAATAACTAAATAATGCGTATTTAGAATAATAATTGCACATTTTACCACATAAATATCATTTTTATAAGTAAACGAATGTCAAATATACTTATTACAACGACCGAAGTTTGGTTTCATATAGGAGATTCTGATAATTAATTTGAAAGATTCTGATAATTAATTTGAAATTCTTGTTGACAGAAATCTATTGTTTTGATATAATATTAAGGCAGTTTGCTCGTGAGATGTTGAAGAAGCAAACTCGTTATATATGGATAACTGAATAATCCAGCTTGATGCTCTCGTGTTGAAAATTTTGAGGGTATACTTAATTTAATATGCAGGTATGGCGGAATTGGCAGACGCGCATGGTTCAGGTCGCACCACCTCGGTGTAAATTTATTTCAGCATCTATATCCTGCAAATTGTGGATTAAGCGATATGCTCCACCTCGGTTTTCAACTCTCAACCGTGTAAAAATTCAGAGAGAAAAATTAAATATGCGGATATGGCGGAATTGGCAGACGCGCATGGTTCAGGTCCATGTGAAAGCAATTTCATGCAGGTTCAAGTCCTGTTATCCGCACCACGAAAAGCTCGATTTTTTCGGGCTTTTTCTATATGAAAATTTTTCTACGGGGTATTAGTATTAGTTGTAGCGAGAAAAGTTTCGAAGTGAGAAAATGCTCTATAGCGACTAAGATGTTGTCGCTATAGAGCATTTTATTGTTTATGAATCGTCAGTTGAACCAATTCCAGAACCAACCACCGTCCTCGTCCTATTCCGATGAATTTGTTGTAGTTCCGGTGGCTTTTTTCTTAGCTTCTTCTATCTGCTTGATAATCTCTTTGCGAGTAGCATCCCACTTATCCTCACCCTCGGATGTCCAACTATCATCCCAATAAAGCGAGTTAGCTTTTACATAAGCGGCTTTTAACAAGAATCCCATAAGCATTTTCCTCGTATATATCCAATCTTTGGCACACATTATCTACACAGTGATAAACTCTTAAATTATAAAGTATAGCACAAAAATATGCACTTTTCTACCATTATTTATATTTTTATTTCCTGCTATTTATATTTTTATTTCCTGCTTTGCAGTTTTCCAATCCTCAATTGAGGGTGGGATTGGTTTTTCCTCTCGTTATGGTTTCACTTAGAATTGAAACCGTAGCCAGTTATCATAATAACACCTAAATCTATTCTGAAATACATTTGAAATATATATAACAGCAATAAAGAAGCTGAGAAAGCCTGCTGAATATTCACGCCAACTAATTTGCACTTTAAAATACCAATTATTGTAGCTAATATTTACTATTAGTATAAATATATATCACAATCACTTTTAATGTAGTACCTTTTATAAAAAATTTGCCAAGTAGATTGTTAATCCACTTAGCAAATTGAAAAATATTGATAAGGTTCTGTAGTAAGTAGGGTATAGAGGTCCTTGCACAAAAATCCGCTGACTAGCTATACTGCCTCCGGTGACCTCGCTTAATTCCTCGTTGGCCGGTTCTCTGTCTGCAGTAGCTTCCGAGTACTCCTCATTCTTTATTAAATACTATTATGCAGCTTGACAGAGACAGGAGCTGAGCATTTATATCTACAATCGTTATGACTGTAGTAAATATTTCTCGTGCTTTGCTTAATGTATATGTTTTCCATTTTGTAATGTTCGGAATGGAGTTGGAAACAACAATCAGCTATGCTTGTCCATTAGTTGTATTGCTTTTGCACTTCAGAAAGAAAAATACAATATTCCGCTTCAAGTTCCAGTCAATCGACATAAAAGTAATTTTGGGTGCTGTTCTGTTGGGTTTACCCAACTATTATTCTTCCACCAAAGCGTAATAACCATCAGGTTCATATGAAAGTAATTTTAAGCAGGTTCAAGTCCTTGTTACCTGCACCACGAAATCCGAATCTTACTCCGATTGGAGAAGGGTTCGGATTTTTATTTATTTACCACTAAGTTCTACACCACTGGCCATTTCATCCATATTTAAGGAAGAAACACCTGATAATATTTAATAAAAAATGTTGAATCTAAGTTGATTATTTGTTATAATTATTGCGTAATTGGGCTGCGTTTGCAATGTATAAGGCTGCACGCCCTGAAAAGAAAAAGATTGTCGGCGGTTTGCTCCTCTCCGCTGCGCTTACATCTATGATTACCGGTATTACCGAACCTCTTGAATTTACATTCCTCTTTGTTGCTCCTGTAATGTACGCCGTACACTGTGTACTTGCCGGACTTTCCTATATGCTTATGCATATCTTAAATGTCGGTGTGGGAATGACTTTCTCAGGAGGTATAATAGACCTTACTTTGTTCGGTATTTTACAGGGCAATGAAAAGACTAATTGGATTTGGATTGTAATTGTCGGAATCGTTTATGCGTTTGTTTACTTCTTTGTATTCTATTTTATGATAACAAAGTTCAATTTCAAAACTCCGGGCAGAGAAGCTGACGACGAGGAAACGAAGCTATACACTCGTCAGGATATGAATAATAAAAAGAAAGCCGCCGCTGCGACAAAAGATGGTTTTGACAGAGTGAGCGCATTAATTTTAAAAGGACTCGGTGGAAAAGCTAATCTTTCGGATGTAGACTGCTGTGCTACAAGACTTCGAATCACTAAAGCAGGGTATAAAACCACGACACCTATGATTATCTGTAATACAGATGATTACGGTTCGGTAGGTACAGTTGCATCAGGAATTATTTCTGCTGGAGATAAAATAATAGAAATAAAGTAAAAACACAGACGCGAATATCTTAGCGTCAGGAAAGGAAAGTACACTATGAAAACATTTATTTACACAATTAAGGATGAACTCGGCATTCACGCAAGACCCGCAGGCTTGCTTACAAAAAAGGCAAAAGAGTATGACAGTGAAATAACAATCACTAAGGGCGAAAAGACTGTTGTATGCACAATGCTTATGGCGCTTATGGGACTCGGCGTGAAATGCGGAGACACTGTTACAATCAATGTGAACGGTGCAGACAAAGATGCAGCCGAAAAGGGTATAAAAGAATTTATTGAAGCTAATCTTTGATAAGGTCAGAATGAGGTGACGAAATGAACAGATTTACGGGAAAAGGCGTATACGGTGCAGTTGCCGTTGGCAAAATTTCTGTTTTTAAACGCAGAGATATTCAGGTAAAGCAAGTTAATATTCAAAATGTCGATGATGAGCTTGCAAGATTGGAGAAAGCAAAGCAGTCAACCATTGCGCAGCTTCAAGCAATCTATGAAAAAGCTCTGAAAGAAGCCGGAGAGAAAAACGCTCAGATTTTTGAAATTCATATGATGATGGTTGAGGACGACGATTACAATAGTGCCATCAAAGATATGATTAAATCTCAGAGTGTGAATGCTGAGTATGCGGTATCTGCTGCATCTGAAAGCTTTTCGCAGATGTTTGCATCTATGGACGACAGTTATATGCAGGCAAGAGCCGCCGATGTTAAGGACATTTCAAACAGAATCATCGCCTGCCTTACTGAGAGTGAAGAGGCAGTGTCCTCTTCAGATGATAAAGTAATTATCTGTGCAGACGATTTAGCACCAAGTGAAACAGTATCCCTTGACAAGGAGAAGGTACTTGCTTTTGTAACAGCTTATGGTTCGTCAAATTCACACACGGCGATTCTTGCAAGAAATATGAATATTCCTGCTATTATCGGACTGGGTGACTCTTTCCTCGAAAACATAAAGGACGGCGAAATGGCTGTAGCAGACGGATTTACAGGCGAGTTTATTCTGAATCCCGACGAAGAAACTATTGCGGTTTACAGAAAAAAACCGCAGAGCGAGGCGGAGAAAAACGCAATGCTGCAACAGCTTAAGGGCAAGGATAATGTTACTATAGACGGTACAAAGGTCAACATATTTGCGAATATCGGAAGCGTTGAGAATGTTGATGCTGTGCTTCAGAATGATGCAGGCGGAATCGGCTTGTTTCGAAGCGAGTTCCTTTATCTTGAAAATTCCGATTATCCAACTGAGGAGGAGCAATTCATAGCCTATAAAAAGGTTCTGGAGGGTATGGCCGGTAAAAAGGTCATTATCCGCACTCTTGACATAGGTGCAGATAAGCAGGCGGATTATTTCAACCTTGATAAGGAGGAAAACCCTGCTCTCGGACTTCGTGCAATACGAATCTGTCTTACACGCCCCGAAATCTTTAAAACTCAGCTCAGAGCTCTCTACAGAGCTTCCGCTTACGGTAAATTGGGAATTATGTTCCCGATGATAACGAGCGTTAGTGAGCTTGAAGAAATCAAGCAGATTTGCGAGCAGGTAAAAGGAGAATTGTCTGCTGAAAATATCAAATATTCTGAAGATGTCGAGCTTGGCATAATGATAGAAACTCCTGCTGCGGCAATTATCAGCGACAGGCTTGCACCGATGGTTGATTTTTTCAGTGTCGGTACAAACGATTTAACCCAGTATACGCTTGCTTGTGACAGACAGAATCCGCATATTGAGCGTTTTTGTGACACACATCACGAGGCAATTCTCAGGTTGATTGAAATATCTGCAAAAAATGCTCACGCAAATGGTGCGTGGATTGGTATATGCGGAGAGCTTGCAGCAGACACTTCCCTAACAGAAGCATTTTTGCGTATGGGAATAGATGAGCTTTCGGTTTCGCCTTCGTTTGTTCTCAAGGTAAGGGATAAGGTAAGAAGTATTGATTTGAGAGTATAATATCTTCACAAAAAATTTGATTGAGCATTAATCACAATACGATAAAAGAAAGCAAAGCGCCGCACTTGAGTTGGAGCTTTGCTTTCTTATTTTTTTAGCTTGTAAGGTTATATGAATTGTGTTATTCGACAAGCAATGAATTGATTGATTCTATAATCCCTAATATTTCTTCCTTATCTTCGCTGTTTCCCGTAACCTGCAAAACTGAATTCTCGTTATGATAAATATATAAATAATTATCTCCGTAGGATATACTGAAAACCTCTTCATTGATAGTCTCATTTCTCTGCATTGAGTATACGCCGCTGTTTTCACTGAGGAATTCATCTTTACTTTCTTCATAGTATTTTGTTGTGCTGCTGTAGGTTGCAAATGAAACATAAATAATTTCGTAATCCTTCTCACTGCTTTTGGCGGTCAGGTATTTTTCAGCGCCGAGAATATTGTTTTGCTCGGTATTGTCGCTTATACTGAATCCGTTTTGCTCCACTGTCTGAGTAAAGCCTTCTTCAGTTAGCATCGGCATTGCAGGAACGATTTCCGACAGCATCGGAAAGATTGTGGATGAGTACAATAAAATAAGGGCGGACATTATGCTGCTTGCTACTATAAGCTTAATTCCTTGCATATGCATAGCCTTGAATATAATACCTGTTATTAGTGCGCAGATGGGAATAATTACAGGAATATATATCAGGTACGGTGCTTGTAGCTTGGAGTTCATCAGGAATCCCCAAACCATCAGAAGATAATACAGAGAGAAGAGCGACTGAACAAAAAGTATGTCGCTTATTCTTTTTATTCTTAATAGCTGTTTTGTATTGTGTTTTGATTTACTCTCTGGTTTCAAAACATATTTGTTCTTATAGGCTTTTTCTGACTTAAGCCTTTGTATCACTGTATCAAAATAGCCCTCTGTCTTGTGTTTGTCTAAACAGTAAACCTCGCCATAACAGGTATTGAATACTATGTATCGGTCGCCGTTTATTATTTTTTTTAGCTGAAAATACGGTATGCTTTTCACATCACCATTGTCACCTAAAAAGACAGTCATATAGCTGTCATAAAACAATATGTAGCCGCTCTTATTATTCATCTGCTTCTGAGCATTGAATATTGATATATATTTTTTAATGGCAAAGGTGAGTGTAAGGAATAGAAAAATAAACACATAAATAAGCATTGAATAAGCAGAACTATTATCCGCTGAGGCATTACCTGATTTAGTATCAATTAAATAATACATAGAAATTAATAAAGCAGTAAGCATAGAAAAGCCGAGTGTGAGAGAGATAAACACATTAATCAGAGTTGTATTTGTGTAGCCCATTGCACTTTTAATCTCTTTTTTATCATTCAATATTTCAGCTTTAGCATATGGCTTTGGCGGTTCAGCTGACTTGCCAAGTAGCTCATCGGTTGAAATATTAAACAATGAACTAAGCTTAATCAGCAAATCAATCCCCGGCATGGTTTTATCGTTTTCCCACAGGCTCACGCTTTGTCTTGTTACATAAAGCAGTCGGGCAAGCTCCTCCTGAGATAACCTCTTTTGTTTTCTCAGCATCTGCAAACGCTGACCGAATGTCATATCTCTACCATCCCTTTCAAGATATTAAGCAATTATTTTTACTTAATAACAATTATAATAAAATTTGAATACCTTGTCCATTATTATGCAAAAAACAGCTTCGCAATTATTACTTGCGAAGCTGTTTTTGCCCGTTATATCGGATTTTCATCTTCCGTAAACTGCAACTTACCTCCGATTTTTGACAGCTTACAAATTTTGTATTTACATATTAAATCTAATCAGTTATTCTTATAATCAAGGAGGGCAGAGGTATGAAGATAACTATTGAGGAAATCAGCGGCGATAGAGAAGAAGAAATTATAATTCGCTGTCACAACATAAATTCCGATACAGTCAAATTGCTTCAGGAGATAAAAACGACTCAAAGAGAAATAACCGGGTATAAAGGCGGCGAAATACACCGTTTATGCTTTGACGAGATTTATTATTTTGAGGTTGTCGAAAATAAATCTTTTCTTTATTGCGAGAATGATGTATATGAAAGCCGTTTAAAGCTTTACGAGTTTGAGCAGCTAAGCCTTGAAACCGGGTTTTTCCGCGCGGCAAAATCAATGATTATCAATTCAGATAAAATCGACTATATTACACCGTCACTGTCAGGACGGTTTGAGGCTACGCTTTTAAACGGGGAAAAAGTTGTGGTATCACGACAGTATGTAGGCGAGTTAAAAAAACGAATGGGAATATGATAACCGATACTATAGAAGGTGAGTTTGATACAATGAATAGAAAAACAATAATTAGTATTCTGATTTCTCAGTTTTTTATAATTTATACCGCTTCAATGCTTGTAACATTATTATTTGTTTACCTCTCAAATCCTACGATTATTTCATTGCCGACTGAATATTTGTGGCAGGTGGCTTTATTTTCACTGGCTGCGGATTTAATAACACTTGTGTATTATTCGAAAAATGAGCTGAGCAGAAAGCAGTTTTGGATACGCACAGTGATTCACACTGTTCTGCTTGAAATCATCCTAATGATAATCGGCTACCGTATTGGAATGTATAGCGGCTTTTTCAGCGGGTGCTTAATGGTATTGGTTATTCTTGTGGTCGATGCATTTGTGCGATTTATCACATATTTAAGCGATAGACGCACTGCCGATATAATAAACGAAAAGCTAAAAATCCGAAGAGAGGAAAGAGAAAAACAATGAGCAACATTATTGAGATAAGCAATTTAAGCAAAAGCTTCGGTGAGGTTAAAGCCGTTCAGGATTTAAGCTTCAGAGTCAAGAGGGGAGAGCTTTTTGCTTTCTTAGGTCTTAACGGTGCAGGAAAAAGTACAACAATCTCGATTATGTGCGGTCAGCTTAGCAAGGACAGCGGAAAGGTTGTTATTGACGGAGCTGACCTTGACAGGAGCGTGGACAAAATTAAGAGGGATTTGGGAGTAGTGTTCCAAAACTCTGCGCTTGATAAGTCACTTTCGGTTTATGACAATCTTAAGAGTCGTGCGGCACTGTACGGCATAACAGGTACCGCTTTTAAGGAAAGACTAAGTGAGCTTTCGCAGATGCTTGAATTTAAAGGACTTTTGAAGCGCTCAGTCGGCAAGCTGTCGGGCGGTCAGCGCAGAAGAATTGACATTGCAAGAGCTTTGCTGCACAAGCCGAAAATCCTTATACTTGACGAGCCGACAACAGGACTTGACCCACAGACGAGAAAGACTGTCTGGAGTGTTGTGTCACAGCTTCGTCAGCAGGAGAATATGACCGTATTTTTAACCACTCATTATATGGAGGAGGCTGCCGACGCGGATTATGTAATTATTCTTGACAGCGGCAAAATCTCGGCTCAGGGTACTCCTCTTGAGCTAAAGAATACATATACAGGCGACTTTATAACGCTTTATAATATTTCAGAAGAACAGGCGAAGCAGTTTGAACTGCCCTATGAGGCAATTCGTGACGCTTACCGAGTATCAGTGCCGAATACAAAAGCCGCAACAGAATTGATACTGAAATATCCCGATATATTTAACGACTACGAAATAACAAAAGGAAAAATGGACGATGTTTTCCTTGCTGTTACAGGTAAAAGTCTTACAGGAGGTGAGCAGAAATGAGTGCATTGTCAGCGCTTATTCGCAGAAACACAAAACTGTTTTTCAAAGATAAGGGTATGTTCTTTACCTCGCTTATAACGCCGATAATTTTGCTGGTTCTTTATGCAACCTTTCTCGGAAGTGTTTATCACGACAGCTTTGTTGGCGCACTGCCTGAAGGCTTTAATGCTTCAGACGATGTCATCAACGGTCTTGTCGGAAGTCAGTTGATTTCCTCTCTGCTGGCTGTAAGCTGTATTACGGTAGCGTTTATGTCAAATATGCTTATGGTTCAGGATAAGGTAACAGGCGCACTAAATGATTTGACGATTACTCCTGTTAAGCGTTCTGCGCTTGCTCTGAGCTACTACATTTCAACCGCACTTTCAGCCTTGATTATCTGCTTTATCGCAGCAGGCGCAGGCTTTATTTATCTTGCGAATGTTGGCTGGTATATCAGCACTTCGGATATTTTCTTAATATTACTTGATGTCTTTCTGCTTGTTATGTTCGGAACAGCTTTGTCGAGTATTGTAAACTTCTTTTTATCCTCGCAGGGGCAGATGTCAGCGGTAGGTACAATCATAAGTGCAGGCTACGGCTTTATCTGCGGAGCGTATATGCCTATTTCAAGCTTTGGCGAGGGATTGCAGAAGGTTCTGTCCTTTCTGCCGGGAACATACGGTACAGCGCTTATACGCAATCACACTATGGGCGGCGCATTTGAAGAGCTTAAGAGCATCGGTTTTCCGTCAGAGGTTGTTGAGAATATTAAGGACGGTATCGACTGCAACCTTTATTTCTTCGGAGATAAGGTTGAGCTTAATACAATGTATTTGATTATGGGTGGTTCAGTTGTTGTCTTAATCGGAATTTATATCCTGATAAATGTTTTAAAACGCAAACATAAATAAATTCAAAGTGAGGTCATATAAATGAAAGTTCTCGTTTTTAACGGTTCACCAAAGCGTAACGCAAGTGATACAATGCATATGACGCGCGCATTTCTTGACGGAATGAACAGCGCAAATCAATTTGATATTGAAATTATTAATGTTATTGAAAAGAACATCGGCTTTTGCAAGGGTTGCTTTGTTTGTAAGCGAAACGGCGGCACCTGCGTTATAAAGGACGATATGAAAGAAATGCTGGATAAAATTTTAAACTCAGACATAATAATATGGAGCTTCCCGCTTTACTGCTACGGTATGCCTGCACACCTCAAGGCACTTGTTGACAGAACAATGCCGCTTTCTTCAATGACAATGGAGAAGGTTGGTGAGCATTACGAGCATATAAGCGAACACGATTTTTCAAAAAAAAGATATGTTATGATATGCGGCTGCGGTTTTCCGAGCGGTAAAAACAATTTTGAGGCAACGACATCACAATTTAAGATGATGTTTGGTGAAGATAAGTCAACAATAATTACGGTTCCCGAATCACCAATGTTTAATGTGAAAGAAGCAGAGCCGGTGACAAAGCCGTTTCTTGATGTTATGAGAGAGGCAGGCAGTGAATATGGGGCAAGCGGCAAAATCTCGCTTGATACATGGGGGAGAATCAACACACCAATGATACCTGAGGAGGTTTATACGCAAATTGCTAATAGTGCGAATGCATAAAAGATAGTAATAACAGCACCGCTGTAAAGTCTAAATGACTCTACAGCGGTGCTGTTTTATTAGGTATTATCTGTCTTGAAGTTAGTAAAGTGAATAATATTCACTTTACACCGGTGAAAATTCATCGCAGCAGTCTATCCATGCAAAATCAACCCAGATACCTAATGTTTCATTCCATCTTCTTTTCTGATAGTGTCCGTTATAATATCTGTACTTCCAGACAATAACATATCCTTGTGGCTCAATGCCCGGATCTGTATCAACGGCAGACAAGGATACCGGCTGTTCATTGAGTTCACTTACTTCAGCCGCAGAAGCTGAAACAACTCCGCCTGTAAGAAGCATAACAGCGCACATAGCAAGAGAAACTGTTTTTCTAAGCTTTTTCATTTTATCACCTCCTTAAAAATAATATATAACTGTTATGCAGTGTAAGAAAATCCTACACTGCATCAATTATTCATTCAATTATCTGATAAGAATCATATAACCCTTGTTCATATTCTTCTTTTGAAATATGTGATTTCAGATCCATGAAATAAAAAATGTAGCTTCCATCCGGCTGCTTGACAAGATAAGAATTTGAAGCATCTGAAATAACGCAGTTTGGGTCGCCGTCTTGGTATGCCTCAACCGGCATAACGCCACCTGTTGAGGGCTGCCAGATGAACATATACGATGCTGCAAGGATTGCTGCACAAGAAAATGCAAGAATGATATTTACAATCTTTCCGAAGTGATTTCTTTCGTCAAGGTCAAGTATGTATTCAAACCTTTCCTTTGTAAAACCTGAATCCGATTCTGCTACAAATTCAGCGCTTATAAGAGAGCATTTCGTTTTGAAATTATTGTTAATCTCCGCCTTTGAATTATTCTTGATGCACTTGATAATCGTATTAAGATAAACGAGCTTTTCATCAGCAGTGTTGTCCTGCGTTGTTCGGCAGTCGCATTTAATTTCAAGCTTTTGCACAAGATCGTGATTAAGTAAATATACAAACGGATTCCACCAGAAAACGGAACAATAAATTGCTACAAGAAGCTTAACAAGAATATCGTTGTTTTTCTGATGAGTCAGTTCATGCCTGAAAACAAACTCTAATTCTTCGTCATTGTAATCGTTGCAAGGCATAAGTACAACAGGCCGTAATACGCCGTATGTCATCGGTGATATATTCTCATCAATTACAATAAACTTGACCTTACGCCTTAGCCCTGTCTGAGTGAGCGTTTTTTCAAAAATTCTCTTTTCTCTGTCGGTTGCTATGTTTGTATAACTGCCGACTACCTTAGTAAAGCGATAATATTTATTTGCCTGTCGAATTAACAGTACGATGGTAACTGTCGCAAGAATTATTGCAATCAAATCAATAATTCGTAAACCTGTTACCGGCTCATATTTGTTTGCTCTTGTATCAATAATCGGTGAAAATAAAAAATCCGAGAAGAATGGATAAACTACAGAATCGTTTAGAATGATTACATTATTCGGAAATTCAAGCGGTATACAAAGCCTGAAAACTGAGCATATATAGAGTATAATTATGCTTGAAACTCCTAAATGTTTATCAAGTTTTTTGTTTCTTGTAAATAGGTGTATTAATATGATAAGAATACTGCTTGTTATGAATGCCATAACTACAGAAAACAGAGAAATGTCCATTTTGACCTCAAAAACCGGTACCGAAAAAGTAAAATACAGTAGTTTAACACTAAATCACGCGTTAAGTTCTGCTTTTCTTTCGGATATTATTTTTTCAAGTTCAACAATGAGGTTGAGATCATCTGTCTGTGCAATCAGCGCAGAAACAATCTTCGGAATATCCTTATCATTAAAACTGTTCAGTGATGTGAATTGTCTTACAGAATATTCTTCTTTGGAAACCTTTGCTGTAAATGTACGAGCATAATTTTTGGTAGTCTTTACAAAGCCGGAAACCTCAATCATACCCTTTTCAATAAGAGAGTTAATCAAAAGATGCACATAGCTTTTTTTCCAAGTTCTGTCCACTGACAACTCGATTATCTGCGAGCTTGTCAGCGGTTTCTCTTCCTGCCACATAAGTTCCATAATTTCAAGTTCACTTTTAGTCAGCATAAAACCACTCGCTTTCATTTTATAATAATATCAATACTTATTAAAACATAATAAAAGTTATTTTTGCAGCTCAGCTTTTTTCTTGTCAATCATTTCTTCAAGCTGCAAAATCAACGAAGGATCCTCAGTCTTTTTAATCAATGCAGATACCATTTTGGGAATATCGCTCTGCTTGAAGCTTTGCATACTTGTATATCTGCCAACTGAATACTCCTCTTTGCTTACCTTGGCTTTGAATGTACGGGCATAATTCTTTGTTGTCTTGATAAATCCGACTACCTCAATCATTCCCTTGTCAAGAAGAGAGTTAATCAACAGATGTACATAGCTTTTTTTCCATGTTCTATCCACAGACATTTCAATAATTTGCGCACTTGTAAGCGGTTCTTCTTCTTGCCACAGAAGTTCCATAATTTCCAGTTCACTTTTGGTTAGCATAAAAATATCCCCCTACTGTTATTATATTATATTAATTATTATAGTTAATATTCATGGGATTGTCAATGGAAAAAAACAATAAAACAAGAGATAATTTGTAGAATTTTTTTAATTTTTGCTGTCAATAATCTATTGGAGAGAAATCATGTCAGATGATTGAATAAACAAACCTAAATTAATGTAATATCAGCTAAGCTTTTCTACATATATATTCATTATAAATTTATATGCAGGAGGAAAGCGTATGAAAGGAATAGTTGAGGAACGCGCTGTAGAGCTTGGTGAATACATAATCGAAAACGGTGCTACGGTACGCAGCACCGCAAAAAAATTCGGCGTAAGTAAGAGTACTGTTCATAAGGATGTCAGTCAACGCCTTAAAGGTGTTGATCCGGGACTTTACAATGAGGTGAAAAATATACTTGAAATCAACAAGGCTCAAAGGCATATAAGGGGAGGAATGGCAACAAGAAAAAAGTATAAGCACAGCCTGTAAATACAGAAACCGAATTCACATAAATCGTTCTCCCTTAATTGACAAATTATTTCAGCGGATTTATACTAATTACTAAATTAGTATTATTGAGATATTATAGGGAGAGATTTCGGTGATAACTGATTTAACAAAGGGAAACCCTACCAAAATTTTGTGGGGATTTTCTATGCCGCTGCTTTTAAGCAGTGTGTTCCAACAGCTTTACAATATGGCTGACAGCGTAGTTGCAGGTAACTTTGCAGGTGAGGACGCTTTGGCTGCTGTTGGAGCGTCTTTTCCTGTTACGATGATATTTGTTGCTATCGCAATGGGCGGCTCACTTGGATGCAATGTTGTAATTTCAAAATATTTCGGCGGCAAGGATTACCGAAATATGCGCATTGCTGTAAATACCTCGTTTATCTCGTTTGTTGCATTAAGCCTTATACTGACAGGCTTAGGGTTGATTTTTTGCAATCCGATTATTTCGCTATTGAATACGCCGAAAAATATCTTTTCAGACAGCAGTATGTATTTAAGAGTTTACATACTCGGTCTAATATTTCTTTTTGTTTATAATATATGCAATGCTATCTTTACCGCATTGGGCGACTCAAAAACACCGCTGTATTTTTTAATAGCCTCTTCGCTTGGTAACATTGCGCTCGATATATTGTTTGTTGCAATTTTTGGCTGGGGTGTTTCGGGTGTTGCATGGGCTACCTTTGTGGCGCAGGGAATAGCATCGGTATTGGCTTTTGTTGTCATGATTAAAAGGATTTCATCGCTTAAAGTCAATAACGGTGAAAAAGTGCCGCTCTATTCTTTTTCTATGCTTTCCCATATATCCCGAATTGCTGTGCCCAGTATTCTTCAACAAAGCTTTGTGTCTGTTGGCAACATATTCATACAAAGCCTTATCAACAGTTACGGTTCGGCAACTGTTGCCGGGTATTCTGCTGCGGTTAAGATAAATACCTTCTGTGTTACCTGCTTTACATCAATGTCAAACGGACTTTCAAGCTATACGGCACAGAATATCGGCGCAAAAAAGCTTAAACGGGTTGTCCGCGGATACAAAAGCTCTCTTGTTATGGTCCTTTGCTTTTGCGCTGTTGTTACATCGGCTTCGCTTATCTTCAGAGATTCGCTGGTCAGATTGTTTATGGACTCACCGAGTGATACTGCGATTCAGACCGGAGCAGGCTTTATTCTGATAACCTCGCCGTTTTACTGCGCTGTATCCACCAAGCTGATTACCGACGCTGTGCTTAAAGGCGGCGGTGCCTTGGCAAGCTTTATGATGACAACCTTCTCCGACCTTATCATAAGAGTTGTTATGGCATTTGTGCTTTCTCCGTTTTTCGGAACAGACGGAATCTGGTGGAGCTGGCCTATAGGCTGGTGCTTCTCTGCTGTTTTGTCACTTGTATTATACTTTGTCGGCACATGGAGGCCAAAGTATGCTCGCCACCTTAAGCACAGGCACCTTGCAGATGGTTAAGAAAAGGAGCGTATAGCATAATAAATGATCAATGTATACTATGCACAAAGCGCACAGGCAGAGATGTTTTTTGACGACGCCGAAAAGATTTTATCATCAGAGCGCTATGAACACTTTAAACGCTTAAAAAAACGAGATGACAAGCTGGACTGCCTTGCAGTAGGTCTTCTTATAAATAAATTATTCGGAGATAGTACAGCGGTGTATAAGGACAAAAACGGGTGTCCTCATCTTAATAACGGCAAATTTATATCAATTTCACACAGTGGCGGAAAATGCGCCGTTGCGGTCTCGGATTTCCCTGTAGGACTTGATATTCAGGCACATAGTGAAAGAAATTATCTGTCAATAGGTCGGATAGTGCTTTGCGAGAGTGAGCTTACTTTTCTTTCAAAATCAACTGAGATTGAGAATGATTTTTACAAGCTGTGGTGCTTAAAGGAAAGCTATATGAAGGCATTAGGGCGCGGCTTTTCACTTTCGCCAAAAAGCTTTCATTTTAATATAGACGCTGATGAAATAATGTTGTATGCAGACGACAAGCGTGACTGGCGTTTTTTCTGCTTTGAAATAGAAAAACTTACTGCTGCGCTTTGTTCACTGAACGAAAGCGAATATTTACTTCATAAGATTATCTTGACATAGCGGTTAATATCGTATAAACTTAATTTGTATTTACGGTTTTTCCTAACGGAGAATTAAAAGGGAATGCGGTTAGAATCCGCAGCAGTCCCCGCTACTGTAAAAATGACGAAAGCTCAGAATGTCACTGACTAATGTTGGGAAGACGAGCTATTAGGTTGAATTTGAGCCAGGAGACCTGCCGTATCTACAATATACTGACATTTCGGAGGAAAATGGCGGTGCTTAATTTTTGATATTTAAGTATTGCTGCGCCATTTTGGCGCTTTTTTGTTCCTCTGAAAGATAATTTTAATCGGAGGAATTAAAAATGAAGTCAATCAAAAAAATCACTGCGGCAGTAATGTCGGCAATCCTTGCACTGGGTGTGTTCATGGTAACAGCCACAGCCGCGCCAACAGACGAAAAGACTGTTACGGTATCAGTTGAAGCTTTTACAATCGGATGCGGCTATATTATTGAGCCGGCAACTATTAGCTTTGCTGACGGCGATACGGTTGCAACTGCGGTGCAAAAGGCTCTTGAGCAGAATAATATTCCGTATAACGCAACATATGAGTACGGTTTCTATCTGCAAGGAATAACCTTTGAACACAATGCAAATATCCCGTCTTATATAACAAATGCTGTTGTAGCGCATGACGATGAGTATGACGAGGATATTATTTTCGGCGATTATATTGACGAGGACTACACTCCCAATGATTTAGCCGCAAGCGACTATACTCCTCTTTCAGGTTGGTTGTACACGGTAAATCAGCCCACTGCTGAGTCGCTTTCACTTAGTATGTCACAGGCACTTCTTAATAACGGTGATGTTATCCGAGTTCAATTTTCTCTGGACTGTGGTGCTGATATAGGTGTTGCAAATCTTTCGGGAATGCCGCAGTGGGGATATCATTCGGATTTTTATGAGGTAGCCGACAGAACCGAGCTTACAAAAGCTATTGCCTGTTCTGAAGTTTTAGCCCCGTCTCCGCTTTATAACGCTGTACAGAATATGAAATACACTGCCGCAAATCTTCCTGCTACGCAAGCGGAAATCGATTCATCGGTAAGCGACTACAACACTGTTGCAAGTCTTAATCCTTTAAGCGGCGATGTTGATAAAAACGGTACTATTTCAACAATAGACGCTATTTTGACACAGAAGAGCGTTTTGACTATGGTTGAGCTTGACAGCATAGAGCGCTTAATTGCTGATTATAACAGTGACGGAACAGTCAATTTATCAGACGCTATTTCAATTCAGAAAAAGAGTGTCGGCTTAGAATAATTTTAAATAAACGGGCGTGGCGTTTCAGCCGCGCCCATTATTCAAGGAGGAAGGATAATGAAAAGAGCTGTGTCAACACTTTTGATTGTGATAGTCTTTGTATCCTCGTTATGCACTGTGTCTGTCAAAGCGGCGGATTATTCTTCGTACGATTTCAGAACAACTGCAAACGATATAGTCAACTGGAAGAAAAACGCTGAGGGAACTGGTAACTGCTTGTTTACCGATAAATTCACGCAAAGCATCTCACAAAATTCAGGCGGGGAATGGTATGCCTGCTATATGGGTAGATTTGGATTTGAGGATTATCCTCAGAGCTTTCTTGATGCCATTACAGCGTATGTAATAAGCAAATATAATGAAAACGGTACTCTATCCGACACCTATGCTACTGATTATCACAAAATCGCTCTTGCTGTCATTTCTGCGGGAGGGAATCCATACAATGTCGGCGGAGTAAACCTGATAGCCGACGGTGTATATAACAGAGAAAATACTGCATCCCTTGGCAGACAGGGGATTAACGGCTGGATATGGGGGTTGATTGCGCTTGACAGCCTTAATACGCAAATTCCTAACGGCAGTTGCTATACAAGAGAAGAGATAATTACAGAAATTCTGAAATATCAGCTCAAAGACGGCGGCTTTTCGGCTGTTGCAACGGGAACAAAATCCGATGTTGATACAACTGCAATGGCACTTTATGCCCTTGCACCGTATCAGCACGATAATATTCAGTATACCTATGTACCGAAATACGACAGAAAAAACATATCCGTAACAAAAACAGTTGGGCAGGTAATTAACGAAGCTCTCATATTCCTTTCAGACGCTCAGCAAAGCGACGGCAGCTATGCCTCGTTCGGAACAGTAACCAGCGAAAGCATCAGTCAGGTTATCATTGCGCTTTGCTCGCTTGGTGTTAATCCTCAAACCGATACACGCTTTGTAAAAAACCGAAGCTTGATTGATGCCTTTATGAGCTTTAAGAATAATGACGGTGGCTTTTCACACGAATTCGGAACGCCGTCAAACCCAATGGCAAGTGAGCAGGCACTTGGCGCAGTTGCAGCTTTAGACCGACTTTACAGCGGCGGCACACGCTTGTTTGATTTTACAGACGGAGTAACAATTAAAACCTTTACTCCGTCAATCAGCAGTGAACAGCCGACTATTCCTGTTCCGCAAAGCCCAGCCACATCTTCTTCGTCAAGCAGTTCAAATACTAATCCTTCTACTCAAAATACAGGCTCAGGTAACAGCCCTGCTTCTGTTTCGACATCATCGGGAACTGCATCACTCACTTCATCTTCATCTTCTGTGGGAGGCACAGCAGGCAGCACTGTAACTGCGACTGAAAAGCCTACTGAAAAAAGCACTGATAAATCTACAGCAGCCGCTACTTCAACTACGAATAGCAATATAAGCAGCGCTGATAACGCACTCACAAATCAAAGTAATATTGTAGCAGCTGATTCATCGGGACAGATTGCTCAAGATATTGAGGAACACAAATCTTTGATTAATACGATGGTATTTATATTACTCGGAGTAATTTTGATTGCTGCATTAATTTCAGGTTATTTTATTTACAGAAAGAAAAAGATGAGCAAAATTCAAAATATCGAAGATAGCAGCACAAACGCAATAAACACGGTAAAGGAAAAGCCTGATAATCAAAATGACGAAAACGCTACTCAAGGTGAAATTGCCGATGAAGAAATCGAAACAGATAAGCAATCAGAAAGTGAAATATTTGGTGATGAGAACGGCTTTACGCTGGAGGAATGATTATGAAAAAAAGACTAATTGCAGTTTTTCTTGCATTTTGCCTTGCGCTGTTATTTTCTTCCTGCTCAATTCAAAGCGTTGATGAATATTATTCGTCTTCAGAGGATAGCGCAATCGGCAGCTATGCCACAATATCAATCGACTGTAAGGCTATCCTTGATAACTATGACAAGCTTGACGAAAATCTAAAGGATGAAAAATATGTTCCAAAGGACGGAATAATTTTGACTGAAACAGAGTATCCGATTGATGATAACGACACAGCTTTTTCTATTCTTCAAAAGGCTGTTAAGGATAAGCGTATTCATATGGAGTTTCAGGGAGCACAGCAGAACTCTCTCGGCTCGGTTTATGTGCAGGGGATAAATCATATTTATGAGTTTTCCTGCGGTGAGCTGAGCGGCTGGTTTTACAGTGTGAACGGCGAATTCGGAAACATTACGGCTGTAAATTATAAGCTGAAGAACGGCGATAAAGTTAAATGGCAATACACCTGTGATTTAGGGGCAGACCTTGGCGCTCCGATTATAAATTAAGATTAATGGTGACAAAATGATGCAAAGATTTTCTGCTTTTCATCCTCTTTCTTCCTTTTTATACCTGTTGTCTGTGCTGTGCATAACAATGTTCAGCCACAGCATTGTTCTTGCGACCATTTCGTTTGTCGCAGCTTTTTTCTTCTCGTTATCACTCAAAGCTTTGAAAAATGTATGGATATATTTTCTCGTCTTACTGCTCACTGCGATTACAAATCCGCTTTTCAGTCACAACGGTGTTACACCTTTATTCTTTTTAAACGGCAATCCAATAACCCTTGAGGCGCTTGTATACGGAATATATCTTGGGACGATGATCAGCTCGGTTCTGCTTTGGTTTTCTTGCTATAATGTCGTTATTACTTCCGATAAGTTTCTTTGCTTATTCGGGGCAGTTATGCCAAAGGCTGCTTTAATAGTTTCAATGGCACTTCGACTTTTGCCTCAGTTTATTATGGGCGGCAAAGAGATGCTCGAAATACATAATTCTATCGCTCCGATAAAAGGCGGAATTATCAAAAGAATAAAACGCTATGCTGCTGTTTTTTCCTGCCTTATAGGGCGCAGCCTTGAGGGTGCAGTTGAGCAGTCAGACTCAATGAAGGCAAGGGGTTACGGCACTCGAAAAAGGGTCAGCTACTCGCGTTTTCGGTTTTCAACCTGCGACGCACTTTTGCTGATTATAACTTTTGTTGGATTAGTATATCTTCTTTTTTTCAGCGGCGTTTCGGATTTCAATTATTATCCTGAGATGGACAGCTTAAGCTTTGACATATCATATATATTGTCTGCCGCGTACCTGTTAATTCCGACTGCTATCAATCTGTGGGGTGAGATGAAATGGAAATACTCAATATCAAAAATTTAAGCTTCAAATACTCCACAGGGAACGGTTATGCGATAAAGAATATTAACCTCACTGTAAACGAGGGAGAGATTTTGTTGCTGTGCGGAAGCAGTGGCAGCGGCAAAACCACGCTTCTAAAGCTTATAAAAAAAGAGCTTTCACCCGTCGGGAAGCTTGACGGCAGCATAAAAATCTTTGGTGAACCGCGAGAAAATACAAAGCCTTGTGATGTAGGTTATGTAATGCAAAATCCGCATAATCAAATTGTGACGGACAAAGTATGGCACGAGCTTGCATTTGCCCTTGAAAATATGGGGCTTGAAAAAAATACAATAAGACTGCGTACAGGAGAAATGGCGAGCTTTTTGGGTATTTCCTCATGGTTTGATAAAAACACAAGCGAGCTTTCAGGCGGTCAGACTCAGATTTTGAATTTAGCCTCTGTGATGGCCATGCAGCCAAGGCTTTTACTTCTTGATGAGCCTGTGTCACAGCTTGACCCGATAGCCGCTCGTGAATTTTTAAACGCAGTCACAAGATTAAACCGAGAAATGGGCACAACTGTCATAATGACTGAACACCAACTTGAAGATGCTTTTGCACTTGCCGACAGGGTAGCAGTTATGGAAAAGGGAACTGTAAAATATTGCGATTCGCCCATAGGGATTGCAAAAAAAATAGTTGAAGATAAAGGCTCTCAGCTTATTAGCTCACTGCCGGCAGCTTCACGGATTTACGCTATGACCGGAGCTGTAGGCAATTGCCCGATTGATGTAAGACAAGGCAGGGCGTATCTGCGCGAGAACTTTTCAGATAAACAAACAGTACAATTACCCCTTAATGATAATAAACCGAGCAAAGAGCGAATTATTAAACTGCGTAACATTTATTTTCGTTATCATAAAGATGGCTCAGATGTTCTTCATCAGCTTAACCTTGATGTGTATAAGGGAGAGAGACTTTGCATATTGGGTGCTAACGGAGCCGGAAAAAGCACACTGCTTCGTATGCTGTGCTCGTCAATTAAACCGTATATCGGAAAAATCAAAATTGATAAAAACCTTAAAATTTCTCTGCTGCCGCAGCGAGCAGAGCTTGTCTTTTTAAAGGATAAACTGCTTGATGATTTAACCGACTTCTGTAAGGAACTTGGTTTTCCCGAAGAGGAAGGAAGAAAGCGAATAGAATTGATGTCAAAAAAATTTAATATATCAACGCTTTTTGACCGCCATCCGTTTGATTTAAGCGGAGGAGAAACCCAACGAGCAGCATTAGCAAAGTTAATGATGAAAAAACCTGATGTTCTGCTGCTTGATGAGCCTACAAAGGGTATTGACCCCAACGGAAAACAAGAGCTTACCGATATGATAAAGGATATGTCGGAACAGGGTGTTACTGTAATTACCGTAACCCATGATATTGAATTCTCAGCACAATCAGCAGACAGATGCGCGCTTCTTTTTAACGGTGAGATTATCTCTTGCGCATCGCCGCAAACATTCTTTTTAGGCAACAGTTTTTATACAACAGCCGCAAACAGAATTTCAAGAGGGATATTCGATAACGCTGTCACATGCAATGATATTGCTGTGATATATAACTCGACGGAGGGCACACAATGACTCTGATAAAAAAAATAGCGGCGGTACTGATTTTGTGCATTGCCGTTCCACTTACGGTTTTTCTTTCATATACGCTTTTTAATAATAACAGATATGATATAGCCTCAATAATCATTGCTGTTTTATCAACTCTCGCATTTGTACTCAGCTTTGAAAAAAACTCAGCAAACGGCAAGCTTGTTGCGGTAATCGCAGTAATGATAGCTATGTCGGTTGCGGGAAGATTTATCTTTTCACCACTGCCGTTTTTCAAGCCTGTTACTGCTCTTGTTGTCATAACGGCACTGTATTTCGGCGCGGAATGCGGTTTTATAACAGGAGCTTTTTCAGCTCTTTTATCTAACTTTTATTTTGGACAGGGTCCTTGGACTCCCTTTCAGATGATGGTGTGGGGGCTTGTTGGTTTGCTGTCAGGCTTATTTGCAAGATATATAATTAAGAACAAGCTTACCCTTTCACTTTGGGGCATATTCTCTGGCGTTTTCTACTCTATGGTAATGGATGTATGGACAATACTTTGGGCTGAAGGTAACTTTAATCCGGGTCGTTATGTTTTTTATCTTTCATCCTCTCTTCCGATAATGGCTGTATATGCTGTTTCCAATGTGATTTTTCTAATCGTGCTAACAAAACCTATAGGCAAAAAGCTTGAGAGATTAAAGGTAAAGTATGGTATTTAAAGAATTTAAGACTGCAATTTTACACATAAAAATAGCTTAAAACTATGCTACTTGTATAGTTATTATGTAAAAATAACCAAACTTATTTTGAATCACTTTTATATTTGAAATTTACCTATATTACTTTTAGTATATTTCTCGCTATCTTTAGGTATGTATACAGTATTTGGTAATTAAGAACGAGTATCGACACAAATGTTTCCTTTGTTTCAAGTTTGTTGCTTTTTTTCCAAAAATGAACTTGTTTTTTTTCTTTAAAAGTATTATAATGAATTACGACCGCAAAAAACGACGAGTAAATAATCCTTTTTATTAATCGAAGGTAAATTAGAACCCGTTGTAATTCTTATGACGGATTTATCCAGTGTTTACTTTTATAATATTCGGTTATTTTTTCGTACATTTCTACGGTTAAAAATATGCGGAGTGATAATATAATGAGATTGCGTAAGCAGGAGCTTGGCACAAGAAATCTGATAGGTGCAAGAGTTGAGACAGCGAGAAAAAAGAAAGGTATGAAGCAAAAGGATCTTTTGGCTCAGCTTCAGGTAAATGGGGTTGATATGAATGCTTCGGGTCTTTCAAAGCTTGAGGGTCAGATAAGGTTTGTAACCGACATTGAGCTTGTTGCACTTGCCGATATACTTGAAGTTTCGGTTGATTATCTTTTGGGAAGAGCTGACTAATTAAAATACTGCTCTAAACAGCGGCCTAAGCCGCTGTTTTTTATTATGCATATCAAAATGCTGGCTATCTATCAATACGAAAATGTTATTAAATTAATATACTGCTAATTACATAAAAATATATTTTACTTAATGTCAGAAATACGAGTAATTTCTAATTGGTTGATGTGTAATTTAGTAATATTGACAAAAAAGGAGAATAAGGTTATTATGGTATAATAAGATAGTTATATTTTTTTGTTTTGAGAAAGGAGCTCCTTGACTATGAATGACAGGGATGTCCACAAATTAAAACGCGTTGAGCTGCTTGAGCTTCTGCTTGAATTGTCAAAAGAAAATGAAAAGCTCAAAGAAGAAAATCAGGAACTGAAAGAAAAGCTTAACGACAGAGCCTTGCGGATAGAAAATTGCGGCTCTCTTGCCGAAGCAGCAATGCAGCTGTGCGGAGTTTTTGAGGCTGCACAAAATGCTGCTGACTGTTATCTTGAAAACATAAAACTCATGCATCATCGTGAAAATTCTTTGTCTGAGCTTGATGAAGATAGTACAAACTTTATGACTGAGGACACATAAGTGAAAAATAAAAGAACATATAATCTTTCCGAGATAACCTCGGCTCAGCTTGAAAATGAGCTAAAGCGTGAAAAAGATAAAAATACATATTTAAAAACACTTAAAAGCACAATATTCATTCTTGCTTTTGTAGCTGCGGTTGCAATCTTGCTATCTGCCGGTTTCTTTCCTGTTTTACGAGTTGTCGGCACAAGTATGGAGCCAACTTTGAATAATGAGCAGATTGTAGTCGCATTTAAGATGGCTGACCTGAAACAAGGTGATGTAGTTGCATTTTACTATAACAATAAAATACTCATCAAGCGTGTAATAGCTATTCCGGGAGATTTTGTTACGGTTGATAATGATGGAAATGTATATGTTAATGACGAAATGCTTGATGAGCCATATATTACACAGAAGAGCTACGGAGAGTGCGATATTACATATCCTTATCAGGTGCCTGAAAACAAAATTTTTGTTATGGGCGACAACAGAGAGACATCTATTGACAGCCGTTCAAGTGAAATCGGCTGTGTGCCAGAGGAATTGATAGTCGGCAAAATCATAATTTGATGCTTATATCCAATAGCGATTTTGCGGCTTATAATTTTATAATATATTTAATATAAATAAAAAATAAAGGAGGTAAAATTCTGTTTCATAATAATCGCAAGAATTCAAAATCCCATGATGATAAGGAAGGAATTATTTTATGACAAAAACATTTAAGCGAATCTTCGCAATTTTGCTGGCAATTACTATTTTATTTGCTGTATCGGTGACTGCGCTTGCTGCCGAATCGCCGTACACAATTACCATCAACAACAACAGTTCGGCAGTTTCAATGAACGGAATCACTTACAACGCATACAAAATTTTTGATGTAACTTTAAGCGGCGATGACGCAGAGGGTATTCCGCATAATTATGCTTACACAATCAGCGATGAGTTCAGCGGTTTTTCCTATGATGTAACTGTCGGCGATACGACCACCTCATACAGCGGAAAAGCTCTTATTGACTATGTAGCGGATCTTAGCGACAACAGCGATGAACTCAACGATTTTGCTGCAGCTGTCAGAACCTACATTAATGAGAAATCTGTTCCAGCAAGCGGAACGGTAGCTGCAACTGACGCCAGCACAGCTATTATTTCTGTTAATGACCTCGGTTATTATCTTGTTACTGCAACCGCGAAGCCTACAGATGGCAGCACAGCTGATGAAACAGTGACTGCATTCTGTGCATTGAATACAACAAACTACAACGCTGAGGTTAACCTTAAGGCTGATGTACCGACAATCAGCAAGAGTGTTAAGGAGGATAGCGATACAACCTACGCAAACTTCGCCGACGGTGAAATAAACGAAAAATTCAATTTCCTCCTCACGGCTACTATCCCAAGCTATGCAAGCTACTACGACAGCTATACATATAAAATTCACGATAAAATGGACTCAAGTCTTACTTTGGATAAGGACAGCATAAAGCTTTATTCCGATTCTGATTTAACAACTGAAATTGCTTCAGATAATTACACGGTAACAACCGAAAGTCTTGCAGATACCTGCACATTTGAAATTACTCTTAACAGCGGTTATTTCACAACTGCAACCGATGGCACTACAATTTATGTCGGTTATGATGCAACATTAAATATGGACACAAAAATCTATGCAGAATCAAATAACAACGCAGTACATATCGAGTATTCAAATGATGCTTATCATGAAAGCAGCACAGCAAATACACCTGATAAAACAGTAAAGGTTTATTCGTATTCTTTTAACCTTTTCAAGTATTATCTTGAGAGTGAAAGTGAAACAAAACACGGGTTGGCTGATGCACACTTCAAGCTCTATCGTGACGAAGCCTGCACACAGGAAATTTTACTTGTAAAGAACGATGACGGAACATACCGTCTTGCGCAAGCTGGTGAAACAGCAGTTGAAATTATTTCAACAACCGAAAGAGTTACTATTAAGGGCTTGGACAGCGGAGACTATTATCTGAAAGAAACAAAGGCTCCTAACGGCTACAACCTCAATCCTGATGCTGTTAAGATTACAATTACAGCTAATGCGAATACGGATTCAACCGACATTGCGTCAGTCAGTCTCAAGCAGGACGGCGCAGATGCAACAGAAATCAGCATTCAGAACAATTCAGGTACACTTTTACCGCTCACAGGCGGAATAGGTACAGTAATGTTCTATGTAGTTGGTGGTGTTCTCGTAGTAGGTGTAGTAATAATACTTATTACGCGTATGAGAGTTTCGCGCAGGAAAAACAGCAATTAAATTCTATGCCGCAGTGCGTCTGCACTGCGGCAGCAGGGAGAGGTCTATGAAAAAGAAATTGAAGAAGAGGTTGCCTACAATTATTCTTTTAATAATTCTTGTCATAGGCTTGTCCCTGCTGCTTTATCCGTCAGTAAGTAACTACATAAACTCAATACATCAGACTCAGTCGGTGGCAAACTACAATGAAGCTCTCTCGATGATTAATGACAATGAATTTGACGGACTGAAAGAAGATGTGAAAAAATATAATCAAGCCCTGAGACTAAACCGACAGGATTTCATCAACGGAGAGCCGATTGGAAAAAATTATAAATCTCTGTTAAATGTAAACGGTGGGATGATAGGCTATATAAGCATCGACAAAATCGGAGTCCAGCTTCCTATATATCACGGAACATCCGAAGCTGTATTATCAAATGGAGTTGGACATCTTGAAGGTTCGTCTCTCCCTTTAGGCGGAACAGGTACGCACTGTGTGCTGACAGGTCATAGGGGAGTACCTGCCTCAGAATTGTTTTCAAACCTTGACGATTTGGACAATGGTGACATCTTCACAATAACGGTACTCGACGAGATGCTTGTCTACGAGGTAGATAAAATTTCAATAGTTGCTCCTGATGATGACAGTCAGCTTTATATTTCAGACAATCATGACTATGTAACGCTGCTTACCTGTACGCCTTATGCTGTGAATACACACAGACTTCTTGTTCGCGGAAAACGGGTGGCAGACATCAGCTCATCTGTCAGAGTTATTGCTGAAGCGGTGATGGTTGATTCAAATCTTGTAGCACTTTTTATTGTACTGCCAATATTGCTTCTCTTTATTTTAATAGTAGCAGTCAGATACGCGGTATCGGCATATAAAAGAAAACGAATTGAAAAATTGGCTAAATAGGTAAACGGACAAATATGGACTAAGTGAATAATTTAATTCTCTATTAATTTCAGAAGGTCAGAATAAGATATGGCAGAAAAACTTAAATCAAATGTATATGAACAAATATACAGAATGATTAAGCACAGAAAATTTAAAAAGATAATGATCCCCGCTACAGTAATTCTGTCTGTAACTGTAGCTGTAATTGTTGCGCTCATTATGATGAAGCCGGCTATTACTGTAACAAAAGATAACCCCGAATTATCGGTTGAATATACAAATGTGGAGCTTGGCGAAATTCTTCCGCTCACAGTAAGGGCGTGCGGAGATGAATATAATTCCTGCTTTACACTCACATTCTTTGGCAACGGAGCAGGACTTTCGGAAGAATATATATTTGAAAACGAGAAAACAGAGATTTCCGACAATAACGGAAACACTATTATATTAAGCCGTGAAATCGGCGGTGACGGAGCAGTAAACTATTACTTTAATCTTGAACCCGGTCAGCAAACCGAATTTGAGCTAAACTGTGTTTCAGGTGTTTTTGTGACCTCCGCATCGGATGAGGAATTCAGTACTCAGTTGACAACGCTTGACGAAAACGGCGAAGAAATTCTCTTTAGCGAAGAAGAAATAGCCGACATAAAGCGATCAGAGCTTGACGCAAAAACAGCCGCACTTGAAAGCGCCACTCTTGATATTACTCCCGGCTGTGGTGCGGATTTTGAAGCGGCAAAGCTTGACACCGTCAACCGTGAAACAATGAACCTGCAATGGAGCAAGCCGGAATATTCCGCTGAAGCCGAGGATTCAGGCATTTCACTTTTCAGTGCGCAAAAAGTCGAGGTTTTGGACGGGGGCAGCATTTTACACCCTACCACAGGCGAGGACTCGGGACTTACATGGACTTATACAAAAAATACTCTAACGGGTAAAACAACCGTTACAATCTCAGGCGAGGGAGCAATGCCGAATTATACTGATTCAAACCGTACAACAGCTCCGTGGTATAAGTATTATTCAACGATAGATAATGTAGTCATCGAAGAGGGAGTAACCCATGTCGGCGCTTATGCTTTTACGCGATATTCAAAATTGAGTAGTATTGATATAAGCGAAACTGTTGAAAGCTTGGGGAGTAATGCTTTTGCATACTCTAGTTACTTGTGCGAAATTGATATTCCGGGAAGCATTAAAGAATTAACTAATCGACAATTCTGTTATTCCGGATTAAAAAAGGTTACCCTTAATGAAGGCTTGGAGAAGTTTGATTTAGGTTCGATTTGGCATAATAATGGTATTTCAGATTTATACATACCATCAACTGTTACTACTATAGGAACACAAGGTCATAACTACAGTACCGGTGCTACAAATTATATAGTATCAAGTGATAATCCTGTTTATTATTCGGAAGATGGTGTTATATTTAAACGCCTTGATGACGGCACATCTCAGCTTGTAGCTTATCCGCAATCAAAAACAGATGTGTCCGAATACACAGTTCCTGATAATGTTTCTTCGATAGCAGGAGGTGCGTTTTCTTATACTAAATTACAAAAGTTAAATATACCAAATCGGGTGACCTTTGCTAATTCTGTAACATTTGGAAATTCAAACATACAAGAGATTACTTTTCAAAACGGTCTTAAAGGCAGCAGCATTCAATTTTTGTTTTGGAATGCTAAAAATTTGAAAAAGTTATATTTAGGTGAGCAAATTAGTATCAACGCAAAGACGCCATTGCAATTTGTGTTTTGTTCTGCTTTAGAAGAGCTGAATCTTCCCGATAATGTGGAATATATTGTTAATTTATCTTCTGATACTCCGAGCCTTCAAAAACTGTACTATGATACACCAAACTGTGCTCTCATTTCTTCTCAAACTGAAAAAGGAATTAAATATGACCTTACTATCGGTGATAATGTTGATGTCCTTATCGGCAACTTTAATAATTTGGCTAAAAACGCCAAAAGTGTTAAATTTATCGGTGAAAATCAAATAACACTTAATAGCGGTGCTTTCAGCGATGTACCTGCTCCTCTCAATGCTCTGTCCGGCACAATCTGGGTTGACTCGCAGGGCGTTGTATATGAATACGATTCCGCTACTCTCACCGCAAGCGTTGCTTATGTTCCGTTTGGACTTGAAAGCGTGACTATTCCCGAAACCATAACGCCCGAGGACGGCGTTACCTGCACAGTCAATGCGGTAGATACATATGCATTCAAGCTGGCTGAAAATTTGGAAACACTCACTTTTGAAAATCCTGCAGCTATCGAAAGTATCGGCACTTACGGCATTTCATATTGCACCAAGCTGTCATCTGTCAACGGTGCAACAACTGTTGAAGATGCAACGGCCTTGTTTACAAACGAAAATGTAAGTATCGGTTACCGTCCATTTATTTACACTGCTCTCGGCTATAAATCGGGCAGCGGAGCAGATATGGATTTTATTGACGGCTTAAAGGAGCTTGAGATTTCGTCAGGCGACGCTCAGCCGATGTATATATCTATTGTTGATGAAGACGGAAGCAAGTGGAACAGCGCAACTAACATCGGCAGATACGAAACGCTTACAGGCGATGTTCTGTCTATAAATATGTCGGTCGGCGGTTCGGATATACAAACCAAAAATATCTATCGTGTATATTTTGAAACTTCAGAGCTTGACGCATCAACAAGTATTTCTCCGGGCGATACAGTTACTTTGAACGGCACAGAGGTAACCTGCTACGCAACAGCCGCACCCAATATTATCTATGTTGAATTTGTCCCTGCGGCAGGTACAACAGTAAATGCGACTGTAGAGGTTTCATACCCGTCACCATCCTCAAGCGGAGGTAATCTTAAGGTCTGGGGTATGATTATGACCTCGGAGGAATCGCAGACAAGTCAGGGCAAGATCATTGAGTCTGAAACCGTTGAGGCAACCGAAAGCACACAGGCTTATTCAAAAGCACTTCAGGCATACTGGACAACTCAGCCCGAGGAATTCGGCGTTACCAAAACAAGTACGGGTAACACAACCATTTCTCTGACAGGTGACGGCAACGGCGGCGTTGTTGCAGGCAGTGACTTAAGCTACAGTATCTCGTACAAGAGAGTATCCGATGAAACGATATCCTACGGAAAAGACTATGTGAGAAGTGCCGATTTTTATGATAATATTGATTTCAGCACCTGCGAGGGCATAAGCTGGAGCAGTGAGGTGCTTGAAGCAGTACAAAACGGCAATACGCGTTATTCCGGAGGAACCTTTTATGCAAATAATGTCGCAATAGCCAAAGTCATCAACAGCGGCGCGGCGTTGTCGGGCGGCAGTGTTGAATATGATGCGGAAAAGGGCGTTGTACTGCACTGGCGCATATATAATTCAAAATCAGACGCGCAGATTGCGGCGACAACAACCACACTTACCGTGTATAAGTCAGCGTTAAATATTGATTCTTCGCTCCTGAACGATGCGGCAGGAACGACATATGAATTTACAAACAATGTTGAAGCCGTCACTCACTACACATATTCTGATGACCAAAAGGCTTCGGGCAGTGCGTTAAAGTATTTTAAAATCACAGGCGGAAATGTTGCAATTTCAAAAACCACCACTTCTTCTAACGGGTATCTGGGCGGAACTGTAAATTATACCATTCGTCTCTACAATTCGGGTGCTATGCCGTATATGGGCGACGAGAACGCTGTATATACTGTCTATGATGTTCTTGATGACAAGAAGGATAAATCATATATTACTCCTGACAATATGGAGCGAATGTTCGGCGATGAATATGGCAAGAGCCTTACAATAAAAATAACGAATGCTGTATTAAGCGAATGGATTGAGGTGCAATCGGCAGACGGAGGAACGGCATATATTAATGCAGCCAATACCGATGATATCGAAAGCACAACCGACACACTCACGATATCGTGGAACGACGCAAAAACAGCTCTATGCGTAAAAAAATCAGACGGAACGCTGTATGAGGTCACCGAGTCCCTCGATAAAACCTTGAAATCCATCGGCTATACAATCGCAAAAAACACACGGTTTGAAACGACCTGGACTTTGAATGATGAAAACAGCCGTTTTTCTCTTGCGGGCGGCGAGAACAGATATTTTTATATTTATTCTTCGCATAAGGACACTTTCCAGATGCTTGACAATGATTATCCGACCTGTTATCCCGTAGAGAAAGCGACCAAGTATACCAAAAATGTGGCTTACATAATGAAAAACGGCGCATATTTTAAAAATTCAGACGGAGCCTCCGCCAATATGACGCGAGAAGCATATATCTATAAAAGCGCATACCTGAACAGCACCGGGGAGGAGCTGACAAACGGAAATGTTCAGCTCGGTGACATTTTAGATTACACTGTCGAATTTGACCATCTCGGCAACGGCTCTTATGAAAACCTGCCGTTGGTTGACGAGCTTTACGGTTCGCAGCTTCTGCTTGTCCCTGCCGAGCAAAACACTTCTCTTGCCGACAGCGGACTTGACACAGTTACACTCACAGAAAATGATGTTGAAGCAGCATACTATAAGCTGTCAGAGCCGGGAAGCTACAGCGGTCTTGTTGTCGGTGTAGACGAAAGCGGAAATTACCTCATCGCAGACAGTGTAACAGTCACAGCCGCTTCAGACCCGACAGAAACCACAGTCGGCGAAGAAACCCACTCATACACCGGTGTGCATACCAAAATGAAGCTTTATTATGCGCAGACCGAGGCTGACTACTGCTATTCCGAGCTTAACTATCACACAATAGTTGACCCCGATCTGATTCACTCCACAAGCTATTCAATCGGCGGCGTCGCATATATGAATGATAAAACAAAGGACAGAATATATACTTCAATGTGGGATTCATATTCTCTCATGGATTTTAACAAGGAGATTGTCACTAAAAACGATGACGGCTCCTACACAGCCGATGACGATAATTATACGGTAGTAGTTGCAGGCGACAGCGTTACTTACCGCCTTACATTCACTAATCCTAGCACCTATGCGCTCACACTTGGAGGTAATAATTTCTATGACGCTCTGCCGTTCACCGATAGCGTGTTCGAATGGCAAAAGGATGTTAATACAACAATATCATATGAAGCGACCGAAGGAGTTGCGCTCACGGATTTTGACTCGTGGCAGATAAGCGATGAGATTTACGGAGCAGTTTCAAGCGGAATGTATTATATAAAGTGGTCGTCGGGTACTAAGATTGCGATTGACCCCGGCAAGCAGTTTTCGTTCTATGTTACGCTTACATTCCCAACAGACGGCGACGAAAGTACAACATATTCTGATTACTGTGAAGCTGTAAACGGCAACAGGATTGAAAATTCTCTGTATGTTTACGGCATCAGAAAAACCGTATATCACAGCCTTAAGGAAAAGGGCAGAGTGCTGCTGCAAAAGGGCGTGTATGCTACCTACCGCCATACGAACAACAGCTACAAGCAGACCGCAGGCAGAATTTATTACAACAACGCCGACAATACAGGCAGAGCAGTGTCGTACTATGCTGTGCTTTATAACGACGGCAACAGCCGACTGTATCTGCAGGATATTTACGATGTACCGCCGCAGGGCTTTACTTATTCAAAAATGATGAGCGGTTCAACTGTATCTTCCAGTAGTTTGAACACGATCACAACGGCAACATCAAATGCGTTTTCAGTATTGACGCCGTCAGATCCTGATGACAGCGTAAAATACAAGGCTGCAACTGTAAGTGCAACTACAGCTGACGGAGTCATTAAGTTCAGCGTATCCGGCAGTTGGGGAGCAAGTGCCATTAAATACGACGAGTTTGAGGATAAATATTATCTCGACCGCGGTGAAGCCATAGTATTTGGATATGTCTGCAATATCGGTTCTACAAGTAAAACGACCGACACTGCATTAAACACCGTCGGTATGGAATATTACGATTATCTTGGCGCAGGAGTAAGCGCTGTAAGCAAAAACGATGTACCCGTCGAGGGAAAAATAACTACTTTATATGATCACCGCAATGACGGTACGCGAAGCGTGAAAAACGCCGAAGATATCCGCAATACATACAGCTTTGCCGAAAACAGCAATGACGGCGAAAAATGGCTGATGTCTGATGTAGCGGTAATTCGCGGCGGAATAGTTCCCGGAGTAACTTGCTACACTGACTCTTATATTAATTCAGGCTCAACAGCTTCCGAACCGTACAAAACAAGCGTATCGCCGTACGCAACCATAAACTGGAGAGCAAGACTGCATAATTCGGGAATGAACGCAATAACAGATTACACCTTTATTGATACTCTTCCGTCACTGTATGGTCTTGTCGGAACGGTTTCGGCGAAGATATATGACAGTACCGGCACTTCACCTATTGCAAGCTACAATATATTCAAGGTAACAGACAGAAGTGAGGACGGAACATCCATTACAATACAGGCAAACGGCACGATTTATACACTGACGCTTGACGGAACGCCGAAAACTATAACCATAGCGACAGGCATTACAGCGGATGTTTCGGTTACACGGAACGAAAACGGCGAGGAAACGCTGAAAATCAATTTTTCCGATAAAGTCTTTTCTATTCCTGAAAACGACGGATATGTAGATGTTACATTATCAAGCAAAAATGTCACAAGCGTTTATGAAAACACGGTTTATACAAATTATGCATATTTGAAGCCGAATGTTCAGGAATATGACACCACTGCTCAAGGCTCATTAATTCACGACGGCGGTGTAGTCGGCGGCGTTGTAAACACCTCGCCTGTAACGGTAAGCACAGGCTTCTCGACAAGCTCGTTAAAATCGGTCGAAGAGATAAGCGTAAGCGATAATTCGACAGACTCAAGCGCTGATAAGAAATACATAGTTCTCGGCAGCAAAAACAGTACATTCAAGTATACCTTGTCTGTTACAAATGACACCTCATTTGGAATGACAAAGCTCATTTTAATCGACAGTCTGCCGCAGCCGGGCGACCACAGCCCGTTTGACAATAATGCGGCAAGATTAAGTGAATACAAGGTATCTCTTGCTGATGATCCTCAATTTGCATTGACTGTAATTACTGAATCGGGCGATAGCTATAGCCTTGATTCACAGTATTACTCTGTTGAATGTTCTTATTCACAGGATTTTACAGCGGATGATTGGAGCGGAACTTCTCAGTGGGATGAGTGGACAGCTGACAAAAATGATGTTCGTTCAATAAGGCTTAATTTCAATGATGACAGCGGAACACAGATCCCTCCGAAATCACGAATAGAATTCAGCTTTAATGCAAATGCAAACGATTCAAATATCACTCCGGGAATGACAGCGTGGAACAGCTTCGGCTATCATTACGGCCTTACAGGAATAACCTATGAGCTTGAGGCAATGCCGCTTGAGGTAGGCGTGAAAATTCCTGATGTGCCTGTACTGCACAAAAGTCTTATTAATCTGCTTGGCAATGAGTATAAGGCAGAGCAGGCGGCAACATTTACCTTTATGCTATATTCGGGAAATGAAATTGAGGGAAGCTTCAATACTTCCGATGAATTGATTGCACAGCTTGACGCCGAGGGCAGGACATATAAGCAGATAGACCTGTCGGTTGAACAAGGGAAGAGCGCAAGCGAAAAGCTCAAGTTAGAGCTTGAAGGCTGGCAGTGGAATCCGGGTGACAGCTATACGATAGCTGAAATACAGAATCAGCAGGATTATAAGCTTGGCGGGTGGAATAACCTTTCTTCTAAAGCCGTAACATTCACCTATAACCCCGACACAAGCACAGCCCTTAACTGCACAAACATCTGGCAGAAATGGTCGGTGAATATCCATAAGATTGATGGAACACACAGCGATACTCTGCTTGCAGGAGCAGTGTTTGCAGTTTATAGCCCGAACAGTGATGATTTAATTGCAGATGAAGCATATTCTGCACTTTCCTTCAAACCTGAAAAGACAGTGGAAGACTCGGACGGCATAATATGGTATCTGTGCAAAATAGCTGTGACTGACGAAAACGGCAATGCCGAATTCACAGAACTGCCGAGGAAAAAGTATCTTCTTGCTGAGGTGAAAGCACCCGACGGCTACAAGCTCGACTGGAAATCAAGAGTGATTGACAGCAGTTATATGTCATCGCCGTTAGTGATTCAGAACTTCACAATGACTGAGCTTCCGTATACCGGCTCTTTTCAGATAAGTCTGCTTGTGACAGCCGGTATGGTGATTGTATTTGCGTCACTTTTCCTACTTATTTTTAGGTGGCGTAAAATTAAAATTATGAAACATAAAGATTAGAAATTCTTGTAATTTTCAAGTGTGTTGGCACAGATTCCAAAAAATAAAAATATACTCTATTCCATACATATGTTATATCTTGTAATGGAATAGAGTATAAAATTTCTTTGACAAGATAATTTTTGAGGTGAAACAAATGGCAAAAATCAAAAGTGTATACATCTGCTCAAGCTGCGGGTATGAATCACCAAAATGGCTTGGGAAATGCCCCGGCTGCGGTGACTGGAACTCTATGAATGAGGAGATAAAGGAAAATGTTAAAGTAACTTCAGCGTCATCAGGCAGAAGCTCAATATATTCTCCTCCTCAGGAGATTACCGACATTGACACTGACGATGAAAAAAGATACTCTACAGGCTCTCGTGAGCTTAACCGTGTACTCGGCGGAGGTCTTGTTAAAGGCTCTCTTGTACTTATCGGCGGAGATCCGGGAATAGGTAAGTCTACTATCTTAATGCAGGTGTGCGACTATATGGGGAAGGACGGCAAAAAGGTTTTATATGTTTCAGGAGAGGAATCGAAACGCCAAATCAAGCTCAGAGCCTCCCGACTTGGAGTTGACGGAAATAATATATTCTTATATACCCAGACAGATTGTCAGGCAATTTGTGAGCTGATAAAAGAGGAGATGCCTGAGCTTGTTGTGATTGACTCAATTCAGACTATGAGCCTTTCTGAACTGACCTCATCACCCGGAAGCGTAACTCAGGTAAGAGAATGTACCAATATGTTTATGCGCTGTGCAAAAAGCCTTGATGTTCCAATAATAGTGGTCGGCCATGTCAACAAGGATGGTGCAATAGCAGGACCTAAGGTGCTTGAGCATATCGTTGACACGGTATTATATTTTGAAGGCGATAAACAGATGACCTACCGCATTTTGCGTGCTATTAAGAACAGATACGGTTCTACAAACGAAATCGGCGTTCTTGAAATGAGCGACAAAGGGCTTTTTGATGTCGATAATCCTTCAATGATGCTTCTGTCGGGCAGACCGAAAAATGTCAGCGGAACCTGCGTAGCCTGTGCTATTGAGGGTACAAGACCTATACTCGCTGAGGTGCAGGGACTTGTGTGTTCAAGCGGATACGGCAATCCGCGCAGAATGGCAACAGGCTTTGACTTCAACAGAATGTCACTGCTGCTTGCTGTCCTTGAAAAAAGAGCAGGTTTTTACTTTTCTAATGCAGACGCATACATCAATATTGTCGGGGGTCTCAGGCTTGATGAACCAGCGGTAGATCTTGCTGTTGCAATGGCACTTGTAAGCAGCTTAAAGGACAAGCCTATTGACGAAAGAACACTTGCTTTCGGCGAGCTGGGACTTGCCGGTGAAATAAGAGCAGTTTCCCATTGTGAAATGAGAATAAGCGAAGCTCAACGCCTTGGCTTTGAGCGCTGCATAGTTCCGTATTACAGCTTAAAAGGTGTTAATAAAGCAAATTTCCCCGATATTGAGATAATTGGCGTAAAAAATATCCGTGAGGCATTTGCGGTGATCTCAGAGTGATTGTTTAAAAGACGGTGAGAAAATAATGATATACAACAAGCAAAAAGAAAGCGAAATAAATCAATGTATTGAAGATATTGTAGGATGGTTCTTAAGCGATTCTATTGAATTGTTTGATGCTGTTTTGGACGATGATCAAATTGATCCGCAATATTCTGCAAATACTGCTTATAGGCGGTTAGAGAACTATGTGTTGTTTCAACGATTGAACCATAATGATAATGTACAAACCGTTGACGAATTGTTGATTAACAGCGGATACGCTGAAGAAGATATAATAAATTTCCGTACTAAGCTCAGAGCAGAAGCTCCTCGTTATTATCGCGATAACCTGCCCAAAGCCGCATTTGATGTATTATCAGTCGGACAATCGCTTCAAGATGTTAAAGCTGTAGATCCCGACACAAATTATATTATGCTTAACACCGACAGAGATGGTATTCCAAGAAAAACAAAACATTATACATGTGACGGCTATATGATTGAGATTATATACGATGATAAAGATTTAATTAACAACATTAAGATAAATTTGATTTAGGTTACAATACAAAACGGCTTCTGCATCGCACAACTAAATTTCTTATCGAAATATATACACTGCCATTAATAAAATACATTATTAGATAAATAATAATGTGGCAAGGGAGTGGTGGCAGTGACTAAAAAATCTAAACTTATGGCCTTTACGGCAATTACTATATCGGCGTGCTTTATAGCAAGCGCTGTAATTATCTCGCATATTCCTAATGTCAAAGTGTTTTCCGTTAATCCTCAGACCGTAGAATCAACTGTAGTATGCACCGGAAAAATTGAATACAGCGACAACAAATCAGTAAACGCAACAGAGCTTGCGCAGATTGACAAGGTTTTCGTTTCAGAGGGGGACACTATAAAAAAGGGCGACAAATTATACTCCGCAGTAGTAAATTCTGTTGGTGCATCGGGAGTATCGTCTGAAACTAAGCTTGATATGAGTGATGAAGAAATAATCCAGTCGGTGTTAAACGGAGATATAAGCTCGCTTGACGACTATGATAAAGATGGAATTGCTGTATCTACAAAAGATGTATCCAACGCCCAGCCCGAAATTGTTTACAGCGAGTATGACGGTGTTGTAGGAGAAGTTAGCATAAATAGCGGTCAGCTCGTTTCACCGGGCGATGAGTTAATCAAGATAGCTGAATCGGACTCAATGCAGGCAAGACTTGCTGTCAGCGAAAATAAAATCGGAGATATAAAAGTAGGTCAAAGAGCAACTATATCTTGTAATGCCCTGAAAAACAACAATATGAGCGGTACGGTATCAAAAATCGGCAGTACCGCAAAACAAACAACAACAACCACAGGCAAGGAAACAACCGTTGATGTCATTGTGAAAATTGACAAAGGCTTAAGCAAAGCAGTAAAGCCAGGCTATTCGGTGAAATGCACTATTACAGTAGGCAGCAAGGTCAACGCTGTTATTTTACCATATGAAGCAATAAAATATGATGAGAGCGGTGACGAGTATGTGTTGTGCTATTCATCAGCTGGAATCTGCGAAAAGCGGCAGATAAAAACAGGTGAAGATTATAAAAATGGGGTAGAGGTCCTTTCCGGAATTGATGAAAACGAGCTGATTATTTCATCACCTGAAGGTATAGCTGAACAGTCATTTGCAAAAGCGACGGAGGAAGAAGATGATGATTGATACTCTGTCCTATGCTGTTCGCAATATTTTTCGCAAAAAAAGCAGAACTGCCCTGACTATGATTGGCATAATTATCGGTGTTACTTCTGTAATTATCATCAGCTGTATAAGTGCTTGCGGCACTAAGGCTGTAAATAACGAGCTTGACAGCTTAGGATTGAGCGGAATAAATATTTCCGTCAAGGAAGGTAAAAGCCTGCCATTGACAAACGATGAACTTGAAATTATTTCTTCAAACAATTCTGTTGAAACCGCAACACCTGTTATGGCTCTGCCATCAACCTTTTTACTCGGAGATGCCGGCACCGAGGTGATAACCTGGGGAATTAATGAAACTGCGCAGGAAACTGTTTCGCTTGATGTGTTGTACGGAAGATTCTTTGATAAGAATGATATTGCGTCATCAGCAAGGGTTTGTATGGTTGACAAGGCGTTTTCAAATCAGAATTTCAATACTGATAATATCGTAGGAAAAAATATAAAGGTAGATATTAACGGTGCTGTTGAAGAATACAAGATTATTGGAGTATTAAAGACCGGCAACGGAATGCTGCAAAGCGCTCTGACAGGTTATGTTCCGAGCTTTGTTTATATTCCTTATACAACCGCCGCTGAAATTACCGGAAAGAGCAATTATAATCAGATCTTTACTAAAATAAACGACGGTGTTGATATTGATGAGCTGTCAGAAAGAATTACTAAGTCACTTAACAATTCACAGGGCGTTGATGACGGCTACACAGCGAGCAATATGGCTAAACAGAGAGATATTCTCACAAATATACTAAGCATTGTAACGCTGGTGCTGACAGCTATCGGAGCACTATCTCTGTTCGTCGCAGGGCTGAGCATAATGACAGTAATGCTTGTGTCGGTTTCTGAAAGAAAAAGAGAGATCGGAATAAAAAAGTCAATCGGTGCGTCTAAAAAGAAGATAGTGTCGGAATTTTTAGCCGAGGCTTTTTTACTTTCTTTTTTCGGAGCGATAATTGGCGTTGTAATCGGCTTAATTATTTCTTATGCCGGTATTTCAATGATGAATATGACTTTAATAATAGACTGGAATTCAATCTTTTTTACCGTGATTTTTTCTGTAATTTCAGGAATAGTGTTCGGTGTATATCCGTCTGTCAAAGCTGCAAAGCTAAAACCTATAGACGCACTGAAGTATGAATAAACGGAGTTAACAGACATATGCAAAATCCTAATTTACCGCAAAACAAAATTACTGTTGCAGTGATTTCGCCGCAATATAACTATATTACAACCGAGCTTGAACGACTTGATATAAAGGTGATTTCAAGCGTTGAAGCTGATGATTTACCGTACAATGAAAGATATCACGCTGATATGCAAATTCATAATATTGAAAATAAAACCTATCTCCTGCGAAACAGTTGTTCGGTTTTAAAAAAATCGCTTGTAGATATTAATGATAACGCAAAAATAATAATTGAAGAAAAAAGTATTACAAATAAATATCCGTATAATATAAGCTTGAACGGAGCTTTTATCGGAGATTATTATATATGTAAAAAAAGCCACAGCAACACTGAATTGCTGAGGCTTTACATAAATAACGGAGTTCAGATAATTGATGTTAATCAGGGATATGCAAAATGCTCAACAGTAATTATAAGCAATAACGCAATAATTACAGATGATGAAGCAATTTACAAAAAATGTAAAACCATTGCCAATATTGACGCTTTAAAAATTTCAAAAGGCTCAGTAATGCTTGACGGATATAATTACGGATTCATCGGCGGCTGTTGCTTTAAAATAGATAAAAATATATTGGCGTTTTGCGGAGATGTAAAAACGCACAGAGATTATGATAACATAAAAGCTTTCTGCAAAAACTACAGTGTAGATGTGTTGAACCTGAGCAATAAGCCGCTTGTAGATGTCGGAGGCGCTGTGGCGCTAATATAGCGTTATTTAATTATTTTATCTCCCCTAAACTACACAAAATATTCATTTTGTGTAGTTTTAATAATTGATTTCTCCCTGCCTCTGTGTTATCATTTATATGAAAGCGGTGGTAAAATGAACAGCAAATATATTTTTGAAGCACCTGAAGTTATTAAGGATTTTCTCGGCTACTTACAGAACATCAAGGGTAAATCTCAAAAAACTGTCGAGGAATACTACCTTGACCTAAGAACCTTCTTCAGATACATAAAAATTCTTAAGGGCCGTGAAAAGCCTGACGCTGAATTTGATAAGATACAGATTACAGATGTTGATCTTGATTTAATTAAATCTGTAACTCTTACGGATATTTATTCGTTTATGGATTATGCAATTAACGACAGACAGAACAACGCCAAAACCCGTTCACGCAAAACCTCAAGCATAAAATCCTTTTTCTCGTATCTTGCAAACAAGAAATGTCTTATAGCAACAAATCCCGCTGAAGAGCTTGAGGTGCCTAAAACAAAAAAGGCTCTGCCAAAGTTTTTGACCTTGGAGCAAAGTATTGAGCTGTTAAACAGCGTTGACGGCAAGTATAAGGAACGAGATTACTGTATACTGACAATCTTCTTAAATTGCGGTCTCAGACTTTCAGAGCTTGTTGGGCTTAATATTAACGATATTAATTTATCTGATAATATTATGACTGTTACAGGTAAAGGCAATAAACAGCGAATTGTGTATTTGAATGATGCCTGCGTATCGGCCCTTAAGAATTACTTAGCTGTACGGCCTAATGATACAAAGGAAAAAAATGCTCTTTTTATCAGTCACATTAAAAAGCGTATGGGCAATCAAGCTGTTCAGGATGTTGTATATAAATATCTAAAAAAAATTGGACTTGACGGCAACGGCTATTCGGTTCATAAGCTAAGGCACACTGCAGCCACCCTGATGTATCAACACGGAAATGTTGACATAAGAGTTTTGCAGGAAATGCTCGGACACGAAAACCTTGGTACGACAGAAATTTACACACATCTGTCAAGTGAGCAGCTTGAAAATGCGGCTGAGGCAAATCCTTTGTCAAAGGTGAAAGCAAAAAAGTAACCTATTCCCTGCCTTAGGTCAATATAATATATAAATGGGACTGTCTATTCTGACAGCCCCATTTTTTAGTATGCTAATATTACAAAAGTCCCTCTTTAAGCATTGACTGCGCAGCGAGCATTATGCCTGTTTTTCCTGCCGGGAAGTTCACTCCGCCCTGCATCCAGCAGGCATATGGTTCTCTGAGCGGTGCATCGGCGGAAAGCTCTATTGACGAGCCAAGCGTAAATGCGCCTGCTGCCATTATTACCTTACAGTTGTATCCGGGCATATCCCACGGCTCGGGCTCAACAAATGAATCAATCGGAGCAGCCTTCTGGATTCCCTTGCAAAAGGCAATGAGAGCCTCAGGTGATTTAAGCTTAATCACCTGAATTATATCTCCTCTGACTTCATTATAGCGCGGAGAAACCTCATAGCCTAATATTTCAAACATAGCAGAAGCAAAAACAGCCGTTTTGAGCGCTTCACAGCTTGCTATCGGGGCGTTATAAGCACCCATAAAAAGCTCACGGTTGTGACCTAAAGTTGCGCCGATTTCCTTACCTGTTGCGGGTGTTGTCAATCGGCAGGCACAAAGTTCAACCAAATCCTTTCTTCCAGCTATATATCCTCCTGTCGGCGCAATTCCACCGCCGGGATTTTTAATAAGCGAGCCGGCCATCAGGTCCACGCCGTGCATAAGCGGCTGCTCAATCTCGACAAATTCACCATAGCAGTTATCGAGCATTACAATGCAGTCGGGTGCCTGTTTTTTTGCAATAGCTGCTATTTTTGCAATTTCATCGCAGGTAAGCGAAGGTCTTGTGCTGTAGCCACGGGAGCGCTGTATGTAAACCATTTTAATCGACGGTGTTACTGCCGTTTCTATAGCCTCATAGTCAGGTCTTTCATCAGTGGTAAGAGGTACTTCGCCGTATTCAATTCCAAAGTCCTTCAGGTTACCGTTACCGTCTCCCTCACCGTTTATTCCGATAACAGGGTGAATTGTATCATAAGGAGTTCCTGTAACAGAAAGCATTTTATCGCCGGGTCTCAACACTCCGAATAGTGCAACCTCAAGTGTGTGAGTTCCGCTGACAAAATTGTATCTAACCAAAGCGTCCTGTGCGTCAAAAACGGTTGCATATATTTTATCGAGTACATCTCTTCCTCTGTCACCGTAGCCGTAACCCGTTGTCGGCATGAGATGGCTTTCGCTTGCTTCTGCCTGTTGAAAAGCATAGAGCATTTTATTCTGGTTATATTCCTTAATTTCATCAATTTTTTCAAGTTCTTCTTTGCACAGGTTGAGTGCCTGCTTTGACACTTCGATAATTTTATCGTCAAATTTAAAAAAGCTGTTTTCCATTTTAACTCCTTATAAAAATTATAATATTATTTCCTGCCATTTTCCTGCAGCGACAAAACCAAGCGGATAATAGAAGTCAAACAGGCTGTTATCGTTGATTTGCAGGTAAATGTTTTCTATTCCAAAGTAGTGAATCCTGTCTATTAAGCTATAAATTGCGCAGGAGGCATATCCTCTGTTCCTGCTGTGTTCATCGGTGCAAACTGCTGAAATTACTGCTCCCTCTTTACACATAAAAGGCGCTACAGCGCACGAAACGGCATGATTTTCTTCTTCATACACAATACTTGAAGCGGCACAGCCGTGACGCACTCTGTGTGATAAATCGACATAAAGCTCATCAAAATCTGTCACTGATGCGAAGTCGTTCATATTACTTTTCAGCAAGGGAAAAATATCACGCAGGTTGTCACACAATACTATTTTTTGTTTTTTATCGGTAAAAGTAATATTTGTGCCGTTGTATTTAAGAATGTACCCATCTGATTTACATCCGATTGAAAACTGAAGTTCTCCGCTGCAGAGTATAGTTTTTATGCCTGTCATTTTACAAAAATCTGATAAGAGATTTTCGTCGGGCATGATTTGCCCGTCGAGTATCAAAACGCTTCCGATTTTAGCCATATGGCTTGAACTATCGGTGTCAATATAGAAGCTGCAAATATCTGTATTACAGTAAGCATTATGTAACGCCTTAATCCTTATTCCAAAGGGATTTAAGGCGCTAATTTTTTCGCTTTCATTTAATGTTCTTATCATTACAGTACGGCAAGCTTCATCGCCATCTCTTTTACAATATCGAGTGAGCTTGCCAAGTCCTCCATAGAGATAAGTCCTGTTTGCGAATGAATATATCTGCATGGCAGAGAAACTGCCATCGTGCGAACACCGGACCGTGAGGTGTGGATTGCTCCTGCATCATTTCCGCCTGCTACAGCTCTTTTTAGCTGAACCTTAATATTCTTTTCCTCTGCTGTTTTCAGGGCAAGCTGTAAGCACTCCTTATCGTATATGGTACTTCTGTCCATAAAGGACAGTACTGCACCGTCACCGACACTGCAAACGGTATTGGTTTCGTCACATCCCGGAATATCCGATGCTGTGGTAGCCTCAACAACTATTGCAAAATCAGGTTCAAGTGTATATGCCGCCGCTTTTGCTCCACGCAAGCCGATTTCCTCCTGAACTACAAAAGAGCAGGTGATGTCATATTCAAGCTCCTGTCGAAGTATCTCTGTCAGGATAAAGCATCCTGCACGGTCATCAAGCGCCTTAGCCATTATTATTCCGTTATCATCGTTGTAGTTTGGTACGAATGAAACACTGTCACCGAGTGAAACATATTTTAAAGCTTCTTCCCTGCTGTCAGCGCCAATATCTACAACCATTTTCTCAACAGGAATAACAGAATCCTTTTCATCAGGCTTGAGCAGATGAACAGGCTTTACCGATACAACGCCGTTAATGCCGTTCCTACCGACAAGTACATTTTTTCCGTAAACAGCCTTTCGGTCTATTCCGCCTACAGTTTCAATCCTCAGCGTTCCATCTGAGTTTATATCGGTAACTATAAAGCCTACCTCGTCCATATGAGCAGACAGTAGCACCTTGTTTTTCGCTCTGTTTCTGCCTTTTTTTGTAACAAGCAGATTACCCATACCGTCTGTTATAATTTCAGCACCGCTGTCTCTGAGCCTTTTTTGAATAAGGTCACTCACGCTTTTTTCATCACCGGAAATTCCTCTTGCAAGGCACAGTTTTTTAAGAAAGGACAAATTCAGCATACGGCTATACTCCTCTCCAAAATATATTCAGCCAGCAGCTCGCCGGTTGCTGCAACATCGTTTAGTGATACAACCTCGGCGCCTGTGTGCATACTGCGAAGCGGTATTGAAACAAGACCTGTGCGTATGCCTCCTCTTGTGGAGGAAATCACATCTGCATTAGTTCCTGTTGCGCCGCCCATAACCTCACACTGATATTTCATTTTCTTGACTTTAGCTGCGGTAATAAGCTTTTCGGTAATTTCCTTGTCAAGAACAGGTGAAATGCCTATCATTGGTCCTTCATCCAGATTTCCGCTTTTTTCTGTCGGTACGCCGCTCTGCTTTGCAAAGGTTACATCAACTGCTATAGCTTCACTTGGGTAACAGCTGAAGGACGCTGTTTTTGCGCCAAGCATATTAACTTCTTCTCGTGTAGAAAGCGAGATTATTACCTTACAGTTTAATTCCTGCTTTTTCAGCAAATCGCCGCAGTACATAACCGCTGCAACTCCGGCACGGTTGTCAAGCGCCTTAGAAGTAACGCGGTTATTTAAAAGCTCTTTCGGCTGTCCGTCAAATACTATTCTGTCACCGAGAGATACAAGCTTTTTCAGCTTTTCTCCGCTAATCCCTGTATCAAACCAAAGGTTGTCTGCGGTAACAGCCTTTTCCTCGTTGCCTGATGACAGATGAGGCGGAGTTGAACAGCAAATGCAGGAAACAGGCTTATCGCCCAAAATTGTAAATCGTTCGGCTTGTAGAACTCGTCTGTCGATACCACCGCAGGGCGACGCTTTTACAAAGCCGTTTGAGTCTATGTGCGTTATAATCAGACCTATCTGGTCAATGTGGGCGTCAAGCATAATTGAATACTTAGCGTCAGTCTTGCCGAATTCAGCAATCAGGTTGCCGTTAGCGTCATTCTTGACATTAGCATAAGTCCCCAAAATCAGTTTGGCAATTTTGCTGACAGAGCCTTCCTCTCCGCTGACGCCGTTTGCCGAGCAAAGGTCAAAAAGTAAATTTTTCATTCAGATCATTCTTTCAATCAAAGGTTATTGACAATGGACTTGAAGTGCTTTCCTCTTTCATCGAAGTTCTTATATAAATCAAAGCTGGCACTTGCCGGTGACATTGACACAATATCGCCGCTGACTGCATTTTCAGCTGCTGCTTTTACAGCCTCGATCATATTTGCAACATTTATGATTTTGATTTCATCGGGGTTATAGTTGTCAGCCTCTTTTACAGCCTTTTCAATTTTAGGTGCTGTAGCTCCCATTAAAATAAGGGTTTTGACCTTGTCGTTGATAACAGGGCCAAGCGGCTCGTAAGGGATTTTTTTGTCGTAGCCGCCTGCTATAAGAATTATCTTAAAGTCATAAAGCGACAAAGTACCCAAAGCAGTTCTTGTAGGGCTTGATGCGATAGAGTCGTTATAATATTTTACACCGTTAAGCTCGCGGACAAATTCTGCTCTGTGCTCAACACCGCCGAAGTCTTTTGCGACCTTTACAATATTTTCTACGCTTACCATTTCCCATACTGCCGAGATTGCCGCAAGGTAATTTTCGACATTGTGAAGTCCCGGAATTTTAATATCGCATGCGTTCATAACAGGAGTAGTTTTTCCGTTTTCAGCATAAAATATACAGCCGTTCTCATCACAGTATGCACCGTTTTGAACAGATGATTTTCTTGAGAATTTCAATATCTTTCCTCTGCAATCATCTTCAAAGCTGTTTGAAATTTCATTGTCAAGATTGAGAACAGCTTTGCCAAATGCGCTTTGGTGAAGCACAATATTTTTCTTCGAGTCTATGTACTCCTGCATATCCTTATGTATATCAAGGTGATTCGGTGCGAGATTTGTTACTACTGCCACATCAGGGCTTTCACGCATTGAAATAAGCTGGAAACTTGACAGCTCAACAACGGCTACATCGTCCTTTGTAATCTCCTCTATTTGAGGCAAAAGAGGCGTACCGATATTTCCGCCGAGGAACACCTTTTTGCCTTCAGCCTTAAGGAATTCGGATATAATTGTTGTTGTTGTCGTTTTGCCGTCACTTCCTGTAACAGCTATAATCTTGCAGGGACAAAGCTCAAAGAAAAGCTCCATTTCAGATGTTACGACAACGCCGCGTTTTTTGAAGCGTTCAAGCTCGTCCATATGAAACCTCATACCCGGAGTTCTGAAAAGAATATCAATATCGTCAAGCTCCAAGTATTTCTCGCCGAGCGACAAAACAGCACCTGCTTCTTTAGCAAGCTGAGCATTTTCGCCGAGTGCGGCTTCATCTCTTTTATCACAGGCAATAACCTCTGCCCCATATTTTTTGAATAAATTAATCAAATGTAAATTACTCGTGCCAATTCCGCAAAGAGCAATTTTTTTACCGTTAAAGGTTTTTAAGAAATCAACTGCGTTATGATTCATAACATTAACGACCTTTCTCATTCTATTTCCGCATATAATTATACTTTTTTTGTCAGGAAATATCAACCTGAAAATGCAAAAACTAAAATCAGTGGTTAATGCACTATCATTTATACTGTGTTATTTTAATTTTGAGCCTGTGTTTGACAATATTCATCGTTATCTTGCGTTTTAATCTCTTTTCAAAATACTAAAATTCATCTGATTACCTCCTTTGTTGAGGTGATTATGCAGCTTGAATAATTAAATAATCTTAAAACTCTTTAATTATTCTGAATTTTGCGGTATGATATAAAAAACAACGATAGGAATGATTTTATGATAATAGGCTGTCATTTATCCGTATCAAAGGGTTTTGCCGCAATGGGCAGGCAGGCGCTGTCAATCGGCGCAAATACATTTCAGTTTTTTACAAGGAATCCCCGTGGCGGAAAGGCAAAAGAAATTGACAAAAAAGATGTTGAAGAGCTTAAGGAGCTAATGAGCAATAACAATTTCGGTACAATTCTCGCTCATGCACCATACACGCTTAACCCTTGCTCAAAGGACGAAAAAACAAGAGAATTTGCGCTTCAGACAATGGCTGATGATTTAAAGAGAATGGAGTATTTTCCGGGAAATCTTTATAACTTCCACCCCGGCAGTCATGTCGGACAGGGCATTGACAAGGGTATTGAGCTTATCAGCGCACAGCTGAACACTGTACTGACTGAAGATATGAGTACTACCGTTTTGCTTGAAACAATGGCAGGTAAAGGCAGTGAGGTCGGCTCAAGATTTGAAGAGATTAAGGCAATAATCGACAATACAAGGCTTAATGAAAAGCTCGGCGTTTGCCTTGACACCTGCCATATTTTTGATGCAGGCTATGACATTGTAAACAATTTAAACGGTGTACTTGAGGAGTTTGACAGAATTTTAGGGATTGAAAGGCTTAAGGCTATTCACTTAAATGACAGTATGAATTATCTCGGCTGTCACAAGGATAGACACCAGAAAATCGGTTTAGGCGGAATCGGAATTGATGCTTTTGAAAGAATAATCAATCACCCGTCGCTTAATAAGCTTCCGTTCTTCCTTGAAACTCCCAACGAGCTTGACGGCTACGCTGAAGAAATAAAAACTTTACGAAAATTATACCGTGAATAAAAATAAAGGGGCTACAGCAATATGGCGGATTTTACCCGACCAAAAGATGAGCTGTAGTCCCTATATTATATTCACAATTAATCAAGCTTAGTGTTGTTCATTTCAGTTTTCAGAGCGTTAATCTCTGCTTTAATAGCCTCAACATCTGTTGAGTTTTTCTTTTTCTCCTTTGAGTATGAGCGTTCAAGCAGGATAAATGCAATTATAACAACACATATTACACACAGAGGATTTTGCAAAAAAGTTACTACATACCCCATTTTAGGTATAATAGCAATAACCTTCCCCTTAATTCGTGCTATATCAAATTCAGCATCAGCAACATTATTCGCATCGCCTTTAGTTTTTACTGACGAGTCGTTCAGCCCGACAATTCTATGCGTAATCAGAGTGTTCTTATCATCAATATATGTTACAATATCATTGATTTCGTATGTATCCTGTTGTTTGATTATCAGAAAATCGTTTACTTCAATCGTAGGCTCCATACTTCCGGAAAGCACGACTGCCTGACCGTATCCTGCAAGCATCGGCAGTTGATCGTGCAATACATATTTTGCATTTATCAAAAATATGTTGTATCCAACAAGGATAGATACTAAAAGAAACCATAAAATCCTTGCTGTGATTTTTAAAATGTTTTTTATCATCTTAATTGTCCTGTTGATTTTGTTTTGAATGTTTTTTTCTAATAAGAATAATTATAAGAATGCCACATATTACAAGCACACCGGCTATCGCTAAGATATTTACAGTGTCACCCGTAGTAACAAGTGCGGATATAAGATTTCCAAGAGGAGTAGAATTTGATGATGTCGGAGGTTCAACTGTAGGATCATATTCAGCAATAACATTTATTGAAATATGACATGGTATTTCTTCGCTTACTGCTGTATCACCGAGAAAAGTATCATAATCATCTGACCCGTTCTCAAAATTCCACTTCCAGCGAATTATATACTGATTTTGAGAATTAGAGGTTATTGTACCAACATCGGTGAGCTTTGAGAAATTCTCAAGTTCAACCCATTTTCCGTTAGTAAGAGAATTGCCGCTACCGTTTTCAACCGTAAGCTGAATCGGAATTTTATAGTCACTGTCATTGTTGCCGGTAATTTCGAGTGTATATTTAACACCGAAATCCTTGCTGTTTTGCAAGCTGAAAGTATAATCATTAGATGTTCCCGGTGCTATAACATTATTTGCTTTTCCTGTACCGTCAGACTCCACATGAGAATCATTATGCTTGAATATATCAATCTGAGCTGTATTTGTCCATACATTAGGTTGCTGAGTAATATCAACTTGGTCGGACGGAGTACCGGATTGTGTGTTTGAAGAACTATTTGAAACATTAGTTGATTCAGTGGCTGTAACGGGAGCTGCCAGCGGAGAATTTTCAGTAATACAAATCAGTGCGTCTGACTTGGAATTTTGCGATGAAAAGAAAAAAAGATTTATAACTATAGCTCCAGATAAAATAACAAGGAGAAGCAATACAGCAGCAACAGGCCATACAGCTGCAAATTTTGTTTTTTTAATTGCTGAAATTTGGTGCTGTTTCATTGTTCTGTAATACCTCGTTATAATTAATATGGGTTAGATTTAAACAAACCAACTGCCATGTGTGGCAGTTGGTTTGTTGTTGCTTGTCGTTTTGTTAATTGAGATTAGTCGATCTGAGTTACAGTAAGTGAGAGATTGAAGATAACATCAAGGCAATAGTCTGAAGTGTCATCATCTGTGTCGTCAGCAGCAGCATCTCTAACCGGAATTATATATGTGCCGTCGTCATTAAGTTTTACTACAGTACCAGCAAACTCAGCGTCACCTTTTGCGGCAAGATCACCGAGGATTGTATCCGCTGGATCAGTAGAACCGTCAGCTTCTTCAAATTTCCATGACCACTTGATTACTTCGTTATCAAGGTTCAAGGATGCAGCATCAGCAAGGTCAGTGTTAGCCTGAATAATGCCTGTGTTTGCAGTAAGCTTAGCATCAAGTGCAGTTTTAATTGCTGCAAGTGAATCTGCTGTAGTATCACCGGTGTCATATGATGTATCACCCTCTAAGGTGAACACTACCGGGTAGTAGTCATCAGCTACGACTGCAACATCCTGAAGCTTATAGTATGTTGTGTCAGCAGTATATGCATCAGCTTTAGTATAAACAGTAGCGTCATCAGCGCCTGCTACGGTGTAAAGATCACCTGCGGCGGCAAAGTTTACATCAGTGATACCGGTTACAGGAACCATAACACCGTATGTGCCTGCTTTAAGATAGATATTCTTTGTTGAAATTTCAGAATCTGTAACCGTAACATCAACCTCAGGCTTACCCTTGATACTGAATCCAAGACCTGTGTTGTTCTGTGTACCCGGAGCAACAACATTTTCACCGACAGCACGAACCTGAACTGTTCCGGTATTGGCAGCGTTGGAATATGTAATAATACCGTTTGAGTTACCTGTGCCATCACCTACTTCGGCATACTCTTCACCAAAGAGAGAACCGTCTGCAGTAACTGTTACGCCAAACTTTGCAACTCTTGCAGAATCCTCAGCACTGTCGCCTGTGGTATACTTTGCAAAAGTTCCTGAAACCATTGAAGTTGTCAACATTGCAGCAATGAGCATAATGCCGGCTGCGCGTAAAGGTTTGTTCTTTTTCATAAAATCAGTCTCCTTTTTATTTTAAAAATAGATTCTGAGGTTAAATTACTCTCTTTCGTCTTTTGCGTTGGAAGCCGAAGCATTTTCTTTTCTCAGCCTTTCCAGTTCAGCTAAAAGCTCATCTGTTTCTGCCTTTGCTTTCTTTCCAATGCGGCGACGGCGAACCATATCGTAAATAATAAACAGAGCAAGCGGCAGAACAACACAAACTATTAAGCCGGGAATAGTTTGCATAAACAGAGCAACATCGCCCAGATACGGAATTCTTAAGCTGTAAATTCCGACAATTTTTTCCGGGTAAAGATCAGCGGAGTCAACGGTGTTATTAGCATCACCCTTTGTCTGATAAACAAGAGCACCTTTATCGTCCTTTGTTACATCAACAATACGGTGGGTAACAAGTGTACCACCCGGCGCACCGTCCCAATATGTAATAATATCGCCGACTTGCAGCTTTTGAGCATCTTCAGGCGTATGGCAAATAATTAAATCGCCAACCTCAATAGTACCGCTCATAGAACCTGACTGAACCATAAGCGGAAAATAACCGCCAACATTCGGTAAGGTTTCGCTGCTTGCTGTAAATCCTTGAACCAGCAAAAAAATATTTAAAGCTAAAACCGGAGTCAGAATAATACAAGCAATAATTCCGAGAACGGATAGCAGTTTGCTTGATGATTTTTTCTCACTTGCAACATCAGCATCCGCTTTTTTTAAAACATTTGATGAATTATTACCCATAAAATATCCTTTCGTTAGTTTTTTCGGAGTTAATTAGTAAACTCTTTTACAGAATTTTACCATTTATTTAAATCATTGTCAATATTAACATCATAAATTTACAGTAATTTTCTTAATTTTTAGCGTCTTTTGTAGAAAATATCATATTGTTCGCAATTACACATTCAAATTTTCTGAAATTATTATTACTTACTCACCATCAGCCTGATGTTTTTAAAGCTCATAGATTTAAAAAATATTAACCAATATACTTTGCACACATATTGAATTCTTAGCATATTTATGGTAAAATTGTTAAATATACATATCATCTCGATTTAAAGAATTTTAAGTAGAGGATGTTATTCAGTGAAAAAATTATTTAAAAACAGGTATTTTTCTTTTTTAATGATTTACCTCTGTATTCTTAGCATAGTTGCCACCGGTTTATCCCTTTCGCGTTATATTTCAAGAGACCCTTCTGTGACAAATGCAAATGTTGCAGTATACGATGTGTTTATAAATACCGGTGAACCGTCATCTGCCAGCACCAATGTATCTGCGTCTGTCTATGCCACAAGCAAGCTTACAGAACCGGGCAGTATGATTGAAGGCACATACGATAAGATTAGAGTCAATATTATTAACAGAAGTGAGTGCAGCATAGGTCTATCGGATGTAAAATTACAAGATTCTGACTCAAGCGTGTATGAAAAGCTGATTATCCCGATGGACGAAAACGAATTGGCTGAATATGAGCGTCAGTGCGGCAGTATTCCGCTTGCTGTTATTGATTATCTTGGAATCGATTCAGCGCTGCTTGACTCAATGAGTGTTGATGATATCGACAATGCTGTCAGCGAATCAAATATCAACACATGCAATAACATGCATGATCAAATTGCAGCAGGAGAAATAAAGACAATATATATTATAGCGTGGGTTGAACACGATAACATTTATCTTGCTGATGCCGAGGCGAACACCAATGACAACATTTCTCACAAAACGCCTACACAGTTAGGTGTACAGTCAGAAGATTTTAATTTCAGTGTTCATTCCGAGCAGATTGACTGATGTAACGGTGATTGTGATTTTTATAGGAGGAAAATATGAAAAGGTTTATTGCAAAATACAAACGCATGGTTTTTGCAATCAGTGCGTTATTAGTGCTATTTGCAGGAATAGCAGTATATACATTTTCAAAATATCTGTCAGATGAAGCAATAAACGGTTCAATAGCCCTTGAGGAATTTTACGCGATTGCGAGAATATATTATGAAGATAACGGTGAAAAGAAAGAGGTCACTGTTGATCCTTTAGCACCGAAAGAGTACATAGAGCTTACACCTGCACAGTTTGAAACAGCAACGGTGAATATTGAGTATACCGGTGAAGCAAAAACATATTGCAGATTTAAGCTTGATTGCAGTTGGATGCGAGAGGCTTCTGAGGAGTATATCGATGACAACGGTGATTTAATTCAAAACACATATTATGAGCTTGTGCCTCACGAGTACCCCGAATTTACATACGACGGGGAAATCGTTTATGACAATGTTTCGAAAGACGGATGGTTTTATATAAAAGATATTATGCAGTCAGAAGGCGAGACAATTAAAACTCTTAATGTTATATCTGAAGTTAATACAGGTAACAACCTGACCGATCCAATAGATCCCGACGACAAAGCTGAAATTCTTCACCTTGCGGTTACGGTTGACTGTGTGCAATATAATCGAGTTTCAGCATTATGGAAGATGAACACCCTGCCGTGGTGGGGCACCTAAAAAACAACTCTTCCGGATATTATTCTCTATACAAGGGAGAAAACGAAATGAGAAAAACCAAATTGCTTGTAAAAAAGATAACAGCACTTTTGATGTCGATTATGGCTGTATTTAGCATAATACCGAGCGAAGTACTCTCAAGCATAGATTTATCGTCTGTTTTTTCATCCTTTATTACAACTGTATCGGCTGTAGGCAATAGTAATGACAGTGAATACACAGCCCCTGCCTGCACTTTTACTGACGAGCTTTATGATGGTTCGGATGCAATAGCTCCGTTACCCAGCTACAATGAATATAAAGAACAGACCGGCTATACCGAGCCCCTCAGAATATCTTTTACGGATTTCAGAACAGCTTGCGGCGAGGGGCTTGACTTCAAGCTTGGAACTGCCAACAAATATATGGCTGACGGATACAAGCTTATGATATGCAACGCTCAGGAGCTTTACAACTATTCAATGATTGTAAACTCAGGCTCACCGGAAGAAATATCCTTCTATTTATCTGCAAACATCGTTCTTGGCACTAATATCGAATATTCAGAGATGAGTCATGATGCCTATTATTTTAAACCAATAGGCAATGACATCAATGCGTTTACAGGCACCTTTGACGGTCAGAATTTTGAGATTAGAGATTTATATTTTGACTCAAGCTATCAGCCGGTTACCGTTGGATTTTTTGGCGTAGTCGGTGAAGGAGCCGAGGTAAAAAATTTCGGTATCTTCCACCCCACAATTATCACAACGAGTAATAACTCTACCTGCCCGGCAGTAATCGCATCAAGAAATTACGGCACTATTGACAGTGTTTACGCAATAGCGCAAGAATATAGAGATCCTGCTGAAACGGCAACGCTTAATGTTGTGTCGTCATCGTATCCTAAATATGCCGCCGGTCTTGTTGCAATAAACTACTCAAGCGGTGTTTTATCAAATTCATATTTTGCAGGTATGCTCAACGCAGCAAATCCAAGCGCACAGAACCCGGTGTGCGCCTCTAACAGCGAGGGCGGAATAATTTTAAACTGCTACTACGACAACGAGGTTTTTGCATATGGATTTTCCGGTGACACTATAACAGAAGTTGAGGGTGAGATTACAGGTCTTACCAATATCGACCTTAAAAAGGTTGGATACTCCGAAAACGGAATGACCGGCACAAAATTCAAGCCGAGTATAGCAATAACGGATTCCATTAACTATACATCAAATAATACACGGTATAATTGGCTTTACCCTCGTCTGTACGGCTTTTCAGGTACAGGCACGGCTGATAACCCGTATATGATTTCTACGCCTGCTGACCTGATTTATTTTCCGACATCATATGAATACGCAAGCAGAGTAAAAAAATATTTTCAGCTTGCAAATTGTATTGATATGAATGAGGTAGCCCCGAACGCGTACAAGCCGCAGCTTATATCTTCGCTTACAACCAATTATTTCACAGGCGGCAAGTGGGTGCAGTACACATATTATCCGAATAACGCAGGTTATAACACGGTAAATACAGCATTTTACGGAACTCTCAGCGGAGCGGTGCACGAGGGCGACAACTGCTCCATTTGCCATGCAGTAAACCGAGGAAACGACGCAAACGGCAATCCCTTGCAGGAGTGTCACGCAATACTCAATCTCACGATTGACACACCAGCGGTGTATCAGTCCGGAAGCACAATCAGCCACTATTCTGCCCTTATCGCACGAGCCAATTACACCAAAGCAATGACCGCAACAGTTTCGGACCTCAATTTTATCGGCGGCGAGATAAGCTCTGGCACTATGGACTGTATGCCGCTTACATATAGTTCAGGAGCATATAACCTGAGAATCGGAACTGTTATAGGCATTTCAAACTACAGCGACTTAAAAAATGTCCATTCATCTGCAACCGTCAGAATCGGCAGCGGAAAATGTTATTCCGTTACTGCAGGAGGACTTGTTGGAGGCTATTATTTTCACAATGTAACCGACTGCACCAACAGCGGAAACATAATCGGCGGATATATTAATATGGTTGACGCAGGCTATCAAAGCGCAAATTTTCATATTGGCGGTTTGCTTGGCGGTGCCGGAGCCACTACTACTCTTGACGCAGCGACGATAGGCAAGTTAACACATGTTGCGAATTACGGCAATGTTTACGGCGCTGTTATAGTAGCTGAAAAGGACAGCGGCTGGACTCTCACCGGCGGAAGATGCATTGCTGCAGGAATATCAACCAGCAATATTGCCACAAGCAATACAGGAAATGTTACCGCAACTACTTTGTACCCTTCATATTATCTGGATGATAGCTGCCGCGCCGACAGAATAGCAAACTTCGGAATGATTTTTGACGGTCCTATCACTCTTGATGAAAACGGGAAACCTGTTTTTGACGAGGACGGCAAACCACAGGCATTGCCGCTTGATGAAAACAAAGAGGTTGTTTCAAACAATTCAACTCTTTTTGACTCCTATATATACGGTATCGGAGCAAATATTATTTCTCATGCTTATAATGAAGCAAATATTTATTCCGTAACTGTTGCAAGAACACATATTGCCGGCATTGGTGCAATGACCACAGCGGCAGGAATAGTTGCCGGCACAACACAGTATTATAATTTTTTAAATTACAATACGGGCAACATATATATGTATGCAGGAGCTTCCGAGGCGCACGGTATTTCTGACACATACGCAAACAAATGCTATAACACGGGTAACATATATGTTTTAGGCGGTATCATAAACACCAATTCCACTGTTAGTTCAGTATCCAATGATGGCGGATGCTTCACCGGTATCTCAGGCTACGACTCAATGGGCTGCTATAACGACGGTGAAATTTACCTTGCTCCCTCAGGCAGGTCAATATACAAAAACGCAGGCTCAGCTAATATTGCTGTTGTGGCTGCAGGTGTTTCAGCAAGATATTCGTCTGATTTGAGTGAAACAGACAGCGACGGCAACACCCGTACACTACCAAGTATAAATGCTGGCAAAATTACTGTTGACCTTGATAAATACAATTTTGACCCATCACTTAATACAACAGGAACAACCAGCGGTTATTTTCCTTACTTTAGTATGGAAGGCACAGGACTTGGCAGCTATAACGAAAATTACGGCGGCTTCAATTATGTCCCCAACACCAACGATGAGTCAAATATGATAAGACTAAATATAAGTCCTTGTGGCGGATTTTTTGGAGGTTACCGATCTAAAAGTGTCGATCATACAAGAAACTATGCCGAAATATCCGTTGACAATTCAACCGCCAAAGGCTCACTTTATTCATTTGGAGTGATTGGATTAGGCTATGTGAACTACAATACTTCATATACAATGAGTAACTGCGTGAATTTCGGCGATATTTCATTTAAGGGGTATCTTGGCAGCGGCGGTCTTTCAATATACACCATTGGTGGTGGTACAACAAAAATAACCAACTGTCTTAATTTGGGTGATGTTACGGTTGACCCATCGTCGGAAATAGACGGCGGCATAACTATACGCTCAATTTACACTGACAATACAAGCTCAAATCTACCGGCGGATTTTGACAGTATAATGAACGGCTGGTATAACGGCTGCGAAATACCGCAGGGACTTAAAAGCGATGAATTCAAAAAGATTTTTGACAGTCTTGACAAAAGCAAGCGTTATGGCAATATTTATGTTTCAGCCACACTTAAAGGCAATCTGTATATTACAGGCATTGACAGCCATAACAATACATATATAAAAGAGCTTTCTGATATAATAAACAACGGTTCAATAACGCTTGAGGACCTTTATATAAAAGGCACTACCACAGTAAGAGGGCTGGCCTTCAGAAATCTTAGTAATTCTAAAAACTATGCCCCTATAACCTTAGACCAAGTGTTTGCAGGAAGCACTGTACATATCTCGGGTGCTGCACCGGGCAGCAATAATTTGAACGACGCACCAATTACCGTCACACGCACTGTTGGTTCGGCAGCAAGTACTAATATATATATTGCGGGCATCACCAGTGGAGCATCAACCGTGAATTACTGCGAAAACCGCGGCGAAATTAATGTCAGGGACTGCTACAGCGCAACGGTAAAAGGTGTTGATTATGCATCTCCCCTGCTTGGCATTTCGGCGACAAAATGTTATGGTAATTATTATATCGGCGGAATCGGGGCATATTCAAATGCTAAAAGCTCAATTAACTTTGCCGACATTAATGTTTCAGATGTTACAAAATATCTGATTGGCGGAGTATGCTCTGATCCGTATTCTACGATAAGCGACAGCTACAACTACGGAAATATCACCTGCACTAATTGCAGCGGTGCTTCGCAGCTTGGCGGCATCGCAGGTTATACCGACAGCTCTGACACAATTCAAAATTGCTCTAACTTCGGCAAGCTGAGCGTAATCGACCCTTGCTCCTATATCACCTCAGGCAATCACTATTTGTATCTCGGTGGTATCTGTGGATACTCCTCTAGTACAAAAAATCTTTCAACATCTGTTAACTGTGGTGAGCTGGTATATAACAACTCAAAGGGTGAAAACACAAGCAACAGCCTTTATAATACCCGTACAAATGGTAACTGTCATTTGTGTGTCGGAGGAATTGCCGGATATAAAACCGGAAATAATTCGATTAATAACTCCCTTAATTATGCTGACATTAATGTTCAAAACGAACTAAATATGCATGTTGATGTCGGCGGAATTATCGGTCGTTCAAGCTTTGCAACAACCAATGATTCCATATCAACAAATCTTGTAAACTATGGCAATGTAACTGTGCCTGACGCAAACTCGTCACGAGGCCAATATATTTATGCCAGCGGTATTCTCGGTGCTTCTGAAAGTACAGGCAACGCAGTTATAAAATACGGCATCAATTACGGCACAGTACGCAGTGGAACAGAAAAGGCAGCTAATACTTTAATTGGCTCAATTTTGGGAAGATCTGTCGGCTCCAATGTAAAGTTTACAATCGATAAATTTGTCGATTTGAGCGACCCGCCGGAGGGTGTGACATATTATCCTATGATAGGTTCATATAACGGCTCATCCACAAACAACAACGGCGGCGCAAGCGTGAACTACACTAAAAATATGCAATCAATCGACGATACAACATCAACAGTAGGTGCTCGATTTGGCACCGTAAAGCCTGTGACTCTTGATAAGCAGGAAAACGGAGGCTTGTTCTCTGCCGACTTTGTGTTCAGGAGCGATTTGATTCACGAAATATCAGAGGCTATCACACACGAAGACAACGGTATGGTATATCAGGATTTTGAATTTCTTTCGCCGTATCTGCAAAAATATATGGTCTCGCGTTTTGGTGAAGATATTAAAAATTACGGTGCATATGTTGTTTTGTGCAATTACAGAACATCAGACTCTTATATGCCCGGACATCTGTCATCTGATGATGACGATAATGGATATCATCCGGGTCTTGCAGGCTCGTTTGAGAACAAGGAATTGGTTGATGATATTGATATAAATCCGATTTACTCTCAGATGGTTCCTGCAAATGAACGCAGTGCAAGCACAGACTATTACACATATATTCAGCAGATTAAAAAGAGTAGTCTTGCAGAGCTTAATGATGTCGGTGTCAGCACATCTATCGAATATGCCAACAGCGACACATCGCATTTCCAGACATTCCACGAATATCAGAGCCTTGTTGAAACTCACGAGGCGTATGATAATAACGGCAATGTATCAGACAAGGTTACTTACACTGATATTAATTTTTATATAGCCATCGACAGCATTGATCCGCACAGGGCGAAGCGTAAAAAGCTTGACGAAAACGGCCAACCTGTTAAGGACGAAAACGGCGATGATGTATATGAAACCTTTGACCCGGGTGGATATATTTACATTAATCAGAATTTTGTTAATTGCTCGTTAGGCTCTACGGTTCAGCTATATAACGGTGACACGGTTGATACAACTCAGAGGAAAACAGCGCTTAACCATTATACAGATAACTATCCCGACCCCTGGCTTACCTGTGATAACCTTGAAAGTGAACTCGCTGACAACAGCGAAAACTGGAGTGCTTCTACCCCGTGGAGTAATACAACAAAGCAGTGGGAAATGGCAATTCCCTATCAGGATAGCAACGACACAAAGTATGTTTACACAAAGGTTATGGGTGTGTTTACTGCAGAAGACGGGGTACATAAGAACATAGTAGTGGCACATGTAGTTATTGACCATTACAACCCGTTTATGGAGCTTGACAGTGTTACACTTCAAACCCCAAGTGACGGAACAAAAACCAGTACTGTTGATAACGGTTTGCTGACATATGTTTCGGGTATGCCGTCTCTAACCGATTACTACACAAATGATGACGGCACCACAACGCCAAAGAAAGATGTTACATACTTTTATCTTGTTGACGACGGGTTAACGGGCGAAAATATTCAAAAATATGATTATCAGTCTACAAGAACTCACCCAACGATAAGTCTTATAACACAGAATATGGACTCATCGTTTTCAATATCCTGCGTTATAAAACGACAAGACCGACTGCCGCAGGACGGTACAAAGTATAACGACCTTGAGTGGAATCCCGACGGACCGATTGAGGATGACAACAACGACGGTGAGGATACAAAAATAACGATTTACCCGACAGATATAACATATGATGACGAACAGAAAAGCTTTGGTGTTGCAACCTTTCAGTTAAGCCAATATATGTATTACGCAGGTTTGTACCGTATTGATTTGTATTATGAGCGTACAAAAAGTTCAGGGTCTGCAAAGCACTATGCATCAGTGTTTATCGCTAAACAACATTCACCGAGAAATGTGGTGTCCAACATAGTTTGGTGGAGTGGATATACTCCCTCAATCTATAATCCTTATCAAACCTTAGTCTCTCAGACATCGTGGGATGAAACACATCCCGAAGTTGACGATATGAAGTCGGGCTTGTATGCATATATCAGAGGAGGATACTCATATGCTACCCCACCGACCTATTATTACTCACGCCTTGCAAACGACTGTCTTGACGGCAAAAACACTAACTATGCAAGTGGCAACGGTTTGTATTATTCGCTTAAAAGCTATTTGGGCCTTTCTAACGACTCAACGGTATATATTGATACCGCTAACCCTATTTATAACGATTCTGAGGTCAAAGGCAGGGCTGTGACACTGAAAAACAGCATTCAGTCAATTGATGTTATCTCTGATGAAGGAACCGGAGCATATTACCCAAGGATTTATCACAAGGCTATGGATATTATGGCTGAAAACGGCGATATCCGCCGTTATGATCATCAGTTTGTTCAGTTCGGCACATACGGTGAAAACGACGAAAAAAATTACAACAACGCTCCTAAAATCACCCAGACATCTGCTACAAAGGACGGCTACGCAATTGCTATAAGCGACGACGAGTCACACCACGGAATTGTGTACGGATACGAAACAAACGATGTCACCTTTAGTTGCACATGGGCATCGGCTAATGTAACTCTGCACGCTAACGGAAATTCACCAAGAAAGGATGAAATTCACGCCAATGACGGCTTTGGAAAAAACAAGGTGAATATTTTCTTGACGCCTACAGGCTCAAACACTGCCCGTAAGCTTTCAAGTGAAGAGATTTCAGAGTATTTTACAAGCACCTCCTGCACATCAGCAAATGTATGGACTTTTGTATTGAAAAACTCAGCGCCTACCGGTACATACAACATTATTCCGTATATGACCTACACAATGGATCTTAGCTCAAATTCCGACCCGATAACGCTGTACGATGATGCAACGGGTGAAGTTTTAAGCACATCTCAGGATAACATATTCACTTGGAGTATTCCTTACTCAACTCCATTCATAATTGAGAATCGCCCGAATGACGATTCATATCTTACTCAATTTGATACCTCAAACGACAAGTGTACTCCTTTTATTATTGAGGACAGCAATCTTGCCGGCAGCGATAACCGATCGGTTTCTATTCGCACCGCATCTACAAATCAGGAAATTGTATACACCGGATATGACGATGTGAAAACCGGAGATAACAGAGTTGACAAGTTTGATATCTACTCATATGTTGCAAAGGAAAGTCAGAATAGTTCAATAAGAATGAAGTTACCGTACCGCGCAACCGTTACTAAGTGGGTTGGCGACACTTCACCGTTTGAAACGCCGTCCTCCGGAAATTGGGAGGAAATGAGCCCAACATCTTCTGACGATGATTGTAATGAGTATAATCTAAATCTATCTTACAATGCATTGAAAGACGACGGAGAGTATACTTATGAGCCATCTGTAACCTATTATAAAGTTACTGCTGAGGATGGAAGCACCTCGACGATTTATACGGTTCATGTTGTTCCCGGAGTGCGAAACAAAGAAACAACCCTTGAAATCGCTCAAAACAGTGAAGTGATAAACGGCGAAGCCTCGTTTAAAGAAAGTATGACCAAATTATTCGCTGAAAGCGACGCAATTTATCAGGAAATTCTTGCGAAAAACGGTTACTTATCTGCAACAATCAAAGAGCTTAGCGGAGATACTGTTGATGTTTATCAGACAAAGATATTTGACGCTTTAACAAGCGGAGAAACTCAACCTTATATTTATAACCTAAAAAGCTTTGCATTTGACATTAGCGTTGATTTGCCGGCAGGTTACACTTACGATATTTTGCTGTTCAGTACTGCGATGGACTATTGCACAGAGCTTAAAGATTCTCAGAACGGCTTCAGCGGAAAGCAGCTTCTTTTGAGTAACAGCGATGATCAGCAGCTTCATCTTCGCATTGTGCTGAAACGCGCGAAATCATCAACAATCTGGGGCGTTCAGCATATTTGGAATTATTTCAATACCAACGCCGACTCAAACGGCAAGATTCTCAATAACAACGGCGGTTATTTCTATAATTATGTTTATAACCGCGATGAAATTCAGGGTTGAAATCATTTCTAACACTTATATAATGATTGAACGAACAGCGAATAATAATAATTATATCAAGCCTCCTCATACAGCATAATTTGTATGAGGAGGCTTCTCTCTGCGCAATAATACAAAACGACACAAAATATAAGGACTACAGCGCGATGCGTTGAGCGACTTAATCGCATTTGTGCTGTAATCCTTTAATCATAATATATTTTAGTTTATTTGTTGAGAATCGGCAACAGGCACAATACCAGCACTCCAAGCGCTATACGATACCAACCGAACACCTTGAAGTCGTGCTTTTTAATATAGCTCATAAGGAACTTGATTACAACAACAGACACGGCAAATGCTACCACCATTCCGACAACAAGGGAGATAAGCTCTGTGCTTGTAAAGCCGAAGCCTTCACTCAGGAAATATTTCAGCAGCTTAAAACCGCTTGCGCCGAGCATAGTCGGGATTGCGAGGAAGAATGTGTATTCAGCTGCTGTAGTTCTTGAAATACCGAGCAACAGAGCACCAATAATTGTAGCACCGGAACGCGATGTACCCGGTATCATAGCAAGCGCCTGAAATACGCCGATAATAAGCACGCTTTGATATGTAATTTCACTTATGGAGTTCACCTTAGGCATTCGCCTTTTATTCCAAGTTTCAATTACTATAAAGCCTATACCGTAAATAATAAGCGTTGCGGCTATTACATACGGTGCATAAAGGTATTCCGTTATCACATCGTCAAACAGAAAGCCAAGCACCGCCGCAGGAACACAGCCGACAATTACCTTTGCCCACATACTCAATATACTGCGTTCAAGTACAAGCGAATGACCCGACGAGTGTTTAAGCTTTTGAATTTTCAAGGGCCATAGCTGTTTCCAGAATATGACTATAACAGCTAAAATTGCACCGAATTGGATTACAACAAGGAACATATCCTTGAACGCCTGAGTCATATCCATTTTCATAAATTCATCAACAAGCAGCATATGACCTGTGCTGCTTATTGGCAGCCATTCGGTAATTCCCTCAATTATGCCTTGAAAGATTACCTTAAGCAGTTCGATTATATCCATTTATTAACCTGCCTTTCTGCATTTTTAATTAATTATTCTTATCGTAAACTATTTTCAGACCTTTAATGAGTAAATCGTTATCTACAATAATATTACGCTTGCAAAACGGAATTATGCTGCCCGACAGTCCGCCGGTTGCAACTACAGTTGCAGACTCCTGAAGTTCGTTTTCTATTCTTTCAACAACACCGTCAACCATTGCCGCATTTGCGTATATAGCGCCGCTTTTCATACAGTCTATTGTGTTCTTCCCTATTATTTTCTTCGGTGCCTCAATGCTTATCTTGGGTAACTGCGATGTACGCGAAGTGAGCGCTTCCTGTGAAATTTTAACTCCCGGAATTATCATACCGCCGAGATAGTTCTTGTTTTTATCAATAACAGAAACAGTAGTAGCGGTGCCCATATCAAAAATTATAATAGGCGGCTTATATTCATCAAGCGCGGCTATTGCGTCAACCACCTGGTCGCTGCCAAGCTGGGCCGGGTTATCAAGCAGAATGTTAAGTCCGGTTTTTAACCCGGGTCCGACAACAAGCGGCGTAACGCCTGAAATAAAACTGATAGCTCTTTTTAGTATAGTTACAAGCGGAGGAACTACGGACGACATTATAGCGCCGCTGATTTTTTTAATATCTATACCGCCGATTTCAAGAAGAGTCTTAAATTCAACGGCATACTGGTATTCTGTTTTACTATGGTCGGTTGCCACCCTTGCTTCATATACAATATTATTTTTATCGTCAATGCATCCCAAGACAATGTTTGTATTGCCTGCATCAAGCGCCAATATCATAAAATCACCCTTTTTAGTTGCTGAGATTTAGGAATACTGCGTTATATCCTGTGTTTTTTCTTTATTTGGAAAAGTACCTTGCAAATCACACAAGTTAATACTGCGGCTGTTACGGCTTCAAGAACGCCGTTTACGCCGATAACTCCCATTATCACGCCGAGCAATGTGTCATATGAAATTTCCTTTGCGGCAGCGTAGCTTTCTCCAAAAAAGAAATATATCATCCCCATAACAAGGATTGTATTTGTCATAGCACCGAAAATACCGGATAAAATAAGCGAAATTGTTTCCTTGCCTTTAATCCTGTTTAAAAGCTTCACTATCCCTTTGAAAACAAAATAAGGAACGATTCCAACCAGAATTCTCGGCACAAAGCAAATTATAAGGCTCAACGGATTGCCTCCGAGCCCTGCACCTTCAAAAAATGGTGTGAATACAAACGAGGTAACCGTCGGCATTATAGTGTTTGAAATCAGACTTGTAAGTCCAAATACCCCTCCGAGAACAGCTCCCAATTTTGGACCTAACACGATTGAACCGATAATAACCGGAACATGGATGATTGTTGCGCGTGTTACTCCCAGCGGAATGTACCCGATTCCCGGGATAAACGCCAGCATTAAAATCAGCGCACTGAACAGCGCAAGCTGAGCTATTTCAAGCGATTTTTTTCTTGTATCAGACATTATAAATTCCTCCTGCTACTGCTCTATTATAGATGCAATGCAAATTAAGCTTTTATATTATGCACCATAATAATTAAAAAGGCAAGATTTTGTATATAATTTTTCTTTACAATTTTGTAGTCGCGTTGGTATAATATAGAGTATAATTATAACATTATTCTCTGTCGATACTCAGAAATTCGAAAGGAAATTACTATGCTTAAGAATAAAACTGTTATTTTAGGTGTAAGCGGAGGAATTGCCGCATATAAAATACCAAATCTTGCACGACTGCTTGTAAAGCAGGGCTGTGATGTTCATGTTATTATGACAGAAAATGCGACCAAATTTATAACCGAAGATACTTTTGAGGCTCTGACATCGAACAAGTGCATTGTTGACACCTTCGACAGAAATCATCCGTTTGAGATAAAGCACATATCCCTTGCAACAAAAGCAGACTTCGTACTTATAGCGCCTGCAACAGCTAACATAATCGGTAAAATTGCAAACGGAATCGCTGATGATATGCTCACAACAACCGTTATGGCGTGCAAATGCCCGATTGCAATAGCTCCTGCTATGAATACTAATATGTATGAAAATGCTATTGTTCAGGACAACATTAAAAAGCTTGAAAAATTCGGATATACTATAATTGAGCCGAGCGTGGGTAATCTCGCTTGCAGAACTGTAGGAGCAGGCAAAATGCCTGAGCCGCAGGAGCTTTACACCTATATTGAACGAGAGCTTGCCTTTGAAAAGGATTTATCGGGAGTAAAGGTGCTTGTCACAGCAGGTCCTACTATTGAGCCGATTGACCCTGTAAGGTATATAACAAACCATTCCTCCGGTAAAATGGGCTATGCAATCGCAAAAGCCGCTATGCTCAGAGGTGCAAGCGTTACTCTTGTAAGCGGCAGATGTGCACTTGAGCCTGTCCCCTTTGTCAACACGGTGAATGTAACTACAGCAGAGGATATGTTCAATGCTGTTACTACGCGCGCAGAGCAGCAGGATATTATAATCAAGGCGGCGGCTGTTGCAGACTACACTCCCGAAAGTGTGAGTGAGCAGAAAATCAAGAAGTCTGATAAAGATATGAGCATTGCCCTTAAGAGAACAAAGGATATTTTAAAATATGTCGGTGTCAATAAGCGCGACGGTCAAATTATCTGCGGCTTTGCAATGGAAACCGAAAATATGCTTGAAAACGCGAGAAAAAAGCTTGAGAGTAAAAATATCGATATGATAGCTGCAAACAATGTAAAAGTTGAAGGCGCAGGCTTTGAAAACGATACAAATGTGCTGACGCTTATTACCAAAGATAATCAAAAAGAGCTTGAGCTTATGAGTAAATTTGATTGCGCGAACAAATTGCTTGATGAAATTATCAAAATAATGATTAGTAAATAAATCAGTTTATTTTTGAGGTTACTATAAAAATAGAGCATATTGCTGTTTATGTTAACGATTTAGAAGCGGCAAAGGATTTTTACACAAAATATTTCGGGGCTAAATCGGGTAAAAAGTATCACAATAAACGCACCGGATTTCAGTCATACTTTTTATCCCTTGGCTGTCAATGAGCTAACGGAAAGATTGTGGCAAGATGGTTATTCTGTAATAAGTGAACCAAGAACTACAGGCGACGGTTATTATGAAAGCTGTATTCTTGACGGCGAGGGAAATACTATTGAAATCACAGTTTGACTCTATGTTATATACAGCTAAGATAACATAACAATAAAACGACAAATTCTAAAAAAAGTATTGACATTTCAAACCAAAACAGATATAATACTTAAGGCGTTGAGGAAACGACAGTTTTTACAGCCTTTCTTTCTCGCCTTTATATATATGGTGGGTATAGCTTAGTTGGTTAAAGCGCCAGTTTGTGGCACTGGAGACCGTCGGTTCGAATCCGACTATCCACCCCATATGACTCATTAGCTCAGTCGGCAGAGCACTTGACTTTTAATCAAGGTGTCCGGAGTTCGAATCTCCGATGGGTCACCACAATATGAGGGATCGGTTTTACCTTTCCCTCATATTTCTTAAATTCACTTAAATAAATATTGGGCTATAGCCAAGCGGTAAGGCAACGGACTTTGACTCCGTCATTCGCTGGTCCGAATCCAGCTAGCCCAGCCAGAAACAGGCATTTGCAAATGATTGCAGATGCCTGTTTTCCTGTTCTTTACATTTTAACCGGTTGTTTATCTGCCGTGTCCGCCCATACCTTTCATACCGCCCATACCACCGCCGTTGTTTGTCGAAACCGAGGTGAGAGTAATTGTGCTGTCAATATTGCCGCTGCTTAAAGTGCCGGAATCCGCATATCCGTTTTCATCTGCGTTCGGAACAAAAGCGCCGACTACAATATTATATTCTTTATTAAGCTCAAGTTTACTGCTGCTGACAACTATATTATCAAATCTTTTAGGTGAAGTAAATGATACAATCAGATTATTATTTTCATCGGTTACTGCTACCAATGTATTCGCTTCCTGAGAAGAAGAGAGGTTTGTCATAAACGAATTCTGAGTTGAATTATCACCGAAGCCTGCCGCCATTCCACTGCTGCTCAAAGCTATCAGCGTACCGCCTGAAATATCGGCAGAGGCATCGTAATCGAGAGCTCCGTTTCCGCTTGTGTCGGATCCGCTTACAAGTATAACACCGCCTTGAATTGAGAGAGTACCGTTTGAGTCGAGTCCGTCACCGCCTGCGTTAACGAAAATGTATCCTCCCGAAATCAGAAGCTTTAATGATGAATTGCCAAGGTTCTGGAATTCCATCGGCCTGCCATATGTCTGTCCGTCACTGCCGTCTGCAACATTGATACCGTCGTCAGTTGATATAACCGAGATTTTTCCGCCGCTTATTTCAATATCGGCACCCTCTATTCCCTCATAGCTCTTATTGACATTTATAGTGCCGTCTTTGATTGTAAGCTTTTTTTCGGCATGAATTCCATCGTCGCCTGCTTCAATATTAAGCTCGCCGCCTATAATATAGACAAATCCCTTTTCCTCGTCCTCATCGTTGCTTGTTTTAACAGCGTCCTCCCCTGCGTTGATGTTTACAGTGCCTCCGCAAATTCTAACGCTGTCCTTGCCTTGCAGAGCGTCGCTGACGGAGTTTATATTTAAGGTGCCGCTTACTACTTTAAGACTGTCTTTTGACACGACAGCGTGATTCTGTGAACCGTTTACGGTAAGTGTTCCGCTGCCGTTAAAGGTTGTTGTACATCTTGCGAAAATAGCACCGTCAACATTTGCATCATCTTCTCCAAGCTGATACTCACCGCCGTCCTCAATGACATTATCAGTGTTTTCAGCAAGCGTAATAAACAGTTTATCTGCCGACTTTGCAAATATCGGCGCATAGGTGCTGCACTTAATCGTAGCGTTATTAAGCACAAGCTGAACCTTTGCGGTTTCATCGGAGCAGTCTATAATAATATTACCGTCATCCAGAGTGCCTGTAAGTATATATACACCCTCCTGTGAAATGGTGACGGTTGAACCGCTTACAGAGGCACCGTTTCCGCTGATATTTATGCTATCGCTCAAAGCAATTTTTGTTGAGGTGTTCTCATCATATTCACCGCTTAAATCTCGCGAGGTAAACATTTCATCATTTATTGCCGCTGTACCTGTAGCGTCAGCTGTGCTGTTTGATGCTGCATCTGAACTGGTGGTTGAAATAGTTGAAGAAGTTATATTTGAAGATGATGACCCTAAGCTGCACGAGGATAGCGAAAGGCTCACGAGCAATGCTGTGATGATTGATAATAATGTAATTTTCCGTTTCAATTAAAGCACCTCTCTGTCACTTGAAAGATAGCCGCAAACGATGTCAAGATTTCCGTTGCGGCAGCGTATTGCATCTATCATATCCTTTTCTCTGCACTCGTCCTTTTCCTCAATATTGAACATAAGCTGATAAAGGCTGCCCATATTTATCGTTTTAACGCTTATGAGTTTTCTGGAGGTTGTGTACTCCTCAAATATGTCATCAAAAAGTCCGTTGTAATTTAAGTTTTCGGGTATCGTTATTTTAAGCTCTTTTATAGCTTTTCGGCTTTCGCCGAATTTTGATGCTGTAAAGAGAACTAACAGAAGTGTAATAATAACCGTGAACACAACTGCTATTGCAATAAAGCCTATACCAACCGCAAGTCCGACTGCCATAGCCAGAAAGATTATTCCAATCTCTTTAGCGCTGCCGGGGATGCTCCTGAATCTGACAAGGCTGAATGCACCCATAACAGCAACACCGGTGCCGATATTACCGTTAACAAGCATTATAACGACCTGAACAATAGCAGGCAGAAGCGCAAGTGTGATTACAAAGCTCTTTGAATATTTGTTTTTATACATATATCCAATGGCGATAACAAGTCCTAAAGAGATTGATACTGCAATGCATATTAAAAAGTTTCCGACATTAACTCCGTTACTTGTTATACTGCTGAATAGTGAGTCAAGCACAATTAATTCCTCCGTCCAAATTATAAATATTTTCGTTCTTTTCATTAAGCTGCTTTTGCATTTGTAAAAAAGCGTTACCGTATTTTGAGTAAGATGTTTTATAGATTTTTAGTTCCGATAAAATTCTGCACAGCCACAGCGGCATAGCATTGGCAAATTTAATCTCCATAACATACTGCCCGGGATTTGTCAGAACCTGTCCGTAAACACCTGCTCTTAAATCAAGGTCATAATTACGCCATGTTATATCTGTGTCAAAAGTTATACGCAGCTGTGGATCTTCCTTTGAGTAAAACGCCTGTCGGTCATAGGAAATAAACATTTTAGGTTCAAGACCTGTATAATAATGTCTGAACCAGTCAATTTCCCGTGAAATCTGGGTTTCACTCCTCAGCGGAATATCGTAATACAGATAATCAAGCGCATCACAGTATTTTAGACTTATCCTGCGCTTGTATACAACTCCCTTGAATTTCTTTTTTATCTCAACAAACGCATCCGAGTTGTTTGTGACTTCACCGTATCCCCGAAGTCTGAGTTTTTCTTTATATACAGGCTTTGTCAGAGAATCGCGAATAAGCCTGAAATTTTTCGTGTCGAAATAAATATTGCTTATGATGCTTTCGCCGTATTTATCCTCGGTCATTAGCGAGCCTATAGCGTTTATTAAATGTTTAAACTGAAACTCGTCAATCACAAACTTTTTTTCGACTCTTTTGAAAACTCTGATATACTCTGCCATTACTCTCACCTCTTATCTTTGCACTTATTCTATTCCCTCAACCTTAAATTTAACTGAAAAATTTTACTTAAATATTTCATTAATAACATTTTTTCAGCTTTATTTCAGCTATTCAAAATATAATTATTGCAATGAAGAACAAGAAAAAATATAATGTATTTAATCCTATTATTTTTGAGGGTGATTTTGTGCGTATACTTGTTGTCGAAGATGAGAAAAGACTTGCAGACGCTTTAGAACAGATACTTATTGAGGATAAACATCTGGCTGACATTACATATGACGGTAATGACGGGCTTGATTATGCTCTTAGCGGAATCTATGACGCAATAATTCTTGATGTAATGCTGCCGGGTATAAACGGCTTTGAGATTGCTCAAAGACTCAGACAGGAAAAAATTGAAACACCGATACTTATGCTTACTGCTAAGGATTCTATAAGTGATAAGGTTTCAGGACTTGACAGCGGTGCAGATGACTATATGACAAAGCCGTTTGCACCTGAGGAGCTTTTGGCACGACTGCGAGCTTTGACAAGACGGCACGGCGAAGTAATACTTGACGAGCTTACATATGAGGATTTAAAGCTGAACCTTTCAAATGCCGATTTAATATGCGGAATAAAGTCAGTTCATTTAAATTTTAAGGAATCCGAAATATTAAAGCTGCTTATTTCAAGCGGCGATATAGCCGTAACCAAAGAGAGCATTATAACCAAGGTGTGGGGATATGACTCAAATGCAGAGGATAACAATGTAGAAGCGTATATTTCTTTTTTAAGGAAAAAGCTTAACTTTCTCAAATCGAAAGTCAGCATTACGGCGATAAGGAAGGTGGGCTACCGCCTTGAGGTGAAAAGTAATGATTAAAAAGCTAAGGCGAAAATTTGTTATAATAAATATGCTTTTTGTTTTTATTGTTTTATTATGTGTTTTTGTCGCAGTTTTCATCTCGTCGTCACAGTCATTGACAGAAGATATTAATCGTTCGCTTACAGTGGCGGTTGATGAGAGAGCAAAAGCACTCAAGATAACTCCCGGGAACGGAGTAAATTCGTTGAGCAATAAAAATATGAACCGTGACAGAGGTCCTAAAATTATATCTGTATATGCTTTTTGTATGACAGACGACGGCTATCCCATAAAAATAATTCAATCAAACAACTTGATTGATGAAGAAGAATTGAGCAGTATTGCAAAGCTATTAACTGACGCTGAACACGATAAGGTTGAAGAGCTTGAGGGATACAACCTTTATTATTACAAGCATCGCACACCCAATGGTTATATAGCAGTATCACTTGCCGATACAGGGTACTATTACAGTTCAATGTACAGTATGCTGCTTTACTCGCTTACTATCGGCACTGTTAGTCTTATTGCGTTCTTTTTTATAAGTCTGTTCTTGTCCAAATGGGCGCTCAAGCCTGTTGAAAAAGCATGGCTTCAGCAAAAGCAATTTATCGCGGATGCTTCTCATGAGCTTAAAACTCCGCTAACCGTAATTCTTGCAAACACAAAGATATTATCTGGAAATAAAAGCGCAATAATCGAGGAGCAAATGAAGTGGATAGATAGCACTCAGGAGGAAGCACAAAATATGAAAAGGCTTGTCGAGAGTATGCTGTTTCTCGCACGGTCGGATGCGCAAAGCGAACAGATAAAAGTGCTAAATGAGCTTGTTGCTATGAGTGAGCTTACAGAAACTGCCGCTTTGCAGTTTGAGCCTGTGGCTTATGAACGCAGTGTTGAGCTTGAAACCAAGATAGACGAGAATGTAATGATACACGGCGACTCGTCTCAACTCAAGCAGCTGCTGCAAATTCTGCTTGACAACGCCTGCAAATACACGCCTGTAAACGGCAGAATTGTTATTACGCTCACAAAAGCTCAGCTCAGCGTGTTTAACTCAGGCACTCCAATTCCGAAAGAAAGCCTGCCTCATTTGTTTGAACGCTTTTATCGCAGTGACGAGGCAAGAAGCGACCCGTCAAGCTTCGGTCTTGGACTGGCTATAGCAAAAACAGTTGCCGCAAATCATGGCGGAACTCTGATTGTTGAAAGCAGCGAAGAAATCGGCGGAACAAGATTTGTGTTTAATTTCACAAAGGAAAAGCAAAGATAAAAAAGCGATATGGTTTTGGCTTGAATGCCTGCCATACCGCTTTTTCTAAATCAAACGGAGATTATACTCCGGTTATTTTAATTCTATCAACCTCAATGCCTGATTGTCCTTTTACAATATCCTTTATTACGATATTTGTTTCATCATTCATTTCAGATTTTTTAAGTACAACGCTGCATTCCGAATTCTGGATGAATACTACACAGTCCGAAAATCCTTTTGCTTTAATAATACCCTCTATGTTGCTTTGTTGCTGGTATATGTTAGCTATCTGAGCCGCATCCTCTACTGCCTTTGCTTTGCTTGCCTCATCGCTTGAAGCCGACTCGATTATCTCCTTAGCCATATCCACTGTTTCATCCTGTGCCTTTTGACGGTCTGTTCGTACATCTGCAAAATATTCATCAGCGGTTTTGTTGCTGTCTGACTTATCACTTCCTTTTTTATTTTCGTCGCTTACAGGCTTGTCGTTTTGATTATTCACAAGCTGCGCTTCTCCTATTGTTTCTTCTGCGCTTGTTTTTAGCAGGTCATTGTCAGAAAACTGCCAATTAAGATACACAGCCGCGCCGAGCGCCAGTACAAGCGACGCGAGTATTATTTGTCTTTTTCCGATTTTCATTGTAATTCCCCCGTTTATTGTGATAATTTAGTTATGCAAACTCTTGCAGATGATATATTTAAAGCCTTTGTAACAGCTTCAAGAACTCTCTCCTTAATCATCGAGTTATCGCCGCCGTTACATACAACCAATACCCCCCTTACATCAGGCTCTATTACTTTAAGAAGCATTCCCGTTTCGCTCCCGTCTGATTTTCTCAGCGAGAAATACTCTGTATCTAAACTTTCATCGCCGCCGTCAGAGCTGCTGCTTTTTGAGCTTTGCTTTTGGTTGACTGCATAAACATTTTCACTGCTGTTGTCAAGAGTAAGGAACACCTCGGTACTGCCTACTCCCTCAATTTTCGAGATAATTTTTGACAAATCATTCTCAATAGCTGTTTTATATTCGCTGAGATTTGTGAAGCTCTGAGTGTCGAGTGTTGAATCAGAGCTGTTATCTCCTGCACTTGTTTTCCCACCGAGAAATGTCGATAAAAATATTAGTGCTATTCCCCCTATACATAGTGCAATAACGAGTTTTTTTATTTTGTCGTCCTTAATAAGCTCTGATAGCTTTGACTTGATTTCTGTCTTTTTATCGTCATTCATCCTTTGCTCCTCCGACTAAAACCGTACAGTCAAGACCAAGTTTGTTTTTTATCGTATTTTTTATTTTCAACCCCTGCCCCCTGTCCTCATTACTTATGTATATTACTGATTCTATTCCCTTTATGTCATATAATTTGTCGCTATCTGTAATTATCTCAATCTTTTGAGCGGTAATGCCAATATTCTCAAGCTGCTCTTCTACAAGCGCCTTTACTTTCTCTTTTGCAAGCACTGTACCTTCAGTTTGCGTTTTGTCTTCAAATTCAGAAAAGCTTTTTTCTTCAACTTTAATTCCGTTTATTTCATCGGAAACTGCGCTGACAATTCCGCCAAGAGGCATAATTATAATTCCTACCATAAAAATACCGACAGCGAAACGGACTATTTTTGAAATCTTTCCGATAGGCAAGAGCATTTCGCAAACAAGGCACACAGCGGCACCTGCACAAATAGAGCAAGCCCAAACTATAACTTCATTCATTTAAGAACCTCCCAATATCAACAATATTGCAGTTGAAATTATCATAACCGTCATACAGCACAGAAGCAGTACAAGCATTAGCGTTACAACCTTTTTAACACCATTGAGCAGTGAGAGAGGAACACCGAGAGAAAACACCTCCGCTACAGCTGCACAACAGCTTATCGTAAACATCCATATAACACATTTAAGTATTGCAGGCAGATACAATGCAGCTGTGCCGATGATTGCAAACACTCCAACACCTGACTTAAGGAGCTTAAGACTTCCCTGCACCGTTAAAAAAGCATCGCTCAACGCTCCTCCTATTACAGGGACAAACGAGCTTATTGCAAACTTTGCTGCCTTTATCCCCGTGTTGTCAGCAGCACTGCCAATAAGAGTTTGCAGTGATAAAACAGATACAAATATTGACATCATAAACGAGATTACCCACTTAAAGGCTGTATGAACAAGGTTTATTATTCCACCAAGCTTGACCTTACTGCATAAAGAGGAAATAACTGTTATACCGAGTAAAATATTCAGAATAGGCGATAAAAGCTTTGAGCCTATTTGAGAAATCACCTCTCCCGCTGCCATAACTGTAGTATAGTATGAAGCCCCTGAGATTGAACTGCCCGAAGCGACAAGAATTCCCGCCATTACAGGAACATACATAAGCATAAATGCTGCACCGTTTTTTATTACGGTTGTTCCTGCTGTCAGGATATCAGCCACAGGAAAAACAACAACTCCGCAAAGGCACAAGGCAGTTATTATTGAAACAGTGCCGTCAAGCGGTGATGCGCCGCAAGAATCTTTAAGGCAATCAGACAGAGCACAGAATATTATTATTCCGATTATCGTCAGCATACAGGCAAGCGGCTGAAAAGAGCTTTGTCCGAGAAGTTTAAGTATTTCAAGTGTTACTGCACCTATGCTCAATTCATTAAGCTGCTGCCAATCCGGTGAGTTTATCCCTATATCATTCAGAGTATCTTTTGCTTCATCGGGTAGGCTGTAATACAGGTCGCCTGCACCGCTGTTATCAAGCTGAAAGCTGTAATAATCCTGTAAGTCCTCGTTTATATCAGCGGCATCTGCACATACAACGCTGAAAGCCGCAATTATTACAGTAAAAAAAACAATTAAAATTCTTTTCATTTTGAACACCGTTATCCGCCGATAATATTAACGGCGTAATTAATTATTTCTTCAAGCAACGGCAGGCATAAAAGCACAACGGCAAGCTTACCCGCAAGCTCAACCTTTCCTGCCAATGCTCCTTGACCGGCGTCACGGCACGAATCGGCGCTGAATTGACAGATATAGCATATCCCCATTGACTTTAGGAGTATTCCTATATTCTTGCCTGATTCGCCTAAAAGAGACGACAAACGCTTGATAAGGTCTATGGCAGGCGATATTGAAGTCAGTATCAGACCAAAAATTATTATTCCGCTTATCATAGCTGTAAGCATTGCAATTTCGGGGTTGTATTTTTTTAACAAGACGACAAACACAGCCGCCGCAACTGCAGCAATACATATTACAAAAACATCCATAATTACAGTCCGAACAAGGTTTTAATAGTCGTAAACAGACCGCTTATTTCATAGACCACCATAAGAAGCACTACAATCAACCCTGCGAGTGTTGTCATCATTGCCTGCTCTTCCCTGCCTGAGCGAATAAGCACCTGATTGAGTACAGCGACAATTATGCCGATAGCCGCAATTTTAAATATCAAATCAACATTCATTTATATTCATCCTTTAAAGAAAAAACAGTCCTGCGCCTATACCGCAAAAGGTTCCGAGCAGGCGATAAAGCTTTGACTTTTTTATGCTTTCTTCTCGTTGTGAGTCGAGCAGTTGTTTAACAAGCGATATATACAGATCACAGTGCGAAAGTTGCCCGTCGCAGTCTGTTGCGCCTAAGTCTGAGAAAAAATCAAGCAAAAGCTTTTTATCATTCTCATTAAGTCCATAGGTGATGGGTAATGAGTTTACTGCAAGGTTTGCCGCTTTCTTTGTTCCGCAGCTCATAAGATTATCAGCCATAACTGAAAGCATTGGGTTTATCATTTTCTGCTCGCTGTGAAGCAGCATTAACAGTTCGCTCATTGTATATCCGAGTTTTTCACGAAGTGAGGTAAGAAATAAAAGAAATTGGTCAAAAAACAAAATTCTGTTTGTTGCTTTTCGCGAAATCAGAAGTCCCGACAGCACTCCTGCGGAAATTATCATTATTATTCCTGCCGCCCTGACCACCGATAAGCGCCTCCTTATCAAATACCTCTTTTATCTCTCCCGGGTTTTTACGGCTTTTGAGAAAGACTATTTTTTCGAAAGCTCCCGATTTAATAAGCGCAGCACCCTGAGGTTTTCTCAGCAGTTCAGCAGCACTTCCGGCGTGCAAAGTGGCTATAACATTCACACCTGCATTGAGGCTTTGTTCAAGCAGGAAGCTTTCATTTGATGTTCCGATTTCATCACATATTATGTAGTCGGGCGACAGGCACCTGACAGCCTGCATTACTCCGTCGCTCTTTGAATAGCCGTCGAGAACATCAGAATTTCCGAGGTCATTCTGAGAAACGCCTGCAAACATTGCACCAAGCTCTCCCCTCTCATCTATAACTACCGTCTTTTTTGAATATACCGTTGACAGCTGTCGGGCTATATCCCTGAGCAAGGTTGTCTTTCCACAGGATGGAGGACCGCACAGAAGCATACCTCCGCTTAAGCTTTTTATCTGTTCAAGCAGCTTATCGGCGCAACCAAAGATTTCTCTTGCTATTCGCAGGTTGATTCCTGAAATATCTCGTATATTATAAATCTCACCGCCTCGATAAACTGCGGTGCCGCATATTCCTGCACGATGACCGCCCTGCATAGTAATAAAGCCCTTTCGAATCTCATTTTGCCTGCTGTATACAGAATAGTTACAAAGATTCTGGAAGCAATCCGCAATATCGCGCTGAGTTGCGACAATCATTTTACCGGGCATCATCTCTTTGACGGTTTTTCCGTCGCAGGTAATATAGTACATTTCATTTGCAGTATAAATCACAACAGGCTTGTTTACTCTAAGCCTGATTTCCTGCGCTGCGCCTTTACTCTCTTCGTCTATACGAATTATACGCTCAAAAATTCTTTGTCCAAGACCTCTTGCCGCTTTGTCAAAACGCCTAATCTCATCACGATTATCATTCATTTTTATCATCCTTTCATTTTGTTCATTCAATTATATGGACGAGTATATAGAAATATGATAAAAAAATTACGGTCTGCCCTTTACGAACAGACCGAGGTGTTAAGCTTTGAATTCTTTAGTTATCTTATTTACATATTCCTGCATTTCGGTTTTTGAATTTATTTTGTGTGTTCCGTTAATAACAGAGCGTTTTTCTTCGTCAGGAAGCTGTGAAAAGCGCTGTAAAGCATCAGGATTTTTTGCAAGCGCCATTGAAAATCCAAGCGGAAGCTCAGATAAAACATCCATAAAATTCACCCCGATATTATCATAGCTAATTCATTGTGAAATATGAGTGTAAAAATGCTTACGCATAAATAAATTTGTTGACAAAAATAATTATTTTGTAATTTTAAGCAAGAAATTTCAAAAAAGGGCTTGACTATTTTTATACAATATGATATTATAATCAAGCTGATTGCACGGAGGGGTGTCCGAGCGGTTTAAGGAGCTAGTCTTGAAAACTAGTGATTCCGAAAGGAACCAAGGGTTCGAATCCCTTCCCCTCCGCCATTAATTTTTTGCAAACAGCATTAATATTTTTTTGTTGTTTGCCCTACGGAGGATTACTCAAGTGGTGAAGAGGCTCCCCTGCTAAGGGAGTAGGTCGGGTAACCGGCGCGAGGGTTCAAATCCCTTGTCCTCCGCCAGAAAAACCGACTTGTTTTGCAAGTCGGTTTTTCTTCTATATTCACACTTTTCTAAGGTAATGTGTTCTTCACATAAAATGTGTGAAAGTATGGATTATGTTTCCGTAGCTCAGCTGGATAGAGCAACCGCCTCCTAAGCGGTAGGTCGGGTGTTCGAATCACCTCGGGAACGCCAAAGCAACGGTCAGGGGTAAGAAGCCAATTTTCTTTCTGCCTCTTCCCCATGACTGATTAATTTTTATTCATAATGTAAACACAATTTAATATGCGTTATCTCCCGGTTATCCGGGGTTAACATATATGGAAGCGTATCGAAGTGGTCATAACGGGCCTGACTCGAAATCAGGTAGTCCTCACGGGCTCGTGGGTTCGAATCCCACCGCTTCCGCCAATGGAACTCCTTGAAGGTTTTATCCTACAAGGAGTTTTTCATTTATAAAAAGGACTGCAACAGGTGTGTCGTTATCAATCAACTCATATAAATCCTCGGGTGAATATCCCGATATATCTTTTGCTATCATTGATGCGTCAACATCAGAAAGATAATCGTTTGCCGCAGTAAGTATAGCACCTGTGCCGCACACAGTTCCGGTACTGGTTGTCGGATCCCCGATAAAATTTTCGTATAAATCTGTTCCGTGAAGGACACCAAGATAATAATAATACAAAGTATCTGCTTTTGTTGTTTCGGCGGCTTGTCTGATTGAAAGTGCAACGCAAGCTGATATAGCGATAACAAGCACGATAATCCCTATCAGGATATTTCGCAGCTTATTGCGTGTAATACTTTTCAACGCATTTTTAATTATGTACATTGTCCGTTTGCTCCTTTTCTTTTTATGTATTATAATTTACACCTTAAACCTTAAATAAACCTTAAAATGATAAATTTTATCAGGTGCAAAAACAGCTGTACCGCGCACTGTTACAATTAATTTCAAAAATTCTGTTGAAATTATTTTTCAACAAATAATTATATATATAAAGGCAGCATCCCAATTTAAGGAAGGCTGCCTTAAGTCTTGCTCACAAGTAGCAAAATAAGATATATTTCATAGAATAAAAGGTAAGCGATGAATTCATCAGAACAATACCAAGCTTAGGTTATGTTTTAATAAATTTGATTAAGAAAGATTTATCATAAATCAGAGATTGGTATAAGGGAGGTTAATATGGCTTTTGACACGAGAGAGCTTTTTGCGCGCCTGATACAATGCGAGGCAGGTGGTGAAGGCGAGGACGGAATGAGAGCTGTTGCCTCTATAATTATGAACAGAGCTACCGTTGAATACGGAGAATTTGCAAGAGTAAGCAACGGCGGCGATGTCAGGGCAATTATTGAGCAGCAAGGACAATTTGTATGTATGAGAACTACTGTCGGCGGGCAATACAACCCACAGAATGTATACAATATGAACCCGACGGATGTTCATTATGAAATAGCAGACTGGGCGTTGTCAGGCAACACCCTTTCGGCTGTTGGTAATTCCTTGTTTTTCTTTAATCCGTATTCCAACACCTGCCCGAAGTATTTTCCGGCAAACCAAATAGGAGTGATTTATAACAGAATAGGCGACCATTGCTTTTATGCACCCACAGAAAAATACAGAGAAACTTAGCGGAGGTAATATATGGATAACAACAGTATTGATTTTGGTAAAATCTACGGCATTTCCGGAGAATGTGCAGGCGGCCCGTGTGATTTCACGGGAAATGTAGTTCCCAACACTCCCTCTCTGGAGCAGATTGCAAGCTACAATGTGCGCTTACGAGCCGGTCAGAATCAGGAAAACCCTGAAATTCAAAGAAAGCTGAGCACTCTTGAGGAGGGCTATCAGCAGGGTGTGATAGCAAAGTACCCCGAAGAAATAACCAAAGCACAGCCAACTCCAGCTATGCCCTCACAGGGTGCGACAATAGGCACAACAGGAGCAGGACTTACTCAGGCAGTTCCCCCTGAGCTTGCGCCGATAACGGAATATAACCAACCATTCCCTGTCACAGGCGAAAGTATACAGTATCTCAACGGCTTTATGAGAACTCAGATAGGTCGCCGTATTGAGCTGCAAATGCTCGTCGGCAGCGACACCCTCGTTACAAAAGAGGGCTTTCTGCTCGGCATAGGCGCAAACTATATACTGATAAATGAAATCGGTACGAATGACCTTACAAGCTGCGATTTTTATAATATCAAATTTGTAAGATATTTCTATTAACCCCACAAAATTTTAGCAGTGACCGAGTTTGAAAGTAAAAATCCGCTGCTTGTCAGTGCGATTGAATTGTCATCTACTCTTACAAGTCCTGTGCTGACGAGTTTATGTGCTCTTTCAAAATATTCTTTCGGCAGACGCTTATTGAATCGACGGAAATACAAATCATCTCGTAAGCCGTCACTAAGGCGCAAACGCAGCATTGCATATTCCTCGTCATATCCGCCATCTGATTCAAAAACGATTTTATTGTCATAGAAATCCCTGAAGTTATCATTGTAATAAAAGCGTTTACAGTCAACCATTGAATGTGCGGCAGGACCTAAACCGAGATAATCGTCGCAGTTCCAGTATTTCAGATTATGACGGCTCTCAAAGCCCGATTTAGAGAAGTTTGAAATTTCGTATTGATTATAACCGTACTGCTGAAGTCTTTGACACATAAAAAGATACAGCTCCCTCTCGGTATCCTCGTCAGGAAGATTGAGCTTGTCTGCGTTATTATAAAACGGTGTGCCTTCTTCAATTTTAAGCATATAAGAAGAAATGTGGCTTATCTCCATATTTTTACAAAAATCAATGGAGGATGCAAGCGACTCAACGGTCTGCTCGGGAATACAGCACATTAAATCAAGTGAAATATTATTAATCTGAGCCGACCTGATTTTATCAATCAGCTTTTCAATATCTTCTTTGCAATGCCTTCTGCCTAATATTTTCAATTCATTATCATTTGCAGATTGCATACCTACGGATATTCTGTTTACGCCGTATTTTTTGAGCAGAGAAAAATCAAGGAGCATAGCGGAGTTTGGATTAACCTCAACCGTAACCTCGTCTGAATCAGCGTTAAAGGAATTATTAACTGCGTCAAGAATTTTTACAAGCCAATCAGTGCCGATAAGCGACGGTGTGCCTCCGCCGAAATAAACAGTATCGACTTTTTTATTTTTATAAAGGTTGCCGTAGTATTCAATTTTCCTGAGCAATTCTCCACAGTATTCCTTGACGGTATTTTTTGAATATGATATAGAATAAAAGCTGCAATACGGGCACTTTTTGCCGCAAAAAGGAATATGAATATAAAGACCTAATTTATCAGACATAATATAACACCATTTCTTTTCTACAAAACGCAAGGGCAGAAACGAATGTTTCTGCCCTTGCGTTAGTTGGAAGGTATATGAAAAAAGGAAAAAACTAATTGATTTCTTGAATATTATATATCATTTCATAGGTTGTGTCAACCTTTTTTTACAAAATTCGCATTACAATTAGGAATACAAACCATATTCAAATAAATATAAGTTTGACAAAAGCAAAGGAAAATTATATTATATATGAGAAAAAAGACTATGGGGGTATTGTCCTTTGGCGGATTTAAGAAAAGAAATTGAGAAAAGACGAACCTTTGCTATAATATCTCACCCGGACGCAGGTAAGACTACTCTTACCGAAAAGCTGCTTTTGTACGGCGGAGCAATTAACCTTGCAGGCTCTGTTAAGGGCAAGAAAACTGCAAAGCACGCAGTATCGGACTGGATGGAAATTGAAAAGCAAAGAGGTATTTCTGTAACATCATCGGTATTACAGTTTAAGTATAACGGCTACTGCATTAATATACTCGATACACCCGGACATCAGGACTTTTCCGAGGACACATACAGAACGCTAATGGCTGCCGACAGTGCTGTAATGGTAATTGACGCTTCAAAGGGTGTTGAAGCACAGACAATAAAGCTGTTTAAGGTTTGCCTGCTCAGAAACATTCCGATTATTACCTTTATCAATAAGATGGACAGAGATGCAAAAAGTCCGTTTGAGCTGCTTGAGGATATCGAGAATGTGCTGGGAATTAACACATATCCGATGAACTGGCCTATCGGCTGCGGTAAGGAATTTAAGGGTGTATATGACAGAAAGTCCGACTGCGTGCTTACTTTCACGGCAAACAACGGTCAGAAAGAGGTCGAGTCACAAAGCCTTGCATTAAACTCACAGGAGCTTCGCGACAATATAGGCGACATATTCTACAATCAGCTTAACGAAGAAATTGAGCTATTAGATGTTGCAGGAGATGATTTTGATACAGAGCTTGTCAGAAAAGGCAGGCTTACACCTGTGTTCTTCGGTTCGGCTCTGACAAACTTCGGCGTTGAGCCGTTTCTTGAGGAGTTCCTAACGCTTACTACTCCTCCCCTGCCGCGTGAAACTCTCGACGGTGAAATATCGCCGTATAAAGAAGAGTTCTCGGCGTTTGTATTTAAAATACAGGCTAATATGAATAAGGCACACCGCGACAGAATCGCATTTATGCGTATCTGCTCGGGAAAGTTTGAGAAAAACATGGAGGTTTTTCATGTTCAGGGCAACAAAAAGCTCAGACTTTCTCAGCCGCAGCAGATAATGGCGCAGGAGCGCGAAATTATTGACGAGGCTTACGCCGGTGATATTATTGGTGTTTTTGACCCCGGTATCTTCTCTATCGGAGATACAATTTGTATGGCTAAGGATAAGTTCCAATTCAAGGGGATCCCGACATTTGCACCTGAACATTTCTCACTTGTTCTGCAAAAGGACACGATGAAGAGAAAGCAGTTTGTCAAGGGAATTAATCAGATAGCTCAGGAAGGCGCTATACAGATTTTCCGCGAGCTAAACGGCGGTATGGAGGAAGTTATTGTCGGCGTTGTCGGCACACTCCAGTTTGAGGTGCTTGAGTACCGATTGAAGAATGAATACAATGTTGATATTATAATGAGCGGACTGCCGTATCAGTATATACGCTGGATAGGAAACGAGGACATTGATGTAAAGTCGCTTGACCTTGCCTCTGACACTAAGCGTATTCAGGATCTAAAAGGAAAGCCGCTGCTGCTGTTCACAAGTGAATGGAGCATCAGCTGGGCTCTTGAACACAACAAGGGTCTTATTCTTGAAGAATTCTCTAACGAATAATAATCGCTGAATAAAATTGTACTTGCATTTATTAAACCCTCCCGAATAGTATTGAATATACTTGTTCGGGAGGGCTTTATTATGCTGTTTAATATATTTGAAGGTATCAGCAGCTTTTTTCTGTTTTTAATTCTTCATGTCACCGGTTCAAGCGCGTTTCCAAAACCACTTACACCAAAGGAAGAGGAAATATATCTTAAAAAAATGAAAAACGGCGACAAGGAGGCAAAGAACAAGCTTGTGGAACACAACCTGAGGCTTGTCGCACATATTATTAAAAAATACTACGCCAATACTAACGACCAGGATGACCTTGTGTCAATAGGCACTGTAGGACTTATCAAGGCGATAAACACATTCAACCCCAACAAAAACATCAAGCTTTCAAGCTATGCTTCAAGGTGCATTGAAAATGAGATACTTATGTATTTTCGCTCCGTCAAGAAACGCTCGCAGGATATTTCGTTAAACGAGGCTATTGATTCTGATAAAGACGGAAATCCTCTGACGCTTATGGATATAATGTCATGCGAGGATAATATTATTGACGAGCTTGACACAAAAATAAAATCTACACAGGTCAAATCATTTATAAATAAGGAGCTTACCAATAGAGAGCGTACTATAATTATCCTTCGCTACGGTCTTAACGATGATAAGCCGCTTACCCAGCGTGAAGTAGCAAAAATGCTTAATATTTCGCGTTCATATGTTTCCAGAATAGAAACAAAAGCGCTGAAAAAGCTTAAACGATGCTTTGAAAACAACGAGAGTTAATTACTGCAAAAATGAAGGCTGAGCGAAAAAGCTCAGCCTAATATATTTATTAATAATTCGGGCGATAGTAGCCGTTAATCAATCCACTATACAGCTTATATTGACGGCAGTAAACTTTTGTGTTCAGATTTGTAACAGACGGGTCAGACACTATCGGCTTATCATCTGCCGGGCTTTTTTCAGTTGCATTACCTTCGACAGTATAAACATATTCGTTATCGACCTTATATACAATTCCTACATGGTCAGAGAAATACCTGTCTTGTCCGGGATAACAACCTAAGCCGTTCCATGTAAATACAATTATATCTCCTACACGAGGAACAGAATTATGACCTTCGTACCATGTTCCTGCTCCTATTGATACTCCAATGCGCGGAATAGAACCTGCACCGCCGGAAATCGGGATTATATTTGACAGTCCGGATTCCTTAGAAATCGTGCTGACAAACCATGCGCACCATGCATCACCCTTTTGTGCTCCGTACATTGACATAGCAGAAATAAAGTGTGAATAGTTCTGTCCTTTGTAGCTCAGAGCCTTGTTAACAAAAGCTTGGATTTTACTCGGAATTTTTTCTACTTTTATAGTACATGTTACGGTTATATTATTATATGTTCTTGCTGTTATTGTAGCTGTACCCTCATTAGCGGCACACACTAATCCTCCGGCAGCTTTTACACTTGCGACGCTTGGATTACTGCTTGAATAGAGAATACTGTAAGCAGCTTGCCCGCTCGGAAGTGAACTGTTTAGGTCAAAATATTCACCGATTCGCAGTGTAAGCGATGATTTATTGAGGATGATAGCAGTCGGGGCATTTTTAACTGTTACAGCACATGTAACTGTCTTACCATTGTATGTTGTAGCTGTAACAGTAGCAGTCCCGACTTTATTTGCAGTCACCAAACCTCCTGCTGCCTTAACGCCTGCTATTGACGAGTTATCGCTTGAATAAACAATGCTGTAAGCGGCCTCACCGCTCGGAAGTGAGCTGTTGAGGTCAAATGTCTCTCCAACACCAAGCGTGAGAGAAGTCTTGTTAAGTGAGATACTTGTCGGTGCTTTTTTTACCGTTACAGCACAGGAAGCTGATGCCCCGTTTTTAGTTGTAACAGTGATTGTCGCAGTACCAACATTTTTTGCAGTCAGAATACCGTCAGATTCACTAACAGTTACAATATCCTTGTTATCACTTGAAAATACGGCTGTAGTAAGATCCGAACCGGTCGGCGAGCTTTTAATTAATGTATAATTCTCCCCCACACCCAGCGTTATAGCCGTTTTATTAAGTTCTACGGTATCCGGCTCGGTTGGCTCGATTATTATTGGGTCTGTCGCAGTATCGGTTACCGGGTCTGTCTGTGGCTGAGTTTCTGTTGCCGGGTCTGTCTGTGGTTGAGTTTCTGTTGCCGGGTCTGTCTGTGGTTGAGTTTCTGTTACCGGGTCTGTCTGTGGTTGAGTTTCTGTTACCGGGTCTGTCGGCTCGCTATCCAAATCAGTTTCACTCTCTGTTTCGGTAGCAGTTGCTTCACTCTCCGGATCGGTTGGAAGAATTTGAGTAATCGGCAATCCTATTCCAAGGTTATCGGACAACATTCCGAGTAAAAACTTTTGAATAAGAATACTGTCGAGAAGATTAACAGAATTATTCCTGTCCACATCTGCACAAAGCTTTTGGATATCATTAAGGCTTTCTTCAGAAATAGAATATTTCTGAATAGTAATTGCATCAAGAAGATTTATATCTTCATTTAAATTTGCATCACCGAGAATAAGGTTTTGCGTTTCATCACTTAAATCCGACTGCGACTCAGTTTGGAGTTCAAGCTGACTATCCTGTACTTCATTCGTTTCATTATCTACCGCACCTACAATTATTGATGAAAATAATGTCAGGCAAGCCAAGCAGATGCATATAAGCACCTTTAAAGATGCATTCGTTTTCTTATTCATATTCAATAATATTACATTCCTCTCAATGATTTAGATTTATCAGACTATTAAGCAATTTCGCGATTAGCTAAGTCTGCGTCAGATAATCAGTATATAGGGATTTTTAGCGGCATTGAGCACACTCAAATATGAAAGCATATCATATTCAGAGACTGCGACGCATCCTGCGGTTGGCTCTGAGCCGACATGGAAGAAAATTGCTGATCCTTTACCCGGTATAACAGGATTCATATTGTAATTAATTACAAATCCGTATTTATAGCTTGAGTAGTAGCTTATCATATGCTCCGCACTTGTCCAGTCCATATTTTCCGTACCCTCTACTCTTTGGTTATAATAAGCGGAGTTCGGGTCGTCAACCCAATATGTATCACTCGTAATCTGAAAAGAGCTGAGAGCCGTTTGCGGCATATTGTCAATATAAAACATATCTCCGATTGAAAAAAGACCGTAAGGCGTTTTGTAGTCACCCTCCAACGATTTAATATCAACACCGTTACTCCCGACATAGCCGTAGGTTGTAAGACCTAAATCAGACCATTTTCCGTTGTCATCACAGGAATACATACTAATGGTTGCAGAACTGCCTTGTGAATTGACTACTACGAGTTGCTTTGCTGCTAAATCGTCAACACTATAACCTGCACTTTGAAGAGCAGATACCATTTTCTCAGGAGCAGCTTGTGATTGAGGCTGAGTTTCAGCTTGTGATTCCGTCTGTGATTCTGTGTTTGATTCGGGTTTAATTGCATCGGTTTCTTTTTCGGTGGGTTTTTCCGACGCTTTGGTCGCCACTGTCGTTTCAGACGCTGAGGTGGGAGATTCGGCAAGAGTATTTACAGCAGGCACAGATTCGTTGCCTTTAGTTACAAAGTTGAACACGACAAAGAATATTATAACTTCAAGAAGAACAGCACCTATAACAATCAGAGTTTTTAAAGCTGTTTTCTTTCTCTTTTTCTTTTTATCCATAATACCACCGTCAGGAAATTTCAATTACAGGATTTTTGCTTGCATCAAGGTATGATAAGAGCTTTATCATATCGCCTGAAGAAATATCTATACATCCAAGTGTCGGTTTTAAGGTGCCGTTATATCCGCATATTGTTATAACCGAGCCTTTACCCGGTATTGCGGAATTCGGCGTTTCACCGTCGCCGTTATGCTCAATAAAAATATTATAGCTGTAGTTGTTATTCACGGCAAATTGCTTATATGTATTTTCATATCCGCTGCCGCTGTATTCATTTGTTGTTACAAGACAGTTATAATATTTTGAGGAAGAATCGTCCACAAAAATCGAGTTGCTTTTGATTTGTTTAAAGCTGAGATTCGTAGTCGGCTTATTCAAGCCGTAGCAAAAGCCTATGTTATATGTACCCTTTGGCGTCATCTTAGCACCTTCACCGTAGTTGTAGCCTACTCCGTTTGCGCCGACAGTGGCATACACTGACATTAGGCTCTTCCACTGTCCGTTTTGCCACTCATATAGTGTAAGCGTAGCACTTGAGCCGGAGGATACGACAGTAATCTTCTGTGTGTTATCAGGAGCAACAGGCTGTGTTTCCGGTTGGGTTTGCGGCTGAGTTTCGACCTGAGTAGGAGCTTCGGTAATCGGCTCTGTCATAGGAACTGTTGCAAGCTCTGTGCTTTGCACGGTTTCTGAGCTGACAAAAGGATCTTGCCCTGCGGCGTTATTTCCCGAATTACCACCTTGAATATTTGGAAAAAGAAAAATTACCGCAATAATTATTGCCGCAACTAAAACCACTGCACTGACTGCAATCGAAATAATAATTGGCGCTTTACTGCTCGGCTCGCTCTGTATTTCAACAGGATATGATGTATTATGATGTTGTTTTTGAGGATAGCTGTCGTGCGGAGGATAATTATTGTAACCACTATTGGTATTTCCTCCGATTGTCTGAGTTTGAGGAGAGCAGTTCTGAGGTTGAGACGGCTGCGTTGAAGTAACATTATGCTGAATCTGCGCACCGCACGAGGGACAGAATTTCAACCCCTGATTAATTGCATTACCACACACAGCGCAAATATTTTCGGATTGATTTTGTGACAGCTTTGTCGTTTCAACAGAATCTACGCTTGTATTACTATTCGTTGTGTACTGCTGAACAGGTGTTCCGCAAGCCATACAGAATTTATTGCCTTCGCGGAGCTGCTTACCGCAATTTTTACAATATGCCATTTATAACCCACCTCATCTTTTCTTGTTTAATTATATTACAATAAAACAGAAATTTCAACAAAATAAAATACTGATAATTTTAAGCACAGTAAAAAAACACCGAATCGGTTAATATGACCGAATCGGTGTGATTAATATTATAATATGTCCATTGTAAGACCGCTGTCGTCTGCTGAAAGGGCAATCGCTTGTATTTCGCCCTCGCGGCGTGAAATGATGGCAGAGGCAATCTTATCCTCAACCTCACGGCGAATAGTATGACGCAAATCTCTTGCGCCGCTCTTGCCGCCGCAAGCTTTATCTGCAAGGTATTCCTGCGCTTTTTCATCGTAGCTTAGCTTAATGCTTTTCTCGGCAAGTGTTCCGATATATTCGGAAAGCATAAGACCTGCAATTTTTACAAAGTTTGATCTGTCAAGCTCATTGAATACGATTACCTCATCAATACGGCTTAAAAACTCAGGTCTGAGGAACTCTGAGAGTGCCTTCATAACTCTTTCCTTGTCTGCTGTCTGCTGAGTTTTGCCAAAACCTAAAGCACCAGACTGCTTATTGCTGCCTGCGTTTGAGGTCATAATTATAACTGTATTCTCAAAGTTTACATCGCGGCCGTGAGCATCGGTTACCCGACCCTCATCGAGAATCTGAAGAAGTATGTTAAGCACATCGGGGTGAGCCTTTTCGATTTCGTCGAACAAAAGCACACTGTACGGGCGGCGGCGAACCTTTTCAGTAACCTGACCTGCCTCGTCATAGCCGACATATCCCGGAGGAGAACCGATAATCTTTGAAACAGAGTGCTTCTCCATAAATTCGGACATATCAAGCCTTATGAGCGTTTCCGGAGTGTCAAACAGCTCCTCGGAGAGAACCTTTACAAGCTCTGTTTTGCCGACACCTGTCGGTCCGACAAAGATAAATGATGCAGGACGCCTGCGGGGACTTATCTGCACGCGGCTGCGGCGTATTGCTGCTGCAACTGCTTCAACAGCTTCATCCTGTCCGATAATCTTTTCCTTGAGCTTATCTTCAAGGTCTGCAAGCTTCTTAAGCTCGTTTTCCTGCACTCTGCTTGCCGGTATTCCTGTCCAAAGCTCAATAACCTTTGACAAATCCTCTTCTTCAACCTTTGCACCTAAGGCTTCATCCTGTATCTCGGCAGCCTTTTGCTGAACTATCGCAAGCTCAGAGCGCACCTTGGCAAGCTTTTCATAGTCAATTTTGTCAGGCTCTGCTGTCAGCTTTTCCTGCTGATAGATAAGCTGCTTTTCCTGTGCCTTATAGTTGTCGTATTCCTCCATCTTCTTGTTGCGAAGCGCTGCACAAGCGCAGGCTTCGTCGAGCAAATCTATTGCTTTGTCCGGAAGAAAGCGGTCGTTGATATATCTCTCTGAGAGCACAACAGCTCTGCGGACTATCATCTCGGGTACTGCAACTCTGTGGTGCTTTTCATAATATGATTTAACTCCTGTGAGCACCTCTATTGTTTCGGCTATTGAAGGCTCACCGACCTTGACAGGCTGAAATCTTCTTTCAAGAGCTGCGTCCTTTTCAATATATTTTCTGTATTCGTTAAAGGTTGTCGCACCGATAACCTGAATCTCTCCTCTTGAGAGTGACGGCTTCAAAATATTTGCGGCGTTCATAGTGCCCTCTGAATCACCTGTTCCCACGAGATTGTGAACCTCGTCGATAAAGAGGATTATATTGCCTGCCGCCTTGACCTCCTCGGTAAGTCCCTTAATTCTGCTTTCAAACTGACCTCTGAACTGAGTACCTGCAACAAGAGCAGCTAAATCGAGAAGATAAATCTCCTTGTCCTGAAGTCTGTAGGGTACATCGCCTGCGGCAATTCGCAGAGCAAGTCCCTCGGCTATCGCGGTCTTGCCGACACCCGGTTCACCGATAAGGCAAGGGTTATTTTTGCTTCTTCTGCAAAGAATCTGAATTACTCTTGCTATTTCCTTGTCTCTGCCTATAACCGTATCAATTTTTCCGGCTCTTGCCTTGGCTGTCAGATTCTCGCAATACGCTTCAACATTTCGGCGTTTTTTATTTGACTTCTTATCTTTTTTATTATTTTGCTGGGAATTCTCATCTTTTTTACCGTCAAAATAATTCTGGAAAAACGGGAATGTCGGTGCTCCGCCGGGAGAAAAATCGCCGTTTTCATCATCGCCGTCGCCTGTTTCGGAAAGCTGTCCCATCATCTCGGCAAAATTGGGCATTTCTCCGTTTTCAGACATACTCATCAGGCTGTCAACCTGCTCCTGAACATTTTCAATATCATCATCGGAAATTCCCATTTTTTCCATCATATCTGTTACGGGCTTTATTCCGAGGTCTTTAGCACACGAAAGGCAATAGCCCTGCGGCTCGGAGGATGCGCTGGATGACACAAACACAACCGCCGGTCTTTTTTTACATTTACAACAAAGCATAAATCAATCTCCTTAATATTTAAAAGGCTGTTCGTTTATTTTAAATTCTTACAGGTTTTGCTTTCTCTTAATAGCTGAAAAAACAGCATCGCATACATAACAAGCGCAAATATCATAACCAATGAGGTAATAGCAAGTAATATTGTAATCAAAATTGAAAGCTGAGATACCAATGCAGCACCGCCGAACACTTCGATTGCAACAATGGCGGTTACGGAAATATAAAAGACAACAGTTGCTGTTTTTCCGTACCATTTTGCAGGCGGAGGCGTAATTCCGCGGTGTATAAGATATGCACCGCCGAGCAGCATCAGAATGTCCTTGGTTGCTAAAATAATAACAAGTAATCTCACATTCGGAATCAGAATTCCGATGCAGATTATTACCGCTACAAGCGTAAGCTTATCTGCTATCGGGTCAAGCATTTTACCAAGCTTTGAAATCTGATTAAAACGCCTTGCTATCATTCCGTCAAACATATCGCTTAAGCCTGAAACAGCAATGCAAATTACAGCTCCGATATAGTTTTTAGAAATAAAAAACACTATCATAGGAACAATTAATACAATTCTGAACATTGAAAGTAAATTCGGAATTGTAAGAATCTTATCCTCGGCATTTTTCTGAATACCCATCTTTTCCCCTCCAGAGTACAAATCCATATTGCCGCATTATCTGAATATAAAGCTGAATATATTATAATTATAAAAGAATCTGAACAGTGTCGTATTATCTATTGTCCGTCTGTACGAAGTATTGAAATCAGTAAAAAGACAAATTAGAGAAACAGCGAGCATTATAAGCACAGCACCTTTGAGAAAGCCCAATATACCGCCCAGAGTTCTGTTTATTCCGAAAAGGACAGGTATGCGGCATACTCTTGATACTGCCCGCGAAATAAACCGGACAAGCACAGATAAAAGAATAAACAAAACAACAGTGAGAGCTATTGATACAATGCTGATAATAACAGGTGAAACAAGCTGCTCAACAGTTGCGGCGATTGAGTCAATGCCGCTGCTCACAGCATTCTGAAGCTGCGATGAATCGGCAAGATTGGGCGATATAGCTTTAAGAAAGCCCGGCAGATTTTCAAATATCTCATCAGCAGTGCTTAAAACGCCTTGCCCGACGGAGCTTTCGAGTGAATCGGAAACAGAATTTAATATACTCTGCCTAATAAAGGAATCATATATTGAATGGGCGAATGTATTCCCGAGAAAGGCTGAAAAATAAGCTGAGAAAAGCGTGCCGAACAGATTAATCGCACTTCGTATTAACCCCTTATGAATACCGCCGATTACAAATATCACGAGTATCAGAAGTATCAATGCGTCTAAAAATATATTCATATTTAACCTCGCTCAGTTGAGTTTCTGCTTCTCAGGCTAAAATATATCACAAATGAAAGAAAAAAACAACAACAAATTGTGAACAAGTCAGCCGACACTCGCTTCTCTTATCTCGGAAATTCCGAGCACATATACACTGTTTTCACCGAACATAGTGATACTTTGAGCGTCAATCCCCGAATCGGCTGTGCCGGCTTCATCTCCGCCTGTAGTATAAAATGCGGTGATACCGCCGTCACACAATGCCGCTATCTTGCCGCCGTACAGGTCAATAGATGAAATTCTATACTGTGTGTCGGTAATTTTATCAAGATAGCCGTTTTTATTGAGATAAACAATGTGACAGTTACCGCCGTCAATTGACGGAGAAAGTGATATCACTCCGCCGCGTGTGCGGTCATATGAAAAGGCAGTAAGTGTCAAGCCATCGTAATTGTACTTATCGACATCGGTATAGTTTGATTTTATCATCAACGCCTGATTATCGCCTATCGCGGCTATTGAGCCGTTGTCCATAAACTCACAGCTGTAAATCAGGGTTTCACCGAGGTCTATAGTAGCCACAGGTTCCTCCTTAGCAAAATCGAGAACATAAATAACAGACTTGAAATCACCGTCGTTTGACGAAACAGTGGCGACCGCCGCTTGAGTGCCGCCCTGATTTATTGACATTGAAGTTGCGTAATAGTCTGAAAAGTAATAGGCAAATATCTGTTTATCAGCAGAATTAAGAACAGTTAGCTTAGACAAATATCCTTCGGCTGTTGAAATAAAGCCGTAAACTCCGTTATTTGTAATGTCCCCTTGGATGATAGGGTTTTCTATCTCATTTTTTGTTTTTGTGTTACCGACTGAGTCAATCTGAAAGCCTTTTCCGTTTACATTATATGTAAGAATATTGTCGCCGGAAATTTTAAGCGCAGGCTGAGAAAAGCTTATAGGCCTGTCCACAATTTTGCCTGCAGATTTATTAAGACGGATAAGCGATGTGTCGCTTACATATGTAAGGTAGCTGCCGTCATATTGAAAATTTCCGCTGCTGATTTTTGTGCCTGAAATATCAGTCGGGAAATCCTCGCCGTTATTGCCTGAAAGACCCTTTTGTATGCTGTTAATGAGCTTATCGGGTGCAATATAGTTCCAGCCTGTAGCGATAATCACAGCCAGCAGACATATAAGCAGTATAAAAACTGCTCTCTTTGTCTTAGCTGAAATGACATCCTTTGAAACAGGCTTTTCCTCCCTCTTCTCCTCAACCGTGTGGGAAAAGGTATACTCCATCGGAATTGACTGTTTTTTCACTGACTTATCATTAGTTTTAAAGCGTTTAGCCTTTTTTGTTTTTTTATCCTTATTATCTTTTGTATTTTCTTTTTCAGTTTTGTCTTTAGCCATAGAAATCTCCTTAATAATTAACCCTGTTGAGATAGAGTCCGCAGGCTGGAGCAGTTGGCCCTGCTGCTTTTCTGTTTTTAGCATTGATTATATCTGCTATCTCATCTTCACCGATTTTCCCCTGAGCCACTCTCAACAGAGTTCCAACCATTATCCTTACCATATTATACAGGAAGCCGTCGGCTTCAACCTTCATTTCAACTAAATTACCGTTTCTCGTTACCGAAAAGCCTTTTACCGTTCTCGTAAAATCACCCTTTTCACGCTTATCCAAGGTGCAGAAAGATGTAAAATCGTGCTTCCCGACATACGCCTGAGCTGCCCTGTTAAGAGCTTGCTCGTCAAGCTTATATCTGTAATGAAGTGCATACCCGTTTAAAAACGGGTTTCTCTCCTCGCAGTTCCATATTTTATAAACATACTCCTTGCTCTTGCAGGAATATCTTGCGTGAAAATCCTGTCCTACCTCTCGGCTGTTAAGCACGGAAATATCAAGCGGCAAAAAACGATTCATTGCTGATTTCAGCCGCTCGGCAGGAATTTTATGCCCGGTCTTTACACTGATGCAGTACATATTTGCGTGAACGCCTGAATCAGTTCTGCTGCAACCCTTGACCGTATAATCCTTGCCGATGATTTTCTCAAGTGCAGACTGAAAAACCTCCTGCACGGTAAGGGCGTTTTGCTGAATCTGCCAGCCGTGGTAAGCCTTGCCGTCATACGAAATTGTGAGAAGTATATTCCTCATCTGACTGTCGCAGGCAGGAATATGTTGCATAAAATCACTCCCGAAAGCAGCACAAGGCAAATTATCATACCGTAAAGATCCAGTTTGCCAAAGTGCAGGCTTTTCATTCTTGTTCTGCCGTTACCTCCTTGATAACAGCGGCACTCCATTGCAGTTGCAAGGTCAAACGCTCGTCTGAAGGCTGAAACAAACAGCGGTATCAGAACAGGAATTAGCGCTTTGACTCGCTTGATGATATTTCCACTCTCCATATCGGCTCCTCTTGCCTTCTGGGCAGACATAATCTTGTCGGTCTCCTCAAGCAGAGTCGGCACAAATCGAAGCGCAATAGTCATCATCATTGCAACCTCGTGAACCTTTATATGGAAAACAGTCAGAGGCTTTAGAAGTCGCTCAATAGCGTCGGTCAAATCTGTGGGTGAAGTAGTAAATGTAAGCACTGAGCTTGCTAAAATCAGCAGCGCAATCCGCACTGCGACAAAAATCGCGTTGTTAAGTCCGGCTTCGGTTATCGTCAGAAAGCCAAGCTGTATCTGCCAGCAGCCTTCATACGCTTTGCCATAGAAAAGATTGATAATGCCCGTAAACAAGACTATAAACAAAATCATCTTCATACTTTTTAGGTACATTTTTATTGATATTTTTGTTGAAAAAATAACCGCAAAAATAAACACGGCAACCAGCGCAAGAGAAAAATAATTGCCGGTTATGAAAATAAAAACAATGAGCGCTATAAGCAGCAATATTTTAGCACGAGGGTCAAGCCTGTGCACAGGAGAATTTCCCGGCAAGAACTGCCCCAATGTTACATCCTTAAGCAAATGATCATCCCTTATACAATCAATATATCACAATACAATATATCAAAATTTATTTTTATCAAAAAGAACCTGCAACTCGTTCGCTGCCTGCTCAACAGTCAGAATACCCGATGGAAGATTATATCCCTTTTTTTGCAATCTTGCCATAATCTTTGTTACCTGCGGAACTCTGAGTCCCATTTTTTCAAGCTCTTCTCCCCTTGAAAAGACGGTTTTTGTATCGTCAAACATAGCCGCCTTACCCTTATTCATCACAAGGATTCTGTCGGCTGTTCTTGCAATGTCCTCCATACTGTGTGAAACAAGCAATACTGTGTTTTTGCGTTCCTTATGATACTGCCTTATCTGAGCAAGGAGAACATCTCTGCCTGCCGGGTCAAGTCCGGCTGTCGGCTCGTCAAGAATAAGAACATCGGGGTCCATTGCGATAACTCCTGCGATTGCCGCACGGCGCTTCTCGCCGCCCGATAAATCAAACGGAGATTTTTGCAAAAGCTCGTCCTTAAGGCCAGCAAAACGAGCCGCCGAAAGAACTCTTTGCTTTATCTCTTCTTCAGTAAGTCCCATATTACCGGGTCCGTAGGCGATGTCCTTTTCAACAGTTTCTTCAAAGAGCTGATATTCGGGATACTGAAATACAAGTCCTACCTTAAATCGGATTTTGCGTATCTCCTTAGGCGCTGCCCATATGTCCTCGCCGCATAGCTTTACAGTACCGCCGGTCGGCTTGATAAGTCCGTTTAGCATCTGAACAAGCGTTGACTTGCCCGAGCCTGTATGACCGATTATACCGACAAATTCGCCCTCTTTAATTTGTATATTAAGCTTATCGTTTGCCTTCTTTTCAAACGGCGTACCAAGCCCGTAGACATACGATAAGTCCTCGGTTTCGATTATATTCATATGCTTCCTCTGTTCATCTTTGTTTTAAAATCCTGTCAAGCTCGTTTACGCACTCATCACAATCAAGCGGCATATACTGCAAATTATCATTTTGGAAAAGCCCTCTGCCCCTTAAGCGATACATAAGCTCAGTTGCCTGCGGAACATCAAGTCGGTGGCGCTTTAACAGCTCCACCTGTGAGAACACCTCATGCGGAGTTCCCTCAACAAGCACTGAGCCATCATCCATTACAACAACTCTGTCCGCCTGTACAGCCTCGTCCATATAGTGCGTAATCAAGACTATTGTGATGCCTTTTTCCTTATTGAGCTTTTTTATCGTCGCCATAACCTCATCGCGGCCCTTAGGGTCAAGCATTGCTGTTGGTTCATCAAGCACAAGGCACTGCGGCTGCATTGCTATTATTCCTGCTATTGCAACACGCTGCTTTTGTCCGCCCGACAACTTAAACGGTGCATGAGTTCTGTATTCGTACATATCGACAGCCTTTAAAGCCTCGTCAACCCTTATTCTTATTTCCTTAGGGTCAACTCCGAGATTTTCGGGACCGAACGCAACATCCTCCTCGACAATGCTTGCTACAAGCTGATTATCAGGATTCTGAAGCACGAGGCCTACCGTTTTTCTAATATCGTATCTTTTCTCTTCGTCGGCTGTGTCGAGTCCGTTTACAAGCACTCTGCCCTGTTGGGGCAAAAGCATGGCGTTTAAAAGCTTTGCCATTGTTGATTTGCCGCAGCCATTGTGACCGAGCAGTGCGACAAACTCGCCCTTTTTTATGCCTATTGAAATATTTTTAAGTACGCTTATCGCTGTCGCAGGCTCGTCCTCGGCATCGCTGACATATTGAAAGCTAACATTTTCAACCTTAATAAAATCTTCCATTTTATCCCCTATAACATCAAAATAAAACGATTTGGCAGCTTACGATTGCCAGATTGCGGTTGAGCCGCACGGCAAAACAAGCCCTGTGTCGGTTGCTTTAAGTCCGATTTCATCAGAGCTTAAAGATCCGCCGAATTTTTTCTGAATTAACACTCCGAGCAGATACTGCATTACGGCAGGCGAAAGACCTGTAGTATATGAATTAAGCAGGAAAAACTCGGGACTATCGCTGAGAACTCCGGCGCATAACTCAACAAGCGAGAAAAGCTGTTCCTCAAGCTTCCACACCTCTCCGCCGGGACCTCTGCCATATGACGGAGGGTCCATAATGATTCCGTCATACTTATTCCCTCTGCGTATTTCGCGTTGCACGAATTTAATGCAGTCGTCAACAATCCAGCGCACAGGCTTATCGGATAAGCCCGAAACCGCTGAATTTTCCTTTGCCCACTGCACCATACCCTTTGACGCGTCAACATGGCACACCTTTGCACCTGCGTTTGCGCAGGCAAGCGTTGCTCCTCCCGTGTATGCGAACAGATTTAGAACATTGAGCTGACGCTTGCTGCTGCGGATTTTTTCATCAAGGAAAAGCCAGTTAACAGCCTGCTCGGGGAAAACTCCCGTGTGCTTAAATCCCATAGGCTTTATCTGAAAGCACAAGTCGTTAAAATTTATCTTCCACACATCGGGGTGCTTTTTGTAAATCTCCCACTTACCGCCGCCGCTTGAGCTGCGATGATAACGGGCGTGCGCCTTGCGCCACAGCGGATTTATCTTCGGAGTGCTCCATATTATCTGAGGGTCGGGTCTTATAAGAATTATATTGCCCCAGCGCTCAAGTCTTTCACCGTCTGAGCAGTCGATAAGCTCATAATCCTCCCAGTTTGCAAAACGCATAATCAATCCCCCGAATTAAACAAGTCTTTCTCTTACAAGCTCAGCCGCCTGATTAGCGATGCTCGTGATTTCGCTTGAATCCTCGCCCTCTACCATTACTCTGATAAGCGGCTCTGTTCCTGAGGCTCTGACGAGAATTCTGCCTCTGTTGCCAAGTCGCTCGTCAGCCTCTTCTATCTCTTTCTTTATTTCCTTGTCGGTGTAAAATCTGAGCTTACCCTCGTTTGACACCTTGACATTTATCATAACCTGTGGGAAACGGCTCATAAGCTTAGCCATATCCGACAGCTTTTCTTTTCTTCTGTTCATCATACTGAGAAGCTGAGCCGCAGTCATCTGTCCGTCGCCTGTTGTGCAGTAGTCGAGGAAAATGACATGACCTGACTGCTCTCCGCCGAGGTTATATCCCTCTGCACGCATTGCTTCAAGCACATATCTGTCGCCGACCTTAGTGGAAACAAACTTGATTCCCTCACGGTCACAGAATTTGTTAAATCCCATATTCGTTAGGATTGTTCCGACAACGGCATCCTTTTTAAGCTTTCCTCTTGACTTTAAATCCTGAGCACAGATTGCGATAATAAAGTCGCCATCAACAAGATTGCCGTTTTCATCAACTGCAAGGCATCTGTCGGCGTCACCGTCAAAAGCCATACCTGCGTCAAGCTTATGCTCCTTGACATATTTCATAAGATTATCCATATGAGTTGAGCCGCAGTCATCGTTGATATTTGTGCCGTTCGGCTTGTCAAAAAGCATATGGCACTTTGCACCGAGAGCAGTAAAAAGCTTTTCAGCTGTTCTTGAAGATGAACCGTTTGAGCAGTCAAGGGCAATTTCGAGTCCGTCGAGTCTGTATTCAACATTTTCGACAACATGATTTACATAATCGGTGGCAGCCGTTTCTGCGTCAATAACACAGCCGAGCTTTTCGTCAGAACAAGCAGGATATGGTTGAGCATGGTCAAGGACTATAGCTTCAATCTGCTCCTCAAGCTCGTCGGGGAGCTTGTAGCCGTCCATATTGAAAATCTTTATTCCGTTGAATTCAAACGGATTGTGCGATGCGGAAATCATAATTCCAGCGTCTGCGCCGTATTTGCCTATCAAGTACGCAACGGCAGGAGTAGGTACAACGCCGAGCTTTACTACATTAGCTCCTACTGAGCAAAGACCGGCTATTAAAGCTCCCTCAAGCATATCAGAGCTTAAGCGAGTGTCCTTGCCGATTAAAACCTTTGGATGCTCAGTTTCTTTATTTATAAGCACCATAGCCGCCGCTCTGCCTATATTCATTGCAAGCTCGGGAGTAAGCTCTGTATTTGCAACTCCTCTTGCACCGTCAGTACCGAATAATCTTCCCATTGTGTCCTCCTAAAATATAAATTTAATTCACATATTATCAGTTATCGAACAGAGTAGGCTGCGAAACAACCTCCACCCCGTCAAAGTCATATCCAAGATGCTTGCAAGCCGCTTTTGTTACGCATCTGCCCCTCGGCGTTCTGTTCAAAAAGCCTATCTGCATAAGGTAAGGTTCATAAACATCCTCAATGGTAACAGCCTCTTCACCGATTGCCGCTGCAAGCGTTTCAAGTCCGACAGGACCGCCCTTATAGAATTTTATCATAGCTTCTAACATACGCCTGTCATTGGCGTCAAGTCCGAGTCCGTCTATTTCAAGCTTATCAAGTGCTGTTTTTGCCGACTGAGCATTGATAACTCCGTCACTGATTACCTGCGCAAAATCACGAACACGCTTTAAAAGCCTGTTGGCTATTCTCGGCGTACCTCTTGAGCGGGAGGCGATTTCAAGCGCACCGTCCTCGTCGATAGGCATATTTAAAATACCTGCGCTGCGCTTGACAATTCTTGAAAGCTGTTCGGGTGTGTAAAGCTCAAGGCGGAGAATAACGCCGAAACGATCTCTCAAGGGCGCTGTGAGCTGTCCTGCTCTCGTTGTTGCGCCTACAAGCGTGAATTTTTGAAGCGGCAGATGATATGACGCCGCCATCTGACCCTTGCCTGTGACAATATCAATCGCAAAGTCCTCCATCGAGGGATATAAAATCTCCTCAACAGAGCGTGACAGGCGGTGAATTTCATCAATGAAAAGTACATCGCCCTCGTTAAGACTTGTGAGCATAGCCGCCAGATCACCGGGCTTTTCTATTGCAGGTCCTGATGTTATTCTCAGATTTGTGCCAAGCTCATTTGCGATTATTCCTGCAAGGGTAGTTTTTCCGAGTCCCGGAGGACCGTAAAGCAATACATGGTCGAGCGCTTCTCCCCTTTGCTTAGCCGCCTGAATAAAAACAGAAAGATTCTCCTTGACCTTTTCCTGACCGATATAATCGTCAAGGCATTGCGGTCTTAGTGGATTGTCATCACCGTTTAAATCACACGGAATCTCCGAGGGACTTAATATTCTGTTTTCGTAGTCCATTTCCATTTATAATTCCTCCGAATTCAGCGTGCAACCATTTCTCTGAGCACAGCGGAAATCAAATCCTCAACGCTTTTGCTTGAATCAAGCTTAGAAAGTATCGGCAGAACCTCTGCGCTGTCATAACCGAGAACAGCGAGCGCCTCAACCGCCTTTTGGGTATTTCCAAGCGAAACATCGGCTGACGCTCCGCTGACAGCCGGCATTTCGCCGCCCGAGGTTTCAAACACCTTGAGCTTATCCTTAAGCTCAAGAATAATCCTCTGCGCAAGCTTAAGTCCGACACCGTTTGCCCGTGTAATAGCTTTGCTGTCGGACGACGCAATGCACACTGCAAGCTGTTCGGGAGAAAGCTCGGAAAGGATTGAGAGCGCTACCTTAGGGCCTACCTTGCTGACGCTTGTCAAAAGCTTAAAGCACGAAAGCTCTGATGCTGATGAAAAGCCGTAAAGCTCAGCTGAATCCTCACGCACAACAAGATGGGTATAAAGCATAGCCTCATTATTAAGCTTCGGGAGCAGTCTTTGAGTGCTCATTGATGTAAAGCATTTATAGCCCACACCTGAACACTCGATAACAACAAATGTCGGCTCAATATGAATCAGATTTCCTCTTACGCTGTATATCATTTTATGAATGTAAACTCCTTTTATTAACTCGATTGGCCTCTTTTAAATATCATAGCTTTCAAATTAGTTCCTGCCGCCTGCGTATGTGTGATAGCCATTGCAAGGGCATCGGCAGTATCGTCGGGCTTCGGAATCTCTTTAAGCTTTAGCAGCCGCCTTGTCATCTCCATAATCTGCGGCTTTTTTGCCTGACCGTAGCCTGTAACAGCCATTTTGACCTGAAGCGGCGTATATTCAAAAACAGGCACATTGTTTTTCTGCGCGGCAAGCAGTATAACACCTCTTGCCTGAGCAACATTGATTGCCGTTTTCTGATTGTTCTGAAAATAGAGTCTCTCAATCGCCATAGCGTCGGGCTTTGCCTGCCTGATTATCAGTTCAAGCTCATCATATATACGCTCAAGACGAAGGTTGAAGTCTGTTCCTGCATTGGTGGTAATCGCACCGAAGCCGAGAGGCGCATATTTTACTCCGTTAAAGGTTATAACACCCCAACCGACAATAGCGTACCCGGGATCTATACCCAAAACAACCAATCAACTCATCCTTCCGCTGTATTTAAGCTATATTATACTTATTCTATCATAAGATTATATCACATACTTCATTGTCGGGCAAGAATCAGAGGGATAATATTGTTAATTTTTTATAAATTCAGATATACAGAAAAGCGACTGTGTGAAAAGCCACACAGTCGTTTTACATTTGCTTATTTACTTTGTTTAATCAGTCTTTGAATTTCAAGCGCCTTACCGAGGTCGCCCTCAATTCTAAGCTTTCCGACTGTAAAAGCAAGCACAGGGTCAAGCTTGCCGTGAACAATCTTCAAGAAAGCCTTGGAATCAACAATAAACATAACATCTCTGTCATTGTAGTCATAGGGTTCAACTCTCAGCTCACCGTCGTTAAGCTCTGCATAAAAAATGCCCTCGCCTACCTGTATGTATCTATTGACAATGAGAATTAGCACGAATAAAATAAAAATATAAGTAAATTATGGAGGGTTTATTATGTTGAAAATTGAACATTTGACGAAAATTTACGGTGACAAAAAGGCGGTTGATGACCTGAGCCTGCATATCAAGCCGGGTGAAATCTACGCTTTTATCGGTCATAACGGAGCAGGAAAGACAACCACTCTCAAAGCCTGCTGCGGTATTTTGCGCTGTGACAGCGGCGAAATTTATGTTGACGGCACATCAATTAAAACTAATCCGATTGAATGTAAATCAAAGATATCCTACATACCCGATAACCCTGATATATACGAATTTATGACGGGTATTCAGTATTTAAACTTTGTAGCCGATATTTTCGGCGTGAGTGCTGAGGATCGACAGAGCAGAATACACAAATATGCCGACGCTTTTGAAATTACCAATGACCTTGCACAGCCCGTGAGCGCCTATTCACACGGTATGAAGCAGAAGCTTGCTATAATCTCTGCTCTTATCCACGACCCCAAACTTATTATTATGGACGAGCCTTTTGTCGGACTTGACCCGAAGGCAGCACATCTTTTAAAAGGATATATGCGCGACATCTGCGACAACGGCGGTGCGATATTCTACTCAACGCATGTTTTGGAGGTTGCCGAAAGGCTCTGCGACAAGGTAGCTATTATCAAAGGCGGAAAGCTTATCAGGTCCGGCGCTATGGATGAGGTTAAGGGCGACGATTCTCTTGAAGAAGTATTCCTTGAACTGGAGGACGAAAAATGCTGAAAACATTAGTGAAAAAGGAACTGTACAATTTAGCTTCTTCTATTTTACAGGACAAGAAAACCAACAAACGCCGCAGTACAGCGTCGATAGTTGGCTATGGTATTTTATTTGTTATTGCATGGCTTATACTGGCAGGAGTTGTATTTTTTGTCAGCAGTGCGATTTCCGCTGCTTTGGCAGGACGCGGAAATGACTGGTTATACTTTTCATTAATTGCTCTTGTTGCAAGCTTTATGGGAGTTGTGGGCAGTGTTTTCACAACCTATTCAACCCTATATATGGCAAAGGATAATGAGCAGCTGCTTGCTATGCCGATACCGCCGTCAAAGATTTTGTTCTCACGAGTTTTTTCTGTCTGGATTATGGGATTTATCTTTGAGGCGATTATTTTCATTCCTTCTATTGTTTCATACTGTCTCATCGCTTCGCCGAGCGCAGTTTCGGTTATTTTTTCAGTGCTTGTAATGCTTATTGTTTCTTTATTTGTTCTGTCACTATCCTGCTTATTCGGCTGGTTAGTTGCCTTGATTTCATCAAAGCTTAAACGCAAGAACATAATAACGGTTATACTTTCGCTTGCGTTTTTAGGCGCATATTATTATATGTATTACAAGCTGTCTGACATAGTTAATCTTCTTGCTCAGAACAGCGAAGAAATCGGCAATATATTTAAAACCGCACTGTTCCCTGTTTATTACATAGGACTTGCAGCTACAGGTAACGCATTACCACTGATTCTTTCCGCTGTAACAGTGATTGCTTTGTTTGCAGTGGTTTACTGGATATTGTCACGCAGCTTTATAAAAATCGCAACCGCTAATCGCGGAAATAAAAAGGTCAAGTACAAGGAAAAGAAGCTTGCCAGCAGCAGTTTAAGCCGTGCTTTATTCCGCAAGGAGCTTAAACGATTTACCAGCAGCTCAACATATATGCTCAACTGCGGTCTGGGCACTGTTTTTATTCTTATCGCAGCCGGTTACTTAATCTTCCAAGGCAGCGTATTTAACGGTTATTTTACAGAAGTACCTTTTCTCAACAACTTTAAAGTTCTCGCCGCAGCTGTTGTTGTTTCATTTGTCGTTTCTATGAATGACATAACAGCTCCGTCTATTTCGCTTGAGGGAAAAAGCATATGGATTTTGCAGTCTATGCCTGTGCCTGCGTGGGATGTGCTTAAAGCAAAGCTTAATCTGCACCTGTGTATTACGGCAATCCCTGTTCTTATATTTACTGTATGTGCTGACATAGTGTTAATGCTTGATATTTTTTCAGCTATTCTTCTTCCGGTTTTCTCAATACTATTTGTTTTGTTTACCGCTTGCTTAGGCTTGATGATTAATTTGAAAAAGCCAAATCTCAACTGTAAAAATGAAACGGCGGCAGTAAAGCAGAACATAGGTATAATACTCACTATGTTCATCGGCTGGGTAGCTCTTCTTCTTTTAGCTCTGCCGTATATTCCGCTTGTGTTCTTTGTAAGCTCACAGATTTACCTGCTTTGCTGCACTGTTTTACTTGCCGCTGTAACAGCGCTTATGCTGTATTGGCTTAAAAACAGGGGCACAAGAATTTTTGAAGGATTATAACAATCAGGAGATTATTATGAAATTTTGTATTATTATGGGCAGTCCCAGACTTTCGGGCAACACAGCAGAGCTTTGCAAACCGTTTATTGACGAGCTTACAAAAAACGGCGCTCAGGTAAAGTACATAACCCTTGCGGATAAGCATATTTCCCCCTGCAAGGGCTGCTACGCCTGTCAGGATATTAACGGTGAATACGGTTGCGTTCAAAAGGACGATATGCAGTCCGTTGTGGAAAACATCATATGGGCTGACTTTATCGTGCTTGCAACACCGATTTACTCCTGGTACTGCGCCGCAGATATGAAGTCACTGCTTGACCGTCATTACGGTCTGAACAAATACTACGGTAGTGCCTCAGGCTCGTTATGGGCAGGAAAACGGCTTGCCTTACTGCTTACACACGGATACGACAGGGACTATGCAACCGAGCCGTTTGTTATGGGAATTCAGCGTTTATGTGTTCACTCTAATCTCAATTACTGCGGTATGTACTCGGTTCAGGACGAAAATAACCTCTCTTCGTTTCAAACAGAGGAAGCCGTCAATGGTGCAAGAGAGTTTGCACACTCTCTGCTGAACAGCAATTAATTATTTTTATTGATATAATAGCAAGAAATGTCGAGTCAATTCTTTCGCGGTCTGATAATATATAAGCGTAGGAGATGAAAAGAATGACGGAACAGATTCTGGCAGTTCAACGAATGCAGGATTATATTGAGAAACATCTTGACGAGGAAATGAATATGGCTGAGCTTGCCCGGGTGTCGCTGTATTCTCCGTGGCATTCCTATCGGTTGTTCCGCGAGCATACAGGACTGACTGTTTCCGAATACATACGCCGCCTGCGGCTTTCAAAGTCAGCGCTTCGCCTTAAAAGCGGCACTGTCCGTGTTACACAGATTGCGTATGATTTGGGTTTCGGAAGTGTAGACGGTTATCAACGAGCGTTCAGACGAGAATTCGGATGCAATCCTGCGGAATATGCCAGAACTAAAGTTCCTCTCTCCCTTTTCGTTCCTTACGGAGTTAAATTCAGACATTTGCGAAAGGAACCGGTAAATATGGAAAATGTGCAAAGTGTATTTGTTCAGCTTATTCACAAGGACGAGAGAAAGGTTATCATCAAGCGCGGAATAAAGGCGGATGAGTATTTCGCATATTGCGGCGAGGTTGGCTGTGATGTGTGGGGTCTTCTGACGAGTATGGATTCTATGTGCGGTGAACCTGTTTGTATGTGGCTTACGCAGAAATATATCAAACCGAACACCTCACGCTATGTTCAGGGCGTGGAAGTTGATGTAAAATATGACGGAATCGTTCCCGACGGTTTTGATGTAATCACACTGCCTGCGGCTGATTATCTGATGTTTCAGGGCGAGCCGTTCAAGGAGGAGAATTTCAGCGACGCCATAACTGCTGTTCAGCAGGCTATTGATAAATATGATCCGACCGTTATCGGTTACTGCTGGGACGACAGCAATCCTCGTATTCAGCTTGAGCCGAGAGGAGAACGCGGATATATTGAGCTGAGAGCAGTAAAAAAATAAGAATATAAACTAAACGCACCCCTTGGCATTCCGATAACGCCAAGGGGTGTTAATAATATCTTTTTTGTTGCTGTTCGTAAAATCATTTTTACGCTTTCACTATGCAACTTTGATAACTACATAAATTTTAATATGCTCATCAGGTACCATTCCCGCAATTTGGGTAATTGAGTTGCTCATTGTTTTCCAACCGTAGGAATCAACACCGCCGTCAGGTCCCGAGTGCCAGAAATTTACGCTCTTGCCGTTATATTTAGTCGGATAGTAAATTCCGACATGGTGCAGGGCACTTGGCAAATTCTCTGCGGCTTTTCCGTTGTAGGTTCTATCGGTGAGCAGCCAGATAATATCTCCCTTTTTAAGGACGCCTGATTTGAGCATTGTAACCTTGCTTTTGTAATAATATCTCTTTACATTTTCCTGCGAATACATATTGTACCAGCTTACACCGTCGGAGCTGTTCACGGTAGGTAATTGTACTCCAGTCGGCGAATAATACTGACATTTACTGTTTTTATGTAATCCAGCAAAATAACCGTCGCTGCTTGTAGTGGGATTATCACCCTTGCTGGAGGTGCAGGCAGAATACAGAATATGCCAGATAAAGCCCGTAGAGCTCATCCCTGTATATCCTGCCGTATCATCGTGACCCCACACAGAGCCTTTTGCACCGTAAGGCACACGGCAGTCACCGCTGCCATACGCGGTTCCGATATAATACTTTGGATTACTGCTGTCGTAATCATGATTATCAAGCCAGTTAAGATAGGTCTGAGAATTGAAGCCGAGAACCTCTGACAAGGTTTTTGTTCCTCTCGACATACCGTTGACTATATTATCCTGCGTAACAGGCGAGGGTAGTTTTGTACTTTTTACTGTAACAGTACAGGACGCGGTTTTACCGTTATATGCTTTTGCAGTTATTTTTGCAGTACCGACTTTGTTCGCTGTTACTAAACCGTATACAGGCGTTATACTGGCTACTGAGGAGCTACTGCTTGAATATGTTATGCTGTAAGCACCCTCACCAAGCGGCAAAGATGTATCAAGGCAGTATGTTTCGCCGACAGCAAGCGTCAATGATTTTTCGTTGAGATATATGCTTGTCGGAGCATTTTTTACGGTTACTTCACAAGATGCGGTTGCACCGTATTTTGTTGTAATTGTCACAGTAGCATTACCGACCTTTTTTGCGCTTATCTTGCCACCCGGCGATGTTACCGATGCTACAGCTTCGTTATTGCTTTTATAAACGGCTGTTGTCAAATCAGAGCCTGTAGGAGAGCTTTTTATAAGCGTGAAACTCTCCCCCACTCCAAGTGTTATTTCGGATTTATTCAGCTCAACAGTGTCAATAATAATTATTTTGCCTATGCCTGATATATTTATCTGCATCTGCAAAACGAATTTTTGTAGGTACAGACTGTCAAGTAAATTAATCTCACCGCTTTTGTCAACATCTCCGCAGAGCTTTTGATTGTCAGTTGAAATGCTTAATGATAAAGCAAATTTCTGAACCTTAATAGCATCACTGAGATTCACTATACCGTCAAAATTTACATCTCCGAGAATTAGCTGTTGCGCTCCTGAAATCACCTGAGCTTCAGTGGGCGAGTCGCCGTTTTCGTCAGGTAATACTGCGGCTGACGCACCTGCAGCAGTAACCGAAGATAGTAATATTAATAATATGCACATAAAGGCTTTTAGAATAACACCTGTTTTATTGCTTGTTTTTTTCATTATGTGACCTCCGCGGGTATTGTGCTTTTCAATGATTATATTATACATATTTTTGAGGACAAGTACAGAGAATATACTTCACGAAGTTTGGAGGAATATTCTGTATATAATTATCGTCCGTTACTTGACGCACATATAGATGTACGATAAACTAATATAGTTCAATAACGAACAGTTCGACACAGAACGGAATGATGAAATGCAAAAAATTTGGGAAATATATGTACTTTGCAAAAGCCTGTATTCTTCGCTTATCGCCACTATATACAGGAAATACAGCCTGATACGAACAGAATTTGATGTTCTGATGTTTCTTGCAAATAATCCACAGTTTGACACAGCATCTGATATTGTGGAAACACGACACATATCAAAATCACATGTTTCAATTTCGGTCAGAAGGCTTGCGGAACAAGTCTATCTGAAGGCTGAATATCACGACGGTGACAGACGGACTATCCACTTAAGCGTCACCGATAAAGCGCACGATATAATAGCCGCCGGCAGAAAAGCTCAGGAGGAATTTATATCAATTCTCGGTGCAAATTTCAGCAAAGAAGAAAAAGAGCAAATTTCTACTATTATATCGATAATTACTGAAAATGTTAAATCTTATACCCATAATATAACACAGTGAGGTCTGAGTAATGGAGCTACTAATAAAAATTATTGTTTGTTTCTTCGCAGGCGCCGGAGCAGGAATAGGAACAGGTTTTGCAGGAATGAGCGCAGCAGCTATAATCAGTCCGCTGCTTATAACATTTCTTGATATTCCTGCATACACCGCCGTCGGAATCGGTCTTGCCAGCGATGTGCTGGCAAGCGCAGTAAGCGCCTACACATATAAAAGAAATAAGAATCTTGATATAAAAAACGGTCTGATTTTAATGGCTTGCGTACTTATTTTTACTCTTGTCGGAAGCTTCGTATCAAGTCTTTTGCCAAATACGGTTATGGGTAATTTCAGCGTATTTATGACTCTGCTACTCGGAATAAAGTTCATCGTTAAGCCTGTTATGACCACTAAAGAAGCTATGCAGGCTATTCCCAAAAAAACGCGAATTATTAAATCTGTCATCGGCGGAATTGTCATAGGCTTTATCTGTGGATTTGTTGGCGCAGGCGGCGGAATGATGATGCTGCTTATTCTTACAAGCTTTCTCGGATATGAGCTTAAATGCGCGGTTGGAACAAGCGTTTTCATAATGACATTTACTGCACTTACCGGCGCAGTTAGCCATTTTTCAATAGGAGAAATGCCCGACATCACAACGCTTATTTTGTGTGCAATATTTACGCTTATCTGGGCAAGAATAGCAGCGCTTATCGCAAATAAAGCAAAGGCAAAAACTCTTAACCGTGCTACCGGCTCTGTTCTGCTCGCAATCAGTCTTGTTGTGATAGCTGTGAATTATTTTCTTTAATGAGCTGCTCAATTCAAAGTTTAGTTTATATCCTAAAAAATTTGAAGTCCGATAAACTCAGCGGTTATCGGACTTCTTTTTACGAAAATATTTCTAATCAATTCGTTTTATAGCCGTTTGGATGAGTACTATGCCACTTCGAAGCGGTTTCGATAATTGTTGAAAGATCATCAAATTCCGGCTTCCAACCAAGAATTTTCTTTGCCTTATCGCTTGAAGCGATAAGTATTGCAGGGTCGCCTGCTCTGCGTTCTTCTTCTATCACCTTTATCTCTTTTCCTGTGACCTTCCTTGCCGTTTCAATAACCTCTCTTACCGAGAAGCCGATGCCGTTGCCAAGATTGAAAATATCGCTTTCACCGCCGTTTAACAGATATTCAACAGCAAGAATATGAGCCTGTGCAAGAT
>JBJEOH010000027.1:0-2686 GCA_051880615.1 Acutalibacteraceae bacterium
GATGAAACAGTTGGAACAAAAGATGGAGAGGTTGCTGCTCAGGTATGGCTTGAAAAGGACTACAAAGCAAATGCCGCACAGCTTTCATCTAACCAATACATTCTCTTTATCGGACAGGACAAACTTATTAAAGAAAAAAGCTCCCATATGAATATGGAGTTTGCGGAATTTGGAATGAAATATGGCTGGCTTGGAAAGCAGGCTGTGCTTTCTGTTGAAAAAGTCGTTGAAGCTGATAAATATGAGAACTTTATTTCATACGCTCAGAACTATCAGCAGAATGTTGAACAGTTAATTAAGAGCAAAGATAAGAAAGCTCTGAAAGCGGGTACTGCCGCAGGAGCAGCGGGAGTTGCTGGGGCTGCGGGAGTTGCTAAAGCAGGAGCATTGGCTGTTATCTCACCGGTAGCGTTAGTTCCAATCGCCGGTATTGGTGCTGGTGTGATGGCGGTAAAGAAATTTACGCTTAACAGCAAGATTAAAGAACAGCAATATAGTTGTGCAGTAATGAAATTCTACTTAGATGACTTGAGCAAATTTTTAGGTTTATAAAGGGGCGTGAAGCATAATGGTTGGATTTGAAGAAGGATATACATATTTTGAAAAAAATGCTTCTGCTTATACCGCAGCCACTATGTCTGATTCCTATGTTGCGTCTGTGAATGATGAGATAAATAAACTCGTTCAGGATTTGAATTCCTTGGAGGGTTTTAAGACTGCTTCTAATGTATTAAAAGGCGATGTTGCAGAGTTCTGGCATACCGGAACATTTAATATTGATTCCGCACTGAAAGGTTCATCAAACAGAGCTTTTGTTGATAGAAGCCACGATTTCGCTTCAACTGATATTTCAACTAACTTTGGAGACAAGTACGGGCTAAAATATTATAGTGACGGTCAAGCAAGTGCAAAAGCACAGGCTGTAAGTGTTTTTCAAAGGTTTAAGGAGTATCAGAGCCACGGAGGAACAGATAGTTTAGAAGATTTCTTGCGTAGCAGAGGTTATGATAATGCAGAAAGTGTTTTGAATGACCCTATTTACTCCGGGCAAATTCGTATCATACCCCGTGACCAACTGGAAGAAGCAACACAGTATCTTGAGCGAATGATTAAAACCGAAGCTGCAAGGCGACCGGAACAGGTTTTTCGTTATCAAGAAACGCTTGATTTGTTAAAAGACCGTCTTAGTGACGATAAAGGTGCTGAGTCTATTCCACTTTCAAAAAAGGAAGCAGAAGCACTTGCAACTCTGGCGAAACAGGGAAAAATAAATGCAGACGAATTGGGACTTACGACCGAAGAACTAATCAAATACGACTATATTATTCAACAGGCGTTCAAAGCCGGGCTTACGGCAGCTACCATTTCTGTTGTCTTGAAAGTTGCTCCGGAAATAATCAAGGCAATAGATTATTTGATGAAAAACGGAGAAATCAACGCTGAGAAGTTTAAGAATATAGGATTTGCAGCAGTATCAGGTGGTGCAGAAGGATTTATCCGAGGAAGTGTGTCCGCAGCTATTACAGCTTCCTGTAAAGCAGGACTTTTGGGAGAAGCACTTAAATCTGTTGACCCGACGATAGTTGGTACAGTAACCGTTCTGACGATGAATGTTATCAAAAATGCTTTTCAAGTTGCTCTTGGAAAGAAAACAAGAACTCAGCTTTCGGGCGAGCTTGTCAGAGATATGTATATTTCTGCTTGTTCGTTGATTGGCGGTGGAATTTCTCAAGCGTTCATAGAAGTACCGGTATTAGGTTATATGATTGGAAGTTTTGTTGGTTCAATCATCGGTTCTTTTACCTACAATATTGGATATAAAGCGGTTGTATCATTTTGTGTGGACTCAGGATTTACAATGTTTGGTCTTGTCGAACAGGATTATACCTTGCCCAAAGAGATTATTGAGCAAATGGGAATAGAAACATTTGAATATGAGTCTTTCCAGTATGATACATTTGAACCGGAAGGATTTTCATTTGATACCTTTGAAACGGATACTTTTGAGCCGGATACTTTAGATATTACATTTTTACGCCGAGGGGTAATTGGCGTGTCAAAAGTCGGTTATGTTCTGTAAAGCGAGGTGCGATTGAATGGACGAAAAAGAAATCAGGAAAAGACTTGCCGGTCGTGCCGCAGAGTATATGATGTTTAGGGACGATGAAGAAGAAAACGCCGAGACGACGGCAGAAGTATCTTCATCGATTAATGTTATTGTATTCCCGGATTTTGAAAAGCTGAAAAGCGAAGTAGAAAAAATGCGTACAGAGCTGTCAATGCTTTTGCTGGAGCGTGACGAGCTTCAATTCGTTATCTGTAAGAATATTGAGACAGAATATATGCTGAAACTCGGCAGTATCGAGTATAAGGCTTATGAAGCTCAATGTGCCGCTCTGCGACTGAAACGCAAAATTGAATTGATTCAGGCAAAGAAAAACAGACAGGAAAAGGTCATTATTTCTGCTATTGAGGAAACCCTCGATAGCGAATTTGCAGAGTATCAAAAACAACTCAATGAGCAGATTGATAAGATGAATGACGCTCTTAAACGAAGCAAGGCGGAAGTTCTGTCTGACGAAGATAACAAGGAACTTAAAAATCTCTATCGTAAAATAGTAAAGGCATTACACCCTGATATTAACCCTGATGTTTCCGAAGCACAGGTTCAATTATTTGATAATGC
>JBJEOH010000028.1:0-132527 GCA_051880615.1 Acutalibacteraceae bacterium
AGTTTGAGACACATATAATGTATTAAATGTTGGCCTTACATATTGTTTCATAACCCTTTTTAGAGTTTAGTGCATCAGATTAGCGGCATTTTATACTTGACAGACACCGCCAAAATATAAACTCATAAAATTTAAAGTAATAACAAAAACTTTTCTTTAATTTTCCCCAACACTACTACAAATACGCTCATATATATTGCCAAAACTATTGAATAACTCATATTATTAATTCCAAACATAAACAATACGGCTGAAAGTATGAGTAAAGCGAAAGAAATTAAGATGGTTACCTTTTTGTAAAGCCTTTTTTCTTTATCACAAAGCGGTTTAGCATCAGTATCTGAAGGCGACAAAAATCCAATAATAATTGTGCAAACCAAGCCTAACACTTCAATTAAAAAATCAATAATAATATTATCGAACAGAAGTACCCATTTCATTAGACCGAGTATCAAAAGTGTTGAAATTACAGAAGCAAGAAAACATCTTAATTGAGTATTAGCATGGTAACCGCCGGCAAATTTGCGTATTACAATATAGGCAAAATAGAAAACCAGACTTTCAATCAATAAATTGAAACACAAACCTAATATCATAACAGTTGCAATATGTATTAATGATGATAAAATAATATTTAAAGCATATTTGTAAATTTCTTTATCTTCGTTTTTTATGATGTCGTTTGAAACAAAAAACTCTATAAATTTTGAGCCGATCTTTTCCATTATTTTATCTTTTTATATTCGTCTAGTTTTGCCGGAGCCTTAGGCTGATACATTACAAAACAAGTGGATGAATTAGCATTTATTGAGAGCGCTAATGTAAAACAAGCAATAATTGCAGGTGAAATTTTGCAGATAATGGTTTTAATTGTCTTCATAGTATTATTTCCTCCTTTTGTTGAGGTTTTAACACATATTAAAAATAAAAACATAATTTTTGCAAAAATGATGTCAATTCCGTTCAAAGTGATGTATTTTTCTAATTATTTCGTCAAAAATTAAAAATTCAAACCTAAAACAATGATATTTTTTGCAATATATGTTATAATTATGGCATAATTCACGGGAGGTTTTCCTTTTGAAAGTATTGATTTGTGACGATGATAAATATATTGTCGAAGAAATAAAAAATAATCTGAACACATTTACCGATAAACATAAAATAGCTTTTGATATTGATTCATTTTACAGCGGAATCAATCCGCTGAACAGCAATAACAGATATGATATGGCATTCATTGATATTGAAATGCCGCAGGTAAACGGTCTTACCTTATCCGCACAATTAAAAAAGGTAAACTCCAATATAATTATTTTCATAATTACATCGCACGAATCTTATCTTGATGACGCAATGGATTTGGATGTGTTTCGCTATCTTTCAAAGCCTATTGACAAAGACCGTTTTTTTAGGGCGCTAAATACGGCTATTAATTATTTTCATTCCAATACTCAGATAATAACTCTTGAATATTATGACGAGTATTACTCTGTTTTCACAAGCGATATAGTATATGTAACCATTGAAAACAGAAAAGCCGTCATTATAACACGGCAAAAAAAGTATTATACAAATCAAAAACTAAGTTATTGGAAAGAAAAATTAAAGGGATACGATTATTTTGCACAACCGCATTACAGCTATCTTGTTAATCTGAGGTATGTCTCGGGTTTCAATAAGACTCAGCTTAATATTAAAATGGATTTAAAAAATGAAATGCTTCCTATATCTCAGAGGTACTATTCAAACTTTAAAAAAGCATATTTTGCATACATAGGGGTATGAAAATGGTATATACAATTTGCTATGCGCTTATTTTTCTTGCAGAAATTCTGATATCACTGTTTTATTTTGAAAACAAATTTGAAAGAAGGATAAGTAAAAAGTTTCTGATAATCTCATTTATGGCAGCTTATGTAATTCTGTACTTTGCAAGGCTGATTAATATAACTGTTGTAAATATGATCGTATTTTTTGTCTGCAATTTCTTTTTGCTTTATCGTTGCTACAAGGCAAAAATAAAGTCCGCAATATTTCATTGCAGTATACTTTTAGTATTTAATGTTACTACAGAATTTGTTGTTATGTTATTCTCAGCTGCCATACTCGGAACTGAACTACTCGCCTGTCTTGATAATTCGGTAAACCTTATTTTTCAATCAACCATCAGCAAACTGCTTTACTTTTTTTCAATGTATATACTATCAAAGGCATCTTCAAATGAGCGACGTAAAGAAAGTCCTGCTGCGTCGCTTATACTGTTTCTTCTGCCGATATCAAGTACTTTGATTATATATGCAATACTATATGCACTTGCAGAATATGAATTAGGACAAGTCTTTTTAACCTTGCTTTTAATCGGCATAGTGGTATTGCTTTTTTCAAATATAGCGGTGTTCTGGGTTTATGAATTCACTCTGAAAACTCAGAGCCGCAATATGGAATTGGAATATGAACGGCAAAAGGAAAAATCTGCGGCTGAATATTATGATTTACTCAATGAGCAGAATGAAAACTCAAGAATTGTTATGCACGACATAAAACGGCATTTAAACGCGATTAAAAGTATAGCCAAGGACAAGGTTGTTACCGAGTACATAGACAATTTTATTGAAGACTTCAGTATAAACAAATCCGTTGATTATTGTAACAATCCTATGGTTAATTCTATAGTCAACAGGTATAAATCTGTGTGCGACAGGCTTGGGGTGAAGATGAATATTGACATCAGAAGGGCCGATTTTGGTTTCATGAACCAACCCGACATAACTGCTCTGCTTGACAATCTGCTTGAAAACGCAGTCGAAGCGGCAGAAAATACAGAAAACGGATTTATAGATTTTTCGGCGTTTGTACGCAAAAATAAATATCTGTCAATACAGCTTACAAACTCTGTAAAGAATATTATAGCCGTCAAAAACAACCGAATAGCATCGTCCAAAAAATCAGGCTCAATACACGGAACAGGACTAAAAAGCATTCAAAGGGTTGTAAAAAAATATGACGGTGAAATAAATATGTGTTTCAACGAGGGTGATATGACCTTTACATCAAATGTTGTGTTTGAAATTCCTCAACTAAACTATGAATATTGATTACAAAAACATTAATAAGACGAGTTTCAACGCCTGATAAAGACAAAGAAAACACTTTAGAAATGACTTCGCTCTACAATAGCGGATTTTCCGATTTCTCTCCTAATGGTGTATTCAAGATTCACAGAATTATATTTGGTGATGTATATGAATTGGCAGGAAAACACAGAAGTATTAATATTAAGAAGCGTTAACCGTTGCTTTTAGAAAAGAGTGTATAGTATTCTAATTGGTATTGTATTGATAAAGATTTGAAGAGACTGTGCGGTACTGTCTGCAAGTGCAGGCTATGTCCGCAATGCTTTTGTTATCTGTTATTTTGGCGAGCATTCTGAATATGAACACAACTTAAAATACTTCTTGCCACTATTTATTCTAAGCCGATTTAAGAGTCTGCTGCTACAAATATCATCACAGAAGAAAAATCATCCCAGAGATTACAATACTACACCTCATGAGTATATTGAGGATAAATAAAAATCTCTATTCTTTGTTTATTGCGGTGCAAATTTTGAGTTCTTGATTCCTTTACAATGAATCTTTGTTATGCTATGATATATATAGTAACGAGGAAGTTAAGTTGGCAAGAATTTTCTAATAGCATCAATAAAGCATCAAAATGATTTTGATGTTCTGGTAATAGTGCGAAAACGGCTTAAAAATGGCATTGCTATCAGCTTTTTGGAGCTTTCAACAGTCGCTCCAAAACCGCGTGCCGAGGGTTCAAGTCAGCTGACTTCCTATAAGGAACGTACTTTATTCAAAAAAATACAGAGCAGGTAGTTTTTGCTATCTGCTCTGTTTTTGCTGTATCTTTTTCAGGTTGTTGTCTTTCACCAGAACTTTCCTATATGTGTCAGAAATATGTCAATCTCATATTTCGCTCCGGGGTTATCTTTATCGTTTTCGTGTATGGTGATTTTGCTTACGAAGGTTCGGAGTATCTCAGGTGTCAGTTCTTCAATGTAGATGTATTTGTTTGCCAAGACAATGAACCTGTCAACATTGCTTTCCTCTGTTTTGATTTCATTTATCTGATTTTGCAGTTCGGGTATTTTTGCTTTTAGCTCGTGCAGTTCAGCAGTATAGCTATCGGATAGAAGTCTGTAATGGTCATCAGGAATTTTACCGAGTGCGTTATCCTCGTACAACTTTCTGAATATTACATTCAACTCATTTTTGCGGTTATTCAGCCTGTCAAGCTCGGTTATCTTCTGACTGAGCTTTTTTCGGCTTTCCGACAAACTTCTTTGACTGATGCACTCAACAAACTTGTCCTTTTCATTGACCGCATAATAAATTGCCTGATTGATTTCCTCCCTGACAATTTCATCTAATACAATCTCACGGATTCGGTGCGGTAATACACAATCGCCGTCCTTGTGTCTGCGGTAGGAACTGCACATAAAGTAATAGCTTTTGGGCTTTGGTTTGTTTCCGCTGTTGTAAGTCAACCTTGATCCACAGTCTGCACAGTAGAGAAGTCCGCTGTACTTATTGATATTACCTGACTTTGTAATTCTCTTTCTGCCCTCACGAACTTTTTGAACAATATTCCAGGTTTCCTTGTCGATTATAGCTTCGTGAGTATTTTCAAATCTGAATTGATTTTCTATAGGTACTTGCTTCTTTTTCTTATCCTTGTAAGATAGCGTTGTAGTTTTGCAATTTACTGTATGCCCGAGGTACACCTCATTTTCAAGCATACCGACAATAGTTTTTGTCGCCCAACTGTATCGGTCTGTAATATCGGTTTTCTGAATGATAACTCCGTCATTTTCATAGCGGTACACCGATGGTCTTGGAATTTTCTTTTCGGCGAGAACCTTTGCAATATTCCTTGGCCCCATTCCTGTGGCACAGAGTTGGAATATCAGTTTCACATTCTTTGCAGTTTCTTCATTGATAATCAGATGTCCTTTTCTGTCTGGATCTTTCTTGTAACCATAGGGAATATGCGAACCGATTCTTTCTCCTCGTTCTGCTTTAGACTTGATAACCGCCCTGATCTTTTTGCTTGTATCTCGTGCAAACCATTCATTGAACAGATTTTTGAAAGGAGCAAGCTGATTTGACGAACTGTTCATATCATTGCTGTCGTAGTTATCGTTGACGGCTATGTAACGAACATCTCTGTGCGGAAACTCCATTTCAATATAATTACCAACGCTTATGTAGTTTCTGCCAAGCCTTGATAAGTCCTTGGTTATTAGTGTTTCAACCTTATTTTCTTCAATAAGATTCAGTATTTTCTGAAATGCAGGGCGGTCAAAGAACACTCCCGAATATCCGTCATCAACAAAAACCTCAATATTTCTGAACCCGTTTTCAATTGCATATTTCGTAAGCATTGTCTTCTGATTTTCTATGCTGTTGCTGTCGCCCTGTTTCTCATCCTCCTGAGAGAGTCTGCAATAGAGAGCTGTGATTTTTTCTTCTGTTGTAATTAAATTATCCATTTCTCCTCCTTGTCTGTATCAAACCGCTTTAGAGTAATTTTTTGCAACGCAATCATACTCCTAAGCAGTTTGAATATCCAGACCAAATTTCAAATATTAAGATACTTTTTCAATTTCCTGCATCATAAGATATTTCAAGTTATCCTCTGCCGTTCTATTGGAATTCATATCAAAGATTGAGTTGACTGAGTATGTAACTCCGTTTATCTTGTAATCTTTGTGTGAAATCATTTTGTTATCTTCTACAATAACCATTCTGCTCCGTTTCAGATGACCGGCTACCGCAGAGTTATAATTTTCTTCTTTTGGAATTCTGAAGTCATTGATATCTTTCATTAAACCTCCGTTCTGATGAAGCTACATATTCAGATTAAATCCCGTTTCTTCATCTTCATATTCAATATTTTCTTCTTTTGATATTGCACCTGCAATCACACCTGCTGTAATACCAAGCAAAGTACCAATATCACTTCCGTTCTGCTCGGCTTCAATCCGCTTTCTGCGTTCTTCTTCATCCTCCAACTCATCATCAATCATCCGAGAAAGTGATTCAGCAAGAGAGTTGATACCGCCGAGGACAGTATGGTTATCGCTATCCATTTTAGAGTTGTCAGGAGTGTTGACTTCTTCACCTGTGACGCTATTGCCGATTCCAACTCCTGACCTTGTTGCAAGGTATTGTTCAAAAACTCTTCTTGACTCTTCCCAGCCTGTTGGATAGATTCGGTCATCTGAGTTTGGACTGACCTGATTTCTTTCAGAGTCTGTTCCGAAATTTTCTTCAGCTCCGTCTGACAATTCTTCAAGCTTGTTTCCATATACTCCTGTTCGATTTCTAAAATCTGTTTCAGATAATCTGTCATCTGTTCTGTATTCGGAATGTTTGAAATTCGGTTGTACAGCTCCGGCTGAAACGTTATTGCTGTTCTCAACAGACAGAGTTCTTCCTCTCTGACCTGAGACGGAATCGAAATGACTTTTGTTTCTCCAGAGAGCAATTCTATCGCCGTCAATGAATTGCTGTTCCTCTGTTTTAGACTTTCCAAAATATTGTTCTTGCCTGTATCTGAATTCATTTTCCATACTTCCTTTCAAATATTTGTCGTTGTGCAGTTTAATATCTCTGCACTTCATTTTGTTTGGACATTGATAGGTGATGTATTTTCTGTCGTCTGTCCAGGTTATTGAGTAACCCATAATTGACATTGCGTTTATGAAATCTTCCTTGCTTCCGCTTATGTTCATAGCTTTGTCTATGTCGTTCATCAGTTTAAATTTCCAGCTCTGACCTTTGACTGCGGTGCGGTATTCTCTTGTAGAGATTTTCATACCGTCTTTTCTGTAAGGTTCAAGAGTTGAAAGATTATGCTGTCTGCATATCTCATCGCTCAAGGCTCGTAATGAATTAAGCGTGTTTGGATTCTGTCGAAGCTTTTTACCGTTTTCAAAACTAACAGAGTTGATTACAAAGTGAGAATGAATATGCTGTGCATCACAATGAGTTGCAACTAAAACTTCATAACCTGTCCACGCTCTCTCGGCAAACTCTAATGCAACCTCATGAGCTTTCTGCGAAGTAATATTTTCTTCGGGTGAGAATGATTGAACGTACTGATAGAAATTCATACCATCAGTCTTTTTATATGATTTCTTTGTTGTGAGAAATTCTGAAAAAGCATTCTCACCTTCACAATTAATTCCGCTGACAAGTCTTTGATTTGAAATCTCATCATAGACTTTCTTATCCTGACAACAGTAATCAATTACTCCTTTCATAGCACTGATTGATTGCTTTGACTCACGAATATATGTCACGGTCGCCATCACTTTTCCTCCGAAAGTTTTATGATTGCATCATAGATTTTTCTTTGCATAGCAATCATTTCACTAAAGTTGTAGTAACTAAAAGCACTGCTGTTTATCTTTCTTGTTATCTGATTCAGGTTGTTGCCAATCCTTTTCAGTTCAACAACTTTTATTTCGGTTTGCAATGAAGATTTCAAAATATATTCAGTCAATGTTAATTTGGATTTCTCTGCTTTTGAAATAATGGCTGACTTTTCAGATTGAGTTAATCTGATGCTTAAAGTTTGATTTCTCTTACGATTTTCTATTTTTATGCACCTCCGTATTAAAGTGGGTCCGGGCTTCGCTCGGTTTTATGTGTTCGGCGGACAGCCGGGCGCTCTGCTTGCCCCGGACAAGTCCGGGAAATGTAGCCCAAACCTCTGCTTCTAAAATCAAATTTCAATTCTGCCGTAAATTCGCCCAAATTTCGATTTTTACATATAGTTGGGTAACTTTGTCGCCCTCTGCAAAACAATCGCACAAATCGACTCACGTTGGCTGACACGGCTTTTTCTGTGATGTGACGATATGACGATATTTTCTACCCAAGCTTTCCGTGACGATACTGTCATCAATCAAAAGACAGTGTTAATCAGCATTTTGGATAAGTTGCAAGTTGAATTTCAATTGGGGAATTTAATCGTCATACCGTCATATCGTCATCAGCTCCTTTCGGTTCATATACAAGCAGAAGTTCTCTGCGTTCACCCGACCTTGACTTTTCAAACTCAATTCCAATATCAGAAAGATCATTTCTATATTTGCTTAACTTTCTTGTCAGAACATTTGCTTTGATATTGCTGCCGAGCTTTTCCGCAAGCTCAGTTGCTGTTCCAATGAAACCATTTTCCTTTTTCATAAATGGTAACAACAGAGAAAGAACAGAGTCGCTGTTTAACTTGTCAGTCTGCGGAGTATCGGTAGATATGAATTCCCATTGCTTGGTTTCCGAATTAAATTTGATTGTGAGTACCTGCTCCTCAATATCTCTACCACGAATATAAAGCTTTGCTGTATCATCGCCGATCTTTTCCTTTTGCAAAACATAGCTTCCGTCTGCCGCACCGATAAGACCTGACGAACCCGATATCATCTGGTGTGGGTCGGTGTCATACTTTTTTCTCAGATGCTGAACCGCTATGATAGTGATTCCGTACTTATCTGATATGCTTTTCAAAACACCTATGTCTTTGTAATCGGTTGCATATGAATTTACATTTGCAACAGGCTGTCTGACCATTTGTAGCGTGTCTATTACAATCAGATTTGTGTCCGGATGCTCTTTAATAAATAATTCAATCTGATTTGATAAATCTTCTGTCAGACAATGAACCGAGGTTGCAAAGTGAAGATTATCAGGAGCTTCTTCTGTGAGTTCTGATAATCTGTCCTGTATTCTGTTGGTGCTGTCCTCAAGGCAAAGATATAGCACCGTGCCTTTCTCTGTTGTGAGGTTCCACAGTGGCTCTCCTTGTGAAACTTTTAAGCAGAGCAAAAGCAACAGCCACGACTTGCCTGTCTTTGGTGCTCCTGCAAGTATATGAAATCCCTGCGGTATGAGTCCGTTGACTATGAATTTAATTGGTTCAAATTCAAGATTCAATAATTGTTTTCCGTCTATTGTTTTGATTCTCTCGGTTGACATATTTATTCCTCCTTCGTTTTGTTTTCTGTCATTTGAGAATTGATTTTTGCGTCACCGCCTTTCATATTTTTATGCATTTCAAAATCACCTCCACTTGTTTGGACACTCAAAGCTGTTTTTTCAACCCTGTTTTAAAAAAATTTTTGTTTTATTTCACAATCACAACCTTTCAGATGAGCAATTTTCAGAATGTTTGTAAGGGTAAAAGAGAAACATTTATTATCTCAATATATAAATGTCTGATTTTTTCAAAAATCCGTAAAATCCCGTGACAACACAAAATCGTTTCCTGAAAAGTGTGATTAAAAATACCCTCTACTTCTTTATCCGTTAATTCGAAAGTTTGACAACCCTGAATCTGAAAAAAATTAATTATTTTTTCTAAAATAAAAAGTACATTTATTGAAATGCAAACCACCCTCTAAATAGATTAAATCGTTTTGTGATTTTCCCCTCATATATACGGAGTGATATTTGTAAAAATTTTATGTTTGAAACAGCAGAGAAAAAATTTACGCCTCTACTTCTTTATTCCACACTTTTTTCTGATTTAACAACCGTTTTCAGTAAATTAATTTGCGATTGCCTTTTGTAATAAAAAAGAGACCACACATTGGTGATCTCTTTTCAGAAAATTATTTAGTTTTATTCGTTTATTACCTCAATGATAATTCTCGCACCAAGTTGAAAGCCTTCGATAAATGATTCTCGCTCACGGTTTTCAAATATTTCCTGATTGCAGTCCTTGTATTTTTCAAAGGTTTCTTTCTGCTCCTCAGAAAGAGTTGCGATAAGCTTTTCTTCATTTCTGTTGAGCAGTTTCAATAAACCTTTGACCTCATCATCAAGCCTTGCACATTTTTCATTTGGAACTATGTTCCCGTAATATAAATCTTCAAGTATATTCATTGTTGCACCGCCTTTCAGCAAGCAACAATATCACAACTGTTTTCAGAAGTCCAGACTTTTTTATATAGCAACAACAGATTAGCAATCGGTCAGCTTAACAAATAACAGGAAATAGCTTTATTTAGTTCAAACTTTTTTCAGTGACACTTGAGAGAGAATATGATCTGCAGTTTGTTTTTGTCCGGAATGATTATATTGTTACCGAAAAAATCGGGCATTTCCGAAAAAATTTGTGAAATTATTGCAACTTAATGCAAGCTGTGATATAATATACCAATATATACCCAATATCGACAAAATATACTTAATGGAAGCGGATTATATATGAACAAACTCCGGGAAAACAAACCTACTGCCGACGTGCTGATGGTTTCAATGAGGGCAATGGGATATTCTTTTGAAAGTGCTGTTGCAGATATTATTGATAATAGCATAAGTGCCCATGCAAAAGATATTTCTGTCAGATTTCCCATAGATCCTTCAGAGTGCTATATTGCAATATATGACAACGGTGATGGAATGACAGCGGAAGAACTCTTTGTCGCTATGAAATACGGAAGCGAATCCAAAAGAGAAGGCAGAGCGGACGATGACCTTGGCAGATTTGGTCTTGGATTGAAGGCCGCTTCACTGTCTCAGTGCAGAAGACTTACTGTTGCAAGCAAGAAAAATGGTATTGTATCAGCGTTCATCTGGGATCTCGATGTGGTAGAACAGAAACGTGACTGGTATGTAATAGAATGCTCTCAGGAACAGACACAGAATATACGGTTTATTGATTGTCTGGAGAAGTACAACAGCGGTACTGTTGTTTTGTGGGAAAATTTTGATATTATTGAGAAATCCACAGGAAATGTATTTGGTACACTCAGCCACTATATGACACAGACATCCGACTATCTTTCTCTGATATTCCATCGTTTTCTTAATCGAAACGACAAATCTGCTGTAAAAATAAGCGTTAACAATTTTCAGCTCCGTGGTATTGATCCATTCCTTGAAAATCACAATAAGACGAATATACGTAGAGAAATAAAAATCACAATTCCGGATTCTGAAGGAAATGAGCATATTGTAACAGTTCAGCCCTTTATTCTTCCTTTTCAGAAAGATTTATCACCTGAAGATAAGAAACGATCAGGCGGTATCGAAAATTACCGTTCAAGACAGGGGTTTTACATATATAGAAATGAACGACTTATTGTATGGGGCACATGGTTCAACAGACATCGTGATGAACTCACCAAATATGCAAGAATCAGGGTTGATATTCCTAATTCTCTCGATGATATCTGGGGTATTGATATTAAAAAGCAGAGCGCTACTATTCCTCTTTCGATAAGAAAAAGGCTTACAAAAGCTGTTGATGAAGCTATGGATATATCCGTACATAAGCAGACTTACCGTGGCAGAATAGCTAAAGTTGATGAGGAGCGGGATTATGTATGGGATCGTATCAGTCAACGGGAAGGTTTATTTACATACCGCATTAATCGTGATTCAAAGGTATTTGACCTTATAAAAGAGACAATCAATGAAGAAGCATTGCCGTATCTTGATATGATTCTGGAAGAAATTGAGAACAATCTTCCGTATCAGCAGATTTACATTGACAAGTCACATAATATCATAGATGAAGAAACTACAGATGAAAGAATAGCTGATGTTGAAGCAAAAGCTGAAGTAATGATAAAATTTGCTGTCAGTGCAGGCGCTACGGATATAAACGGAATGATAGACAGACTGTTTCTGTCTGAACCGTTCAGTAATTTTCCTGAGCTGAAAGATAAACTGAAGGAGAATCATAATGGTTAATCAGGAGAGAGTCAACAGTATTGTTGGCATAGTACGGAATCTGATTGAGGCAAGAGGTATTTCAGATAATCTTACTGAAGAAATAATAGATGAGCTCATTAAAGAAGCGATCGGCTTTGTCGGCATCAACTGTATTGATGAAGAACTGGAAGCGTGTCGTCGTGACCTGAAATACAGATATATGATAAAGTCCATACCAGGTAGCAAAATACTCAATGATTATAATCAGGATGAATGGTACTCGGATATAAAGGACGATATTCAGCAGAAATTCTGGTTAAGATATAAAGATTATCTGATTGATGAAAAACATTTCAGTCCGAATGTAGTCAGCAAACTCGGCAATGAAACGCTCGATCAGGATCTGATGAATTACCTGCTCAATCCGAATATTGAAACAGATACCCCTGTTCTCAGGAGAGGGCTTGTAATCGGTGATGTTCAGTCAGGAAAGACCTCTACATATATAGGTCTTATATGTAAGGCTGCCGATGCAGGTTTCAAGGTCTTTATTCTTCTTACCGGAACAATAGAATCTCTCAGAAAGCAGACTCAGGAGAGAGTTGAGGAAGGATTCATCGGTATTGATATGTCAGATCCGAATACTGGCGGTAAGCGTGTAGGCGTAGGACTGGACAATAAGGATATATTTGCTACGGCGCTTACTTCAAGGAATAACGACTTCACAGGAAATTCTGATAAAATTGCTGTTGCATTAAAGAATTTCAATGCAGTTGTCTTTGTTATCAAGAAGCAGAAAGATGTACTCAACAAACTGACAAAATGGCTTATCAACCTCAATGCTGATACGCTTACAAAGAAAATCGATCTTCCTATGCTGATGATTGATGACGAGGCAGATAATGCTTCCATCAACACAAGCAAAAGCAAAGAAGATCCTACTACAATCAACCTGCTTATCAGAAATCTTGCTAATCTTTTTACCCGTTCAAACTATATCGGTTTCACCGCAACACCTTTCGCCAATGTATTCATTGATCCCGAAACGACTGAAGAAATGGAGAATCAGGATCTTTTCCCTGAAGATTTCATTGTCTCTCTTCCGACTCCATCAAACTACATCGGACCGGAACAGATATTTGCTGAAAACGGTGAATATCATTCTCAGCTGATCTACATCACTGATGCAGGTATAGAGGAGAGCGACGGATATTCTTTCTATTTCAAGCACAAGAAGGAATGGGAAGGTGATCTCCCTGAAAGTCTTACAGATGCGATATATTCTTTCTATATCGTAAATGCGATAAGAGACCTGCGCGGTGACAAGAAAACACATCGCTCAATGCTTGTCAATATGTCACGATTTGTCAGGGTTCAGAAATATATCCGTTCAGAGATTGAAAATATTCACAGCACAGCATACAGAGAAATAAAATTCAATCTCAGCCATGATTTCACTGAATCAATGAAAAGTCCTGTACTGGAGAAAATCTATTCTTTATGGAAAAGACATTTTTCAGATACGGAATTCGACTGGGACGACATTGTCAATGCTCTCTATGAAGCAGTTGAACCTATTATGATTAAGGTAGTCAACAGTGCCAGAGGAACTGATAAACTTGTTTACCCTGAAAATGAAAGCATAAGGGTTATTGCTATCGGTGGTCTTGCTCTTTCAAGAGGTCTGACTCTGGAAGGACTGATTATCAGCTATTTCTACAGAAACACCTGCACATACGATGTTCTTATGCAGATGGGCAGATGGTTCGGTTACAGACGAGGATATGAAGATTTGTTCCGTATATGGACACACAGAGCATCGGCAGAGTGGTATGCGGAAATTTCAAAAGCAACAGAAGAACTTAAATCAGATATGCGCCTGATGAATGAAAACAAAATGAGACCGAAAGATTTCGGTATCAGAGTAAAGAATGATGCCGATGATCTTCAGATTACTGCCGCTAACAAGATGCGTAATTCTAAAGACGAATTACTTGTCAACAGCTACTTCGGCAATATTATTGAAACTCCGTATCTCATCTTTGATCCTGAGATTCAGAAGAAAAACTTCAGGAAGATACAAGAATTTATTGAAACTCTTGTATCAGATGGAATGCCCCTGGAACGTCAGCATAATTCTTATGGAAAGGACAGATATATGATACAGAATGTCCCCAAAACAAAAATAGCTGATCTTATTCTGAAACTTGATATTTCAAGATACAACGGTCATTTCAATCCTTATCAGCTGACAAACTTCATCAATAATTGCGATGAGCCTTGCCTGGATATGTTTGACATTGCCTTGATAGAAGGCACTAAGAGTGATAAAAAGGTTGAGATTGCAGGAAAAGAGATTGTTGCTGTTTTCCGCAGCGGTTGCTCGGCTTCTGTAGAAGAAAACAGACTTAATATCGGTCGCAGAGGAAAGCTCGGCGGTCCGGGTGACGGTATGACGGGTATTGCAGATGTTGACGGCAAAACTGCTGAGGAAATAATTGAAGTTGCCAGAGAACGTTTCAGGGCAGCCTACAAGAAAGAAAAGAAAAAGGACTTCAAGGAAAATTCAACATACCCGGGTATCACATGGTTCAGATATATTAAAGACCGTAAACCACTTCTGATTATTTATCTTGTTGATATTGAGGGACAGGAGAATCAGAAACAAGTATTTGATAAATTCAAAGCAGAAATGGACGGTATTCCGTCTGTTGGACTTGCTATCGGATTTCCCGAGAATGAAAGAGCATCGGTATTTGAATACACGACATACCGCGCAAACAAAGCTTATAACTGGTTTGAGCTTAATGATATCCTTGCTGAAAGTGAGGAAGAAGAATAATGACACTCAAAGAAAGATTCGATACATTCACAACCCCTGATTTCTATTCACGAGTTGATTCAGAACATATCCTCGAACTTTATATAGGACTTGATGAAAAGGGACGCAGATCAATAGAACTGCGATCAACCTTCAATCCCCGTAAAGTCAGGGGTACATCTGCTATTGAAGTAAATCAGTATGAAAACCAGAAATACAAGACAATACGCTTTTCTCTTACGGATGAAGAAATAAGCGGATTGTTCTATACTTTCTGCGAAGATCTGATAGAGCAGACAAGAAATCTGCCTGATAAAACCGGTGGCTATAATGCTATCGTAGTTCGTTTTCATCAATGGAAAAAGATGTTTATTTCTTCAAAAAAGGACTTTCTGAATGAACCTCAGATTATGGGACTGATCGGAGAGCTGTTATTTCTGAAAGATCAGCTGAGCAAAAGGATAGGCTTATCAGAAGCTCTCAAAAGCTGGAGCGGACAGGAGTTGACACACAAAGATTTTTCCTATGGAGATACCTGGACTGAAGTCAAGACAATCAGGAGAAGCTCTCAATCGGTTCGTATATCTTCCCTGGAACAGCTCGACAGCGAATATGACGGTGAGCTTGCTGTATACGCCCTTGAAAAGATGAGTCCGGAATATAAAGGTATTACATTGAATAAGTTGATCGTTGAAATAAGAAATCTCTTTTCCGACAGCGATGATCGTGACCTGTTTATGTCCAAAGTGGCTTTGCAGGGATATGAATATCACAACTATTATGATGACTTCGTATATGAGCAGATTTACAATAAGAACTTCAGGGTTAATTCGGATTTTCCCCGGCTCACACCTGATAATGTCCCTGAAGCGGTTACAAAGTCAATATATGATATTGACCTGAACAGTATAGCTGAATTTGAAATAACGGACTGAAGGAAGTGAACAACTATGGATTATCAGGAGTATAAAGAGGACTTTCTGAATACACTAAGAGCTGATTCTGCCCACAGCGGAACAGATACAGAAGATGAATTCCTGAATCATACCCTCGATCTCCTTATGGACTTCAATGAGCTTGATTCTCCCGAAATGACAGGTATGGGAGATAAAAAGGGCAAGGGCGGAAGGCTTATGAGAGCTGACGGTTATTGCTTTGATGAAACTGATCATAGTCTTATACTGCTAATAAGTGATTTTCAGGACTCCAGAGAGCCTGATAAGCTTACAAGAACAAGAGTAGACGAATTATACTGGAGACTGTATTACTTCCTTGACGAAGTATGTAATGGCAACATCAGCACTTATTTTGATGACTCTGATGATGTACTGAAAATATCTGACTATATCCGCAGAAGAATGAATGCGGAACGTGATGATCCTCAGCTAGTACTGAAGGTGAAATTCTATATTCTCACCAACAAGGAGCTTGATACACGACTTCTCAGCACAAATCTTCTGGAAACTACAATCAGTAACACCAGAGGAAAGAAGAAAAAGGCAAAGACAACAAAGAAAATCAAGAAAGAAAATTTCAATGGGAAACCTCTTGAAATTGCGCTCTGGTATCCTGAAAGATTCTTCGAAATGGAAAACAGCAATAATAATGAGCCGATTGTCATAGATGTAGCGGAGGATTATGGTTGTAACGGTATTCCCTGTATCAAGGGCAACATCGGTGACAATTTAGATTATGAAGCATATATTGCTATCATTCCGGGCAAGCTGCTTGCAGACATATATATTGAGCACGGCAGCCGTGTTCTTGAAGGAAATGTCAGGGCATTTCTCGGCACCGGCGGTTCAAAGAGCGTAAACAGTGGTATAAGGAGAACCATCAATACTGAGCCTACGAAGTTCTTTACATATAACAATGGTATTGCTACAACTGCCTCGGATGTTGAAACAAATTTTGTTGACGGTCAGCTCTACATAACAAAGATTGTTGATTTGCAGATTATAAACGGCGGTCAGACAACAGCTTCTCTTGCCGAAGCGGTACTGAAAAAGACCAATACTGATCTGAAGGGTATCTATGTGCCTATGAAGCTTACCGTAATTGATGACCGTGAGTCAGAAGATGAGAATGGAATACGCTTTTATGATGCAATGGTACAGTCCATCGCAAAATTTGCTAACAGCCAGAATAAGGTTACTGCTGCCGATTTGTTCTCCAACGACCCGTTTCATATCCAGATGGAGCAGATGTCAAAGAGATATCTTGCACCTCCGGGACAGTCCGCCGTTCCGACAGGCTGGTACTATGAGCGTTCAAGAAAGAAATACAAACAGGAACAAATCAAGTTGTCTAAAGATTCACAGAAGCGTTTCCAGTCCAAATTCCCGAAATCTCAGGTTATTACAAAAGAACAGCTTGCTATGTATATCACAACTGTTTTTTCCCTGCGACCCGACATCGTTTCAAAAGGTAAAAACTGGACTATGAAGGCATTCGGCACAGAGATCAGTGAGATTTATAAAAAGAATAAAGAAGCATTCAATGAATTCTACTTCAAAAAGTGCATCTGTGCTGCAATTATCTACAGAACGGTTGACAGCTATCTTGAAACGCACAAGGATTCTGCAAGAAAACCTACCGGATTCTGGTACAAGACAGGTGGTTATAAGCTGAATATTGTCCCATATTCTATTGCAAAAATAATATCTTCTATTCCTGAAGGACTATCTCTTGACTGGACACAGATATGGAACAAACAGGCAATATCTCCCTCCTTTATGCGTGAAATAGAGATCGTTACAAAGATGACAAATGACTTCATTTGTGACAGCAATGGTGTTATTGTTACAGAATATTGTAAAAAACTTTCGACATGGGAAGAATTTCGTGATAAAATAGGATATAGTCCTTCTGCTGATTTTCTCAGTGAACTGATAAGCACAGCAGAAGTGAAAGAATACGAGCATGATGCAAAATCAGACAAAAAGGATGACAATAATCTGAAAAATATAATGGCTATAATTAACCGGGGTGCGGATTATTGGCAGAACCTTGTAAGAATTGCTCAGAATAACAGGATAAGTGTTTCATACCAGGAACTTACGGCTATCAAGCAATTGATTGATATGTCGGTAACCGGAAAACTCCCGATTACATCATCGGGAAAAGTACCTTCAAAAGTTACAAAAGCTGTTCAGCTGGCATTGGCACTTGAAGATAAATTGAAAACAGAAGGGTTATTAAGTAAATAATGAATCAGACCTATAATCTGGTTGAATTTTTCAGTGGAATCGGAAGTCAGGCACGGGCACTTGAAAATCTCAACATTAAGATCAATACGCTCGCTACCTGCGAATGGGATATACACGCTTTTGTAGCGTATGATGCAATACACAATTCTCCTGACCTTGACGAAGACACTGCAAAAATGGAAAAAACGGATATATTGGAAATTCTTAAAGATTACACTTTAAGTAATGATGGTAAGCAGCAGATGGATTACAGTATGCTGAAAACCTATTCAGTTGAAGCACTCCGCTATATCCTTTCAGGTATCAGGAGAAGCAATAACTTTGTGGACATCAGTTCACTGAACGGAGCTGATATGCCTGAGAATATCGATATACTCACATATTCCTTTCCTTGTCAGGACTTATCAAATGTAGGTGCTTTTCACGGATATAACAAAGGTATAGACAAGGGTTCAGACAGCAGATCAAGTCTGCTGTGGCAGGTCGGAAGAATACTCCAGGAAATGAAAGATGCCGATAAATCACTTCCCCGGTTTCTTGTTATGGAAAATGTACCGACTTTACTGTCCAGAAGACATTACAGCAACTTCAGAAACTGGATAGGCGATTTGGAAAGCCTGGGGTATTTCAGCAAATATTTCAAGCTTAACGCTTCGGACTTCGGACTTCCGCAGAACAGACCGAGATTATTGATGCTGAGTGTTTATTATGGTAATGATGATGAACTTCATAACAGGCTTAAAGAATACTTTCAAGAAATAAATGAGGAGTTTATAAAAGAATCATACAGTAAAACTGAATATTATATAGCTGGAAAAAGAGAAGTAAAACAGTTGTTAAAGACTGATTATTCAGATGAGCAGTTATTTCAGGAAGCAGTTGAATGCACTCCTAACGATACCCCTTCAAGAAGAAAAATCTGGGAAGAAAATCCACAGATTATACTTCCTGATGGCAAATTCAATGAACATCTCAGAACTGTACGAACCATAACTACAAAACAAGACAGAAATCCTAATTCAGGTAATCTTTATTTCGACAGTGGCATAGAAGGAAAAAGTAAATTCAGGTACCTCACTCCGAGAGAGTGCTTAATGTTTATGGGTTTTAAGGATGAAGATTACAGTAATATCAGGAAACGAAATGTCGAATTTCACAAAGGAAATCAGTTTTTTCCCCGTGATAAGATAATCAGAATGGCAGGAAATAGTATTCCCGTAAAGCTTCTTGAAGGAATCTTCTGGCTTATGCTGCAGACTGATGAATTTATAGAGGATTATAAAAATGGATGTACATGATAAAGAAACGAGAAGCTATAATATGTCCTGCATCAAAGGAAAGAATACCAGACCTGAAGAAATAGTACGCAAATATCTTTTTTCCCAGGGATTCAGATACAGAAAGAATGACAAGAGATTACCCGGAACACCAGATATTGTTCTACCTAAATATAAGACAGTAATTTTTGTTAATGGTTGTTTCTGGCACGGGCACGAAGGTTGCCGGTATTTCGTCATTCCAAAAACTAATACTGAGTTCTGGAGAAAGAAAATTGAAACGAACAGAAAGAGAGACATCAGAAAAATAAATGACCTTCAGACCCTAGGATGGAAGGTGATTGTTGTATGGGAATGTCAACTGAAAAAGCCAATTATCCATAGCACTTTAAAAAATATTTCAAGTGAACTAAATAATATGATTACATTATAGGAGATGTTAGAATGAACAGAATAATAAAAAGTTTTTTAGATGCTCATATAAAAGAATATGAATTAGAGTCTCTCAATGAAGAAACGGCTTTTGAGCATTTTATAAATAGATGTATAGTAAACAAATATTCTAATGAACGCTTTGATCCTGAAATTATAATGACAGATAAAGGCGAAAAGGGTCTTGATGGTGTTGCAATTATTATAAATGAAAGAATAATCATAGATATAGAACAAGCCAAAAGTATTATTGAGGGAAGCTCAAATCTTGATGTAACCTTTGTATTTATTCAATCAAAAACCAGTGAAAGCTTTAGTGCATCTGAAATTGGAGATTTTATTTATGGTGTAAAAGCTTTTTTTGAAACAAAAAAGAACAGACCAAATACAAACGAAAAAATGGAAAATTTAATCGCTATAAAGGATTACATATATAATAACAGTGTTAATTTGTCTAAAGCGCCTGTTATTGATTTATATTATGCTTGTTGTGGCAAATGGAATGATGGAAATGGGATACAGCCAAGAATAGATATTGAAATTAATTCTTTAAAAGAAAACACAAATTTTTCATCTGTTGAATTCTTTAAATATGATCATGAAAAGATTATTTCAACATATAAGGAGTTAAAGAAAAAAGTATCCAGAAAAATTGCGATGGAAAAAAGAGCCACTTTTCCTTCAATCAATGGTGTCAGACAAGCATATATAGGATTTGTTAAATGTAAGGACTATATTAATCTATTAGTTGATGGTGATGGTAAAATTATGAACAATATCTTTGAAGATAATGTCAGAGATTTTCAAGGATATAACATTATTAATTCTGAAATTAAAAATACATTGAAAGACTGCGAAGATCAAGCACGATTTGCAATACTTAACAATGGAATTACTATTGTAGCCAATAAAATAAATTTAATTAGTGATACTATAGAATTATTTGATTATCAAATAGTAAATGGTTGTCAAACAAGTTACGTTTTATACGATAACAGAAAAATAGTAAATGATAATGCTTACATTGTAATTAAATTAATTGAAGTCAATACATCCGAGATTGCTGATAGAATAATATATACAACTAATAGACAGACCGAAGTTAAATCTGAAGCATTCGCTTCAGCGACTAAGTTTCATAAATCGTTACAGGATTTTTATAACTCTATTGAACCAGATTACAGATTATATTATGAGAGAAGATCAAAACAATATGATCTTGATGATACCATAAGTAAAAACAAAGTAATCTCTTTAACATCTCAGATAACGTCGTATTTAGCGATGTTTCTTAATGAGCCCCAAAGTACACATAGATATTATGGTGAATTGTTAGCCGCATATAAAAGCAGAATATTTTTAGAAACAGATTCTTTTGAGGCGTATTATATATCTGCATATTATTTGTATTATGTTGAACAACAATTCAGGTCACAAAAGATAGCTCGTGAGCTTAAATCGTTTAAATACCATATTATATGCGCTATGCGGGCTTTTTTAGTTGGAAAAACTATTAACTTTGGAAAAGCAAGGAAACAAAAGAAAGAGTTTGATATCCTTTTTTCAGCAGTAAAAGATAAAAAGCGTATCGAAGAGGCTTTATATGTAGCAATTATGTGTATTAATTCAGTGATAAAAAACACTAAAGTTCCAAAGTGTGAGCAACATAGGAGCAAAGAATTTACTAATGAATTACTTTTAGAGATTGATAAAATAAGTGAAGCGTGTGCAAAAACCGTATTCTTAAGAGTAGACGATATCGTTCATTGTACTGTTATAGGCGTTAATGACAGTTTTGTAAGTGTAAAGATAAAAACAACAGACTCACGTGATCATGGATTTATTCACATATCTAAAGTTGCGAATAAGTATATTGCTGATTTGAAAAAAGAAGTAGAAAACGGAGCGATTTTTCAAGCAAAAATTATTGGGGATTATGTTGAAGTTAATAACCGGGGTTGGGAATTATCCAAGATGTATTAATGATAGTTGAATATCTGTCGTTGAACAATGTCAAAAAGAAAAAATAAGAAATAGCCAAATGCTTTGAAACCATGTATAGAGGATTAGAATTACCTGACTTTTCAAAAAGAAAATTTTATGTAATTGTTTTTAGTCAAATGCATCTCAAAGAAATTCTAAAACAATAGGATAGAGAAGCTTCTGAAAATATCAGTTAAAATTTTCATTATTTGATACACAATCCTTATGAGCAGTTGGCATCCTTCTGCCCCTGCCAAGCAAAAACGGCTTAAACACTGCGTTTAAGCCGTTTTTTGGAATATAAATATGTACGAAACATGGTCTAAAATACCGCTTATGATGCTCAATTTTTGTTTCAAACTTCTCATACAGTTTCAAAAATTCCAACATTTCCGTCTGCAACAGCATCAAAATAGCATCAAAGACAGTATTAAGTAGAAAGGAAATCCATATGAGAATTAGTAAAGAATGGTGGATATATAACGGAAAAGATATTATTCCCACTTCAAGTGCACCAAAATGGCTAATTGATGAATATAACCGGTACAAAGACACCTGTGACAAAATGGATTCAGATGATTATATTGTTGATGATAGACCAAGACCAAAACACCCTATTATCGACAGATTAACAGACGAAGAAATTGACGAACTATGTCTATTAATAGAAATCAATAAATGATTTTATTATAGCATATCATCTTTAACATTTTAAATTTTCCTGAGTGTTTTTCTTTATAAAACATAGTCACATTTCAAATCTGTCCGTAATCCCATTCACCTTAGTCAAATCTCTTTTGACATAATACAGCTCAGCAATTTCGGAAGTAGTATGTCCGAGCAAGACGGCAACACTTTAAGATTAATATGCCTGCGATTTAGACATTTTTTGTATAATACTTTTACCCTCTCTAACCATAGCGCAAAAAAGGATTGACGAAACATCGGCTCAGTCAATCCTTTTTTGTGTTTATTTTTTTATTGTGTTTATTATTGTATCAAAATTATTTAGTTCCGAATATTCTGTCGCCTGCGTCACCAAGTCCGGGACAGATATATGCATTTTCATTTAAACAACGGTCAAGACAACCAACATAAAGCTGAATATCGGGATGTGCCTGCATAAGTGCCTTTACTCCCTCAGGAGCAGCAATTATTGACATAAACTTAATTCTCTTTCCGCCGTGCTGTTTTATAAAGTTTACTGCGGCAACCGCCGAGCCGCCTGTTGCAAGCATAGGGTCAACAACAACAATCTGACGCTCGTCAATCGGATCGGGAAGCTTGCAGTAATACTCGTGCGGCTCGTGAGTTTCGGGATCTCGGTAAAGACCGATATGTCCGATTCTTGCCGATGGTACGAGTGCCTGAATACCGCTTACCATTCCAAGACCTGCGCGAAGAATAGGAACTATAGTGAGCTTTTTGCCCGCTATCACCGGCTGCATTGACTCTTCAATCGGAGTTTTTACGCTGATTTCAGTCATTTGCAAATCGGACAACGCCTCATACCCCATAAGCATTGCAACCTCTTCCACAAGACTACGGAACTCTTGTGTTGATGTTTCTTCCTTGCGCATCAATGTGATTTTATGCTTAATAAGCGGATGAGTCATATAACTAACTGACATATTAAATTCCTCCAAAAGTCTTTTTTTCATAATACTAAAAAGAAACATCTTTGTCAATTATTCTCTATATTTTTACTTCTTTACTCAAAAAATATTGCTTTTAGCACAATTAAATTATATAATGAACTTAATTTATAAGAAAGAGGGATTACAATGGACAAAAACAACGGCGCCATTTACGACGCCAGAAAACTTGGCAGACCAAAAATGATTGTTCTTGGTATTCAACATATGTTTGCAATGTTCGGTGCAACAATATTGGTTCCAATCATCACAGGACTTGATATTTCAACAACACTGCTTATGGCAGGCTTGGGAACACTTTTGTTTCACTTCCTCACGAAATTCAAGGTTCCTGCTTTTCTCGGCTCATCATTTGCATTTTTGGGCGGATATGCGGCAATAAAGGCTTTAAGTCCCAAAAATCCTGAGTCAATGCTTCCGTATGCGTGTCTCGGCGTTGCGTGTGCAGGTCTTTTATACTTTGTTCTTGCGGCAATTATAAAGGCTGTGGGAATTGAAAAGGTAATGAGATTTTTCCCGCCTGTTGTAACAGGACCTATCATTATTGCAATCGGTTTGGGTCTGGCACCGTCGGCAGTGAGCAACTGCTCAACAAACTGGGTTCTTGCACTTGTAGCTCTTGCCGTAATTGTAGCGTTCAATATTTGGGGCAAGGGAATGGCAAAAATAATTCCTATCATTTTAGGTCTTTTAATTTCTTATGCGGTAGGCTTGGTTCTGTTCTTTATCGCTCAAGGCAACCCGCAGCTTATTCAGGATGTACCGTGGCTGTTCGCAGGCGGCTTTAACAAGACAACAGGTCAGTATACAGCAATTTTCGATTTCTCCGGCTTAAACGCAATATTTACAAATATCTCACAGGGCAATATTTTCGGCAGTCAGGGACTCATCGGAATTCCGGTAATCTGGGATAAAACAGTATTCGGCGGCGTTGACTTTTCAAACGGCGCACTTATCGCTTCTTCAATTATAGCTATTGTTCCGATTGCCCTTGCAACGATGATGGAGCATATCGGCGACATATGTGCTATCGGCTCAACAACCGGCAAAAACTATATTCAGGACCCCGGTCTGCACAGAACTCTTATCGGTGACGGCCTTGCAACAACAATGGCTTCATTATTCGGCGGTCCGGCAAACACAACATACGGCGAAAACACAGGCGTGCTTGCTCTTACAAGAGTTTATGACCCCAAGGTTATAAGAATTGCGGCTATATTTGCGGCGTGCGTTTCTTTCTTCCCGATTGTAAGCGCAGTTATCGGCTCAATTCCGGGCTGTATCATCGGCGGCATTTCATTTGTACTTTACGGAATGATTTCTGCAATAGGTGTAAGAAATGTTGTTGAAAACAAGGTTGACTTTACAAAATCGCGAAACCTTATTGTTGCCGCTGTAATTCTCGTTTGTGCGCTCGGTCTTTCAAGCAATACAGTAAGCTTTGCAATCGGCAGTGCAGTAATAACTCTTTCTCCGCTTGCGGTAGCTTCTCTTGCAGGTATTATTCTGAATGCTGTTTTCCCCGGCAAGGATTTTAAATTCGACAGCCAGAACGCAGCTGACGCAGTAAACTTTGAAAAAGAGATTACTCATAAAAGCAGCGGCAACAAGAGTAAAAAGCACAAATAAAATATCCGATACCTACAGATATGAGCTTAAATTCCTTTTTTAATAATACAAAATCAGAGGACTGATTTTAAAGTCCCTGACTTTTGCGTGCCCGGCGCACAAATATAAACCGACCGTGAGTTTTATCCCGGTCGGTTTTTCTGTTTTACTCTGAAATATTAAACTTACAAAATATTGTTGTTATATTTGTACCTCTTACCGATAGACAAATCTGAGAATATATATATAATTAAAAACAGGAACGATAAATGCTGTAAGCATAAAGGAGGTATAAATGAATACTAAGCCTAAATCTAAAAAAGCTTTAATTGCTATATCAATAATATCCGGAGTAATTCTGCTGCTGGTTTTGCTTGTGGTTTTGTTTTTCAGAGGTGTATTTTTCGGGAAATCTCACAGGGTTGAGATATCAGCCGATACGATTTTCAATACGCAGTACAACAGCGGCGACTTAATAAAAATCGAGGATAAGCTGTATTACAATTATGAGCCGACTGACAGTCTTGACGATTTGCTGACCTACGGCATATATGAAATTTCTTCCTTAGGTTCGAGCCGTGTATATTGGAAAGGACCGCAGTTTCACCCTTGTCCAAGCTCTAACTTGTTTTCCCTGAAAGCTATCGAAGGAGAAATAATAGCCGACGGAACAACCTTGCTCTACGATGAAAACAATACAGTCGAAATTCAGAAATATAACCTGTTTACTAAACGCTTAGAAACATATCGTAAGCTTGAAACAGCCTACGGCGAAGAGCCGAGAAACTTTGAATATATTGACGGTGTATATTTTTATGAATCTTTGAATTCCTTATATATGGAGAAAGACGGCAAACTTGAAAAGCTGTTTGACACAGGTTATCACGGCGAAGCAGGACCGAATACATTTAGCGTTAATGGAAATATTCTTCGTGAAACGATAAATTTAAATAACTTCTGCTATGTTTCCAAGGATGAAATATACTATACCAAATCGCTTGAGGACACAACAACTGTATGCCGCTATAATATACCTGACAAAAAAGAAACCGAAATAGCAAAGCTTAATTATTCGGCAGATGATGTGTTCAACTTATTAATTACGGACGGAAAGGCTGTTGTTGATACTTATAATTTTTCAGCTACAGACTCAAAGCCTCGTCTTTATTTGATAAATACGAAATCTGATGAAGAGCCGACTGAAATCCTAAAAGAACATAATTTGAGCTATATGTCTGAAAGTATTGCAGTACTTGATGCTTATTTTTATATAGGTTCTGACGGCAATTATAATTCTGAAAAAGGAATATTGGCGGTTGATTTGAATAACCCTGATAATCCGAAAAAGATATATGACGGTGCTGTGTCATCAATACATATCCTTGATAATGAATGGATTTATTTTACCGATGAGGACTGCGTTCTTCGCCGTATAACCCACGATGGTAAAAAGGTTGAATTGGTATTCGGGTGATTTAATGTAAAATATCACAATAAGCGTTTAAACATCTGTGCTTTATCTTGACAAAATGCCGCATATATAATTCTGTTTATTGCAATAATGCTTGTAAACCCACAGTGTATATTCGGGTAAAAAAGCCGCCTAAGACAGAATAAGCTTAGGCGGTGTATATATATCTGTTCTTATATTAATAGAAAAGCTCTTTTGGAAGTAAAAACGCATACGGCGCTGTGAAAAATGCAAACGACAAAGCTGACCATAGCCTTTGTTTCTTTGAAAAACCGACATTTCTGAATGAAATAAAATAATCAAAAATAAATATCGTCACAGCAGAAATGAGTATGCCGCTTAAAATAAACAACACACCCCAAACGCTGTCAAAATGCGAATGATTCATTGCTGAGTCGATTCCCGACAAAATTTGTCTGCCCAAATCGTTTCCTTCATAATATCCGCCGCCATACATATTCCACGACCACATTGATGAACACACTGAAACTATAATCAGGTATAACACTCCGACAAAATCAGCTACAAAGCCAAGCAGCCACACCTTTAATATTGCTTTTTTGTACAGCTTACCGCTGAAGCTTTTGTATATCACGAAAGAGATAATCAGCAGAACTACAGAATCAATAATGAAATTGCCAACCAACGATATAAGCCAAAAAAGCGGAAAAAACGCAAAGAGCATAAACGGCGGCAAAATCATATTGTATAATTTAAAATCCTTCAAAAAACACACCTCCTTTGCATTATAAATATATATAGGCAACGCTATACTCTCATATCAATAATTTACCATATAATAAATTAATTGTAAATATAATAGCACATTTATCAACGTTAAATTTTACTCTTACTTTGCTTTGAAAATCTCCTTTTTACATAAATACAGTACTTAAAGGTTTTGTTTTAGCTATGCTCTGAAGCCTTTTAAATGATTTCAGGATTCGTATGCAAAATAGTATAGTGTTCTTGACTAAGTATCTGCTTTCAGATAGAATAAAAAAGAAAGATTGTGTAAAAACTGCAAATCTATAAAAACCTTTAATTAAATTGACTTACGGAGGATGTTATGTGCTTTATATGTGACAGAATACAGATGATTGAAAATAATGAAAATCCATATTTTGTGAAAGAATTGGAAACAGGATATGTAGTTATCGGTGACAACCAGCATTTTAAAGGCTATACATTGTTTTTATGCAAGCAACATAAAACAGAGCTTTTTCATCTTGACTATGATTTTAAGATGAAATTTCTTGATGAAATGAGCATAGTTGCGCAGGCTGTTTCAAATGCTTTCAATGCCGAAAAAATCAATTATGAGCTGCTCGGCAACGGTGAAACTCATTTGCATTGGCATCTGTTTCCTCGTGTTGCAGGTGATATTGAAAACTACGGCAACGCAGGAAAAGGACCTGTCTGGTGGTATCCGATGGAGAAAATGTACGATGAGTCCAATAAGCCTACGGAAGAGGAATTAAAGGTTTTAAAAGAAAAGCTGTTATCTGAAATTAATAGATTAATCTGATAATTTTTTCTTCTAAAACTCTTGACCTGACGCTCAAATAATAGTATAATAAACGGCAGACGTGCTAAAGTAAAAGTGATTTTTACTAAGCTTTTGCACCTCTGTTACACTTTGCTGATATAGCTCAGTAGGTAGAGCGCATCCTTGGTAAGGATGAGGTCAGCAGTTCAAATCTGCTTATCAGCTCCAAAATTAACCCCACATAGAAATTCGTTTCTATGTGGGGTTTTTGGTTTATTTATTATTTGTTATTTATTAAGCGATAAAAAAGCTGCTTTAAGCTGCTTTGTGGCTTCAAATGGATTTTCAGCCTTCATTATTGCGCTCACCGCGCAGATTCCGTCAACCGGAATCCCTTTGATAATATCAAGATTATCTTTGTTTAGTCCACCTATAGCATTTACCTTTATATCCACCGCTGCGCATATATCGCGCAGGGTTTCGGGCTTTGTCAGTACTGTGATAACCTTTGTTGTTGTTGGGTACATTGCGCCGACACCAAGATAATCTGCACCCTGCTGCTGCGCCTTTAGCGCCTGTTCAACAGTTTTTGCTGTTGCGCCGACTATCTTATCCTTGCCCATAATTTTTCTTGCGGCATAAACCGGCAAATCACTCTGCCCTACATGCACTCCGGCGGCATCAGCGGCAAGGGCTATATCGGCTCTGTCGTCGATAATCAGCGGTACATTGTATTTGTCGGTGACAGCCTTAGTTTTTATTGCAAGGTCAAGGTATTCTCTGCCTGTGCGGTTCTTTTCACGAAGCTGTACGATTGTTGCGCCGCCTGCACAGGCTTTGTCAACAACAGATAAAAACGCCTCTTCTTCCCAATTTGTGCTGTCTGTTACAAAATACAGTGTTGTATCAAGCTTCATAGTATCACCCTTAAACAAAATCTATTTTTATCTTTTCGGCAACAGTATCATTTTCGGCGGCATATATGCTGTCCATAAGCATTATCTTAAACGAGCCTGTTCCATACGCAGATGACGAAAGCTCACCGCAAACCCCGAAAAAGCCGCTGCCCAGTACAGCCGAGTCAAACGCATTTCCGCAAGACAGAAAAGCTGCGGTTATAACGCCGAGCATACAGCCCGTACCTGTCAGAAGACTCATCAACTCACAGCCGTTTGATATGAGAGCTGTTTTTTCGCCGTCAGTTACTATGTCGGTTTGTCCGCTCGACAAAACAACCGCTCCGCTTTCACTTGCTAAAATTCTTGCAGCTTCTATCGCGCTGCTTAAGTCCGTTTCATTTGAGTCAATACCCTTTGCCGAAAAACTCTCGCCTGCAAGTGCTTTTATCTCTGCGGCGTTGCCCTTGATAACATCAGGCGTAAATTTCGCGATAAAATCAAGGCAATACAGTTTTCTGAGATTGCTGCATGTTACGCCGACAGCGTCTATTATAATCGGAACATTATTTTTATTTGCCGACTGTGCCGCTGCCGTCATACCCTCAAGCCGAACATCGGTTATATTTCCGAGGTTTACGCACAGCGCATCTGCTGCCGCCGCTATACCAGCGGTTTCAAGGGGATGCTCCGCCATAATCGGCTTTGCACCGAGAGCTAAAACCGCATTGGCACAGTCGTTAATCGAAATCGGGTTAGTAATGCAGTGAATAAGAGGCGCGGCTGTTCTGACGCTGTCTTTAACTTTTAAAAGCCCTGATATATATTTTTCCACATTACCACCTACTGTCTTTTAATATTTCAGTTTACCGACGGCTTTATTTTTTTGCGATTTACTATAAGATATACTGCTGCGCCTACTATAAACAAGCCTAGCGCAATGTATGGAATATACGGCACAAAGCCGTCTTTCATATTTAATAGTGTGTTGAAAAGCACAGTCAACGCAAGCCATACGATAATGCCGATAAAGGCAATTCCAAAGCTGTCGCTTATCACATTTTCTTTATTCTCATACGCTCTGCAACCGAGCATTTTCTGATATTTTGTAAGCAAGCCTGTTTTTGCAAGCTTCTTAAGAAACAAAAATGCAATACTGCCGCCGATTAATGTTCCGCTGATGAATGACGGGATATAGAAGAACCAGGTCAAATCTGTTTTTCCCCACCAGAGAGTCATAACAGGATAAGACGCTATCGCTCCGATAATACCCGTTCCGACAATCTCGCCGATAACGGCAAAAATAAGTCTGCCCTTAGACGCACGGTAAAAAAGACCCGATAAAAGCGCACCGAAAATCGCGCCTGTGAGCGCTAACGGCGGAATACCCATTATGCTCATTCTGATGATTCCGATTAAGGTGGCGCACAACAGGCTGTACCAAGGACCTAAAAATACAGATACTACGATATTGATAAAATGAGCCATAGGGCACATTCCCTCAACACGCAGAATCGGCGAAATTATTACGCCAAGCGCAACCATCATTGCAAGCACAACCATTTTCAGCAATACCGTACTGCTTTTACTTCTTACATTTCCTGACATTTTTATCTACCTCTTTCCAAATAGTTTCTGCGAACTTCGTTTGAAAAGGGCATAAAAAATGCCAAATAGCCCAAAACGAAGTTTCGCCTTGTCGGTCGGTGCTCAAAAGCACCCTCTCACCCCGAAACACGGGTTCCCATCGCTATTCGGCAAAGTCACCGAAAATATTCATCCGATAAGGCACAAGACGCTCCTCTCTGCCCCGTTTGTCCGGACGATAAAACAACAAAATCGGAACACAGCCCAAAAAGAATGCATTCCGATTATAAACCAAATTATAAATCCAATCTGCAAACTCCCTGCGGCGGCATTACCCGAATCAGGTTCGCTCACTACTTTTAAGTAGTATCAGCTAAGGGTCGAAGTCAAACTTCCTCTCAGCGGTTCACCGCTCCCCTGTTTGTTTAATTACATTATATATCTTTTTTCGATTTTGTCAATGATTTGCACAGCTTTGCTCCACTCTGCAAAAAACTTGGTTTTCGCTATTGTAATTCCACCGACTTTAAGTTATAATAACAAGGTATAATTGTGATAAAATGCGTTTTGAAAGGATAATAAAATGAAAAGATTTAAAAAGATTATTGCGCTTATTCTCGCGGCTTTTATAATTGCCTCCTTTGCAGGCTGTGCATCTGCACCGCAAAGTCAGAGCGATACAGTAAAGATATCTGAAATTAAGGAAGAAGGTATTAAAGCCCTTTGCACAAGCCTTAGTAAGGACAAACTCATTCCTGAGGAAGCAACCGATATGCAAAACGAGGTTATCGGCGCAATCTCAGGCTACCGCTTCACTGTTGAGCTTGAGGGTGGCAATGCTCTTGTTGAGCTTTACGAGTTCGACAAGGATAATCTGAACGACTCGGCAAAAAAGGTTATTGATGAGGTTAAGAAAAACGGCTATTTTAATATGCTTGACATTTCAAATGTTAACGCTCAGCTTTCGGATAACGAAAAATATCTTATGATTTATAACGACCCTAAAAGTGAGGGTGACAACCCCGATGCAGCACACAAGGAACGCCGTGACAAGATAACAAAATTATTTAAAGCGGCTAAATAATCCTAAAAAATTTCTTAAAAAATGCTTGACAAAAGCAGATTAGTATAATATAATAATGCTTGTTCGCACTGCGAATAAGCTTAAATGGCGGAATAGCTCAGTTGGCTAGAGCATTCGGTTCATACCCGAAGTGTCGTAGGTTCAAGTCCTATTTCCGCTACCATATGGCCCGGTGGTCAAGCGGTTAAGACACCGCCCTTTCACGGCGGTAACACGAGTTCGATTCTCGTCCGGGTCACCAGAAAACCGATGCTTATGCATCGGTTTTTTTAATTAAAATTTTCCTGCATTGTTACAGAGTATATTTGATATTGACTTCTGCTTAAGCAAGTAATACCTAATCATTATATTGCATAAAACCCCTCTTTGTACTATACTTTTATAGTCGGAGGGGTTTTATTATGAGCTTTTACATTCAATACGGTGATATATTGATAAGAGAATACAAAAAGTCAGACTTAGAGTCAGTACACGATATGCTAAGTCAGCCAAGCGTCTGCACCACAACCTGCGCCATACCCTATAACTGCAGCCGTTCGTTTGCTGCTATGTGGCTTGACAGTATAAGGCGCAGTATAAAGAAAAAGACCGACTTTGAGTACGGTATTTTTAGTATGCGTAACGGTCAATACATCGGGAACATCGGGCTGATCGGAATAAACTACGAAAACAAAAGTGCCGATATTACATACATTATTCACCCACGATTTCAGGGCAGGGGCTATGCAACGCTTGCATCAAAGCTGATTATTGCATACGGATTTGATTTTCTTGAGCTTCAGAGAATCCACGGCAGATGTATGGATTTCAACATTGCATCAAAATCTGTTATGCAGAAATGCGGTTTTATCTATGAAGGCTTGGGCAGATGCGAGATGATTAAGGAAAATCGCTTTGTAAACCTTGAGCATTACTCAATACTGAAAAGCGAATATGAAAATTTAAAAAATAAGGTATTCATTCCACTTAAGCTGAATTCCGCTACTATGTGATGATGTATATTTTTCCTTAAAATCATTAAAAACGGCGCAAAAACGCAAGTTATCAACATCAAAATGTTGATAATGTTATTAATTTTTTCAACTTGTTCGATATATTATAATTTTAATCCACATTTATAATTTTTGAATGTTAATAACACTATATCTTGTGGTTTTAAAATGTTTTTTCTTTTGCAGAAATGTTGATAAAACATGTCTTTTCAAAGGTATATCAGGGTATTTTTTAACTGATTTAATCTTTTTATACCAAAAAGCGACCTGCACAGCTGTGCAAGTCGCTTTTACTATATTCGTTATCAAATTGAGAATGAGTAGTTCGGAGCTTCCTTTGTAATCTGAATATCGTGCGGATGGCTTTCCTTAAGTCCGGCACCTGTAATCTTTACAAACTTTGCCTTATCATGAAGCTCTGCAATACTTGCACAGCCTGTATAACCCATACCTGCACGCAGACCGCCGAGCATCTGATAAATAGTTTCGCTGAGCATTCCCTTGTAAGGAACACGGCCTTCAACACCTTCCGGAACGAACTTCTTGAATCCGCTCTGGAAGTATCTATCCTGGCTGCCCTTACCCATAGCTCCAAGGCTGCCCATTCCACGGTATACCTTGAACTGTCTGCCCTGATAAATTTCAGTTTCACCCGGAGATTCCTCACAGCCGGCTACAAGCGAGCCAATCATTGCAACACTGCCGCCTGCGGCGAGAGCCTTAACAATATCGCCCGAATACTTGATACCGCCGTCGGCAATAACCGGAATTCCGTATTCAGCAGCAGCACAAGCCGCATCGTAAATTGCCGTTATCTGCGGTACACCGATACCTGCAACAACACGCGTTGTGCATATTGAACCCGGTCCTATACCAACCTTTACGCAGTCGGCGCCTGCCTCAATAAGAGCCTTTGTTGCCTCAGCGGTTGCTACATTGCCTGCTACAAGTTGAATGCTCGGGTAAGCCTTTTTAACCTTTTTAACTGCATTGATAACATTGCTGTTGTGACCGTGTGCAGAGTCAAGAACAAGCAAGTCTACCTGCGATTCAACAAGAGCCGCTACTCTGTCGAGTACATCAGCGGTTGCGCCGATTGCAGCCGCGCAAAGAAGTCTGCCTGCTTCATCTCTGGCTGAATTTGGATATTGATTCGATTTTTCAATATCCTTAATTGTAATAAGTCCCTTAAGATATCCGTCATCATCAACAAGCGGAAGCTTCTCGATTTTATGCTGACGCAAAATTTCCTGTGCGTCAGAAAGCTTTGTTCCTACAGGAGCAGTAATAAGCTTTTCCTTAGTCATTACATTTGAAATAGGCTGAGAGTAATCGTATTCCGTCATAAATCTTAAATCGCGGTTTGTGAGAATTCCGACAAGCTTACCGTCACGGCAGATTGGAACACCGCTGATTTTATACTTAGCCATAAGCTCGTTTGCTTCGCTTACGGTGTTTTCAGGGGCTAAGTAGAACGGATTAACAATAACGCCGTTTTCTGAACGCTTAACCCTGTCAACCTGGTCTGCCTGACGCTCGATTGACATATTTTTGTGAATAACACCGATACCGCCTTCTCTTGCCATTGCTATAGCCATATTTGTTTCAGTAACAGTATCCATTGCGGCTGTCATAAGCGGTGTGTTGAGCTTGATTTTCTTTGTGACATGCGTGCTTACATCAACATTTTTCGGTTCAACATTTGACTCACCGGGAATCAGAAGAACATCATCAAAGGTGAGTCCTTCTTTGATAAACTTTTCACTGAAATTTGTGTTTAACATACTCTCATTCCTCCTATTAATTCACTCGTTGATTTGCGGATATTTTAAATTCGATTTTATCAGTATCTTAAGCGTTTGTCAACTTATTTTTTTGGAGTAATAATATCTGCCCCGCCCATATACATACGAAGCGCCTGAGGAATTCTTATTGAGCCGTCCTCGTTAAGATTATTTTCGAGAAATGCAATCAACATTCTCGGCGGTGCAACAACCGTATTATTCAGAGTATGTGCAAAATACTTGCCGTTTTCTCCGTTCACTCTTATTTTAAGCCTGCGAGCCTGAGCGTCACCCAGATTTGAACAGCTGCCGACCTCAAAATACTTTTTCTGTCTCGGCGACCATGCCTCAACATCTATTGATTTAACCTTCAAATCAGCCAGGTCACCGCTGCAGCACTCAAGCGTTCTTACAGGAATATCAAGCGAACGGAAAAGCTCAACCGTATAGCTCCACAGCTTATCAAACCATTGCATACTGTCCTCCGGCTTGCAAACAACTATCATTTCCTGCTTTTCAAACTGGTGGATTCTGTAAACACCGCGTTCCTCAATGCCGTGAGCGCCTTTTTCCTTTCTGAAGCAAGGAGAATAGCTTGTAAGAGTGTACGGCAGCTCCTCCTCCTTATTTATCGTGTCAATGAACTTACCTATCATTGAGTGCTCGCTTGTACCGATAAGATAAAGGTCCTCGCCCTCAATCTTATACATCATCGCGTCCATCTCATCAAAGCTCATAACGCCTGTTACAACATTGCTTCTTATCATAAACGGCGGAACACAGTAAGTAAAACCCTTGCTGATCATAAAATCTCTTGCATAGGAAATAACCGCCGAGTGAAGTCTTGCAATATCGCCCATCAGATAATAAAATCCGTTGCCTGCAACCTTTCTCGCGCTGTCAAGGTCAATTCCGTTTAATTTTTCCATAATATCTGTATGATACGGAACCTCAAAATCCGGCACGAACGGCTCGCCGTAGCGTGTTATCTCAACATTTTCGCTGTCATCCTTGCCTATCGGAACCGACGGGTCAATGATATTCGGAATAACCATCATTCTTTTTGTTATCTCGTCGGACAGGCGTTTTTCCTCTTCCTCAAGCTGTGCAAGGCGTTCTCCCTGTTCCTTTACAAGCTGCTTTGTCTGCTCGGCTTCTTCTTTTTTGCCCTGAGCCATCAATGCGCCGATTTGCTTTGAGATTTTGTTGCGGTTTGCTCGCAGAGAGTCAGCCTCCTGCTTTGCTTTTCTTGATTGAATGTCAAGCTCGATAACCTCATCAACAAGCACAAGCTTTCTGTCTTGGAATTTTTTTCTGATGTTTTCCTTAACGATTTCCGGGTTTTCTCTTAAAAATTTGATGTCTAACATTTATTGTTCCTCACTTTTCCTCTTGTCCCAATAATTTTGCTATATAAGTAAGGTCGTCCTTGCCGTAGAATTCTATTTCAAGCACGCCTTTCTTTTCGTTTCCGTTTACAGTAATTTTTCTGCCGAGATGCTCCTTAAGAGCCAACTCAACCTCACCGTAATATGAAAGCTTTTTTTCATATATTTTCTTTACATCGGCATTTTCTATTGCCTTGTTGCTCTTTTTTGCAAGACGCTCAAGCTCTCGCACTGAAATATCCTCGGTTGAGGCAAGCCTTGCCGCCTTTTCCATTTCATTCGGATTTTTAAATGCAAGCAGGGTTCTGCCGTGTCCTGCGCTTAATTTACCCTCTGAAATAAGCTGAAGAATATCATCGGGGAGTGACAAAAGCCTTAATGCATTTGCAATAGCCGGACGGGATTTCCCGACAACTCGTGAAACCTCCTCCTGCTTGAGTCCGTAGGAATCCATAAGCTGCTTATAGCCCTTAGCCTCTTCAACCGGTGTTAAGTCCTCTCTTTGCAGATTTTCAATAAGTGCAAGCTGCATTGTTTCGCTGTCTGACAAATCCCTTATTACAACCGGTACCTCAGTCAGCCCTGCCATTCTTGCCGCCCTGAAACGGCGTTCACCGGCTACAATCTGATAGCCGCCGTCAAGAAACGGACGAACAAGAAGCGGCTGTAATATGCCGTGTTGAGAAATTGAGTCTGCAAGCTCTGCAAGACTTTTTTCGTCAAAATCTCTGCGCGGTTGATCCCGATTTGGCTGAAGCTCAGAGATTTTAAGCGTTACGGTTGAGCTGCTGTCCTCGCTCTCATTTTCCATAAAAATCGCGCTTAAACCCTTGCCCAAGCCGCCTTTTTTTGCCGCCATTTATCTCCCTCCTAATTTTTATTTATTATTTCTTCTGCAAGCGCCATATACGCCTGACTTCCCTTGCAACTTTTATCATAATACATTATTGGCTGACCAAAGCTCGGCGCTTCTGAAAGCCTAACTCCTCTTGCAATAACTGTTGAAAAAACCTTTCTCGGAAAGTAGGTTTTCACCTCTTCAACAACCTGCTGGGTTAAATTCAGTCTGCCGTCATACATTGTCAGCAGAACACCTTCCATTTCAAGGCGTTCATTATACTGACGCTTTACTCGTCTTACGGTGTTCATCAGCTGTGAAAGTCCCTCAAGAGCGTAATACTCGCATTGTATAGGTACTAACAGTCTGTCTGCAAGACAAAGTGCATTTGTTGTGATAAGTCCGAGTGACGGAGGACAGTCGATAATTATATAATCATAATTGCCTCTTATCGGGTTTACCGCATTCTTTAGTATTGACTCGCGGTGCTTTTTATCAATGATTTCAATTTCACTTGCCGCCAGATCAAGACTTGACGGCAGCAGGTCAAGACATTTGAAATCTGTATGTATCAAAACCTCGTCAGCCTTTAAACCGTCAACAAGAATGTTATATGTTGATTTTTCTATTTTTCGCCTGTCAACGCCTACACCGCTTGTTGCGTTGCCCTGAGGGTCAATATCTATCAGCAAAGTCTTTTTGCCGTTTATTCCAAGTGCTGCCGACAAATTAACGGCTGTAGTTGTTTTTCCTACGCCGCCCTTTTGATTGGCAACAGCTATAATTTTTGCCACGGAGCTAACCTCCTTCATTGCCGTAGTAGTTATAATTTTGACGCATATGCGACTCTGTAACTGATATTATATCACTTTTACACTTGTATTTAAAGGCATTTCCAATAATAATTGCATAATTTTTTTATAGATATGTTTCACATGAAACACGCAAAAAACCCCGGTATTTACCGAGGCTTTTTGCATAAGGGGTTCAGATAAGGAAATGGGTATGAATTAATTAGTCGTACTCTTGTTAATCAGGCAGATGCTCTGCCATTTTGCGGTATTACTGTTGATTTTGCAATTTTTACCGTATATTCTATGTAATCGTCATTTTCTTTTTTTAGCAGTGCCGCGTTTATTCCGCTTTGTTTCATTGTCTGCATTGCTCTGTTTATTGTGTTCATAAAAATTCTGACATCTTTAATAACTATTTTTGGACGATGCTGGGGTTCTTCATGTGACGATAAGACGCTGTTTATCATTTGCTCAGTCTGTGCAACCGTCATACTGTATTTTGCAGCTCTTTTTATGCACTCAATCCTTTGTTCTCCTTCAAGCTTTAAAAATAGCCTTGCATGGCGTTCAGAAAGACCGAGTGATAATATAAGATTCTGTTCTTCGTCTTCTAATCTTAAAAGTCGTAGTTTATTTGCTATTGTACTCTGTTTTTTGCCAAGCTGTTTTGCTACCTGCTCCTGAGTCATTCTGCAATCGAGCAAAAGTCGTCTTATAGCCTTTGCCTGCTCAAACATATTGAGGTCACAGCGTTCAAGGTTTTCTATCAGAGAATACACTGCACTCTGACGCTGAGAGCAGTTAATAACAACTGCCGGAATTCTTGTAAGACCAGCCATAACACAGGCGCGCAGTCTGCGCTCACCTACAATAAGCTCATAACTATCCGGAGTTACCCGACGAACAACAATAGGTTGGATTAATCCATTTTGTTCTATACTCTCAGCGAGCTTTATAAGCTCCTCTCGGTTAAAATCAGATCTGGGCTGAAACCTGTTTTGATTTATTTGCGAAATAGAAAGATTTGTTAGTTTATTTTCGTCTTTAGATTGAAAAAGCAACTGCTGCACCTCCATATGCGTTTTTTTGTTTGCTTGTCCTTACGGATAATATATTATCATCAATAATACCAATATTATGTCACATTATAGAGGCTGATAAAAATTTTATTTTGAAATAATGTTAATAATTTTGTTGCATATTGAGAAAATAAGACGAATATATCAGGTTTTGCAAAAAAAAATTCTGCCTTACGGCAGAAAATTTGAAAGTTAAATTTGTAGAGTGAAGAGTTAAGAATTGGTTGTCACAGCTGCGCTGCTCTTAAATTAAAGTTTGGTAGAGCAAAATAAAACAAAAGAAAACAGTAGGAGCGTTCAATAGAACTTTTAATGCTTATATAAGGTTCGTATGCTGTTACAACAAAATTTCGAATAAGCCGAACCGTATGAGAGCAATAAAGTAAGACAACTATAAAGGCTGCTTTGATATTTTTGAACCGTGTCGCGGATAAGCCTTAGGTGTAAAGTTCTTTTTCCTTATCACAATAATATTTCTTTCACTTTCATCGGGCAGATTAATCTGAATTGATTTCTCTATATCAGCACCTAAAATTTTAACCGCATTTCTGCTTAAATTCAGCTCTTCATCTGCTTTTGAACCCTTCATAGCAATAAACATTCCGTTTTTTCTTACAAAAGGAATACAGTATTCGCACAAAACAGGTAATGCGGCAACTGCGCGTGAAACCGAAACATCAAATTTTTCACGATATTCAGGCATTTTAGCTGCATCTTCGGCACGCATATGAACAAGCTCAGCGTTAATATCAAGAGATGAGCAAACCTCATTTAAGAATACAAGCCGTTTATTCAAGCTGTCGAGAAGTGTAAATTGTAAATCGGGTCTTATAATTGCCATTGGAATAGAGGGGAACCCTGCACCTGTACCCACATCTATAACTTTTGCGTTTTTTGGTATATTCAAATACCAAATTGGAGTCAGGCTGTCATAAAAATGCTTGATTGCAATCCCGTCAACATCGGTTATTGCTGTTAAATTCATCTTTTCATTCCATTCAAGAAGCATAGCTGCATAAGTATTGAGCTTTTCAATTTGCTCGCTATTCAGATGGAAACCGTTTTTTTCGGCAAAATTTGCGGTAATTTGTGCAGCAGTCATTATATCAATCCTTATTTTTAAGTTGTGAAAGCCATATTACAAGCACAGATATATCAGCAGGACTTACACCGCTGATTCTCGAAGCTTGTCCTATATTATGCGGCTTTATTTTGTTTAGTTTTTCCTGCGCTTCAAGACGAAGCCCTGAAATTGAGCTGTAATCTGTGTTTTTTGGCAGAGCTTTGTTTTCAAGTCTTCTCATCTGCTCAATCTGAGCTTCTTGGCGCTTAATATATCCCTCATATTTCACTTCAATTTCTACCTGCTCAAAAATATTCGGGTCTAAATCAGGTCTTGTATTATCAATACTTTTTAATGCGTCATATCCAAGCTGTGGTCTCTTGATAAGGTCAATTAAGCGTATTCCTGTGGTAACAGGTGATGTTTCACGTGAAACAAGTATTTCATTTAGCTCATCACTCGGCGCAATTACAGTCTTTTTAAGGCGTTTATACTCTTCCTTTTTCTCTTCCTGCTTTTTATTAAAGCTTTCCCAACGGCTGTCGCTTATTAATCCGATTTTTCTTCCGAGCGAAGTAAGACGGGTATCAGCGTTATCTTGTCTGAGAATAAGTCTGTATTCACTTCTTGAGGTCATCATTCTGTAGGGGTCGGAAACACCTTTTGTCACCAAATCGTCAATCAGAGTTCCTATATATGAGCTTGCTCTATCAAGAATAAAATGCTCTTTGCCTTTAACCTTTAATGCAGCATTTATACCTGCAATAAGTCCCTGAGCCGCAGCTTCTTCATAGCCTGAGCTGCCATTAAACTGCCCTGCACCGTATAATCCCGGATAATCAGTAAATTCAAGAGTAGCGTCAAGCTGGAGTGGGTCGATACAATCATATTCAATAGCATATGCACTTCGCATTATAAGGGCATTTTCAAGCCCCTTTATAGTGTGATAAAACTCAAGCTGCACCTCCTCAGGAAGTGATGACGACATTCCCTGAATATACATTTCCTCGGTATCGATGCCGCAAGGCTCTATAAACAGCTGATGTCTCGGCTTATCGGCAAAGCGGACAATCTTATCCTCTATGCTCGGACAATAACGCGGACCGACTCCTTCAATTTTTCCTGCATATAGGGGAGAGCGATGAATATTTTTTTCTATTACTTCTTTAGTCTGCTCATTGGTATAGCTTATATGGCATACAACCTTGTTTTCTCCGAGCGATTTAGTATCATACGAAAATGGAACAGGAGGCTCATCACCCGGCTGAACCTCAAGCTCGGAAAAATCAATAGAGCTTTTAAGTACTCGTGCAGGAGTACCTGTTTTAAATCTCCTTGTTTCAATACCAAGCTCGCGTATTGACTCACCGAGAAAAGCAGCCGGGAATATTCCGTCAGGTCCGCTTTCATATGAAACCTCTCCAACATATATTCTGCCGCTTAAGAAAGTACCCGTAGCTATAATCACGGTTTTGCAGGTAAAAACAGCGTTCATTCTCGTTTCAATCAGCCATTCTTCACCGTCAGTCTGCTTAAGGGATATAATTTCAGCCTGCCTTAAGTCGAGATTTTCCTGCAATTCAAGCTTATGCTTCATAACTGAAGCGTATTTTCTTCTGTCAATTTGCGCCCTGAGTGAATGAACAGCAGGCCCTTTTCCGCGATTTAACATTCTCATCTGCAAAAAACACTCGTCTGCTGTTTTTCCCATTTCACCGCCGAGAGCGTCAATTTCTCTTACAAGATGACCTTTAGCAGTTCCACCGATTGACGGATTACACGGGCAGTTGCCGACTGCGTCCATATTAATCGTAAAAACTGCTGTTTTACAGCCAAGTCGCGCAGCTGCAAGCCCCGCTTCAATTCCGGCATGACCTGCGCCGATAACAGCAACATCATAATATCCGGCGTTATATCCCATAATAATTCCTCACAATCAATTCAATCATTTGCCAACACAAAATGTTTCAAACACAGTGTCTATAACACTGTCTGCGGCTTTTTTACCTGTAATTTCAAGCAAGCTGTCTATTGCGTCATTTAAAGCAACCGATACAGCGTCCAGTCCGAATCCGTTATTCAGCGCAGCAATACACTCCTCAATCGCCGACACACTGTCCTTTACTTTAAAAAGCTGCCTTTCATTGGCAAGTATAGGGTCGGAAGGATTGAAATTTTCAGTTCCGCATAACTTTTCCACATTTTCAGTCAGCAATGTTAATCCTTTGCCGCTTTTTGCGGATATTTCAACTATATTTGGTACAAATTTCTTTATTTCATTTACATCAAGCTTGTTTTCAAGGTCACTTTTGTTAATAACCGCTATTGCAGGCAAAGTCTGAATTTTCTCAAGTAATTGAAAATCATCTGCCTCAAGCGGAACAGAACAGTCAAATACCGCTATAACAAGAGCGCAGCGTTCAAGCCTTTCTTTTGTTTTTTCAACACCTATTTTTTCAACAATATTCTCGGTTTCTCTGATTCCTGCCGTATCTGAAAGTCTTAGCGTAACATTACCGATTGTCACCGTCTCTTCAATAATATCCCTTGTAGTGCCGGGAATATCGGTAACTATTGACCTTTCACAACCTGACAGCAAATTCATCAGTGTGGATTTTCCTACATTCGGCTTGCCTGCAATTACAGCTTCAATGCCCTGAGTAACAGCCTTACCCGAATCATAGCGTGAAATCAAATCATAAAGCTCTGATAAAGCCTTATTAAAGCTTTCAATCAGAACACTTTCTTCAACCTCGGGTACATCCTCCTCAGGGAAGTCCACCCACGCAGAAATATGTGCTGCTGTATCAATAAGAGAAGAGGAAATTTCATCAATTTTTTGTCGCAAATTTCCTTCTTTACAGCACATTGCGGCTCTTGCGGCTGCCTGTCCTTTAGCTGAAATAATATTCATTACTGCTTCAGACTCAGTCAAGTCAATTTTTCCGTTTAAAAAAGCTCTTTTTGTGAATTCACCGGGTTCGGCAGGAACAGCACCGCTGTTTAACACTGCACGGAGAACCATTTTTGTTATGTATATTCCTCCGTGGCAGGAAAGCTCAACAACATCCTCACCGGTATAACTATGGGGAGAACGAAATACAAGTGCTACAGCCTCGTCAAGCTTTTCACCGCCGTCATAAATATAACCAAAACCGGCTTTATAACCCTCATATTCACAAAGCTGTTTTTTATTTACGCCCTTAAAAACCTTGTCAGCTATCATTACAGCGTCAGTTCCGCTTATTCTTATTACACCTATTCCGCCTGCACCCTGTGCTGTCGAGATTGCGGCAATCGTCTTGTTATTCATATATCAGACCCCGTTAAAAATTTCATATATAAACAATGCAGGGCTTGCACACGGCAACCCCTGCTCAGATTTTTTATTATTCTTCCTCTGCACCTGTCTTTTTAGGAACAGATATTCTTCCGTAAAGAGAATAACCGCCGCCCTCATTTATTGGGTCTCTCTTAGGTAAGCTTTCATCAGAACTATTTGCTGACGAGTAGCTTTTATTATAACTTTTGTTATTGCTATAATTTTTTCTGTCGTAGCTGCCTTTTTTGTTATATCCCTTTTTATTATAATTATTATATGACCTTCTAGGTGGATTTTTCGGGTCAGGACCTATAACAACATGACGATTAATGCTCTCGCCCTCACTGAATGAGATTGCTCCGTTAACATTTTGTACCGCAGTGTGGATAATTCTTCTCTCATATGGGTTCATCGGCTCAAGAGAAATATTTCTGCCTGATTTTATAGCCTTAAACGCAAGCTTTCTGCCAAGCACCTGAAGTGTTTTTTCTCTTTTTTCTCTGTAATTACCTGTATTAATTGTGATTCTGAAATAGCTGTTATCGACATGGTTAGCAACAAGACCTGCAAGATACTGCAAAGCGTCAAGTGTTTCGCCTCTTCTGCCTATAACTGCTCCGACATCATCACCCTCAAGGTTGATTTCAGCACCGTTTTCAATATCGTTTACTGTTACGGTTATTGAATCAAATCCCATTGCACTCAATATATTCTTAACATATTCAACTGCTTTTTCAGAAGGGGACACCTTAACAAAAGCCCTTACCTTTGCAGGATTTCCGCCAAATATACCGAATTTTTTCTTTATCGGTCTTTCAATAATTTCAAAATCTGCCTCGTGAGTTTCGACGCCAAGCTGATTACAAGCGTTTTGCAGTGCCTCTTCTTCTGTTTCGCCGACACCAATTGCTTCTCGTATCACGAGCTACACCTCCGTTTAGATAAACTTATTTATTTTTTCTTTCCGCTTTTCTTTTTTGTGTTTTTAGCGGAGTTTTTACCATTATTTTCATTATTATTCAATTCCGAATTACTTCTTGTTCTCGGATTATATTCATATTTAACTTTTGCCTCGTTGACATTAAGCAAAGCAACTCTCTGTGCTTCTGATTTTGCGGTCATTATATTGACATTGTAGAATTTTTGGAGAACCAGCGTCTGGGCAAGACCCAAAAGCGTTGATATAATCCAGTAAAAGCCAACCGCCGCAGGAACCGTATAAGAAATATATGCACTGAAAAGCGGCATAATAAGGAACATAACCATCATACAGCCGGGCTGCTGCTGTCCTGTGTTACCTCTTTGGAATTTCATTGTTACAAACTGGGTAACAAGAGATGAAAGAAGACAAAATACAGGAATTAAAATAAGCACATTTGTGAACGGATTAAAACCGCCCTCACTCGGTCTGCCGAGCAAATCAAGTCCGAAAAGATTACAGCTGGCTCCGAATTCCTGAATATGTGAAATCTGATCAGGTGAGAAAAAGCCGCTTAAATAGGTTAAACCTTCGTTTGACTGTGCAATCTTTAAAATTTCAATCTGTCCGTAGAAATTATTGAAACTGTTACCTATTCCCGGCAGAGTATTCAGATAAGAAACGCAATTATTTACACTTTCAGCTGCAATATGAAGTGTATTTGTAAGCGGATTTATAACAGAATAATAAACACCGAAGAGCAGAATCATAGGAAGAAGCATTGTTGTAAGACAACCGCTTGTTGGGCTTGTTCCTTCCTTTTCATAAAGCTTCTGCATTTCTTCATTAAGCTTTACCTTGTCATTGCCGTATTTTTCCTGAAGCTCTCGCTGCTTAATTGACATTCTGGCATTTTTAGCCATTGACTTTTGCTGCTTTATAGCTGTCGGGAACAAAACTGCCTTGATTATAATTGTAAACAATACAATCGCCCAGGCATAATTTTTGACAATCATAAAGCAAAAATACAGTACATATCCAAGCAGGCTGCCTATAAAATTAAATATATCCATAGCTTCGCCATGACCTCCTGTTATTTTTGACCTTTGACTTTTTTCTCCGGTACAGGGTCATAACCGCCTTTGAAAAAGGGATTACAGCGCAAAATACGCCATAAAGCCATAAAGCTTCCCTTAAAAGCGCCATACATTGAAATTGCCTCAACAGCATATTGAGAGCAAGTCGGAGTAAAACGACAACAGGGTTTTTTTCGTGGTGAAATGTTCTTTTGATAAAATCTGATAAGCCAAATAAGCGGACGCTTCATTACAAAACACCCGCCCTTTTCAGCTGTTTTTGCATACAGTCAACAATGTCGGTACTCTTTTTTTTAGAGGTTATACCCCTTGCAACAAAGATAAAATCATACCCCGACGGAATTTGAGTTGAAATTTCGTCAAAAGCCGCACGGATAATTCTTCTTGACCTGTTGCGCTGTACTGCGTTACCTGTTTTTTTACTTGTTGTTATCCCGTATCTTACATTTTTTGTTCTGTTTTTCAGAACATAAGTAATCAAAACAGGGGAGACAAAGGATTTTCCTTTACAGTAAATTCTTCTGAAATCCCTGTTTTCTTTAATTTTGACAATTTCAGTCATAACTAATCCGCCCAAGTAAAACAGTAAAAACTTTCTGACATTATAAAATAAAAAAATGTAAGAAATAAAAGAAAGTAAGCAAAAAAAAGACCACTTAAAAGTGGTCTCAATTTTAGTAAGACAACTTCTTTCTTCCCTTTGCTCTTCTGCGAGCTAAAACCTTGCGACCATTGGCATCAGACATTCTTTTTCTAAAGCCATGCTCCTTTTTTCTGTGGCGCTTTTTAGGCTGATATGTTCTCAGCATAGAAAACCCTCCTTTCAGGTATTAACCTTGCAATATAGCATTATAACTTAAATGCAAAAAATCGTCAACACCTATTTTTTCACTTTTTTTCACTATATAATTATATCTGCAAACTTCAAATTTTTCAAGCTGTTTTTTTTACAATATCTTGTATATATTATTCTTCAATACACAATTTCAGATAGATGAGGAAATAAAAATAAATAAAATTTTTCTTAAAACAAACTCTCTATTCTTTCAAATAATTAAAATATTATATCTAAAAATAAAAATCATTGCTTAAAGTCAAAAAATATGTTAAAATAAATCAGATAATCGAAAATGGGGATAGAAGTGTAATTTAATAGCACTTAAAAATTTTTTTATTAAATTCAGTCAAAATATAACAGAAGAATTTTGTATTGTCAAACACAACAGAGAATTAATTTGTGATTTAGTATTAATTAAGGGGAGAATAAAGTGAACGAAGTAAATGAATTTAAAGAAACATGGGAAGTAATTTGCGAATACTGTAAAAATGAAATTGTTGATGTTGCCTACAAAACATGGATCAGCCGAATTGAGCCTATAAGCCTTGATTTTGAAAACGGTGTAGCTACAATAATGGCTCCGAACGATTTTCACAGACAAACGCTGAACAAATTTTACATTAATCTTTTATCAAGGGCTTTCAAAGAAATTTTTGCAGCTGACATAAACATTAAAATCACTATTCCTGAGGACTATGAAAATCCCGAAAAGGAAGATAATACCGAAAAGGAAAATGATAATGGTGATTATGAATACACCTTTGACACCTTTATTGTCGGCAGCTCAAATAATTTTGCACACGCAGCAGCACAGGCCGTTGCCGCAAATCCCGCAAACGCATATAACCCTCTTTTTATATACGGCAATTCTGGACTCGGAAAAACTCATCTGCTTAAGGCTATAGGAAACGAAATAAAGGATAAAAACAGCAACGCAAATATTCTTTATGTAAGAGGCGACGAATTTGCAAATGAAATAATCGACGCAATCAGAACCTCAAAAACAAAGGAATTCCGTGAAAAATATCGCTTTGCAGATGTATTTTTAGTTGACGATGTTCAGTTTATCGGCGGTAAGGATGCAACCCAGGAGGAGTTTTTCCACACCTTCAACAGTCTTTATGAGGCAAAAAGTCAGATTGTACTAACATCCGACAGACCCCCGAAGGAAATAAAAACTCTTGAGGACAGAATCAGAAGCCGCTTTGAATCGGGACTTATAGCCGATATTCAGCCGCCTGATTTCGAAATCAGAGTTGCAATTATTAAGAGAAAGGCAGAGCTTTTAGGAATTGTTATTCCCGATGAAATCTGCAACTACATTGCCCAAAAGCTTAAAACAAACATCCGTCAGCTTGAGGGTGTGGTTAAAAAGCTTAAGGCAAAAAATATGCTCAGCGGTGAAAAAATAAATATGTCGTCCGCACAGGACACTATATCCGAAATACTCAACAGTGATGTTCCGCCTCAGATTACGGTTGAAAACATTGTTGAAGAGGTTGCGAGAACCTACGGAGTAAATGCAGATGACATTCGTTCACTTAAAAGCCGCAAGGCGTCGCTTTCAAATGCAAGACACATTGCAATTTACATAACAAGAAATCTTACAAATCTTGTTGTAAAGCAAATAGGCGATGAATTCGGCGGCAGACATTATTCAACAGTTTTGCACTCAATAAACCATGTTGAGGAGCTAATGGAGCGTGATCCAAAGGTTAAAGAGACGGTTGAGGATATAATAAAAAATATTCGTGACAGATAGATTTTACTTTCAACATTTCAACATTGGGATGTTTATAAATTAAAATTTTATCAACATATTAATAAACATTAACTTAACATTTTTACACATATCATCAAATTCGATTTTTCGACAAATTCTGATTAACAAATTCCGAACAGAGCTTTAACATTGGCAGTCGGCAAAAATTATTCATTTTATGGGAAAAATCAGGGTTTTGAACATTTTAACATCACCTACTACTACTACTATCTATTAATTATTCTATTATTATTGTGTTGTGTTTTACACTTACGGAAAGGAAAACCATTAATGAAAATTATCTGTAAACAGGACAGCCTGTCGTCAGCCGTTACAAATGTGCAAAGGGCAGTATCGTCAAAAACAACTCTTCCGGCGTTGGAAGGAATTTTACTCAGAGCAGAAAACGGCAAAATAAAGCTGTGTGGATATGACCTTGAAATAGGAATTACCACAACAATAGACGCGAATATATTTGAAGAGGGTGCTATTGTTGTCAATGCCAAGCTCTTTGGCGATATTGTGCGCCGTTTACCGAATGATGAAATAAACATTGAAACTGACGACAAATATATAACATACATTTCAAGCGGAGAGGTAAAATATCAGATTGTCGGAATGTATCCGGGTGAATTTCCTGATTTGCCGAGCTTTGATGAAATCGACGACATAAGTATTCAAAGTGTACTGCTGAAAAATATGATTAAGCAGACCATTTTTGCAACCTCAGACGATATCACAAAAATGATTTATACAGGCGCTCTTTTTGAATTTGAAAACAATGTTTTCAATATCGTAGCTATTGACGGTATAAAAATGGCTATCAGAAAAGAGACGGTTGACTACGACAAAAACAGCAGATTTATCGTACCGAAAAAGGCTCTTAATGAAATTTTAAAGCTCGGCGGCGACGATGAGGACGAAAATATCAGAATTATTACCGGTCAGAGACATGCTGTGTTCAAGGTTAAAAATTATTCAATTTTTACTCGTCTTATTGAGGGTACATTCCTTGATTATAAGCGCACAATACCGCAGAATATCACAACAGAGGCGTGTGTTGTGGCAAGAGATTTCATCAGCAGTGTTGAAAGAATGTCACTTTTGACCTCAGAGAAAATCCAAAGCCCGATAAGACTTCACTTCACACAGGAAGAAATCAATCTTTCCTGTTCAACAACAATAGGTAAAGCAACGGATATTATTAAAACTCCTGTTAAGGGAGCAGAGCTTGAAATAGGATTTGGCAACAAGCATCTGCTTGAGGCGCTGAGAAATACCGACTCTGATATAATAAAAATTGAGCTTTCAAACAGCTCTACAGCTATGAAAATTTCACCTACAGACGGTGATTCGTATTTATTCTTAGTTGTTCCTATGCTTTTGCAGAGAGGCTGATAATTTATGAGTGTTGAAAAAATATATATTGACGAGGATTATATTAAGCTTGACAGTCTTCTTAAATTCGGCGGAATTGCCGAAACAGGAGGGCAGGCAAAGCTGCTTGTGCAAGACGGGTTTGTTATGCTTAACGGCGAGGTCTGCACACAAAGGGGCAGAAAGATTAAAGACGGCGACAGGGTTCAATTTGAAGACAAGATTTTAGAGGTGCTGAAAAAGTGATTTTAAAGGAGCTGAGTTTTAAGAATTTCAGAAATCTTAATGACGGCTCTATCACGGTATCACCCGATATTAATGTGGTCTACGGCAAAAACGGTCAGGGAAAGACCAATTTGCTTGAGGGAATATGGATGCTCGGCGGTCTGCGCTCATTCAGAAGTGCAAAGGATAAGGAGCTTATCAAGGAAGGCTTTGCAAGTGCCGAAATTGAAGCGAGCTTTTTTTCACAGGACAGAGATCAGAGTGCAAAGCTGAATATTCTTCCAAGTAAAAGAGAAGCCATAATAAACGGCGTAAAGAAAAAATCAGCTTCATCTCTTATCGGAGTTTGCTCGTCTGTTGTTTTTTCACCCGAGCACCTGACAATGATAAAAAATGGGCCGGGTGAAAGAAGAAGATTTATTGACAGCGCCATATGCCGTTTTAAACCGAAATACGCAAATATTTATGCGCGCTTTAATAAAATTTTAAGTCAACGAAACGCTCTTTTGAAAGCAATAACGCAAAACGGCGGTGAGAGTATGCTTGAGCCGTGGGATATAAGCCTTGCATCATGGGGTGCTGCGCTTGTTTTTGAAAGGCTTTCATATATCAAGCTGTTAAGAGAAAAATCAAAGGAAATATACCGTGGAATTTCAGGCGGAACAGAGGAGCTGTTTGTTGATTATCAAAGCTCATTCGGTGTTCTGGAAAACGACAGTATAAAGGAAATTGAAGATAAGCTTGTTTTAAAGCTTAAAAACAGCAGGAGTGAGGATATTAATTACCGATTTACAACGGCCGGTCCTCACAGGGATGATATTGAAATAAAAATAAACGGCAAGAGTGCAAGAATTTTTGGCTCACAGGGTCAGCAGAGAAGCGCAGTTATAGCGCTGAAACTCAGTGAGGCTGACATTTTACAGCAGGAAAAAGACGAAAAGCCTGTTATAATACTTGATGATGTTTTGAGTGAGCTTGATGTTGAAAGACAAAAATTCTTGCTTAATAAAACAAAGGACAGGCAGGTTTTTATAAGCTGCTGCGATAAATCCGCCGTTGATTATCTTGACTGCGGAATGATATTTTATGTAAGCGGCGGTCAGATTAACGCTGAGGAAAAATAATGTATTTATATATTGGAAATGATATTGTTATTAATTCAAAGGATATTGTAGGAATATTTGATACAGACAACACCACAATTTCAAAGGATACAAGAAAATTTCTTAATTTAAGCGAAAAAAACGGGCAGATAATCAATGTTTCATATGAACTGCCAAAGTCATTTATAGTTTGTAAGGACAAAAAAAGCGGAGAGAAAAAGGTGTATTTATGCCAGTTTTCACCGTCAACCCTTCAGAAAAGAAAGGGAATAGGAATTTAATAATTAGATTAAATTATAAAATATATTGTTTTTATAAATTGAAAGGAGAAATATAATGGGTAATTTGAAATGTCCGTACTGCGGTAAAAAAATTTCATATTTATCTGCAATAAGAGAGAGAGCAAACGGCGAGCACGCCTGTGACAGATGTAAGAGAAATTCAACAATTTACTTTGTAAAAAATATAAAGGTGTTTATCGTTGTAATTTGTCTTATCGCACTTGCACTGCTTTCAGTATTTCTTTTTACGCCGCTCAGGGGTAATTTCTTCTGCATTTTTCTTATGTTTATACCCTTTATTATTTTTTATTTCTGTATACCGCTTTTTATTAGATTTGTGCCTATAAAGATTAAGAAAAAGGTAACCAAAAAGTCTGAGGAAGTCGGATTTTCCATGTCAGATCCCGAAAGTGCAAGCGGAACAACAAAAATTATAAAGGCAGTAGGAAATGAAAGGGTTGTAGACCCTAAGGGAAGTCCCGAATTTACAAGAATGATTCCGAAGGTCAGGGAAAGAAAGAGGAAAAACAGGAACGGCAATGATTTTTATGATATTTCAAAGCTCTAAGGAAGTGGAAAGTTGTTAAAATTACCTGTTTGTCCTTATTGCAATGCAATTTACAGATATAAGGATGTTAAAAATATAACGCATATAAATAAATGCGAATGTCACCACTGTAAAAGGAAATTTACGGTTTCCTATATAAAAGGCAGAGCTGTTATTTTGATTGTAACAGCGGTGCTTCTGATAGCTCTTAATCTGATTATGCTAAATTTTTTAAACGGCGTAACCATTCTTGGATGTCTTATATTAGCCGCCGTATTTATAAGCCTTGCGGTAATACTTTTTCCGTTTACTGTGAGATTCAAAAAAATTGACGGCGAGAAAATAGAGGAAAATATAAATCCCGAAAACAGAAAAATCAAGAGGTCTCAGAAAAATAAAATCAGAAAGAATAAAAAGAACAGATAGTCGGATAATTCAATCTTTATGAATAAGTCGGTACAGGAGGATAAAAATGGATAATAATATTGAGAACAATAATGTTGAGAATGTTGAAAACAGCACTGAAGTGATTGACAATATGGAAATCACCGCAACCGAAAATGAATACGGTGCCGATGAAATTCAGGTTTTGGAGGGTCTTGAGGCAGTTCGTAAGCGACCGGGAATGTATATTGGTTCCACAGGCGCAAGAGGACTTCATCATCTTGTTTACGAAATTGTTGATAACTCAATCGATGAAGCACTTGCAGGATATTGTACAAAGATTGATGTTGAGATTCTGCCCGATAATATAATCAAGGTATCTGATAACGGCAGAGGTATTCCTGTTGGTATTAACTCTAAAATGGGAATACCTGCTGTTACTGTTGTATTTACCGTACTTCATGCAGGCGGTAAGTTCGGCGGAGGCGGATATAAGGTGAGCGGCGGCTTGCACGGTGTAGGCGCTTCTGTTGTAAACGCACTGTCCGAATGGCTTGAGGTAAAGGTTTATGACGGTGAAAATATATACTTTCAGAGATATGAAAGAGGAAATATCATAAACGATCTTGAAATAATAGGTCAATCGGAAAGAAAGGGTACTGAGGTTACATTTAAGGCTGATCCTGAGATGTTCAAGGAAACGCTTGAATATGACTTTGAAACACTTGAAACAAGGCTGAGAGAACAGGCTTTTCTGAATGCAGGCTTACATATTGAGCTTAAGGACGAAAGAGACCCCGAAAATATTGTAACGGGAAACTACTGCTACAGCGGCGGTATAAAGAGCTTTGTTGAATATATACACAAGAAAAAGTCACTTGAGGTTGTTCACGACGATATTATATATTACAGCGCAAATGCCGATGACGGAAACGCCTTTGTTGAAATTGCAATGCAGTACAACGAAAGCTACAACGAGTGTATGTTATCGTTTGCAAATGATATTCACACAACCGACGGCGGTACTCACGAGGATGGATTCAAGCGTGCTCTTACAAGAGTAATGAACAACTACGCAAGAAAGTTTAAAATTCTTAAGGATAATGACAAGAATTTAGCTGGCGAGGATGTAAGAGAGGGTCTTACCGTAATTATCAGCGCAAAGCTGAAGGAAGCTCAGTTTGAGGGACAAACAAAGGCAAGACTTGGTAATATTGAAATCAGAGGACTTGTAGACAAGCTTGTAAGCGAAAAATTAAGCGTTTATCTTGAGGAAAATCCTGCAACGGCAAAGGCAATCTTTGATAAGGCGCTTGCCGCGTCAAGAGCAAGAGAAGCGGCAAGAAAGGCAAAGGAAAGCGTTCGACGCAAGAGTGCAATGGAAAATGCGGCTCTGCCCGGTAAGCTTGCCGACTGTCAGTCGAGAAATCCCGATGAAACCGAAATTTACATAGTAGAGGGTGACTCGGCAGGAGGCTCGGCTAAGGGCGGCCGTGACAGAAGATTTCAGGCTATTCTGCCGTTGTGGGGCAAAATGCTGAATGTTGAAAAGTCAAGACTTGATAAGGTTTACAGCAATGAAAAGCTTTTGCCTGTTATTACTGCTTTGGGCGCAGGCATAGGCGATGAGTTTGATATAAGCCGTTTGCGTTACGGTAAGGTTATTATTATGGCGGATGCCGATGTTGACGGTTCTCATATAAGAACACTTTTGCTGACATTTTTCTTCCGCTTTATGCGTCCTCTTATTGAGGAGGGTCATGTTTTTCTTGCACAGCCACCTCTTTACAGAATAACAAAGGGCAAGGAGCATAAATACGCTTACTCTGATGAAGAGAGAGACGCAATACTCAAAACCATTGAGGGTAAGACGGAAATTCAGCGATATAAAGGTCTTGGTGAGATGGACTCTGAGCAGCTTTGGGAGACAACAATGAATCCCGAAACAAGAATTATGCTCAAGGTTGAGCTTAATGACGCAGAGGCTGCCGACGAGATTTTCACAATTCTTATGGGTGACAAGGTTGAGCCGAGAAGAGAATTTATAGAGAAAAACGCAAGATATGTTACAAATCTTGATATTTAATTAAATTTAGAGTGAAGAGTTGAGAGTGGAGAGTGAAGATGTGGTTGTCGCAGCTTCGCTGCTCTTAAATGAATAATAACTTGCAACCGGGCAGTGAGTTCGTAGGGAACGATCTTGACCGTTCCGTGATAGTCGCAGTTACTACGATTTTAAATAAAAACTTACCACTAACCACTAATAATTATTCTTTATTAAAATTAAAAGGAGGCAGAGGAAAATGGCAGAAAGCTCGGTTGACGATATTTTGAGTGAGTTGAACAGTCTGAAAAAAGACAGCAGTGAAGCGGGATTTTCCTCCTCTGCTGACGGTCAGTCAGACGATTACAGCAATTTTTTCGGCGAGGATGAAAGCTTTGACAGCGTTGACGAGCTGAGAAACAGAATCAAAGATGAAAAAAGGGAAAAGCAGGAGTCAAAGGATAACGACAGGAAAAGAGTTTATCTCAGCACTGATTTTATTCTTGAAGAAAACGAGGTCCTTGAAACTCTAAAAAGAGCAGGAATTTACAAAACACAGGGAAACCGTGCTATTCTGTATACTGTGATTATGGCTATAGGCGCGGTTGGATTTGCGTTGTCCTGCTATTACGGCAACAACTACAACTGGTTGTTCTTCAGCATACTTTGTGTTGTTATCATAGGAGCAATATGGCTTGTACCTATTTTACATCTGAAAAAGCTTGCTCGTGAAAATACAACGGGCGATTCAATAAGACTAAAGATTACAAATGAGGATATAACGCAGAAATCGGGCGACAAGGAATGGATTATTCCGCTTGATAAAACAGGAACTCTCGAAATAGGTGACGAGATTATTATTATCCGCACATATCACGGTCAGATGTTTACAATTCCGAAGAGAAGTATAGATGAAGAAATATACAAAAAGGTTTTGCAGGTTTTAAAGAACGGCACAGAGCCTTATGATGAATGAAAAAGGTGATATTTTGATTTCACAAAGCAAAATAACGGTTCGCTATGCAGAAACAGACAAGATGGGTATAGTTCATCATTCAAATTACCCTGTGTGGTTTGAAATAGCGAGAACCGATTATATCAAAAAGCTCGGTGTTCCGTATTCCGTTTTGGAGGAAAAGGGACTTATGCTGCCGCTTATTGATTTAAGCTGTCACTATATCAAGCCTGCATATTACGAGGACGAGGTTGTTATAAGCGCCTGCGTTTCTTTCTTGCATTATGCGAAGATTGAATTTTCTTATACAGTTATGCGAGGCGATGAGCTTTTGACAACAGGAAAGACAAAGCACGGCTTTGTTGACAGCAAAACTTTTAAGCCGATAAATGCTAAAAAATTCGATCCGGAATTATTTGAAGCATTGAAAAGAAATATAGAAAAAATTGACGGATAATATTGATAAGAGGTGTGACTGAGTTGGATAACAGTGAATATTTAGAAAAAAATTCAAAAATTATTGATGTTGATATTAATAAGGAAATGAAAAAATCCTTTATGGAATATTCAATGTCTGTAATTGTGTCGCGTGCTTTGCCGGATGTAAGAGACGGCTTAAAGCCGGTACACAGAAGAATTTTATACACAATGTTTGAGCAGAATCTTACACCTGAAAAAGCTTACAGAAAATGCGCCGATACAGTCGGAACCGTTCTCGGAAGCTATCACCCACATGGTGACGCATCGGTTTATGACGCTCTCGTAAGACTTGCTCAGGATTTTTCAATGAGATATACTCTTGTTGACGGACACGGTAACTTTGGTTCTGTAGACGGTGACCCGCCTGCTGCTTACCGTTATACCGAGTCTAAAATGAGTAAAATATCGGTTGAAATGCTCACCGATATTGATAAAGAAACGGTCGACTTTATGCCAAACTACGATGACCGTAAAAAAGAGCCGACCGTTCTTCCGTCACGCTTTCCAAATCTTCTGGTAAACGGCTCAAGCGGTATAGCTGTAGGTATGGCTACAAATATTCCGCCGCATAACCTCGGTGAGGTTATTGACGCTATCTGCTGTCTTATTGATAATCCCGATGCCGAGCTGTCTGATTTGATGGAATATATCAAGGGACCCGACTTTCCGACGGGCGCACAGATAATGGGCAGAAGCGGAATAAGAGCCGCATATGCTACAGGCAGAGGAAAGATTATTGTAAGAGCCAAGGCTGAGATTGAGGAGCAGAAAAACGGCAGATTTAAGATTATAGTTTCTGAGCTTCCGTATCAGGTCAACAAGGCAAGACTTATTGAGAGTATTGCAGACCTTGTAAAGGAAAAAAGATTAGAGGGAATTACAAATATAGAGGACCATTCCGACAGAAACGGAATGCATATTGAAATTGATGTAAGACGCGACGCATCGCCACAGATTGTATTAAACAAGCTTTACGCGCTTTCGCAAATGCAGGTAACCTTCGGCGCAATTATGCTCGCTATTGTAAACGGAGAGCCTAAAATTTTGACGCTCAAGGAAATGCTTCAGCATTATATTGATTTTCAGGCTGAGGTTATAACAAAAAGAACAATCTTTGATTTGAGAAAGGCAAAGGAAAGAGCTCATATATTAGAGGGTTTGAAGATTGCCCTTGACTATATTGACGAGGTAATCTCAATTATCCGATCATCAAAGGATCAGTCAACTGCAAGACAAAGACTTTCCGAGCGATTCGGTCTTGACGATGTTCAGACACAGGCTATTGTTCAGATGCGTTTAGGACAACTGACAGGCTTGGAGCGCGGCAAGATAGAAGATGAGCTTGCAGCTTTGGAAATAAAAATAGCTGACTTTGAAGATATTATTGCTCATAAAGAAAGAGTATTCGAGATTTTAAAGGAAGAAATCCTCGTTATAAGAAATAAATATGCCGACGAGAGAAGAACAGAGATTCAGTCTGTCAGCGGAGAGGTTGATATTGAGGATCTTATACCAAAGGAGGACTGTGTATTAACTCTGACGCAGTTTGGCTATGTCAAGCGTCTTGCCGCCGATACATACCGCACTCAAAAGAGAGGCGGCAGAGGAATCAGCGGAATGACCCGCCGAGAAGAAGATGTAGCCAGCGAAATGTTTATAATCAACAGCCACGATTATGTGCTGTTCTTTACAAACAGAGGACGCGTTTACAGGCTAAAATGTTATGAAATTCCTGAGGGCAGCCGTACCTCAAAGGGTATGAACATTGCAAACCTTATTCCTATTTCAAGCGATGAAAAGGTTACCTCGATGATAAAGGTTGAGCAGTTCAGAGATGATAAGTATCTTATTATGGTAACTAAAAAAGGACTTATCAAGAGAATTGAGCTTAACGCCTACAATACGACAAGAAAGGGCGGAATTATTGCCCTTGAGCTTAACGAGAGCGACGAGCTTGCATGGGTAAGAATGACTGACGGCGGTGAAGATGTTATTGTTGCTACAAGGCAGGGTATGGCTATCCGCTTTAAGGAAAGCGATGTTCGACCGATGGGCAGAACAGCAAGAGGCGTTAAAGTTATGTCGCTTAAAGACGGCGATGAAATTGTTGGAATGACAACCGTCAGGGACAGCGGTCTTATTCTCACCGTTTCTGAAACCGGCTACGGCAGGCTGTCGGATATATCAAATTACCGTGTTCAGTCAAGAGGCGGTAAGGGTCTTAAAAATTATCATGTTGACAAATACGGCGCAGTTGCAGCACTCAGCGTTGTAAGTCTTGACGACGATATTATTCTTATTTCAGACGATGGAGTAATTATCAGAATTGAGGCAAAATCAATCAGAATCTGTGCACGCCCAAGCAAGGGTGTAACAGTAATGAAGCTTAAAGAGGGCAGCAAGGTGGTAACGATGGCGACTGTTCCTCACGATGAAAATGAGGAAACGGTAAAGGCTGAGGATGATGCAGACGACAGCGACGAGTCGGATGATAATGACGAGTAATAAAATTTAAATTAAATTTATATAGCGGGTGCAATGCGGCATTTTATGTCTTTGGCACCCGCTGTTTTTTTAGATAAGTATTTTCTAGATTGGAGAGATGAAAATTGGATATGATGATAGGTGTAATTGTAGTCGCAATAATTATTATTACCTGTGTGTTTGCAAATAAGCTTACATCAAAGCTGGGTATTCCCGTTTTGCTTGCTTTTTTATTTTTGGGAATGATTTTCGGTTCCGACGGCTTTTTTAAAATCCCATTTGATAATTACGGATTTACAGAGCAGATTTGCACGGTTGCTTTGATTTTTATAATATTTTACGGCGGCTTTGGTACAAATTGGCGCGAAGCAAAGCCTGTTGCTGTAAGGTCGCTTTTTCTGTCGTCTGTCGGAGTTGTGATTACGGCAGGACTGACGGGCATATTCTGTCATTTTGTTTTAAAAATTGACTGGATGATGAGCCTTTTGCTCGGAGCGGTTCTCAGCTGTACTGATGCAACCTCGGTGTTTAATATTCTGCGTTCAAAAAAATTGGGCTTAAAATACGGCACAGCCTCAATGCTGGAGCTTGAAAGCGGCAGCAACGACCCTTGGGCTTATATGCTGACGGTGGTTCTTATTTCACTTGTAAAAACAGGCGGCGAAATAGATGTGTGGTCAGTTGTGTATATGTTTTTCGCACAGATAGTATACGGAGCAGCAATCGGCGTGGTTATTGCAATTTTGGGTGTGCTTGCGCTGAAGTATATTCGATTTGTTGGAGAACAGTTTGATTGCCTTTTTCTTGTCGCTGTTGCACTGCTGGCATATGCCGTGCCTGATGTGTTGGGCGGTAACGGATATTTAAGCGTTTATATTGTCGGAATAATTATCGGTAATGTTAAGCTTAAAAACAAAAAGGGTATGGTCAATTTCTTTGACGCTATAACGGGGCTTTTACAAATGCTAATATTCTTTATTCTCGGTCTTTTGTCCAATCCGTCACAGATGCCGCAGGTTCTTATTCCGGCGCTTTGCATATTTGTTTTCCTCACATTTATTGCACGACCGCTTGCAACTATGGGTATACTCTCGGCTTTTCGCTCAAAGCTGAAGCAACAGATTCTTGTTTCATGGGCGGGTTTAAGGGGAGCGACATCAATAGTTTTTGCAATACTTGTTATTGTAAGCAATACATATATCAAAGATGATTTTTTCAATATTGTTTTTTGTATTGTTCTTTTGTCTGTGGGTATTCAGGGAACACTGCTGCCGTTTTTATCAAAAAAGCTCAATATGATAGACAAAAACGAAAATGTAATGAAAACCTTTACAGACTATTCAAACGAGAGTAATGTGAAATTTATCAGCGTCGAGATAAGTCTAAATCACAAATGGGCAGGGCAGAAGATAAAAAATATCACTCTGCCGCCACAGACCAGAATTGTACTTATCAAACGAAACTCTGAGAATGTTATCCCTGTCGGGAAAACTGTTTTACAAAGCGGAGATGTGCTTATTTTGAGTACCACAGGCGTAAAAACAGAAGCGAATGTGAACCTTAAGGAGATAGAGCTTGACTCAAAGAATAAATGGTGCGGAAAGCGGTTGTGTGAGATAAAATTTGACAGCTGTATTGTTGTTTTGATTAAGAGAGGAAATATATCGTTTGTGCCTGTCGGTCAGACGCGACTGCACGAGAATGACACGGTTGTTGTTATTGATGAGTGATACATAAAAAAATCGGGGCGATTAAATTCATCGTCCCGATTTTTTTATATCTGTTATTATTTCAGCAGCTTGTCGTCACCGTAATAATCCCTGTCGCTTAAATCTTCAGGCTTTGCGTCAAGGTTATCTTCGCTGCTCTTGAACATCTGAGCTCCGAAATGGTAGCCGTGCTTTGCGGAATTTTTCATATATATAAACATAATCACAAAAGCCACAACCAGAAGAATAATGATTGCCCACATTATAATGACAGCTCCTTATTTATTTTATTTGTCAGATCTATTCAAGATCCTGCTTTTCAACAGGCTCACTGCGTGAAACAGCGTCGTCGGAGAACATCTTTTTGAGAGTATCGTAATCAATTTCGCCGGTTGCATAGTCCATACCGTTTGTTGACTGGAACTCAGCAACGGCGATTGCAGTTGTTTCGCCGTAATAGCCTGTCATTTCATTGAGAGGCCAGTAACCGAGGTCATCAAGACGGTTTTGAATAATAATAATCGTTGAGCGACTGCCGTCAGTGTCGTCCTCGTCGTTATCTGCTCCGCTTCCTATGGTAAAGAATGTATCCTCATCATATTTTATGCCGTAGCTGTCTGCAACAGAGCCTGCTGTGCCGTTTGGATAGAGCGTATCGGTGATAGTTTTAACAGCGTCAAGCATACTGACTCCGAAACGAGAAAAGCTGCCTGACGGAATTTCTACAACTCTTTTATTCTTAACGGCGATAAGATTTTTGAAATCGGTATTCTTTGAAAGTTTTTTGGCCATTCCGATATCACAGAAAATGTACTGAGGGTTTTCTTTCTTTATTGTATCAACAGAAATCTTTCCGCCTGTTGCCGAGGATGCAATGTTTGTAGCACCGGAGCTTGTAAAAATAATATTTCCGAGCATATCACCGGTAACGGTTTTTCCCTTGTAATCATAGAGATAGCAAACGGTTTTCGGCATCGGTATATCGGGCAGAGATTTTGAATTGTTTTCAAGGGTAGTCCAGAGCTTGTCAAAGGTTTCCTTGCCATTTTCGCTGCCCTTTGTTTTTCCCTCAAAAAGAGTATCAAGCTTTTGGTACATTGTGCTTATTTCCTCTTTTGTTGTCGGTGAAGCGAAGCGCAGAACCTTGATATTTTTTTCTGTTAAGCTGTTGTACTTTGAGTTATTCAAGGTGCTGTCGGCTATAACAACATCAGGATTCAAAGACACAATATTATCAACGCTCGGGCTGTCCTTTTTGCCTAAGCTTTTGACAGACTTTATTGCCTCTTGGGTGCATTCGTCACTTCTGCCTACAATTCTTGAACTAAAGCCAAGCTGCAACAAAATGTCGGCGGCATTGTCCGACAAAACAACAGCATTGACTACAGCTGAATCAAAGCTTGTGTGACCTACCGTTATCGGAAAGTCTGAATTTTGCTGAACTGCACAGCCTGCAAACGGAATTAATATTGCTGCAATACAAAGCAGCGACATAACTTTTTTAAACATTACCTTTCCTCCGTGATTTTAAGATTTATTAACAAAAAGCGAATCAATAAACTGTCTTGCACAGCGTGCCGAGCGACCGCCTCTGTCAAGCGCCCAGCTCTCCGCCTTTTTGAAAAGCTCGCTTTGCTCCATTTCAACTCCTCTTTGAGAGGCAATAGCGGCGACAATGTCGAGATAGTCCTGCTTGCTGGGAGCCGAGAAGTTGACGGACAAGCCGAAGCGGTCGGCAAGCGACAGACTTTCCTGAATCTGGTCGTTGCGGTGCAGCTCGCCGCCATCCCTGTCGGAAAAATTCTCTTTAACAATATGACGCCTGTTTGAGGTTGCATATATAAGAGTGTTTTCGGGTCTTGCGGCAAGTCCGCCCTCAAGCACTGCCTTGAGCGAGGTATAGCTTTCGTCCTGCGTTTGGAACGATAAATCATCAATATAGAGTATGAATTTCATCGGTACCATTGCAATTTTATCAATTAAAAGCGGGAAGTCGCACAGCCTTTCCTTCGGCATTTCAACAATTCTGAGTCCCTGTGTAAAATACTCATTTAGTATAGCTTTTACGGTTGAGGATTTGCCTGTTCCCTTATCGCCGTAAAGCAGACAGTTGTTTGCGCTTTGACCGTTCAGAAATGCCCGAGTATTGTTGATAACAAGGTTTCTCGCGTAGCTGTAGCCCTTCAAATCCTCAAGAGTAACGCTGTCGGGGTGAAGTACAGGGTGAATTGAACCGTCACGCCAGATAAACGCCTTGTAGCGTGCAAACATACCGCAGCCATTCTGGCGGTAAAATTCTGCGCTTTTTGAAACAGAGCTGTCGATGTCGGCCATCTGCTCAAGCGGCTGCCCTGTTCTCCAAATCGGCAGCGTATCTGTGATAGCCTTTATTTCTTCCTTATATTTATAATCGTTTAAAATCTGCTGAGGAGATATAAGTGAGGCTTCAACAATAATAGAAATGTCCCTTTGTGCGGCTGAAATTATGCTTTCGGGCAAATCACTCAGCTTGTCGCTGGCGGCAGCCTTTGAAAAGCTGTTTTCGTCATATAATGCAGCCTTTGTTATATATGTGCATAAATTATCCTGACAACCCTTTTCACACAGCAGAGCAAAAAAATCTCCCCATGCCGACAAAAATTCACTTGGCAGACTGTTTGATTTTTCAAGCAGGTTTAAAAATTGCTTCGGCACACTTCGATATAAAATTCCCTTATAAATAGAAAGTGATTTTATTTTGAGCGCATATTCTTCTGTTTTAGTCATAATATCCCTCTTTTTTGAATTCAGCTCAAATAATCATTATAACATTTTCTATTATTTTACAATTTTTGCGCCTGCAAGTCAAATACTAATTAATGGTTACGATTAAGTTGTGCTGAATATTCGATGTAATTTAATCATTGACATTGTATTTCAGAGTATGATAGATTATTTTCGGTATAAAAAAGAATTATTGAAAAAATTTCAAAAAAATTGAAAAAAACACTTGCATTTTGAAAACCACCGTGATATAATAGTCAAGCAGTCGAGAGAGACAGCAAAACAAAGTTGGTATTGATGACACTGAGGGTCCACCTGTTCCCATACCGAACACAGAAGTTAAGCTCAGCGGTGCCGAAGATACTTGGCTGGAGACGGCCCGGGAAAATAGGGAGATGCCAACACATAAAAGCGACCGTCCAATAGGGCGGTCGTTTTTCTATGCAAAAAATGCTTGCATATGCGGTTTTATTGTGGTATACTATATAGAGTTGAGTAGAATAAAAAAGTATGACAGGAGTGGGAAACAAACCCGCTCCTTTCTGTTTGGAAAAATTCTTTATCAGGGAGGCGTATTTATGGCAAAAAAAGGCGGAAACACTGTTGAGCTTGTTACCGAGATTGTAAAGCCTATTGTTGAGCAGCTCGGGCTTACACTGTGGGATGTGCGCTTTGTAAAAGAGGGTGCCGAATACTATCTGCGAATTTTTATTGACAGTGAAAACGGCATTACCATTGAAGACTGCGAAAATGTCAGCCGTGCTGTTGATTTGCCGCTTGATGAGGCAGACCCGATTTCTCAGAGCTACTGCCTTGAGGTTTGCTCACCCGGCATTGAACGCGAGCTTAAAAAAGAGGAGCATTTTCAGGCGTTTATCGATAGTCCGGTTATGGTGAAGATGATAAGACCGCTTGAAAAGCTCGGCAAGGAGTTTTCCGGTTTATTAAGGGAAAGCGATAAGGCTGAGGTTAAAATTGAGGTTGAAGGTGAGATAATCACAATCAACAAAAAGGATACCGTTTGGATTAAGCTGGACGATTTTGATATGTAATTTATAATTAATAATTAATAATTTAAGGGGGACTCAGAAAAATGGATACTAAAGAATTGTATGCGGCACTTGCTCTGCTGGAAAAAGAGAGGGGTATTTCGGTTGACTATATGCTTTCTCAGATTCAGAGGGCTATTGTTGTTGCCTGCAAAAATACCTACGGCGGCAACGAGGATGTTACCGTTATTATGGATAAGGAAAACGAGGATTTTCAGGTTTTCCTGAATAAAGAGGTTGTTGAAGAGGTATTTGACTCTAACAGCGAAATTTCGCTTGAAGCTGCAAGAGAGATAAAGGCTGATTATGAAATCGGTGACAAGGTCGGCTTTAAGCTCGACCCCAAGGAATTCGGCAGAATTGCAATCAACACTTCAAGGAGCATTATTCGTCAGGGAATCCGCGACGGCGAGAAAGGTCAGATGCTTCAGGAATTTCAGAGTAAGCATCAGGAGCTTGTCACAGCTACGGTTGAAAGAGTTGACGGTAAAAACGGCGCTGTTACACTTAAAATCGGCAAGGCTGAGGCTGTTTTGCCGAGAAGCGAGCAGGTTGGCAACGAGAACTTCAAAGAAGGCGACCATATCAAGATTTATATTGCTGATGTTCAGGAGAGCGAGAGAGGACCGAGAGTACTTATTTCGAGAACTCACCCTGATTTTGTAAAAAGATTGTTTGAAACAGAGGTACCTGAAATATACGACGGCACTGTTGAAATTAAGTCCGTTTCAAGAGAGGCAGGCTCAAGAACAAAGCTTGCCGTATGGAGCAAGGATAAAGATGTTGACGCTGTAGGAGCCTGCATCGGTGCAAGAGGCGCAAGAGTAGGCACAATAGTAAACGAGCTTGGCGGAGAGAAGATTGACATTGTGGAATACGATGAGGATCCGGCAAAGTTCATCGCAGCGGCATTGTCACCGGCGACTGTTTTAAGCGTTGTTGTAGCTGAGGACGGCTCAAAGCAGTGCAGAGTAACTGTGCCTGACGGTCAGCTCTCACTTGCAATAGGCAACAAGGGTCAGAACGCTCGTCTGGCGGCAAGGCTTACAGGCTGGAAAATCGACATCAGACCCGAAAGCGGATTTTTCGGTGAGGATGATGACGAGCCGTTCGGAGCAAAGAAGAATGACGATGAGGCTATTGCAGAGAGCGAATTTGACGAGGCTTACGAAGATAACGGAGAAGAATAAACACATAGAGGAGCAGTGCGGATAATGCGCCAAAAGAAAATTCCAATGCGAAAATGTACGGGCTGCGGAGAGATGAAGCCCAAAAAGGAGCTTGTAAGAGTTGTCAAAGCGCCCGACAATAAGGACGATGAGGGCAATATAATTTCACAGGGCGAGGTGAGTCTTGACCTTACAGGTAAAAAGCCGGGCAGAGGGGCTTATGTATGCAAAAGCGCCGACTGCCTGAAGCTTGCCAGAAAGGCAAGACGCTTTGAAAAAGCCTTTTCCTGCAAAATTCCCGAAGAGGTTTTCGACGCAATGGAAAAGGAGCTGAGTCAATATGAATGACAGGCTGCTGTCCCTTTTGGGCTTGTGCCGCAGAGCAGGCAAAATTACAATCGGATGTGACCCGGTTATTGAATCGGTGAAAAAAGGTGAGTCACGCCTTGTGATTTTTGCAAAAAATGCGTCTGATAATACCCGAAAAGCCGTGTTAAATGCAGTTGCGCCAAGCGGCGTTAGGGTTATAAATCTTGATTACAATAAAGAAGATATAAGCGTATCACTCGGTAAGCTGTGTGCTGTTGCAAGTATAAATGATGATGGCTTTGCAAAAAAGCTTTTGTCGCTTGCCGGTGAGAAGAATGGGGAGGAATGCAATTTATGCTAATTAAATACAGAGTTCATGAGGTTGCAAAGGATTTTGATGTTCCCAGCAAGGATGTTGTAGAGCTTTTAAAAAAGCATTTTGGCGAAACAAAAAAGCATATGACAGCTCTAACAGAAGATGAGCTTGATGTTGTTTTCGACTATTACACACAAAAGAATTCTCTTGAAAGCTTTGATTCTTACTTTGCAGTCCGTGATAAAATGATAGAAGATAAGAAAAATGAAGAAATAAAGGAAGCTGTACAGGAACAGAAAAGCAATGAAGAGGTTAAGTCTGAGCCGCTAAAAGCACAGCAGGTTGTCAATGACAACAAAAAGCAGCCTCAGAAAAACAATAAGCAGAGCAATGCTCCTGCTGCCGATAATCAGCAGAATAAAAATCAGAGCGCACAGCCGCAGCAGCCAAAGAAGAGAGAAAAAAGAGTTATTGACACTCGTGCGGCTGTAGTCGACATTGAAAGATATAATGAAAAATACGACCGACTTGCATCTGAAAAGCTCAGAAACGAAAACACCGTTTCAAAGCAGAAGATAACTCAGCGTTCACAGCGCAGAGGAAAGCAGAAGAGTGGCAAGAGAGAAACCGAGCAGGAAAGACTCAAGAGAATTGCAGCCGAGAGAAAGGCAAAGCCGATTACCGTTACAATTCCCGATGAAATCACGGTAAATGAGCTTGCGCTTCGCTTGAAGGCTACCGCCGCAGAGGTTATCAAGAAGCTTATGATGATGGGCACAATGGTAACTGTAAATGATGTAATTGACTATGATACAGCAGCTCTTGTCGCAATGGAGTTCCACGCAAAGGTTGAAAAAGAGGTTGTCGTTACAATCGAGGAGAGAATTATCGACGACAGCGAGGATGACGACGATAACCTGATTCCGAGAGCTCCGGTTGTTGTTGTAATGGGTCATGTTGACCACGGTAAGACTTCACTTCTTGATGCTATTCGCCATGCAAATGTTACACAGGGCGAGGCAGGCGGAATTACACAGCATATCGGCGCATACAGAGTAAAAATCAATGACAGGGACATCACCTTCCTCGACACACCGGGTCACGAGGCTTTCACGACTATGAGAGCAAGAGGCGCACAGGTAACGGATATTGCAATTCTTGTTGTTGCGGCTGACGACGGTATTATGCCGCAGACTGTTGAGGCTATCAACCACGCAAAGGCGGCAGGCGTTTCAATAGTTGTTGCAATCAACAAGATGGATAAGGTTGGCGCTAATCCCGAAAATGTAAAGCAGCAGCTCACCGAATATGAGCTTGTTCCTGAGGAATGGGGCGGCGATGTACCGTGTATTCCTGTTTCGGCTAAGACTAAAGAGGGTATTTCAGATCTTCTCGAGATGGTAACTCTTATCGCAGATATGAAAGAGCTTAAGGCTAACCCCGACAGAAGCGCAAAGGGTACGGTTATTGAGGCTCGCCTTGACAAGGGCAGAGGCCCGATTGCTACAGTGCTTGTTCAGAACGGTACACTTAAGGTCGGCGACATTATTGTTGCAGGAACATCGGTAGGCCGTGTTAGAGCGATGATGAACGATAAAGGTGAAAGAGTTAAAGAGGCAGGCCCGTCTATTCCTGTTGAAATCACAGGTCTTGACGACGCACCGACAGGCGGCGACATCTTCAACGCTGTTTCAGATGAGCGTCTTGCAAGAGAGCTTGTTGAGCAGAGAAAGAACGCCCAGAAGGAGGAAATGTTCTCCAGACAGACAAAGGTTACTCTTGATAACCTGTTCGACCAGATGAAGTACGGCGAGGTCAAGGAGCTTAAGATTATAGTTAAGGCTGATGTTCAGGGCTCTGTTGAGGCTGTAAGACAGTCGCTTGAGAAGCTCTCAAACGAAGAGGTAAGAGTAAATGTAATACACGGCGGCGTTGGTGCGATTAACGAGTCTGATGTTATGCTTGCTTCGGCATCACAGGCGATTATCGTTGGATTTAATGTTCGTCCAGACCCAGTTGCGGCTGAAAATGTTGAGCGTGATGGAGTAGATATGCGCCTTTACAGAGTTATCTATGACTGTATTGAAGAAATAGAGTCGGCTATGAAGGGTATGCTTGCACCGAAAACAAGAGAGATTGAGCTTGGTAAGGCTGAGTGCCGCAATGTTATTAAGGTTAAGAATGTCGGATTTATCGCAGGTAGCTATGTGCTTTCGGGCAAGGTAACACGAGGCGCAGGAATCCGAGTTGTCCGTGACGGTATTGTTATTAACGAGGATACCATTGCATCACTTCAGAGATTCAAGGATTCCGTAAAAGAGGTTGCCGCTGGCTATGAGTGCGGTATAGGTCTTGAGCGTTTCAACGACCTCAAAGAGGGCGATATTTTTGAGGTGTTCGAGATAGAGGAATACAGAGATTAATTTGAAAATTAAACAGGCATAATAAAGAGGACTGTATCTCACGAAGAAAGCGTGAGGAATACAGTCCTGTTTTTTATGTTTTATTTAACTCAAATAACAGCTTTTGCCTGAATTTCTTTAGTTTCTCATTCATTGGCTTATTGGATTCATCATACATCTTATCCATTGGATACCATCAGACAGAACTCTTTCCTGTGTTTCCGTAATTTTCTATATCTCTGGCGACACGAGGGAATAAATGCCAATGCAAAATAACTCTTCTTAACTCTCCACTCTTCACTCTGTCCATTCAAGCCTTGCGCCACTTAATGCCCTGTGGTGTGTCCTCAACGATAATATTGCGTGCGTTAAGCTCGTCGCGGATTGCATCGGCTGTTGCCCAGTCCTTTTCTTTTCTTGCCTGTGCGCGTTTTGCAATGAGCGCTTCAATCTCAGCCGCTTCATCGTCGGAATGCTGTGCTTCCTGCCTGCCGTCAAGAAGTGAGAGTGACAGCACCTTATCAAACTCACCGATAAGGTAACGCTTTTCAGCGTCATTCAAGTCAGCTTTAAGTACATCGTAGAGAACGGTAAGAGCCTGTGCCGTGTTTAAATCGTTGCCCATAGCGGCATTGAAGTCATCAATATAAGGCTTGCATTTATCCTCATCAACCTCACCGTCTGTTGACAGAGATGAAATCCTCTGTATAAGCTTGTTATATGCCTTGGCAACATTATCAAGGCTTTCAAAGCTGAAGGTAAGCGGCTTGCGGTAGTGCGACTGTAAGCAGAACATACGGTAAACAAGCGGATTGTAGCCCTTTTCCTCAAGCAGAGAAACTGTGAGGAAGCCGCCCTTTGACTTGCTCATTTTACCTCTTGCATCGTTCAGATGAAGAACGTGGAACCAGTATTTGCACCACGGGTGACCGAGGTATGCCTCGCTCTGTGCAATTTCATTTGTATGGTGCGGAAAAGCGTTGTCAACGCCGCCGCAGTGAATGTCGAGATATTCGCCGAGATTTTTAACCGAAATAGCCGAGCATTCAATATGCCAGCCGGGATAGCCGTTACCCCACGGACTGTCCCACTTAAGCTCCTGATCGTCAAACTTAGACTTTGTAAACCACAGCACAAAGTCCGTCTTGTTGCGCTTGTTTGTGTCCTCCTCAACGCTTTCACGAACTCCGACAGCGAGGTCGTCCTCGTTCTGATTGCCGAAAACATAGTAGGTATCAAGCTTTGAGGTGTCAAAGTACACATTGCCGCCTGCCTGATAAGCGTAGCCCTCGTCGAGCAGCTTGCTTATCATCTTTATAAATGACGGTACGCACTGTGTTGCAGGCTCGACAATGTCGGGTGTTTTTATGTTGAGCTTTTTGCAGTCATCAAAAAATGCGTCGGTGTAGAACTTGGCAATTTCAAGCACAGTTTTATGCTCTCTTTTTGCACCTGAGAGCATCTTATCTTCGCCTGTGTCACCGTCACTTGAAAGATGACCTACATCCGTAATATTCATCGCTCTTGTAACATCATAGCCTAAAAAGCGAAGCTGCTTTTCAAGAACATCCTCCATTATGTATGTGCGCAGGTTGCCGATGTGTGCATAGTGGTAAACCGTAGGACCGCAGGTGTACATTTTAACCTTGCCCTGCTCGTGTGGGATAAATTCCTGCTTTGTCTGTCCGAGAGTATTATATAGCTGCATAAAGAATCTTCCTTTCTAAGCTTCCCTTATAAATTCAAAATTATCCTTGAGATAGATTACGCCCGAAATTACGGTGAGAATCACCGATACCCAGATAACGACCTGAATTATTATGTTTATAATTAAAGCTCCTATACCGCCGAGCTTTGTAAGCTCAAGAACATACTCAAGCAATAAAGTGATTATAACCGCAATAATCTGGCTTACCGTTTTAGCCTTGCCCCACATATTTGCGGCTACGACCTTTCCGCTTGTGGCGGCGACAAGCCGCACCGATGTAACGGCAAATTCACGGAACAGCACGATAATAACAGGCACTGCGCCGATAAAGCCGAGCTCTACAAAGCATAAAAATGCGGAGATGACAAGAATTTTATCGGCAAGAGGGTCGGCAAACTTACCGAATGAGGTTATCTGCCCGTTTTTTCTTGCCAGCTTGCCGTCAAAATAATCGGTTATTGATGCCGCCGCAAAGATAGCAAGAGCTATGATCAGGCGGTGCGGTATAAAGTCGAGCAATAAAACCGCAACAAGAAACGGGACAAGAATTATTCTTAAAACTGTTAATTTGTTTGGCGTATTCATTGAAGCTCACCAATTTTCGTTATGATATTTACTCCATTGTGCCTATCGGGTCGCAGGCAAGGCAGTCGTCAATTTTAACAGTGACAAAGTCGCCGGGATGCGGCTTTGTACCGTTTGCGGTGAAGAAAACCTTGCCGTCAACATCAGGAGAATCAGCCGCACTTCTGCCGAAATAACACTCGGCATAGCGGTCAAAGCCCTCGCACAGCACTGTGATGCTTTTGCCGATAAGGCTTTGGCAGTAGTCGTACATTATGCTCTGCTGCTGTTCCATTATTATGTCCTGACGCTTAATTTTAACATCTTCGTCAATCTGATTTTCCATTTCTGCGGCGGCTGTTCCCTCCTCACGGGAATAAGCAAAGCAGCCAAGCCTTTCAAACTTCATCTCATTTACAAATTCCGAAAGCTCGTAGAATTCTTCCTCACTCTCACCGGGAAAGCCTGTGATAAGCGTTGTTCTCAGCACTACGCCCGGGATTTTGCTGCGGATTTTTGCAATCAGCGATTCAAGTGATTCTCGATCGCCGTGACGGTTCATTGATTTTAATACCCTTTTGTTGCAGTGCTGGAGAGGTAAATCTATGTAATTTAGTATTTTATCATTTTCAGCTATAGTGTCAAGCAAATTATCTGTTATTCTGTCGGGGTAACAATAAAGAAGCCTTATCCACTTTATTCCGTCAATTTTTACAAGCTCCTTTAAAAGCTCGTCGAGCACAGGCTTGCCGTATAAATCCTCGCCGTAGCGTGTTGTGTCCTGCGCAATGATGATAAGCTCCTTTACTCCGTTTGCGGCAAGCATTTTTGCCTCTTCAACAAGAGCCTCTTTTTTGCGGCTGCGGAATCTGCCCCTGATCTGCGGAATAGCACAGTAGGTACAGCAGTTATCACAGCCCTCCGATATTTTAAGGTAAGCGTAATAATGCGGTGTACTTTGCAGTCTGCCGCCCTCAAGCGGCAGGCAAAGCTTGTCGGCAAAGGCTGTGACCTTTTCGCCCTTTAAAACCCTGTCAACGGTTGCGGCTATATTTGCGTTGTCGCCTATTCCAACAACTGCGTCAACCTCATAAAGCTCTTTCATTACCTCTTCCTTGTACCTTTCGGCAAGGCAGCCTGTAACGATAATCGCCTTTATTTTGCCCTCTTTTTTAAGCTGGGCAAGCTCCAGTATTTCGTCAATGCTCTCCTGCTTTGCACTTTCAATAAAGCCGCAGGTGTTGACTATTGCAACATCTGCAAGAGCAGCCTCGTTTACTATACGGTAGCCTGCCTGGCGCAGTGTAAACAGCAGCATTTCTGCGTCTACCTGATTTTTTGCGCAGCCAAGGCTAATCATTCCAATTCTTATTGGCATATATATCAATACTCCTCTTCGGTGTATTCTCTGATAACGGCATTAATGTCGCTCCAGTTGTAGCCCATTCTCTGCAAGGCTGAAACTGTTTTTTTAACGCCCTTTTCATCATTTAAGTATCTTTCGTATTTTCTCTCTATTAGCGCGCGGATATTTTCCTGCGGGTCAATCTCAAACTCCTCGAGAACCTCGTCAATAATATCTCGTTCAACACCCTTTTCAAAAAGCTTTTGTCGAACTCCCCTGATTGACAAATGCTTGACGGTGATTAGCTGTTCTGCGTAATTCCTTGCGAAGCGCTCATCATCAACAAAGCCAAGCTCAATCATTTTATTAACGGCATACTCTGCGGCATTTTCACTTTCGGTTCGTTTGAGCTTGTTGAAAAGCTCTTTTCTTGTGTGATCACGAAAGCCGAGAAAATACAGTGCCTTCTCCTTTGCACGGCGATGCTCTGACATAATCACAAGGTTATGAAGCTGCTCATCACTGACTTCAACTCCCTTGCGGATTCCTTCCTCTTGAAGAGTTCTGGTGTCAAGTGTAAAGGCAAGCTCGCCGTCTATATATAAATCGCTTAAATATTTCTTCTTTTTAAGTACCGCAGTTACAATCATCAGTCTTCAACCAGAATGTCAATGTTTGCTTTTTTTGCGGCTACAGAACTTCTCTTTGCTGCTCGCTCGCTATCTTCGTCGGTTGTCGGGATTTCAGGCTCCTTCTCCTCTGAAGCTTCCGCTTTAGCCTTTGTCTTTGATGGTTTTGCAGGAGTACCGCTTGATGCTTTCAGACATTCAAGAAGCTTTTGCTCAATTTCCTGCGCAAGCTCGGGGTTGTCTGTAAGAAGCTGTTTAACATTGTCACGGCCCTGTCCGAGTCGAGTGCCGTCATAGCTGAACCATGCGCCGCTTTTTGCGATAACATCGTTTTCAACCGCAAGGTCAAGAAGCTCGCCGATTCTTGAAATGCCCTGACCGAACATAATGTCAAACTCTGCCTCTTTAAACGGAGGAGCGACCTTGTTTTTAACGACCTTTGCCTTTGTGCGGAATCCGGTTCTTTCACCGTTCGCCTTCAGAGCCTCGCCTCTGCGAACCTCAATTCTTACAGAAGAATAGAATTTCAGCGCACGACCGCCCGGAGTAACTTCCGGGTTACCGTAAACAACGCCGACCTTTTCACGAAGCTGGTTGATAAAGATTGCAACGCAGTTTGATTTAGCAATAGCTCCGGTAAGCTTACGCAAAGCCTGTGACATAAGTCTTGCCTGAACACCGACATGAGAGTCGCCCATTTCGCCCTCAATTTCCTGCTTTGTAACAAGAGCCGCAACCGAGTCGAGAACTATTACATCAATAGCACCGGAACGCACCAACGCCTCGGTGATTTCAAGAGCCTGCTCGCCTGTGTCCGGCTGGGAAACAAGCAGAGAGTCAATGTCAACGCCGAGAGCAGTTGCATATACAGGGTCAAGGGCGTGCTCAACATCAATAAAGGCAACATTGCCGCCGTTTTTCTGTCCCTGTGCTATACAGTGAAGTGAAAGCGTTGTTTTACCCGATGATTCGGGTCCGTATATTTCTACAATTCTTCCTCTTGGAAGTCCGCCGATGCCGAGGGCAATGTCGAGCGAAAGACTTCCCGTAGAGATGTGGTCAACATTTAACGAGTTGTTTTGACCAAGGCGCATAATCGCACCTTTGCCGTACTGCTTTTCTATTTGGCTCAACGCGGTTTCAAGAGCCTTTTGTTTTTTATCGTCTGTTTTCTTTTCGTCATGCTTTTTTTCAACTGCCATTTGTGATACCTCCGATTGAGTAAAAGTTTATAAAATATCAAGAATTTACTTTGTAATTATACAGTAAATACGCATAAAAAGCAATAAAAACATACCGTCTTAATATGCAAAGAGATTTTTATTGGACAGCTATTTGTAAAAACCGAATATCGCTCTTTTTGTGCCGCCGAGGTCAAGCTCAAAGCCGATTTTTTCAAAGCCTGCACTGAGCATCAGAGCCTTTACAATGTCGTACTGTCCCTCGCCAAGCTCAAAGCAGAGCATACCGCTGTGCTTGAGCTTTTTGCTCCAGTTCTTAATTATGCTTTTGTAGAATACAAGACCGTCCTGCCCACCGTCAAGCGCGGTTTTCGGCTCATACTGCACCTCTGATTGCAGTGTTTTAATCTCGTCGGTTTCAATATACGGAGGATTTGAGATAATTAAATCAAAAGAGCTGTCGGAAAAATTATCGTAATCGCAAAGCACATCCGTTTTAATAGGCAAAACATTTTCGGCGCTGTGGTAGCTGACATTTTTTTCAAGATATGAAAATGCTTTGTCGTAAAGCTCCACAGCCGTTACCGTGCAGTCAAGCTCTTTTGCAAGAGTAATTGCTATTGCGCCTGTGCCGGAGCATAAATCGGCTATTTTAAGGCTCGGTTTATGCTTAAGAGCGCTTATTGCTGCATTAATTACGCACTGCGTATCCTCACGAGGAATAAGCACGCCTTGCCCGACAAAAAAATCACGCCCGTAAAATTGCCATTTGCCAAGTATATATTGCAGCGGCTCGCCGTCTGTTCGCCTTGCGGTAAGCGCCGAAAGCTCGGCTGTTTTTTCGGGGTCTGCTGATTCACCGCCGTGCATAATAAGCCCGTGACGGTCAAGTGAGAACACCTGCTCAAACAGGCATAATGCGTCAAAGACGGGAGAATCAACCCCCGCCTTTTTTAAGCTTTGTTTTGTTTGTGCATAAACTTCATTCAGTGTCATTTCTTCAGCAAATCTTCTCCGTTTTCAGGTATAACAGCCTGCATTGCCTCAATGGCAACCTCTATCATTTTGTCGTCAGGCTCTTTTGTTGTGATTCTCTGCGCCCAGAGTCCCGGAGCTGCAATGATTCTTGTAAGCTTGTTGTCGTGTCTGCCGCACAGCTTGATAAGCTCATAGCCGACGCCGCAGGAAAGCGGCAAAAGAAGAATTTTGATTACAGGCCTTAAAAAGCCTATTCCAAATGGTGCAACCGGCACAAAAAGACCTATAACTATACCGACTATAAGCATTAAAATCATAAAGCTTGTACCGCAGCGAGGGTGAAAGCGCTTTTGGCGGCGAACATTCTCAACGGTAAGCTCAAGCTCATTTTCATAGCAGAAAATAGTCTTGTGTTCAGCGCCGTGATACATAAATACTCTTTTCATATCGGACATCTGAGAGCATACGATTATGTATAAAAGGAAGAGCGCAATTTTTAAAACACCCTCAAATACGGATTTGCACAATACGGCAAGCTCACCGCCGCCCTGAAAAGCGGGTACAAAATTTGCCGACAAATCAAACAAATAAGACGGCAGGAAGAAAAAGAGCGCCAGCGCGAGTGCAACGCCTAAAATTGTGGCGAAAATCATAAGTATTTTCATAAATTTGTCGCCGAGCTTTTCGTCAATCCATTTCTCAAGCTTTGACTGCTGCTCCTGCTCGTCCTCGGGGATACTGTCGATAGCCTTTTCGGCTGACAGCATAAGTGCCTTGTAGCTTAAGCGCATTGAGTCGATAAGGCCTGCAATGCCGCGGATAAACGGAACGCGGAAAATTTTATAGCGCTCGGTAAGGCTTTTAAAGGTTAAGTCCTCGGTGTATATTTTGTCCTCGCCTGTGCGAACCGCAACGGTGGTTCTTTTCGGGCCCCTCATCATTATGCCTTCAATGAGCGCAGAGCCGCCGATGGAGGTGATTCTTTTTGTATCGTATTTTGACATTATCTTGCTCCTTTAATTGTTGTTTGGGTTATCCTCTTCTTTTAAAACAGGGAATACAAGGGTAACGGTTGTGCCGATGCCCTCGGTACTTTCTATTGTAAGCGAGCCTTTGTGCAGCTGCATTATCTCGTCGGCAACGGCAAGACCTATGCCGCTTCCTCTGATGGTGTGGTTTGCCTTGTAGAATTTTTCCTTGATTCTCGGCAGATGCTCCGCGGGAATACCGCAGCCGTTGTCGCTTATTGTGATCGTAACATTGTTGTCGTCGCTTGTTACCTGAATACCGATAACGCCGCTTGACGGCGTATATTTCAAGGCGTTGTCAATTATATTGATAAAAACCTGCTTGATTCTGTTTTTGTCGCCCATAACAGGGGGGATAAACTCAGGCTCGTCGTACAGCAGATGTTTGTTTTCGCTGAGTGCGCGCTCTCTGAGCATATATATAGCCTCGTCAAGCTCGGCAAGAAGGTCAATCTTGTCCATCATAAGCGACATTCTGCCCTCCTGAATTCGTGAGAAGTCCAGAAGCTCTTCAACAATGCCTGTCAGTCTTTCCGATTCACCCACGATAACGCTCATACCCTTGTTCATAATAACAGGGTCGTAGGCGTCGCTTGCGCGCATAGTTTCCGCCCAGCCCTTAATGGCTGTAAGCGGTGTTCTCAGCTCGTGAGAAACAGAGGAGATGAAGTCGTTTTTCAGCTTTTCAGAAGCGGCAAGCTCGCTTGCCATATAGTTTATGCTGTCGCTCAGTTCGCCGATTTCGTCATCATACATTTTGTCAACGGTTGTTTCAAAGTCGCCGCCGGCAATTCGCCTTGTGGTAGCTGACATTTCCTTAACGGGAATTACGATTGAGCGTATAAAATATGCGCCGGAGTTGATTATGAAATAAATAATCAGAAGTGCGCCGAAGATTATAAGTGAAATTGATACAAATATCTTTCTGTTAGCCGCCTCAAGCGACACAACATACCGCACAGCGCCGATTGAGTCGCCGCCGGTTGTTTTAATAACGCGTGTAACCGCCATAACGCTTTCACCGCTGTTGAGTTTGCCGCTCCATACGGCAAAGTTATCCTCATGTTCAAGCGCTTTTTGATAATCGGGCATAGTCTCGTTTTCGTCGGGGAAAAAGCCTGTTGATGTTATGATTACCTCGCCGTTTGAATTGATGACGAGAAGCTCCATAAGCTCCTTGTCGGGGAAAGATTCAACATAGCTTCTGGCTGTCTGGGTGAAGCTGTCGCTGTCTGCCGATAGATATGTGCTGAAAAAGTTTGTAAGCTCGTTGCTTCTGCCGGCTATGGTCTGCTGGATTCCGCTGTAAAAAAAGCTTTGAATAGCAAAGGAAAGAGAAACGACAAGAAGCACAATAATAACGAGAAAAACTCCAAGCGTGTTGATTACCCAGCGCTTGGTGATGCTTCCTTTTCTCCATTTTTTCATTGTGCTTCCTCCTTTCTGATATTTTTCAAGCCTTATTTATTCTGCTTTTTCTTGTTTTCGGCGTCCCATTTGTATCCGAGTCCCCATACAGTCACAATATACTGCGGATTGCTCGGCTCGTCCTCAATTTTCATTCTGAGTCGGCGTATGTTAACATCGACAATTTTTTCCTCGCCGACATATGCCTCGCCCCAAACATGGTTCAGAATATCTGTTCTGTCAAGAGCTACGCCGGGATTTGAGAAGAAATACTCCATAATCTGAAATTCAACCTGTGTAAGCTCAATCATCTTGCCGTTTTTAAGCAGAGCGCGGTTGCGCAGGTTCAAAATGAAGTCGCCGGATTCAAGCTCTTCCTTATAGCTTGCGCTGTTGCGCTCCTGAGCAAGCATAACGCGGCGGTGAAGTGAATCTACTCTTGCTGTAAGCTCAGAGGGGCTGAAGGGCTTTGTTACATAGTCGTCTGCTCCGAGCATAAGCCCTGTTACCTTGTCCATTTCCTGTGTTTTTGCTGTTAGCATAATAATGCCGATACCGCCGTTGCGGCTGCGCAGCTCCTTGCACACGGAAAAGCCGTCAATGCCCGGCATCATAATATCGAGTATTGCAACATCAAAATCGCCGTTGTGTTCTTCGTATTTTGCAAGTGCATCCTCGCCGCAGTTTGCTTCAACAACATCGTAGCCTGCGCGCTTTAAATTGATAACAACAAAGTCGCGGATAACATCCTCGTCCTCGCATACTAATATTTTCTTCATTTTCAACAACCTTTCATCTTTATTGCATGGAAATTACTTTTTAGTCAGCTTAAGATAGTTGTGGATTTTGTTGAGTGACATCGCAATTCCCTTTGTGTTTTCGGTTTCAGACGGGATATTGACTGTATAAACAATATCTCCGTAATCGCCGACCTCTATATAATCATTATTTTTTGCGTTTGTCCATTCCTGCGCCGAGAAAATTTGTATTGTCAGAAGCTTGTCGCCGAGAGAGCCTTCTGTGTTGCTTTCATCGTCCGCTTCTTCCTCGTTTTTATTTGCCTGATTCCAGAGATAGAAGGTCAGTGAATTACCGTATATCGACTCTCTCGCCGTTACCTTGCCTTTCCATTCGTCGGGAATAATGAAATAATAGCCCTTTTCGGTATTTGTTACGGTGTCGATAAGCGGAGTAAGGGTATTTTTAGAAGGGGTGTAGCTGTTCCATGTGGTCTGGAATGATACAAGCTCAAGATTTTCGGTGCTGTTGTGCGGCAGTCGCTGCAGCGTGGGTATATCAATTTTACCGTTTTTATCTATGTCTGTGCATACAGTGTCGCCGGAAGCACGAACAGTGGGATTGAGCGATGTTTTTTCGTCGCTTTGAACATTGAGTGGATTTGCCAGGTTTGATGTCTTCTTATCCCAATATATAAACTGCGTTTCGTTTTCTCCGCTAACGCTGTAGGAATCAACAAAGATACCCGAGGTTTCTTTTGTTGCCTTGCCGAATTGCAGGTTTAAATACAGGTTTGCGGAGTTGCTCATGGCAACTGATGAGCGAGTAAAGATTGAGTTTGAGTCCTCATCATACTGAAGCATTTTTACATTTGCGTCGGAATTTTCACTGACAAGCGAAAATACCATAATACTCTGCTTTTTGTCGCCGTCCATATCGGCAAGCATAAATTCATTATATGTATCCTGAATTTTAAGCTCAGCACTTGTCTTTTCCTGCATTATATATGCGCTGAGTGTGCAAACGCTGCCGTTTTTGTCGCTCCAGCCAACAATAATGTCATGAGTACCGCTGCCGGTTATGTCGCCGATTTCAACCTTGTCAACATCAGTGTTGCCGCCGGAATAATCGCCGATGTCCTTCCAGATGCCGTCGAAGTTTTTGATAATAAGTATGCGCGTTGATTCGTCACTGGCAGAGGGTTTATAAAACACAATAGCCTCATCGGTTTTATCTCCGTCAAGGTCGTGGTTTATGATAGCGCTTCGGTAGGTGCCGTCCTTGGGATATTTCAGCGTGTAGTCGCCGCCCGCTTTTTCCTCAATTATTTCCTGAATCTGCGCTTTGTCGCCCGTTGTCCTTGGCGGACGCAGCAGGTTTGAATTGTCAAAGCCGCTTGAAGCACAGCCTGTGAGCATTGAAAGCGCAAGTATTATGGCGGTTGCGGCGATTGCTCTTACCTTTTTATTCATTTGTCCGCCTCCTTTCGGGTCGGTCTGATTTATTGAAATATTATTTTTTTACAAAGCAGCAATAGGTTGGCTTGCCCATTGCAGTAAACATTTTTTCGTGCTCGGTTTCATAATTTACAAAGCCTTCGGGTAGGTTTTCCGGTGGTTCGTTATGCAAATCTCTTGATAAAAATATCGTTTTCAAGCCGCACTGCTCAAAGTATTCAAGGCTTTCGCAAAACAGCTCTTCATCGTCGGTTTTAAACCGTATTTCGCCGTCGGGGACAAGAAATTGCTTATACATTTCAAGCTTTTTCGGGAAGGTAAGGCGGCGCTTTTTATGTTTGCCGCGAGGCCACGGATTGCAGAAGTTTATGTATATGCGCTCTACCTTGTCATCGTGGGAAATAATCTTGTCAATTTGCTCGACATTATAAGCGGCAAGAACAATGTTATCGACGCTCTTTTTATTCTCATCAAACAGCTTGACAATCGTTCTGCGCGCAACACCGAGCATATCGCTTTTTATGTCTATTGCAAGAAAGTTAGTGTCGGGATTGTCAAGAGCGCATTGTGCAACAAAGGTTCCCTTGCCGCAGCCAAGCTCAAGATGAAGCGGCTGTTCGGATTTGAAGCAGCTTTGCCATTTGCCCCTGTAATCACTCGGCTGCTTTGCGTAAAAATCGCAAATATCAAGCTCGGGCTGTGCCCAAGGCTTTTTTCTTATTCTCATACTAAATTCACCGTAAGTTTTTTGTTTATCAATTTATTATATCAAAATACTTTTCTGTTTTCAATGAGTGGAGAAAGATTTAATAAATAGTTTTCAAGAATTTTTATATTTCACAGCAGTGAATTAGTGTTTATCTTTGTAAAGTTTTATTACTTTGATTAAAAAGGCACAATCCATTGACTTGAATTATTTCATCTATATTATACTTTTGCGCTCTTGCCGCGCAGGCACTTACTTTTTTGTCAGAAAAAAGTAAGCAAAAACTGATTCAGGGGAAAGGGATTTCAATTTCCCTTTCCCCTGAAAACCCCAATCCTTAAAACGACCAAAGGGAGACCCCTCTGGAATCCCCGTTATGCGTTCAGTTTTGTGCGCTTGTCTTATTATCTGCCACAGTCCCTCTCTACTCTTTTTTCTCTTTACTATTCACTGCGCAGCAAGTCTGCTTTGACCTCATTCTTAAGCTCTTTGCCTGAAAAGAAGTCGTTTAAATTCTGTATTGTGACCTCGGCAATATTTGAGAGCGCCTCGCGCGTGAGGAATGCCTGATGGGAGGTAACTATGACATTCGGCATATTAACAAGCAGTGAGAGCGTGTCGTCCTGAATTACACTGCCTGAGAAATCCTCGAAAAACAGGTTTGATTCCTCTTCGTATACATCAAGACCTGCGCCGCCGACCCGTGAATCCTTCAGAGCTTTAAGAAGAGCCTCGGCATCAATCAGAGCGCCGCGTGAGGTGTTGAGAATATACACGCCCTGTTTTGTCATATTAAGTGCGTTTTGATCGATAATGTGATAGGTGCTTTCGGTTAATGGACAGTGCAGAGAGATGATGTCACTGCGGCGGAAAAGCTCTTCGCGCGAAACATATTCAATATCGCTGTTTTTCAGCGGATAAGGGTCATATGCGATAATATCCATACCGAAGCCTCGGCATATGTCAATAAATATCTGGCCTATTTTACCTGTGCCGATTATACCTGCTGTTTTGCCGTATAAATCAAAGCCTGTAAGTCCGTTTATGCTGAAGTTGTAATCCCTGGTGCGGTTGAACGCTCGGTGGATTTTGCGGTTTAAGCACAGCAAAAGAGCCATTGTGTGCTCTGCTACGGCGTAGGGCGAGTATTTTGGAACGCGCAGAATTTTGATTTTGCCCTGTGCCGCCTTGAAATCTATATTGTTGTAGCCTGCACAGCGCATTGCAAGCACACGAACGCCGCAGTCGTACAGCTCGTTTATTGCCTGTTCGTCGATCGAATCGTTAACAAAGGCAACTGCTCCTTCACAGCCTTTGGCGACAAACGCGGTGTCAGCGTTTAGCTTGTTGACATAAAATTTAAAATGCAGTCCGTCGTGCGGAGTTTTTTCAAAATATTCCCTGTCATACGGTTTTGTATCAAAAAATGCGATTTCTTTCATTTTATCATCAGCCTTTCTTTTCACCATTATTGTTGGCTGAGAGATTATAAAAATACGCTTTATTTTGACTTTCTGCTGATTTGGTATTAAACTTAACGAAGATAATATAAAGGGCGTTTGATATGATAAACAGATTTTTAAAAACAAAAACAGGAGCGGTTATGGGTGCGCTGATATGCACGCTTTTGTGGGGCACTGCGTTTCCTGTTATTAAGCTAAGCTATAACCATCTTGGTGTGGTTTCGGGTGATGTAGGCTCGCAGGTGCTTTTTGCAGGCGAAAGATTTTTCCTTGCAGGAGTGATGGTGTTTTTATTTTGCTTGATTTTCAAAAGAAATGGATTGAAAATTTCGGGCAAAACCTTGCTGCCTGTTTTGTCGCTCGGACTTGTGCAGACCGCAATGCAGTATTTTTGTTCATACATCGGCGTTGCGAACACAACGGGAACAAAAACATCGGTTATAACAGCCTGCAACGCGTTTTTTGCCGTTTTGCTTGCGCCGTTGTTTTTTAAAAACGAAAAGCTCGGCGGCACAAAGCTTTTAGGCTGTGCAGTCGGGCTTGCAGGAGTTATCATAATCAATATAAACGGTATAGCCGACGGCGGAATATCGTTTATGGGTGAGGGGATGGTGCTGCTGTCGGCGCTTTGCTCGGGTGCAGGCAGTTTTCTGAGCAAGACGAGTGCAAAAAGAAGCGACCCTGTTGCGGTGACAGCATATCAGCTTTTGTTCGGCGGTGCTTTGCTGATATTATCGGGGATACTTATGGGCGGAAATGTTCTGTATGCCGATTTGAGCGGAGTGCTGTTGCTAATCTATCTTGCGTTTGTTTCGGCATTTGCTTTTGCGCTGTGGACGGCTCTGCTCGGTTTTCACAGCGTTGGAAGAATCTGCATATTCAACCTGCTTATCCCGATTTTCGGCACGCTCTGGTCAGGAATACTTTTGGGCGAACAGATTTTTAAATGGGAAAATCTTGTGTCGCTGATTCTCGTGTCAATCGGTATTTTCCTTGTAAATTACAGCAGGGAGGGAAAGCGCAGTGAAACAGCTTGACGATATACTTTTGGAAACTATTGCAACGGCTAAAGACGCAGGAATACCTGTGTCAGACAGAATTTTGCCGAATGTTGTTATCAATACAAGGAGAAAAACGATTCTCGGCACCTGCGAAAGGCAGAAAAACGGAGAATATAAAATTGTGATTTCCTCAATCGCTGTTGAAGCAGGCGAAAAAGAAATAAGAAATGTGATAGCACACGAGGTTTTGCACACCTGTAAGGGCTGCGGTAATCACGGAGCGCTGTGGAAAAGCTACGCCGAAAGGCTCGGCGGCATTATCGGGCAGGAAATCAAGAGAACAGGAAAGACCGAAAATGCAGAAGAGCTAAGGAAAAACGCTCCGTATGTGCTGGTATGCGAGCGCTGCGGCAGACAGTTTCACAGGTTCAAAAGAAGCAAGCTTGTAAATCACCCCGAAAAATACAGATGTACCTGCGGCGGAAGAATAGTGCGGAGCGAAGCTGCGACAACCACATCTTAACTCTCCGATCTATACTCTCTACTCTATTACTTAACCACATTCATCGGCGTTCCGTTTTGGAACGCCTTTAAATTTTCACATACGATTGACAAAAGCCGCCTGCGGGTTTCTATCGGCGCCCATGCGATGTGCGGCGTTATGGTTATATTTTCAACTCCCGTCAGTACACAAGCGTCGCTCATCGGCTCGGGATAGAGCACATCTACTGCGGCTCCGCTTAAGTATCCCGATGTTACAGCTTCTTTGAGTGCGGCTTCGTCAACAAGACCGCCTCTTGCGGTGTTGATGAAAAGCGCGCCTTGTTTAAACATTGAGAATGCCTTTTTGTTGAACATCAGGCGGCTGTCGTCATTCAGAGGGCAGTGTGCGCTTACTATGTCGCTTTGTGCGTAAAGGTCGGGCAGTGCGGCGTATTCGGCGTTTTCATCGGTAACGCCGCTGCGGTTGTAGGCGAGAACCTTCATACCGAACGCATTAGCGATTTTTGCAACGGCTTTTCCTATTGTGCCGTAGCCGACTATGCCGAGCGTTTTACCGAAAAGCTCGTTTGTTCTGTAGGCAATGGGGGAGAAGGTCAGGCTCTTTTTCCAGCCGCCGTTCTGCACAAAGCTGCTGTAAGCGCCTGTTTTGCTGTAATGCTCTAAAATCAGCGAAAAGGTGTGCTGAGCCACGGCGTTTGTTGAGTAGCTGCCTGCGTTGCAGACTGTTATGTTATGACTGCGGCAGTACGGTATGTCAATATTATCAAAGCCTGTTGCCCAAAGCCCGATGTATTTCAGCTTTTCGGCGTTTTTTAGGCTTTGGCTGTCAAGTCTTGTTTTGTTGCAGATAACGGCGTCTGCGTCCTTTATTCGCTCGGCGATTTCATCATAGTCGGTCAGAGGGTAGCTTATTACCTCACCGAGCTGGTTAAGCGGAGCAAGCGAGAGGTCGTCCTCGCCGTTGGTTATTGTTATTACATCTGTCAGAACTATTTTCAAATAAATCACCCTATATTCATAATTTTAAACAACAAGCCTGCCTTACTTTTTCAAGCAATAATGGCTGAATCAAGGGATATGTCCAGCTTGTCGGTAAATCGTCAAAAAATTCTATTCTTTCAATTTCAAGCTGTGGTAATTTTTCAAAAGAAAAAATATCGGCAAAATACAGCGCTCCGAAGGTTTCTGTATCATTATCAAGTACGGAATACACGCAAATTCTTTTCAGCGTGTAGTCCTTTGCGCCTGTTTCCTCCCATAGCTCTCTTTTTGCGGTCTGCTCTATTGCTTCGTTTTCTTCACGATGCCCTCCGGGACATTCGTAGGTTGAGCGCTCTTTGTGCTTGCAGAACACCCACTGTCCGTTGTGCATTGACACAATCACAGCAAATTTCAGCAAAGAGTCGTCTGCCTGTTCATAAAAATTAACTTCCAACATTCTGACACCTCAATGTTAATAATTTACTCGTTGCAGGTTTATATCTTCACTCTCCACTCTCAACTCTCCACTCTTCGGCGATAGTCGACAACAAAAAAGCCATTCCCTTTTGAGAATGGCGTAAAAGCTTAATTATGCCTGCGGCTTTTCCTCTACAACAGGCTCAAGGGGAGTTACATTGTTACCCAAGGCTCTGAAACGGTTGTAGCGGCTGTCGAGAAGCTCCTGCTCAGGCATTGCGCTGTAGCGGTCAAAGGTGCTTGCGATAATGCCCTTTAAGCTGTCAAACATCTTGCTTTCAACAGACTTCGGCTCTCGTATAACACGCTCAACTACGCCGAGCTTGAAAAGATCCTGCGCCGTTACACGCAGACACTCTGCGGCATAAGCCGTCTTTGACGGGTCTTTCCAAAGAATACTTGCGCAGCCCTCGGGGCTGATTACCGAGTAAACCGAGTTTTCAAGCATCCATACCTCGTTTGCAACGGCAAGACCTAAAGCACCGCCGCTGCCGCCTTCACCGATTAAAATTGAGAGGATAGGCGTTTTAAGCGTCATCATTTCCATCAGGTTTTCGGCAATAGCCTGACCCTGACCGCGTTCCTCAGCGCCGATTCCGCAGAATGCGCCGCTTGTGTCAACAAGACACAAAACGGGACGGTGGAACTTTTCAGCCTGTTTCATAAGGCGCAGAGCCTTGCGGTATCCCTCAGGGTGTGCCGAGCCGAAGTTGCGCTCCATACGCTCCTTGGTGTTTCTGCCCTTTTCAAGACCGATAACGGTTACGGGCATATCGTCTTTGAGCATACCGATTCCGCCGATAACAGCCTTATCGTCGGCAAAACGGCGGTCGCCGTGAAGCTCAAAAAAAGTATCGCCGAAAAGAGAGTTTATATAATCAACAGCAGTGAGCCTGTTGTTTGATCTTGCGATTGTAACCTTGTCAAAAGCGCTCATTTGAAAATCCTTCCTTTTTAGGTTGTGTTTCGTGGCTTATCTGTGCATTTCAAGCAGCTTTGAAATTGCGCTTTTAAGCTCTTTGCGAGGAACAACGGCGTCAATAAAGCCCTTTTCCTCAACAAATTCGGCTGTCTGAAAGTCCTTTGGCAGTTTCTGTCTTATAGTCTGCTCAATAACCCTCGGACCTGCAAAGCCGATAAGCGCATTCGGTTCGGAAATGATGATGTCGCCCTCCATGGCAAAGCTTGCTGTAACGCCGCCCGTTGTGGGGTCGGTGAGCACAGTGATATACAAAAGACCTGCGTCGCTGTGGCGCTTGACTGCACCGCTTGTTTTTGCCATCTGCATAAGGGAGAGTATACCCTCCTGCATTCTTGCTCCGCCTGAAACTGTACACATAACGACAGGCAGACCATTATCGGTTGCATATTCAAATGCGCGCGTAATTTTCTCACCCGTAACGGTTCCCATACTGCCCATCATAAAGCCCGAATCCATTGCTCCGAGAACTGTTTTATTGCCGCCGATTTCGCAAACACCGGTCACAACAGACTCATTTTCGCCGCTTTTAAGCTGTGCGCTCTTAAGCTTCAAATCGTAATCGGGGAAGCTTAAAATATTGCTTGAGGTCATATCGGTATCAAATTCCTGAAAGCTTGAGTCATCTGTAAGCAGAGCAATGCGCTCACGAGCCGATAAACGCATATGGTGGCCGCACTTGGCGCAAACCTTGTGGTTGGCTTCCAAATCCGCAGTTAAAATAAGGCTCTTGCATTTAGGACATTTTACCCACATTGTTTCGGGAATTTCGGGGGAGTATTCATTCGGTGTGTCGCCCTGAGGGTGCTCAAGCTCGTTTTTTGGTTTTAAGAAAGTAAAGAAATCGTTATTAAACATTTGTCACAATCCTTTTAAAAAAGACAGCATAATTTGTTTTGTCAAGATTTTGTAAGCCTATTATAATGCAAAATCAAAAAATATACAATCACTTATTATATAATTTTTGCGATTAGCACATTAATTAAGAAAGACAAAATTGCATTTTTAATTGTTATTCTTCTTTGCAAATTCAGCTTTTTTCTTGGTTTCAAATTTTTCCATAAAGTCGGTTGTGTATTCGCCCGAAACGAAGTCGGGATCAGAGAGAATTTCAATCTGTAAGTCTCTGTTATGATCAACGCCGTGAATGTTAAGCTCGCTTAATGCCATTTTCATTTTGCGGATTGCAAGGTCGCGGCTTCTCGCCTGAACAACAAGCTTGCCTATCATTGAATCGTAAAACGGCGGAACGGTATAATCCTGATAAAGACAGGTATCAAAACGAACACATGGGCCGCCCGGAACATGGAGTCGGCTTATCTTGCCGCAGCTCGGCATAAAGTTCTTTTCAGGGTTTTCTGCGTTTATGCGGCACTCGATAGCGTTGCCGTGCATAAATACCTGATCCTGTTCAAGCGTAAGCTTTGCACCTGCGGCAATTCTTATCTGCCACTGAACCAGGTCAATGCCGATTACCATTTCGGTAACGGCGTGCTCGACCTGAAGTCTTGTGTTCATCTCCATAAAATAGAAGTTCTTGTCGCTATCGAGCAAGAATTCGACTGTACCTGCATTGCAGTAGTTTACTGCCTTAGCCGCCTTGACGGACGCTTCCATCATTTTTTCTCTGATTTCAGGCGTGATTGCCGATGACGGACTTTCCTCAATAAGCTTCTGGTTCTTTCTCTGTACCGAACATTCACGCTCGCCAAGACAGATTACCTTGCCGTACTTGTCGCACAGAATCTGCATTTCAATGTGCTTTACGGGCTTTAAGAATTTTTCCATATAAACCGCACCGTCGCCGAATGCGATTTCAGCCTCGCTTGACGCCGACAAAAAGGCGTTTTCAAACTCGTCCATACTCCTGACAAGCCTTATACCTCTGCCGCCGCCGCCGCTGCGAGCCTTGATAAGCAGCGGAAAACCGATTTTCTCGGCTTCTTTTTTTGCCTCGTTTATATCCTCAACAACATCACAGCCGGGGGTTACGGGAACGCCTGCAGCCTTCATTGTTTTTCTTGCGGTGTCCTTGTTGCCGAGAAGTGTTATCATCTCGGAGCTTGGGCCGATAAATTCAATCTTGCACTGCTCGCAGAGCGATACAAACTTTGCGTTTTCGCTCAAGAGTCCGTAGCCGGGGTGAATAGCCTGAGCACCCGATACAACAGCCGCCGAGAGTATAGCCGCCATATTGAGGTAGCTGTCGGCAACCTGAGCGCCGCCGATGCAGTAGCTTTCATCGGCAAGCTGAACATGCATTGAGTCGCGGTCAGCCTCGCTGTAGATTGCAACGGTAGAGATGCCCATTTCGCGGCAGGCTCTTATTATTCTTACGGCGATTTCGCCGCGGTTTGCGATTAATATTTTAGAGAACATTTTGTTGCCTCCGTATATGTAAATTTAGGTTGATTTCTGTTTAATTAAAATATGCGCTAAAACGCCGCAAGCGGAATGTCTGCGGCGTTTTATTTTTTTTATTTATGCGTTGGCGTTTTCATTGTCGATAAGGGCAAATGAAAACTCTGCGCTTACGCACAGCTTGCCGTCAACATAGCCCTTTGCGCTAACAAAGTGGAAAGCTCCGCGGCTTTTTGTAAGTGTGCAGACAGATTCAAGAGTGTCGCCGGGGCGAACTGTGTTTTTGAACTTTACATTGTCCATTTTTGTGAAAAACGGTGTTTTGCCCTTTGCCTTTTCACCGAGAAGAACACAGCTTGCCTGCGCCATCATCTCGCACAGGATAACACCCGGAACAACAGGGTTGCCCGGAAAGTGACCCTTTAAAAAGAACTCGTCACCCTTTATTGTGATTTTGCCCTTTGAGGTAACCTCGTCCACAACCTCTGCCTCTTCAACGAGCAGCATATTGTCGCGGTGGGGGATTATCTTTTTGATTTCTTCCTGGTTCATAATTATGACCACAAACTCCTTTCACAAAACCGTTTTGGGAAATGCCCTCTCTTACTTAATCTTGAACAGCGGCTGACCGTACTCTACAATATCGCCGTTGCTTACGCAAACCTCGGCGATTGTGCCGCTTTCGGTAGACGGGATTTCATTCATAAGCTTCATAGCCTCAATAATGCATACTATGTCGCCGTTTTTAACGGTCTGACCTACGCTTACATAAGCGTCTGCCTCAGGTGACGGAGAGGTGTAGAAAACGCCCACCATAGGCGAGGTTATAACGCGGTAATTGTCCTCAGCAGGCTTTGTTTCAGCCGGTGCTGCTGCCGGAGTCGGTTCAACTGCCGCTACAGCCTGCGGTGCCGGTGCTGCTGCCTGAGGGATAACGCTCTGAAGTGCCGGGGCAACGGTGATTTCCTTCTTGCTTTCTTTGTTCAGAACAAGCTTTTCTCCGTTTTCTCCCTTTATTTCAAGGTTTGTCAGACTTGAGTTGTCAAGTGTATTGATAAGTTCTTTTATTTCTTCAATAGTGTACATTAGCAAATATCCTTTCTGCTAAAAATGTAAAGCTTAAAATCAGTCGTTGACTTTTCTGAAAACAACCACTGCGTTGTGACCGCCAAAGCCGAGTGTTGATGATGCAGACACATCAAGGTGCTGCTTAACGGCTGTGTTCGGGCAGTAGTTTAAGTCGCAAAGCTCGTCAGGCTCTTCAAGATGGATTGTAGGCGGAACGATGTCATTTTGTAAAGCGAGAACGGCAGCTATAGCTTCAACGCCGCCTGTTGCACCCAGCATATGACCTGTCATTGATTTTGTGGAGCTTATAAGTGCGTCATAAGCCTTGTCGCCGAGAGCCATTTTTATAGCCTTTGTTTCGCCCTTGTCGTTTGGCGGTGTGCTTGTGCCGTGAGCGTTGATGTAAAGCTTTTCGTCGTCCTTAAGGCCTGCCTCCTCAAAAGCAATTTCAAATGCTCTTGCGCTGCCGTGAGCCTCAGGGTCCGGAGCTGTTACATGGTGTGCGTCACAGGTGTTGCCGTAGCCGACAAACTCTGCGTATATTTTTGCGCCTCTTGCCTTTGCGTGTTCATACTCTTCAAGAACAAGCATACCTGCGCCTTCGCCGAGAACAAAGCCGTCACGGTTCTTGTCAAAGGGGATTGAAGCTCTGTTCGGGTCGTCACTGAGAGTGAGTGCCTTACAGTTTGCAAAGCCTGCAACGGTGAGCGGTGTAACTGCCGCCTCGCTGCCGCCTGCGATTATAGCGTCTGCAAGACCGTATTTGATAGCGTGGAATGCCTCGCCCAGCTCGTGAGTACCTGTTGAACAGGCTGTAACTATCGGCAGGCAAACGCCCTTTGCGTTAAAACGGATTGCAACCTGTCCTGCGGCAATGTTTGCAATCATCATCGGGATAAAGTGCGGTGAAACCTTCTTTGCTCCGCCGCTGTAGAAGCCGACGCTGTTGTTGTAGAAGGTCTGCATTCCGCCGATGCCCGAGCCTACATATACACCGAAACGGTCCTCGTCAACCTTGCCGAGAATTCCGCTGTCGTCAACCGCCTGCTGTGCGGCTGCAAGAGCATACTGAACATAGAGGTCGGTTTTTCTCAGCTCTCTTTTCTCAATATATTTGAGAGGGTCAAAATCCTTAACCTCGGCGGCGACCTTTGCCTTGCACTCTGTGGCGTCGAAGGATTTTATATAATCAATTCCGCAAACGCCGTTTATCAAATTGTTCCATGTGGTTTCAACATCGTTTCCGACGGGTGTGATAGCACCCAGACCGGTTACTACTACTCTTCTCATGGAATTCACTCCTTTATTTGAAATAAAATACTGAAATTACATTGCCAGACCGCCGTCAACACGGATAACCTCACCTGTGATGTATGATGCCTCGTCGGATGCAAGGAACGCAACCGCATTTGCAACATCTTCGGTAGAGCCGATGTGCTTTGCCGGAATCTGAGCTTTCATAGCATCCTTAACCTTTTCGGAAAGAACGCTTGTCATATCTGTTGCGATAAAGCCGGGTGCTACTGCGTTTACGGTAACGCCTCTTGCGGCAAGCTCCTTTGCAACGGACTTTGTAAGTCCGATGATGCCTGCTTTTGAAGCGGAATAGTTTGCCTGTCCTGCATTTCCGCCGAGTCCTACGATAGATGAGGTGCTGATAATTCTGCCGTAGCGCTTCTTCATAAAGTGCTTGTAGGTGTGCTTTATCATATTAAAGGTACCCTTGAGGTTTACATTGATTACTGCGTCAAAGTCCTTCTCCTCCATATTAAGAACAAGCTTGTCCCTTGTGATGCCGGCATTGTTGACGAGAATATCAATTCCGCCGAACTCCTCAAGAACTTTTTCAACAACCTGTCCGGAAGCCTCGTAATTCGATACATCGCAGAAATACTGCTCAACCTTTGTGCCGTATTTTTCAAGCTGTTCCTTTGCGCTGATGCCTTCGCTTTCGTCGCCTACATAAAGAATTGCTATGTTTGCGCCGCCCTGTGCGAGCTTTTCTGCAATCGCAAGACCGATTCCTCTTGAACCGCCTGTGATAACCGCAGTTTTATTTTCAAATCTCATTGTGTTCATTCCTTTCACTTGTGTCTGCCCGTAAATCAGAGCAGCTCTGCCTTGATTATATCCAAGTCCTCTTTATTTTCAAGCTTAAATGCCTTAAGCTCAGGATTAATTTTCTTTACAAGTCCTGTCAGTGTTTTGCCCGGACCGCACTCGATAAAGGTGTCAACGCCCTGTGCGGCGAGATTCTCGACAGTTTTTTGCCAGAGAACGGGGTTTTTGACCTGTCTTGTGATAAGGTCCTTGTAGTCGCCCTCATACGGCTGTGCTGTTGCGTTTGCATAAACGGGAATTTGAGGAGTCTTAAGCTCCTTGCCGTCAAGATACTCGGCAAGACCCTTTGACGCAGACTCCATAAACGGTGAGTGGAATGCTCCGCTTACGGCAAGAGCAACTGCCTTGCCCTTCTGCATTTTTACTGCGGCGCAAAGTGCGTCGAGGTTGTCCTCCTCTGTCGCAACAACCGTCTGTGCAGGGCTGTTGTAGTTTACGGGCCATGTGTTTTCAAAGCCCTTGCAGATTTCCTCAACCTTTTCGGGTGTCAGCTTTAAAACAGCCGCCATTGCGCCCTTGTTTTCCTGTGCCGCGTCGTTCATAAGCTCGGCTCTTTTGCAGACAAGGCTGAAAGCCTCACTGTCGCTCATAATTCCGCCGAAAGCCAGTGCTGCGATTTCGCCGAGCGAAAAGCCTGCTACGAAGTCTGCCTTGATTCCTGCCTCTTTTGCAGCCATAGCGGCGGCAAGGTCAACGGCAAAAACACACGGCTGAGTGTTGATTGTTACGGAAAGCTCCTCCTTAGTGCCGTCAAAGCACTGTGAGGAGGTGTTCGGGCGGATTGAGTCCGCTATGTCAAATACCGCCTTTGCAGCGGCTGAGCAGTCGCAAAGCTCTTTGCCCATTCCGGGATACTGTGCACCCTGACCTGACAAAACAAATGCTATTTTACCCATTTCATAGCACCGCCTAACACTTCTTCAGCCTGCGCAAACATCTCTTCGATGATTTCCTGTGCGCTTTGCTCCTTTTTAACCATAGAGGCAACCTGACCTGCGATAACGCAGCCGTTCTTTACATCTCCGCCTCTTGCGGCTGCACGAAGAACGCCCAGACCGAGCTTTTCAAGCTCCTCGTCGGATACCTCGCTGCTGTTGTATTCTTTCTTTAAGTACTCTCTTGTAAATGTATTCTTAATTGAACGAACAGGATGACCGAGTCTTTTACCTGTAAGTACAGTGTCGATATCCTTTGCCTTAAGTACCTTGTCCTTGTATTCCTGTGAGATTGTGCATTCGTTTGCAACAAGGAAGCGTGTGCCGACCTGCACACCCTGTGCGCCGAGCATAAACGAAGCGGCAAGCTGTCTGCCGTCTGCAATGCCGCCTGCTGCGATAACAGGAATTGAAACAGCGTCAACAACCTGCGGAACAAGAGCCATAGTGGTAAGGTCGCCTACATGACCGCCTGACTCGCCGCCCTCAGCGATAACTGCGAAAGCACCGTTTCTTTCGGCAAGCTTTGCCAAAGCAGTGGACGGAACAACAGGGATAACCTTAATTCCTGCCTCAAGCCACTTGCTCATATATTTGCCGGGGTTACCTGCGCCTGTTGTAATAACCTCGATTTTCTCCTCGGCTACAACCTGTGCAACCTCCTCAACAAACGGGCTCATAAGCATTACATTTACGCCGAACGGCTTGTCCGTAAGCTCTCTTGCTTTTTTGATTTCTGCGCGGAGCTGTTCGCCGTTTGAGTTCATTCCTGCAATAAGACCAAGGCCGCCTGCATTGCTCACTGCCGAGGCAAGGCTTGCGTCGGCAACCCAAGCCATACCGCCCTGAAAAATCGGGTATTTGATACCGAGTTGTTCATTAATTGGTGTTGAAATCATACTCTTATTTTCCTTTCCTTATTTATCCCACTGAATTACACAGCTGCCTGTTGTAAGACCGGAACCGAAAGCGCACATACAAATGTAATCGCCCTTTTTGAGCTTGCCTGCTTTATTTATCTCATCAAGCGCAATCGGAATACTGCCTGCTGAGGTGTTGCCGTATTCGCTCAGATTTACAACATAGTTCTCACGCGGAATTTCAAGCTTTGCCGCAGCGGCCTCAATTATTCTGATATTTGCCTGATGAGGTATCATATGGTTAATTTCGCTCTGCTCAAGACCTGCCGCCTTTATAACCTTGCGAATTCCTCTTATCATATTGGTAACTGCAAACTTATAAACTTCCTGCCCTACCATATGAAGCACCGGCTTTTCAGCCTCGTGCTTGTCAAACGGAGAGGTAAGCTCGCCTCTGGGAGCATATAAAACTTCTGCGTTGCCGCTTGCGGTGATGTGTATTGACTTAAGTCCGTCACCCTCGCCGAGTACAACGGCTCCGCCGCCGTCGCCAAACAAAACGCAGGTTGAACGGTCTGTCCAGTCGATCATATTTGAAAGGTTATCAAAGGCGATAATCAGAGCGTGCTTTGCCTTGCCTCTTGCAAAGAAGCCGTCGGCTACATCCAAAGCGTACATAAAGCCCGAGCAAGCCGCGTTTAAATCGAAGGCAGGGCAGGTGGCGCCGATTTCCTTCTGAATAACGCAAGCCTCAGACGGGGTAATATACATACCCTTCATTGTTGCGCATATAATAAGGTCAAGCTCCTTTGCTGTGATTCCTGCGTCGTCAAGAGCCTGCTTGGCAGCGTTTACGCAAAGGTCGGTCATTGTTTCGGTTGTGATTATTCTTCTGTTGTGAATACCTGTTCTTGTTCTGATCCACTCGTCGTTGGTTTCAACCATGGTTGAAAGCTTGTTGTTAGACACGACATATTCCGGCACAGCTCGCCCGGTGCCTAAAATACTGAAACTCATGATTTAAATTCCTCCATTTTTTTTAGCCTTGAGTTCAAAAAGATATTTATTCTTTCAATACAGTTTACCAGAAGATTTTTTTCACTTTCGCTCATATTGCTCGAAATAGTTTTAGCCATATTGCGGTGAAAGCGCTTGTGTATTCTGTCGGCATGCTTGCCGTCGTCGGTCAGCTGCACGAACACCTGCCTGCCGTCGGCTATGCTTTTTTTCCTGATTACATACCCCTTTTTCTCAAGCTTGTTCACCATTGCGGTTACAGACGCCGGGGTTATCATCAATTCAGACGCTATCTCTCCGATTGTCTTGCCCACAAGAGGGTTTTTGTTGATTGCTTCAATAAAATTAAGCTCGCAGATGGAAAGGTTCAGCCGCTTTGACTTTGCAAGCATTGACTGCTCAACCCTCGAAAAAAGCACATAGCTTTTGCTCATAGCGTCGCTCAATCTGTCGGAAAAGGAATCCTCCATTCATCAAGCTCCTTTAAAAAAATTAGTTAAATAACCTAAATAATTTTATTCCTCATTTGACTGTTTGTCAAGGTAAAGTGTTGTCTTGGGCGGTATTTTGGCAATATTCACAGTAATGTTTCAGACGACAGGAAATATATACATTTTATGATAGCAAAAAGAATAACCGATTTTTTTATTCTTCTATAATATCCTATAAATACCGCGCAAAACAGTGAAAGCTGTCAGCTGCAATAATCCTCAAGCAAGCGTTTGAGTTCTCGCTCGTTTGCGGCATAAACCCCTATCTGAAGCTGCTGTTTGTCAAAATCCGGCAAGGAATCAATTTCGGTGTCGGTTATGTTAATTGGAATTTCATCGCCGTTTCTGAACACTGCTACCTTTCCCCGAAAATTCTTGATTATATATCCGTTTGCACTGTTTGGCGCAGTTTCGGCAGCTTGCTCCTGCTGCACTGTATCAGGCGTAAGTGCTGAAATAGTACCGACAAGGACAAGAAAGGATAGGGTCATTACAAGGCAAAAAATTAATCGTCTGCTCATTAAAACACATCCTTATAATTATAGATATATTTATTGTTTATGCTTTTTTAAGGATTATGCCTGCAAAAAACGGGCGAAAATAATTTGTATGAGGGGAGAGGATTTTATTAAAAAACAGTAAATAATCAAAGAAATAAGAAAAATGTTTAAAAAAAGCATTTCATTTTTTTTGAATTAATGTTATAATTCAAAATAGGTTTGTGTACTCAAATGGAGATAGCCGTGTATTACGGCTGAGAACAAATAGATTTTATGAAATGCGGATTTTTTAAAATAACAAGGAGGTAAAACTTGTGAGGAAAACCGATATAAGTAAATTTACCGATGATTCTCCGCAGGATAATTCGGCAATAATTGAAAAGAGCTTGCCGAGAAGATGTCTTTCAATGGTGTGGAAGATTTTTTCTACTGTGCTGTTGATACTTATTATTTCGCTCGTGGTTGTGGGTATATCGGTCGGAATTTATCTTTTGCAGCTCGCAAACCAGCCGACCGGCATTGACTTGCACGCGTCGAAGCTTAATCTGACCAGTATTATTTATATTTATAATGACGATAACGAGCCGGTAGAGTATGACAGGCTTCACAGCAGTGAAAACAGAATCTGGGTGGATTTAAAAGATATACCTCAGGATATGAGGGACGCTCAGGTGGCGATTGAGGATAAGAGATTTTATGAGCATAACGGCGTTGACTGGACAAGAACCTTCGGCGCTGTTTTAAGCCTTGCAGGCGGCGGCGACAGCTTTGGCGGTTCGACCCTTACACAGCAGCTCATCAAGAATATTACAAATAATAACGAAGTAAGCATTACAAGAAAGCTCAACGAAATTTTCAGAGCATTAAACCTTGAACGCGAGTACACAAAGGACGAAATTTTAGAGGCTTACCTTAATATAGTAAACTACGGCGGCGGCTGTAACGGCGTGCAGTCGGCGGCAAACCTGTATTTTGCGAAAAATATAAGTGGTTGTTCAATAGCCGAATGTGCCGCCATTGCCGGCATAACACAGAACCCGTCGGCTTATAACCCTCTTGAATATCCCGAGGCAAACCGTGAGCGCCGTGAAACCGTCATCAAGGCAATGTACGACCAGAAGATGATAACCAAGGACGAGTACAATACTGCGATGAAGGAATCGGAAAATATGAAGTTTGTGGGTAACTACAACAACCCGATGCTTGAGGAAGATGATGATGAAGAGGTCGAAAGCGATGTTTCAAACTGGTATATTGACGCGCTGCTCAAGGATTTAAAGGTTGACCTTGCTCAGGCGCTGAATATAAGTGAGGACAGCGCTTCCTCAAAGATTTACACAGAGGGTCTTAAGATATACTGTGCAATGGACGAGGATATGCAAAACTATGCAGAGCAGTATGTTCTTAACCTGGACACGCCGGCTGACCCGAATTTGCAGACAGGTATTGTCATGATGGGCTTTGACGGCAGAATTATCGCAACAGTTGGAAGCCGCGAAAAGAAAATGCAGGATCTTGTATGGGACAGAACGGTTGACTCTGTGCTGCAGCCGGGTTCTTCAATCAAGCCGGTTATCGTTTATCCTATGGCGGTTGAATCGGGAGAATACAATTTCTCGTCATATGTAAAGGACGAGCCGATTGAAAAATGGGCAAAAGATGCAGGCGGCAACTGGTATTCAGGACCTAACAACTCTGACGGAACCTATCATCACGATATTCTTCTGCCTGAGGCTATTGAGCGCTCGCTTAATGCGGCTGCTGTGCAGACTATGAATATAATCGGCACAAAGACAGCTTACAATCAGGCAATAAACAAGATGGGCTTCAGAAATCTATCGTCTGAGGATGCACAGAATCTCGGTGCGCTTTCAATCGGCGGTATGAACGGCGGTGTTACCGTCAGAGAGATGGTTGCTTCATACGCGTATATGGGAAACGGGGGAAAATATTACACTCCTTACACATATTATTATGTAACCGACCAAAACGACAATATCATTATTGATAACAGAGAAGTAATGCCTATTAAGGCTTATTCTGAGGAAACGGCGACAATTATGAACCGCCTGCTCCATTACAATGTGATTTATAATAATCCAAGCCATACCGCGGCTTATCTTGCAAAGGTTGACAGCTGGGATATTATAGGTAAGACCGGTACCACCGACTACGGTTTGGATCACTGGTTTATTGGTATGTCACCTTATTGCGTTTTGGGCAGCTGGACAGGATTCGACAGCCCTGCGTCAATCAGCGGAAACGGTTACGCAGAGCGCACCTTCCACGATTTGATGGCGCATTATCTTGCGGATAAAACATATAAGGAATATGATTTATCCGACAATGTTCAGGCGATTTCTTATTGTGAGAGTACCGGCAAGCTTGCCTCAAGCTACTGCTACAGCACCAAGATGGGATATTATACACAGAGCAATATGCCGGAATATTGCAGCGGCTCGCACGGGTATTCGTCAGACTATTGGAACAGCTCATCAAGCGGCTATGACTGGTTAAGCAGCGACAGCTCATCAAGTGATGACGATTCAGACTATTACAGCAGCGATACAAGCAGCTGGGGAGATTACAGCAGTGATTACAGCAGTGATTACAGCAGCTATCCATCGTCCGATATTTCGTACGACAGTCCGCCGGTTGACAATCCGCCGGCTCAGGGTAACGAGCCGGCAGGCGATTAGCGGCGAGGTTGTGCAGCGCGGCGGCACAACAAAAATATAAATAAAATTTTACAGAGGTGTACTGATGATTAATATTGCAATTATGGGTTACGGCACAGTTGGCTCGGGAGTTGCCGAGATTATTGTTACGCACAAAGAGAGCCTTGCGAAGCGTGCCAAGGAAGAAATAAATATAAAATATATTCTGGACATAAGGGAGTTCCCCGGAGATCCGCTTGAGGAGAAATTTACAAAGGATTTTAACGATATTATTAACGACGACGAGGTTAAGGTTGTTGTTGAGGTTATGGGCGGACTTCACCCGGCTTATGATTTTGTCAAGGCGTGCCTTGAAAAGGGCAAGAGCGTTGCAACATCAAACAAGGAGCTTGTTGCCGCAAAGGGCGCTGAGCTTTTGCAGATTGCACAGGATAATAATGTAAACTTCCTGTTTGAGGCAAGTGTAGGCGGCGGTATTCCTATTATCCGCCCGATGAGCCAGTGCCTTGCCGCTAATGAGGTTGTTGAGGTTGCAGGTATTCTCAACGGAACAACTAACTTTATTCTCACAAAAATGATAAGAGACCAAATGTCGTTTGAGGATGCGCTTGCTTTAGCGCAGCAGCTCGGCTATGCCGAAAAGGACCCTACTGCCGATGTTGAGGGTCTTGACGCAGTAAGAAAAATATGTATTCTTGCGTCTCTTGCGTACGGAAAGCATGTTTATCCCGATAACATACATACAGAGGGTATTTCAAAAATCACTCTTGCCGATGTTGCGTATGCATCAGCCTGGGGCGGTGTAATCAAGCTTATCGGCAGCGTTAAGAAGCTTGACGACGGCAGAATTGATATATTTGTTGCGCCGATGATTCTTGACAGCGGCAGTCAGCTTGCCGGTGTTGATGATGTTTTCAACGGCATTATGGTAAGAGGTGACTCAACCGGTGATGTTGTGTTCTACGGCAAGGGTGCGGGAAAAATGCCGACTGCAAGTGCGGTTGTAGCCGATGTTATCGACTGTATCAAGCACCTTAAGGCGAGAAAATATCTTTACTGGGCTGACAGCGAGAATGAATATGTACTCCCGTATGATGAGAGCGTATGCTCAATGTACCTCAGAGTTTCCTATGAGGACGGGGCTGACATTAATGCTATTGCCGCTGATATTTTCGGAGAGGTAAGCTTTATAAACAGGCAGGGTAATAAAAACGAATCTGCGTTTGTAACAAAGCAAATGACGGTTAAGCATTTTAATGAGCTTGCTGAAAAGCTTAACTCCAACGGAGTAAAGATAGAATCAAGAATTCGTATGGGTGATGATTTGTAATATGATTAGAATTCAGGTTCCGGCGACAAGCGCAAACTTAGGTTCGGGCTTTGACAGTCTCGGCGTTGCGCTGACGCTTTACAATCAGGTCTGGATGGAGGAGAGCGATGTTGTCGATATTTCATCAAAGGACGACATCAAAATCCCGACAGACGAAAGTAATATGATATACTGGTCGGCTCAAAGGCTGTATGAGGAATGTGGCAAAAAGCTGCCCGGCTTAAAGATAATACAGGAAAATAATATACCGATGACGAGAGGTCTTGGCAGCAGCTCAGCTTGTATAGTAGCAGGTCTTATCGGAGCTAACCGATTTTTGGGCAATCCGCTGTCAAGGACAGACCTTGAAACGCTTGCCGTTGCTATTGAGGGACATCCGGACAACACTACACCGTGTATAACAGGCGGTCTTGTTACCTCGGCAATGGACGGCGGCAGGATTTACAGCGTGACCGTACCTGTAGCTGAAAATATTCGATTTGCTGTGTTTGTTCCGCCGTTTGAGCTTAAGACGGAAACGGCAAGAGGCGCACTGCCGAACAGCTACTCCAGGCAGGACGCGGTGTTCAACCTGTCGCGTTCGGCGCTTATGACATCGGCGTTGTTTTCCGGAAGCCTTGAGAATCTTCGCGTAGCGGTGCAGGACAGGCTTCATCAGCCGTACCGCAAGGGCTTTATCGAGGGCTATGACACGGTGTTCCGCTTAAGCTACGAGCTTGGTTCCTACGGTACCTGCATAAGCGGAGCAGGTCCGTCAATTCTTGCAATAGTTGACGAGGAGGGTGCCGCTACCTTTGAAAAGCACGCTATATCCTCTCTTGAAGAAAAGGGAATATGCGGCTGGCGGCTTCTGACGCTTGCTCCGGAAAGCAATGGCGCAAGGATATTTATAGAATAAACAAAAATTACACTTGACATTTTACATAAAAGCTATTAAAATCTTTTAAGGACGCTTTTCCAAAGGGGAGAGCTAAGAGGGAAAAATATTGGAGGAATACCAATGAGCCTTATAGTACAGAAGTTTGGCGGCACATCTGTTGCAGATGCACAAAGAGTTATGAATGTTGCCAAAATTGTCACCGACACCTATAAAAACGGAAATAATGTTGTTGTTGTTGTTTCTGCTCAGGGTGACACGACTGACGATTTGATTGAAAAGGCAAATGAGATTAATCCAAATGCCACCAACCGTGAAAAGGATATGTTGCTTGCGGCAGGAGAACAGATTTCGATTTCGCTTCTTGCTATGGCTATTCAGAAGCTCGGCTATCCGGTTGTATCTCTTCTGGGCTGGCAGGCAGGATTTCAGACAACTTCTATGCATACAAATGCAAGAATAAGAAAAATTGCGGCTGAAAGACTTAAGGGTGAGCTTGACCGAAGAAACATTGTTGTTGTGGCTGGCTTTCAGGGCATCAGCAAGTACGGCGATATTACAACGCTCGGCAGAGGCGGCTCAGACACAAGCGCGGTTGCAATAGCCTGCGCTCTTCACGCTGACCTTTGTCAGATATATACAGATGTTGAGGGCGTTTATACTGCAGACCCGAGAAAGGTTAAAAACGCAAAGAAGCTTAATGAGATTTCGTATGATGAAATGCTTGAGCTTGCAACGCTGGGTGCACAGGTGCTTCACAACCGCAGTGTTGAAATGGCGAAAAAATATAATCTTGAGCTTGAGGTGCTTTCAAGCCTGACTTGTGCACCGGGTACAATCGTTAAGGAGACGGCGAAAATGGAAAAAATGTTGATAAGCGGTGTTGCTAAGGATACAAATGTGGCAAGAATTTCTGTTACCAATATTCCTGACAGACCCGGTCTTGCATTCAAAATGTTTTCAAAGCTTTCGGCAAAAGACATCAATGTTGATATTATTCTCCAGTCAATCGGCAGAGATAACACAAAGGACATCACCTTTACCGTTGCAAAGGAAAAGGGCAAGGAAGCGGTTGCTATTCTTGAGGAATATGTAAGCGCAATCGGCGCAGGCGAGGTTCTCTATGACGAAAATGTTGCAAAGATTTCAATAGTCGGCGCAGGTATGGAGACACACGCAGGCGTTGCTTCAAAGATGTTTGAGGCTCTTTATGACAACCAGATTAATATTCAGATGATTTCAACAAGCGAGATTAAGGTTTCAGTTCTTATCAATATCGAGGACGCAGACAGAGCAGTAAGCTCAATTCACGCAAAGTTCTTTGACGCTGAATAAGTTTTTAGGTTAAATTACAAATAAGCCGGAATGATTAATTGTTTCGGCTTTATATATCCGGGTGTGGCGCAGTTTGGTAGCGCGCTTGAATGGGGTTCAAGAGGCCGCAGGTTCGACTCCTGTCACTCGGACCACGAAAGAAAAGACCTTTGTCACTGAGACAAAGGTCTTTTTTTCGAATAAAGCGCCTTAAAAGCTGTTCAAATTATATAGCAGTTCGTTGAAAAATTTAACAAAAGGGGCTTGACTTGAGATCAAAATAGTGCTATAATAATGTTACAGTCGGTAGCAATAGTTGGAGGGGTTTTATGTATTATTATAAGCATACATTATGGCTCGCGGATGAGGAAGCCTCAAAAACTGTGGATTTTGGGAAACCTGAACTCCAAAGTGCCATTGAGGAAGCGGTCGAATATTACAACGAAATATCAGGCAAGGCTAGAAATCCTAAGAAAATATTATCCTATAAGATTAATGAAAAGCAAATTGAACTTAATTCTGAATCATCAGAGCTGCTTGCTCGCCCTAACCTGGCTCTGCAGGTTTTCTCGCGCTACTTAGCACAAGGCAAGATGAAAGATTTAGTAACCCGTAAAGCGCTTTTTCGCGGAACGGCAGCTGAGACTGAGCCACCGACTGATGAATCGAAAGAAAGCTCTAAAGAGTGTACGGATGAGGAATTACTACTGAAAATTGTAAAAATCTTCTTTAGGAAAGGCTCAGAAGATCGTCGCAAGATAGAATTGTTCCGAAGCATCGTGTTCGATGAGTATTGAAAAAGGGAGCTAAAATAATATGCAGGAATTAGATTATTTATATGAAGAAATCTTATGCAATTACGAAGACAAAGACGAAGAGAAATCAGAAGTGTTTGACGGGTTAGGTGAATAAAGGAAATTAGATATTAAAGGAGTGTAGCTATGGCTTACATAAAGAATGGCATAACATTCAAAAACAACATCCATTATGCGTTTGAGAAATTAAGAAAAATTAGAATACCAGAAAAAAGTTATCCTTATTTGAATCTTGATCCTAGTGATGTTGACTTTCAGAATGGAATAAACTCATACAGCAACTACAGGAATGATTTTTATGCTAACATGCTTTTGAAATTCGCTTACGCCAGAAGAGCCGTAAATTCTAAGGGAATCACTATGTTTGATTTCCTTGCAAACAAAGGTGGAACTTTTAAGGAACAGCCTGCCGCTTCATTTTTGTTTCCATTCGAAAAAGAGCCATAATAGTAAAATAATTTCACTAAATAAGACATAAAAAGCGGCTGAATCGAGATACAGTGTCTCGATTCAGCCGCTGAAGTTTATATTTTTCTTATATCGACTTGATAATTTTCTTGTATTTTCTGTCGGGCTCACTCTTCTTGATTGCGAGGTTTGCGCCAATTAAATACAGAATAGGGAGAGTCAACGACACCACAGCATAAAATACTATCTGAAAAATAATCGTATCTATGCTGTCCTTGACAGAAATGGTGGTGAATAAATCGGAAACATAGCTTACTATATTAAGAAGCAGAATAACAATGCCGAGCTTGCGGCACTTAATCAGCTTATTCTGCCAGATTCCGCGCAGACCGGCATAAAATGAAACGACAGCAAGAACGACACCGAATACAAGGGAAACTCCCATTATGGCTGCACTGAAATCTACGCTGAGGTTTACTTCTCCTATAATTATTGCGAAAGCGCAGAATAAAGCCAGCAGTATCGTACCGAACATAGTTAATGCACTTGTGACAATCAGTATTATGCTTGTCACAAAAAGGAGCTTGTTTTTCTTTTGATTATTTTTCTGAAGGGTAACGCCCGAAGACTTAACATCCATAACACAGATACTTCCTTAATTACAGTGATGCTTCTTATACTAATGCTAACACATAAATAATTCGCCGTCAATTATAATTTAATAATCAAAGCGGAATTGTCATAGTATTGAAAATAATAACCGAAAGACTGCCGCAGGCAAAACCCAGCAAAACGCCGGCAACGACATCGGTGAGATAATGAACGCGAAGATACATTCTTGACAGCGCAATCATCGCCGCAATAAAGAATACAAGAATAGCAAGAGGCCAACAGCGGAAAAGCGTAACCGCAAACACCGCAAACGACGATGTTGTGTGCCCGGACGGAAATGAGTAATATTTTGGGCGCTTTACCACAAGCTGGTCGTCCTCAAGCCTGTGGCAGGGTCGGGTTCTCCCGACTATATGCTTAATAATTATTTCTCCTGCAAGATGTGCTATGGCAAGCCCGACAATTACATTAGCACCGAAAAACCGCCACGGCGCATAGATAACAAGGATAATGCACATCGTAAACCATACAAGACCCTTGTCGCCGATTTTAGAGAAGAATTTCATAATCCTGTTTCTTCTCGGAGTGTGGAACTTACCCATCCAGCTCAGAACAATATCATCAAAGAACTGAACACGCTCTATCATAAAACCACCCCTATAGATTGAGTGTGGTTTTATTATATCACAGTATTATGAGTTTGTCACCGAATTTTTTATCCCATTTTAACATTTACTATATGCGAAATTCCGGGTATACTTTCACCCTGCTGTGACGAGGTAGGCGACATAAGTGCGCCTGTTGCGGCGAGAATGACATTTCTGAGCTTGCCGCTCTCAATAGAATTCAGTATACAGGAGCAAAAAACGGAGGCTGCACAGCCGCAGCCGCTTCCGCCTGCGTGAACATCCTGACCCTCACGGTCAAAAATCAAAAGACCGCAGTCGTTATGGTTTTGCGAGATGTCAAATCCCTCCTTTAGCATCAGCTCGCACAGCAGGCTTGAGCCGACTTCGCCGAGGTCGCCCGTTAATATTAAGTCATAATCGGAGGGCTTTGTTTCGGTGTCAAGCAGAAACTCAGAAATACTCTGTGCCGCAGCCGGTGCCATTGCGGCTCCCATATTGTTTGCGTCCTTTATTCCCAAATCCACCATTTTGCCGATGTGAACAGCCTCAATATACGGCTTGCCGGGCGTGTTTTTGCCGACTATTGCACATCCGCCGCCCGTAACAGTGCGCTGTGCGGTCGGTGTGCGCTGACCGCCGTATTCGAGAGGAAAACGGAATTGCCGTTCTGCCGAGCAAAAGTGCGACGCAGTAACAGCCGCAGCAATATCGGCAATGCCGCAGTTCACGAACAGCGAGCTTAAAAGCAGAGTCTGTGCCATTGTGGAGCAAGCGCCGTACTGCCCCAGATACGGCACGCTGAATTCAAGAAGACCAAAGCTTGATGAAATGCACTGGTTTAAAAGGTCGCCGGAGAACATAATGTCAATGTCTTGCGGGTGAAGATGCCCTCTTTCAAGCGCCTCTAAAAATGCCTGCTGCTGAAAATAGCTCTCCGACTTTTCCCATGTTTCCTGTCCTGCGGTTGAATCGTAATATATTTTGTCAAAAAAGTCCTTCAGCGGTCCTTCGCCCTCTGTCTTGCCGACAACAGAGCCTCGGCTGATGATTGACGGTCGGTTGTTTAGCGTAAAGGTGCTTCTTCCGTGTCTGCTTACCATATTATCACCTGCAAATGTTTTATTTTTATTGTTTTCTTTGAGCGTGATAATATTCACGATAAAATAAGTTTGACACAGTATTTGCCATATGATATGATGAAACAAAACAAATTACGCTGCTTATGGGCGGCGACGGAGAGCTATACCCAAAAGTCAAGTAAACCCGAAATAATAAAAATAAACTAAAAGGAAATGAGATTCCACTGGGATCACAACAAACCCCCGAAGAGCTCCGGCTCTTCGGGGGTTTTGTGCGCTGTTTTATGCTTTTACAACGGGAATACGGATTTCGCTTTGTATGCAGCCGGTATACAGTCGCCGTTGCTCCTTGTTGTAATAAACCCGCCTGTTCGCCGAGCAGACGGGTCTGTTAATGTTTATTTCAAAGCAGCGATAGCAGCCTCAATCATTGCGATTTTTTCGCGTTCTCTTGCTGCCTGACCTTTTACCTTTTCGATTACAGACTCGGGTGCCTTTGCAACAAAGCCCTGATTGTTGAGCTTGCCCTCAGATTGAGCAAGCATCTTCTTTGTTGTCGCAAGCTCCTTGTTAAGTCTTGCAAGCTCGGCTTCTTTGTCAACAAGCTCCTCCATAGGAATGTAGATTTTAGCGTCGGCGGTTACTATTGTTACCGCGCCGTCAATGTCAAATGCAGCGCCGATTTCAACCTCGCTTGCAGATGCAAGCTTGATTATAAACGCTTCGCCGCTTTTAAATACAGCCTGCTTTTCGGTTGCGATATAAACCTTTGCTTTGCGTGACGGCGGAACATTCATCTCGCTTCTTCTTGTACGGATACCGCGGATAGCCTCCATAACGGTTTCCATCTGTGCGCTTGCCTCAGCAAAGCACAGGCTCTCGTCAAATACCGGATATTGCTCGAGCATAATAGTCTTGCTGCTGTCGGAATGGGGGAGAGTCTGCCAGATTTCCTCGGTGATGTACGGCATAAACGGGTGTAAAAGCTTCAGAGCCTTGTCGAGAACCCAAACGAGTACCTGTCTTGCGTTCTGTGCCGAATCACTTTGCAAGCGAGCTTTTGCAAGCTCAATATACCAGTCGCAGTAGCAGTCCCATATGAAATCGTAAACCTTTTGAACCGCAATGCCAAGCTCAAAGTTCTTAATGTTTTCGTTGACTTCTTTTGCTGTGTTGTTGAGCGTGTTTATAATCCATTTGTCCTCTGCTTCAAGCTTTTCGGGCAGCTCGTTTTTAACGCCGTAATCATCTATATTCATATGAACAAAGCGCGAAGCGTTCCAAAGCTTGTTTGCAAAGTTGCGGCAGGCTTCAACCTTTTTGTCGCTGAAACGCATATCGTTTCCGGGCGAGTTGCCGGTTGCAAGCATAAGCCTTAATGCGTCTGCGCCGTATTCGTCGATTATCTTCAGCGGGTCAATGCCATTGCCAAGCGATTTTGACATCTTTCTGCCCTGTTCGTCACGAACAAGACCGTGAATCAATACGGTGTCGAACGGTGCTTTGCCCGTCTGCTCAATGCCCGAGAACATCATTCTCATAACCCAGAAAGGAATAATGTCATAGCCTGTTACAAGAGTATTAGTCGGATAATAATGTGCAAGCTCCTCTGTGTTATTCGGCCAACCGAGTGTTGAGAACGGCCAGAGTGCCGAGCTGAACCATGTGTCGAGGGTGTCGGGGTCTTGCTCTATATTTTTGCTGTGGCACTTGCAACATTCGTGCGGCGTTTCTTTTGATACGGTAATATCGCCGCAGTCGGCGCAGTACCACGCAGGGATTCTGTGTCCCCACCAGAGCTGTCTTGAAATGCACCAGTCGCGGATGTTGTTGAGCCAGTGGAAATAAACCTTTTCAAAACGCTGTGGAACAAACTTTGTTTCGCCGCTTTCAACCGCCTTGATTGCCGGGCCTGCAAGCGGCTTCATCTTTACAAACCATTGCTTAGATACCCTCGGCTCAACTGTTGTGCCGCAGCGGTAGCAGGTGCCTACATTGTGGCTGTAATCCTCTATTTTTACGAGTGCGCCCTCAGCTTTTAAATCTTCAACAATAGCCTTGCGAGCCTCATATCTGTCCATTCCCGCGTATTTCGGGTAGTCGTCGGTGATTTTTGCGTCCGGCGTCATAACGGTAATAACCTCAAGGTTATGGCGCAAGCCAACCTCAAAGTCATTGGGGTCGTGCGCAGGAGTGATTTTAACAACACCTGTTCCAAATTCAGGCTCAACATATGTGTCGGCAACAATCGGAATTTCTCTGCCTACAAGCGGCAGGATAACCGTTTTGCCTATCATATCCTTATATCGCTCGTCATCGGGGTGAACAGCAACGGCTGTATCGCCCAAAAGCGTTTCGGGTCTTGTTGTGGCGAGATAGATATATCCGCTGCCGTCTGTCAGCTTATAGCGCAGATGCCAGAAGTGACCTGCCTGCTCCTCATATTCAACCTCGGCGTCAGAGATTGATGTAAGGCAGTGCGGACACCAGTTTATCATTCTCTCGCCTCTGTAAATCAAGCCCTTTTCATATAATGAAACAAAAACCTCTTTAACGGCTTCTGAGCAACCCTCGTCCATAGTGAAGCGTTCTCTGTCCCAGTCGCAGGAGCTGCCGAGCTTTTTAAGCTGCTCGGTAATTCTGCCGCCGTACTGCTCTTTCCACGCCCATGCACGCTCTAAAAAGCCTTCGCGACCGAGGTCGTCCTTTGTAACGCCTTCCTTTTTCATCGCTTCAACAATCTTTGCCTCTGTAGCTATAGAGGCGTGGTCTGTGCCGGGAACCCACAGCGTGTCATAGCCTGACATCCTGTGATAGCGGATTAAAATATCCTGCAAAGTGTTGTCAAGTGCGTGTCCCATATGAAGCTGACCGGTAATATTCGGCGGCGGCATCACGATTGTATACGGTTTTTTATCCTTATCAAGCTTTGCGTGAAAAAACTTTCCGTCAAGCCAGAAATCATAGATTTTGTCCTCAACCTCTTTCGGGTTGTAGGCTTTTGCAAGTTCTTTTGCCATTGTACATCTTCCTTTCCACGGTGAAATGAGAATTTTCGCAAATTAAGTTAATTTATATTATCACATTTCAATGAGGTTTTGTCAATAACGAGGAATTGCTGTACATAATGCTAAATCGGAAAAATTTAATTGTAACCAAAATATATGTTGAGTTAATTGTGTTTTTGTGATATAATGTAGTGTAAGAATCTGCGTATTTCGACAGTTACACCTAAATTACGATGATTTTATTGCTAAACGCTTATTAAAACTTAGTATAAGCAAAGGGATTGATTGAAATGTCAGGTAACGGATCACAGAAAAAAAGAAGTGACAACGAACCGAAGACCAACCGACGCTCAAAAACGGATGAAAGAGCACCGAGATACAGAACCAGTGCCCAGCCGCCGTATCAGAGCACCCGAGGCAGGCGCGAATATTACCGCAAAAAAGAGGCGCTCAGAAAGAAAAGAGCGAGAAAGCGCGCAGCTGTAGTGTGTACGGTGTTTGCTATTCTTGCGACCGCGGCTATAGTTGCGGTGTTTATATTCAGGGGTTGCAGCGCTCAGCGCAGTCAGGGTGAAAAAACAGAAACCATAGCAGCGACGCAGGCGGCAACAATAGCTCCGTACACTCCTGTGACAAATGAGCTGCCTTCGCTTGAGGACGACGGCTCTGACGGATATATGGACGGAAGCTTGTATATCTGGAATTCGACAGGCTATGACATATTCAAGGGTGACGAAAAGTCTGCGCTTATATATTCAAGCGCAATAGCTGATTTCAAAAAAGCACTCGGTGATGATTTGAGCGTATTTAATATGGTTGTGCCGAATCACACAGCATACGGGTTGCCTGACAGGCTTTTATCGGATATTGCCACAAATGCGCAGCGCGATAACACAACGGTTATTTACAGCAACTACGGCGAGCAGGTGATACCGGTTGATGTGTTTAACGAGCTTGGCGCAAAGCGCAATGATTATATTTTCTATAATACTGACAACCGCTGGACAAGTCTTGGTGCTTATCAGGCGTATACGGCTTTTGCAAAGACAGCCGGCTTTGAGCCGATTGACTTGGCTTCGCTTAAAAAGCACACAATAAAGGATTACACCGGCGCTTATGTTACCTCTACCGACAACGATGACCTCAAGGCTAATCCGGATACAATAAGCTACTATGATATTCCGGGAAAATATAAATGCACGGTTATCGGAAGAAATACTGACGGTACAATTTCTCAGGAGACGAAAACCGTGAATATGTATAAAACCGAGTTTGAAGACGGCGAGGATGAGCTGAATGTATTTATTCACGGCGATAATCCGCTGTTTGTCATTGACAACGAGGATAAGGGCGACGGCAATAAGCTGCTTGTTGTCAAAGATACTTTCGGCAGTGCCATTGTTCCTTTCCTTGCTTATAATTATGACGAGGTGCATGTTATAGACTTCAGATATTACAGCGGAAATATCAAGGATTACTGCAATAAAAAGGGTATAAAGAGCGTGCTGTTTTTAAACGGAATAATGTCGGCAAACAGCGCGGCACAGATAAACAAAATGAAAGAGCTTTTCAAATAATAGCTTATATCAATATTTAAAAATCAGCATAGTTTAATTTCGTTGAAGGGGGTGTTTGAATGCTGGGAATGAGCGCCGATACGACGCTTTACGGCTGCCTGAGTGAGTGTGGCTTGTATTCGGGATATATAAGTGTCAGCAGCATGAAGAACACCCCGGTTTATATTGTTTCAAATACAAAGCCGCCTGAACAGTTTCTGGGCAAGGTTATCGCCATTTTGCAGAGTAAAAACAAAAGCAAGCTGATAGTAGCTCCTCAGGGGCAGGTTTTTTATCAGTCAAAGCTCAGTGAGATTTTCCAGCAAAGCGGCAGGATGCCTGAGGAGTATCATCTCAGCTGTCTGTATGAAAAGTCCTGTGGTGCGGTGGTTTTTCACCGCGGAAAAGACGGGATAAAGCTTTTGCTTGTGCGAAACTGCAACGGAAAATACTGGTCTTTCCCGAAGGGGCATATGGAGGTCGGTGAGAACGAGCATCAGACCGCGCTTCGGGAGGTCTATGAGGAAACAGGACTCAGGGTAAAAATATACAGCGGCTACAGGCAGGTCAGCGACTATTCGCCGTTTGCCAACATCAAAAAGAGAGTCGTATTCTTTTTGGCGGAAACCGACAGTGACCGGGTTAAAATTCAGCGCAGCGAGATAGAAAGCTATGTCTGGGCGAGTTTTGAGCAGGCAAAGCGAATGTGCAGCTATCAGAACGATCTGAGAATTCTTGAATCTGCGCAAAAAGCAATAAAAGCGCACGACAGCAATGTTAAATTATAATATTTTTTCTAATGGAATATACGCTGGATTTTAACCTTTAAAGTATTATTAGTGCAAAATGTAAGGTTTTGCAAATTTAATTTTTAGTTTTAGTACATCTTGAGCGTTGGGCTCCTAATTTCGACAAATTAATGCATAAATATACTGTATAATAGAATTGTTATACGCCGAGAAACAGCTTATGCGGAAAAGAAGTTGCAATTTGAAAACTATATCTATTGAGAAAAACTGCACAAAAAGCAGGCGATTCTATAAAATACGAAACATTTATGGTGATGTTGCATAAAATCAGCCGATAGAATTTGTGAATAATTTATTTTAAAAAAGCAATTTTCGCTGTTGAATTTCTTGCAGAAATGATGTAAAATATTACTAAGTTGAAATTTTACTCAGTTTTAGTTGGTATGGAATATGAGCAAGCGGTGCACAAGGCATCGTATATTGAAGGTATTATAGACAGGTCACAGCTGTCGTGTATCCTGGCAGTATTATCGCTGTCGGACAATTTAATTACTGACTTATGGTCTGTTTCTATGCTCATATTACTACTGCAGCATTGCTGCGGTCGGCTGATGTGAGCTTTTTTGCACCGAAATTGTGTTTATTTCTTAAAACCTTTAGGAAATCATGCTAAAGGTAATAGAAAGGTAATAATAGAAAAAAGGGAGAGATGTTTGAAATGACAAGAAAGGCGAGGTCGCACGATGTGCTTGGCAAGCTTTCGGCATTTTCGATGGCGGTCATTTTGTTGCTGTCGATTTTCGTGCCGATGTTTGCATCAACAGTCAATGCCGGTGCGGCGGCGAGCGATAGCTACACGGGCGAAATATACATTGATTTGTCGCTTAACAGTGAATGGCTTGAATATGCCAAGAGCGGCAATCTGAAAGTTGGCAGTAATGAGATCACTCAGGTGGGGGACAGCACATCCACTTTGTTTAAAACCACAGCATCTGCCTCTTATAGCGGCAACGTAAAGTTGAACTATTCTTATACGATTGCAGATCCTGCTGAAGGAAAATCAAGAGTATATCTGAAAAGCAATACCTACGGAGAAAAGCCTTATGCCTACTACTGGGGCGGCGGTGTAACAACGACGGCATGGCCGGGCGCATCTATGACAATGCTCAAAAGTGGTTTTTATTATTTTGATTATCCGTCTGCAGCAACATCTATAATTTTCAGCAATGGCAGTAATAGTAATCAAAGCAGCGACCAGACTATTGACAAAACAAACAGCGTATTTAACGGCAGCGACTGGGAAGCATTAAATACAGCTGATATTACAACAACGCATACAGCTACCATAGCTTTGACCGAGAGAACCACCGATGCAAACAACAAGCTTTATGTTCTTGCTGACGGTTCACTTCAGTGGAGTAAATATAATGATGATGTTACCTCCCGGACATATAGCGGTGATACTGTAACCGTAAAGCTCTATGCACCGGGTTGGACAAATCATCAGGTTGTATTTGATGTTGACGAGCCGAACCCTGCTCAATGGAAAACATCGGATATGACTGCGGCATCGGCTACAGCCAGCAACGGACAGACCGTATATTATTATGAGGTGCAGGTTCCGGTGGGTTCGGCCTTCTATTTCCAGCCGAACACCAACCTGAAAACGGACAACTTAACTGTTCCGGCTGATAATGTTAATCTTTACTATAATGTTGAGAAAAATGCATGGGTAACGATAGACAGCTTAGTTGTTATTGCTGACTACACCGTTCCGTCAAACTGGGGCGACCAGTCAAATATAGTCGGCGTTAAGGCTACATATTTTGACTATCTGTCAGATAACGAAATCAATAACAGCCAGTGGCTGAACACTCCGTCAAATGGCGACTGGTTCCAGTTCGGTCAGTTTAATAAATATATAAGTGATATAGCGGCTGCTAACTCTACATGGTCATATCCGTTGTATTTTGGTAATTTTTATAAATATGATGATGGTAAGCCGACTGATTATGCAAGCGCAAAAAATGGTCTTACTCGCTATTCCGATACAAGTAGCTATTTGTATGCAATAAATAACTCCAACGGTATGGCAAAAGCTGGTGGTAACTACTATCAATCCCTTATGGGTCTTGCTTACCCAACGCTTGACGCTAACGGTGACATTCAGGCAGCTGCAGGCGTTAAGATGCCTTATTTTGACGCTGCAGCACTGCAAAAAAGCAATGTTGCAAAGGTAGTAGACTCTTACTTCCCGTTCAAGGCGACAACAGACGCTGTCACAGGCGTTACAACCTATTCGTTCAACTCAACGAATGCAACGGATAATGTTTATTTTGCGTGGGATAACGATGTGCCGAAATATGTAAACTATGGCGCAGGCACAGCTTACGGAGTTATGGATGCAGGAGGCAGCTACGGCGGCTCAAACGGCTACGGCATATTCCCGTTCAACTCGAAAGTGACGAGCATGCCGAAGCTTGAAACTGAGGAACCAGTAGAAACTCCGACAGAAGCACCGACATATGCTGCGCCGTCAGGCGGCGCGCCGACATTGTATAAGTATGCCAGGGCGGATGGCAATGGTGAAATTCCAAAAGATGAAGCTAATTTAAGCCAGGCTATGGAGTGGAACTCGCAATATGGCTATTATTATCTTAAAATTACTGATAATACTGGACCTTTGTTTAATATTGAGTACCAAGGGACAATGTATTATAAGGCTACAAAAAATGCATATGCTAATGGTATATATGTCGATGCAACTTGGAGTGGCTGGACCAATATATTTTCCACCGGACATGGTTTTAATGAGTATTACATCATATTTGAACCAAAAAATAAAGTTATCTGCCCTGTATCGGCGCTTAGCGGAAGTGGCAGTGGTTCGGGTGGTACTCCATCCGGAGATACATATACACGCTATAATAGCTCAAACCTCGACTTTGGCTTTGGTATCCGCCTTGATATTGACTTCCGTGTACCTGCTTATGGTACAGTTGACGGCACCGAGAACGGAACTCCGGTTACATTTGATTACTCCGGAGATGATGACCTCTGGGTTTACATTTCGGACGATTCCGGAAAAAGCAACTTAGTGCTTGACCTCGGCGGCGACCATAAACAGGCAAGCGGTTCAATAAACTTCAAAACTATGAGTGCTACTGCAAATGATGTTTTCGCAAACTATGCTGTCGCATCCTCGTCTGATTTACCGACCGTTCCTGATGGAGATTTTTGGGTAAAGACCGATTATCAATATTTTTGCATTGAAGTTTGGGAAAACAAAACAGGTGGTACAGAAAATAACAGCAAATATTGGATAGATCCCTATGAACGCTCAGCTGGATATGCAAAGTTCCATCTCAGTCAATTCACCACAAATACTCTTGGTATTTTCTCAAAATGGCAGAATACAGATGGCTACCTTGCCAACTCACAACAGATTACTCTTGCGAATTTAAACGGCAAAATATGGAACGCGGATGACGCCACAGAATACACCGGCGAAACATCAGGCGCAACTAACCTTGGTGCTGTAACAACCTACTTCAACGGCAGTACAGAAGCTACAGCTAATTATCTTGACCCTAACAAGACATACCATATGACGGTATTCTATATGGAACGTGGTCAGGCTGAATCGAACTTCAAGGTTGAGTTTACAATGACCGTTCCGTCACACGATCTTACTGTCGATAAGACGGTAAATGTTGACAATGTAAACAGCGGATTGAAGAGTGCTGTTCAGAGCAATGACACCTTTGGCTTTACTTCAACTCAGGGTGAAACAGTTAAAAATAGCTCGCTTGGAAACGGCGGACAGGTAACCTACGACAAGGTCTTCACAGTAGGCGAGAGTATGAATGTTGCTGAGTCTACCACAGACGCAAAGCTTTCGTATTCTACCAAATACACAGTTTATGATAAGGTTTCCGGTGATACTATTGTTTCAGGCGACGGTTTAACCTCGAATTCCTTCAAGTATATAAACTCTAAAGAAGATAAAAACGAGCAGACCAGCTTGCAGGCGCATTTTGAGAACACGGCGCTTACATCATCGCTGAAGGTATCAAAAGATCTTGTTGACAAAGATAATGCAGCTATTAATAACAACGAATCGTCGTTTAACTTTAGCATAGGTTTTGATTTAAACAATTCAGGCAAATATACAAATTATGATCTGAACTATAAGCTTTATAACGATGACGGTACAGATGTTGTAAACCCGCTTACAGGTATTAATTCCTACACCGCAACAGATGGCAAATTTGCAATTACTGCACAGCAGTATGTTGTGTTTGAGGGAATTCCGCAGGGTGCAAAATATAAGGTTAATGAAACTTCGCTTGCGCCGGGATATTCAATTTACAAGATTAACGGCAGCGAGTATTCCAACCCTGAGTTTGAGGGTACAGTCGGAACATCACAAAGCGCAGACAGTGAAGTCAGTGAAATCAGTGAAGTCAAATTTGTAAACAAATTTATTCCGATTGAGTCGAATCTTCAGGCGTTCAAGAATCTTGACAATTCGCCTTACAGCGGCACAGATTTTACCTTTACTCAGACCTTGCTTTACTGTGATAATACCGATGTAAGTGAGAACACATACGGTGATTACAATGATACTCAGAGCAATGTATCAAGCGGTAATGTAACGTTTAAAAATATCACTTATGGAAAAACCGGTTTTTACTACTATTCAATAACCGAGGGATTGAGTGACGGTGTGGATTCCGGCAAGTATGTTATGGATGCTACATCAACATATTATGCGCAGGTTCAGGTTACAACCGATACAAACGGGCTGCTTACCGTTATAAAGAAATACTATAAAAATTACGATCCGACAACTCATACAGTTTCCGATGAAATAACCGGTGTGCCTACATTCAACAACCAGACCGCTACTAAATATACCGATGTTTCATTTATAAAGCAGGATGAAAACGACAATGCGCTTGGTGGCGCTGAGTTCACGCTCTACACTGATGCAGCTTGCACAACGAAGGCAACAGAAAATAACGCCAGCAAGGCAGATTTAGGCTTTACTAATCCGGTAACATCTGCTCAGACCACAGGCTTGGTAACATTCACAAAGCTTAAATATCAACCGAGTGTATCAGGCAATGTCAAGGCGACCTACTACTTCAAGGAGACCAAAGCTCCAAACGGCTATCAGCTTTTAACAGGCACATTCATGATTGAGATTATGGGCGAGAATAACTATGTTATCTCATATATGGGACCGGGAGATAATGAATATTCTCCACTTAACGATTCCTATACTGTAATAAACCTCAAGCAACCCGAACTCCCAATCGCAGGCGGTGTTGGCGTGACAATGTTATATGTTCTCGGTGTGCTCGCTGTAGTCATAGCAGGCACAGCGTTCATTCTCTATAAAAAGAGAATAAATCTTCTTGCATTGGCAAAACAGTTGATTAACCGCAAGTAAAAAATGTTTAAATTTCATTTAAAATGTTTTCAAATTCTATTGCAGTTTTTTGCAAAATGGAGTAAACTCAATTAAGAAGACATTTTATAAGTGCAACAGCCGGCGGCGCATTGCCGCACGGCGGTTGAATAACGGTATTTATCCCGAAAGGGATTTATATAAGCACTGAACGGTTTTTCCGTTCGGAATAAAACAGGTTTTAATTTTTTCGTGGAAATTAAAATTAAAATTTAAGAAAGGATGATTTCAAAATGAAAATCACAAAGAAAATCACGAGTATTGTGCTTGCACTCCTGCTCGCAGTTTCAGCTTTCGCAGGTCTTGCAATCACAGCAAATGCGGCAACCGCATCAGGCGAATACACTTTGAAAGTGTATAAACAAGATGTTACTTATGATGCTTCTACTATGACAGGTGCTGACTATGGAAACAATATAGGTAACACCAGTAGTTCTGTTGGCGAAGAAGTAACGATAACCAATTATAAGGGACTCAATGGAGTAACATTTAAAGCGTATTATCAGGGCAATCTGACAACTAGAGAACCTGCTACTCCTGACCTTACAAAAATTTCTTTAACAGCTACAACAGCTACAGTTGGTGGAGTAGATGGTGTTGCAACTTTTACTGTTGACGGTTCATCTTCAAAGCCTTATGGTCTTTACTATGTTGTTGAGACGAGCAGCCCTTACAAGGTAGATGTTCAGGCAAAACCGTTCTATGTTTATCTTCCAACAACAAACAGAGGTGGAGATGGCTTTTTAAGAACTACTAATGTTTATCCTAAGAACCTCACAACACTTGGCGGCTCTACTCTTACAAAAACTGTAAATGCAAGTGCTTATGATCATAGTAAGATTTCTCAGGCTCCGCAGTTTGAACTCAAGGATTCAGCTGGTAATGTAATCGTGACTTATACACTTGCCGATAAGGTCAATGATACTCCTTCTGCTGTTGTAACTACTTTTGATGCAGATTCACAGGCAGAGCTTGTTAAAAAGTATAGTACTGTTACAGCTAGTGTAGAAAATGGTATTATGGTTGTTAACGGTCTTCCTACTGACAAAACTTATAATGCTGATGGTAGTATTGCTTTAGCCACAGATGCTACATATACATGGCATGAGTCAAGACCTACAATATTAGACGGTGCAACTGATGCACTTCCTGTAGCAACTGATCAGACATTTACAGTTAAGGTTGGCTATGGTTCAACTGCTGCGATTAAGGACAATGCTGGTGTTACTACAAACGTAGTTGCATCTGATAATGATGATGACGATAAGACAATGGACAACTCAAAGCTTCCGACTATTACAAAGGTAGCTGATGTTGAAACTCAGACAATCGGCAAAAATGTTGTTTGGACAATTACTCCGATCGTTCCGGATGATATTGACTCTTATGTAACTTACAATGTAACTGATGTTATTGATGGAAAACTTGATTTTTCATACAGTGACACTGATAAAACAGCTGTAGTAGTACGTGCAACGTTAGCTGCAGACAAGGGTACATTTACTGAGGGTACTGATTACACTGTTTCTTATGACTCTACTTCAAGAAAATTTACATTTGACACAACTCAGGCTGGTAGACAGAAGCTTAAGGGTGCTACTGAACTTAAAATTGAACTTACAACACAGATAAATGCAAACGCTGTAGTTAACACTGATATTGAGAATAAAGCAACTTTGACTTATGAGAATCAGTATGGTGTAACTGGTACCCCTGATTCTAAAGATACTGTTAAAACCGGTGGCTTTATAGGTCTTAAGTATGAAAACGTAAATTCAACTGAAGAAAAGGGTCTCGCTGGAGCAGAGTTTGAACTTTTTGAGGATGCAAATAAGACAACTAAGATTTCATTTGTATACGCTGATGGCGTTTACACTGTATGCAAGGCTGGTACCGAAGGAGCTGTATCTAAAATAACTTCTGAAAATGATGGTACATTTAATGTAAAGGGTCTTGCTTATGGTACATACACTTTAGTTGAGACTCAAGCACCTGCAGGTTATCAGCTTTATAGCGGAGATATTTCAGTTAACGTAGATGCAACTTCTTATGATAGTAATGCTATCCTTGCTGATAATAAGGTTGTCAATGTACCAACTCCTGACCTCCCGCTCACAGGTGGTATGGGTACAATCCTCTTCACAGTTGCAGGTCTTGCCCTCATCGGCGGCGGTGCATTCTTCTTCATTCGTTCAAGAAAGACAAGAAAAGAGGAAATCTGATTATAATCTCAGATTATAATTAAAACAAAATATTGTCGCTTTGCGGCTTGCGGCAGACAGGGGATTTTCCCCTGTCTGTTTTGCAAATTTATAAAACTGATTATACCCTATCATTTATTGCCGAGGTACAATATGAGTAAAGAAAAAAACCAAAATTTAAAAGAAAAGAAAAATAATAAAAATCAAAAGAACTCTAAGCTTTCAAAAAAAATCATTGGCTCGGTGCTGGTTGTTGCAGGTTTAGCTGTTTTGTTTTATCCTTCCCTTGGCAATATTATTTCGTATTTTCAGCAGATAAGCGTTGTAGCCGAATATGAACAGCAGGTTGCTAAGCTTACCAAGAAAGAAGTGCGCCTTCAAAAGGAGCTTGCCGTTGAATATAATAAAACTCTCGGACAAGTAACCCTGCAGGATCCTTTTGAAAACGCATCCGACCCGACCGATGAAACCAAGCCCACCGAAAAGGAACAGACCATAGACGAGTATTACGAGATGCTCAGCCTAAACAACGAGCATATGATGGGCTTTATAAAAATTCCCGAAATTACCCTTACCTGCCCGATTTATCACGGCGCAACTGAGGCGCAACTCCAAAAAGGGGTAGGACACCTCAAGGGAACATCTCTGCCTGTCGGCGGAGCGGGAACGCACTGCGTGTTGACTGGTCATACCGGAGTGCCCGGCAATATGCTCTTTACCGACCTCGATAAGCTTGAGGTAGGGGATAAGTTTTATCTGCATATTCTTGACGAGGTTCTTGCCTATAAAATCGACCAAATCAAGGTTGTTGAGCCAAGCGATACATCCCAACTGCAAATTGACCGTGATAAGGATTTATGCACCCTTGTAACCTGCACACCATACGGTATTAACTCACACAGACTTCTTGTGCGCGGCGAACGCTGCGACTATATCGACGGTGAGGACGCTTATGAATCAGGCACTATAACCACTACTGACGAGAACGGCAATGTTATTACAAAGCGAGTAGACGGCGGCAGTGACGAAGTAAATGTGGGCGGTATGCTCGTGCCTAAGTGGGTAGTCTGGCTGACAATTCCTATTGGGGCATTGATTGTTATTCTTATTGTTGTTATAATAGTCAGAAGAAGCCTGCGGAAGAAGCGCAGGACGGAGGTCAAGGCGGATGAAAAAGAAGGAAAAGAAAACTGAGACAACGCCGAAAAAGAAGATGCCGAAAAGTAAAAAGCTGATGATAACATCTGTGGCATTTTTAATTGCAGGGCTGGGTGTGTTCTTTTACCCGGGTATTGCGAAGCTCTTCACGAGCTTTGAGCAGAACGCTGTTATTGATGAATTTAAGCGCAATCTTGACAGCATCGGCAACCCTACAGCCCCTGAACCTGATAATGAAAACTCTGACACACCCTTGCTCGGTGCCGACGAGGCGGAAAACAACAAAAGCTACGACCCGAAGCTCCTTGCGCGCCTTTACAGCGACATTGTAAAATACAATAAAGAACTTTATGAGTCAGGGCAGAATCTGCTCGACCCGTTCTGCTACGCTCAGGAGAGCTTCAACTTAGCGCAGTACAGCGTTTACGATTATGTTTTCGGCTATATATCAGCTCCAAGTATTGACCTTAATATGCCGATTTATCTCGGTGCGAGCGACTATAATATGTGGCTTGGCGCAGCACAGATGACGGGAACATCTATCCCGATCGGCGGTATAAACACGAATGCGGTTATAGCCGGTCACAGAGGAGTTATCAACAAGGTGATGTTTGATAATATCGTGTTTCTGAACGAGGGCGACTCGGTGTATGTTACGAATCTGTGGGATAAGCTTGAATATAAGGTTGTAAAAACCGAGGTGATTTTGCCGACTGAGTCCGACAAGGTTAAAATTCAGAAGGGAAAGGATATGCTCACGCTTATCACCTGCCACCCTTACGGTTATTCCGACTACCGCTATGTAGTTTACTGCGAGAGAAAGTAATGCGGCTATGCCGCATTTAAGAGTGAAGAGTGAAGAGTGGAGTTTTGGTTGTCGCAGCTGTGCTGCTCTTTGAATAAAAAGATAATTTATTCCACGCATAATACAAAAACCGCTGAGCAAAACGCTCAGCGGTTTTTTAACTGATATTAACATTTAAGCCTCTATGCCGTCAACCTTGTCGCCCTCAAAATAAATCTTGTACCATACAAGGAAGATGTAGATTGTCCATACCTTTCGGCTGTTGTCCTCCTTGAGCTGATAATGCTCATCAAGGAAGCCGATAAGCATTTCTGAGTTAAAGAACTTCTTTGCTGTGTCGGAGTTGAACATATCCTTGACAATGTTGTAGTATTTCTCGTCCTTAAGCCACTCTCTTGTCGGAACAGGGAAGCCGAGCTTCTTTTTCTGTGCCGTTTCAGGCGGCAGATGGCGCATTGCAGCCTGACGCATTGCGTACTTTGTGTTCTGCTTGTTTACTCTGAGCCTTGTCGGGATTGTCGAGGCTACCTTGAATACTTCCTTGTCGAGGAACGGTACTCTCAGTTCAAGCGAATTCGCCATACTCATTCTGTCGGCTTTGAGCAGAATATCGCCGACCATCCACATATTTATGTCGAGATACTGCATCTTTGTTTCGTCGTCATACCCCTTTGCGCGTCTGTAATACTCACGGCAGCGTCTTGCAGGGTTTGTTGCGATTGACGGGTCTTTAAGTATCTGCCTTTTCTCGTCAAGGTCATACATATATGCATTGCCGATGAATCTTTCCTCAAGCGGATGAGTTGCCCTGATGAGGTAATCTCTGCCCTTGATGTCGGGAAGCTTTTTCATAAGCTTGCAGATTGCCTTTCTGAGCGGATACGGCACAATTTTCTGATATATCTTGAAAACTCTCGGATCGTTGTAGCAGGTGTAGCCGCCGAACAGCTCGTCAGCTCCCTCACCCGAAAGAACAACCTTAACATGCTCGCTTGCAAGCTTTGATACAAAGTAAAGCGCAATGCACGACGGATCGGCAAGCGGCTGATCCATATGGTACTGAACCTTTTTTACGCTGCCCCAGAATTCCTCTGAGCCGATAAGCTTTGAATAGTGGTCAACGCCGATTTTCTTTGACAGATTTTCAGCCCAGCTTATTTCGTTGTATCTCTTGCCGAAGTCAAAGCCTACGGTAAAGGTTTTCTGGTCAGCAAAATAAGTTGAAACATAGCTTGAGTCAACACCGCTTGAAAGGAAGCAGCCAACCTCAACATCGCTTATCTTGTGTGCGTTTACCGAGTTTTCGAAGACCTTTTCAATCTTGTCAACAGCCTCTTCCTCTGTCATATTTTCGTCGGGGTGGAAGGTAGCCTCAAAGTAGCGCTGAGTAGTTACCTTGCCGTCCTTGTACCAAAGGTAATGACCGGGCAGCAGGCAGTAAACACCCTCAAAGAAGGTTTCAGGCGGTACTGCATACTGGAACGAAAGGTAGTTGTCGAGTGTTCTGTAATTAAACTTTTTCTCGAATTTCGGGAACTGCAATATGCTCTTTATCTCTGATGCGTAGATGAAATGCTCGCCGACCTGTGTATAGTGAAGCGGCTTGATACCGAAGAAATCTCTTGCAATGAACAAGGAATGGTCAACCGTGTTGTAAATTGCAAAGCCGAACATTCCTCTGAGCCTGTCGAGAACACCCTCCTGCCACTGCTCAAAGCCGTGCAGAATAACCTCGGTGTCGGCGTTAGTTGAAAATGTATGTCCAAGCTCAATGAGCTCTTTTCTTATCTCTTTGTAATTGTATATTTCGCCGTTGAAGTTGATAACAAGGGTCTTGTCCTCGTTAAAAATCGGCTGATGACCTGCGTCAAGGTCGATAATGCTCAGTCTGCGAAAGCCCATAGAAACGAAGTCGTCCTTATAAAAGCCGTCGCTGTCAGGACCTCTGTGGGTAATGACCCTCGCCATATTCTCGATGACGCTGTCTCTGTCAACAATTTCGCCCGTAAATCCGCATATTCCACACATAATATCGCTCCCTTTGCTGCGTTTTATCTGTCGTTCAAAATTATACTGTCTATACCGAACTATTTTATCACAATATTAAAAACCTTTCAAGTTTATTAAAAGGCTTTAATTGACAAGCTTTGGCTCTAATTAAAAAATATTATGTAAATAATGGCGGTGTATAAAAAACGAAAAGGCTCAATCCTTGCGGAAGATTGAGCCTTTTCTTACTTTTAGTTTGAGGGGTACATTGAGGAGGGTAGAACATTTGTACTCTGACGGTGCGGCTCCGTCCTTTTGAGTACGATTAAAGTATAAAATTTAATTGTGAATACGCTATTAATAATCCTTTAAGATTGAAAGAAAGATTTGTGAATAATGTTGAGATTTTCATCGAATTTTAGTTTTTGATCGAATATGGTGTAGGGTGTTGTCCCCTTTACTTTCGTTCTTTATTGTGATAAAATTTCATATATACATATTTGAAATGAGGAAGTCATATGGGAGAGAAAATTGTTGTAAAGGTTGGAACTTCGACACTTACATACGAAAACGGCAGGCTGAATTTGCGCCGTATGGAGAATTTGTGCAAGATACTGTGTGATTTGCAGAACAGGGGAAATAAAATCCTGCTCGTAAGCTCAGGTGCTATCGGCGTTGGTATGGGCAAGCTTGCGCTGCCAAACCGCCCGAAGGAAACAAAGCAGCTTCAGGCGCTTGCGGCTGTAGGACAGTGTGAGCTTATGTTTATGTATGACAAGTTTTTCGGCGAGTACAACCACACGGTGGCTCAGATACTGCTGACGAAGCATGTTGTCGAAACAGAGCATAAGCAGAACAATGTTATCAATACGGTTGAAACACTGTTTGATATGAATATACTGCCGATAGTAAACGAAAACGACACGGTTGCTATTGATGAGCTGCCCGGCGAGAATTTCGGCGATAATGATATGCTCTCGGCGATGGTCGCTTCAATGATCAAGGCGGACAGACTTGTTATACTGTCTGATATTGACGGGCTATACGACAAAAACCCCAAGCAGTTTCCTGATGCAAGGCTGATAACCTCAATTCCGAAGATTGATGAAAAGATATTTGAAATGGCGGCTGACGGCGCAGGCTCAAACAGAGGAACAGGCGGAATGAAAACAAAGCTGAGTGCCGCTCTTCATGCGACAAACGCAGGAATAACCTGTAGTATTATAAATGGCTCAAGACCCGAAAACCTTTATGACCTGATTGAAAATAACGGAGTAGGAACAACCTTTGCTCCGCAGAAATAACCGAAGGAGTGACACCAATGACTGTACTTGAACAAATGGGCGCAAAGGCAAAGGCGGCAAGCCGCATACTTGCCGTTGCAGGAAAAATGAAGGACGATGCGCTTTTAGCTATAGCAAACGCCTTGAGAAATGAAAGGGAAGCGATAAAGGCGGCTAATGCTATTGATATTGAAAACGGCAGAAAAGCCGGATTGTCGGAGTCGCTTATCGACAGGCTTCTGCTGACAGACGCAAGAATTGACGGTATGGCGCTTGGCTGTGAGCAGGTTGCCGCACTGCCGGACCCTATCGGTCAGACTTTGAGCGGAAATGTGCTCGCAAACGGACTTGAGGTGAGAAAGGTAAGAGTGCCGATGGGCGTTATCGGCATTATCTTTGAGGCTCGCCCAAATGTTACGGCTGACGCCGCGGCGCTGTGCCTCAAGGCAGGCAGTGCGGTTATTCTCAGAGGCGGCAAGGAGGCTATAAACTCAAATATGAGCATTGCCGCGGTTATGAGAGAAGCGGTAAAAACCGCAGGCTTGCCTGAGGATTCAATTCAGCTTGTCGAGGACACAAGCCGTCAGTCCTCAATAGAGATGATGGGACTGAGCGAATATCTTGATGTGCTTATTCCAAGAGGCGGCGCCGGACTGATAAGAGCTGTTGTTGAAAATTCAAAGGTTCCTGTTATAGAGACAGGCGTCGGCAACTGCCATGTTTATGTTGATGAGAGTGCAAATCTTGAAATGGCGGCTGATATTGTGTTCAATGCAAAGACCTCTCGTCCGTCGGTGTGTAATGCGATTGAAACGGTACTTGTTCACAAGGCGGTTGCAGATAAGGCTCTGCCGCTTATCAAGGCAAGGCTTGATGAAAAGGGCGTTGAAATTCACGGCTGTGAGAGAACAAGAGAAATTCTGGGCGAGTGTGTTATTCCTGCAACTGAGGACGATTGGTACACAGAGTATCTCGATTTAAAGCTTGCGATAAGGGTTGTGGACAGTTTGAGTGACGCAATGGACCATATTGCAAAATATTCAAGCGGTCACAGTGAATGTGTTGTCACCGAGAATTACGAGAATTCGAGAATATTCACCGCAGGAGTAGACAGCGCGGCTGTGTATGTGAACGCTTCAACCCGCTTTACAGACGGCGGCGAGTTTGGCTTGGGCGCAGAAATCGGAATTTCTACTCAAAAACTGCACGCAAGAGGCCCTATGGGACTTAACGAGCTTACCTCGATGAAGTTTATTATCAACGGAAACGGTCAGATAAGATAAAATTATAAGATAAGTATAAGGCTGAAACAGTGAACGGTTTAACCGTTGCATTGCTTCAGCCTTCTGTTTTGCGGTGCAAGCACCGCAGAGTTGAGAGTGGAGTGTGAAGTGCCTGTGCGGCATCAGCGCAAAAGCATAATATAGATAAAATAATTCAAGTCAATGGATTGTGCCGTTTTGATGAAAGTTTTAAAGCTTAACTATGAAAAACACAAATTCATCATACACATATAACAAACAAAAAATCATTAAACTTTCTTGGAAAAAGTGTTGACAGAAAGAAGAGAGGATGGTATAATCAATGCATATCAAACAGGTAGGAAATATAGGGAATATAGGAAATGCACAGACCCGTTAGAGATTTATATTAGGATGAAGAAACAATGAAAGTGTTATTTACCGCATTACTAAGACAAAATTTCAGGAACGGACGAATGTGCCGTTATATCAAAGCATTCGGTCGTACATAACCGAAGAAATAAATCTACATCAAAATTTAAATTAGAATTTGAAACGAGGTAAATATAATGAGCACATTAAACGAAAGAAAATTACATTTTGAAACATTACAGCTTCATGTAGGACAGGAGAGCGCAGACCCGGTAACAGATGCAAGAGCGGTTCCGATTTATGCGACAACCTCTTATGTTTTTCACAACAGCCAACACGCCGCAGACCGTTTCGGACTGCGTGACGCAGGCAATATCTACGGCAGATTGACAAACCCAACGCAGGATATTTTTGAGCGCAGAATTGCAGCTCTTGAGGGCGGCTCAGCGGCTCTTGCGGTTGCTTCGGGTGCAGCGGCTATAACATACACCATTCAGGCTCTTGCACAGGCAGGCGACAACATTGTAGCTGCAAAGACCATCTACGGCGGTACATACAATCTGCTTGAGCACACACTTCCGGCTTACGGCGTTACAACAACCTTTGTTGACCCTAACGAAGATGGCGCTTTTGAAAACGCAATAAAAGAGAACACTAAGGCGCTTTATATTGAAAGCCTTGGCAATCCAAACTCAAATCTTATTGATATAAAAAAGGTAGCCGATATTGCACACGCACACAACATTCCGCTTGTTGTTGACAGCACCTTTGCCACACCTTATCTTTTAAGACCGTTTGAGTACGGCGCTGACATTGTAGTTCACTCGGCAACAAAGTTTATCGGCGGTCACGGTACAGCTATCGGCGGCGTTATCATAGAAAGTGGCAAGTTTGACTGGGCGGCATCGGGCAAGTTCCCGCAGTTCAGCGAGCCGAACCCGTCATATCACGGCGCTGTGTTCACACAGGCTGCTCCGGGCGCTGCACTTGTAACATATGTTCGTGCAATTCTGCTCAGAGATACAGGCGCAACACTCTCTCCGTTCCATGCTTTCATCTTCTTGCAGGGACTTGAAACACTTTCTCTGCGTGTTGAGCGTCACGCTGAAAACACAAAAAAGGTTGTTGAATTCCTTGCAAACCATCCGCAGGTTGAAAGCGTAAACCATCCGTCGTTGCCAAGCTCGCCGTATAAAGCGCTTTATGACGAGTACTTCCCGAACGGCGGCGGCTCTATCTTCACTTTTGAGATTAAGGGTGACGAGGAAACAGCGAAGAAGTTTATCGACAATCTTCAGGTGTTCTCTCTGCTTGCAAATGTTGCTGATGTTAAGTCGCTCGCAATTCACCCGGCTTCAACAACACATTCTCAGCTTAACGAAGCTGAGCTTGAAGAGCAGGGCATCAAGCCGAACACAATAAGACTTTCAATCGGCACAGAGCATATCGACGATATTCTCTTTGATTTGCAAGAGGCTTTTGACGCGGTAAAATAAGCTGAGCATACAGAAATATAGCGATATTTCCACTCCTGTAAATTAAAAATACATTTAATCAATTACAACTCCCTGACTAAAGCACCAAGTCAGGGAGCTGCTTCGTTTTTAGATGTTTTTCTCGGTTAATTAAAATTTACCTTTTCGGAATTTACCTATGCCGACCTTTTTATATCCGAGCTGTTCATATGTGTAGATAAAAATGAACCGCTCCTTGATTTGGGAGCGGTTTTGACTTGGCTATTTTACGCTTTTCTTTACCTCGTCGCCTCTGGCTGTTATTATGCAGTTTGACAATGAAAATGCACCGTAGCCGCTTGACGAATCAGCCGACAGGCTCGCACCGATTTTGCCCTCAACCTCAAGATAGTCGCCGTCCTTGATAGAGTCGTCGGCGTCTTTAAGGCTGACTATGTATTTTGTGCCGTTGTTTGTGAGGGTTACGGTTGCAATCTGATAACCGTTGTAGTTTTTGCAATTATATTTTGAAGCCTTGCCGCTGATTTTATAGGTTGAACCGGCAAGAGTAGCGAAAAAGCTGTTGAGTGTTTCCATATCAACTGCGGTGGCGTTCTTGTCTGTGCCGAGAAGGGTTGATATGTCCTGCATTTTTGCAGAAAGCTCGTTTGATGCCGATGAGGTCGGACTGCTGTTTTCGCCTGAGCTGTTGCCGCTTGAGCAGCCTGCCATTGTGCCGACAAGCAATAATGCGCTGACTAAAAGCGCCGTAACTTTTTTCTTCATTATAAATCCTCCGTTTTGCAAGCGCCGAAAAATATCAACGCTCATTTATGTCGTATTATGTGGGTATTATAACATATTTCTCGAAAAAATAAATCGTTCAAAGGTAAATATTTTAAAAACATTGTAGTGAAACGCATTACTCAAGAAATTCCAGCGTCTTTTCGTTCATAGCCTCAATATCGGGAACGGAGATTTGCTCTGCGTTTACATTATATTTGCTTTTCATTGTAAGAATTCTCAGCACTGCGTCGTTGAGTCTTTCCTCGTCAAGCTCTCCATTCTCCACAGCTGAAACAATAGCGTCTATTGTGTTTTGAGCGTTTTCATATTCAAAGCAGACCAGCAGCATATCGCAGCCTGCGTTTAGCGCCTTGACAGCCGCTTCGTCAGGTGTGTATTGCTCTGAGATTGCGCCCATTGTTAAGTCATCGGTGAACACAACGCCGTTAAAGCCAAGATCGCCTTTTAAAAGATCGGTGACGATTACTTTTGAAAGGCTTGCCGGGTTGTCGGGGTCAAGCTCACTGCACAAAATGTGAGCCGCCATAATGCCCGGTATGTCGTTTGCGATTGCCTCCTTGAAGGGAAGCAGCTCCATTTGCTCAAGCTCTGCTTTTGTTTTTGTCACAACGGGCAGACCGTAGTGAGAATCAACATCGGTGTCGCCGTGACCGGGAAAGTGCTTTGCAACAGCTATTGCTCCGGTTGACATAACTCCGCGCAGTGCTGCAATACCGTAGGTGCAGACCTCGTCGGCGGTTGTGCCGTAGGCGCGGGTGCCTATAACGGTGTTGTCGGGGTTAGACCAAATATCAAGAACAGGCGAAAAGCCTGTGGATAAACCGAAGGCTTTTATCTGATTGCCGAGGTTTTTTCCTGCCAGGTTTGCATAGTCGGTGCTGCCGACAGAGGCAATTTTGTAAGCCGACGGCATACTCAGCACATCGTCAGGCAGGCGTGTGACATCGCCGCCTTCCTCGTCCATTGCAATCATAATCGGGATTTCGCCTGCGCAGGCTTTTATCTGATTTGTAAGCGTTACAAGCTGGGATGCATCGGTTATGTTGTCGCCGAACAGGATAGCTCCGCCTATGCCTTTGTCGGCAAGAGCTTTAAATTCCTCGTCAACCTCAACGCCGGCAAGTCCGGCTACAACGGTTTGCGCCGCTTTTTGCTCAAGCGTCATTTTATCAAGCTGAAGCTCCTCGGCGCTTTGTGTTGGCGGCTCGGTAGGTGCTGTGGTTTCACTGTGTACGCTGCTGTTTTCTGATGAGGTGCAAGAGGTCATAATAAAGGTAAGAGTGATTAACAGCGCTGAAAGGGTCAGTTTTATACCTTGTTTTTTCATTGGTAACTCCTTTATGCTATGGTTTGTGCAAAGCCGACTATTGCTGACATGGTTGCGATAGAAAAGATTGTTGAAAGCGAAACGAGATTTACTGATACCGGAATAGACTTGTTGAATTTGGTTGCGAACATTGTTGTTGTGGCGGCAACCGGAGCTGACGCAGCAATAACGGTTGAGAGCAAAATTGTTCCGCGTATTCCGCACAAATAGAGGACAGCAAGACTGATAATCGGAATTGCTATAAGACGAAGTGCGATTGCTACATAAGCCTTTTTGTCGCATAGTGCCTCCCTGATGCTTGATTTGTATAGGTAATAGCCGATTACAAGCATAGGCAGCGGTGTGTTAAGGTCCGACAAAAAGCTTATCGGAGCCATAACAATATCCGGAAGCTTTATTGAAAGCAGGAAGAATATAAGGCCGATAAGCACGCCCATAATTCCGGGGTTTAGTACAAGCCTTTTGATTGAAAGCTGTTTTTTGTCGCCGCTCATCATCACAAGACCGTAGCTCCATACCATTATGTTGAATACGGCAACAAACGCTCCGCCGTAAAACACACCCTCACTGCCGAGTAATGCCTCTTCAAGCGGCAGACACATAAAGCCGCAGTTTGAAAAGACTACGGCAAACCGCAATACGGTCTGTCGCGACTTGTCTTTGTCGTGCACAAGCAGCCTTGCTATTATAATGGATATAATATGCACGCCGAAAGCCGCCAGAGCGACTATTGCGAGGTTCAAAAGCATTGACGGGTCAAATTCACGCTGGAATGCCTCTACCATTAAGCATGGAGTTACGGCGTATAATACAATGCTTGTCAGGCACTGAGCGCCTTCCTCTTTGATAAGCTTTGTTTTTCCGCAGATAACGCCGACTGCTATCAAAATAAAAATGATAAGTACCTGCTGACCTACGGTCAGAAAATTCTGTAGCATAATAAAATCACTTTTCCTTAATGTTCCCTGATGCTAAATTCAGACTGAATTCCACTGAATGAGATTAGCATAGATCAATCAAATAACGATATTTGTATTATCGGCAAAACAGGGACAGCATACGCTGCCCCAGTCAAGCAATTTCTTCATAATATATTTGTTTAGTATCCGCCGCCGCTTTGGTCGTCGTTATAGCTGCCGTTATATCCTCCGTTGTCGGGAGAATAATAAGGGTTGTTGTAATTTGTATTGTTACCGCCGTACGGATTGCCGTATTGAGTGCTGTTTGTGTTCTGATACGGAGTCTGATATGAATTCTGATACGGGTTAAAGGCGTTGTTGTCGTAATTTGAATAGCCGTCGTTATAATAATTTGTCGGTGTAGTTTGTGTAGGACCGTGATAATAGCTCATATGGCGCTTAGCTCCGAACGCTGCAACAGCCTTTGAAATTATAACTATACAGTTAAGAACAGATGCGGCGCAAAGAATAATCAGTGAAGCTGTGAGGGTGTTTATAATCTCGGGCAGCATATCAATAGTTGTGCTGCCGTATCTTGCCGTTGCAAATGCGGTTGACGGCGAAGCTAAAACAGAGATAACCATTATAATTGAAGAGATGGTGCCAAGAATCTGGAAGACAGCCGAAATAACATTGATAACTCCGATAAAGCCTGCACCCTTTAGCTTTGATGATTCATCCCTCAGAATGCTTTTAGCGCTGAACGCAAGTCTGACATAATTGATGGCATACGCAAGATTTATAGCTGCAAGAACTGCTAATACAATAATAACTATCATTAAAGGAACAATTGCAACAGCGCCTGATGTTGTTGTGGAGCCGTACATACCTGATGAGCTTGATACAGCGGATAACATTGATGCCGAAGTGGCGAATATAATAATATAAAGTAAAGCCATAAGAACTAAAAAGCAAGCACCGACAAGACTGATAATTGAAACAACCTGCAGTACGGTTACAGAGCCGGTCGGCTTTTTGCCGCCTTTGCTTCTGAAATACATAATCAAATATGGTATTGAACTGAGAAGTGCCAATACAGTGCTGATGGTAAGAATCACTATAACATATGTTGAAAGGAAATTTTTAAAAAATTGATAAGCCACTATTTCTGAGGACGATGTTATATACGGTGATAAGCTGTCAAAAAGTGTACCGATTATACCGTATAGAATAATTTCGCCGATTAATGTTAAAAGTACGCTTACTGTTGAAGAAAGTCCGATTACAAAAATTACCGGCTTTTTCAGAAATTGGCATAGGTGCGATGACGGCGAAGCAAGGGTTGTCTGACCGTAGCCACCGTATGTTGTGTTGAATTGGTTCATAGGTTCATACCTCCATAATGTTATATTACTATATTATAATAAGCCGTTCGAAAAAACAAGACTAGTGCTGAATTTTTATGAATAAAATGTGAAATCTTAATTTTTGTTGTCGAAAAAAAGGTGGTTTTTCGTGCCGAAAATATGCATTTTGCTTGAAAACAGAAAGATGTTAAGGTATAATCCTATTATTGGGGTACAAAAATGTATAAGGAATCAAACAGAAGAGGAGCAGATAAAATTGAATATTAACAGTATTTATGATCCGCGAAGCACATTTTACCGAAATCCGATGGGAGCAGTAGAAGAGGGGACCGACATCCACTTTACCATTATACTGCCGCGAAGCATCGGCTGCTACTGCGCTCAGGTTATGATAAAGAACGATAACGACCCTGATTTTTCATTCCACAGTATGTTCTGGTGCGGAATGTACGGCGATGAGCACGAGATGTGGGACTGCCACTTCAAGCCCGACAGAATTGGTCTTTATTGGCATTGCTTCAGACTTAAAACAAATGAGGGCGATCGCTTTGTAAACCCTGCCGGTCCGAAGCAGAAGTCCACTATCGACCGCTCACCGGGTGCTACCTCGTGGCAGATTACCTGCTATAAAAAGGGCTTTGAAACGCCTAAGTGGCCCAGACGCGGAGTGATGTATCAGATTTTCCCGGACAGATTTAATTTTTCGGGAGAGAAAAAGGAGAATATTTATCCCGATAAAACACTGCGCGAAAAATGGGGAGAAATGCCGGAATGGAAGCCTAACGAGCATGGCGAAATTACTAATTCAGACTTCTTTATGGGCGACCTTAAGGGAATAACGCAGAAGCTTGATTATTTAGAGGAGCTTGGCGTGACCTGCATTTATTTAAATCCGATTTTTGAAGCCTACTCAAACCACCGCTACGATACCGGCGACTACAGCAGGATTGACCCGATTCTCGGCACTGAGGAGGACTTCAAGGAGCTGTGCGCCGAAGCGAAAAAGCGCGGAATCAGAGTTATAAACGACGGTGTGTTCAGTCACACGGGAAGTGACAGCATATACTTCAACCGTTCGGGCAGGTATGATACTCTCGGCGCATATAACTCAAAGGAGTCCCCGTATTACAGCTGGTATCATTTTAGTCAGTGGCCTAACCAGTATAATTCGTGGTGGGGATTTTATACCTTGCCCGAGGTAAACGAGCTTGACAGTGAGTTCAATAAATATATCAACGGCGAGGACGGCATTGTGCGCAAGTGGATAAAGGCAGGAAACAGCGGCTGGCGTCTTGATGTTGCGGACGAGCTTCCCGACGGATTTATTGAAAATCTCCGCAATGCGGTAAAGGCAGAAGATCCCGAAGCGATTGTAATCGGCGAGGTATGGGAGGATGCTTCAACAAAGGAGAGCTACGGAGGAAGAAGAAAATTCCTTTTGGGTAATCAGCTTGACAGTGTTATGAATTATCCTTTCCGTGCGGCGATAATTGACTATGTTAAGGGTGCCGATGCCGAAGGTATTATGGACAGGATTTTGTCGATTGTTGAAAACTATCCGAAGCCTGTTCTTGATGTACTGATGAATCTGCTCGGTACACACGATACCGAAAGAATTCTTACGGTTATTGCCGGAGAACCAATGGGCGGCAACGGCCGTGAGTGGCAGGCTAATACAACGCTTACTCCCGAGCAGAGAGAAAGAGGAATAAAGCTTTTGAAAATAGCGGCTGGTATTCAATACACTCTCCCCGGCTTCCCGTGTGTATATTACGGTGATGAGGTTGGTATGGAAGGTTACCGCGATCCGTTCAACCGCGGATGCTTCCCGTGGGGCGACGAGGACAAGGAGTTGCTCGAATGGTATAAAACCCTCGGCAAAATCAGAAAAAACTGCTCTGCGCTTGACGGCGGTGAAATGGTAAACGCTTTCTCATCGGGCAAGCAGCTCTCGTATATCCGCCACGACAATCAGACAGCGCTGTTCTGTGCTTTCAATACTGATGAAGAGGACGCCGCCATCAATATTCCGCCGGGATACAGAAACGGTACTCCTCTTGCGGGAACAAAAATTATTGACGGCAAGCTCCTTATCCCTGCTCAGGGTTGCGCCTTTGTCGAGATAACGCATCAATATGTATAAGGGCAAGCAGAAAAAACTCGCAGTAATCAATGATTTTTCAGGCTTTGGAAGATGCTCGCTTACGGTGAGCCTGCCGATAGTGTCCTCGTTTGGTATTCAGTGCTGTTGTCTGCCTACTGCTATTTTCTCAAATCATACGGGCTATAAAAATTACTTCTTTGATGATTACACTGAAAAGATGAGGGAGTTTACGAAGAACTGGGAGTTGCTTGAGCTTTCGTTTGACGGTATTTATTCAGGCTTTTTAGGATCTGCCGAGCAGGTTGATATTGTAATTGGCTTTATAAATAGGTTTAAGGGCGAAAAAACAAGACTGATAGTTGACCCTGTTATGGGGGATAACGGCATGCTTTATTCTACCTGTACCGTTGAAATGAGAAAGGAGCTAAAAAAGCTTGCGGCAATGGCTGATATTGTAACACCGAATCTTACCGAGCTTTGCTTTCTTACCGACACGCCCTACAACCGCTATTTGCCGCGAGAGCAGATTTGCAAAATGGCGGCGGAGCTGTGCGAGAGAGGATCGGAGAATGTTGTTGTTACGGGGATAGTCAAGGGAGATGTGATTTCAAACCTTATATATTCAAGAAACGGACACTGTTTTGTAAGCTCGCTCAAGCATGGCATTGAACGAGCAGGAACGGGAGATGTTTTTTCTTCGGTTGTTGCAGCTTCCGTTGTCAACGGTGAGCCGTTGCGCAATGCAGTTTTGACGGCGTCAAGATTAATCGGAAAAGCGGGCAGACTGTCTGACGAGCTTGAAATTCCGCCCGAAAACGGAATTTGCTTTGAGAAGTTTATGCATCTTGATTTATAATAAAATTAACCGCCTTAAGCACAGGAGCTTAAGGCGGTTTGATCTCTCGGCGAAATTATGAGCAGAATCTGTGTGACCCAATAACCGTTATAACCGGCCGTGACCAAATCCACTTGCTGGTTGCGGTATTGGGATTAAAATAGTATATAGCGCCGCCTGTCGGATCCCAACCGTTCATCGCGTCTCTGGCGGCTCGCTCTGAGCTTTCGGCAACAGGCTGATCTACCTGTCCGTCATAAAGGCATGAAAATGCACCCGGCTGATAAATAACGCCTGCTAAAGTATTTGGAAATGACGGGTGAGCGATACGGTTGAGTATGACCGCCCCCACAGCTACCTGCCCCTCGTACGGCTCGCCGCGGCTTTCAGCTGAAATTATCCGTGCGAGCAGAGCAATTTCACTTTCGCTAAAATCGCCGCTTGAAGAAGAGGCTGTAATTCCCAGTGCCTGAAGCGTTTTGGTTCCGGCGATTCCGTCAGCGGAAAGACCGTTATCCTTCTGAAAACTCATAAGAGCATTTTTTGTACCTGAGCCGAAAATGCCGTCAACTTTGCCGTTGTAATATCCCATTTCGTGTAGCTTTGTTTGAATCGCAGTAACCTCATCGCCGCGGCTGCCTTGTTTTGACAAAGCATCTGATGTTACAGTGGTTAAGAGCGTCATAATTAAAGTTAAAACTAAGGCGACTGTAAATAGGCGCTTTCTGTTCATAGTAATCACCGACCTTAAAGAATATAAAAATTGTTCCACAAAATAGAATTATTATACAGTGAATTTCAACTCAATAGAGGGTCTTTACCGCATAAACATAATAAGCAGCAGAAAACAGTCGAAATTTGAAAAAAATAATAAAAAATCCTTGACAACGCAAAGGACAGTTGATATAATAGTGAAGCTGTCGCAAGAGAGCGGC
>JBJEOH010000029.1:0-52918 GCA_051880615.1 Acutalibacteraceae bacterium
TGGAATTTCTCATAATGTAAATTATCATCACCTTTATAGATTATGGTGTCATTCTTAATATCCTTTGCTTTCAGCTTTCCTTCTTTAACCATCTGCTGTTTTTCAGTACGGATGCGTTCTAAAAGAACAGAAGCCGGTTCGTCGTTCGGGTCTTGCTCAACAAGTTTACCACGTATAGCAAGGTCAAGCACTTTTTCTCGCAAAACTTTCGTATCTATCATAAGTCAATGCCTCCGAGAATTTCTTGAAGCTTGGATACTGCATCCGAAATTGCTGCAGCTTTTTGTTGCATTTCAGACAGAAGTTCTGTTATGGTGCGGTCATCTTTTTCAGTTAAATCTAGCCATTTAAAGTCAAGCTTCAACTGTTCACTTGAATAAACTTCTTTTTCTGTAAAGCGTTTCCATCTGCCGTTGGGATTATCTTTAGAATAAGTCTCTTTTCTATCCTCCATATGTCCGGAACAATAGCAATTAACAAAATCGTCAAGATGTTCTCTCCTTAACGGTTTTGTTACAAGAGTATGTTTTATTCCTGTTCTATAATCATAGACCCAGATATCCTTTGTAGGTTTACCTTTCTCAAAAAACAGAACATTCGTTTTTACACCGTTTGCATAGAATATTCCTGTCGGAAGCCTAAGGATAGTATGCAAATTGAAATCCCTAAGAAGTTTTTCACGCACTTTAGCAGTTGCATTTCCGTCAGTAAGTACATTATCTGGTAGAACAACACCAACTCGTCCGCCTGTTTTAACAATAGACATAATATGTTGCAGGAAGTTCACCTGATTATCAGAAGTTTTAATAAATTCCGGTCTGTTATCGTGAACATTTACACTACCTTGAGGACGGATTCCGAAAGGCGGATTTGCTAAAATAACATCATACATTCTCTCTGATTTATCAATTAAGGAATCCTGACAAACAATCGGACTGTTTGCAGTTCCAATATCGTGAAGATAAAGATTCATAGAAGCAAGAGTTACTACTAGCGGTGTGTTGTCTGCACCAAAAAGTGCATTATTTTTCAAGAATCGTTGCTTTGAAATTTCTTTACTTTGAGGCTTCATATGCTCAAAAGCAGAGAGGAGAAAGCCGCCTGTACCGCAGGCAGGATCTGCAACAGTTTCACCGATTTTTGGATCGATAACATCTACAATCGCCTTAATTAAGGGACGTGGTGTGAAATATTGACCTGCACCGCTTTTTTTATCCTGTCCGTTTTTCTCAAGTATAGACTCATAGATAGCGCCTTTAAAATCCCCTTCCATCATATACCAATTTTCATTTGAAACCATTTCTATTATCTTTGCCAAATGAACAGGGCTGTCGATTTTATTGGAAGCCTTTGTAAAAATTGTTCCTATCAATCCACTGTCTTTCGCCAGTTCGGAAAGTATTTCCTCGTACTTGTCAACTAAATCTGTACCGTTTAGTGCAACAATATCTTTCCATTTATAACCATCTGGAATACTGCTGCCAAGCCCTAAAGCCTCTTTTTCATCATCCATTTTTAAGAAAAGAATATAAGTAAATTGAGTGATATAGTCTGTGAATCCAACTCCTGCAGCCGCCATTACACCTGCAATATCCCAAACTTTTTTCAGCAATGCAGATTCACTTTTTGTATTTGTAGTTTTTGCCATACTAAGCCGCCCTTAAAATAAATTTAGATAATTCGTATAATTCAGTAGAAAATTGTTTTGGCTCAAATTCATTCATTGCTTCACGCCATAAATCCGGCGCAAATTCATTTAGTTCCAGTGAATTGAATGCACCCTCATTAACAATAAACTCAGCAATCTGCTGCATAATTGCTTTTTGAGCTTCGGAAAGGCTACGCTGAGCTTGTCCGCAATAGAGATTAAATCGTTGAATGTATGTACCAAACAGACCCGTAAGCCTGCAACTTTTCTTATATGCGTACCTGACAATTTGGATGAGATTTGTTAATGCATTGACATTATGTTTTAAGTCTAACGCATCAACACTTCCGTTGGTATCAAGAATTTTGTAATAGTTCCATATAGAATGAGGGGTATATTGCTTACTTTGCGATAACAGTTTATCTTTTAAATCACAGAGCATAGAATTAGTAATTACTTTATTTTCAGAATTATATATGATTCTTAAAGCTTCTATCTGATCTTTGTTATCAAGCAAATATTTTTCAAAGGTATCAATAAAACTTCTTGCTGTTTCTTTTGAAAAGCCTGCGTAGATTACCTTATCTTCTTCAACAGGGTCAAAGATATAGAATCCTTTTTGCATTTCAAGAAGGCTTTTCCTTGCTTTATCATTTCCTATAAGGCAGAATATTAAATCAAGCCTTTCGGTATTAGGAGCAGAAGGATCCAAAAACGGAGGTAAGGAATGGTCGGATAATGCCTTATTAATAGAATTCGCAAGGGTTCTTGGTGCAAAACCATAGTTTTTGATAAATGAATCCAAATGCCGTCCAAATAAAGGATTATCCTCATAACGCTTGTTGATAGTTGAACAATAATTTCGCAATAATTCTAAGTTTTCATCGCATAAATCCTTGTGAGATAAATGTTCAATCAATTGCTCAAGCGTTAATACTTTGTTTGTTTTAACACCATTCTTTTTTGTACGATCAGGCAAATTTCCAGTATGTTCGGTTACGCCTACGGCATCTACAATATAGAAACATTCCTTTGTATCTGCATTTGGGGTAACCTCTCTGAGTTTATCTTCAAGAATGTATCGACAACCACGACCTTTCATCTGAGTATAAAGGACCTCAGATTTGACATCATTCATAAAGAATACAACTTCAAGCGGTTTAACATCTGTTCCTGTAGCAACTAATGTGACAGTAACCGCAATTCTAAAGTCTTTTTCAATTCTTAAATCTCGAATTAACGCATTTGAATCCCCTGCCGAATATGTAATCTTTTGAACAAAATTGTCAGGTAGGATTTTATCCTTGAACTTATCGGCAAATACTTCCTTTGCTATTTCAACGATTTGAGTCGCATGATTATCGTCCTTAGCAAAAATCAACGTTTTTGGAATATACTCCCACAACGGCTTTCTGTCAGGAAATAAATCAGTATATATTGCATCCCTATACGAAGTCAGAACAGATCTGATTTGAGCAGGATTTATAACGGTTCTGTCAAGCTGAGTAGGAGAATAATCAATTCTTGACGTTGTTTTGTATGTTGTGGTTTTGTGAGTGTACTTTGATTTCTCTGTAACTTCTGTTTCCTCATCAATTGTTCCACCGTGTTCTGTTGACTCTGTTTTTATTCTGTACACACGAGAAGGAACGTTTACTCCGTCGACAACAGATTCGTCATATGTGTATTCTTCAATTTTGTTTTTATTAAAGAAAGCATATGCTTCAGGCGTTGGAGTAGCAGTGAGTCCCAATATCTTGGCATCCTTAAAATAATCAAGAACAGCTTTCCAACGGCCATAGATTGAACGGTGACACTCATCGACAATAATAAACTGAAAATAATCAGGAGGAAGCTTCAGATTACCGTCTATAGTGATTAACTTTGCAGCGTCTTTTTCATCTGATTTGAAGTTTAATTCATCCTCCATATCTTCATCTTTATCAGAAAACGCTTGTCCTGTTAATACTGCATATAACTTTTGTATTGTAGATATTACAATATCACCTTTAATATCATCTTCTTTTACAAGCCGTTTAATCGAGTAAATTGAGCTCATCTGCTGTTGATTCTCTGTCCTGTCAAATGTACTGAACTCAGATGCTGCTTGTCTTGCAAGGTTGTTGCGGTCTGCTAAAAACAAAACTCTTCTCGTAGAAGTATAATTCAGCAGTCTGTATGCAGCAAGACAAGCTAAGTACGTTTTTCCCGAACCGGTTGCTAAAACAGCAAGAGCTTTTTTATGACCTTCTTTAATAGATTTTTCAAGCTTACACTCTGCATTGTATTGGCAATCTCTTAGACCCTTTTCTTCAATTTTGGGCAACACTCCATATTCGGATGTTTTCCCAATCAATTGCAGCATCTTTTTTGGTGAGTGCATTTTAGAAATATCAATATAGTCGCTGTCAGGTAAAAGCATATTTTTAAAGTATATCTTTTTCCCATTCGCAAGATAGACTAATGGAATTTTATTAGGATACCATAATCCATACCAATTCTGAGGTGTTAGTGCATAATTTTCGGCTTGTTGTGCAACCTTTTCACCTAAATCATTACTTTCACGCTTTGCTTCTACAATAGCGATAGCCTTATCTTCAACAAATAAAAGGTAATCACTCTCATGATTGCCTTGCATTAACGCTTCTTTGACAGCAGAAGGCTCATTGCACGGAATATAGTCGTTTCTGGATATAACATTCCACCCTGCATCATTCAATTGTTTATCAATTTTTATGCGTGCTGATTCTTCGGGTAACATTGTGCATCAATCCTCTTATGAATAAATAAATACGTTTAGTTATGCTGAACATTATGAATTATGTTCTGATAATAAAACTTATGAGAAGTTACTGATATTAATTTTATCATACTTGTGAAAAGCAATCAACATTCTTTTACAAATTTTTATGCTATTGTATACAAAACTATACTCGGTATCGATAAATTTAATGATGTGGGGTATTTCTTAATAACTTACCAAAATATATAATTTGCTAAATTAAAGGAATTTAAAAGTTGTGTCTGTACGCTCATTGACATATGATAGCATATATGCTATCATTTATTTGCAAGAGGTGATATTATGAATAATTATAGAATAGTTGATGAACTGGCTGATAAACGCAGAGGATTAAAAATATCTCAGCGTGAGCTGGCTAAGCGGTGCAACATGCCTCAATCGACAATTGCAAGAATAGAAACATATCAGATTTCACCTCAACTTGAAACTATATCCGTCATTGCAGAAAAGCTCAACTGTAATATTCAGCTTGAAGATAAGCTGAAAAACAAATGGGACGACTGTAAAATCTCGGTTTACTGGAAAGATGAACTGACTGCTGTTGTGAATATCAAAAACAACGAAGTATTCATCAAGAAGTTCACCGACAATCCGATGAAGCAATTTTTCCTTGCTTTTTACAAAATTGATATTGCAAAACTCAGCGAGTTGTTGGAAGCACGTTGTTGGGAGCGTGGTCGTGCCGATATAAATGAACTGCTTAATAAAATAGGGCTTGATGAGTATGACCCTATTGAAATTGTAAAAAGAACCTTTGGCGTAAGCTACAACGACTCTATCTGGTTTAAATTCGGCGACAACAATATCACTTGGAAGAAGCTTTGCCCCAAAGGAGAAAAATATGTTTGACATAACATTAAGCGACGACCTGACAGTAAACATTGACGGAACAAGTGAAGGCACGCAAACGAAATTCTATGACAAGGGATACTGGTATAAAACTGATACTTTTGAAGAAGGCGTTGTGGAATACCTTGTTTCAAAACTTCTCACATTCAGTACTCTGCCGAAGAAAAGCTATGTTGTTTATGAATACGGAAAGATAAACGGCAAAAGCGGGTGCAGAAGCAAGGACTTTCTTAAACCGGGTTATGAGTTAATCACATTCGAGCGTATTCATCAAAGAATTACCGGTACAAAACTTTCTGCTAAAAAGTTCGAGTTTGAAGTAATGGAAAGCTATATTGAATCTACAGTTGACTTTTTCAGAAAATACCTTGATTTGGATATAAAGAAATATCTGAAAAATATCTTTACGCTTGATTTTATAACTCTGAACGAGGACAGACACTTTAACAATCTTGCTGTGATTTACGACACAAAGAACAATAAATATATTACGGCACCGATTTTTGACAACGGAAAGTCACTCCTTAACGGGAACAGGAGTTACAGACCTGCATTCTCCATTGAGGAGAATATTAAAAAGGTAATTGCTCTCCCATTTTCGGGCAGTCACAAAAAGATGTTTGATTACTTTGGAAAAGGCTTTTCAATTGACATTGATTCTGCGCTTAAATGGCTGAATACCGAACCGCAATCACTATATCGGGATGTGCTTATCTATCAATTATCAGTAAATAATAATTTGGAGTAAAATGTGAAGAGGAAAATTTTTAGTTTTATAAAACAGGAAATGATACTGATTGTTGCCTGTGTGCTTGCGGTGATTTCAATGTTCTTTGTAACACCGGACGAAAAATATTTTGAGTATATAGATTTCAGGACACTGGGAATATTGTTCTCGTTGATGGCACTGATGGCAGGCTTTCAGAGTATGGGTGTTTTTGAAGAAATCTCACAAAAGCTGTTAAATAAGGTACAAAATATTCGCCAGCTTGTTGTAATGCTGACTTTACTTTGTTTCTTTTTCAGTATGGTAATTACCAATGATGTGGCGCTCATAACTTTTGTCCCCTTTACCTTTGTGCTGTTTGATATGCTTGGAGAAAAGTCAGAGGAAAAGTGGCTTATTCCAGTAGTGATTTTGCAGACCATTGCGGCCAATCTGGGAAGTATGCTGACACCAATCGGCAATCCGCAGAATTTGTATCTGTACGGAAAATCGGGTATGGCTTTTGAAAAATTTATTTTATTGATGTTGCCTTATACAGTCTTATCACTGGCAATACTGCTAATCAGCAGTTTTGCCATAGGAAGCTTTGGGAACAAAAAAATTACCGTAAGTCTGACCACAAAAAGCAAAGAAAAGAACACCTGCAAGGTGATAATGTATGTTGCACTGTTTTGCATTTGCATTCTTGCGGTATTGCGTGTTATCAGCGTTAGTATTGCGTTTGCCGTTACCCTTTGTACAATTATGATCTTTGACAGAAAAGTGTTGAAAAAGGTGGACTATTCTCTTCTGCTCACATTTGTCGGGTTCTTTATATTCATCGGTAATATGGGCAGACTCCCCATGTTTTCATTCCTGCTACAGAAATATATCTCAGGCAATGAGGTGATTACTGCGGTGCTTACCTCTCAGGTTGTCAGCAATGTTCCGGCGGCACTGCTTTTGTCAAATTTCACCCACAACTTACCAGCATTGATTGTCGGCACTAATATAGGCGGTTTAGGTACATTAATCGCATCTATGGCAAGCCTGATTTCATACAAATTCATAGCACAAAAGAAAAATGTATCCAAAGGAAAGTATCTCCTGTTCTTTACCATTGCCAATATCATTTTTCTTGCGGCATTAATGCTTTTGTATGTTATAATAAAGTAGAATTTATACAATAGGATTGGAGTTGTAAAAAATGAAAGTATTGATACTGATGGGAAGTCCCAGACTTCGTGGTAATACTGCCGAGCTTTGTAAATATTTTATAGATGAACTGCGTGTGCAAAAAACAGAAGTAAAGTACATTGAACTTGAAAAAATGACTGTAAATCCTTGTAGAGAATGCTATGTTTGTCAAGATGTCGCAGGAGAATATGGATGTGCACAGAAGGATGATATGGTAGAAATAGCAAATGAAATTCTTTGGGCGGATTTGATTGTTTTAGCGACTCCCATTTTTTCGTGGTACTGTACAGCGAAAATGAAAGCAGTGCTTGACCGTCACTATGGATTTAATAAATACTACGGCAACGCAGAAGGTTGTTTGTGGGAAGGTAAAAGAGTAGGTATTATTGCTACTCATGGCTATGATGGCGACTATGCAACAGAGCCATTTGAGACCGGTGTGAAACGACTGTGCATACATTCTAATCTGAAATATGTTGGAATGTTTTCCGTACAGGATAATGATAACCTTGCATCTTTTCAGACTGAAGAAGCGATAGAGGGGGCAAAAGCATTTGCGCGAAAAGTAACTAACAAACAGGCTTAACTCTATTTGAGTTTCATAGTTTGTAAGTTTGACAACTTCCGGTTTGTCAAACAGATAAAAGGAAGTTAAAATCAAAATTCGGACAAAACAAAGCATAGATTGTCGGGACACAAATTACGGCAAGCTGTATAATACAAGTACAGTAACAGCAAAGGAGCTTGATTCAGATGGAATGGATGGCAATTATCGGAAACTCAATTCAATACATTGAGGAGCACATTACCGATAACATTACCACAGACGGTATTGCAAGAGCAGTAAATGTTTCACCGTTCTATTTTCAAAAGGGCTTTGCAATGCTTTGTGGATACACGGTGGGCGAGTATATACGAAACAGGCGGCTGACGCTTGCCGGCAATGATATTCTTGCGACACAGGAAAGTATTATTGACATTGCATTGAAGTACGGATATGATTCTCCCGACAGCTTTACCAAAGCTTTTACAAGATTTCACGGTGCTTCCCCATCGGCTGTACGCAAGAACAAGGTACTTTTGAAGTCATTTGCTCCGCTGAAACTGAAATTTTCACTTGAAGGAGGTTATCTCATGGATTATAAAATCGTGAGAAAAGAGGCATTCACTGTTTTAGCTAATTCTAAAGTATTTCCCTATGAAGGGGCAAAGGAGAATATTCCGCAATTCTGGCTGGAGCATTTTGCAAGCGGTAAAGGATCTGTTGTATGCGGAGAATTCGGAATCAATATTGACGAAAGTATGGGACAGGAAAGTTTTGAGTATCTGATTGCCGATACATATGATTCTCAAAAGGAAATCCCCGAAGGCTTTGTCACCAGAACGATTCCTGCATTTACATGGGCTGTGTTCCCCTGCAAGGGACCTATGCCGCAGGCACTGCAAAAAATCAACGAATCAATCTACACCGAGTGGCTGCCCGCTACAAAGGACTACGAGTTTGCCGCAGGATATTGCGTGGAATACTATGATGACCCTAAAAAATATCCAAAAGGAACAGCAGATGAAAATTACTATTGCGAAATTTGGATTCCTGTAAAAATGAAGTAAGATAAGATTCAAGGGAACACTGATACCGGTAAATAAAAATCTAATAGAATAAACACCCCTCAATCAACTTTTTCGATGCTGATTGAGGGGTATTTTATATTGGAAAAGGTCCACTAAATAATAATCTGATTTTTGATTTCTGCAAAACTATCAAATACAGGTACACCGCATTGCTTCAATAATTCCGGCGACTGCTGTCCGCCTGAGAACAGCACACAATCCACACCTAACGCAAGAGCGGTATCGCAATCGTGTACAGTATCGCCGATATACAGCGTTTGTTCAGAAGCAAATTTATGTTCCTTCATATATCGTCTGCCACGCATAGTTTTACTTTCCATTACGATATTCTGTGTACCGAGAATATCCTCAAAATATTTCTCTACCGAAAACTTCCGTGCGTATTTGGTGATTTCCTCTGTTCTGAAAGCAGACAATACTACCTGACGGCAGTTTTCGTCTGCAAAGTAACACAGCAAATTCCTGACGCCTTCGTGTAATCCGATTTTATCGGAAAGCTGATTATACAAAACGCCCTACTCATCATCGAGCATTTGCATATCGTGTTTATTCAGGTCAAAGATTTTACTGTAAAAATTCACAATAGGTGTGTCAATATTATCTCTATAATACTCTAATGTAATTGTTGGATAGCCGTATCTTTCCAATAGAATATTTGTCGCTTCAAAAGCAACGGGTGTATCGTTGAGAATTGTACCGTTCCAATCCCAAAGAATATTTTTGTATTTCAATTTTTATCCTCCATTACAATTTCAGGAAAAATTCTACGCTCTACCTCTTTTAATAAAAGCGGCTGTATCTGAGGATATGTCCACTTTGTCGGTAGCTCGTTAAATAGTACAATCTTCTCAATTTCGCTGTGCAGCTCCGCTTCAAATGTAGAAATATCCGCAAAATAAAGCTTGCCGAATGTTTCTACACCGTTGAAATTATCCGGAGCGGTGACTGAGTAAACACAGATTGGTCGGATAGTATAATCAATCGCTCCGGTTTCCTCATACAACTCACGCTTTGCGGTATCGTCGATATTTTCGCCTGCTTCTCTGTGACCGCCCGGACATTCGTATGTATCACGCTCTTTATGTTTGCATAACACCCACTTGCCGTTTGACTTTGCGACAATCACTGCAAATTTTAGTAACTTATCTTCTACTGTATCATAAAACTTTACTTCCATTTTTTATATTCCTTTCAGTCTTCCGTAAGCAATCAGAAAATTTTCTGATTTGCTATCTTTATTCAGCAAAATAATCTTCTTTCAATATTGCGTAATGCGCATTGTCACAAATTCCCTGCATATTTTTACCCGCCTGTCTTGCAGTTCCTTCATATAATAATCCGCATTTTTTCATCACATCTCCTGAGTGAGGATTACGAGGATCATGATAGGCTTCAATACGGTTTAAGCCTACATCTTCAAACAAGAATCTGATTATTTCTCTAAAAGCTTCGCTCATTATTCCTTTGTGCCACCAATTATATCCAAGACAATATCCGATTGTAGCGGCTTCGATATCTTCTCTGAGTTGTACCACGCTGATAGCGCCTATAGGCTCACCGATTTCTTTCAACTCTATTTTCCAGTCATAAAAATCGAGCTTATCCTGATTATCCAGCAAAAATTTGTGGTATGTAGTTTCCAATTGCTCAACGCTTTCATAAGGCGACCAAGTCATATATTTGGTTACTCTCTCATCGTTCGCCCAGTTCCTGAACATCGGCTCAGCGTCATCGCTTTTTGTTTTACGAAGTATCAGTCTTTCTGTTTCAAGTGTTACTGTTCCGAGATTTTTCATATAAACTTCACTCCTGAATCAATAATTATTTCTCTTTACGCTTTCTCATTATCTCATAAATCATAAAAGCACCTTTGCCGATATCGTATTTGATGTGCTTTACTGTTTTAAATCCACGGTTTTCATAGAAGATACAAGCAGGAAGAGAAGCGTCAAGCTCGCAGTAATCGTATTTTGAGAAAATTTCTTTTTCCAACTCGTCCATAATACAACTGCCGTATCCTTGTCCCTGAAATTCAGGCAGAACATAAACTCTTGTAATATGATTATCGGTATGACTGCCTGTGCCTATAATTTCGCCGTCCTTGATTAAAACGCTTATTCTGCCCGCATTGATATCCTTTACTATATTATCAATGCTGTGAAGTCTGCCGAAAAAGTCAACAACTGCTTTTGTATAGTAATCGGGATAAATTACAGCCTTTGTGTGCTGAACAATATAGCATACTCTTTCCGCTTCATCAGGCGTTGCCTTTCTGTATTCTATGTTCATAGCATCACTCCCTATAACCATTGAATAAATGCAGTTTTGTCCTCTGAATTGTAGCCTGCTTTTTTATAGAAATTGAAAGTGTTATCATTCTTCGAGCCTGTGAGCAACATCATTTTGTAGCAGTTCGCTTTCTGCGCAAGTTCTTTTGCATAATTAAGGCACGCTGTTGCGTAGCTTTTTCCTCTGTAATCAGCGTGAGTAACCACATTTTCTATAAAAGCGTAGGGACGGATATTTCTTGTAAGATTTGGAATTATAACGCATACGCAGGAAGAAACAATTTTGCCGTCAACCTCACAAACAATTATATGATGATTTTCATCGTTGCAAATTGTGTTCCATGTTTTCTCCAAATGTTCGCTGTGTTCAGGAACACCAAGCTCGTGCAGATGTGTATATAATTCAAGCAGTTCTTGCAATTCATTTTCTTTGATTTCTCTAATCATTTTCATCACCGTAAATAAGCGTAATATATTTAAATTGTACCACCAAATTAAGAATATAGCAATTAGTTTTTGAGCGTTACTTTATATCAGATACAGTCTTGCTGTAAAGCATTTTCTTCTGTGCTTGTCCGATTCTGTTGCAAGCTTGGTTGTGCGTTTTTCAAGCTTTCCGTATGATATGAATTTATAGCTTTTAAACGGCAAAACTTCCAACCGAGGGTACTCGTCAGGTACAGAAGAGCTTGCGCACCTAGAAATGATCGGAGCTATTGTATATCAATTAACCCGCAATCTTTCAATGGAGGAAATCAAGGAATCGGGCTTTGATTCATACTTTGTTGACCACACAACAGGTATTTATCCAAGCTCTGCGAGCGGCGACCCGTTCACCGCTGCTTATATCCAATCTAAAGGTGATATGATTACCGATTTGCATGAGAATCTTGCTGCCGAGCAAAAGGCAAGAACAACTTACGATAACATTCTCAGATTCTGCGATGACAGAGATGTCGCAGATCCGATAAGATTTTTGCGTGCCCGCGAGGTAGTGCATTATCAGCGATTCGGCGAGGGCCTGAGGATTGCAACAGACAATCTCGACAGCAAAAACTTTTACGCCTTTAATCCTGAGTTTGATACTTGCAAAAAATGTGCTGAAAACAGGAAGAAAGAAAAAAAGGAAAATAGAAATGATGAAAAACATGACAAATATGACGACAATATGTAAATACAAAAATTACGACCCCTTAGAGTCGTACGCTAAAGGACGATCTTATGTAGGACGCGGTGCAGCCCACACGGGCTGCACCGTTTTTCTATATAGATAATAAAAAACCACCTGCTGTGCAGGTGGTTTTGACGGATTTTAGTGACAGAAATATTTGAATCAGAATTTAATTTCCTTGCCCTCTTTTCTCCATTGCATAAATTTCGAAGTAGCAGCAAACAAAATATCGCCTGATGAATTGATAGCAGTTTCAAAGGAATCCTGCACAACTCCAATAATAAATCCGATTGCGACAACCTGCATTGCAATATCATTGCTGATGTTGAACAGCGAGCAAGCCATAGGAATCAGCAGCAGAGAGCCGCCTGCAACACCCGATGAGCCACAGGCTGCAAGTGCAGCGAGTACACTAAGTACGAGTGCGGTTGGTATGTCAACAGTAATTCCGACAGTGTTTGTCGCAGCAAGCGTCATTACGGTAATAGTGATTGCAGCACCGTCCATATTAATTGTTGCGCCCAGTGGGATTGAAACCGAATACACATCTCTGTTCAGTCCGAGCCTTTCACACAAAGCCATATTTATCGGGATGTTTGCCGCAGAGCTTCTTGTAAAGAATGCAGTGAGTCCGCTTTCCTTAAAGCATCTGAAAACAAGCGGATACGGATTTTTTCTAAGGCATATAGCGGCAATCAGAGGATCTATAATCAGTGCAACTGCAAGCATACATCCGACAAGTACTAAAAGCAAGTAACCGTAATCCGTAAAAATACCGAATCCGCTTTCGGATACTGAATTGAAAACAAGTCCCATTATTCCAAAGGGAGCAAGATTGATAACCCAATGAACTGATTTTGTCACTGCATTTGAAATATCGCTTAATATGCACTTCGTTTTGTCACCGGCAAGCTTCTTGAGAGCCAGTCCGAATATAACAGCCCATGTGAGCACACCTATGTAATTAGCTTCTGAGATAGACTTTATCGGATTTGCTACCATATTCAGAACGAGTGATTTGCGCACATCGCCGATTCCGCTTGGAGCTACAGCTTCACTCTGAGCAGCCTCAGTGAGTGTGAGCGTTACCGGAAACATCTTGCTTGCAATTACAGCAACAAACGCTGCAAGCAAGGTACTGAGCATATAAAGGATTTTTCATATCACATCTCCTGTATGTTTTAAATTTTTAAATTCATTTTATAATATATCATAAAATAAATTCACTTACAATCTCATTATTGTCTTTTTCAAAATATTTGTCCTAAAAAAAATAAAAAAAAATATTTCAAAATTCCAACCGATACTTCATAAGTCCGGAGCAAATATAAAAACGCCTTGGATAATTTGTAATTCTCCAATGCACAATATTTTTAGTTGTTATTTGTGACTTTTATCTCAATTCCAAGGACTCCATATTTTCTCTGTTGCTCTTTTGAGTAATAGAGTTCCATATCTTTAGGGTTAGCAGTTAAAATATCATCTTCAGTATAACCGCATTTCAGTAGTGGCAAGGTGTTATATAATTCTACAAACGAATTAAAATTATGTAAATCCACAACTACAGCAGTAATCTTCTGTTTACTGTTTTCTGTCTTTGTAAAGATAATTTCATCACTAATTTTTATACGCCGTCGCTTTTCATCATTTAATCTTAACTCTATAGTCTTTTGTCCTGAGCTAATTAATTCGAACGGCTCAGGATTTAATTTCATATTATGTATCATAGTTCACCTTTTCTTTGCTTTCTCGTTATTTATATTTATCACTGCGTCAATATTATCTATGATAAACTGTTGAGCGTTGCGGCTATATAAGACTGCCTCGTAATGTCCATACATACCGTTACGCTCCTCGGTTGTTATGCCGAGTTTTTTTCCTGATTCTGTTGGTCTGCGTCTCGTATTGTTATTTACTGTAATATTAGAAAGCATATTTATGCTGACAAGCCACTCAGTTATACTGCCAAGTTTAAGTTCTTTCATATAAATAGTGTCAATAAGTGCATTAATTCTCTTTGTTATTTCACTTATAGATAAAGGTGTATCGGAAAACTGAAAGTGTAACAGCTGTTCAGGAGTTACTGAAAAAGGTACTCTGTCAGGCATTTCAACTTTAAATTTGCCTTTATTTTCTACAATTTGTTTTAGTATGTCCGACACATAGAACATACACCTTGAAATTCTTACATTATTTACTATATCATTTTCAGGTACATCTGTGCCGTCAAGTGGGTTAATTCCATTTGCAAGTTTTTCAAGATACATTTGTGCTCTTGCAATTTTATCTATTTCAGTCATAGTTTTGTCCTTTCACAAAAAGAGTATTATTATCCTAATTTGTCATATTATAACATATATTTTGATAAATTAAAAGTGATTGTAGTTAAAATTATCTATTGTAAAGATAGTTGAAATAATGCACATTATGTGATAGAATTTGAACAGTAAATTTATTTTTAGTGAGGAGAATATGGACTGCACATTTTTAACTGAAAAGGGCAAATTTAATTATCGTGTGGGAGCTATTATAACTGACGGATTCAAGGTGCTTTTGGCTAATAATCCAAACGAGCATAGGAAGTTTTATTATTCTGTTGGCGGCAGAGTTAAGTTTGGTGAAAGCCTTGAAGATGCTGTGCTTCGTGAGGTTAAGGAAGAAACAGGTGTTGAATGTGAAATAGAGAGGTTAGCTTGTTTGCACGAAAACTTTTTTACTGACGATGACGATGTACCTTTTCACGAGGTTTCTGTTTTCTTTAAAATCAAACATAATGATGAACTGCTGAAAATCGGCAATGGACATAAAACTTCAGACGGTCCAAACAATGAATTTCTTCAGTGGATAGACTTAAATGATTGTGAGGGCATAACAATTTATCCTGAATTCTATAAAACCATAGATTTTGAAACAGACAAAAATTTTAAGCATTTTATCACAATGGAATAAAATCTAAAAATATCGCCACATATGGATTATCGCTTATCCATATGTGGCGTTTTAGTATTGATAATGTATTTTAAAAGTATTTATTTTAATTCTTCATAATGCTGAAAATGTATGCCAATATGACCTAACATCATTTTCCATCCCTACTTCGCTAAATCAGCTTTTTAAATATTCCGTGCCTATTGCAATAGGCATATAGAATTCCGTGTCCTTTCTTTCTTAGCCTTACAGATATATCCTGTTCAGCGTAGAGTTTTATCATCTCCAAATTATCACAGGTTACATAGGCAATAAAGGACACATAATGACTCTTATTCATAGGGTGATTAATTGTAAAATGATACTCATTATCTACAGTTTCAATATTAATCATATGGTCGTCATCGCATTTCTCGGCTTCCTGCTCCGGCATTGTAACTCCGCAACAAGAAAATGTTCCCTGACCAACTGAAGTAATGATGTTTCCGCAAATAGGACACACATAAAAGTGCATCTTCTTCATATTTCCGGCTTGATTTTCATGCTCCTTTAAATCCCCTGTCAATAACTCGGTGATTGAAGTTCTCAATTCTTTTGCCAAATCTTCAAGAATAGCTATGTCCGGAAGTCCTCTTCCTGTTTCCCATTTGGAAACAGCTTTGTCACTAACATTGATTTTTTCGGCAAGTTCCTTTTGGGTGATTTTTCTTTTCTCTCTTAATTCTCTTATGGTTTTTTCTGTCACATAACTCATAACATACACCTCATCTTTATTATGAGTACATTATAATTCGTGACTCACGATATAACAACCTACGAAGGGTAGAGTGGTATATTATTGTGGAGCGATACATTTTACCGCAACATAATAGATAAAATCGTTGTCGGTAAAAATCGTGAGCTTGACATTCACCTCAGAATCATTCCCGACAAATGGAGTGCAAAAATTCTCTGCGGTAAGGCTGAAATTGACAACTATAATGAAAAATTTTCCAACCAAGGCACTTCTGAACCTGACGAGTCCCCTCGGTTGGAAATTTTGCCGTTAGCCGGCTATAAATTCATATCATACGGAAAGCTTGATAAACGCACAACCAAGCTTGTAACAGACTCGGACAGGCACAGAAGAAAATGCTTTACAGCAAGACTGTATCTGATATAAAACAACCCTCAATCAGCACTGAGAAAGTTGATTGAGGGTTGTTTATTCTATTAAATTTTATTTTCCGACTTTCTTATTTGTGTCTGTGGGTAATCTTAATTGGTTATTCCCACTTAAAGAATATAACTGCAATGCCTGTGCAAATAACCGTAACTCCTACCATAACCGCGATAGGAATCAACGCATTTTGGGTAGGCAAGCCAAGAAAAGTTGACTTCATAAGCTTTATACCCTGTGTCATTGGAAAGACGCTTACAATTTTTTGCATAACTTCTGGCATTACTTCAAATGGAAGTGTAGCACCCGAAAAAATCAACATCGGGAAGTATAAAATACAGGCGATAACGCTTGCACTCTTTGAATTTTTTGCAATGCCGCCGACCATCATTCCGATACTCAGCGTAGATACCATTGTCAACAGCCAGCTTCCGAAAAACGCCAGCCAAGAGCCGCTTATTCTCACATTCCAAATAAGCATTGCTGTAGGAATGAGTGTAAGCATAGACACAATACAGTACACAACATAAATGGTAAATTCAACAATAAGCAGTTTTAGGGGGCTGACGGGTGTAACCTGAAAGCGCTTTAATATTTTCCGTTCTCTGTATTCTGATATGACAAGAGGAAGTCCCATTAAACCGCCCGCACATATACTTATCGTGCAAAGTGCGCCGAATGACTGTTCAAGAAATGTGTATGCCGCACCGTCATCAGCAGTTTTTGTTCCGTAGATGAAACCAAGAATAATCAAAACAACTAATGGCATAATGACCGCAAAGATAACCATATTCATATTTCGGATATTCAGCTTCAATTCGTTTTTAAACAGCGTTACAAATGATTTCATTCTTCTTCTGCCTCCTCTCCGGAGAGAACAAGATAAGCGTCCTCAAATTTATTACAGCCGCTTGTTTCTTTTGCTTGTTCAACTGTTCCTTGAAATACGATTTTTCCTTTTTTGAGAATACATATCTTGTCGCAAAGGGCTTCAACCTCATCCATAAAATGTGAAGTTAGAAAAATAGTCAAGCCCTTGCTTTTTAAATCAGATAAGATTTTCCATACACCACGACGGGCTTTTGCGTCAAGTCCTGTTGTCAGCTCGTCAAGGAATACAAGCTGTGGATTAGGAATAAGTGCAAGGACGATAAACAGCCGTTGTCTTTCGCCGCCGGAAAGATTTTTGACTGCGTTGTTAATTTTATCTCCTATTCCAAATTGAATACAAAGTTTTTCCCAGTCTGACGGATTTTTATAAAGGCAGGCTGTTTCTTCGCATAGCTCTGAAACCTTGATTTCCGGCTGATAGTCGCACTCCTGAAACTGTACGCCTACCTTTTGAAAAAGTTTTTTTCTGTCCTTTTTGGGATTACTCCCTAAAATAGTCACTGTTCCGCTGTCCGCAGTTCTTGTCCCTAAAACACATTCAATGGTAGAGCTTTTTCCTGCTCCGTTTGCCCCAAGCAGTCCAAAAACAGTACCGCATTCTACAGATAGACTGATATTGTCTATCGCAAGCAGATTGCCGTAGGACTTTGACAAATGCTTGACTTCGATTGCTGTTTGCATAGTAATATGCCTCCTTTGTTTTGTTTTCGCACATAAGAATACCACCAATGAAAACATTGGTGGTAAAGTGTAGGGTTATAAATACTAAAACCTGATTTTCATATCTTTCAGCATCGCTCGTATTTTGTAAGCGTTTTTCTCTGCTTCGGATAAAGAAACAATCAGCCTGTCGCAAACAGAAATAATATCATCAGATTGCTTTGGTGTATTCAGCGTAGCTTGAATATCCGTATCAGGGTTTTGTGATAATTGCTGTAACAGCCGCAAAATAGCTTCCAATGAATAATTTGCACATCTCAAAGAGCGAATGACTTTAAGCCGCCTGATGTCGTCATCCGTATACACACGATATCCATTTTCTTTTCTTTTAACAGTAAGCAATCCGTTCATTTCCCAATTTCGGAGTGTATCCATAGAGATGTTAAGAAGATCTGATACTTCTTTCCGCTTCAGATTTTGCGTGTGCGACTGCTCACAGCCGGACAAAAGCTGCTTCACAATCGTGGTAGCTTCCTCGGCGTTGATGCGCTCCTGCTTAATTTGTTTAAGATATTCATTGATAAGTAAAATTGCAGTGTCAAAATCTCCTGCGGCAGAAGCTTTAATCATTTGAGTGATTTTCTTTCGTAGACCGTTTTGCAACACTTCAACTTGAAACGCAATGCGTACTAAGCGGCATTGTTCTGTGTGAAAGTCTGTAAATACCCGATAGCCGTTTGATAACCTTTCAGGCTTCGGAATCAGTTCCAGTTTTTCATACAGGCGCACTGTGTTCGGATGTATTCCTATCATTTCAGCAACCTCGGAAGTTTTATATGTTGCCATAGATTATCACCTCACTGCCTAAAAGATAACATAATCTAAAAGTCTGGTGTTACAGTGGAGGGTTTAAAAAGGTAAAATAACAATATATCATTATTAAGAAATAGGGGAACACCGAATAAATCTGTCGCAGTAATAAGCACAGATTAATCGGTGTTCCCTTGATTTTTATCTTACTTCATTTTTACAGGAATCCAGATTTCGCAATAGTAGTTTTCATCTGCTGTTCCGTTTGGATATTTTTTAGGATCGTCATAGTATTCCACACAATATCCTGCTGCAAATTCGTAGTCTTTTGCAGGGGGTAGCCACTCGGTGAAAATCTGTTCATTGACTTTTTGAAGTGCCTGCGGCATAGGCCCCTTGCAGGGGAACACCGCCCATGTGAATGCAGGAATCGTTTTTGTGACAAAGCCTTCGGGGATTTCATTATGAGAATCATATGTATCGGCAATCAGATACTCAAAACTTTCCTGTCCCATACTTTCGTCAATATTGATTCCGAATTCTCCGCATACAACAGATCCTTTACCGCTTGCAAAATGCTCCAGCCAGAATTGCGGAATATTCTCCTTTGCCCCTTCATAGGGAAATACTTTAGAATTAGCTAAAACAGTGAATGCCTCTTTTCTCACGATTTTATAATCCATGAGATAACCTCCTTCAAGTGAAAATTTCAGTTTCAGCGGAGCAAATGACTTCAAAAGAACCTTGTTCTTGCGTACAGCTGACGGGGATGTACCGTGAAATCTTGTAAAAGCCTTTGTAAAGCTGTCGGGAGAATCATATCCGTACTTCAGCGCAATGTCAATTATATTCTCCTGTGATAAAAGAAGATCATTGCCGGCAAGCGTCAGCCGCCTGTTTCGTATATACTCGCCGACCGTGTATCCGCAAAGCATTGCAAATCCCTTTTGAAAATAGAATGGTGATACATTTACTGCTCTTGCAATACCGTCTGCGGTAATGTTCTCGGTAATGTGCTCCTCAATGTATTGAAGTGAGTTTCCAATAATTGACATCCATTCCATCTGAATCAAGCTCCTTTGCTGTTACTGTACTTGTATTATACAGTCTGCCGTATTTTGTGTCCCGTCAATCTCTGCTTTGTTTTGTCCGAATTCAGATTATTACTTCATTTTATCTGTTTGCCAAACCGGAAACTGTTTATTCATTAATTCTTCTATCTCCAAAATACTGTGTTAAAATCAAAATTAATGCACTGCAAGCAAGTATTCCGTCCATAATACCCGCAGGTAGCATAAACATCATTAGCGTCATTGTAACAACACAATTAATAATAGATAACGCCAGTCCCCACATTCTATTTTTCCATAATCCAATTGCTCCTATAACTCTTACAATTCCATAAAGCAATCCCATTATAAGCATCAAATTCATATTATCCTGAAAATATGGAACGATAAATGAAAAATACTCATTTATATCAAACTTATCGGCACCTAAAATAAACACAGGAATTAGACAAAAGCAACCACCAATTTCCATAAATGCTCCGTGAATAATCATCAACACCGATGCAATTTTATATTTCTTCATCTGTACACATTACTCCTTTTTATTAGTTTACAAAATATTAATTCCGATTTTAACCACTTTATCATAACATGAATTTTCTTCACATGTCACTCCGAGTTTTAACTATAAATCATTATTTAATAAATATCATATCACCGCCACGAGAATTTGTCTATTAGTAATTTGTTATGCTGCAGGCTTATGACACTAATGATTCTCTATTGCCGTCATTACATTGAAGTGCCTGAAACTATTCTCCGAGTAAACTTTATAAAAGAGTCTTTACATTATTTACAATAAATGCTATACTATTGAGTGGAATTTTATATAGTTTATTCTTTGGACTGGTATTACTTTCAAAAATGCCGTGTAAAATAAAGAATTTGGAGGGAATTATGCAGACGGAAATTTGCTACAACTGTTTTCAGGAAAATGAAACAAGTGGAATTTGCCCTCTTTGCGGATTTGATGCTAAGAAAAACAGAGGAAAATATCCTCTTGCACTGCCGTTTGGTACTGTACTGGGCGGAAAATATATCCTCGGTAAGGTGCTCGGTCAAGGTGGATTTGGAATTACATATGTTGCGCAAAATTATCAAACTAAAGAGCTTGTTGCCGTTAAAGAGTATTTTCCCGACTCTTTGGCGATGCGTACAGATGAACGAACGGTTGCTTCATACTCAGGTGAGCGTGAGGAAAACTTTCTCTACGGTAAGGAATGTTTTCTCGACGAAGCCAAGACCCTGGCTGAATTTATAGGCAACCCTAATATTGTATGTGTTTACAGCTATTTTGAAGAAAATAATACTGCCTATTTCGCTATGGAATACATCAGGGGAATAAGCTTTCAGGGTTATATCAATCAGCGCGGCGGCAAGATTCCATGGGAGGATGCAAGGCGTGTAATTTTTCCTGTTATGGATGCATTGTCGGCTGTGCATGGAAAGGGAATAATTCACCGCGACATCAGCCCTGATAATATTTATATAACAAATGACGGTACGGTTAAGCTTCTGGACTTTGGCGCGGCACGCTACAGTATTGGAGATAAAAGCCGCAGCCTTGATGTTGTGTTAAAGCACGGTTATGCTCCGAAAGAGCAATATACTCGTCACGGAAGACAGGGGCCTTTCACCGATGTATATGCCTTGGCGGCAACAATTTACCGAGCAATTACCGGGCGTGTTCCGCCGGACTCTATCGACAGAATTGACGAGGACGAATTAATTTTACCGAGCGCATTGGGCAGTGATATTTCTGCAAGAGCTGAGGATGCTCTTGTTCAGGCGTTGTCGGTGCAGTCTTCCGACCGTTTTCAGAGTATGAAGTCATTCAGGGAAGCGCTTGGCTCTGCAGAGCCCAACCAGCCAACACCCGAGCCGCCAATACCCGAGCCACCAATACCCGAGCCACCAATACCCGAGCCACCAATACCCGAGCCACCAATACCTGCTCCTACACCTCATAAAAAGCGAAAAGTGCCTATTGTCATAGCCGCCTCATCGGTAGCTTTGATTGTAATTTGTGTATTGTTGGTTTCGTTGTTTGTTAATCAAGGCACTTCAAATGTCAGCACAAAGACAAGTAACAGTATATCTGTCAGTCAAAAAGAAAAGAAAAATTCAGCTACTGAAAAAGAGACTGAAGAGCCGCAAGTTGTTGTGTCGTCTTACAAGAATGTAAGCTATTCGAAAGCGAAAAGCGAGCTTGAGGATCTTGGGTTTACTGTTAAAACCGAGTATGAATACAGCGACAGCGTAAAAGAGGATTATGTAATCTCTCAAAGCATAGAGGAAGGCACGCGCGTTGTTTCGCCATCCACAATTACCCTTACAGTATCAAAGGGAAAGGAAATAGTTGAAACTAATCCGCCGGCAACCGAAGCGCCTAAAAAAGAACCAGTATCATCTGCTCCGTCAGAAAACCGTGTGAATTTCTATTATTACAGTCTCGTCCTGCCCGACGGCTGGATGTATTTCAGCAATGAACAGACAGGAGAGGTAACATTTTACGAAAGCTATAACTATACAAACGGCGACGGTCTTATGGGACGACTCTTCTCAATTAATGTTTTTAATAGCGAAGCCGATATCAATAGCTTCAAAAACCAAGGGCGTCCAAGAACCACTATTATAGGAGTGTCAAACGGACTGTATTTTACTTCAACCCTGCCGACAGATGTACAATATATGAGTGACTCTACATCTGAAAGTAAATATAAGGCAGCACAGTCACAGATAGATTCTGTTCTTGCTTCTATAGTTTTTTCTTAATGCAGTCATATGAATATCTAAAAATTACATTTTGATACTCAAAAGCTACAAAATATGTTTGCATTAAAAATAAAAGTGTATAATAAAGTCGTTTAAAGAGTGATTAAGGCGATGAAATAAATTATGAAATTTCGTTGCTTGATACAAGAGGAAATAAATGCTGCAAGAAAATATATGCGACGGCTGTTTTAATGACAAAGGAGCTCGCCGTTCAGCATTATGACCGATTCCGGAATTTGGCGCGTTCAAGGCTGCTCTTGAAACTAATGGTGAAGAAAATGTCAAATTTTCTTCCATATTTTCTGAAAATATGTTATACTTTATTCAAAGTCAAACTATACAGAAAAACACGGTCAATACACAGCAGAATAATACAGATTCCTCATTTCGGGATAAAGAAGCTTCATCTAAAGCAAAATTGAATACAGATAATGCACAAAACTGTGCTGAAAATACAATGTTATACTAAGGAGGAGATTTTATGTTACAAAAAAATATCTGCGGCAGGTGCTTCAAGGAGAAGGGCACAAGCGAAATCTGCCCTCACTGCGGCTATAATCCGCAGCAGGACAGGGAGAAATATCCGCTGGCACTGCCTTGCGGTACGGTACTCGGCGGAAAATATATTCTCGGAAAGGTGCTCGGTCAGGGCGGCTTCGGAATTACATACATTGCTCAGGATTATCAGACTAAGTCCATTGTCGCAGTTAAGGAGTACTTCCCGGATACAATGGCTACGAGAACATCCACTACCGTTACAGCTTTCACAGGGCAGCGCAACGAGGGCTTTCAGTACGGCAAGAGCTGTTTCCTTGATGAGGCGAAAACTCTTGCTGAGTTTATCGGCAATCCGAACATAGTTCGTGTTTACAGCTATTTTGAGGAGAATAATACAGCATATTTCGTTATGGAATATGTTGACGGTATCAGCCTGAAAAAATACCTCGATGGCAACGGAGGCAAAATAAGCTGGGAGGAGGCAAAGCGAATACTTTTCCCGATTATGGACGCACTTGCAGCTGTTCATTCCAAGGGCATTATTCATAGAGATGTAAGCCCCGAGAATATTTCAATTACTAAAGACGGCACAGTGAAACTTCTCGACTTCGGCGCAGCACGCTACAGTCTCGGTGACCAGAGCCGCAGCCTTGATGTGATTCTCAAGCATGGCTATGCACCAAAAGAGCAGTACACAAGAAGAGGCAGACAGGGTGCCTATACTGATGTATATTCTCTCGCCGCAACCGTTTACAGGGCAATCACAGGGCGTATACCTCCCGATTCAGTCGACAGAATGGACGAGGACGAGCTGATTGTGCCAAACGCTCTCGGCTGTAATATTCCTGAAAAAGCGGAGGACGCATTGCTAAAGGCGCTTTCGGTTCAGCCTGCCGAACGCTTTCAGAGTATGGGGGAGTTCAAGGCAGCTCTTCAAGCCGCAGGTGAAGAAGAGGTCACATCACCTTTTGCAGCTCCTGCAAATATGATCTACTTTAATCAGAATCAGACTACACAACAAAATACAGTCAATACTCAACAAAACACGGTCAATACTCAGCAGAGTACATATTATCCACAGCAGAATACAGTCAATACTCAGCAGAGTACATATTATCCACAGCAGAATACAGTCAATACTCAGCAGAACACATATTATCCGCAGCAGAACACTGTTACCACTCAACAGAATAATACAGTGAATGGCGATATGGGTGCAGGCGCTTCAATTCCGCCGCAACCTGCTGCTAAAAAAAGACCAAAATGGTTGATACCGGTTATTTCAGGTTGCGCATCATTAGCAGTAATAGCAATAGTTATTGTTATTATTTTTGCTGTGTCCGGCAGTAATCAACCATCAGTCAGCACACTGAGTACAGGCGACTCAAGCACTATTTCCACCGAAGAAAGTGCAGAGGACTTTGAATATACAGTAAAATCAGACGGAGTGACTATTGACAAATATACGGGCGATAATTCTGAGGTTATAATCCCGTCAGAAATTGAGGGCAAGCCTGTCACAGTAATAGGCGAGCAGTCATTCTGGTTTAATGATAACCTGACAAAGGTGACTATTCCCGATGGTGTTACCACGCTGGGAGAAAGTGCATTTAACAAATGCACTAAACTTGCGAGTATAAATATTCCTGACAGCGTTACTGAAATCGGCGAACAAGTTTTTTGGGGAACTGCTCTTAAAAGTATATCAATACCCGGTGGAGTAACCGAAATAAAGAAATGGACCTTTATTGAATGCAGTGAGCTTGAGAGCGTAACATTTTCAGAGGGTGTTACTGTAATTGGAGACAGTTCATTCAAAGAATGTACAAGCTTAACAAGTGTAACATTTTCTGAGAGCCTTACTGAAATCGGCGAATTTGCTTTTGCCGGTTGTGAAAGTCTCACAAGCGTGACAGTGCCGTCATCTGTTACAAAAATCGGAAATCAGGCTTTCGCATCCTGCAAAAACCTTATAAAGGTTTCTGTTCCGGAAGGCTGCGAATTCACTGACGGAATAATTTTTGAAAGCGATAATGCAGAAATTGAAACAAGAGGCTCAGGCAGTAGTACTTCCTCAGGAAATTCAGCAAGCTCTTCTTCAGGCGGCAGCGCTTCTTCCGGAAATGCAGACGACTTTGAATATACAGCAGACTCATACGGAGTAACTATTGATGAGTATACAGGTGATGCTTCCAAGGTTACAATACCGGCAAAAATTGATGGTAAGGCTGTCACAATGATCGGCGAAAAGGCATTTTATAAGTTAGATAACCTTAAAGAGGTAGTCGTTCCCGACAGTGTTACAGCGATAGGAAAACAAGCTTTTTATGAATGCGAAGCACTTGAAAGCATAAATATGCCGGATAGTCTTACTGCGATAGAATATGAAGCTTTTTATGGCTGCAGCAAACTTCAAAATATAAGTATTCCCAACGGTGTTAAGAGCATTGGCGATGGTGCGTTTCTATTTTGTAACAGTCTTGAAAGCATAACAATTCCTGAAAGTGTTACAAGTATAGCCGATAACCCGTTTGGCTACAGTGATAAGATTAAAGAAATCAAGGTTGCGAGCGGTAATAAAAATTACTGTTCTGTAGATGGGGTTTTGTTCAGCAAGGACAAAAAGACTATTGTTGCTTATCCTTGTGGCAAGAGCACAGCGAAATATACTATCCCTGACAGCGTTACCACGATTGGAAAATATACTTTTAAAGACTGCGACAACATTACCGAGCTGATAATTCCCGACAGCGTTACCGAGATAAAGGGTTTTGCAATTATAAACTGCGACAGCATCACTTCAGTTAAAATCCCCGACAGCGTTAAGAGCATTGGACAATGGGCTTTTGCATTTTGTGATAACCTTGAAAAAGTGTCTATTCCCAAAAACTGTGAAGTTGATGATGAGGTAATCCATAGCTGTGAAAAAGCAAAGGCTGAATACAGATAGCTTATCTTACAGATTCAGCAGTATCTGTGAGAAATACAGAATTTATAGTAAAATATATAATATAAACTGGAGGATGAAATATGGCGATTACAGAATGTGGCAGAGGGCATGTGTACGACACTAACCAGTATTCGGCGTGTCCTTACTGCAATAGTGCAACAAATGTGATAAACTTCGGCGCAGGCACAGGCAATGACGAAGGAAGAACAATGGCTCCCGGAATGGGCGCTTCGTCTCAGTTTGGTCAGCCGAGCGCTACACAAGCGGTAGAGTTCACGCCGAATGATCCCGACGAACCCGGAAAAACAGTAGCTCCGGGCAGCTATAGAAAGCGCGTTGAAGAGGAAAACAAAACCGTAGGAGTTTTCAAAAAGGAGTATGACCTCGACCCGGTTGTGGGCTGGCTGGTGTGCATTGACGGACCCGAAAAGGGCAAGGATTACCGCCTTTGGGCGCGTATCAACACAATCGGCAGAAGTGAGAAAATGGATGTTTGCATAAGAAAGGACATTACAATCTCAAAAGAGAACCACGCACGCCTTGCCTATGACCCAAAGCACAACAACTACAAGCTGATTCCTGCTGACAGCACAAACAACATTTATCTCAATGACGAGCCTGTGTATACTCCCATGCAGATAGAGGCTTACGATATAATTGAACTGGGCACAAGTAAAATGGTCTTTATTCCTCTGTGCGGCGAACGCTTTAAGTGGACTGAGGGTTTAAAGCCGACGGAGTGTTAATATGGGACTTTTATCAAGATTAAAACGCCGGAAAGAACCGCTTGCAGTATCCTTACCTCCGCCTGCTGAGCCGGTAGAAATCAAACGACTGCTCAGTTACAGGGCGGCAAACCTGCAAGGTATGGGCAGCAGGCAGCGGCAGGAAGATTCCTTTGCTTTTGCAAATGTTACCGATGTCACTAAAATGCGCGAGAAGGGGCTTCTTGCCATTGTTGCCGACGGAATGGGCGGAATGAAGGACGGCAAGGTTGCCAGCGAAACGGCAATTCAAAGTATTCGTTCTGATTTTGAGAGCTTTGACTATAGCGAGGACTTACCTGTTCAGCTGTGCAATACTCTTTATAAAGCTAATGAAAAGGTTTATGCTCTTCTTGACGGTGAGGGAGGCAGTACTGCCGTAATTTGCCTTTTCTACAATGAAAAGCTGTATTTTGCCAATATCGGCGACAGCTATCTTATGCTTAAGCGAAACGGTCAGATTTATCATCTCAACCGAAAGCATACTGTTTTTCGCAGGGATTGCGCTGCTCTTATCAGAAACGGAAAAATGGATCCGAGCGAGCTAAGGCTCGATCCTGAGCGCGACGCCTTGACTCAGTTTCTCGGGATGGATGAAATAGGTGACATCGACTGCTTCAAAAAGCCTCTTAAGCTTGAAAACAGCGATATAGTTATGTTGTGCTCCGACGGCGTCGGTGGAGTGTTGAGCGAGGAGGAAATAAATTGCTGTCTTAACAAATCCTGCCCCGAAGCTATGTGTACTGCATTAGAGCAAAGCGTAATTGCTAAGGGCAGACAGCATCAGGATAATTATACCGCGCTGATTATTCAGTGCGAGTACTAAATGAAGAGGAGTTATAATTATGAAAAAGAGAATTTCAGCGCTTTTGTTGGCGTTAGTTCTTATTTTGGGAATATCCGTTATACCTGCATCGGCGGTTGATACAAGAGACGGTGTTGCTGTTGTATTTGTATGCTTTGAGCATCCTGATGCCGGTTGGGTTGGCCGTGCCAGCCGAGGAACCGGATTCTTTGTGGGTAACAACGGTGAAGACCCAAAGTATCTCATCACAAACCATCATGTAATTGAATATTACATAAATCTTGGCAAAGGCGAATTAGTAAACGCTCCGGCTGAATATATTTCGGGTGATTCCGAGGATGCTGGTAAAGTTATTACGGGACGCGCAAAAATCTATGTGTATTTTGATTCGTTAAAATCAGGAGACTGTGTTGAAGCTTATCCTGTAGATTATGACAGCGGTAAGGATCTTGCAGTATTAAAACTTGCAAACCCAACCTCAAAGCGCAGGTCGCTTCCGCTTCTTGAGCCGACTAATGATATGGTCGGTCAGAATAACATACACACTGTCGGATTTCCGGGTGTTGCAGATAACATAGCTGCCGGATCGACTACATCATGGGGAATTACCGATGTCACTGTAAACGGAGGCTCAATAGCAAGAATATTTACTACGGAGGGAAAAGGTCTTGAGACTCTCCAGATTGACTGTGTAATTAATCCCGGCAATTCCGGCGGACCTCTCGTAAACGATGACGGCGCTGTACTTGGCGTAAACACATATTATTTACCCGGCACCGAAAGTACTTCAGCACTGTATTATGCTGTCAGTATATCAGAAGTAATTCCTATGCTTAATAAGAATAATGTCCCTTACACTTTATATACAGGTGCTTCTGCCGAAAATCCAAATACTAACTCGTCGTCAAGCACGGTAAGCACCGGCGAGGAGCCTGCAGCAAGTGAAGAACCGTCATCTGTTCCTGCGGATAATCCAGCGGTTGTAAGTCCTTCTGTGCCGGCAGCAGAAACACCGACTGAACCGTCAACGACTCCGGCTCCGTCAAATGATCTGACGGTTTTGTGGATTGTTCTGGCTATCGTTTTAGTTGCGTTGATTGCAGGCGGTGTAATAATATTCGTTGTACTTAGCAAAAAGAAATCAGAGAAAGACAAGGCTCAGCAAGTTGCGCAGCTTGCCGCAATAGCTGCTTCAAAGCCTGTTCAAACGCCGATGCTTCGCTCACTTTCGGCACAGCATAAAGGCTTAAAGGTTCCAATCAACAACACTCAGCTGCTGATTGGCAGAAGTAAGGCGGACTGCGCAATAGTGTTCAGTGATAATACTCCCGGTGTAAGCGGACGCCATTGCTCAATATCCTTTGATCCGGCTACTAACGATTTCATTCTTACCGATTTGCGTTCAACCTACGGCACCTATCTGCAGAGCGGCGTAAGGCTTACACCTGCCGTACCTTATCGTCTGCGCTCAGGTGATAAATTCTACCTCGGAGAGGTTGGAAATATGCTGGCTGTAGAGTTGGGGTGATTCTCTGATGAAGATTGACAGCTATATATTTACTTCCCCCGGAGGCAGAGAGTATAACGAGGATTACGCCGGTATGAAAAATACTGATAACGGTGCTGTTTTCGTTCTTGCTGACGGTCTGGGAGGTCACCGCTTCGGCGAGCTTGCATCAGAATGTGCAGTGAACAGTATCATATCAGACCTTTCGGATGTTTCGGATCCGGAAAAAGACACGCAAACAAGGCTTCAGGAGTCTATTGAGCAGGCTAACGGTAAAATTCTTGATTTGCAGCAGGAAAAAGCCGCAAAAATGAAGAGCACGGTCGTTGCTCTGTGTATAGAGTCAGATGTTGCTAATTGGGCGAATGTAGGGGATTCACGCCTTTACCATTTAAGCAATGGTGAAATTATTTCTATTACAGACGATCATTCGGTTGCGTATAAAAAATACAAGGCGGGTGAAATTACACGCGCTCAGATAGGCTCTGATGAAGATCAGTCAAGCCTGCTCAGGGTTCTTGGCGGCTCAGGCAGCTGTAAGCCCGATTTTGCCTCAGCACAATTAAATGCCGGTGACGGATTTATGCTTTGCTCTGACGGAATATGGGAGTATCTGTATGATAACGAGGTGCTTTTTGATTTTCTTAAAGCCGATACTGCACAGGAGTGGGCAGAACTTATGCTGCTCAGAGTTATTGAACGAATCCCCGGTGATAACGACAACCTGTCTTTAATCACGGTTATTCTTAAGTGATTATCACTTTTTTGAAAGGACAGATATTGTGAAAAAGAAAATCACTTCTTTGTTTTTAGCGTTTATTTTAATAATGCCGTTTGCGTTATCCTTTAATGTGTCTGCGGCTTCAGATTCGCCTGCCGAGCAAACAGCCTCGTATTATCTTGGAAATAATTTCTATTCTTTCCTTAATCCCGATGACGAGTTGGAGTTCCTTAATACAAAGATAAATCTAAAAATTGATGATTCAATTAACCCGACAACAGTTTACCCGAAAAAGCTTACCGATACTGATACTCAGGTCAGCTATTTATTTGTGATTGATGCTTCCACATCAATGCCGGCATTTGCAGAAAGGGTTCGTGATGTTGCAGACGGACTGCTAAAGGCTGAAAAGCAGAAGTTCTCGGTCAGCATTGCGACTATGGGTGAAAATTTTGAAGTGCTTGAGGCTGATATATCAAGTAAGGAGCAAGCTTTAGAGTTAATCGACGGAATTCAATATGTTCAGGAGGCTTCCGAAATCTGTGACGGTATTCTGGATGCAATCTCCTATCTGAAAAGCAAAACTCCTCAGCCCGGAGAGCTTATGAACATTGTTGTGATAACTGACGGTGATGTCTATTTGAGCGACACAGGCAGATCTCCCGACGCTATAGCAAGGGTTGCCGAAGCTACTAAAACTACTATCGAGGATATTTCTGAAATTGCCATTCACACCGTTTGTTTCGGACAGTGGAGTCCCACAACCTATGACGCAGTTTCTGTTGGCAGGGGAATTGATATGACGGCATATAACTCTGCCGCTGCGACTGAAGCAGGAGCTGAAATTGCTGGTTTTATTGACGGACTTTGTCGCGTTGAAATACAGTATAATAAAAACAATTTGTTGACGCGCTTTGACGCGCAGCTTGTAACCACACCGCCCGACACCTACTATACAGGTAGTGTTGAGTTACATAATGTCAGAAATATGAATATTAATGATTCATATTTAATTCCGCTGTTTGATGATGAAGGAAATCTGATTCCCAGAGATCCTTCCGATAATCCCGGCGTTGGGGAAGAGGAGACAACGGCTCCCACAGATAAAGCGACAGACAAGCCAACAGATAAAGCCACCGATAAAGCGACTGAAAAGATAACCGAGAAAACCACTGACGCTACTCAAAAAACGCAGTCTGCAACAGCGGTCGGCGAAACAAATGATAAAAATGTTTTTATTGGTTTTCCTTTGATTATCATAATTTCCGCGGCGATTATTCTGATTGCGGTACTGCTTGTATTTATTCTTGTAAAGCGTTCAAAGTCAAAGGGCGATGGGCATACAATAATTAAGTCAGGTCCGTCAATAATAATAAAAGCTGAGGTTATCAACGGTACCTTAAAGAGCGGCAATACTGAGCTTAAGCTTTATGACGAACTCTTTATAGGTAGCGGCGATGAATGCGATCTTGTGTTTGCGGAGGTTAATATGTCTGCGAAAAACACAAGAGTATTCCTTAAGGACGGTATAATTTTTATAGAGGATCTGAACGAAAGCTCCAACACTTATCTTGGCGGTATGAAGATTTATTCTTCGAACAGACTCAGAAGCGGAGATGAAATTTCGATAGGCAACACAAGCTTTATTCTGCGATTCTGATATAAATATCGAAGGCAATTTTTACTCAATCAACAGAGAGATGAAATTATCAAAAGAATAGTGTAAGATTTGTAAACACATTTTTATCTTTATCTTCTCTGAAACACATTAAAAAATAACTGCAACAATAGCAAGGGTGTGAACAATACTTCGATTCATACCCTTGCTTTGTTATTGGAGTTTTTAGAGAGTTTCTTGCATATGCGGGCAACAGGTATAGTATCAATTCTAAATTTTAGTAAAAAGTTATTTACAATTTGAAAATATTGTTAAAGTCAGGAAAATAACAGGGTATGATACGGGAAGTAACAGGAAATCACAATTTATGAAAATATATTGATAATTTACATATTTTACCTACACAAGTAATTATGTTAATGAACATAAGATATGTCAATTAGACTTTATATAAAATGTCAAATTTAAGCTGATGAGGTCACAATATGTTGACATTACTGCGTAAATAGTATAATATATACGTGTATGAGTATGTAAAGGTATCTTGATTGATGTCGCTTTCAACATTTGTTGTAAGTGAGTAATGTTAGTAATCATCGGCATGGTGCTTTTAACTTACCTAAGCATTGCAGCTGAATTTTCTACAATAAAGATTATTGATTTGCGGTTGATGCTTAGCATTTTTCCCTCAAAAATATTATAAGGAGAATAGCAATGGACGAAGTAAAGGAACAACAGGGCGAAAGAGAAATAGATCTCAGATTTATTTTTGAGATACTGAAGAAAAATATCATTCCGCTTGTACTTGTAACTGTTATTGTCGGTGCGATGGCACTTTTCGGCTCAATGATTTTTATACCGAAACAGTATGAGGCTGATGCAATGCTCATTGTTAATAATAAGCAGAGCGACTCCCAGGTAATCAATTCGGGTGAAATTGTTGCAGCACAAAATCTTGCTGAGGTTTATTCTATTATCATTAAGTCTGATACTGTTTTGCAGCAGGTTATTGATGATTTAAAACTCAATATGACATATGAGCAGCTTTACAAGGCTATCTCGGTGTCGAGCGTGAATTCAACACAGGTAATAAGTATAAAAATGCGAAATACTGATCCTGACTTCGCCAAAGAAATTATTGCCGATCTTGTTAAGGTCGCTCCTGATGTAATAAAAGATAAGGTTGAAGCAGGTTCGGTTAAGGTAATAAGCGAGGCGAGAATTTCAAACAACGGCAATCCTGTTAGCCCGAGCCTAACTAAAAATGCATTATTCGGTGCGATAATCGGTTTTGTTATTACACTCGCAATCGTATTTATAAAGGCGTTCTTCAGAAATACCCTGAAAACTGAAAACGATATTACAAATACCTTGGGTATTCCTTTGCTCGGAATTATTCCTGAGATTGACGAAAAGGAGTTTGCAAAATGAGTTTATTAAAGCGCAAGGAAAAGCCTATTGTTAAGAAGTTTTACAGCGTGGCAAATAAAAACGCTCCGTTCACATATGTTGAGGCATACAAAATGCTCAGCACAAATCTTGAGTTTATTACTGCTGCTGAAAAATGCAAAAATATTATGATAACCTCATCTCTTGCAAATGAGGGTAAAACAAACACATCAATGAATCTTGCTCTTACCTTGGCAGGTTACGGCAAAAAGGTTTGTTTTGTAGAGTGTGATTTGCGCCGTCCAACAATTCACCGCTATTTTGACGCTCAGAGAAAGACAAGCGGTCTAACAAATATTCTGACAGGTCAGGTTGAGCTTCAGGATGTTATAAGAAAGGTAAAAGACAGAGATTTAGGAATTCTCTTCGCCGGCGCCACACCACCAAACCCATCAGAGCTTCTTGCAAGCCCGAGAATGCAGGAATTGGTTAAGGAGCTTGAAGAGCAGTATGACTACATAATTTACGATACTCCGCCTGTGTTTGTCGTTACAGATGCTGCGGCTTTAGGTAAATATATGGACGGTGCGGTGCTTGTAGTTAAGCACAACGCAACCGATAAGAATGTAGTATTAAAGGCAAAGAAAAACCTTGAAAATGCCGGTGTAAAAATATTCGGAGCAATCTACAGTGAGTACAGTGATAAGTCCGGCGGTTCATATTCTGGCTATAACTATAACTACTATTATTACAGCAGCAAGCCGAGTGAAAGTGGCGACAGTCATAAAAACGGCGAGGATAAATAACTATGGTTGATTTGCATTGTCATATTCTGCCGGGAATAGATGACGGCGCGCAGACTGTTGAGGATTCAATCGAGCTGTTAAAAGCACTTCGCCGGCAGAGAATACATTCCGTTATGTTCACTCCACACTTCAATTTTGAGCGTACGGATATAAAAACTTTTTGTGAGCGTCGCCAAAAGAGCCTTGAATTGTTGGCTGCAACTCAGGAGCCTAAAAATTTAGCAATGACAGTTAAAGCAGGCGCAGAGGTTTTCTTCTCTGTTAAATTAAATGAAGAAGATATTGAACCGCTGTGCTTTGAAGGTACGAATTATATTCTCATTGAATTACCTGTAACTTCTCGTCCTTATGGTCTAACTCATACGCTCAGAGCATTGTTAAACAGGGGATATATCCCAATTTTAGCCCATGTAGAGCGGTATCCTTATATAGCAGAGGACCCTACAGTTCTTTATGACCTTGTGATGGAAGGCTGTCTTGCACAGGTAAATGCCGGGGCTATACTAAAGGACAATGAGCGTTCTAAAATGGCGATGAAATATCTGAAGTGGGAGCTTGCACAGCTTATTTCAAGCGATACCCATTCAATGAAAAAGCGTCCACCGAACATAAAGCCTGCAATGAGTGTAATTGAGAAAAAGCTTGGCTCACAATTTACGCAATGGATAGACAAAAACAGTGAGGATGTATTTAAGGGCAGATATGTTGATTTGCCTGTTGTAAAAAAACCGAAAAAGCTTTTCGGGGTGTGGAGATAAGGAGACAACATAAAATGAAAGGTATTATTTTAGCAGGAGGTTCCGGCACAAGATTATATCCTTTGACGAAGGTAACTTCAAAGCAGTTGCTGCCTGTGTATGACAAACCGATGATTTATTATCCTTTGTCAACATTAATGCTTGCCGGTATCAGGGATATTTTGATTATCTCTACACCGGATGATACCTCGAGATTTGAGCAGCTTCTGGGTGATGGACATCAGTTCGGAATAAGTCTGACTTATGCTGTTCAGCCGTCACCCGATGGTCTGGCTCAGGCGTTCATCATCGGTGAGGAGTTTATCGGAGACGAGCCGTGCGCGCTTATTCTCGGTGATAATATTTTTTACGGCAACGGATTGGGTAAAAAACTAAAAAGTGCTGTAAAACACGCAGAAAAAGGAAGAGCCACTGTTTTCGGCTTTTATGTAGAAAACCCTGAAAGTTTCGGTGTTGTTGAGTTTGACGATAATAATAATGTTCTTTCACTTGAAGAAAAGCCTGCTCAGCCGAAAAGTAATTACGCCGTTACAGGATTGTATTTTTATCCTGCAGGCGTAAGTAAGATGGCAAAACAGGTTAAACCTTCGGCAAGAGGCGAGTTGGAAATTACAACTCTCAATAAAATGTATCTTGAAAATAATGAGCTTGACTGTGATGTTATGGGCAGAGGCTTTTCTTGGCTTGATACGGGAACTATGGATAATTTAATGGAAGCCGCAAGCTTTATTCAGATGATTCAGAATATGCAGGGTGTCGTTGTGTCTGCGCCGGAGGAGGTTGCTTATAGATTACATATGATAAGCAAGGAGCAGCTTCTTGACGCAGCAGCGATGTACGGAAAATCAAATTACGGCAAGCATCTGATGGCTGTTGCAGATGGCAGAATGCCAAAATAAGTAACTTTTAGAATAAGAAAAGCAGTTAATTGTGTGAAATGTGTGAATAGATATTTAGCCAAAATGGCACAGAGTGTGGAGGAAAGATAATGACAATCATTGTAACAGGCGGAGCCGGATTTATCGGAAGTAATTTTGTGTTTCATATGCTTAATAAATACCCGGATTACCGTATAGTTTGCTTAGACAAGCTGACCTACGCAGGAAATCTCAGTACACTTGCACCGGTAATGGACAATCCGAATTTTAGATTTGTGAAAGCTGACATTTGCGACAGAGAGGCAGTATATAAGCTTTTCGAAGAAGAGCATCCCGATGTTGTAGTTAATTTTGCGGCTGAATCTCATGTTGACCGTTCAATAGAAGATCCCGGTATCTTCCTGCAGACGAATATTATCGGAACAGCAACTCTGATGGATGCGTGCAGAAAGTACGGAATTACAAGATACCATCAGGTAAGCACAGATGAGGTGTATGGAGATTTACCTCTGGATAGACCTGATCTGTTCTTTACCGAAGAAACTCCGATTCATACAAGCTCTCCTTACAGCAGCTCAAAGGCTTCGGCAGATTTGCTTGTTCTGGCTTATCACAGGACATACGGACTTCCTGTTTCAATCAGCCGTTGCTCCAACAACTACGGTCCGTATCATTTTCCTGAGAAGCTTATACCGCTTATGATTGCCAACTGTCTTAACGATAAGCCGCTGCCTGTTTACGGAGAGGGACTTAATGTTCGTGATTGGCTGTATGTTGAAGACCACTGCAAGGCTATTGACCTTGTAATACATAAAGGCAGAATCGGCGAGGTGTATAACATCGGCGGACACAATGAGATGAAGAATATCGACATTGTAAAATTGATTTGCAAGGAATTGGATAAGCCTGAGAGTCTGATTACACATGTTACAGACCGTAAGGGGCATGATATGAGATATGCAATAGACCCTACAAAGATTCACAATGAGCTTGGCTGGCTGCCTGAAACCAAGTTTGCAGACGGCATTAAAAAGACAATTCAGTGGTATCTTGATAACCGTGAGTGGTGGGAAACAATCATCAGCGGCGAGTATCAGAACTACTATGAGCAGATGTATGGCTCAAGAGAAACAGTTTAAATAAGCTGATGAATAAGTCGGAGATTTTTCAGAGGTGAACTTTGTGAGAGGAAAATTGATTGTTATAGAAGGCTTGGACGGCAGTGGCAAGGCTACTCAGGCAAAGCTGCTGTGTGAAAGCCTCAAGAAACAAGGACTTAAAGTCAGAAAGGTATCGTTTCCCGATTATGATTCTGATTCATCCGCACTTGTAAAAATGTACCTGAACGGAGAATTCGGAAATGACCCTAATGATGTAAATGCCTATGCGGCATCGTCCTTTTATGCTGTTGATAGATACGCTTCGTATAAAAAGGATTGGGGAAAATTCTATGAAGACGGCGGTGTTATTGTAGCTGACCGTTATACCACATCAAATGCTGTTCATCAGTGCAGTAAGCTGAGCGAAGATAAGTGGGACGAATATCTTGAATGGCTCTTTAAATTTGAATATGAAAGACTCGGAATACCTGCGCCTGATACTGTAATATATCTCAAGGTTGACACAGAGGTAAGCCAGAAGCTGATGACCGGAAGATATGACGGTGATGAGAGCAAAAAGGATATTCACGAAGGAAATCTTGAGTATCTTAATCGCAGCCGGAAGGCTGCCGCTTATTGCAGTAAAAAGCTTGGCTGGAAAGAGATTGAGTGCTGCTGCGGGAACGGTATGAGAAGTATAGAAGAAATACATAATGATGTTTTAAGTGAAATTTGAGGAGAGAGCTTATGTATACAGTAGAAAAAACAGCTTTGCCGGAAGTATTAATTCTGACTCCAAAGACCTTTGAAGACGACAGAGGAACATTTTTTGAAGCGTTCAGTCAGAAATCTTTAAAGGAAGTTGGAATTGAGCTTGATGTTAAGCAGGAAAATCACATCATCAATCTCAAAAAGGGCGTTATCAGAGGACTGCATTTTCAAAATGACCCTCACGCACAGGCTAAGCTTGTAAAATGCATTAACGGCGTAGTTGATGATGTTGCGGTGGATATGAGAAAAGGCTCTCCTACATATCTGAAATGGGTAATGGTAGAGCTGTCAGCGGAGAATAAGAAACAGCTTTATCTGCCAAAGGGCTTTGCTCACGGAGTTATTTCAAGAACGGAATACAGTGAGGTTCAATATTATGTTGACGCTCCGTATGCGCCCGAATCAGACAGAAACATCAGGTTTGACGATGCGGCAATCGGAGTTGACTGGAAAGAGGAAAATCCGGTGCTTTCACCAAAGGATCAGAATGCCCCTTCATTAGCTGAAAGTGACTGCAATTTCTATTACTAAGAATTAAAGAGGATATAAATTTAACAGTACAGAGGAGAATATGAAAAAATGAGCAGAATCAATGTTACTAAGTCATCTATGCCTTCTTTTGAAGAGTATATCGAAGAGCTTCGTCCTGTTTGGGAGAGCCGATGGCTGTCCAACAGAGGCGCAGCTTCAGTTAAATTTGAAGAAAACCTTAAGAATTATTTGGGTTGTGAGAATGTCTGGCTCTTTGCTAACGGTCATGTTGCTATGGAAGTTGCCTTGCAGAGCCTTGATTTAAACAAAGCTTTTCCGGAGGGTGTTAAGGGCGAGGTTATTACAACTGCGTACACTCATATCTCTACAACTGAAGCTATTGTCCGCAACGGTCTTGAGCCTGTTTTTGTAGATGTTAAGGAGGACAACTATACAATTAATCCGGAGCTTATTGAAGCCGCAATAACCGATAAGACTGTTGCTATTGTAGCAACTCATGTTTACGGCTTTCTGTGCGATGTTAAAGCGATTGATGATATTGCAAAGAAGCACAATCTTAAGGTTGTTTATGACGCTGCCCATGCCTTTGGCGTAACTCTGAACGGTGTAAGCTCTGCAAACTTCGGCGATGCAGCAATGTTCAGCACTCACGCTACAAAGGTGTTTCATACTATTGAAGGCGGTCTTGTTACATATAAAGACGCTGAGCTGTTCAAAGCTATGCAGCATATAGTAAACTTTGGATTCACAAGCCAGGAAACTGCCGATTATGTAGGTACCAATGCGCGTATGAATGAGTTTGAAGCGGTTATGGGTATCTGTAATCTTCGACATATTGACGAGGAAATCGCAAAGCGTAAAGTCATCGGCGACCGTTTCACAGAGCGTTTGGACGGCGTTAAGGGTATCAAGCTCATCAAGCCGGAAGAGGGTCTTGTCTGGAACTATGCTTATTACCCGGTTATCTTTGACGGATATAAGGAGGATCGCAATCAAATCAAGGCTAAGCTTGAAGCGGAAAATATCTTCCCGAGAAAGTATTTCTATCCGATAACAAATAAGTTTGCCTGCTTTGCCGAGAAATACGGCAATGCTGATGTTCCTGTTTCAGCTCATGTTGCTGATTGTGTGCTGACCCTGCCTATGTACGCTGATTTAACTCTGGAAGAGGCAGACAGAATCTGCGATGTGATTTTGAGGTAAGATGTATGGCTGTTCTTGAAAAGAAAAGACAGATAAAATCATACAACGCATTCAGAGGAATATGCGCACTAGGAATTTTATTTTCGCATATGTCCTACTTATCTGATGCGGCCAACCCGTTCTGGGCATCGTTTTACGACAACTTTATGAAATACGGCTCACGCTGTACATCGTTTTTCTTCATTATGTCAGGCTTTTTGCTTGCCTACACATGGAAGGAGCTTCCCTTTAAGAAATATATAACCGGAAAGCTTAAACGAATATATCCGCTTGCTATATTTGTATTTATCCTCGCCGTTGGGTGTTCGTTCATCTTGAATGACACGGTCAACGAAGGTATCGCAATCGGCAGTACGCAGTGGATAGTAAATGTTATACTCAATATAACAATGCTTAAAGCCTTTGTTCCTGTTGAGAGTGTGTTCTATTCGTTTCACGGTCCGTCGTGGTACATTTCAGTTCTTTTCGTATTCTATATTGTCGGGTATTTTATAGTTAGGAATCTGAAAAAACATAACAATAATATATATGGTAAAAGGGATAGCAACAGAAAAGCTATAATTTTAATTTCAGCAGTCTGCGCAATAGTTTATGCAATACAGCTTGCGATATGCCTTTTTACTGATATAAAGGGCTTAACTGACGCTCAGCTTTATCTGACTTATATAAACCCGTATTTCCGTATTTTCGGAGAGGGCTTACTCGGAATATTGCTTTGTGAGTGTATGCCCGCAATTAAAGAGAAAATCAGAAATCTTAATAAAAGCGTATTAGAGATAGCTGCATTTCTTGTTTTTATCGGCTTCTTTCTGGTGAACAATTTTATCCATAGCTCAATCTGGAGCGCATGGATTTGGTTTGTTCCTGTATCGCTCATTTTGATTGCGTTCAATGAAGATGCCGGGGTAGTATCTAAAATAGCAAAGGGAAGATTCTGGCAGTTCCTTGGCAATGTGTCATTTGAACTGTATATGACCCATGCTTTTGTCTATGAGGGACTTCCTGTTATAGCCGGAATAGTAAGCAGTACGCTTAAAGGCTGGCTGATTTACCACGCAGGAACAAGATTCCTGATTACGCTCTTTGCAAGCGTTATTCTTGCGTGGGTGGTACATATGATTTTAAATTTCAGAAAATTGAAAAGAAACAGAGGGTAAATTGATATGAAAAAATTATTGCTGCTTGGAGGAAGCCGATATCTTATTCCTGCTATTAAGGCTGCTCACGAGCTTGGAGTATATGTTATAACCGCAGATTACCTTCCTGATAATGCGGCTCACAAATATTCAGATGAGTACCATAATGTAAGCATCGTTGATAAAGAAACAGTACTGAAGCTTGCTCAGGAGTTGTGTGTTGACGGAATTATGTCTTACGCAACGGATCCGGGCGTAACAGTGGCGGCGTATGTTGCGGAAAAGCTCGGATTGCCGACCAGCCCTTATGAGTCAGTTGCACTGCTTCAGAATAAGGGTAAATTCCGTGCATTCTTAAGGGATAACGGCTTTAATGTTCCTTATGCGAAAACCTACACCGATCCTCAGGCTGCTTTGCAGGAGGCAGATGACTTTAATTGGCCTGTTGTTGTTAAACCGGTAGATTCTGCCGGCAGTAAGGGTGTTCGCCGTGTTGACGACAGAGATGAATTGGTAGATGCGGCGAAGTATGCATTGAAGTATTCCCTGACAGATGAATTTATAGTAGAAGAATTCATTGAGCAGATTGGTTTTTCCAGTGATACCGACTCCTTCTCTGTTGACGGAAAGCTTGTTTATGCTTCGTTTAATAATCAGTGGTTTGATAAAGACGCAGCTAACCCGTACACTCCGTCGGGCTATATCTGGCCGTCAAGTATGCCGGCTGATATTCAGAGTGAGTTGCGCTCTGAACTTCAAAGGCTGATGTCCCTGCTGAATATGGGAACTACGATTTATAATATTGAAACACGCCAAGGAAAAGACGGCAAGGCATATATAATGGAATGTACTCCTCGTGCCGGCGGAAACAGATTGGCAGAGGTATTAAAATTAGCGAGCGGACAGGATATCATAATGGCTTCTGTTAAGGCGGCATTGGGAATGCCTGCCGGAGAAGATTTGACAGATCCTGTTTATAATGGTCATTGGGGAGAGGTGATTCTTCACAGTAATAAGGACGGCATTTTTGAAGCGCTTGATATTGATGAAGATTTCCTCAAAAACAACGTACAAGAGCTTGACCTGTGGATAAATCCCGGTGATGAGGTGCATTGCTTTACCGGTGCAAACGAAACGATAGGAACGCTTGTTATTCGCTGTGACTCGCAGGAAGCGCTGAATAATGCCCTTGACTCAATCCATGAGCTGGTTAATGTGCGGATAAAAAAGTAATGGGCAGCAGATTGAGTGAAATAGGCTTATATATTGAGCCGGATCACTATTCGGAAAAAATAACGGAAAGTGGATTGAATTAAAACTATAATAAAATGTTTATAGAGCATAAGGATGATAATTGTGAAAGAAATTGGCGGATATATTGAGCTGGAGCACTATACGGGAAAAATGCTGCACGAAGGAGCGATTGCTCTGAATTGCGGACGTAATGCATTGGCTTACCTCATTAAGGCACGAAAAATTAAAAAAATTGCCCTTCCGTATTTTTTGTGTGACTCAGTAATTAATATTTGTAAACAGTATGATGTTGAAGTCAGTTATTACCATATCGGTGAGAACTTACTTCCACAGGAAGTTGAATTGATGGAAGATGAATGGCTGTATCTTGTAGATTTCTACGGGCAGCTTTCAAAAGATGATATCCGCCGTATTTGTGATACATATCAAAGAGTCATTGTAGATTATGCACAGGCGTATTTTGAGATGCCTTTGGAGGGAGTTGACTCCCTTTATACCTGCCGTAAATTTTTTGGTGTAGCGGATGGAGCATTTCTCTATACAAATGCAAGGCTGACAGAAGAACTTCCGCAGGATGAGTCTTTTGAAAGGATGCACTTCTTGTTAGGGCGCTATGAACGGACAGCGTCTGAATTTTACAGTGAATTTGTAGAAAACAATATGCAGTTTGATTCTGCTAAAATTATGAGAATGTCGAAGCTGACTGAAAATCTATTGAAAGCAATCAATTACGAGCAGATTAAAGATGCTCGTACATCAAATTTCGATTATCTCGCAAACAGGCTCGGACAGGTAAATTTGCTGCAGCTGAAATGTGCGCAGGGAGCGTTTGCTTACCCGTTGTTGCTGCAAAATGGGGCAGAGGTCAGAAAGCAGCTGATTGCAAGGAAAATCTATATTCCCACCTTGTGGCCGAATGTATTGGAGAGTATGCCGAAAACAGCTTGCGAGTATAAGCTTTCGCAGAATATTTTACCGCTTCCATGCGACCAGAGATATAACAAAGCAGATATGGAGTATATTTGCAGTGCGGTCTTTGAGAGTATGGATTAATCAAATAATATGTTGAATGAGGAGTATATTATGGATTGCAATGTAATGTTTAATCTGGATTCCATCAAAGGGAAAAAACTCTTAGTTATGGGAGGTATACAGCTAAGCTGCGAGATTATTCGGGCTGCGAAAGAAATGGGAGTGTATACAGTAGTTGCGGATTATAATCCGCCGGAAAAATCTCCCGGAAAACGCATAGCAGATGAGTCGTTTCTGGTGAATGTTACGGATGTTGAAGCTACGGCAAACCTTGTCCGTAGTGAAAATATTGACGGTGTTCTGGTAGGATTTAACGATATGCTCTTGCCGTATTATGCAGAAGTATGCAGGATTACGGGACTACCGTCATATGGCACTAAAGAGCAGTTTGATATATTTATCAATAAAGATCGATATAAACCATTGTGCCGTGAATTTGGAGTTCCGACCGTTGATGAATACGAAGTCGATCTGAATGACTTTGAAAACAGTACAAGGAACATTAAGTTTCCGGTTCTGGTCAAGCCTGCTGATAGCAGCGGCGCTCGTGGCATTACAATTTGCGAAAATGCCGAACAGCTGAAGGATGCATACGAAAAGGCTGAATATTTTTCTAAAACCGGCAAAATTCTTGTTGAACGCTATCTTACCGGTCGTGAGGTTACTGTAAACTGGCTGTTTCAGGACGGTAATTACTATTTTACCGGCGCGGGTAACCGCCATGTTAAGCATAATCAGGACGGAGTAATTCCTCTGCCTGTAGGATATACTTATCCGGCATCAATCACAGACAGCTACCGAGAGCTTGTTGAACCGAAAGCAAAGGAGATGTTCCGTGCGGTTGGTATCCGAAACGGTATGATGTTCATGCAGTGCAAAATCGAAGGTGATGAATGTATTGTATACGACATTGGATATCGTTTGACGGGCACTCTGGAATATAAGAATATTGCGGCAACCTGCGGATATGACCCGATAAAAATGATGATTTATTTTGCTTTGACAGGAAAGATGGCAGAGGAAAGCGTAGAGAAGTGGGTTAATCCTGATTTTGGCACATATTCCTATAATGTATCATTTCTTGCAAAACCCGGTAAGATCGCTGAAATGACTGGCTGTGACGAGCTTAAGGATATTCCGGGCTATATTGATGCAGTTGTTGAGCATTACCCGGGTGAAGAAATTACCGAGAATATGAGAGGTCTGTTGGCGCAGATCAGCCTGCGTGTGTTTGGTACGGCTGACAGCAAGGAAGACCTGTGGAATAAATTGAGCCTTGTTCAGGATACAGTCCACATTATTTCTACTGAAGGAGAGGAAATGGTTCTGCCTGGATTTGAGCCATCTGATATTGCAGGGGTTATAAAAGATATTAAATAAGCAAATAAGCGGTGGGAAGATGAATAAAGAGGAATTGACAAAAGCACAGCGATGGCAGATTGCTGAGTTGTTAGCAGAGGAACGGCTTGATGCTGTGAATAAATTGTGTGAGGATGTACATCCCAAGGATACATTTTACACACGGTATGGGAAGAGAGCATTGGATATAATTTTTTCGGGAATTGCTTTGTGTCTTTCTCTCCCCTTCAACCTTGTGATTGGCATAATTACATATTTTGATGTTGGCAGACCGATTTTTTTTAAGCAGGAAAGAACCGGTAAAGATCAAAAACCGTTTCAGTTGATAAAATTCAGAAATATGCGAAACACAACAGATGATCGGGGAGAATTGCTTCCGCCGGAGCAAAGAGTAACGAAATTCGGCAAATTTGTCCGACGTCTGTCACTTGATGAGCTATTGAATTTCTGGAGCGTATTTAAGGGCGATATGAGCTTGATCGGCCCGAGACCGTTGGTTCCTGAATATTTGTGCAGATATAATAAACGCCATAAAATGAGACTCGCAGTCCGTCCGGGACTTGAATGTCCTCCAAGAACAATACCTGATCGCCCTGTAACATGGCAGGATCAATTTGAAAATGATATATGGTATGTTGAAAATGTCAGCTTCTTTACTGACTGCTATATGATTTTTCAGTTGTTCAGGTTTGCGCTGAACAGAAAAAATACGAAGGTTCGTTCTACAGGAAAGCGTGGTATTTTTATGGGATATGATTGGAATGGCACGGCAATCACTATGGCTCAGATAGACGAAGAGGTGCTTGAAAAATACGAAAGCAGACTGTCGGCTGAAGAGGGTCAGGCAACCATTGTGTGAAACGAGGAGAATTATGAAACGAATTTTGATAACAGGAGCAGGAGGATTTCTTGGCACAGAGCTTGTGCGCCAAATGGCGTGCAATCCGCAAGTTCAGATTCTTGCTTTGACATCGCAGAAGGATAAATTAAAGCAGGCTTGTAATAACATGGACAATGTGGTGCTGTTGGAACGCAATGCTGTGTTCGAGCCGGGATTTTCGTTTGCAGAGATTGACATTTTAATAAACTGTGCATTTCCGCGCAACAATGACGGCATACAAATGGCAGACGGACTGAAATATATTTCCGATCTGCTGGAAACAGCTGTGTCAGGAGGCGTCAAAGCTGTTATCAATATTTCTTCTCAGAGTGTATATAGCCAGTTAAGAACAGAGCCGGCAACGGAAAACACACAGCTTAATCCTGAAACAATATATGCAGTAGGCAAGTATGCCACAGAGCTTATGACGAACAGCATATGCCGCAATATTCCGCATACTAATATCCGTATGGCAAGCCTGATCGGTGCAGAATTTGACCAGAGGCTTGTCAATAAATTTGTTAAGCAGGTTATCGCAGGAAATGCTCTGAGCATCAAGGGAGGAAAGCAGCTGTTCGGTTTTTTAGATGTGCATGATGCAGCTTCCGCAATTATTGCTGTTTCTGAAGGCTCAGATTGGAAAACTGTTTACAACCTTGGACCACAGCAGAGTTATTCACTGATAGAGATTGCAGAATGTGTTCAGAACATTGTCAGCAATTTTGGCTTTGAGAAAACTGCGGTTGAGCTGATACAAACGGATGCTTGGCAAAATTCAAGCTTGGACAGTTCAAGGTTAAGAGAGCAGTTTGGATGGAAAGAACGCTTCTCGTTAGAGGATACCATAAGCGATATAATTAAGGCGTTATAAAAAGATATGGCGGAGGATTTTGAAGGAAATGAATGTTTGGGTTATAGGAAGAGGATATCCGACGAGGCATAATAAGGTGCAAGGCTCCTTCGAATTGGAACAGGCACGAATGTTATCTAAGGCGGGGCATAAGGTTACTTATCTTGCCGTTCAGTTTCACCCATTCAACAAAATAAAAAAATGGGGATATTGCACATGGCAAGAAAATGACATAACTATTTGCACTTATTCTCAGTTTTATGCTCCGGAGCGATTATATTTACATTTAAAGAATTTCCAACGAAAGAAATGGCTTAACTTTTTACAGACAGTGGAAAAACAGTGCGGAAAGCCTGATGTGATTCATGTGCATTATCCTACTATGATAACGGAGCCGGATGTAGTTCTGAATTATCGTTCCGGAGGAACAAAGGTAGTTGTGACAGAACACTGGACAAAAGCGCTGACAGGTGAACTAAAAAAGCATCACGTTGAGCGTATGACAAAATATGCTGATGGAGCAGACGCTTTTCTGTGTGTAGGTGCTCCTTTGAAAGAGTCTGTTAAGAAAATCACAAATACAAAAAACGAGATATATGTTGTGCCGAATGTTGTATCTGATAAGTTTAAATATATCAAGAGTCAAAAGAATAAAAAAGACAGATTTGAATTTATTGCAGTCGGGCGTTTAGTGCCTGTGAAACAGTTCGATAAAATTATCGAAGCGTTTGCAAATGCTTTTGGTGAAAAACAAGACTCTGTGAAACTGACTATTGTCGGAGGCGGCGATGAAATAGATAAGCTGCGCAGTTTAATTAATAAATATAAACTTGAAAATTCTGTAACGCTTACAGGGGCTTTAACAAGAGATGAAACGGCTCAACGCATAATCTCGTCTGATGCGTTGATTTGTTACAGTAGATTGGAAACATTCGGCGTGCCGGTCATTGAGGCTTGGGCTTGCGGTAAACCGGTTATAGCTTCTGATTGCTTGGGATTCTTAGAATACTGGGACAAAAAACTGGGAGTAATTGTTCCGTGGAATGATACAAATGAATTGATAACTGCAATGCGGAATTTGTATGAGCAAAGAGAAAACTATGACAGTGAGAAGATTGCTGAGTTTGCCACTGAGCATTTTAGCGAGAATGCGATAACTACTGCACTGATGAGGTTTTATCAATGATAATTAAGTTAGAAAATCACAGACTGCAAATTCGGGAGCGTAATATACCTGTAGCCATCTCGATGTTTATATTGCTGTTCCTATCTTTTCATGTTAATGCATTTGGAATATTGCACATTAATACTTCAGTTCTTGTTGTTCTTGGAATAATTATAATTTTTTCAGCTGCGCTAATTGGTCTTAGAACTGTTAGAAATGTGCCTAATCCGTTGATTTGTATTTGGTTGCTGATATTGTCATTGTCTTTTATAAACAATGGTTATATAGAGAACGGTGGTTTTTCTAATCCGTTAATATTTGCGTTATCTATCATTGCAGCATTTGTTTTACATTATACAAATGATTGGTATGATATTTTAAAGAAATGTCTTGTGTTCTTTTCATTTGAACACTTTATTATATCATGGTTGTTTTGGATTTTCAGGGGCTTTTATAACAGCACGATAATTCCAATGTTTCCCGCTGAATACAGAGCTTGGTTGACTAAATGGAGTGATTCAAATGTATTGCTGGGGTTGGTGAATAACTACTCTACAAGCGGAATCTATTTTTCTATTGCAGTAATAGTAATGTTTGCTGCATGGATGGCAAAGAAAAAGAAAACTAAGATTGATGTAGTTTGGTTGCTGCTTATGCTGTTTTCTTTGTTTATGACGCAGAAACGAGGTCCCTTGTTTTTTTGTATTATTGCTATAATAGCAGCATACTTTATCTATGAAAAGATAAAGGCAAAAACTATATTTAAGTTTTTGTCAATCGTTTTGATTATAATTATTTTGTTGATTTTGGTCATACAAATTTTTCCGTCTACATCCGGGCTTATTGATCGATTAGTGCAAGATAATGAGCAGGATGATATTACAAGCGGACGAATACCTTTATATGAATATGCAATTTCGTTATTCAAACAGAATCCTTTGTTCGGTATAGGATGGGGACAGTATAGATATTCATATATCCGAGAAATCGGTACTCATAATATATATTTGCAGATTTTAGCTGAAACAGGAATCGTTGGAGCTGCTTTGATATTTTCAGCTTTTATATATGGTCTTGTGATTTCAGTCAGATTATTAAGAAAAAGCAAAGAATATTCGCAGCCTTTGAGATTTGCAATACTATTCTCTTTTGCTATGCAGGTTTTCTTTTTGCTTTATGGAATTACAGGAAATCCGCTATATGATCCGCAATGCTACATACCATACTTTTTGTCAGTAGCTGTTGTTTGTTCAATTTATAAAAATAAATCTTATTTAACTTTAAATGCGAGGAAAAAAAATGAAAATAGGAATTATGACTTTTGTGCATACAAGTAATTACGGCGCAGCCCTGCAAGCGTATGCATTGCAAAAAGTAATATCACAGCAGTGTAATGACTGCGATATTATTGATTATGACGCTGAATTTCTAAAACAAAACCATGACCCGAAACAGGTGTTTAAAAGAAAAGGAATTGCACAAAAGCTGGTTGCTCCTATGATGTATCGGGTATATTCAAAGCGCTTGAAGGCTTTTGAGCAGTTTGCTGAAAAATATTGCCGGATGAGCAAAAAAACCTATAACGCCTCTGATGTTTCCGAAATTGAAAATGAATATGACAGAATCGTTGTCGGAAGCGATCAGGTGTGGAATTCGGACATATTAAATAACGATGAATCATTTTTCCTGAACTTTATAGAGGACAGCGGAAAAAAGTGTTCTTATGCAGCCAGTATGGGAAGCGAATATTTTCCCGAAAAATTCGCCGCTCGTTTTGAAAAGTATATTAAAGATTTTTCTGTTATCAGTGTTCGTGAACAGACAGGACAAGCTATTCTGAAAGAACATATAAACAAGGATGTTTCCTGTGATGTGGATCCCACATTGCTGCTGGAACCTGAAAAGTGGGATTCTTTTATTTCTGACCGTCCGTACAAGAAGGATTACATACTTGTATATATGATTCCGGAAAATAATGGGATTTATAATAGAATACGGGAACTTGCAAAAAAAGAAAATTGTGATATTCTTTGGGTGAGGAAGGGAATTAAAAAGATTAGCGGCTTTCATAATCTGAATACTATTTCGCCTGAAGAATTTTTAAATTATGTATATCACGCAAAATCAGTAGTTGCCGGTTCTTTTCACGCAATATGCTTTTCTCTTATTTATCAGAAGGAATTCTTTTACACCGTAGCAAGCGTAGCAAACAGATCAGTCAGACTGCTTGATTTGCTCGCAAAGGTTGAAATAAAAGACAGAAATTTGATGGATGAAAAGTGTAATTTACAGCCGATTGATTATTCAGCTGTAAATGAAATTCTTGGACAGATGCGGAATGAATCTATGAAAACAATTAACAAAATCTGTAACAAGTGAGTTGTCAAAAACGGAACATATAGATTATAACACAGTTTTGGAGTAAAATGTCCCCAAAGGAGTACGCAGTAAATGAGCAGAGAAAGCAGATTAGCAAAGAACACTTTTGTTTTGGCAATAGGCAATTTTATGCCTAAAATCGCCACTTTTGTAACTCTTCCGATATTGACAGGATGTCTTTCAAAAGAAGAATACGGTACATATGACTTAATTGTAATATTAGTGTCACTTATATTGCCGTCTGCAACATTGCAAATTCAGACTGCCGCCTTTCGTTTTTTGATTGATGTACGCGATGATGAAAAAGAGATTAATACAATTATAACGAATATTATAGCCTTTATTATCCCCACATCTGTCATTGCTCTTGTTATTCTGTATTTTTGTCTACCAGGGCAGTCGGCTCCGATTAAGCTTTGGATATGTATATATTTTTTCGCTGATATTCTGTTTCAGGGTATGGGGCAGGCGTGCCGTGGATTGGCTAAAAATTTTGACTTTTCAATCAGTGCAATAGCAGCCGCAGTGGGGAAAGTCATTTTAACAGTTGTATTTGTTATGATTTTAGAAGAAGGCTTGCTTGGCGCAACAATGGCTCTTAGTTTAGCCACAGTGCTAAGTATGGTATTCCTTTTATTTAAGTCCAGGCTTTTTAAAAGAATTAGAATCAGATATTTTAGCTTGAGCAAAATGAAAGAAATGTTAAAATATTCATGGCCAATGGTTCCAAACAGTATGTCAATGTGGGTTATGAATATGTCTGACCGTATTGTGGTAACTCTTTTTATGGGTGTTGCTGCCAATGCGGTTTATTCTGTAGCCAATAAGATTCCGTCTATATTGACAGTAGCTCAGAGTACATTTACGATGGCATGGCAGGAAAGCGCGTCAATAGTATCCAAAGAAGATGATGCTGACACATATTATTCACAAATGTTTCGGACAATGTTTAATCTTATGGCCGGCTTTTTAGGCCTTTTAATCGTTGCAACACCCATTTTATTTGTTATTTTGGTTCGAGGAGATTATTCTGAAGCATATAATCAGATTCCTATTATATTTCTGGGGATGTTCTTTTATAGTATGTCAGCTTTTTTAGGTGGAATCTATGTTGCATACAAAAAAACAAAAAGCGTTGGTTTGACCACACTGGCTGCTGCAGTATGTAATTTGATTATAAATTTAGCGTTAATTAATTGGATTGGTCTTTATGCAGCGTCTCTTTCAACATTAATCAGCTTTTTTCTGCTCTTTGTTTTCAGAATGACAAATGCAAGGAAATTTGTAAATATCAAATATAATTATAAGCAATTATTTATAGTGCTTTGCATAATGCTGCTGGAATGTGTTTTATGCTTTCAGCAGAACCTTATATTGAATTGCGTAAATTTTGTATTGGGAACCATAGTATTCTTTGTTCTTAACCGTTCATTTATCAAAGCAATATGGAGCAAAATCAGTAAAAAAGTGCTTAAAAAATGAACTATTCTGTAATTGAAAATATCAGTAAGTTGTGTGGGGTGCAAGATGATAAATTGGAAAGAACCTGAAGTATATGCTGTAAAGCATAAGAATGAGAATATTCGGGCGGCATCCAGATCCGGCGGTGTTTTTACCGCGTTATCAGACGATGTGTTAAAATCAGGCGGCGTTGTTTATGGATGTGCGCTTGATGAGGATTTTTCGGCAGTTCATATCAGAGCGCAGGATTTTAGCGAGCGTGACCGTATGCGTGGTTCAAAATATGTCCAGAGTAAGCTGGGCGAAACCTTTAAATCTGTCAGGACGGATTTGGAGCAAGGAAGAAGGGTCCTTTTTTCCGGAACTTCGTGTCAGGTGGCAGGCTTGAAAAACTTTTTAAGCAGAGATTACAGCAATTTGTTGTGTGTTGACATTCTTTGTCTTGGTGTTCCAAGCCCTAAGATATGGCGTGAATACATGAATTGGAAGCAAAATAAATTGTCCGATAAGGTTGTTGGAGTCGATTTCAGAAATAAAAAGGATTTTGGCTGGAGAGAGCATGTTGAAACTCTTGAGCTGAGCAGCGGCGAAAAAATCAATAGTAAGGTTTTTCCAAATTTCTTTCATACTCACAATATCATCAGACCCAGCTGCTATGAATGTCCGTTTAAATCCATTATGCATCCCGGAGATATAACTATTGCCGATTATTGGGGAATAGAGAAAGCGGCGCCGAAATTTGATGACAACAAAGGAGTTTCTCTTGTCTTAATTAATAACGATAAGGGAAATGAATTGTTTGAAAGTGTTAAGAATAATATAGAGTGGCAGAGAACTAAAATTGAAGACAGTATTCAGCCGGCATTAATTAAACCTTTTGAAAGACCACGGGACAGGGAAAAATTCTGGAACGATTTTAATAATAAGGATTTTGAATATGTTGCCCGTAAATATGGAACTGTCAGTCTTATGAAAAAAATAAAGATAAATCTGGGTTTAATTAAGCGAAAAATATTTAATAAAATTTAAGGAGGACGAACAAATGAATAAAAAAGAACCTCCGATATTGTTTGACAGAAAAGAAGAGTGCTGTGGTTGTACGGCTTGTTTTTCGGTTTGTCCAAAGTCGGCTATAATAATGACTGAAGATGAAGAAGGCTTTGAATATCCGCATATTGATGAATCAAAATGTATTCGGTGCTATATATGCATAAAAGTATGTCCTATTTAAAAAAGTTATACAATGTATAAAATCACCCCGAAACACAGCGTTTCGGGGTGATTTGTATGCGACAAACAATTTCATTATAGCAAAAAGTGAGGTCTTTGGTGCAGCTTCTTACTTACAGCCCTTATGCTTACGGTAAAGCTTTTTGCAGTATACAATAATCAACGAAAATACCAAAGAAGCTATGTAAGCTGTAATCGGATTAAGAAACAGAACTTCTATCCGTCCGGCAAAAATTCGACTGCCTATCATTGATAAAGCTGACAGTACCAAAGGATGCCAATAGTAAATATACATACTATGATTTTTTCCGACAGAGCTTATCAACAGATAGAGCTTATTATGTCCGTACCATTTAAGAGCAATTAAAAAAGAAAGTATTGAAAGAAAAAAAGTAGATATATAGTTTGCAGGCATTTGGTTGACAGAATATGCATTCAAAATATGAAATTCTACCAGATTAGCCATTATCACACATATCCAGAGAAGAAGAATTGGTATAAAAGAGCGACTAAGCCAATTTCTTATGGTTGTCCAATTTCTCCGAATTGCCATACCTGCAAAATAAAAAAGAAAAGCACACCCCAAATATTTTGTTAAAAACTCATTATAGGGCTGTGGGATTGACCACCCGAACAAAATATTTGAATACTTTATAAATAATACATCTGACAGCCAAACAACAGGCAAAAGGTATACTATCTTTTTACTTCGCAAAAGCTTTGGGAAAAAATAAAGCCCGATTTCAATATAAATCAGGGCACGCATAAACCACAGATGCCCTCCGAACTTAAAATTTGCAACCAAAAAATCAAAGGTAAAAAAATCAGAAACGAAATCGCTTATGCCGTTGCGAATAGCATAAATAATTATATACGCAAGCTCCACTAACAGAAAAATCAACAAGTGATGTAGAATCTTCTTTTTCAATTTTGATTGAACATTTTCATTAACACTTTCCTTGTAAGCAAAAAATCCTGAAATCAAGAAAAATACCGGAACACCAATTCTTGCGATAGCGTTAAAGTACTCGCCAAATATACCCGGAAACGGGCAATGCAGGCTTACAACCATAAAAGCAGCAATTGCTTTCAAAAAATCAAGACCATAATACCTTTGCTCCGTATCAAGATTACGTACAACCTTTGTTGGTTTTGCACATACAAACTGATTCATAATTTATTATCACTCAAATCCAAATAAATTTCAAATCTATTATATATATAGAAATATTTGATGTCAAGTTTGAATCCCGAAAGCATTTTGATAGAATGTAGGATTACAATTGATGTGTTACAAAAAAGTGTGTTGATTGTGGAATTGTGGA
>JBJEOH010000030.1:0-1982 GCA_051880615.1 Acutalibacteraceae bacterium
TGTTCCGTTAACTGTGAGCTTATCCGGCTCTGTAACCGGTGTTGTCGGATCTGTTGCTGGTGTTGTCGGATCTGTTACTGGGTCGGTAGGAGTTGTCGGGTCTGTTGCGCTTGTCGGGTTTGTCGGTCCCTCATAAACGCTCCAGGTACCCAAGAGTCTTCCCTTATCATCTCTGTCGCTTGACGGAGTAAAGTAGTTCTTTGTGCCGTCATAAGAAGCGACTGAATCGCCTGTCTGATCGCTGCCGCCATTGTTGAAAATAACTTTGGTCTGATCTCCCGGCATTGTGTAGCTGTAAACATTACCGCTTACAAGTGTCATAGCCGTACCCGGCCATCCTTTTGCTTCACCGCTGCTGCCACTCCAAACATAGCAATTAACGGTGTCCCAGTTGTCAGGCTTTTCAAAGTAGATAATATCTCCGCTTGCCGCAGACACACTGACTGTGCCCACTGCGAAAAACGCGGAAAATACCATTAACAAAGCCAAAACAACTGCGAGTGGTCTTTTTGCTTTAACCATTTTGTCAAGTCCTTTCCTAAAAAAATCTATAATTACGCATTTTCATGCTGTTATTAGTATAGCAATATCTTGGGGCTTAAGTCAACAATATTACCATATTTGCAGTCTTGAAATCGAATTTTTGTATGTTTGAATATAAAAAAATTTTGTCTTTGTGTGAATTGCACAGAATATTTTTCCAATTTTCCAACTTTAATTATTTTATTCTGCTGTATAAGAAATATGCTCCTGAGCTATCATTTTGAAAATAGCCCGGGAGCAAAATTATGTTTATTTAACCTTATGATAGTTCAACCTTTTTTATTTTAAATATTTTTCTAAGCACAAAACCCATAAGCGGAGAGCTTTTTACAACAACTACTTTCAAAACCTCACCCCCTGTTCATTTCCTCATCAGGCAGAATCCGAGCATTACAAGAAGAACAACTACTACAAAAGTAAAGCATCCCTCGGGCAACAGACACGAGGTCACTATTCCTGCGGCAAAAGCTATGGCGCATTTGCCTCTTGTTCTACAACAGTTCATTGTATCAATTCCTTTTCAAAGCTTAATCCTACTTATATATTACTCAGTAAACTTCACTTTGTGACAATTGAATTTGTTGTCAGTATTATGATATAATTCTGACGAGGTGATACTTATGATTAAAAGAATGACTGCAAACGCAAGAAAGCCTGTCGGCTTTTGGGGAACTATGATGATAAAGAAAATGAACGCCGGACACTATGAAATGACCAAATGGGCACTAAATAAAATAAATTTACCTGAAAACGGAACTATTGCCGATATTGGATGCGGAGGAGGCAGGTGCATTAAGCTTATATCCGAAATGAACAGCAGCAAAATATACGGGATAGACTACAGCTCTCTTTGTGTTAAAAAAGCACGCAGAAAGAATAAAAAGGAAATCAAAAAGGGTCGTATAAAGATATATGAAGCGAGTGTTGAGTCACTGCCGTTTGATAATGACAGCATAGATTGTGCTTTAGCGGTTGAATCTGTATATTTTTGGAACAATCCGGACAAAGCTTTTACCGAGATAAAGCGAGTCTTAAAACCCGGCGGTAGCGTAAATATAATTTGTGAAATGGTTAAAAACGACAACGGCACAGGCGCACACACCGAGGTAGCAGAGCTTTTAAAGCTTAACTACTACAGTAAAGCCGAGCTTGAAGAAACTTTCATCAAGAACGGTTTTAAAAACATAACATCTTTCTTTGAAGTAGATAAAACCTGGCTTTTAATAAGCGCAATAAAATAAAAATCGGAGCGGCTCAAAACTACAAAAGTTTGAGCCGCTCCTTGCATTTTAGATATTAATTGCTAATTTAACATTAATTCCACTGTGCATAAAAGATAACTGTATCATTATTTATACTTGTCAGATTTGTAAATTTTGCGTTTGGCTTGTATACATACTTTGTGTATCCGTCAGGCTGTTCACCCTCTTTATACCAGC
>JBJEOH010000030.1:2082-11545 GCA_051880615.1 Acutalibacteraceae bacterium
CCGTTGGCATCATACTTTACGGTATATGTTTTGCCCGACCACTGAGCATAGAAGACAACTGTGTCACCATCTACACTTGTCAGATTTGTAAATTTTGCGTTTGGCTTGTATACATACTTTGTGTATCCGTCAGGCTGTTCACCCTCTTTATACCAGCCTAATTTCGTGCCGTTTACATATAAGAACTGATTCAGTGCTGTGCGGTATACTGTCCAGCCTGCAAGATTTTTACCTGCATATGTAAATGTGCTAGTAGGAATCGCAGTCGTTACACCATAGGTGGCAACAGTGTCTGCCATAGTACCTGTACCGCCGTTGGCGTCATACTTTACGGTATATGTTTTTACGGCTGAGCTTACAAGAGCTACGGAAATTGTTGTTTCGCCAGTCAAATTATCAACATTAAGGTCATACTCTTCGAGAACTTTATGAGTGATAGAAGTTTCGCCGCTTTCGGCAACAACCTCAAACTGAGCTACAGCAAGAGTATCCTCAGTCAAGAAGTCATATCCGGTTTGTCCGTTCATCGCAGAATAAGCTAAACCAATATGAGTTGAAGTTACCTCATACTCTCTGTTTACAAAGAACATGCCTGATTCTGAAAGTTTCGGTGAGAACATTGCATCATCAGTAACAAATTCACCTGCAAGTGCTAAATATGCACTGTCGTACTCAAATAAGCCGCAGATACCTGACAGAATCGCGTCAGCCTGATGCTTAACTGTAATCTGAACAACATCTCCCTTTTGATATGTTTTTCCGTTGATTACAACACCGCTTGCAACTGTTGGATCGGTAACAACCGGGTCTGTAACAGTCGGATCTGTTACTGTCGGGTCTGTAACTGTCGGATCTGTAACTGTCGGATCCGTAACTGTCGGGTCTGTTTCTGTCGGGTCTGTTTCTGTTGGGTCTGTTTCTGTCGGGTCTGTAGGAGTTGATGAGGAAGTAATGGCAGAAGAAACAACAGCACTTGTTACAGTGTTTGTGTCCAGATCATATATTTCATCAATTATTGTTGAAATATTAACGCTGCCGCCAACAGCAGTTACCTGATACTGAAGTGTGATTAAGGTTTGTGCGGTAGAGAAGCTGAAACCTGATTCAGGCTCAAGAGCATTGAAGTAAACAGCCTTTGAGCCATTATTCGGAGTAAAGTTTACAATTAAACTACCATTTGTAAGGTTCGGACAAGCCTCTGACTGAGATGATGTAAGAAGTGTAAGCGAGCCTGTTGAACCGGAAAGTGATACATAACCTCCGATTATCGAAAGTGCTGCGGAATTTTGAAGAGTTGTTGTGTAAGTAATTGTATCTCCAAGGCTGTACGCTGTGCCGTTAACTGTGAGCTTATCCGGCTCTGTAACCGGTGTTGTCGGATCTGTTACTGGTGTTGTCGGATCTGTTACTGGGTCGGTAGGAGTTGTTGGGTCTGTTGTTGTCGGGTCAGAGCTTACAAGAGTTACTGTGTAGCTTGTCTTGCCGGTATAATCATTAACATCCATATCATACTCTTCAAGAACTGCGTGTGTAAGCGAAGTTGTTCCGCTTTCTGCTATTACCTCAAACTGAGCTACTGCAAGAGTATCTTCTGTCTTGAAGTTATAGCCTGTTCCTGCGTTCATAGCAGCGTAGCTTAAGCCAATAACCGTTCCGGTAGTCTCATATTTTCTGTTTACCATGAACGAGCCTGATGCTGAAAGCTTCGATGAGAATGCAGAGTCATTTGTTGCATATTCTCCTGCAAGCTTTAAGTAAGCACTGTCGTATGTAATCAAGCCGCTGATTCCCGAAAGAATCACATCAGCCTGATGCTTAACAGTTATCTGAATTACATCACCCTTGTGATATTTTGTACCATTGATTACTACTCCGCTTGCCGCAGACGCTCCTATTGTACCTACTGCAAGGAATGCGGAAAATACCATCAATACAGCCAAAACAATCGCGATTATTTTTTTTGCTTTAACCATTTTTGCCAAGTCCTTTCCTAAAAAAATCCAAATTTTCGCATTTTGATGCTGTTTGTATTATAGCAATACATTTGGGTGATTGTCAATAAAAGTGTCAAATTTTATAACATATTAAATCAATTTTGGTTAAATGAACGAAAAACAAAAATAAGTTTGTATTAAATTACCAAGAATTTTTCCTCAGAATTCTGAAATTTAATTGTATTTTCTATAATTGCTTTTACATTCTTATGAAGCTTAATTGCCGAAACAACGCAGTACCTGAAAAGAACCCTCTGAACTGTTTTCTAAATAACATCCGTATTAGACAAATTGTATGAGTTTCCGGAATAAAAAAAGCAGGGATAAATCATAAATCCCTGCTGATATATGCGATTAAAAACACATTAAACCTATTCTTTTCTCTCAAGCTCAAACGAGGTTTCGTTGGTTTTAAGAAGTAGTTTTTTACCGTCCTCCTCAGTTGAAAAATAGCCCTCGTATAGTACAGCATCGTCTTGCTTTATCTCAAAATGTCGGCTTTGCTTATTAATAGAAAATATTATGTCACAATCGTCGCCGTTTAAGTTGATTTTTCCGTCAAAATCAATAATCTGTTCAGCATTTGTTATATTCAGATACAGATATGGCTCTTCAGAGATATACTCTCCCTGCGGTAAGATTGCACCGGAACAGGACGAAGAAATAACACAGATAATCATTATAATAAAAACCAACACCAAATAAAGAAATCTTTTCTTGTTCATAAAAAACTCCTAAAATAAAATTTAATAAAAATTATAGCATAACAGCATACACAAAACAAGATTTTATGTGCAATTTAAACACAATTATTGCAGATTTACAATTAAGCTCCAATTTTTTTAAATTGTATAAAATTCTACATTTGGCATAAAATAACTCTGCTTACTTATTTTACAACGGTTGAATATAAACAAAAAATTAATATAAATTAATCAATCAGTTACAAAATTGTATCAATAATAGTGGTAACAAGTAACATTTTTGTAAATATCGTCAATTGATTGTTTCAAAAAGATGTTGTATAATAGGAGCAACTCTAAGGAGGTTACATTTATGTCATCAACTGAACCGCAGAATAAGACAGGCTATAAACGCCTCTCATCCGCTTCAAGACACATAAAAATAAAAGCCACTCACCTCAAGATTGCAGTATGCGCGTTGCTTGCAGCAGCCGTTGGTGTTACAGGCACATTTTGCTTATCAGGCGGCTTAAATTCCTCTAATATTGTAAACCGCTCCTTAACTGAGGGTTTGAACAGCAGCGCAATTAATCCTCAATATATAGAAAGAGTTACTCGCGCTTACAGCGAAACAAAGCCTACAGACCCGCCTACCGAGGCACCTACAAAGGCTACCGAGCCTGAAACAAAGAAGGCTAAAAAGTCAACCAAAAAGTCAGAGAAAAAAGAGACGGCAACAGAGAAAGCTACTGAAAAAAGCACTGAAAAGAAAACCGAAAAGAAAAGCTCAGCTACGGCTGCGACAGACCCGACAGCACCTGTTGAGACGGAGATTATAGAAATTCCGCAGGATACTCAGTATGTACAAATTGGCGCCTCTGTTGACAGCGGAGAAAACGCAACGGTTATTGAAACGGAAACAACACCGCCCCTTACTGAAGAAGAGATTATCGCACGCGACCAGCTGTATCAGCAGCAGTGGGACAACGGTTACTTAATGGCTGTTGACGCGCCGGATTACAACTATACCCCACAGGCAATAAAGCTCAGCGAAAAAGACCGCGATCTTGCTTACAGAATTGTTATGGGCGAGATGGGCAGCGAAGGTTTTATCGGCTGTGCAATAGTCGCTCAGGCGATACGCGATACAATGAATCTTGAAGGCTACACCACTATTCAAGAGGTTATTGACAATTACGGATATGTCGGCAGTACAAACATCACGCCGAATCAGGACAGCATTGACGCTGTAAACTTTATTTTTGACGAAACCGGCAGCGCAGTTCAGCACAGAGTTTTGTTCTTCTATGCAACCTGGATTACAAGCGAATGGCACGAATCACAGAACTTTGTAGTTCAATACAGCTGCGTAAGATTCTTTGACAGATGGTTCTGATAACTGAAAAAATATAAAATAAACTAACGGCTTTGGACGAATCCAAAGCCGTTTTTGTTTTAATAGTTCCAATAAACCAGCTTCATCATATTATTAACTTACCTTTCTGCTTAACACATATCTCACTTTTTTGTCTTACAAAGTTAATCTTGAAATAATACCGATATTAGGATAAACTAATATCAAACAAACAGAGGGTGATTTTGTGATGGACAAAAAAATAATTGAAGATTATAAAAAGCTTTGTGAAGAAATAAACTACCACAACGACAGATACTACAATCAGGACAGCCCCGAAATCAGCGACTACGATTACGATATGCTGCTGCGCCGACTTGAAGCTATCGAGCAGGAGCATCCGGAGATAAAACAGGACAGCTCCCCTACCCTGCACATAGGCGGCAGAGCGTCCGAAAAATTCTCTCCTGTTGAGCATACCGTTCCTATGCAGAGTCTTCACGATTCTTTTTCGCACGAAGAGCTTATGGATTTTGACAGACGCGTGCGTGAGGCTGTTGCTTCACCGGAATATGTGGTTGAGCCGAAGTTTGACGGTCTGTCTGTGTCGGTAGAATACGAAAACGGAGTGCTTGTACGAGCATCGACAAGGGGTGACGGTCTTGTCGGCGAGGATATAACAGAAAATATACTTACAATTAAAAATCTTCCGCACAAGCTGAAAAAGCCTCTACCCTATCTTGAGGTCAGAGGTGAGGTGTTTATGTCGAACGAGAGCTTTTTAAGACTCTTGAAAAAACAGGAGGAAAACGAGGAAAAGCCGTTTAAAAATCCAAGAAACGCTGCGGCAGGCTCGCTGCGCCAGAAAAACAGCGAAATAACAAGGCAGCGCGAGCTTGACATTTTCATCTTTAATATTCAGCGGATAACAGGAGTGGAAATTACCTCACACAAACAGTCGCTTGATTTTATAGGCGAGCTTGGTCTGCCGAAGCCGCCTTTTTATAACTGCTACAGCACGATGACAGACGCGATTGACGAAGTTGAAAAAATAGGTGCAATGAGAGGTGAGCTTCCTTATCAGATTGACGGCGCAGTAATAAAGCTGAATGATTTTGACAGCCGTGAGCTTTTGGGAAGCACCGCAAAGTTTCCACGATGGGCAGAGGCATATAAGTTTCCGCCCGAGGAAAAAGCAACAAAGCTTATCGATATCGAAATTAATGTCGGCAGAACAGGCGCGCTTACACCGACAGGCGTATTTGAGCCTATAACTCTCGCCGGTACAACGGTAAGCCGTGCTGTACTTCACAACGAGGATTTTATAAAAGAAAAGGATATAAGAATCGGCGACACCGTTATACTGCGAAAGGCCGGAGAAATTATCCCGGAGGTTGTAGCACTTAAGGAACACGGTGAAAATACCGTCCCGTTTAAAATGCCGGAGGTCTGCCCTTCATGCGGCGGTCCTGTTGTGCGCGAAAATGACGAAGCGGCTGTACGCTGCACGAACACCGATTGCCCGGCACAGCTTATGCGGCATTTGATACACTTTGTTTCACGAGATGCAATGGATATCGACGGACTCGGTCCTGCCGTACTTGAACGCCTCGTAAACGAGGGTATGATAAGCTCACCTGTTGATTTATACAAGCTTGATTATGAAAGAATAGCAAACTTTGACGGTATGGGCGAGCTGTCAGCGGCTAACCTTAGAAAATCCATTGAGAAATCAAAATCTAACGAGCTTTACAGGCTTGTTTTCGCACTCGGTATACGCCATATCGGTCAAAAGGCTGCAAAGCTGTTGTGTGAGCATTTCGGCACGATTGAAGCCATAATGCCGGCTGAAAATGAAGAAATCAGCAGTATTGACGGCTATGGCAAAATAATGGCAGACAGCGTTTGCGAGTATTTCTCGCTTGACAGCACAAAAGAGCTTATCAACAGACTGCGTGAACTTGGGGTTAAAATGCCTGCCGCCGAAAAGCAGACAACCGACAGCAAATTCAGCGGAAAGATCTTTGTACTCACAGGCACACTGCCAACACTGAAACGCAGCGAGGCTTCTAAAATAATAGAAAGTCTTGGCGGTAAAACCTCCTCATCGGTTTCAAAAAAGACAGACTTCGTGCTTGCAGGCGATGAAGCAGGCAGCAAGCTGACTAAAGCGCAGAGCCTTGGGATAACGATAATAAGCGAGGAAGAATTCTTAGAAATGGTGAATGGAGATTGAGGTAATTTTCATCTTTACAATTTGCACTTTCTATGATAAGATTTTATTGTATTAAATCGTGAAATTGAATTTAGAAAGGAAATATAATTATGAATTCAAAAATTCAGGATGAACACACTGATTTTCTGTTTAAGGCCATTTTGTCCCTCAAGACAATGGACGAATGTTATTCTTTTTTTGAGGATTTATGCACAGTACAAGAACTTAAGGCGATTTCACAAAGGCTTGTTGTTGCAAAAATGCTCAGCGAAAAACGAGTATACAGCGATATTGTAAAGCAGACAGGCGCTTCAACTGCAACTATCAGCCGTGTAAACCGTTCTCTTACCTACGGAAGCGACGGTTACGCGATGGCGTTCAAGAACATTGCCGAGGCAGAGAAGGCTGAGCAGAGCAAAAGTGAGGATGACAACAAGTGAGCGGCGGTTACACCGTTTTCTCGGAGTTTTATGATTCGCTGACATCAAATGTGCATTACTCCGAGCGTGCCGATTATATCGAAAAGCTTCTTAAGCGCTACAACCATAATCCGGGCATTACGCTTGACCTCGCCTGCGGTACCGGCAGCCTTACAATAGAGCTTAAAAAGCGGGGCTTCGACATCTACGGGGCAGACGGCAGCAGCGATATGCTGATGATAGCACAGCAAAAAGCATATGAAGAGGAGCTTTCAATTCTATTTTTGTGCCAGAAAATGCAGAAGCTTGACCTTTACGGCACTATAGACACCTGCATATGCACGCTTGACAGCATTAATCATATAATAAATAAGGATGAGCTTCAGACGGCTTTTGACAAGGTTTCGCTTTTTATGAACAAGGGCGGAATTTTTGTTTTTGATGTAAACACAGTCTACAAGCATAAATATGTGCTTGCAGACAATGTTTTTGTATATGACAAAAGCTCGGTTTTCTGCGTATGGCAGAACACTCCGCTTAAAGATAACATCACAAGAATTCAACTTGACTTTTTTGAAAAATCAGGAAATATGTACCGCCGCAGCAGCGAAAGCTTTTGTGAACGGGCATACACAAGCAAAGAGCTTGAGGAAATAATAAAAAAAGCAGGCTTTGAAATTCTTGACATATTCGGCGAGATGACATTTGATTCTCCGAAGGACGACAGCCAGAGAAATGTTTATGTAGTTAAAAAGACAGAGGTATAATTTTATGGATAAAATCATAAGATGTATAACATCAGACGGAGCCGTTATGGCGTCTGTAATAGATTCAACAGATATTGTTTATACAGCACAAAAGCTGCACAGCACCTCCCCTGCCGCCACAGCGGCGATAGGCAGACTTTTAAGCGCAGCCTCAATGATGGGCGCACAACTCAAGCAAAAGAGTGCAACGCTGACTGTTAGAATAAAGGGCGACGGACCACTCGGAACGCTTGTAACGGTTGCTGACAGCGGCGGAAATGTAAGAGGTTATCTTGAAAACAACAGTTGCGAAACCGAGCATTACCGCAAGGGTAAAATAAATGTATCGGCGGCAGTCGGAAAAAACGGATATATTGATGTTATGCGTGATTACGGCACAGGCGAGCCGTATATGAGCCGTGCAGAGCTTGCAACAGGTGAAATTGCCGAGGATATAACCTCATACTATGTTCAAAGTGAGCAGATACCCACTGCCTGCGCTCTCGGAGTTCTGCTTGACAAGGAGGACGGCGAGGTAATGCTTGCCGGAGGATTTTTAATCCAGCTTCTTCCCGGTGCCGATGACGAAGCCTGCGATAAGTTAGAAAAGAATATCGCCTCACTTGAACCGATGACAACGATGCTTGCAAAAGGAATGAGTGTTGAGGAGATTTGCCGCACAGCCTTACAGGGGTTTGAAGTTGAGGTTGTTGATGAATTGCCGGTGCACTATGTATGCAACTGCAGTCGCGAAAGAGTTATTAACTCAATAGCATCGCTGAGGAACGAAGAAATTAAAGCGATGATTGAAGAGGACGGCGGTGCCGAGGTTGCATGTAACTTCTGCAACAAAAAATATGTGTTTGGTGCCGATGATTTACGGCAAATAATCGAACTAAAGAATGAAAAAGAAAAAAACTGATTTTTTTTAAAAAAAGTGTTGACTTTTCATCCGTAATGTAGTATTATAATAACCGTCGCTGATGACCAAGTGGTTGCAAACCACAAGATATAGTTACGGCGGTTTATGTGGGAGCATAGCTCAGTTGGGAGAGCATCTGCCTTACAAGCAGAGGGTCATAGGTTCGAGCCCTATTGTTCCCACCACATTTGGCCCGGTAGTTCAGTTGGTTAGAACGCTAGCCTGTCACGCTAGAGGTCGACGGTTCGAACCCGTTCCGGGTCGCCAAATTTGCCTTTGTAGCTCAGTCGGTAGAGCAGAGGACTGAAAATCCTCGTGTCGATGGTTCGATTCCGTCCGAAGGCACCATAATTGCGGATGTAGCTCATCTGGTAGAGCGCCACCTTGCCAAGGTGGAGGTAGCGAGTTCGAGCCTCGTCATCCGCTCCATCAGCACTTAATTTTTGTTAAGTGCTTTTATTAAATCATCTGCCTGAGCATTTGATTTTATTCGGCGACATAGCCAAGTGGTAAGGCACGGGTCTGCAAAACCCTGATCCCCCGGTTCAAATCCGGGTGTCGCCTCCAAATCACTTCTTCCCTGCTTTTGCAGGGAGCTGTGATACATATAACAGGCAAATGGGAGCATAGCTCAGCTGGGAGAGCATCTGCCTTACAAGCAGAGGGTCATAGGTTCGAGCCCTATTGTTCCCACCACATTTGGCCCGGTAGTTCAGTTGGTTAGAACGCTAGCCTGTCACGCTAGAGGTCGACGGTTCGAACCCGTTCCGGGTCGCCATTTTGCCTTAAACGGCGAAAATTGCTTCGCCGTAAATATTTGCGGATGTAGCTCATCTGGTAGAGCGCCACCTTGCCAAGGTGGAGGTAGCGAGTTCGAGCCTCGTCATCCGCTCCAATCGCTTAACTAAATAACGGTTAAGCGATTTTTTATTACCTATTCCCTGTTATTTCAATCACGGCGACATAGCCAAGTGGTAAGGCACGGGTCTGCAAAACCCTGATTCCCCGGTTCAAATCCGGGTGTCGCCTCCACTTTTCTTTAATTCACTTAGTCCAAATTATAATAATTAATATTTGGGGGTATAGCTCAGCTGGGAGAGCGCTTGAATGGCATTCAAGAGGTCAGCGGT
>JBJEOH010000031.1:0-2390 GCA_051880615.1 Acutalibacteraceae bacterium
GTGCGACACGAGGTCGCTCTATTTAACTGTTCGGCAAAGACCGAACCTGCTATTCCATTAGCAGTAGCCTAACACCACCAAAGCAGCCGGTAACGGCTGTGAGGGAGCATGGTGCAGAAAGTAGCCCCACCCGAATGGGTTCAAGCCGAAACCGTGAGGTGGAAGCGATAAACTGCCAGCAACAAGGCGGTTGGGGAGCAAGGCTTGTGTGGTATGGTTAATGTAATGTAAATCGCTGATAAACGTCGTTAAGGACGAACAGGCTAAAGTTGCTGATAAGCCTGAACCAAAATGGTAGTGCAGTCGGTTACTCCTTTACATAGTAGGAGTACATGGACAAAAAGACTGTCGGCGGAGAGGCGGAACCTAACCCACACTGTTAATCGAGCGAAACGTGGTAAGCCCGTATTTTCTCCAGGAAGCTGGAAAGCCAACCGTAAGGGAAGCCTATAGAAATGCGGGTAAGGACGATGGAAAAAGCGAATGCCGTTCCTGTAATGGGAATGGATAGGGGTTGAAACATCACCCCATGCGAAAGCAGGCAGACTTCCATCTGGTTTTTCTTTACGAGAGAATTTATAGAACTTTTGAAGGAGGAAATCGCAAATGAACGGGAAACCGTGTGCATCTTCCCACAAGGCAGTCAGCTGGGAATCCATTGACTGGAAGAAAGCCAACGCCTATGTGAAAAAGCTGCAAATGCGTATCGTAAAGGCTCAGAAAGAAGGGCATTACAGCAAAGTAAAATCCTTGCAGTGGATGCTCACCCACTCCTTCTACGCCAAAGCATTGGCAGTAAAGCGAGTGACCAGTAATACAGGCAAAAATACTTCAGGTGTAGACCACGAACTGTGGTTAACACCGCAGGCAAAACTGGGAGCAATCACCAAGCTGACCAGACGAGGGTATCAGCCTCAGCCACTCAGAAGAGTGTATATTCCCAAGAAAAATGGCAAAAAGCGGCCACTGAGTATTCCGACCATGACAGACCGGGCTATGCAGACGCTATATAAATTCGCATTGGAGCCAATCGCCGAAACCTACGCAGATCCCAATTCCTACGGATTCCGAATGGGAAGAAGCACACACGATGCCATTGAGCAATGCTTTACCTCTCTCAACAAGGGCAAATCGCCCCAATGGATTCTGGAGGGGGACATTAAAGGGTGCTTTGACCATATCAGCCACGAATGGCTTCTGGATATCATCCCCATGGATACGCAGGTTTTGGCAAAATGGCTGAAATGCGGTTTTGTAGAGACCAAAAAGCTGTTCCCGACTGTGGAGGGAACGCCGCAGGGCGGCACCATTTCACCGGTGTTAATGAACATGACACTGGATGGGCTGGAACGGGTATTAAAGGACAGATTTCCTACCCGGAAAAAGCTGAACGGGAAAACACACTTCAATAAAATGAACTTCATTCGCTATGCCGATGATTTCATCATCACCGGAGAAACCCCGGCATTCCTGCGAAATGATGTTCTCCCAGTGGTTAGGGAGTTCCTACAGGAACGAGGACTGACACTATCGGAAGAAAAGACAATGATTACGCATATCGATGACGGCTTTGATTTTCTGGGGCAAAATGTGCGGAAATACAATGGAAAACTGCTCATTAAGCCATCCAAATCCGCCGTAAAGTCGTTCCTTGCCAAGGTACGAGCTATCACCAAGGATAATAAAATGGTTACGCAGGAGCTATTGATCCGCAAGCTGAACCCTGTTATCCGCGGATGGGTGAACTACCATCGTTATGTGGTATCGTCTGAAACATTCAGCTGGGTGGATTACCAAATTTACAAATGTCTATGGCAGTGGGCAAAACGCAAACATAAAAACAAGGGTCATCGATGGATCGCCAGAAAATACTGGCACAGCATTGGCACCCGAAAGTGGACGTTTGCAGTGCAGTTGAACAAAAACGCTCAAAATCAGGAGCCGCAATACCTGACACTGGAATACGCAACCAATACGAAAATCATTCGGTTTAAGAAAATCGTAGCGGAGGCAAATCCCTTTGACGAACGGTGGGACGGTTATTTTGAGGAACGGGACGGAGAAAAGATGCTCAACAGCACAAAGGGGCGGGAAAAGCTGCTGTCAATATGGCGTAAGCAGAATCGCTGCTGCCCCGCTTGCCATGACAGGATTACCTCAGAAACCGGCTTCCGTACGCATACCCTGATACAAAACGGGAATCGGAAACTAGTGGTGATGGTACATCCAGAATGCCATAAGAAGTTGCATCAGCCTGACTATTTATTCTGAGCCGGGCTCTCTCACAAAGAGAGCTTTATAGAAAAGCTTGAGCCGTATGAGTGGAAACACTCACGTACGGTTCTTAGGGGAGGGAACGGCAGCAATGTCGTTCTCTTACCCGACCAGAC
>JBJEOH010000032.1:0-2321 GCA_051880615.1 Acutalibacteraceae bacterium
TAAGTGCGTGGTTCTTCGCATATAAGGGAAACCGTGGAGAACACGATATAGATAATTTGTGGGATTTGCTTGAAAAAGCCATTGCCTACTCTGATGAAGCTTCCGCAGAGAATAAAAACGCTTTCATTGCTGCTTATGACACAGTTACAAAGCAGAGGATGATTAAGTGGAATATTACAATGGGACTTTATTGGGTAAGACCCTATACCTTCATCAACTTAGACTCAACCAACAGAGCCTTTATTACTGATGTCGATAATATGCCGCACTATTTTACAACAATCTTCTCTGATATAAATAAAGGCTTGCCTGACGGAACGAGTTATCTGTTTATGTGTGAGCAGGCAAAAAATGCTCTCAATCAGAAAGAATACGAATACCACAGCTTCCCTGAGCTTTCTTATTGTGCGTGGAAAAGCAGCCAAGCGGAAAAACCGGAAGAACCTCCGACAAAAACCGTTGACTCAAATGTGAAAGAAACAGATTACTGGATATATTCTCCCGGCGATAATGCTTGTATGTGGGACGAGTTTTTCAAGAATGGCATTATGGGGATAGGCTGGGACGAAGTAACCAACCTGAAAGACTTCGCTTCTAAAGAAGAAATCAAAGAATTTATGAAGAAAGTCTATGACGCAAGCTATTCCTACAAGAATAATGCTCATTGCCTATGGCAGTTTGCAAACGAGATTAAAGTCGGCGATGTGGTTTTCGTTAAAAAAGGAATGCACAAAATAATCGGCAGAGGTGTTGTGACTTCCGATTATATTTACGATTCATCAAGAGACACATATAAACATATAAGAAAAGTTAACTGGCAAAATAACGGCGAATGGGAACACCCCGGACAGGCTGTTATGAAAACACTTACCAACATATCGGCTTATCCTGATTATGTTCAGAAGCTCCTTGATTTGTTCGCAGAAGACTCGCCGGAAGAAGTGTCGGAACAGAAAGAAATCAAGTATCCGCCATATTCAAAGGACGATTTTCTGAATGAAGTGTATATGGACGAAGATACATATAACACCCTGACAGAATTGCTTGAAGCAAAATACAATGTTATTTTGCAGGGTGCTCCGGGTGTGGGCAAGACTTTCGCCGCAAAGCGACTTGCCTATTCCATAATGGGACAGAAAGACACCAGTCGTGTAGCAATGGTGCAGTTCCACCAAAGCTACTCTTATGAAGATTTTATTCAGGGATACAGACCTTCAAAAGAAGGATTTGAACTTGAAAACGGTACGTTCTATAAATTCTGCAAGGAAGCGGAAGAAGATAATGAAAGACCTTATTTCTTCATCATTGATGAAATTAACCGTGGTAATTTGAGTAAAATTCTCGGCGAGTTGATGATGTTGATTGAGAAAGACAAGCGTGGCGAAAAGATAAAACTGCTCTATTCAAACGAATGGTTCACAGTTCCTCAGAATGTGAGAATTATCGGAATGATGAACACAGCGGACAGAAGCCTTGCACTTATGGATTATGCGTTAAGAAGAAGGTTCGCATTCTTTGATTTTGCACCAGCTTTTTCTTCGGAAGGTTTCAAGAATTACTTGGCGGAAAAGAACTCTCCAAAACTGGAAAGCCTGATAACCGTTGTCGAGTCCCTTAATAATACAATTTCAACAGACGAGTCGTTAGGAGACGGTTTCAGAATTGGACATAGTTACTTCTGTACCGACGATGAAATTACCGATGAATGGCTAAAATCCGTTGTGGAGTATGAAGTGATACCGTTAATCAAGGAATACTGGTTTGATGAACCTACAAAGGTAAGAGACTGGTCTGCAACCTTAAGGAGTGCAATAAAATGATACGCATACAAAACATATACTATATGCTTTCATATGCGTTTCAAGTCTTGAATGAGCAGGGATATAAACAGGTGGCGACGGAAGAATTTGATAATGTCGCTGAACTATGTGCAGCCATTCTCATTAAGGGAGTCTCGTTGCAAATCAAAAGAGGATTAGGTAAAGAATATGTTCTTCAAACAGAGTCCTTGTCAGCTCTCCGTGGCAAAATAGATATTTCCGCTTCGGTAAAAGAGCAATCAATGCTAAAAAAGCAGTTGGTGTGTAATTATGACGAGTTTTCCGTAAACTCTTATATGAATCGAATTATCCGCACGACTATGGATACTCTTGTAAGAAGCAGTATCAGCAAGGACAGAAAAAAACAGCTTCGTAAACTTCTCATCTATTTCTCAGAGGTAGAGCCATTGAGCCGAGAAAGTATAAACTGGAAGCTGCAATTTAACAAGAACAATCAGACATACCAAATGCTGATTTCGATTTGTTACTTGATACTTAAAG
>JBJEOH010000033.1:0-11077 GCA_051880615.1 Acutalibacteraceae bacterium
ACTTGAACCTGCGGCATCTTGGTCCCAAACCAAGCACTCTACCAAACTGAGTTACACCTCGAAATATCAATTTGAAATTAAACAGCTTTAATATTATATCTCAATATTCGTATTTTGTCAATATTTTTTGGCGATTATTTATTCATTTGTTGTCAATTCTTGCCTCAATTAGGCGCATATTATCTTTTTTGGACAGAATCCCTTAATGTTCGTGACAAATGGTGTTGCTTCGTGATAAAATTAAAGTGAGCGACTAATTAAGTTTATTCCCACGCTGATATATTCATGGAACTATAAACTTTCAAAGCCGTATATGGAGTACTATGATTTTGAGAGTAAAACATATCCTATTGAAAATAAATGAGGAGAGATAAAGATGCCGTTTGACTACAAAAAGGAATATAAGGAATTTTATATGCCAAAGAAAACTCCTTCAATCGTCACAGTGCCGAAGATGAATTATATCGCCGTTCGCGGCAAGGGTGATCCGAACGCTGAAAACAGCGAGTATAAGCGCTCGATTGAGCTGCTGTATGCGATTGCCTTTACAATCAAAATGAGCTATAAGGGAGACTATAAAATCGACGGGTATTTTCAGTATGTCGTGCCGCCGCTTGAGGGATTTTGGTGGCAAGAGGGAGTAGAGGGTATAGACTATTCGCGTAAGGTGGAGTTCAATTTCATCTCGGTTATAAGACTGCCTGACTTTGTAACGAAGAAGGACTTTATATGGGCGGTGGAGCAGGCAAGCAAAAAGAAAGGTAAGGATTTTTCAAGTGTTGAATTTCTGAGTGTTGACGAGGGCTTATGTGTGCAGTGTATGCACATCGGCTCTTATGATAACGAGCCTGAAACAATCGCTCTTATGGATAATTACGCCCGTGAAAACGGCTTTGAAATAGATATAACCGATACACGGCATCACCACGAGATATATCTGAGCGATCCTCGCCGCTGTGATGAAAGCCGCCTGAAAACGGTCATAAGACACCCGATAAAGAAGATATAAGACTCAAGCAGCACAGGAGAACAAGCTTCTGTGCCGCTTTGAATATATATCTGCAATTTTTGTGTTAATCATAATTTGCACCAGCTTTGAAATATTCATTTCTCAGCATTGAGTAATACAGCCTGTCAACATACTTGCCGTTAAAATAAAAATACTCACGCAGGGTGCCCTCGTATGTAAAGCCGCATTTTTCAATCACTCTCCTTGATGGTGCGTTGATTGACTTGGTTGAAATCTGTATCTTGTTAAGCCCGATTTTTTCAAAGCCAAAGCGTATAATCGCTCTTGCGGCTTCGGTGATATAGCCTTTGTTTTGAAATTCCGTTCCGATGCAATACTCAATTTCTGCAAAGTGGTTGGTTGTGTCAACAAGAAAGTATGCAATCTGTCCGATACAGCTTTTGCCGGTCTTTTCAATAACTGCCCATCGGTAATAATCATTGCTTTTATAACCTTCAATGTATTTTTGTATTAGTCCGTTTACCTCTTCAATAGTGCTATAAACGGGTTCCGAATACATTTGCTGAACCTCAGCCTTGCTTGCCCAATACTTTAGCATATCGTTTGCATCATCAAAGGTAAATCGCCTTAATATTAGTCTGTCCGTTTCAATGGTTGTTGTGCCAATGCTGTTCATTTTGACCTCCGTATTTATCAGAAAATTAACAAGCGCCTGTCTTGCTTTTGTTATATCACATATGCTATAATTTGTATAACGAATATTATTAATTATAACAATTCGATTTTTCGATAATCAGAGGCGGATATGAATACTGAAAATCTTAAAACCTTTATTGCTTTATCAAAATATAAAAACTTTACAAAAACAGCCGAAGTATTGTTTGTGGCTCAGTCCACTGTTACAAATAGGATAGCAGAGCTTGAAAAAGAACTTGGTAAGCGGCTCTTTGACAGGGAGAGAAAAAATGTGTGCCTGACTAATGAGGGAACACATTTTCTTGATTATGCAAAAAGAATAGTCGAGCTTGAGAGTCTGGCTGTTGACGAAATAAATTCGGGTGACAGGTACATAAGCAAAATCAATTTAGGCTCGACAAATACAATCTATGACTGCCATTTGAAATCAAGACTTAAGGACTTTGCTTTGAGCAATCCCGATACAGCCCTGAGGATAACAATAGCCCACTCGAATTCACTTATAGAAATGATGAATGACGGTGTATTGGATTTAGCCTTTGCCTTTATAGACTACAATAAAAAGGATATTCAATGCGTACCGTTTTGCAATGATGAAATGATACTTGTTACCGACGCTGAAAACACTGAATTTGCCGACGGAATAAAATTACAGAATTTATCGGATATCAATTATCTCTACTGCAATTTCACATTTCAGGGGATAGGCGAATATATAAGGGAGCTGTTTCCGAAGCATCATCGCTTTCCACTTGAAATTGACCGCAGTGCCAATATTATTCCGTATCTTTATAAAACAGACAGCTACAGCTTTTTGCCAAAGGAGCTTGTAAAAGACGAAATTGAAAATGGAACACTTGTCGAAGTTCCGTTGCTTGATTTTGAGATTCCACAGGTCAGAAGCTTTGTTATTTACGGTAAAAAATCAAAGTCGATTGTCGAGCGTATTTGCAAGCTGACATAAATATAGTTTCACTGAAGAATAAAATGGTATGGTGAATGATTAAATTGTATAAATAAGAATAAAATTCAAATTAATAACTTGCAATTTTTGTTCATATATTGTAAAATAACTTTGTGAAATTTTGGGAATGATCCCAATTCGGAGGCAAATAATATGGAGCATATGTATAAAATAAGAACAAAGAATAAAGACCTTTTTCTTCGTATAGCAAAGGGTCATTTTGCTACTACGCATAGTCATACAAACTATTTTATAGATGTAACAACGCAGAAAACGCGTCTCTCGGAAGCAAAGGCGGTTGCAAAGGCGCTTGTAGCCAACTACCGTGCAAATACTATTGTTGATACAATTTTCTGCGTCGACGGCACAGAGGTTATCGGAGCGTCTGTTGCCGAGGAGCTTACAAAGGCAGATTTTGTCAATATGAACGCACACCAGACAATCTACATAGTATCGCCCGAATACACATCGGGAGGGCAGCTTATTTTTCGAGATAATCTCACCTCAATGATAAACGGTAAGCATGTTCTGATACTTGCGGCTTCCGTTACAACAGGCAAAACTGCGCTTGCTGCTATTGACGCCGTGAATTACTACGGCGGTACTGTTGTAGGTGTGTCGGGAATATTCGCAACCGTAACCGAATGCGGAGGTGTTCCCGTTAATTCTATTTTTGATCCCAATGACCTTGACGGCTTTGAAAGCTACAATCCAAATAACTGTCCTATGTGTCAGAACGGCGAGAGAATAGAGGCTATTGTAAACAGCTACGGATATTCAAAGCTGTGACCTTAAAAGAAAATCAATATTATAAAACCGCACTCAATTATCGGGTGCGGTTTTCTGCGCGGTTATTATGTGTCAAATTTTTATCTGCGACAGTGTTTCTCCCACACTGTCATAAATTATAAGGTCGGCTTTGCCGTCAAGCGGTGTAGCGCTCTTGTTTATCAGCACAAGGCTGTTGCCATTGAAGTATCTTGTCAGACCTGCGGCTGGGTAAACCGTAAGGCTTGTGCCTGCAACAATCAGTACATCAGCGCTTGCAATCGCATTTACAGACGCATTCACAGTCCTGTCGTCAAGCGACTCCTCATACAGCACAACATCGGGCTTGATAATTCCGCCGCAGTCGGTGCATTTCGGTACTCCGCTTGAATTTAGTATAAACTCTGCGTCAAAGCTCTTGCCGCACTTCTGGCAGTAGTTTCTGTGGATGCTGCCGTGAAGCTCATAGACTTTTTTACAGCCTGCTTTCTGATGCAGACCGTCAATGTTCTGCGTTACAACAGCTCCGAGCTTCCCGGCCTTTTCAAGCTCCGCCAAAAACAGATGCGCCTTATTTGGTTTTGCGTCAAGGCACAGCATCTTGTCCCTGTAGAATTCGTAAAATTCCTCAGTGTGCCTTACAAAAAATGTGTGGCTGAGAATAGTCTCGGGCGGAAAGCGGTACTTCTGATTGTAAAGTCCGTCTGCACTGCGAAAGTCGGGGATTCCCGATTCTGTGCTGACTCCTGCACCGCCGAAGAAAACGAGTGAGCCGCAGTTGCCGATAATCTCCTGAAGTCTTTTTATTTCGTCTGTCATAGCATCACGCCCTTGTTGTTTTATAATTCAAATAATATATTAAACCTTTTTGCCGATGCTTACAATAGTTTTTTTGATTTGCACTAAGAAAAAGCTCGGCTTGTATTGCTTTTGCGGCAATGGGTGGTATACTGAATATAATCTGAAAAATATGGAGTAGAATTGATATGAGTAACACAATAAGAGCTATGCTTGAAAAGGATAAGAGCTGTGTGCTGGAGATGATGAGGGAGTTCTATGCTTCTCCTGCGGTTTTCACTGACGGCTCGGACGAAATTTTTAACAACGATATTGATAATTGCGTCAGCGATTGTCCGTATGTTGAGGGCTATGTTTTCGAGGACGGGCAGGAGGTGCAGGGTTATGCAATGGTTGCTAAGAGCTTTTCAACCGAATTTGGCAAGCCCTGCATATGGCTTGAGGATATATATATCAAGCAGGAGCAGAGGGGAAAGGGAGTTGCGTCTGACTTTTTAAAATACATTGAGCGAAAATATCCCGATGCGATATTCAGACTGGAAGTAGAGAAGGAAAATGAAGGTGCGGTAAGATTATATGAAAAATGCGGCTATGACTTTCTGCCGTATATGGAGATGAAGAAGTGAGCAAACAATAATTTACCGTAATTTGCATTATATCAAAAAAATCCGTAATTCTGAGCCTTGCCTGAAGCTTGCCCGAATTACGGATTTATTTATATTACCATTGAAATTAAGTTTATTATAAGCGCCGCAACACAGGCGAAAACCGCAACAGTCAGCAGGCTCTTTTCTTTAAAAGCGAGTATGCAGGCGACTGCAAAGCCTGCCGCAGAGGCAATGTAGTTTCCCGTTGAAAAAAGGATTGCAGGAAATGTCATTGCGCCAAGCACCGCATACGGCACATAATAGAGAAAACTCTTAACAAAGGTGTTTGTGATTTTGCCCTTGAAAATTACAAACGGCAGAACTCTTATAAGATATGTAATGCCTGCCATTATGAAAAGATAGATGAAAAAATCTCTTGCTATCATTCGGTTTCCTCCTTTACGGGGAAGAATATTGCGCCTATCGAAGCCGCGATTATAGTGCAGATTATGATTACAAAGCCGCTTGATACGGTGTTCAGAACAGGTAGCCATTTAAACGCACAGCTAAGCGCAACCGAAATAAGTACCACCTTAAGTATTGCGTGATTTTTCTTTGCAGGCGGAATAATTATTGCGAGGAACATACCGTAAATTGCGATACACATTGAATCCCTTACAACTACAGGCAATATCTGTCCTGCCGCTGCACCGAGCAGAGTTCCCGAAGTCCACCCAAGAACGGGCAGCAGAATCAAGCCGTAAAGATAGCTGCGGCTTACTTCGTCTTTGTTGCCCATCGACACGGCGAATATTTCGTCGGTAATCCCAAAGCCTGTCAGCCAGCGATGAATACCCTTAACGCTGCTGTCTGCTTTCTGTGACAGTGACAGCGACATCAGCGCGTATCTCAGGTTTATTATAAGCTGCGCACAGCCCATTTCCACCCAAAATCCGCCGCCTCTGACCATTATGTCAAGTCCTGCAAACTGTCCTGCTGAGGTGAGGTTGGTAAGCGAGATTAGCACAGCCTGCCACCAGTACAGCCCCGAGCTGACAGCCTGAAGCCCGAATGTGAAGGAAACCGATATGTACCCCAGGCATATCGGTATTCCGTCTTTTAATCCTTTTTTAAAGTCCGTCATTTTTACCCCTTTAATTATGTGTTATATTCACCTAAAGAAATTATAAATACCTACTGCGAAAACAATAAAGACAATTACAGGCAGGACATAGGTCATATATCCGCGCATAAACTTTTTTACTTTTATGCCCTTGCCGCTGTTTGCCTCTTTTACAAAGTTATCCCAGCCCCAGCCTTTTTTACTTACACAGAACAGTATGAATACAAGCGAGCCTAACGGAAGTATAATATTGCTTACGAGGAAATCCTCCAAATCCATAATGCTTGAGCCTGCGCCGAACGGCTGAATGTTGCTGAGCAGATTAAAACCGAGAGCACACGGCAGTGACAGCGCAGACAGCAGTATGGCGTTGATTAAACAGGATTTTTTTCTGCTCCAGCCGAATAAGTCCATCGTGCAGGAGATTATACCTTCAAACACAGTGAAAATGGTTGAGAGCGCCGCAAATGACATAAACACGAAGAACAAACTGCCCCATAATCTGCCCATAGGCATATTGTTGAAGATGTTCGGCAGCGTGATGAAGATAAGTCCCGGTCCGCTGCCTGCCTCAACATTGTAGGCAAAACAGGCGGGGAAGATGATAAGCCCCGAAACCAAAGCTACAAATGTATCAAGCAAAGCTACTCTGACAGATTCTCCCATAAGACTTCTCTCTTTGCCGATATAGCTTCCGAATATTGCCATTGCACCCATACCAAGACTGAGCGTGAAGAAAGCCTGATTCATTGCTGCAACTATTACATTGCCTATTCCGGCATCAGCCATTCGCTTAAAGTCGGGCAAAAGATAAAAGGCGAGTCCTTTATCGCCGCCGTCAATAAATATACTGTGCACGGCAAGTACAACCATAATTGCAAGCAGAGCTATCATCATAAATTTTGTGATTCGCTCAAGCCCGTTTTTTAGTCCGAACGAACAAACGACAAAGCCTATTACAACGACAATGAGCATATACATAACCATAGAGCCGCCGTCGAGCTGCATTTCATCAAAGTGCTGAGCTACGCCGGCTGAATCAAGTCCCTCTAATTTTCCCGTTGCCGTAGACACAAAATAGTGCAGCATCCAGCCGGAAACCGTAGTATAAAACATCATTAGAAGATAGTTGCCGATTACAGAAACATATCCGTGAATGTGCCATTTTGTGCCCTTAGGCTCAAGCTGCTGATAAAGCCTTGCAGGGCTTTTCTGACTTGCTCTGCCTAATGAAAATTCCATTGTCATAACAGGAATACCCAAAACGAGCAGGAAAAATAAATATATCAATACAAAGGCCCCGCCTCCGTACTGGCCGACAACATACGGGAACTTCCACACATTGCCTATTCCTATAGCGCATCCTGCACTGAGCAGAATAAAGCCAAGACGGCTACCCAACCGTTCTCTTTGCATATTTCGCTTCCCCTTATCACTTTTAATTCATCACATAACGCAATATTAATTATTTTATCATAATTGCGCCGATAACACAATGCAATACTTAAGGCTTTACCGCATAATTAAAGAAGATTTGCACATTAACACAATGAAAGGCTCAAAACTCTAAACTCAACCTTGATTTTTATGGCGAATGTGCATATAATTAAGACAAATTAAGCCGAAAGTTGGAGGATAAATATGAAAAAGTGGTATGATGAGGAATACGAATTTGAAATTGAGGTAACGGGCTTCCTCCGCAGTGACCATACAGAGCGTTATTGCCGAAACGGAGAGGAAATAGGGGATAAGTACACCTGTACCTACGGCTGCCCTGTAAACAAAGACGGACAGGGAATTTGCTCCAAGGTAATGATGATTATGTTCCCGATTATGGAGGCTGTCAGAAGCGGCGGAGATTTGGAGTCTATAAAATGAATATATTCCTTTATCCATTTCCGTGATAGCTGAGCAACTTCACCTTGCGAAAAATGGCAAAATATGCTATAATTAATAAAAATTACAGCCTTTATGACTGCTAAATAAAAGGAGATATGCAAAATGTTAAACGCAAAAGTAAGCGAGCTTTTGAATCAGCAGATTAACAAGGAGCTTTATTCGGCTTATCTGTATCTGGATTTTTCAAACTATTTCAGTGAAAAGGGTCTTGACGGCTTTGCAAACTGGTATATGATTCAGGCTCAGGAGGAAAGAGATCACGCAATGCTGTTCTATAAGTATTTGCAGAACAACAACGAGAAAGTAACCTTAGAAGCTATTGCAAAGCCTGACAAAGCATTGGACAGCGATATGATTGTTTTAAAGGCTGGCTTAGAGCACGAGGAGTATGTAACCTCGCTTATCAACGACATTTACGCCGCCGCATATGAAGTTAAGGATTTCCGCACAATGCAGTTCCTCGACTGGTTTGTAAAGGAGCAGGGCGAGGAGGAAACAAACGCAAACGACCTTATCTCTAAAATGGAGCTGTTCGGATCAGACCCGAAGGGTCTTTATATGCTCAACAGTGAGCTTGGAGCAAGGGTTTACAGCGCACCGTCACTTGTTCTCTGATATAAATACACGGTTACATAAGCAAACATTTAAAGCCTCGGCATTGCCGAGGCTTTTTGATGTGCTGTGTGTATTATATGATCCGACTTATCCTTGTCTTTGGTTGTTTTTGGCTTACTCCTTGCCGTTCCAGCAATAGGTGCAAAGCTTGCACGGCGAAATTCCAATAGAGTCAAGCATATCGTCAAGACGGTGATAGCGCAGAGAGGTGAAGTTCAGCTCCTTGCGGATTTCCTCAACCATTTCCTTGTAATTTGTGCTTGTCGGGTCGGCGTAATCATCTAGCATTTTGTCGGCGTTTTCACCTTCACGCTTAACAATAACTCTGCGTGTGATTAAGTCAAGCTCTGAGGTTGAGCGGGAGAAGTTAAGATATTTACAGCCGAACATAATCGGCGGACAAGCAGGGCGGATGTGAACCTCTTTAGCTCCGCTGTTGTATAAAAATTCGGTTGTTTCACGAAGCTGTGTTCCTCTTACGATAGAATCGTCGATAAGAAGAAGTCTCTTGTTTTCAATCAGACTCTTAACGGGAATAAGCTTCATATGCGCGATTTTATTGCGCTGAGCCTGGTTAGTCGGCATAAATGAACGCGGCCAGGTAGGAGTATATTTTATGAAAGGACGGGTGAACGGGATTTTTGTTTCGTTAGAATATCCCACTGCGTGAGCTATACCGGAATCGGGAATACCTGCAACGCAGTCGGGGGAGGCGTCGTCGCGCTTTGCAAGCAGTCTGCCGCAATTATAGCGCATCTGCTCAACATTCACACCCTCGTAGCAGGAGGTAGGGTAGCCGTAGTAAACCCACAGGAACGAGCAGATTTTCATTTCCTTGCCGGCAGGACTTACGGTTTCAACACCGTCGGGAGTCATAAATACTATTTCGCCGGGGCCTAATTCCTTATAATCCTCATATCCCAAATTGAGATAGGCAAAGCTTTCAAACGATGCACAGAACCCGTCATCTTTTTTGCCGATGATAACCGGGGTTCGTCCAACCTTATCTCGTGCGGCGTATATCCCATTGGGGGTAAGCAGCAGGATTGTCATTGAGCCGTTTATTTTCTCCTGAGCATAGCGAAGTCCCTCCACGATATCGGATTTCTGATTAATCAGAGCCGCTGTGATTTCAGTCGGGTTTATAGTGCCGCCGCTCATTTCAAGAAAATGCGTGCGACCTGATTCAAAGCACTCCTTAACAAGCTCGTCGGAGTTGTTGATTTTGCCCACCGTTGTAATAGAAAAGCTGCCCAAGTGAGAATGAACAAGAAGCGGCTGAGGCTCAAAGTCGGAAATACAGCCGATACCCAGGTTTCCCTCAAGCTCCTCAACATCACGCTCAAATTTTGTGCGGAAAGGTGAGTTCTGAATATTGTGAATTGCACGCGAAAAGCCTGCTTCACCGTGAACAGACATACCGCCTCTTCTTGTGCCTAAATGCGAATGATAGTCGGTGCCGTAGAATAAATCGAGAACACAGGATTCCTTTGATGCAACTGCAAAAAATCCACCCATAAATTTTACCTCCTGAAATATTGGCGAGTATATAAACAATCTGTTACTATTTTAATATATTTGCTGAAATTCGTCAATCGCTTTTGCGCAGTCAGAGTAAACCAAAAAACAGGACAGGTAATTTTTATTGCCTGTCCTGTTTTGAGTACTTAATTGTTTTGAGTGCTTAATAAATTTATTGAAAATATTTCAGAAATTGTTAATTTACCATGTGCGTGAATTTAGCTGTCTGAACTGAGCAACTGTCGGAACATGAGAATTCATACCGCCGTCTACATTTACGATCTGACCTGTTACATAGCTGCTTTCGTCAGACGCAAGATATACGCACATATGTCCGATATCCTCAGGGCAGCCGTAACGGTTAACCATAATATTGCTTGTGAAAATGTCCTTGAGAGCCTGCGGAACATGAGCCTCGTTTTCGGGTGTAACAATAAGACCCGGTCTTACACAGTTGCAGCGGATATTCTGCTTGCCGTACTGCAAGGCGGTTGATAATGTAAGCTGGTCTACACCGGACTTTGCACAGGCGTATGCAGTTGAGCTTAAATCGCCGCCGCAGGAAGCCATAGAGCCGATGTTGATGATAGAGCCACCGTTTTCATTCTTCTGCAAATACGGCAGTACGCACTTTGTAGCATAGAAGGTGCCGCGCATATCGCTCTGGAAGATAGCGTCCCACATTTCGATTGTAAGCTCGTCAACACGACCGTCCTTAAGAGCTACATTTGCGGCGTTGTTGACAAGAATGTCGATTTTGCCGTATTTTTCGGCTGTGTCAGCAAAAAGCTTTTCAATGCTCTCCGTTGAGGTGATGTCCATAAAATGGTAGGAAGCCTCTCCGCCTTCCTGTGCGATGCGGTCAACCACAGCCTGTCCTTTTTCTTCACGGCGTCCGCAGATGACTACCTTAGCGCCCTCTGCTGCAAACAATCTTGCTATGCCGATGCCGATTCCGCTTGTTGAACCGGTAACTATTGCAACTTTATCCTTTAATCTGTCCATAAAAAAGCCTCCGTATAGATTGATAAAATAATCAGAATTTTTAATTCCTTTTTTATTATAATTCGCCAAAATGAAAAGTCAAGTGTTTTTGGTTAATTCGGTTTTGTCATCAAACAAACGCACTCGATATG
>JBJEOH010000034.1:0-353726 GCA_051880615.1 Acutalibacteraceae bacterium
TGGCAAGGTGTATAACCGCCCGTCAGGATTCGGGAGTCAGCAACCACCGCGGAGAACACTCTGCCGTGCTGATTGAGGATGCACCGAGAGCGATCCTTACTCCCTACCGTGAAACCGTCCGTCAGCAGGGACGGCGTGTAAAAGAGCCTGACGAAGCGATGTTCACCATCACCGCTCAAGACCGTCACGGTATCTGGCACAAGGGCAGAATCCGCAGGCTGATGCCGATTGAATGCTGGCGCTTGCAGGGATATACCGATGAACAATTCAATAAAGCACAGGCCACCGGACTTACGGACGGACGGCTGTATAAAATGGCGGGAAACAGCGTGACTGTTCCCGTCATTTCTGCTATCGGGCAGAAAATCCGTATGCTCGATGAAAAATACAACATTACGGGAGGTAACGCATGACAAGCACAGAAGAATTCAAAAAGTGGCTTGACAGCGAAAACGGGAATCTGTTTTCCTTCAAGGAAAACAATGCTTCTTACGGCATTATGAAAGTGCCAAAAGCTGACGGATTTTATTATCTTTACACCCAATGCAATTACGGAAAAGACAGCATTGTGCGCAATCGCCGCTTTGAGTATTCCGGCATCTATAACCAAGAGGATGGACTCATCTATGACTCCCACGGGTATTTCAGAAAGCTGTTCCCCGAAATGGAGCATAACGAATCCCTCGGACAGATGTCGGATACGGTTACGGACAAGGTGCAAAGGCTGATTTGGCAGACTATCGGCAATGACCGCAGTAAACTGCGCATCACCGAACTGTCGGATAAGGGTAAAGAGAGTTTGGATACAGCAGCTAAATACTCGGTAGACGGCAAAGCAAGAGAGCTGTTCCTGCAAGGCATTAACAGCAGTGAAGCTGTCGGATACACCTGTGACTTTCAATTCGGCGGCTGGTCGGAAAGCGATCTTCTCGAATATATCCGCAATCCATCGGAATTTATTGAACGGCAGGCGCGGGAATATATCGATACCCATCAGGAGGATATTCTGTGGGAATTTCAGAGAAACGATCTTGTCGCCGCTTCCATGAAACGCATGGAGGCAAACGAGGACAGCCCACTGCACCGTTTGCGGAATATTATGGCGGTAATGAATAATCTGCCGGCGAAAACTGTTTCGGTTACGGTCTGCAAGGAAGGTACGGAATTTACCTTTAAAACCGATGCCTGCGAACTTCGCCGCGATCCGTTCAGCTATTATTCCACTTTGAATATGGCAGCGCCGGACAGAAGGCAGTTTGAATCGCTGTACGGACGGCACAGCAACTATACCCCGGAGGAAATTACAGACATTTCCTACCGCGGCAGCTCCGTCTATTCCGCCGAGCCGTATGAGCCGGATCAGGACGAGGACGAAGGATTCACCATGAGTATGTAAGGAGCGTGATTACCATGAATACAAAAGAAAGAATCGAAGCGTTCAATAAAGCCTTCGCCCCCTTCTATATCGTTGACCATGAGGACGGCGGATACAGTCTTTGTCTGCCGCTTGACCTTTTGAGCGATGATTATTACCCCTATTGCCAAGACGCTTTCGACGCTTATGCCGAAGAAGTTGGAGAACCTGCGAGGAATGAAAACGGACTGCAAACCCACGGAAACGGCTATGAATGGGAGGCGGCATTCCGTCAGGCGTTTGCGGACGATCCCAATATCGGGAGAATTCTGTTCGACTGTGAAGCAGGCGGCTTTTTCTGCGAATGTGCTGATCTTTCGCTGATTGAGGACTTTGGAAAGCGGTTCAAGGAAATCTGCGAGGATACCGAGCGCTTTGCACCGATTGTATCGGAAGGCATCAAAAACGAAGAAGCACGACTGGCAGAACAGGAAAAGCTGATGAGAACGGTCAAAGGCAGACTTATGCAGCATCCGCAGGCAACTTTTGATATTATGACGCCTGACGGCAGTATCCGCATTACGCCGGAGGATAATAAAAAGCTGTTGGACGGCGAAATGCAGTTTATTAAGATCGGCGGCGTGACCTTCGCTTCCTATGAACTGCTTGACCAAGAGGTCGTAGATTCGCAAACTGATCTCTTCGACAATAATCTCATCCGAATGAAAACCGAAGAAGCTCCCGAACAGGGGCTTACTCAAACAATGTAAGGAGGCGAATGTATATGCTGAAAGAAAAATCCCTGCGAATAGAACTGTCAAGAGAAAATCCCGTAGGAAACGGGTATCTCTACAGTACCCTTGAACTGCCCGCTGAGGAATACGAAATCCGCGACGCTTTGCAAAGAGCGCACATCGGAAATGAAACGGATGTCTATCACGAGATAACGATTCTTGACAGCCCGTATGTTTATGATTTGCAAGATATGCGGCTTGACTCGCCTACCATCGATGAGCTGAACTTCCTGTCAAAGCGCTTGGCGGCTATGGATGAAACCGAGCGACTCATATATGCCGCGGTGCTTCCCAAAGCCATCGGCGACGATGACATCGTCAGCATGAAAACCCTTATTAACTGCACCTACGGTCTGGACGAGGTTATGATAGCATCCAATGTCACAAATGACCAACAGCTCGGTGAGTTTGTCATAGAAAACGAGCTGCATAATGACATCAACGCCATACCGGAGCAGTCGCTGTATCTGCTTGACCGCAGTAAGGTTGGAGAACTGTACCGCACCACCTTCGGTACGGTGTTTATGGGCAATCTGTGCGTGTTTGCGGGAGATTATGAGATGCCCGAAATCTATGACGGAGAGCAGCTCCCCGAAAATGAAATCTCCGATTGGTTTGCCTTCCGCCTGAAGATAGCACCGGCTCCCGTAGAAGATGTGTCCGAGGTTGAGGATAAAGCCGCCTGGCTTTCGCTTCCGGCACAAAAGCAGAAAGTTAAGCGTGTTGCTCGTGAATTATCTGCCGGAAAAATCGAGGACTGCGTATATCTCGATTTTGAATCCTGCGTGCCGCAAATTACAAGCGAGCAATTGGGAGATATGCGTGACTTTGATAAATTTAACCGTCTGGCAACGATGATGTTTGAGATGTCACCGAGAGATCAGGTACAGTTCAAGGCTGTACTCGAAGCGGAAAAGCCTGCGGATATAGACGGTGTCATAGACATTGCCGAAAATATGTGGAGATACGATTCCTTCGGCTTTGCAACCGATGAAAGCGAGTTTTTCAAGCATTATCTGCTCCATCATCTCGATACAAGATTCGATCCCCAATGGCTTGACTCGATTAACGCATACAATGAGGGTGCCGCCTTGCTTGACCGCCTCGGCGCAAAGATAACGCCATACGGTGTGGTTTCAGCCCGTGACCGTTCATTGTATGAGTTTGTTCCGTTTCAAAAGATTGATGCGGACGCAAAGAAGCTGACCACACAGTCGCTCACCGATGAGAAATTAGAGGTGGTAGAGGTGCTTGGTCAGACCGCGCTTTTCACCAACGGCAGAGTCACGGAACAGGAGCTGCCCGAAGGCTTGTATAAATACGAGCTTCGTGAGGGTGAAAGCATCGGCTTTGCCACGATTGAGCCGAAGGTATCCATAGACCATTGCGGCACGGTTCTCCTCAAAGCTCCGCTGGACTTCGGCGGTGAGGGATACTTTGCCTTTGATGAAGATACCTCACCCAACTTCCTCGTATATGAGCTGACGCCGAGAGAATTCATGGAAACGGACTTCTCACAGACCGAGGATGATACGGAGCAGGACAACAGCCAGCAGATCGGAGGAATGCAGCTATGACCGTAGAGGAATACGAAAAGAAAATCAAGGAGATCGTATCCGAAATGGATCTTTCGGATATTCATACCTCACCGGATTTTCAATGCGATCAGACAGGCGGTTTTCCGACATCGCTGTGTGCCTGCTTTGATAAAGGAATGGCATGGCTGACGCTGAACGCACATTTAGCGTCGGACGGTGTAGATATAGCCGCTTATGAGCAAATGTGTGCGGATTACGGAATCCGCTTATGCTGTGACGCCGAGCAGTATAACGAGCTGTTGAAAGGTCTTGGAGATGACGCCTATAATACAGCCTATCTTCCCGACGAGGACGAAAACATGGGAATGGGAGGAATCTAAATATGCCGGTTGCTATGTTAATCATCGGTCTTTTGCTCGGAGGCTGTGCGGCTACGGTTATCCTCTGCTGTATGCAGATTAACCGTATGAACGACAAAGAGTCGGAAATCCGCAGACTGCGGAAAGAACTGAATCATAAAGAATAAATCAAGATGCGGTATCAATCGTTTCAGAGCAAATGGTTGATACCGCTTTTTTGTTATGCGTTTCAATCAGGTGCAGCAGCTTCGTCGCGGGCAATGAAAGCGAGTACGGCACTGAAACCGTATTGCGCGTATGCCTGCCGAGGCTCTCGGCTCTGAAACGGTTGAGCCGCCTTGCGTGAAAGCGAGGTGATCACCATAAAAACCCCTGTATCACGGGTAGGCAACAAAACTGCCATACTCCACATTCTTTACGCGCTGTTTCCGCTGAAATACGGTCGCTTTATCGATGTGTTCGGCGGTTCCGGAAGCGTGCTGCTTGGAAATCCCGAAATCTGTCCCTTTGAGGTGTACAACGATTACGACCGGAATCTCGCCAATCTGTTCCGCTGCATGAAAGAAAGAACTATGGCGACCATTCGGGAGCTTGGCTTCTGTCACTTAAACTCCCGTGAGGATTTCATCGCCATACGCCGTTTTTTTGAAAACGAGCAGTTTGACGATAAATATCTGACCGAGGAACTGAAACTGACAGATCTTATATTCCCGCCTCCCGAAGCGAAAGAGCTGAAAGAGATACGGACGCGGATCACAAACGATTACGATGTCCGCCGCGCCGCTATGTTCCTAAAGCTCCTTCGGTTCAGCTATTCAAGCAGCGGAAAATCCTATGCCTCACAGCCCTTTGATCTCCGCAAGCTGTTCGGGCTGATTACGGAACTGCAAGACCGCATGGCGAATGTCGTGGTGGAGAATCAGGACTTTGAAACCCTTATTAAGCACTATGACCGTCCCGACGCCTTCTTCTATGCCGATCCGCCCTACTTCTCCACCGAAGATATGTACGAGGTAGGCTTCGGATGGGATGACCATGTGCGGCTCAGGGATACGCTCAAATCTATCAAGGGAAAATTTCTGCTGTCCTACAACGACTGCCCCGAAATTAGGGAGCTGTATGAGGGCTTTTCTCTCTTTGACTTTTCCCGAACACACTCGATGGCGCAGCGGTATGAAGCCGGAAAGGAATTCAAGGAGCTGCTCATAGGCAATTATGATCTCTTTGAACGGGAGCGCATGAAACCTAAACAGTTAACCCTCTTTGATGTTTACGGCATTGACGAAGATCAAGATTACGAAAAAATACTGAAGGAGTGTATCATATCATGCAAAATAAGAAAGTAAACGAATTTGTCCTTCTGCCCGTACCTTTGGAGGACTGCATTGCGGCGGGTATTTGCGAGAATTGCATTTTGCAAACCTATACGGAAAACGGAAAGCTCATTATCAGCACCGTTTCCGCAGAGGACTTTGTCTGCGACGGCGACTGCGAAAACTGTCCCATAGCGGAAACCGACTGTGACGGCGACTGTGAGAGCTGCCCGTGCTTCGATGAATGTGACGATGCGGAGGTGAACGATTATGAATAAGATGTACCGTATTCTCGGCAAACGAGGAAGAATTACTATCCCTTATGAAATCCGTCAGCGCGTCGGCTTTGCCTACAACGATGTCTTGTCCTTCACCGAAGCGCCGGACGGGCGCACGGTGGTGGTGAAACGGGAGAAAATCTGCGATAACTGCAAGGGAGCGCAGCCTGCGGCCGGAAAGGACGAGGTTACGCTCCTTGACTTTTTGAACGGACTCTCGGATGAACAGCAGCGAGCAGCACTGCTTCATCTTTCTGTGAAGCTGGCAGAAAAACAAGGAGGCGGCGCTCATGGCAGAGCATAAGCCCGTATACCTTTATTCCCTTACGGAAGCATTGCGGAATAATGAGCGTGACCTGTGGCGTGAAAGCTACAAGGAAAACTGTGACTGTGCAAGAGCCATCGAGAGAGCGATTAACGATCACTACTCGGAAAACATCCTGCACGACTGTATCAAGCCGCTCATTGAACAATACGGCTTCAACCGTGTAAATTGGGTTCTCGCCAACACGGTGCAGTATCACCGTGAGGACGGCCGCTTCTCCGAGGACAACAAGTGTTGGGCAAGGAGCTTTCACATCCCGAATGATGATGTGCGTTGGCATTTCTCGGTGGAATCCCATCCGGGACTAACCAACCTTGTTATCGATGAAGCTCGCAGGGCTTGGCAGAAGCTCGGTCTTTTCGACCGCACACACTGCCTGTCCGAAAAGGACGGCGAACTCGACTACACCGGCAAGGTGGTGGTCATCAATCCGAACATCTTCCGGGATGAATATAAAACGCCGGAGGATCAGTTATTCCTCGCCGAAAGCGGCTTTGGCTGCCGCCCGAACTCCCGCGGACGAAAGGTTTTCGGGAAATTTCTCAAGGACGGCGAAGAAACTCACTATCAGCGCTCGGACATCTTAGGCATCATCAAGGATGAGTATCTGCCCGAATGGGCAAAGGAAAAGCTCGATGAGCTTGCCCCTTCTGACGAAGATGAATCCGAGGGTATGACAATGGGAGGCCTCTAAAAGCGGCATTTTAAAGCGAGGTGATGATAAATATGACTGCGGCCGTGCATTTCCACGCAAACCATTTTATAAAACGGAGGTAATATTTTATGGCAACAACCAAGACACAGCAAAAGGCAGCACCGAAAAAGGAACAGAAATCTGCGCCTGCCGTCACCGCCCGAATCGACCGATTGGTGGATTATGAGGGCGGCAAAACAAGGGCGATTGCCAGTGCTAACATCGGCAGTGCCTTTGCCATTCACGGCATCAAGATTATGGATTCCGATAAAGGACTCTTCGTATCTATGCCGCAGAGCAAGTATGAAAAGGACGGAAAAACGCATTACAGCGAAATTTTCCATCCCGTCACCGCCGAAGCCCGCGCCGAGTTGAACAACGCCGTTCTCAAGGCGTATGAACAGAAGCTGGACGAGGAACAGGTGCAGGAGCAGAATGAGGGCGAAACCAACGCTTTTGAGCCGACAATGTAGAATCTTCTGATAAAGTCGGCTCAACTCGCTGGACTTTTTCAGTTTTATCGGTATCCTGTAGGTAGAGAGGTGAACTATCATGAAAAAAAGCAGTATTTTAATCATAGCGCTTGCACTGATCATAAGCCTTGCAGGATGCACAAAGCAGAAACAGAGGCAGACGGAGAGCGAAAGCCCGCCCGCAGTCATCCAAACGGTAAATGCTCCATCAGTCATGGAATCCGGCGATGACAGAGCTGCTGAGGAATCGGAAACGACGGCTATAACGCCAAATACGGAAACATCCCCTCCGTCCCTCACCGAGCCTGTACAGACGGCAGAGGAAAGAAAGACAGAATCTTCACCCGCCGCGGCAGAGAGTCCGAAACAGGATACCGCACCGCAGCCTCCCAAGCAGACGGAATCGTCAAAGCCAGCGGATACGACAAAACCCGTAGCTACGGCAGAACCGACAGAGCCTCCGAAAGCTGAAGAACCGAAGCCGACCGAACCGCCTGCGGCTGCAGAAACGCCGAAAGAAACGGAAACCACCGCACTCCCCGCTCCGGCATTCAATATTGATTATTGGATCGGTTATGCACAAAGCTATGCTCAAAATGCGGGACTTCGGTTGGAAAGCTCGGCTGTGGACTGTTGGGACAACCCTATCAGTGCAAACGCGAAATGTAAATATCTCGAGCGGGATATAAAAAGCAGATTGGATTTTTATGCGAAAGATAATGAGATAACAGATGTATGGATATGGGCTGAGGAAATCGCACCCGATTCATACGAACTCTATATCGGATACGCATAAACACAAAATCATTCAAAGCGCATCGTAGAAATACGGTGCGCTTTAATATTTATCAGGAGGAATGACCTTAAATGAAGAAAAGTAAAACGAAACGCATCTTATCGCTGTTTCTCGCAGTTGTCATGTGTCTCTCCGCTTTTGCCGGATTCGGAACAACTGCTTTTGCGGCGGGAGTGGAAGGAAAAGCATATATGATTGCCTTTCCGCGAAGCAATGACGCAAATGCTGACTACAGTGGGAGCTGGGGACATGACGATCTCACCTATATGAACGGGTGGTTTGCAAAATCGGGAAAATACACAACCGTATATACCATCGACAGTTACACCGGGAAAATATGCTACTGCATTGAACCCGGAACATCGTTAAAAAATGACGATGTATTCACGCAAAAAGATGAAAGCTTTTGGGACAATTATCCGTCTGATTATAACAAAACGATCAGTCCTGATATGATAAAGCTGTTTGTAGGGCGTATTCTGCAATACGGATATACCGGAAATGTCAGCACAAGCTGGGTGTCGCAGGATACGGACGGAGCAAATAAAATTGCTCAGGCATATGCAACGCAAATCCTCATTTGGGAAACCGTTGTCGGTGAGCGTGATGAAAACTTCAATCATGTTGACACCGGAAGTTATAACCGTGTTCTGCAGGTGGTTAAGGATACGCACCCTTTGAAATCTCTCATCTATAGCTATTATGAGAGCATTGAAGCAAGTGTGAAGAAGCACTCCAAGTTGCCAAGCTTTTGCAGTAAAAGCAGCGGCAAAGCAAATGAATATGAGCTTGAATGGGACGGGACACAGTATATTGCTGTTTTAACCGATACAAACGGCGTCCTCTCAGATTACAGCTTTTCATCTAATAGCAATGATTTGAAATTTTCTGTATCAGGAAACAAGCTTACCGTTACGGCAGCAAAAGCGCCGGAAAACACCGTCAGCATAACCGTTTCAAAAAGTGTTCAGAGAAAAGGACTGATTGTTTGGAACGACGGTCAATATGCGCCGGGCAAAGGACAGCAGGATCTCGTTTCCTATACGCAATCGGTAAGCGATCCGATTAAGGGTTATTTGAAAATCAATGTATCCTTCGGTTCTGCCAAAATTGTAAAAACGAGCGAGGACGGTAAGGTGGACGGCGTCTCCTTCCGTTTGCAGGGCAATGGTGTGGATCAGACGGTGGTTACCAAAAACGGCGGTCAAATTCAGGTGGATAACCTGCGCCCCGGCGTTTACACCGTAACAGAAATTACGGACAACAAATACGAGCCGCAGGAAATCCGCCGTGTTACTGTTGTTTCGGGACAGACCTCAACCGTCACTTTCAGCAATGTATTAAAGCGCGGTGATCTGACGGTCACCAAGACCAGTGAGGACGGACTGAACGAGGGCGTGAAATTCCACTTGTTCGGCACTTCTTTGTCCGGTCTTGCCGTAGATGAATACGCGGTTACAGACAGTTCCGGTAAGGCATATTTTAATGATGTGCTTATCTCCGGCAATACGCCGTACACCCTTGAAGAAGTCGACACCGATATCCGCTATGTCGTTCCCGAAAATCAGACGGCAGCGATTGAGTGGAACAAGGTGACAAACAAATCCTTCACGAATATCCTCAAGAAATGGCAGCTCACTGTCACCAAGAGCGATAAAGAAACCGGTATCGCACAGGGTGATGCAACGCTTGGCGGTGCTGTCTATGGAATTTTCAAGGGTGAGCAGTTAATCGACACCTATACCACCGACGCAAACGGTCAGTTCACCACAGGCTGGTATATCTGCGATACCGATTGGAGTCTGCGTGAAATGTCGGCAAGCGAAGGTTATCTCGTAACCTCCGGCAGCGAGCATATCGGAGTTGAGCCGAAGCGTTATTCCGTTGAGTATAACAACGCCGCGCTGGATGTTCTCGAAACTGTCAGAAAAGGCAAAGTTGCTGTAATCAAGCATTGTGATGACGGCTCGACACAGATCGAAACGCCGGAACAGGGTGCGGAATTTGAGGTGTATCTCAAGTCCTCCGGTTCCTATGCAAACGCAAAGGAAGCCGAAAGAGATGTCCTTCTCTGCGACGAGTTCGGGTTTGCCGAAAGCAAGGAACTTCCTTACGGTATTTACACCGTGAAGCAGACTAAAGGTTGGGATGGAAAAGAGCTTATGCCGCCTTTCGATGTGTTTGTCTCTGAGGACGGCGAAACCTATCGTTACCTCATCAACAACGCAACTTTTGAGTCTCTGATTGAGATTGTCAAAAAGGATATTGAAACCGGCAAGGTAATCCCCGCTTCGGGAATAGGCTTTAAGGTGCGCAATACCGACACAGGCGAATATATCGTGCAGCACATCAACTACCCGACGCCTGTGGATATTGACACCTACTACACTGACACTACAGGCAAACTCATGCTACCGGAGGCTCTTCCGTTCGGGAATTATGAAATCATTGAACAGAATACCTGCTTCGGATATGTTCTCGACAGCGAACCCGTTCCCTTTAAGGTGGACGGCAGTCAAACCGTCGTGACGGTGGAAAAGCACAATGTTGCGCAGAAAGGCACGATCACCGTAACCAAGGTCGGTGAAGTGTTCTCATCAGTTGTCGAGTCTGATGGCGTGTATCAGCCTGTTTACTCCGCCCGAGGACTTGCAGGCGCGGTCTATGAGGTGACTGCGGCTGAAGATATTTATACTCCGGACGGCACACTTCGTTATGCAAAGGGCGAGGTTGTGGATACCGTTACGACGGATAAGAACGGAACGGCTGTAAGCAAACCTCTCTATCTCGGAAAATATAAAGTTCAGGAAACCAAAGCTCCTTACGGTACGGTTTTAAATGATGAAATTCATACTGTCGAACTGACTTATGCCGGACAGGAAATCAGCATCACGGAAACGGCGACTGAGTTCTGTAACGAGCGCCAAAAGGCAGAAATCAGCCTTTCCAAAGTGTTGGACAAGGATGAGCTTTTCGGCATCGGAAATAACGGGGAAATCCTGTCGGTACAGTTTGGTTTGTTTGCCGCGGAGGATCTGGCCGCCGCAGACGGATCGGTAATTCCTGCGAATGGTTTGCTCGAAATCGTGAACTGCGATGAAAACGGCAATGCCGCATTGAAAACCGATCTTCCTGTCGGTATAAAATTCTATGTCAAGGAAATCGCCTCAGACAACCGCTATGTCCTTTCGGACGAAAATTACCCCGTAGAATTTGCCTATGCCGGACAGGAGATTGCCTTGGTAGAAATCAAGGTGAATAACGGCGAAGCTATCAGGAATGAAATCCTCTACGGTACGGTCAAAGGATTGAAAATCGACCGTGAAACCGAAGAACCCGTTTCAGGAGCTTTGTTCGGACTGTTCCGCACGGATGCTGCAGAGTTTACAAAGGACAATGCTATTCTCACTGCTGAATCCGGCGAGGACGGCATCTTCAACTTCTGCAATGTCCCGTATGGTGATTGGCTTATCAGAGAATTAAAGCCCGCCGAGGGATTTCTGCCGAATGAGGAAATCTACTCTGTTACCGTATCCGAAAATGAGCAGATCATCGAAATTACCGTGGTAAATGACCGTATTCCCGAAATCGGGACGCTGGCAACAGTTGACGGTGAAAAGGAAATCTGTGCGACAGAGGTATTCACACTCACCGACACAGTATCCTACAAGCACCTAATCCCCGGCAAGGAATATGTCCTGAGCGGCGGTCTGATGGACAAGACCACGGGAGAGCCGCTTATGATCAACGGGCAGGAAATTCGTTCCGAAACAGTATTCACGCCCGAAAGTCCAACCGGAGAAGTAACCGTATCATTTACCTTTGATTCCAAGTATATCAAGGCAAACACCGAGATTGTTGTGTTTGAAACTCTATCCTGCGACGGCACAGAACTTACCGTTCACGCAGATATTGAGGATGAAGGACAGACCGTCACCGTGAAGATTCCCGAAATCAGGACGAAAGCAACGGCAGAAGGAAAGAAAGAGATCACAGCGGACGGCAGAGTAATGATTGAGGATATCGTATCCTACAAAAACCTCACACTCGACAAAGAGTACACCGTCAAGGGCGTTCTGATGAACAAAGCTACGGGAGAGCCGCTGTTGATTGACGGTAAGGAAATTCGCAGTTCCTTTACCTTTAAGCCCGATTCATCGGACGGCGAGGTTGCCGTCACCTTTGTGTTTGACGCAGCGGAGTTGACAACCTCGACAGAAATCGTTGTGTTTGAAAGCCTGTACCGTGACGATGCGGAAATCGCTGTTCATGCGGATATTGAGGATGAGGATCAGACTGTGAAACTCACGCCTCCTGCTCCTCCTATCCCCGAAAGCCCGCAGACGGGTGACAACAGCAATCTCGGCTTCTGGGTCGGACTCGGTGCAGTTGCTCTCGGAGGGTTGATTTCCTGCATTATCATGGCGGTAAAACGCAAAAAGGATGATGATGACGAGTGATGAAAAAGGTGTATATCTGTTCTCCCCTCGGCGGCAATATAGCAAAGAATCTGCAAAAAGCCAAAGAATACACCAAGTTCGCTCTGCTGTGCGGCACGGCTCCGGTCGTGCCGCATTTCTATGCTCTCTGCCTTAATGACATGATTCCGAAGGAGCGCGAGATCGGCATGGCGGCGGGGCTGTCACTTTTGTGGTTCTGCGATGAAATGTGGATTTTCGGGGACGAAATAACCGAGGGCATGGCCGCCGAGATTCAGTTCTGTAAAAACCTAAATGTGAAAACCCGTAAAATACGGGAATCCGAAATCAAGAAAGTGTTAGGAGGAAAATCCGTATGAATAAGAAACCTATGAGAATTCTGCTCTGCGTTGCGATTATGGCAGTTATGGTATCCGCCTTCTCGATTACTGCATTTGCTGCGGGCGATGTTGCGGGAGCCATCGAGCAAACCTGGCAGACCGCGCAGTCGCAGATCAAGACGGTAGTCAACAATGTTGTGTTTCCCGTGGTGGACATGATCCTTGCCATTCTGTTTTTTGTCAAGCTCGGTACAGCGTATTTTGATTACCGCAAGCATGGACAGTTTGAATTTACCGCGCCGTGTATTCTATTTGCCTGCCTTATTTTCACGCTTACCGCACCGCTGTATATCTGGTCGATCCTGTAAGGACGGTGCGCCATGAATTTCTATGAAAAGGAAATGCGCACGATGTTCGGTGATACCGACATCATCCATGACGCGAAATTCTGCGGCAGAACAATGCTCGGAAAGCTGGATGATGAGCTGCGGGTAAAACTGCAGCTCATTTCCACCTTTATCTCCGGTCAGTATAACGCTGTACAGGCAACTATCATTAACCGAACGGACGGTGTGGTGGATAAACAGACCTTCAAGTTTGCTGACATTATTGGGAAGCAGAAAAGAAATAATCTCGATGAAATTGAGCCGCACATTTGGGAGTATAACGGAAAACCCGAATGGTATATCCCTGTCACCGTCTCTCAAAAAGCACAGATCGCCGATACCGTCCTCGGATATGTGGAGATGTATCAGGACGAGAACATTGGAATGCATCTGTAGTCAGAGTTCCAAAAAAAAGCCTATTCTCTATATCGTAAATACAGAGTATCTGTATTAGCGTTTCTGTATTATCAGTGATTTACGATTTATACTATGTATAAGCGATATACCGCTGTGAAGGGAAAGGAACAATGTATGATAGATAAGAGAATTGGTAAAAGATTTAAGGAACGCCGCGAGCAGCTTGGAATGACACAGGAGCAGTTTGCCGAAAAGCTCGGCGTTGCCACAAACTATATCTCGACAATAGAACGGGGTGCGTCGTTTCCGAGGTGTGAAAAGCTGATCCTTCTGTTAAATGGATTGGAAACCTCCGCCGATGCAATCTTCTGCGATGTGTTGGATCACTCGGTCAGCTACAGAGCATCTGTTCTTTCAGAAAAAATCGGCAAGCTACCGATTGACGAACAGAAGCGCATCCTGGACATGGTTGAAATGATGGTTTCACAAGCAAAAAACAACCTGTAATTCAACGGCTAATCTTCAAACTGCGTGAAAATTACACGCAGTTTTTTATTTTCGGCGAAATTCGACTGTATTTTCATTTTTTCTGTGATATACTATGTATAAGCGATTTAGAATATATCGTAAATACATATAAAAGGAAGAAAAAATGATGATCAAAAGAAAAGTATGTTGCTTTACCGGACACCGTCCGCAAAGCCTGCCCTTTGGATTCAATGAGCAGGACGAACGGTGTTTCAGGTTAAAGCAGCTCCTACGGGAGGAGATTGAAAGGCAGATTACCGAGGAAGGTGTCACGCACTTCATTAGCGGAATGGCGATTGGCGTGGATATGTATGCCGCCGAGATTGTACTGGCACTGAAAGAAAAATATCCGCAGATTACATTGGAATCTGCCATACCCTGTGAAACGCAGGCTGTAAAATGGTCGTCTGCTCTGAGAGAGCGTTATTATCTGATCGCCTCCAAGTGCGATAAGGAAACCATGATTCAGCGGCATTATACTGACGACTGTATGCACAAAAGAAACAGATATATGGTGGACAGCTCTGATACCGTAATCGCAGTCTGGAACGGCAAACCAAGCGGAACAGGAAAGACAGTCCAGTACGCCAAAGACAAAGGGAAAACTATTGTAATCATAAACCCCGAAAATCAAATACAAACGGAGAAAGGACAAAGAAAATGAAGAAGTATGAAAGATGTGTAGACGAACTCGGACGCGTTGTGCTTCCGCAGGAATTCCGAAAAGAACTTGGCATTACTGAAAAGTCTCATGTGCTTATTGGAGAAGAAAACGGCGTGATCACTATTGAAGCGGCTAAGTCGCTTTGTAAACTGTGCGGCTCAGACAAGGATATATGTGCCGATCTTCCGATATGTACTCAGTGTGTTGCCAAAATCAAGAGAATGTAATATGAAACCGCCGTGTTTTTATCGCGGCGGTTTTGGTATTTTCTCTGGACTTTCGCAAAGGTATGTAGTATTGTGTTGTGCCGAAAGGAGGCAAAGCTATGAGTTTTTTCCGTGACCTTTATAACGGGCAATATTGCCCCGTCGAGCAAATGCCCGATACCGATGAATATCGAGCGGCGAGCAAGGCACTTGCAGAGATTTCCGCAAAACTGATCGATTCGCTGACCGACGAACAAAAGCGGCTGTTTGAGAAATATCAGGCGGATTTTGCGGATTGTGTCAGCGAGGTTTATGCTGAAGCCTTTCGCCAAGGCTTTCTGCTCGGTGCTGAGTTCATCAAAGAAATATCCCATGAAAGCCGATCACCCGACAAAGAGTGATCGGCTCTTTTTATCGCTAAGAGCTGGCGGCTTCGGCTGCCTGTTCTTAATTGCAAATATCAGGAGGTGATGACCTATCTTTGACTGGTTAGGAGATATTTTTTCCGGCATCGGTGACGCCATCGGAGGTGTGTTTGACACCCTCGGCCAGCAGATATCCAACGCCATTTGGAACACCATGCTCCAGTGGTTTTATGAAACCATATACGGAGCTGTTGCAGACTTCTTCACCATGATGGGAAACATGGGTGCGGACATTTTTGAGCTTGATTGGATCAAAGCAACAATTAAGCTTTTTACACTGTTCGGATGGTCGCTCTTTGTTGCCGGAGTTGTAGTAGCCATATTTGATGTGGCTATCGAGTACCAATGCGGTCGGGCAAATATCAAAACCACCGCAATCAATATCCTCAAAGGCTTTTTTGCCTGTTCTCTGATTGGAATTGTTCCTGTAGAACTGTATAAATTTTGCATCAGCCTGCAAAACACCTTCTCTCATGACCTCGCACGCATCTTCGCAGGCGGCAGAACCCTTGACCTTGCGGGAGAAAGCACCTCGGTGTTGCAGGGCAGCTTTGCAGTGTCAAACAACATTCAAATCAATCTGTTTAACATCCTCGCTATGATTGCCTTTGCTTACTGTGTGATCAAGATATTCTTCGCCAACATCAAAAGAGGCGGTATTCTGCTCATTCAGATGGCGGTGGGCGCATTGTATATGTTCAGCGTACCGAGAGGGTATCAGGATGGATTTAATCAGTGGTGCAAACAGGTGGCGGCTATTTGTTTAACGGCGTTTATGCAGACCACTCTGCTGTATCTCGGACTGCTGACCTTCCCCGGCAATATGCTTTTGGGACTCGGCATTATGCTTGCCGCAAACGAAGTGCCGAGAATCGCACAGCAATTCGGTCTTGATTCGAGTGTCAGAGTCAATATGATGAGCGTTGTCCATGCGACAACCACAGCGGTCAACCTGACGCGCAGCGTGGCAAGAGCCGCAGGAAAATAACGGAGGTGAACCGGCATGAAAGAAAACAATGAATTGGAACGGTCGGATATCGCAATTGACTCAGACATGGAAGTAGACTGCGATATCGGGCAGGAAATCACGGCATATATCGAAACATGGTTCGATGTGGACAAAAAGTTCGGTCTCGACACCGCCGCGGAGGACGGCACATGGATGAATATGTATGGGAAATACAATCCCTTTGCGGATACTCTCCGCATCGAGTGCGAGATCAGCCGTGACAAAGGCACTTCGTATTTTGACTATGAGCCGACAGATGCCGAGACAAAACTGATCAAGGACATGATTACTGAAAAAATCCGGCAAGTACACGGTCAGACACCAAGAGAGTTCTGTGAATATTTCTACGGTGACCGACCGGAAACAGAAGAATTGGAAATCGGAGGCATTGTATGACACAATATCTGTATCCGCAGAATCTGAAAGCCACCGCCAATATGTGGCTGTGGAGCTTAAAAGATTTTGCTATCTTGGGCATTGCAGCCCTGCTGTCCATCGTAATGCTGGTACAGCTAAAGTTTTTTATTCCGGCTGTAGCAACCCTTTGCTTCGGCTTTCTCACTATTCGCATGGACGATACCACCGTCCTTGACTTTCTGAAATATGCCGTGCGGTACTTCATTTCCACACAGCAATATTTTGAATGGAGGTAAGCGGTTATGGCAGTAAAGGAAAAACAGCAGAAAAAGAAAAAGGGACGCTCCGTGCAAGAACTGATTGGCGTTAAGACCTTTACCAAGTACGGACTTATGACGAACAAGGGTGAGCTGCTGTTCTATCTTGTCGCGCCGACCAATATCTCGGTGCTGTCCCACACAAATATAGAAATCAAAATCCGCCATCTTATGATGGTGCTCTCCGCAATTCCCGATATCGAAATCACCTGTACCGACTCCTCGGAATGCTTTGACGATAACAAGTCGTATCTTAACGAACGCTTGAAAGCCGAACAAAATTCGAAGGTACGGAAAATCATCAAAAAGGATATTGCCTTTTTAGATAACATTCAAATGGAAATGGCAACAGCGAGGCAGTTTTTGTTTATCTCACGGCTCAAAAATCAGAAGGATAAACAGAGCTTCGACGCCGCTAACCGAATCGAGAAAATAATCTCCGAGCAGGGCTTTGAGGTACGGCGCATGAGAAAAGCAGATATTAAGCGTTTCCTTGCCTTGTATTTTGAGGCTTCGATTAACGGAGAGCAGATGCCGGATATTGACGGAGAACAGTTCTATGAGGTAGACGATGACGAGGAATCAGAAGATTAGCCTTACGGCTATATCCCTTCTGCTGTCGGCGGTCTGCATTTTGTCAGGAGTGATGATTTGGCAGGAAGTGTCTGAACGGAAGAAGGACAAAGACAATTTTAATATCCTTTCCGAGCTGGCAGAACCGGAGAAAAGTGAATACACGGAGCATCCCGTCGATGAAACCGAAGCTCCGATTCATAAGAGAAATCTCACGCCGCTGTTTGAGCAAAACGGCGACTGTATCGGTTGGATTTGTATTCCCGGTACCGAGGTGGATTATCCGGTCATGCACACGCCCGACGAACCGCAGAGATATCTGCGGAAGAACTTTTACGGCGAATACAGTGTAAGCGGCGTTCCGTTTCTGGACGGACAGTGCAGTCTTGAAAGCACCAATCTCATACTGTTCGGACACAATATGAAGAACGGTACAATGTTTTCCGCCGTGACAGGATATGCCGATGAGGAATACGCAAAGGAGCATCCGACCGTAGAATTTGAAACAGAGTTCGGCTGCAAAACCTATACTGTGTTTGCTGCCGTGTCGGTAAAAAACACGGATGAATGGTATGGTTTTATCGACGCTCCCGACAAGGAGCAATTCGACGAGGCAGTATCGGCCATCTATGAAAGAGCGAGGTACACAACCGGTGCTGTTCCCGAATATGGAAAGCAACTTTTAACGCTCTCCACCTGTTGCGGCGGAAACAAATCCGACAGGCTCATCGTAATCGCAACCGAAAACTAAATACGAATACAGATCAGTCGTTTTGTAAAAGGCAGAATGGCTGATTTTTATATGCCCTCATCTGCCTTTACAAAACGGCAGAAGGAGGAAAAATGATGAAGCGAAAACAAAAGGTACTGACACCGGAACAGATGGAAGAAGTACGCACAAAAGACTTCTTTGATATGATTCTGCCCGGAACCGTCAAGTTCCTATCAGACCATTATATTTTAGGCGACAGCTATCGCTGTGTGTGGGCGATCAGAGAATATCCGCCATCCACTGAGGAACAGGCCATTCTCTCCCAGCTCGCCGACCACAGCGGTGTGACCTTGCGTATCTACCACCGCCTTGTAGAAAGTATGGAGCAACGGAAGATTATTCAGAACGCTACCCGCCGCAACAAGCTGAAAAGCGGCGGCAATGACATGAACGAAACCATCGAAGCCGAAGGTAATCTGCAGGATGTCATCGAGCTGCTTGCCAACCTCAGAAAGAACCGTGAGCCTCTGCTCCACTGCTCGGTGTTCATTGAGATGAAAGCAAGAAATATGGACGCTCTCAAGGAATTGCAGAGTGAGATTGCAATGGAGCTTACGCGCTCCAAGATTTCGGTGGATCGGCTGACCTTACGGCAGAAAGAAGGATTTTTGTCTGTTCTCCCCGTGGGTGCCAATCAGTTCGGCGCACAGTACGAAAGAGTCCTGCCCGCAAGCTCGGTGGCAAACCTGTATCCTTTCAACTTCTCCGGCAAGACCGATCCGCAGGGAATCTATATCGGGCGCGATAAGTTCGGAACGAATATCCTCGTGGACTTCGACCGCCGCGCCGAGGATAAGACCACATCCAACATCCTCATTCTCGGCAACTCCGGTCAGGGCAAAAGCTATCTCTTAAAGCTGCTCCTCACCAATATCCGTGAATCGGGCAAAAGCATTATCTGCCTTGATCCCGAAAGCGAATATGAGGAAATCTGCTCCGCCCTCGGTGGTTGCTATATCGATTTTCTGTCGGGAGAATACACCATCAATCCTCTTGAACCCAAAGCGTGGAGCGATGGAACGGACACCGCCGATCCCGACGCTCCGGCAGCGTTCAGAAAGGTAACGCGTCTCAGTCAGCACATCGCTTTTCTGAAAGACTTCTTCAGAGCCTATAAGGATTTTAGTGACAGTCAGATTGACACCATCGAAATTCTACTCTCCAAGCTCTATGCAAGATTCGGGATCACCGACACTACCGACTACAGCAAGCTGAAGCCCACCGATTATCCTATTATGGAGGATTTCTATAAGCTGTGCGAGGAAGAATTCTACGGCTATGATAAACAGCGGAAATACCTCTATACCGAGGAAACACTCCAAGATGTGTGCCTCGGCATCCACTCTATGTGCGTTGGTGCGGAAAGTAAATATTTTAACGGTTATACAAATATAACCGACGATGATTTTCTTGTATTCGGAGTAAAAGGACTGCTGGATACCAACAAGCGACTGAAAGACGCTATGCTGTTTAATATTCTTTCCTTTATGAGCAATCAGCTCCTCGGAAAAGGAAACACGGCAGCGAGCATCGACGAGCTGTATTTATTCCTCACGAATATGACCGCAATCGAATATATCCGTAATGCAATGAAGCGTGTGCGCAAAAAGGACTCCTCAATTATTCTGGCAAGTCAGAACATTGAGGACTTTTTGATTCCGTCTATCCGTGAGTTCACAAAACCCCTGTTCAGCATCCCTACACACCAATTTCTGTTCAACGCCGGACAGATCAATCCGAAGGAGTATATGGACGCTTTGCAGGTAGAGCCGAGCGAGTTTGAACTGATCAAATATCCCGAAAGAGGTACTTGTCTGTACCGATGCGGTAATGAACGGTATCTCTTGCAGGTCATTGCACCCGAATACAAATCCGTGCTCTTTGGGAAAGCCGGTGGGCGGTGAGCCACCGCAGGCAAACGCACAATAAAGTTACAGCAAAGCGTAGGTTTTACTGCCTGCGCTTAAAATTTTGCGAGGAAGGATGTGAAACCGTATGTCTGCAACCGTAGCGGCGGCACTGAAAAAGATTGCCGTTGCCATACTGACCGATAAAAAGGTGCTGAAAACAGTTGGCGGCATCGTGCTTGGAATTATTATCATCATCATTATGCCTATTGTAGCGGTAGTCTCTATCTTTAACGGAGATATAAACATCGACACCGACCGCTTACAGCAGATGGTGGTGGAAAACCTCTCCGCAGAGGAACAAGCCAAGCTGCAGCTCGTGGAGAATACCATGCTCGGCATCGAGGAAAAGATGAAAGCCGCAGGCTATACCGGCAGAGTGAAGGAGGCGCAAGTGCTCTATGTGCTTGCGCTTTCCGATTATGCCGAGGAGGACGACTTTATAGACAAGCTGGTGTGTTGTTTTGCCGCCGATCAGTCTGATGAGCAGCTCATCTCCGCTGTCAATTCAGCATTCGGGACATCTCTGACAACCGAGGATTTTACAAAGATCATGGGCAGCATTCGAGCTGTATATATTGACACCTCGGACTATACCGATCCGAACACAAAGAACAATTTGGATATTGTGAAATGGGCAATTGATGCACAGGAAAACGGATGGGGCTATGTCTACGGCACATACGGCTCTGTGCTGGACGAAGCTCTGCTGACAAGCAAGATAGCTCAGTATCCCGATGAGGTCGGCGGTAAAGAAGATTTCATCCGTCAGAATTGGCTCGGCGGCAGAACCGCGGACTGCGTTGGACTCATAAAGGGCTATGGCTGGTACAACACCCAAACCGCGCAGATTGAAATCGGAGCAAACGGGATGCCCGATATCGGCGCTGACACGATGTATGAAAACGCATCGGAGAAAGGCACGATTGACACCATACCCGAAATCCCCGGACTCGCCGTATGGCACGAAGGGCATATCGGGATTTATATCGGGAACGGCGAGGTCATACAAGCGGCAAATACCAATTCAGGAGTCATACGCACACCGATTGGCCAAAGCGGCTGGACGCACTGGCTCAAAATACCGTATATCAACTATATCGAAGAAAGAGAGGAACAAGACGGTGGATAAAAACAAAATCAAACAGCTTGCCGACTATTCCGTCAGCGAATGTATACAGCATTCCGAGGACGGCAGTTGGTCAATTTCCTATGATGAGCTGTATTACCATTTCGGTGCAGAGGTTACCGACTGCAACGAAAACGGGAAACTTCTGAAAGAAGAATTACGTCAGAGAGAAGAAATTAACGAACTGATTATGACGGAGGACTGCATCGAAATGACCTGCCATCTTCAATATTGCGAGAACTGCCAGAGCGATCCTGCAAGCCTGCTCTCTGTTCTCGGCTGTAACATTTATGACGAACACGGCTTTGAGTCTGCGGAGAATCCCTCTTGTGAGGAACACCCGCAGACTCAAACTATGTAGGTATTAATAATTCTACACGCAAAATTGCAAGGTCAGCCGAAACTCATTGGGCTTACGAGCTGTTCAACGGGAAGGCTGCTGTCAAGTGACAGTGGCCTTTTTCCCTCAGAAAGTATTCAAGAAGTCAGGTAATCCCGCGTATTATGGGAGTGAAACAGAAAATCGGCAATGTAATGCAATCAGCAATGCAAAAAGCCTAAAAAAAACTATGAATTTTGCTTCACCCTCTTGAAAAAGTATAACAAATACAGTATAATATAATCGATCAATCGACTTTACGCAGAGAGGGAGGTAATATATTGCGCACTGTAAACGAAGAAGCCCGTAGGCAAAGGCAAATCGAAATAATGGAAACAACCTTTGACTGCTATGCGGAGAACGGATTTACCTCTGTTGGAACAAAAGCTATTGCAAAAGCCTGCGGCTGTAATAGTGCGACGCTGTATCAGTATTTTGACAATCTCGATGACCTTATCATTCAGTCCACCGAATACTGTATGAGTAAGGTTGAAGATGAATTTATGGCGAAAGCCCCCACGGATGTGGAGGACTTGGGGCGGTTTATGGACGAGATACCCTATTGGACGGCAAAAAAGCACGGCAAGAAATACCGCCTGATGTATCAAATCTACACTCACCCGAAATACAGAGAATACGGTCAGAAGTTCTATAAGGGTGTGGATAAACGATATACTGAATACGCAAAGAGCTTGGAGGATAAGCTGGGTATTCCCTATGAAAAGCTGACGCCGCTGATTTTCATTTTAATCAGAGCCTGCGTACATTACGCACTGTTTGAAGATGAGTTCTATATGAAATCTCAGATAGAAGCGCTGAAGGAAACCCTCGAACTCTTTGTTATGAAATACAACCCGAAAGTAAGGTCGGGTACCGGCGTTTGTGTCGGCAATCTCAGCAGTCCTAACCCGATATAAGGAGGAGAATACATACTATGAACCATCAGAAACCTATGGATAAAGAAAAAAAGCGCAAGCTGCTGATAATCCTGCTGTGTATCGGAATGGCGATCTGCGTAGGAATCACGATATGGGCGCTGTTCTTCCGAGGGGGCGGCGACATCTCGCCGGACTATCCTCCGCAGGGGATTGAGTCAAACCAAACCCCGATTGACGATGACGACAGCGGCAAGTTAGACAGTCCCGAAGGCGGCGGTGCCATCAATGTCACCTACGGCACGGCGGCAACGGTAGATTTATCTGAAAAAACCGTCACCTTTTATTACGCCAACCCCAACGCATCCAATCAGAATGTGTCCATACTGATTATGGTGAACGATTTGGTGGTAGCGAAATCCGACCTTATCACGCCGGGCAACCAAGTGAGCAAATTGGAGCTTCAAAAGGATGCGGCGTCCAAATTGCAGGTCGGCGGCTATAATGCCGAGCTTGTGGTTCGGGCTTATGACCCCGACAGCGGCGAAAAGGCAATGGTCGATACAAAGGGCGAACTCACATTGACTGTTACCGAGTAAGAATCAATGTTAAAAGTAAAAATACATCGGAAAGGATAAAACGATTATGAAACGATTACTCTCTATTCTGCTTGTCTCTGTTCTGGTGTTTTCTGTCACGGCAACGGTCTATGCGGCAGAAAACAGCGGCGGCAGCAGCACAATCAACGTGGCGGGCGAATATTCCACCGCCTCCACCGGTGAAGTCGTATCGGTGGATGTCGGCTGGGAGGAAATGTCCTTCAAATACACCGAGGGCGAAAAGCAATGGGATCCCGGCACGCACTCCTACATAGGCGGCGAGAACGGCGGCTGGTCGGATAATAAACCGGGTATTACAATGACGAATCACTCCAATGTGGATGTGGTTGCGGAGCTGAGCTTTGCGCCTGCGGCAAGTGTTACCGGCACTTTCTACAGCAAAAGCGGCGACACCTACACGGCGCTGTCTGCCGACGAGCAGGGCGCCAATCTGAGTGCGGCAGCCGAGGGCTCGGAACAGTCCGCAGCCGACGCAAAAACCTTTTACTTCGGCATCAGCGGCGGTGCTATCACAAAGAATACCTCCCTTGGAACGATAACCGTCAGCATTTCATTTAAGCCTTCGTTCAACGAAGCCGACCTTGCTGCCTTTACTTACACGACCGACAGCTACGGCAGAGTGAAGATCACAGGCGTTAAGGACACCTCCGTGACCGAGCTTGTGGTTCCCGATTTTGTTTATGAGATCGAATGCGGTGCGCTGAAAAAATGCACAAGCCTTGAAAAGCTCACGGTTCCCTTTGCCGGAAACCGCTCCAACGGCGAACAGACCTATATTGGCTATGCCTTTGGTGCGAATAACTATAAGGAAAGCGGTACAGTCCTGCCGACAACACTGAAAGACATCACCGTAACCGGCGGCTATGCGAAGAATGACACGCTGGATACCTTTGCATTTTATGACTGCACAAATCTTACAAATATTGTAATCGGTGACGGTGTTACCTACATTAACCCATCTGTTTTTGTTGATTGTATCTCTCTGGAGAGTCTGACTGTTCCGTTCTTGGGAGATTGCAAAAAGGAAATAACGGATTCATACCAGTTGCCGTTAAATTATCTATTTGGTTATTCTGATTACGGAACAAAATACACTGATAATGTGCATTTAGTATATGGTATACTAAATGAAATGTATAGTGATCGAAAAACCTCAGCTTTTGACGGCGAGAAGATCTACTCATATATCCCAAATACATTAAAGGAAGTAACGGTAAACGGTGGAGCAATCGGAGATAAAGCTTTTGAAGGCCAAGTTACTATTGAAAAGGTTATTTTGGGTAATGGCGTGAATGCGATAGGGTACATGGCTTTTGGAAATTGTAATAATCTAAACGAAGTCATTATCCCAGATTCTGTAATTGATATTAGTATGTGGGCTTTTAGGAACACACCGTATCAAAACACTCTGCTTGCCAATGCGGAGGACGGTTTTATATATATCAACAAGGTGCTGTATGAGTATCATGGTTCGGAAACGGATGTCGTAATTAAGGATGGAACCGTTGCTGTCAGCGACTTTGCATTCGGAGAGAATACAAAAATAGAAAAAGTCACCTGCCCTGATTCTCTGCGTTATCTTGGCTGTGCAGTAGGTCAAAGTGCGGACGGAGTTTTTTTTAAGTGTACGAACTTAAAAACAGTTGTGTTGAATGAAGGATTGGAACACATTGGTGTCGGTGCGTTTGAAAATTGTTCGGCTATTGACAATTTTGATTTCCCGGATTCACTCAACTATGTGGGATATCTGGCTTTCAGCGGTACAAGTTGGGCGAATAATCTTCCGAAGGGCGAAATCTACATCGGAAAGATTTTCTATAAATACAATCCGCAAGGTGAATTGACCGAACCCACCACAATTACTGTTAAGGAAGGAACGGTCGGTATAGCGGACCGTGCTTTCTGCCGATTTGAAACTGATTATGCGGATTTTGTAAATTTGGTTGGTGTAAACATCCCGGATAGTGTGACATGGATTGGAGATGAAGCATTTTATCGGGCAACGGATTTACAAGAAATAAAGCTGCCAAAGAATCTTACAGAGCTTGGTTGGAGAGCCTTTGGCTTTTGTGCTTCGCTGAAGGAGATTACGATTCCGAAGGGTGTAAAGAAGTTACCTCAATACATCTTTGCCAGTTGCAGCGGAATATCCGTTCGCTTTGAAGAGAACTCGCAGCTGAACACGATATGTGACCGTTCAATTACCAGCGGTGTATATTATATGCCTGAAGGAATTCAATATATATTTGACGACTTGGATGGGACTGTTCTCGTGACAAGTATGAATAAATTGAGAGCAGTGAAATCGAGTTGGAGTGTTCGGGTCCTTGTCCCTACATACGCAGATGTTGGCTGGACATTCCGTGCGGGATCGACAGTAGTCTATTACTACAGCGATGAAAAACCTGCCGTAAGCCCAGGAACCGGCGAATACATTGGAACGTTTTGGCACTACGACGAGAACGGAAAACCCGTTAAGTGGGAATAAACGCATTTTTCAATATAAAATTATAACAATCTGAAAGGAACATACCGTTATGAAAAAATTATTTACAATACTTCTTGCAGTCGCAATACTTGCTTCTATGTCCGTAACCGCCTTTGCGGCAGATGACACCGTAACAACAGACGGCGGCAGTAAGGATATTTCCGTCAACGCAAAGTATGTGGACGGAGTCTCCACACCCGATGTTATCAGCGCCGATATTGAATGGGGCGCTATGGAATTTACCTACTCTGTGGGCGGCGTTAAGGTTTGGGATGCGCAAACCCATCAGTACACCGTGACGGGCGCCACAGGCGGCTGGAGCGAGAACGGCAACACCGTGAAGGTCACCAACCACTCCAATGTGGATGTGAAAGCCACCTTTACCTATGCGGCAGAAAGCGGCAACACCTTGACCGGTGCCTTTACATACGACAACAGCAAAACCGCTGACAGCACCGGCGCAGTTTCACTTGCAAAGGGTGTTGAAGGTCAGGTAAGCGCTGCCGACTATGTCACCGCTACCCTCAAGCTCAGCGGCACACCGAGCAGCACAATGACCGATTTTACCAAGGTCGGTACGATAACAGTTAAAATCACGAAATAAAATCTGTCAGAAAGGAGGATACCATTATGAAAAAACTATTTGCAACACTTCTCGCAGTCGCAATGCTCGCCTCTGTGTCGGTAACCGCATTTGCAGCGGAAACTAACAACGGCACACAGGACACCGAAATCACCGTAAACGGTTCCTTTGTTTCCGGCACGGCGGGTTCATCGGTTATCTCGGTGGACATTGCTTGGGATGCTATGGACTTCACCTACACCGCCGCATCGCAGGGTACATGGAACCCGGCTACCCACGCTTACGACGGGCAGACAGCAGGCGGCTGGTCGGATAACACTCCCGCCATCACCGTCACCAATCACTCCAATGTTGCTGTGAACGCCACTTTGGGCTTCACCGCCGATGTTACCGGCGTAGTCGGCACCTTCACCGAAGCAAGCGGCACTGAAAACGACAACATTCTGAACCTTGCCACAGCAGAAGGAACAGAGGTTGCGAACGCTCCCACCGCTACTGCAAACTTCGGCATCAGCGGTGCGGCAATCGACGCAGATCAGCAGCTCGGTACTATTACCGTGAGCATTGCAAAGGACGGCGCTTCCGAGGGCGGCGAATCAGGCGGCGGAACTGCCACCGTTGTCACCACCTTTGAGGCTCTGCAGGCGGCAGTCAACAACGGCGGCACCGTCAAGCTGGGCGGGGATATTACCACAGATCAGAGTCTTTGCGTCTCAACCGGAACGCCGGTCACCATTGACCTGAACGGATACACGCTGACTTCCAATAGCAATAGGACAATCGTAGTTCAGCCGAACAAAATCTGCACAATCAAGAACGGTACTGTTACGAATACCGCCGATATGACGGAAGCAATAAATAACTACGGTACCCTTACCGTTCAAAGCTGCACGCTGAATGCGAATAACTACTATTCTTTGTATAACTTTTGCATTGCTACCGTGACGGACAGCACGCTGAACGGAGATTACTACGGAGAATCGATTTGCAATGGACATGCGTACTCCGATACCGTCACCCTGACCCTCAGCGGAACCGTGAACATGTCAGGTCGTATTTACAACGACTATGCCGCTTCTGTCGTTACCGTACTCCCCGGCACCTATAACTTTGACCCCACCTCTTATGTGGACGCCGACACCTACACCGTGACCGACAACGGCGACGGCACATGGACTGTCCACAGTATTATCATTGATGGCGATGAAGATTGATACAGGAAAACATGAAATAAGAAGATTTTATGAAAAACAGCCGGAGGGGCTGCCGGCGTAGCCCCTTCCCATGGCTGCCTGTCAGATTTGACAGCGACGGCACATGGACGGTCACTGCGAAATAATGCAAGGTGCATAATTCCACTTAATTTTGTCAAGGCAGGGTGACCTGCTCTGCCTTGACCTTTCCTATATGGGCATAGCTAAGCCTTGTGCCTATATAGGAGAGCAATATAAATGCAAAAGCGAGGAAAATATATTGAGTATAAAGGCAAATTCTAAAAAGAATAAAGATTATACCTTGCCCATCCTCTTTGGTATGTTTGCCGTACTTCTGATTGTAATGATTACGGCGCTGTGCATTCCGAAAACAGCAGAATTTGTACCGCCCGACTTTGAAACCGCCGCCGTGCAAGGCACACCGGAGGCAGCGGAAGATATGGGCTACACCGAGCTTTTCAAGGAGGGTATGGCGTACCGTGTTTCTGTTTGCGGCATACCTACCGTTGACGGACAGGATTTAACCGTCTACTTCACCAACACCGAGAGCAATGAAAAATACCTGAAGCTGCGTGTGCTGGATACGAACGGCAACATTTTGGGTGAAACGGGACTGCTCAAACCCGGCGAATATGTAAAGACCGTAACGCTGACTAAAACACTTGCCGCAGGCGAGAATATTAAACTGAAAATAATGGGATATGAGCCGGAAACCTATGAAAGCGCAGGCTCTGTATCCTTGAATGTTACTGTGGGAGGAATAAGTGAATGAAAAGGTACTCTCTATTAAAAAAGATGATAACGGCTATGTCCGCAGCGGTGCTTGTGTTCTCCTGCGGGATGACCGCCTTTGCCGCCGAAGCGAACCTGAACACCGACGGAGAGCAAAAAGACATCGGTGTGTATGTGAAGTATGTGGATAATACCGTGTGGAACACAGTTCCGACAGACGAAAACGGCGAAGGCTCTGCTACGCTGCCGGACGGCACGGAAGTCGGGATAAGCGATGCGGATAAAACCCAAGGTCAGCTTGTGATTGATCCTATCACGGATAAGGAAGCTCTTGACTGGATCAGCAGCGTAACAGACGGTAAAGTGAAAGCTCCCCAGGCATTCCATATCTATTATCTTGATGATAACGGCAACCTGATAAATGCCAACGGTATATCGGTATCAATGAAGCCGGGAAATACACTGCAAAATCCCGTTGTCTATTCTCTGAAAGCGGACGGCAGTATGGAGCTGCTTTCTGCCGATGTGAAAAACGGTACGATAACCTTCACCACAGACGGCAGTCCGTATTATGTTCTCGGTGAAAAGGACAGCGGCAGCACTCCCTCTGAGCCGGGCGATTCTCCCCAAACCGGAGATAACAGCCACATCGCATTGTGGATTGCAGTTCTCCTCGCCAGCGGCGGCGCACTGATTGTAACAGGCATTTACAGCAGAAAGAAAAAATACAGTGAAACCTAATAATTAATACCTTCCGAGCAAAACAAAAGCGTCGTAGCAATACGGCGCTTTTTTAATACCCTGAAACGACAAACAGCGGCAAAACCAATCGACGGAAAAGTATACTCCCGACGCAGTGAAAACCGCTCATATCGAAAGGAAACGCCCAAAATCGCCCCGAAAGTATACAGTTCGGAGAGGCTTTGGGTGTTTCTTATTTTCGGGGATAAATCGGCAAATAGGCAAAAGAACTGGAGGTGAATGCTATGCCCCGTATGCCGAAATATCTCAAGAGAGAATGGGCGTTCTTTCTTGATGAGCGTGGACGGAAGAAATATAACGAGCTTTGCAGAAAATGTGAAAGGAGCTGCAAGCAGAGCTTCCGTGCCGACGTTATCTTATGCCCGCACTACCAATCGAAAAGGAGTGAAAAACAATGACCGACAATCAAATCAAGTCGGAAAATTTCGACAGATGAAGCAATCGAACAAATAATAATCTATGAGAGGTACAGCATGAAAGGAAAAATTAAAAGCATCCACGGAATCTATAAGAAGCACGGCCGCGACGAGTTCCTCGAAGCGGCCGCTTATTATTCCGACCATGTCAATCCAAACAGTATTGACAAGACAATCGACGAAATGGAATCCCGATGGTATGACAGTTCGCACTGTCAGACCGAAGCGGAAAAGATGGTCGAGGACTACAACAACGGTCTGACTGTTCTCAATGATGAAAGCCTTGCCTGCACAGACACAGGTCAGACCATGGCAATGTAAAAGGAGTGTAGCAAAATGAAGAAAACAACCATTACAATTTCCTATGACGAGGAAAAGTTCTCTGCGCTTAAAATGTATCTTGCGCAGAAAAATATGCAGGCGGAAAGCGAGCTTGAAAAAGCGCTCGAAACTCTGTATGTCAAAACCGTGCCTGCCGGAGTGCGTGAGTTCATCGATATGAAATCCGGCACATCAACTGGTTCCGCTCCAAAGCCACCGCGCAGACCAAAGCCTTCTCCTTCTTCTGCTGTGGGCGCCGCCGATCAGGAGGTGAAACAAAATGCCTGATATGGACATCACCTTATTTCTCAACGAACTGCGTGTGCGAGCTTTGGCGGACGTGCTCGGTAATCAGACTGCCGAAACGGTTGAGGACAAGCTGACCGAGGCGTTCGATACGCTCTATCAGGAATATGTCCCCGATGAGCAGCGAGCCGTTATCGAGGCAAGGATTGAACGGGAGAATGCTGCCGAGCAGGCAAGGCTCGAAGCGAAACGGCTCTTCGCTGTTTTCCATATCCGTGAAAACGGCGAGGATTATCATTTCACAAGCGACCACTTCCGCACACCGATGCAGGCGGCATACCGATACCGTCTCTATGACCGAGGTGAGCTGTCAGCAAATCCCGAAACCCTCGCCGCCGCTTTTATCGAAACAAATCCCATCAGCCTCAAAGAGTTCAATGAATCCTGCACAGATATCAATTCGGACAAACGCATCACTGCGCTTGTCGAGTTTGATTTGGACGAAGGCAATGTCAGCATCTGCGACAGCAGCGACAACGCATGGTGGACATACACCCTGCATGATTTTTCCGTCGCGGCGTACAAAGCATTCCGTTCCGATTACCGTGAAGAAGAATGCCGCCGTGAAATTTTCAATAACAGTCTCGCGGGCAAAGAGATTGATCTGTTGGAGGAAACTACCAACGAGGATGAGTCCGATGTCCAGACAATACAGATGTAGCCCCCCTGTGAGCAACCGTGTCGCCCCGTGATGCGAGTTTTAAGCAGAGGTCGGGAAAACACAAGCCGAGGAACATTCAAGCGAAATTCGGGCGGTTTCTGGCGGAAACGAAACAGGCGGTATAATCGGGCGTTTCTCTGCCCTTCGATGGGTGGAAAGGCAAGCAGGTGAAAGAGTCGGTGCCGTAAAACGGCACTCGACTCGGCTCACAGCGGACGGCAACGCCGACCGCACAAGGGTTTTTGACGGTTTGAAGCCGCCGAAAATTACGGTGCCGTATTTCAGGGAATACCGACTAAGTACGGTGCCGTAAACCTAAGAAACCGCAGTGTTTTAAGGAAAAAAACACGGTGCCGTCCTCGGTGCCGTATGCAGAAAGGAGGAAAAATCGATGGATAAGGAACAGAAGAAAGAAAAAGAGGTAAAAAGACGGTTTCAGAGTTGGTTTAAACCGTCTGTCTTGGAGTTGGTCGACAAGTTGTACGAGCAAGACGACTGTCGCAGTAGATCGGAATTCATCGAGAAGGCAATTGTCTTTTACGCCGGATATCTCAGCACAGAAAATGCAAGAGGATACCTGCCGAATGTGGTGACCTCCACCCTCAAGGCAATCGTAGACAACAGTGACAACCGACAGAACCGTATGATGTTCAAGCTGGCTGTTGAGATTGCTATCGTGCAAAACCTCATTGCTGCGACACAGGACATCGATCCCGTATCACTCGAACGACTGCGTGGAGAATGTGTAAAAGAAGTCAAGCGGCTCAACGGCGGCTTCTCATTCGAGGATGCGCTCAACTGGCAGAAAGGATAAGGATGCATGGCGAAGCTGATCACCAAGTTCAAGTATCTGAAACCGAATGCCCGAACGAGCGTAGGCGGCTATGCAAAATATATAGCAACAAGAGAAGGCGTGGATAAGATAGATCAATCCTTTAAGCTCGCGCCATCTTCTCTAAAGCAACAGCAGCTCATTGAAAAAATCCTTACTGACTTTCCCGACAGCAAAGAAATGTTGGAGTATGAGGACTATCTCAAAGAACCGACTGCAGGAAACGCTTCGGAGTTCATCACCCGCGCACTCGAAGATAACTCATACGAGGTGCTGCAAACCAAAACCTACGCTGACTATATCGCCACACGACCGCGGGCGCAGCGCTTCGGAACACACGGACTGTTTACTGATGACGGCGTTCAGATAAAGCTGAATGAGGTGTCGGATGAGCTGAATCACTACGGCGGCAATGTATGGACAGTGATCATATCTCTGCGCCGTGAGGATGCCGAACGATTGGGATTCAATAAAGGCGAACGCTGGCGGGATATGCTACGCACCAAGACCGAAGCTCTCGCCAAGAGCTTCAAGATACCGATGGAAGATCTCCATTGGTATGCTGCCTTCCACAACGAGAGCCACCACCCTCATGTTCACCTCATGGTGTACAGTGCCGAGTCACAAAAGCCCTATCTCTCACGGCAAGGCATTATGAATCTGCGCTCCTCCTTCGCAAGAGATATCTTCAAGGATGATCTGCGGGAGATATACCAAAGGCAGACCGAGCATCGTGACGCACTCCGAAGCGGGAGCCGTGAAGTGATTGCGGAAATTGTTTCGAGAATCAACAGCGGTACCTATGATAATCCAAAGCTCGAAGAAATGCTTTTGCAGCTTGCTGACCGTCTCTCCAAAACAAGCGGCAAAAAGCAGTACGGCTATCTGAAAGATGATGTCAAAGCAATTGTGAATCGCATCGTAGACGAGCTTGCCGCCGATGAGCGCATCTCCTCGCTCTATGATTTGTGGTATGAGCAGAAAGAGGAAATCCTGCGCACCTATACGCAGGAACTGCCTGCACGGATTCCGCTTGTCGATAATCCCGAATTCAAAACCGTAAAAAACGCTGTCATACAGGAAGCGATAAACATTCTTGCCGACAGGTTTCCGATTGACGAGCCGGAGGAACAGTTTGCTGCTGATTCCGAACCGGCAGATGAAGAAACCGAACCTCCTCTCACCGATAAGGAAAAGAAATCCGTTATGTGGCGGCTCTACCGTCAGGCAAAGGAACTGCTCGACAGCGATAGCGAGGACTACGATCCCGACACAGCGGTGGATCTGCTCATTGACTCAGCACATCTCGGATGTGATGTTGCCAAATACCGTCTCGGTAAAATGTTTCTTCGTGGCGAGGATGTAACTAAAAATATTGATTACGCCTTGGTGTGGCTCGAAGATGCGGTGTCAGACGGCAATCAGTATGCCGAATATTTACTCGGCAAGGCCTTGCTTCAAGAAACAGATATCGAACAAGACCTGCCCCGCGCGGAGGAACTGCTGAAACGTTCCTCCGATAAAGGAAACCGCTATGCGAAATATATGCTCGGCAAGGCATACCTCGACGGTGTCTTGCTCTTGCAGAATATACCCGAAGCGATTAGGCTGCTGACCGAATCAGCAGACAAGAACTTTGCTCCGGCGCAATATATTCTCGGCAAGCTGTTGTACTGCGGAGAAATCATTCCGCAGGATTTGGAACGGGCTGTCGGCTATCTTGAAAGAGCGGCCGCACAGGACAACCCCTATGCCGCCTACCTTGCGGGAAAGATATTGCTGACCGAGGACGCGGTCAAGGATGTCCTTCGGGCAATCCGTAACTTTGAAATTGCCGCAAAGAACGGCAATGACTTTGCGGAATACCAACTCGGAAAACTGTATCTGTACGGCAAAGAAACGGAGCGTGATTACAGCAAGGCGGTGTTCTATCTGTCCTCCGCCGCAGAACACGGCAACAGGTATGCCGAGCAGCTTCTGCACAGCATAAAATCGGGTAGGAATTGGTCAGCGGCATTGGGTACTATCCGTCTTCTGCATCATCTCAGCCGCATGATTCAAAACCGCTTGGAGGACGAGCGCAGAGGAAAAGGCGCTGCCATCGACCGTAAATTAAAAAGAAAAATCGACGAGAAAAAGCAGGCTCACGGTCTGCGACAAGGATAGGAGGTATTATTTTGTCCCAATATATTCATTTTACCGACGCGCAGAAAGAGCAGGCACGGCAGACAGACCTCGTCTCTCTGCTGCGCAGTCAGGGCGAAACGCTCAAGCGCTCCGGCAAGGAGTACGAATGGCGTGACGGATCACAGAAGGTCACCGTGCGCGGAAATCTGTGGTATCACCAATACGAACAAGTCGGCGGTGACGCCATCGACTTTGTCCGAAGGTATTATAACAAGTCCTATGCGGAGGCAATGGAATATCTGCTCGGCGGATGCGGCGGAACGCTTACGGTATCGCCGCCCATTGTGAAAGAAACAAAGCCCTTTGAGCTGCCGCCGAAAAACGATAATATGCGGCGTGTATATGCCTATCTTTTAACCCGCCGCGGAATCGACCGAGATGTGCTGAATACCTTTGTGCATCAGAAGATGATCTATGAATCGGCTGATTATCACAACGCTGTGTTCGTGGGTTACGATATGGACGGCATACCTCGCCATGTGCATAAACGAGGTACCGGCAGTGAAAGCACCTACAAAGGCAATGCCGACAGCAGTATGCCGGAGTACAGCTTTCACTGGCATGGGCAGAGCAAATGTCTATGCTTATTTGAAGCACCAATCGATATGCTCTCCTTCATATCCATGAATAAAGATTGCTGGCGTATTCACAGCTATGCGGCATCCTGTTCCGTTTCGGACAGGGTGCTTTTTCAAATGCTGAAAGACAATCCGAATATTCAAAAGGTGTATCTTTGCATGGATAACGATGAAGCCGGTCAGAAAGCAAACAAACGAATATCCGATAAGCTGTTTACACAAGGTATTCAGCACGAAATCCTCGTTCCGAACCATAAGGATTGGAACGAGGATTTAACTTTACCAATGGAAGAAAGCGAGGATGAAGAAATGTGTCAGGCGTTACAACTCTGATTTTCGTTGCCGTAGTGATGTTCTGCATCCTCGGCGGCGTTACCTTACTTGCCCACATCTATAACCTCAACAACATTAAATCCAAGACGGTCGGCGACGGTCAGCACGGAACGGCGCGGTGGGCGACCAAATCGGAAATACAAAAAATCTATAATCACATTCCGTTTACGCCGGAGAAATGGCGTAAACAAGCGGCAAAGGGCGAAACGCCGACTGTATCCCGAATTATAAAGTGCCGCTTTTTCAAAAAGAAGAAAGAACAATCGGAAGAAGCTCTGCCGCAGGGAATCGTGGTAGGCTGTACAGGCGGCAAGCATCATACCACCGCTATGGTGGATACAGGAGATGTCCACGCGCTGATGATCGGTGCGGCGGGTGTCGGCAAGACCGCCTTCTGGCTGTATCCCTGTATCGAATACGCCTGCGCCAGCGGAATGTCGTTCCTATCAACCGACACCAAAGGCGATGTTATGCGTAACTACGGCAACATCGCCAAAGGCTACGGCTACAATGTTTCGGTCATTGATCTGCGCAATCCCACCCGCTCCAACGGCAACAATCTCCTGCACCTCGTCAACAAGTATATGGATTTGTATCAGCAAGAAAACAAGCTCATATACAAAGCCAAAGCCGAGAAATACGCCAAGATTATCTCCAAGACCATTATCCTATCAGGTATGGACGCGGCGAGCTTCGGTCAAAATGCGTACTTCTATGACGCCGCCGAGGGCTTATTGACAGCAACGATACTCCTTGTGGCAGAGTTCTGTGAGCCGCAGAAACGGCACATCGTGTCGGTATTCAAAATCATACAAGAGTTACTCGCCCCTTCAAGCAGAAAAGGAAAGAATCAGTTTCAGCAGCTTATGGAGCTTTTACCAAACGACCATAAAGCTAAGTGGTTTGCGGGAGCCGCGCTGAATACAGCCGAACAGTCAATGGCTTCGGTCATGTCAACGGCGCTGTCCCGACTGAACTCTTTCCTCGATTCAGAGCTGGAACAGCTTCTCTGCTTTGATACCGAAATTGACGCGGAGAAGTTCTGCAATGAGAAGTCCGCTATATTCGTAATCATGCCGGAGGAAAATCCCAACACCTTCTTTATGATCTCTCTGATCATTCAACAGCTATACAGAGAAATCCTTGCCGTGGCTGATGAAAACGGCGGCAAGCTCCAAAACCGCTGTGTTTTCTTCTGCGATGAGTTCGGAACATTGCCGAAAATAGAGAGCGCCGAGATGATGTTCTCCGCCTCCCGTTCAAGGCGATTGCAGATTGTCCCGATTATCCAGTCCTTCTCACAGCTCGACAAGAACTACGGCAAGGAAGGCGCGGAAATCATTGTGGACAATACACAGCTCACAATATTCGGCGGTTTCGCTCCCAACAGCTCCTCGGCAGAGGTACTCTCCAAAGCCCTGGGCAGCCGAACCGTGATGTCCGGCTCGGTCAGCCGTTCAAAGAATGATCCCTCGCAGTCATTGCAAATGATTGAGCGCCCGTTGCTCACACCCGACGAATTAAAATCTATGCCAAAAGGTCAGTTTGTTGTGATGAAAACAGGCGTACACCCGATGAGAGTCAGGCTGAAACTGTTCTACAAATGGGGCATTCAGTTTGACAAGGATAACCCCTATACCGTAACCGATAACGGAGGCCGTGAGGTGGAATACGCCGAGAAACAGGAAATCATTGAAGGCATCATGAAAAAGTATCGGAAAAAGGAGTATGAAGAAATGAAGGAAGCGGAGGCGGCTGCCGCAGCGGGAGGTCAGGATCAGGCAGAGAGCCAAAGCAATGAGCCTCAGCAGACTCCGCCTAAAAAATCATCTGACAAGAAAAAAGGCGGTAACGAGCTAAAACCCGAACCGCCGGGCCGAAGGCACACCCCGCCAAACAGAACAAAACAGGAGGTGAAACCAAGTGAGCAGACTTGATTTTTTATACCGCATGGAGCTTCCGCACCGTGCGGTATCTGTCTATATATACCTTGCAGACAGAGCGAACAAGGACGGTGAATGTTGGCCTGCCATTCCCACCATAGCGGCAGAACTGAAGCTGTCCCAATCCACTGTCCGCAGAGCATTACGGGATTTGCGGAAAGCAGGACTGCTTGAAACTGAGCAACGATACCGCACCAAAGGCGGAAAGAGCAGTTTGCTTTACAAAATCCGAGGCAGATAAGGCGGTAAAAAAACAAACACTTTCCACCGAGGGGGAACTATGCCTTCTCGGTGGCAGGTACCACCTGTCATCATGACAGGAGAAATCGAACTACCCAACTGAAAAGATATTACAGCAGAAAGAAAAAACACTCATGAACAAAAAAATAAATCGTTCGCTTTATTTGTCGTTGCTTTTTTCGAGAAAACATGTTATGATACTACTGAAATGTTGAAAGCGTTGTTGAACGATGAAGCCTTGAGGCGTCGGTCTTTTCCTTTCTGCCGATGATGAAGAATATAAAAAACGAGGAAACGGATATGACAGTAAGCTATAAAAAACTTTGGAAGCTGCTCATTGACAAGGATATGAAAAAGAAAGACCTTGAAAAAGCAGCGGGGATCAGCAACTATGTCATTTCAAAGATGAACAAGGGTGAAAACATCACTGTGGATATCGTAGGCAAAATTTGCAATGCATTAAACTGTACTCCCAATGACATTATGGAGTTCAGTGATGACAGCATATGAAGGGGATTTTTTCAATGAGCAATGTTTTAATAAAAATCACGCAAAGCGCCTGTTTCAAAAAGAAGGATAGAATTCCTTACATAAATGCTGTTGTTCTGATGGGGCTGTTCACATTTCTGTTTTTAGGTGCGGAATATCTATTTGTAGATGTGCTTTCCCGCATGGTATCAGAGGATAAAACCGTATTGGCACAGAATTATGCACTCGGAGTAAGTGCGGCAGGCTTTTTGCTGTATCCGTTATTGAACCGATTTTGTAAAAACCGTATCAAAACTGTATGCTTTGCTGTTTTCAGCCTTGCATCCGTTTTGTGCATAGCCTTTATCTGTATGGGCACTGCTTATTCAGCGACATTTACAGCGGGGCTTGTTTTGTTTCTTCTTCTTGGCTTGTTCGGCAGTGCGGTTTTTTATCTTTCCATGCGCATGATGAAAACGGACAGGTATTTGGCGAGGGCTGTGGGTATTTCCTATGCGTTGGGTATCCTGCTCCAGTTTGCAAACAACAATCTTGTCCGTTCGGAGATTGCGGGAGCAATAATTTTATCCGCATTTTTACTGCTGCTTGTTTGTATGCTGATAAAGAACGACCGCGTTTATTGTGAAAATGGCGGTCAGAAGGTTGAAGCTTCGCCGGATAAAGAAAAGAACGAAGGCAATACCGGAGGAACCGCAAAAGGAGCAATAGTCGGCATTCTTATGATTCTGCTTGTCGTACTGATGACCTGTATTTTCAGCACACTTGACAATGCAGTGACTCTTGTCCACGCAAGCGGAACAGTGGACATAGGCCAGTGGCCGAGAATCCTACTTGCTTTAAGCGGCTTGGCGGCGGGTTTTGTATTTGACATAAAGAACCGAAAATATATGGGACTTGTCATGTACTGCGTGATGGTGCTGTCCACGATATGTATTGTCGTGCTGAAATTTGACGGCTCATTTTTGGTGGGCTTGATTGTTTTCTATCTGTCAGCGGGCTTTTTTGCCGTGTTCTTCACCTCCGGCTTTATGGAGCTTTCCCGCCATATGAAAATACCTGAGCTGTGGGCGGGCATGGGACGTGCGGTGAATAATATTACAGCCGCTCTCATTGCCAACCCTGTTTTAGCCCTGCTGTCCCATGATAGCAGTATTGCCGTCATTGTTCTTGTGCTGTTCTTATTTGTGACTGTCAGCACTGTGGCAGTTGCCTATACCTTTCAAAAGAAAGCATTTGCGGAACAGCTCATTACAGATGCAACCGGCACCGTCAGCGAGAAAGAAAAGCTGCAAAAATTCACGGAATTGTTTGCTTTTACGGAAAGAGAAGCCGAGGTGTTCGGCTGTCTTGTCAATACGGAGGACAGTGTTCAGGCGATTGCCGAAAATCTGTATGTTTCCAGACGGACTTTGGAACGGTATATTTCCGCTATCTATGAAAAAACCGGTGTGAAATCCCGTGTCGGGTTGCTCAATCTTTACAACAAATAATTTTTGTTTTGGTATTTGCTCTGCCGCCTTCCCTAAAACGGAAGGCGGATTTTTTATACCATTTTCAGAGTAAAAATCAGCTTTTTGCCCCGAATATTAAGAATGGCGGACTTCCGCCACCCCGTTTTCTCAAATTGGCGGAGTTCCCTTATATACAAAACAACTCTGTAATGTATATAATGATGGCAGAAAATACGGGAGGGAAAGAAAATGCGACAGAATAAAGATATAAAGATACATTCCGCCGGAAAAATCAAAATCCGGTTAAGCGGAAATCTGCCTATTAAAATTCTGGCACTGCTCCTGTTTGTGATTTTACTGCTGTGCGGCTGCTCAAAGAATAAAAGCTCTCAGCCGGCAGGAACCGAGAAGCCCACCCAAACCGATTCGCAGAATTCTCAAACAGACACAGAACCGGTGACGCTGGAGCAGGAGCTGCTGAAGCGGCGCGGCAAACCGTTTGACCAGTCCGATTATAAAAAACTTACCGGCGGCGAAAACATCATTGATGTTAACAGCGAATTTGACTGTGAACTTGATCACGGATACAGTAAAACGATTGACAGTATTGTTGTTTCAAACGGCAAAATTTACCGCGCAAACTTTAATTCGCTGCTGACGAACGGCAAAAATATTCAGGAAGTAGGTGCTCTGCCAAAAAGCAACGAAGTAATGTATTGGAGAATTACCTACGACGGTGAAATGGGCAAAGTATATTATCGGGATGGCACGGGCTATGACATTGGCTGTGCACCGTACTCTACAAATCCTATTGATACGGCAAAGTATCCGCTTTTCAAAAAGGTGTATCGCTATTCTTCTGATGGAAAAACCTTGGAGGATCACACGGCGGAATATCTAAATGCCGACAAGATTTATGATAACCGTATACCGATGATCGCCTTTACGGGAGATAAAGTCAGCCTTATTTTTTCGGGAAAGTATCTTGATAAAGGCATAACCGGTTGGAACTTTTATCGTGATATGGGTTGGAGAGAATATATTGCCTTTGACCTTGACTTGTCTGTCATCGGAAATGAAACACCTATCAGATTATTTAACAGCAATATCCTTATGACAAACTGTGCGTTTTACGAGATTGTGTATACTTCAGAACCGCTGGATGACAACGATGAAAAGGCGCAGCTTGCACCCGACGGCTCGGCTTCACCCTACTATCCGGCGTATAACCACCTGAACTGCAATCTGGGGCTCAGAAAGCTGGAACTGCTCAGCACCTATTACAGCGATGTACGCAATATATGCACAAGTCATGTGATAACCGATGACTATACATTGCTGCCTATATCGGAAGTAATAACCGACGGGTATCGTGAGTATTCCAAATACAATTGCACCGGCTTTTATCGAGATTACAGCACACAGTAAACCATTTTGAATATAAAGGAGAGGATCAATATGATCTTGAAGAAAGCAAAATTCTTATCTATGATTATCGCCGCAGTTTTGGCACTGTCACTCACGGCCTGCGGCAATAAAACCACCGTCAACAGCGACGGCACCAAAACGGTACAAACAGAAAAAGGCGTAAAAATAACCGAGACGGCCGCTAAAGCGGCGCAGACCGAGCTTTACGAATGTGCTGATTTCAGTATAACAATACCGAAGGGCTGGAAAGTCACTGCCGGCGGCGTCAATATCTATCACAGCATCCGTGTGTATGATCCGAATGAGCCTGTAAATCAGATGTTTATACAACTGAAAGCAGAACCGCTTCTGCACTGCGAAGAGGGCAAAGCCGGATGGCAGTACAATTGTTATACCATGGGAAATGCAATGTGTGCAGTTTTGGCGGACGCTCCAGTGATGAAAAATCCGTCTACCGAAGGGTTTTATCAAATTCAGCCTCAGTGTATCGACAATATATCAAGGGATTCGAGCTATGCAGGATATACCTTCCCCCGCTTTGAGAACTTCACCGTGACCGAACGTTTTGCATCTACGAGCGGTATGAAAGCCTACGCTATCGGCGATGAGTTGTTGCGGGCTACTTTCACAGATAACGGCAAAGAGGGTGAGGGACTGTTCTCTGCCTCGGTAGTGGATTTCGGAGTAACTCCGGTTGGTACCGGACGAATGAACGGTTATTTATTGGAAACGGTAGACGGCGGCTATTATATGGTGTACAACATCATGGCGATTACCGCTGTCAAGGATACCTTTATCGAATGGGAAAGCCTGCTTACCAAGTGTATGCAAACAATAAAATACTCCGACAGCTTTGTGAGCGCAACCATTCAGGCAGGCAACGAAAAGGTGGCACAGGCTATGGAGTTCAGCAAAAATGCCAATCAGGTATTGGACGGCATGATGGACTCCTGGGAAAAGCGGAATACCAGTCAGGACATTATCAGCCAAAAGCAAAGCGACGCAACGCTCGGTTATGAGCGCGTTTATGATACCGAAACAAACGAAGTTTACCGTGCAACCAACGGTTTTACCGATGTTTATGACGGAAAGCGCTATCAGCCCGTAACGGACGATAGTATGTACACACAGCCTATCAGCGGATATATTGAAAAACAATAAAAATTTTCAGGAGGATTGCTGTTAAATTTTAATGAAACGGGAGGTAATAACAGTATGGAAGATATGCGCAAGTCCATCCCGCAGGAAAGAATATTAAGTTCTGCTAAACGAATGCTGCCGTATGTTCGGCAATATGTTGTCATCGCCATATACGAGGTTTTGGATAAGTACGGTGCTGAATACGAAAAAACAGATGACTCTACGATTGTCTCGGATATATCGGTTTACGGAAACAAAAGTCGTTTTGCAATTTTTGTAAAAGAGGACGAAACAGGAACAGTATTAACGGTGTCAATAGTACAGCCCTACGAAGGATTATCAGACAACGGCATACAGCGTGCCATAAACGCCGTGGCTGATAATATATCTCAATACCTGGAAAATGAGATTATAATGAACAGCTTAAAATCTTGATTTCTAATACCGAAACATTTGAAAACCAAAATTATAAAATAAACAAAACACAGAATCGGAGGAAGCGCTTTTGAAAAAAATAGGAAATTATTTCAGACAGGCATATATAAGCACTTCGGCGAAGTGGCTTTTCGGAGTGCTTGCAGCACTCAGCATTTTGCCTGACTTAATAAAAACAATAATGTTAATTCTAATAAAAGAATCATTAAGCACCGACGCAGTATTTCTTGCGGATCTGCTTTGCGTTGTCTGTGCTTCTGCTTTTGCTTTTCTGGCAATCCGTTCGGTAAACGGGCAAACAAAGCAAGCCGCTGTCATATGGCTAAAGGGATATATTCCCTGTCTTGCGGCATTGTACGCAGGCGAAATTTTAGAAGAGTATCTGGGCGGGCAGTTAGGAGTGACCGGAAAAATCATAGGATGCGCTGCCGGCGGCATATTGCTCGGACTGGCTTTTCATCTGCTGGGTTCAGCCATGCGCGGTAAAACCAAAAGGAAAGCGTGCCGTGAGATTATCCGAATCGGAGCCACCGTATTGCTCGCGTTTGCCTGTTGGTACCTGCTTCCGTACTTTTTCGGTCTCGGTGTACAAGCTGTCTTCTCCGGAAACAAGGTATGGAGCGCAAAGCTCGTGGCAGGACTTTTGAACACGATCTTCCGGTGGGCACTCCTGATGCCTGTACTGAAATTTGTATGCGGCGAAAACGCGCAGACCGAAGCAGACGAAGAAGCCTTACAGACGAAAAACAAAAAATCTTTTCTGCCCTATATTCCGACCTGCATCAGCGTTGCTGTGTTGTTGATCTCTGCTGTGATGCTCTTTCCAAAGACAGCTTCGCCTGCTGACAGATTGAAGGATGAATATTATACCCGCACGAATATGGCGTGCTATAACCTGCTGGGTGGGAACATCATCACGGCAGTCAACGATTACAGCGACATCCAGCGGGAGCTGGAGATATGGAAAAGCGTTGCGGACGGCGGCTGGAACACCATAACCGAGCAGGAAGTTGCCTCAAATCCGGTGCTTGCTTACCTTGATGCCTATGTCAACCACACCGACGACAGGCTTGAAACCATGGAAAAGTATTACACGGCGGGGTACATAAAGGATACCGATTTCTGCTTTGAAATGCTGACTGAATACAAAAAAGCCGATACGCTGACAGCAGAACAGAAAAACCGCCGCACGGAAATTCTGACCAATTTAGCGGCAAACGGGCTGTATGTCGGCGGACTTCCCGACGTACAGGAAAACGCCGCCGCCATGACCGAGGTAATTGAAACCGCGTCCTCCTATCAGAACAGCTTTGACTATGCCACTCTGCTTGCAAAAATGCGCGTGGGAATCCGAAACGGCAGCAGCATTGCCGATTCTGTCGGAACCGGTATTACCTATTCTATTGTGGACGACGCGATTGAAAAGGCGCTGAAAAATCCGGAGGATTTCGTATGGAATTACATTGCGGTCATGCTGTATAACAATCAGGAGCGTCACACCCTGTACCTGACTTCGGAATACTCGGCTGATTATCAGATTCTCACCGTCGTTGAAAACTTTGAAAAGCAGTTTGAAAAACAGTTGGGAAATGACATCTCTGGGGAGGAACTGCTTGGAGTCAAAAAGCTTGTTATGCAGACCTATCTGCGGGCGCTGGCGCTGGATAAATGTGCAGATTACGGATTGGAAGCGCTGAAAAGCCTTGACAATTCCTATATCCGAGAAAACACCATGTATGCGCTCCTGAAAACCGGCCGATACGATGAGTGCTTAAAACTCGCTAAGGAGACGGAAACCGGAACTAATCCCGCACCGATCTACTATGCGGCGGCGGCAACGCTCGAAAACGGAGATTTTGACGTTTCCGTAGATTATGCGCTGGAGCTTGCCGAGCAGGTGAAAACAAGCGAATATCCCAAAAAGGCGGATGAACTGCTTCATTCTTATCTTGCTTTGCTGATCGTGGATACTGAGACTACAGAAGCAAAATACGGTCAGCTCAGCGAAGCACAGATAAGCAAGCTGCAAAGCGATGAGTTTTTGAAATATTATCTCGAAGCCTATGCCAACGCTTACTATTCTACCTACGATGATCACTCCATTTACAGCGACTCCTACAAGGAAGCACTCGACAAGGCAATCGCCGCTGCGGATCAGGTTCTTTCTGTGCGTGATGACCTGTGCTATCCGTATTACCTCAAAGGTGTGGCATTGGCACAGCAGGAAAAATTTGAGGATGCCGTGGGAGCTTACAAAAAGGCGATCGAGTACAAGAGCGATGATCCGATGATATGGTATGCACTGTATTCCGCTTATGCAGAGCTGGAGGACTGGGAAAATGCCTATACCGCCGCCGAAATTGCCATTGGTCAAAGCCCGTGGTTCAATTATTACAGTGATTACGAGGGCATCGGTATCCATATGTATTCCTACCGCGACCATGCAAAAGAGCAGATAGAAAAACAGCACGAAGCGTCACAGAAGGGAGGAAACGAATAATGCTGATTATATTATCTTCAATCCTTTTCCTTGTTTTGTTTCTGCAGACCTTCTTCCTCGGCGGCACCGTGTGGCTTGGAATCATCGGAATGCTCCTCTGCGCGGCTGGGATTGTAATGTCAGTTCTGCTCAAACATAAAGAAAAACAACGCCTTGCCGGGATTTCCGTATCGGCAGGACTGATCCTTTCGTTTTTATGCTGCGTATTAATTACGGCAGGCGGCGGTGCAGGAAGCCTGGAGCAAAAGTCCGTGCTTCTGAAAGAAATTGCTTCTGCTGAGAATGTGCAGACCGCCGAAGAAAAATATGACGCTTACATTGATACATACGGCGAAGATGACGCCGCCGGGCTCTGCCTTGCGAATTATTATATAGAGGCAGACGAGAAAGATAAAAGTAATGATATTCTAATTAATATCAAGAATCAGACGGATATCGAGTACTATCTGACAAAGATAGGCTGGTATAACCGATTCAGCAATGACCGGGGGTATGTCACCACCACGCTGCTGGATGCCGTCAAAGAGCATCCTGACTGGGCAAAGGGACACCTGATGCTGGGACTTTCTTATTATGAAAACGGGGACAATACCTCGGCAATTTACTATCTGAAAAAGGCACAGCGACTTAATCCGTCGGACGGCTATTCTCTTTGCTACCTCGGTGTGATTTCCTATGACAGAGGAAGCTATAAGGCGGCGGCGGACTATCTGGACAGCGCCGAGAAGCTGGCGGGAAATGACGGATATTTGCGGCAGATCATTGATACCTATCAGGAATATGTGGCAAGGGAGGTGGAGTAAATGAAAAAACGGATACTTTCCATTATACTGTGCTGCGGATTGCTTTTGACCGCCTTTTCGGTTACTGTAGGTGCAGATGGGAGTAATGGCGGAAGCGTGCGACAGTCGAAACCCCCAAAGCTCCCCGATGTGATGGATGTGCTTCGGCAAAAGTCCGCTTCGGAAAATCAATCAACCTCAAACAATACAAATGCCTTTGATGCAACGGTTAATTTTTGGGATGATTACGGGAACAACATTTCCGAAGGCTTTGAGCAGACGGAAAATCAGTGGGAAAATGTCAAATCGATTCCCGGTTTCAGTAATAGCTATGGAGGTGCGGTGAAGGGCGGCGACGGGGTTTTCACGGCTGCCGGAGCGGCAACAAACATAATGGATTCCGCTTCTGCCATTCATCAGCTGACGCACCCGCAGGATAACCCCTATGCCAGCCATCCTTCGCTGGCTACTGCTTACGATACGCTGGCCGCATGGCAGTCTATGATGAACTGGATGGACATGGCTTATGGCGAAAAAGACCCTACCAGATTGGTTCCACTGGTAACGGAACTGCTGGGAGAAGCAAAGGATACCTGGTCCGACGCGGCCACACAGACCGCCGTGCTGGATTACGCCGATCACAGCACACTGATCGACTACCTGGATTATTCTGCGCAGAGTGTCAATCATTCTATTCAGAATCTCATTCATGGTACATTTTATACCACGAGAGATCCGGAATGGTCGGTGGAGGACTGGCGAGAAAAGAGTTATTACGATAAGCTGAATTTTTATGCGCAGATGGTAAAGGAAGGGCGCGAAAAGGAGTTTGAGTGGCTGCGTGATCAGCTGTTAAGCATGGCGCCGCATGCCGGCGGCACCGTTCTGCCCAACAATACCGAGGCGAAAAAGCCGAATATTTATCTCTACCCCGAAACGGAAACTGGAATAACGGTCACCTTTGAAAAGCCGGACTATCTCACCGCATCCATACCGGATTATACCGGAGCGTGGACGGTAACGGCGGCTCCGGACGGTACGCTCACCGATGCGGACGGCAACCGCTACGGCTATCTGTTCTATGAAGCCCTGGTGAAAAAGAAGGCGTTCCAAACCGAAGAAGGCTTCCTGGTTCCGGCAGACAAACGCGATGAAACCTTCCGCCGCATTCTGACGGCTTACGGCTTTAATGAGCAGGAAACAGCCGATTTCATCGAGTACTGGTCGGATTATCTGAAAGACGGCGCGGATTACCTTATGTATCCAATGCTGACCGACGGTGTTGACGCCGCTATGCCCATATCCTTCTCCGTCAAACCGGACAGCATATACCGGATATGGTTTGGCTTTGCATTCGATGCCGGCGGCAAAATTAAGACGCCCGAGATTACACCCATCGTGAGAAAGGGCTTTACCGTCATAGAATGGGGCGGTGCGGTTTTGAATTGATTTCATGTATGTTTCTCTCGATAGCGAGAGTTCAACATAAAAATATTTTAAGGAGGTTTTTCAGATGAAGAAAAACATAAAAAATCATCATGCAGGGCGGATCGTAAGCCTCTTACTCATGCTCTGCATGGTACTGTCAATTGCGCCTGTTATGGCGTTTGCAAGCGGTAACGCTGATCAGAATATTACTCTGGTCGATTTCGGAAATGTCTGGAAGAATCTTGATTCCACGCAGCCTGTTGCATTTACCACGGAGCTCAACCCGAATTCCGCCTGCTCGAATCAGATGGATATTACTGCGCAAAGTTGGGTAAATTTCTCTTATGGCGATATTATGGAATCGAATGCCAGCGAAAAGAAGCCAACAGCATTAGCATCCTACGATTTCTGTATAACCTTTACCGCGAAAGAAGGATATACTTTTCCATATGATAGTAAAAGCGGCGCATTTACAGGCACGGTAATTTGCGACGGAACGACAATAGTAGAGAACGGACAATCTAAGGTTGATGGCGTGAGTGCCTTCATGTTGGGTAACACTGTTTTTGGAACGACCCTCAGGGTGTTAGGGTATCCGAAGGTAGTTGCCACCGACGGCGCATCTCAGGACAACTATGTTATCAACAACGTGGTAATTAACAATGCCCCTACTTCCTGCACCGCGGGCGAAGCGCCGGCGGCACAGGCGACAGCGGGCGGTGAAAGCGCTCCGAATTACACTTTTTATGAATACTGGGAAGAGTGGGAGCAAACCGCGAACGGCTTAGAGCCGGTCAAGTTCTGGTATTCCGACGCCCAGCAGATGAGCCGAGTTCCTGAGGGTAAAGCAATTACTGCCTTTGAAGAGGGCAAGACCTATTCCTACAGCATTATCGCAACAGGGAATGAAAACTACACCTTTGCTTCAAGGGACACCCTTTCTGTTATGCTGAACGGCAGCGACTTCTCCGCTAAGAGCGAGCCAATCATGGACGGAAAAAGCCTTATGATTGGACCCGGCGCATTTATGAAGCCGGTAAATCCCGCTGAGCAGAAAGAAATCGAGCTGATCGAGATCAACAACGCAACCGTCAGCTTCCATGTGGGCGACAGACCAGTGTTCACCGGAACGACCCCTGACGATGCGCTGTATGTCGTTGACTATGAAGGCTGGCGTGGTGAAGATGACGCGTTCATCTGCAGCTCCGATTATTGGAACAACGCTTATGTTGAACATGGCTGGTGCGGCGGACCTGTCTCTTCCTTTAAGGCAGATACAGATTATATGTATATGCTCTATGTAAAGCTGACGGATGAAGCGGCTGCGCAAGGGTATGTTTTCGGTCCCAACACCAAACTGAAGGTAAACGGAAAAGACGTTGATTATCCGCACATGGCTACCGGCATCGTATTGCAGGTTGGAACCGACCTGACTATGACGCCTACGGCGGCAGGTGCTTCGGATTACAAAATTATCGAGGGAGCAAACGGCACATGGACGCAGAACAGCGACGGAACGCTGATCTTCCGTGCAAACGGTAATTTAAGCAAGTTTACGGGCGTAAAAATTGACGATACGCTGATTGATGCGAAAAATTACACGGCGGTATCCGGCTCGACCATTATTACGCTCAAGGCGGATTACCTTAAGACACTTTCTGTCGGCACACATAAGCTCACGGTTGTCTATAACGACGGTGAGTGTAGTACGAATTTTGAGGTAAAAGCAGCCACGGAACAAACAGAACCGACAGAAGGGGACAAAACTGATACTACAACGCCAACGGGTGGCAAGGATACCACAAGTCCGCAAACGGGCGATAACAGTAATTTGCTTCTGTGGGTAGCTCTGCTGTTCGTAAGCGGAGCAGGCGTAATCGGAACAACAGTTTACAGCAAAAGGAAAAAGCGTGCTGAGTAATTTAGCAAAATAAATTTTTTGCAAAGGCGGTGGCGGGTGCGATCCCGCCGACGCCTTTCGCGTTAATATGAAACCTTTAAAGCAAATGTGCAATTGCTCTTTTTCGTTTACTTTAAAGTACCGATTTTCGAGATTTATGATTAGTAAAGAATAATTGGTTGTATTTTTAAAAATCGATATTTTCAGAAAGATTTCAAAGGGGACAATTTGAATGGCAGAAAAGAACAGAGTAATCATTATCTTAAAATATCTGTGGGATTGCTCCGACGAGGCTAATCCTGTCACCACGAACGATATAATTGAACACCTCGCCTCTTTTGGTATCGTCACGACAAGAAAAACGGTGACCGAGGATATTGCCGAGCTTCAAAGCATCGGGATTGACATCGTATGCAACCGCAGCCGTCAAAACGAATACTTCATCGGCACAAGGCATTTGGAGCTTGCAGAGCTGAAGCTGCTGGTGGATGCGGTGCAGGCGGCAAAGTTCCTCTCCCCGAAGAAAAGTATGGAGCTGATCCGCAAGCTGTCGTCTCTGGCAAGCCCGCATCAAGGCGATCTCCTGAAACGCAGCCTCTATGTGGACGGTAAAGCAAAGACCGAAAACGAGAAAGTATTCTATTCTGTGGACACGCTATATACGGCGATTCAGACGGAGAAAGCCGTGACCTTCAAATATATCGAATATACCGCGGAAAAGAAGCAGGTATACAAGCACGATGGGAAGAAATATGTCCTCTCCCCTTATGATATGGTTTGGTGCAATGACGCCTATTATGTTTTTGGCTGGTCTGAAAGCCATGGGAAGGTTGTCAAATTCCGAGTAGATCGAATACATAAACCAGCACTGTCAGATAAGCTCTACCGCCCAAAGCCGGAGAATTATGATATCTCATTTTTTTGCCGCAAGGTGTTCTCTATGTACGATGGGCAACTCTGCACCGTGGAACTGAAATGCGAAAGCAGCATAATGAAGGATATCATCGACCGCTTTGGCGAGGATGTACAAACAAGACCATATGACTGCAGGCACTTTACAGCCACCGTTGAAGTATCCGTAAGCCCCACCTTCTATGCTTGGGTGTTTACATACGGCGAAAAGGTTGAAATTCTCTCTCCGAAGGCTGTCAGAGATGAATACGCCGAAAGGCTGAAAACCGCATTAAATAAAGCAGAATAAACATTGCAATATTCGGGATGGGTTGAAATGAACCCATCCCGATTTTATTTTACAGAAAGCTATTGAAACATATGTTCGGATGCGCTATAATAAGTCTATCCCGAACAATCCGTTCGGATTAAAGAAAATCGGAGGAATTATTATGCGATACAAAAGCGAAGAAACCATGGAACAGATCAAAAAAACGGTCGAGGACTTCTACTTCGCCAACCGTCGCTCTCCCTCCATCAGCGAGATTGCCGCAGAGGTCGGCTGTGCAAGAAGCACGGTACACGGTTATCTGCGGGATATGGACAAGCGAGGAATGCTCACCTACGACGGAAAGACGGTTGAAACTGCCGTAACAAATAAAGCAGACGCCGATGTAGTTCTTTCTCCCATCCTCGGCTCTATTGCCTGCGGCGAACCGGAATATGAGGAAGAAAACTTCGAGGCATATGTAGCTCTGCCGACCGCCATATTTGGAAGCGGTGAGTTTTTCATCCTTCGCGCAAGAGGGAAATCCATGATTGAGGCAGGAATCGAACCCGGCGATCTTGTTGTGGTCAGAAAGCAGAACACCGCCAACGAGGGAGATATCATTGTCGCACTGGTGGATAACGAAACCACTCTCAAACGGTTTTACATAGACAAAAAGCGTAAATGCGTCCGCCTCCATCCCGAAAACAGCAGTATGCAAGACATCTACACCAAAAACTGCTTTATTCAGGGCGTGGCTCAGAATGTTATTAAAAGTCTTTAACGGTCGGAAGAATGGGGGCGTTATAAAATGGGAAAAGTATTTGTAAAGGTTGATTATCAGGTTATCGACGGAGGTGCCGTAAGACCTGTCTGCATCCATTGGCACGACGGCAGAGTATGGAAGATAAAAAAGACTTTACACTCTTGTACTTCCGAGGATGAATTTAAAGGAATTCGCTACACGGTACTGATCGGTAGTGCGGAAAAATATCTATATCGAATTGACGACAAATGGTATGTTGAGTCAATCGAGCCGGAGGTGGACACAGGATGAGAAGCTATATTTCATACAATGAGTTGGAGGAACTCGGTGAAACCATTGTCAAAGCGTATGTCGGCAAAACAAAACGGTATAATGCACTTTGCGTAGACATCGAGGGCTTGGTCACCGACTATATCGGACTAACCGTAGTTTACGAAACCATCGCAGAAGATGACCCCAACAAGATTGCATTCCTTTCAAACGGTAGGCGGCCGCTGTGGATAGTTCGTGACCATAAGAGGATACAGGTAGTATTCCCGAAAAACACCGCTGTTTTGGACAAGATATTACTTAACGAAAACGAAAGCAGCCGCCGTAGATTCACGCTCGGACATGAGGGCGCACATTGCATTATTGCCAAGCAGAACCCAATGCAGGATGTGGCCTGCTTTCATAATGAATTTGATCCCGAACGGATTTATACCGTCGAAGAGCAAAGAGAGCTGCTGTCGTTTTCCGAAGCGCAGGCAGACAGACTGTCCTCTGTATTTTTAATGCCCCGATTTATTCTCAGTAAGGTTATGAAAAAATACAAGTGTGAAAACGGTTTGCCTGTTTACGGGTGGAATGTATTTACGCCGGAGGATAAAATCAGGCTCCGCCAAATGGCAGACTGTATGGGAGTCTCCTATCAGGCGCTTGTAATCAGGCTAAAAACCTTGGGATTGCTTATCCAACATGATCTGACCGAGTATTTAGAAAAGGGACTGCAGCTTGGAGGTACGGTATGACGCAGAATCAGGAAATAATATACGACAGCAGATATGGCAAGCTCACTCCCGAAGTGGAAGCAATCATTCTTAAATCCCGTGAGAAAGTCAAAATGCTGCAGAGCAGAGATTTGAAATGCCCTATCTGCGGTTTTCGACTCGAAGAAATCTACGGAATATCAGAGGGCATTGTCTATGTAAAATGTCAGAAATGTAAGCTGCAGGAGCCGCTTGATCTTGCATATTTCAGAAGAATAAAAAGCAGAACAAGACGGATATACCCATTTTCATTTAGGAGAGTCAGCAATAGATTTCGGAGGTGATCGTAAAAGTGAATAGGACATACCTCTGCATCGACCTCAATAATGCCGAAAGTTAAGTAATGCCGATAAATTAAATTATACAGCGTTTTAAAGTATGTTTCAAACGAATATTCGGCTTTTCTGTTATAATTGAAATGCATCAATTGTAACAGGAGGTATGATATATGATTAAAATTCAAGATGCGGTGGATGGTGTTATAAGCGCCATGCGGCTGCGTGGTTGCAGTGAGTACACACTAAAAGAAAACAGATGGAGCGTTTATACACACATCATTCGGTATCATTTTGATAACGGTACCGATGTTTGTTCCGATGATCTGCTGGAGGAAATATGCCAAAAGCAGAAAAAGCGTTATCAGCAAAGTGAAATAAGCCGAAAATACTACAGGAGTTTTATTACCGCTGTGTTTCGTATTCGCTCGTATGTGAATACCGGTGAGGTCGATTTTTCTATAATTAAAGACACCAAAACATATAAACCTGACGCAGAGTATCAAAAACTGGTTGATTTTGCATTAAAGGAAACGGGTGTATCGAAAGACCAACAGTATAAATTAAGCATAGTTATGCGGCAATTTTTTTGCTATTATGAGAAGCGGCATGAGAGTATTGCCGAAATATCGGATCGGGATTTCATTGAATTTATCCCTGTGGTCGCAAAGAAGAATCCCCACAATATGAATTGTGTGTTACGATCATTACGTTACCTAATACGGTATCTCAATGAACATAGGTTGGCTAAAATAAATGTAGACCTCAAAGTGTTTAACCCCAAGGCCCCACCGCATCAGCTCATAGTCCCATTCACTCAAGATGATATATCGGCAATGTTAAGCGTGATAGATAATAATTCTCAAACACCCAAACGAGATGCGGCAATAATTCTGCTTGCGTTCAATTCAGGACTGCGCTGTGCCGACATCCGAAATCTGCAACTACATAACATTGATTGGAAAAAGGAAGAATTAAGGATTGTCCAAAAGAAAACTGGGACATCACTTTCCGCACCTCTAAACGGCAAGACACTTAATGCAATTGCAACTTATATTTTAGAAGAAAGACCTAAAAGTGAGGATTCCAATGTCTTTCTTAGAGCTCAGCCTCCGTATGTGGCGATAAAAAGCACAAGTTCCTTTGACTATATGGTTGATAAATACTGCCGGTTGGCATCAATCAACAAGATTAAATACCGGTCATTTCATAGCTTGCGACGGGCGTTCGGCACGGAGCTTGCCGTTGCTGAAGTGCCCATCACGTCCATCTCTCAGATGCTCGGTCACAGAAATATGGGAGCTGATAAAGCGTATCTAAGTTTCAATAATACACAAACGTTGCTGTGTGCATCCGACTTTTCGGATGTTCCAATTACTAAGGGTGTGTATGCTATTTGTAATTGTTCTAGCCTTGAGAAAGGCGGTGAGCAGAAATGAGTTTTATACAAGAATTGACCACTGCATACAATGATATGCTTGATATCAAGGTTTCGTTGGGATTCACTCGGCTCAATTACACATCCCACATACCGCAGTTTATTGAATTTTGTGCTGATAAGTATCCGAATGCAACCGAAATAACAAAAGAAATGATAGACCAGTGGCTGGTGTCAAAGGCTTTTAACACTGACAACACTCGTCGCATTGCTGTTATAAATATTCGACATTTCACTCGTTATTTGAATGCTACAGGGATACATGCATATATTCCATCCTCTGAGTACAATGTCAGAGTGCGGAGATATCAGCCGTATATTTTTAATGATAATGAATTGTCCCGATTGTTTGATGAGATTGACTCATTAAACAACAGACGCGGTTATGAAGCATCAAATCCTAACCTTATCCTTCCAGTTGCATTTAGACTTGAACTATGCTGTGGAATGCGTCCCGCAGAACCTTTTAACCTACGGGTAGAGGATATTAACCTCAAAACCGGTGATGTTTTCATAAGAAAGAGTAAGCGTGGTAAAGACCGACACATCATTATGTCGGAGGAAATGCGACAACTTTGCAACGTCTATGATGGTATCACAGGCAAAAGGGAGTGGTTTTTTCAATATATGGACGGTGGGAAAATTCCTACCTATTGGGCTCTGCGAAATTTTAATAAAGCGTGGAACAAAACGGGGCTTCCCATAAGACTGAACAAGCCCAGACCATACGATCTACGGCACAACTTCGCTACCCGTACTCTGATGCGATGGGTAGATGAAGAACGTGATGTTATGACGCTTATGCCGTACCTCAGTACCTATATGGGACATGTTAGTTTGGAAGAAACTTTATATTATGTGCATCTTTTGCCGGAAAGAATAAAGTCTTCACCGGGCATCAACTGGGACATGTTAGGTGATATATATTGCACAGAGGAGGATTCTTATGAGGAAGATTAAAGATCCTACTTTATTTCAGAGTATACGAAAGTTCTTAACGGAAGATATGCCAGTTGTGCGAAAAAAGAGTGTAAATACCATTGATGCCTATCGTTATACCCTTAATCTTTTCTTGATCTTTTTGCGGGAAAAACATAATAAATTACTCAGTTCGGTGACTGCAAAAGATTTTTGCCAAAGTAATGTCTTGGATTTTATGGATTGGCTTTTGAAAGTGCGTGGTAACAAAGCTTCGACGGTCAACTTACGTCTAAAGCACATAAAAAGATTCTGTCGCTTCTTAATGGACGAAAATATTCTGCTGATATCTGAATTGTCCTCAATCCAAAGAATTGCCGATATCCCCAATGCTACAGAGGATAATATTAAATTTTTGACCGTGCAGGAAACAAAGCTTATCCTTTCTCAGCCGGATATCAATAAAACGGTAGGCTTGCGAGATAATTTTTTCTTGTATCTTCTTTATGACAGCGGATGCAGAATTCAAGAAATTCTTGACCTCAAACTCAGAGATTTTGTTATACAGAAAGACACTGCCGAGTTGCACATAGTTGGAAAGGGCAATAAATACCGAGTAACCCCGATTTCTCAGGAATTGATTCCAAAATTTGAACGTTACTGTAGCATATACCACCAAGCCAGTAGTTATGAGGATTACTTATTCTATACTATCCGAAAAGGTGTTAGGTCGCAAATGTCAAGTGATGCAGCACAGTCTTTCATTAAAAAATATGGCGATAAAGCAAGAAATTTTGCTTCTGAAATACCACATTTGCATCCGCATTTGTTCAGACACACTCGTGCCATGCATCTCTATATGGCCGGTATGCCTCTTGAGCTTGTATCTCAATGGCTTGGACATTCACAAATGGAAACCTCATTGATTTATGCCAGAGCTACAACGGAAATGAAGCGAAAGGCCATAGATAAGATATCATCGGCAGAAAATTCTGTTTTTAAAGGTGATGAAAAATTTAAGTATGCTGATAATGAAACTGTTATTCGCCAACTATATGGTCTAATGTGATTTGAAATGCCGATTTTTTCATAAAAATAACCTCATCAAGGCATGTTTTGAGAAATATCGGCATTACTTAACTTTCGGCATTATTTAATAAAAGCCGAATTCGGCTTTTATTAAAGAGCTTTTACGCCTCCGTTGAATGTGTAGACCGAGGACTCGATCCGCTGACAACCAATCTCGTGGTTGCAGATATCGGACGGACAGAGAAAACAATTTGCTTGGCGGTTACACCATCGCTGAAATCCTATGGCGTATCTGGACGAGCAAGACTCTTCGAGGTCATCCAAAGAGTCAAGGAAGTTAATAACGGTCGTAAATATAAAGCACCCGGCAGAAAGCTCGACGGTGCCTCATCCAACGACATTGAACTGAAAAACAATCCATCGCTTGCCTTGGACTACATCGTAGCCCCTCCTCGGATGGCTCACTATATGGAAGTCAGCGCAAAAATTTATGATGTGTACCTCAAATACATTGCTCCCGAAGATATCCATGTTTACTCCATTGATGAGGTGTTCATTGATCTAACCCATTATCTCGGCACATACAAGCTCACTGCCCGTGAAATAGCGCAGATGATAATTAAGGATGTGCTTGAAACAACAGGCATCACGGCAACAGCAGGAATCGGCACAAATATGTACCTCGCCAAAATTGCTATGGACATTATGGCAAAGAAAATGCCGGCTGATAAAAACGGCGTCCGAATCGCCGAGCTTGACGAAATGACATATAGAAAAGAGCTGTGGGATCACAGACCGCTTACCGACTTTTGGATGGTCGGCGGCGGCATCTCCCGTAAGCTCGAAGCCAACTATATGTACACGATGGGCGATGTTGCGAGGTGTTCTCATTACAACGAAGCAAAGCTCTTCAAGCTGTTTGGCGTTAATGCCGAGCTGTTGATCGACCGTGCTTGGGGATGGGAGCCTACCACCATAGCCGATATACGGGAATATAAGCCCTCCTCCAACAGTATGAGTGTAGGACAGGTTTTGCATTGCCACTACGACTATGAAAAGGCAAAGCTCATTGTCAAGGAAATGATAGATCAGCACGCTCTGGACCTGTTTGCCAAGGGACTTGTTACCGATCAGTTGGTTTTAGATATCGGGTATGATATTGAAAACCTCACCGATCCCGAACGCAGTTCCAAATATCACGGCGAGGTGACGACCGACCATTACGGCCGTAAAGTACCGAAACACGCGCACGGAACGGTGAATCTCCAAAAGAAAACTTCATCCTCCCGTGTTATTACACAAGCAGTCGTGGATTTATACGACCGCATTGTGGATAGGAATCTGCTGATCCGCCGCATCAATATTGCCGCCTGCAAGCTCTCGCTTGAATCTGATGTAAAGGATGACGGTGTCGCCGAGCAGCTCACCCTGTTCGATGATCCCGAAGAACTACAGAGAAAGAAAGAAGCTGAAAATGCAGCTCTTGCCCGTGAAAGACGGATGCAGAAAGCCGTGGTAGATATAAAAACACGGTACGGAAAGAACGCTATTCTCAAAGGCATGAACCTGCAGGAAGGCGCAACAGCTAAAGATAGAAATTCGCAGGTGGGTGGTCACAGAGCATGAGTAAAACAAAATCCGAAGAACTATATGCGGATATAATAAACCTCCCGCATCATGAACTGACCACACGGCAGCGAATGCCTAGAATCAATCGCGCCGCCTCTTTCGCACCATTTGCAGCCTTAACAGGCTACGATGATGCAGTAAGGGAAACGGCAAGACTTACCTCGGAACGCATTGAGCTTGACGAAGGTACAAAGGAAGTTCTTAATGACAAGCTCAGAATTGCTTTAGACAAAGCAGATGAACAGCCCGAAATCTCAATTACCTACTTTCTGCCGGACACAAGGAAATCCGGCGGTGCGTATGTAACGGTCAAGGCTGTAATAAAGCGAATAGACGAGTACGAAAGGCTTGTCATATTCACAGACAAATCGACTATCCCCATCGATGACATTTACGAAATCGAAGGAGATATATACAACGGCTTATATTGAATAAGCAAAAACTAAATAAATGACTTTAATTCGTGCAAGCGGAGCCGGTCTTTGACCGCGTCTTCCAAGCGCCGTACAAGGTCGAGATCAATAGAAATCCTACGGGATAATTCTATCTATTGGTCTTGAATTGTACGGCGCTTTTTGTTTGCCCGATAAAAACCTTGTACGGTGATTGGAGTCCTTTCTCGGCTTGCACGGGAAAGGACTTGCAATGGGAAAAACATATTTACTCAACAAACCCCAAAAGGACGGAACTACAGCTTTAAGTACGGCAACGAAGGAGGAATGGATTGCCGCAGTAAAAGGAAACAAAAATCTGCCCACTGAACAGCGGCGATATTTTATCGTCGACTGTATTGAGGAAGGCAACGACATCGACCGCATGATCATTGAGGTATCCTATGACGAATACCGCCGTTGGAACAGCCGGCATACCATATCTGAACGCAACCGCAAGGAAGGGAAAAAGTTCCAACACCTATCATTGGATGCTGTACTGAACGAATCGGACGGAATTGAGCTTCTGGAGTGTGTCGGAGGCATTGAGGATATAGAAGCCGAAACGCTGGACGAAATTTATATGAAAGAACTGAAAAGACAGCTTGCTGCTTGGAAACCCTGGGCAACAGATATGCTTGAAATTTACCTCGCAGGCAACAAAAGAACCTGCTCGGCGGCTATGGCGGCAAAATACGGTGTATCAGAGCAGGTAATCCGCAAGTATAAGCGGCAATTTGAAGAATTTATAAAAAATTTTTTCACAGGTGTTTCGTTTTAGGCTTTCCGAGTTGTGGATGAATAGTGAGGGAGAAAAAAGCTCCTTCCTCGTTTCTGTATCTGCTTGGAAGCGTGCAGCTCATTGACAACTACACATACAGCACACCATTACTTCCCCTCTGCTGTCGGCTAAACCCCGGCGAGCCACATGAGCGAAGAATCGGATAAGCAATAAAAGCTGTTACCCGAAACCTTCATGACTCAGACGGCACGGTGCAATCCGTGACGAAGGCGATAACAGGCAGAGGCATTAAAGGTACTTGCGTCCAGTCCTAAAGCCGAGCGTTGAAGCGGTCAGCAGAGCCGTGAGCCGTCGCAGCAAAGGAGGGCGCCTCGGTGAGAACCACGGAGAGGTGAGATTCCTATGAGGCCGAAGGCACGGCCGGTGGATGTGTTCCCGAAGATCTAAAATCTTCTGTCCGGGGATATCGTGGATAAATACGGACGAAAACAAAACGATTGATACAAGAACAACAAGGCGGTCGTTTACTCATTTTTTTGAGCCAAACGTCCGCCTTTTTACTTATTACGGAGGAAAACATGAAACAAGTGAAACGCGGCGAAATTTACTTCGCCGATCTTTCGCCTGTAGTCGGCAGTGAGCAGATGGGAACCCGTCCCGTCCTTATTCTGCAAAACGACAAAGGCAACAAACATAGTCCGACCACGATTGTAGCGGCAATTACAAGCAGAAAGACAAAACACAGTCTGCCCACTCATGTCAAGATCAGCACCGACAGTCTGCAATCCGAGTCCGTCGTCCTGCTGGAACAGATCAGGACAATAGATAAGTCCCGCCTCGGCGATTATGTGGACAGACTGGATAAGGATATGATGGGCAGAGTTGACCATGCCGTCATAACGAGTCTCGGAATTAAAGTAATGGAGGAACTGCTGAAATGATTACCGCAGAGAAAGAAAAGGCCGACAGCGCCTATTATCATGAGGTCTGTCTGCTCCGTCTGTTAGGACAGATGGGATATCTCGATCAAAAAGCCTTAAACGGCATCGCACAAATAGCCGCGGAGGACTACGGCGCGACCCTCGTGCTGGACAAAACTTTTTTGTGTCTAAACTGATAAATCTGCGCAAAGTCGCTGGATATATTCGTACCGACAAGGTATTGTTGTGTTGCGCCGCAGGAAAGCGGTGACAACGGCAGGTAACCCCTGCGGAAAGGAGAAAGCAAACATGGAAAACACAGTAGTAACAATAGCGCCGAGCATTCAGGCGAAGCAGACTATGCGCGTAGCCGCATACTGCCGTGTATCGAGCGATTCAAGCGATCAGCTTCACTCCTTCGCCGCTCAGGTGCAGCACTACACCAAATTTATCGGCGAGAACGAACGGATGGAGCTTGCGGACATCTATGCGGACGAGGGCATCACAGGCACCAAAACTGCTAAGCGTGATGATTTCAACCGTCTTGTGGCTGATTGCAAAAAAGGCAAAATCGACCGTGTGCTGACAAAGTCGGTCAGCCGGTTTGCAAGAAATACGGCAGACTCGCTGATGTATGCAAGACTGCTGAAAGAGTACGGAGTCAGCATTCTGTTCGAGAAAGAAAATATAGACACGGCATATATGTCAAGCGAACTGCTCCTTGCTCTGTCGGGAGCGCAGGCACAGGAAGAATCCATCTCTATATCCAAAAATATGAGATGGAGCGTAGAACGTCAAATGAAATCCGGCACCTACCTGTCAAGCTCCACACCATACGGATATGAGCTGAAAGACGGCGAGTTTCGTATTGTCGAGGGCGAGGCAGAAATTGTCCGCCTGATATTCAAGAGCTTCCTGTCCGGCATGGGCAAGAAAGCAATTGCGGATATGCTGAATGAGATGAGTGCTCCGAAACGCTTCGGATACACCACATGGCGTATCAATACGGTAGCATACATTCTCACCAACGAGCGATACATCGGTGACGCGCTCTTCCAAAAGAACTATACCACCGATACACTGCCTTTCGTAAAAAAACCGAACCGAGGTGAAAAGGCACAGTATTATGTTGAGAATATGAATCCTCCGATCATTTCCAAAGCTGACTTTGAAGCCGCGCAGAGGCTGATTAAAAAAAGCAGTATCGAACAGCGCAGTGACATCGTATCCCGACCGCTGACACAGAAAATACGGTGTAAATGCGGAGCAGCCTACACGCCTATCTGTGTGGGCAACAAGCAGTATTGGGGCTGCAAAACTCATGACTTTGACGCAAGGAACTGCGACTCTCGCAGAATTCCCGAAAAAGACATATACGACGCATTCATCACCATGGTGAATAAGCTCAGAAACTGCCGTGCGGAAATACTGCCCGCGGCTATCGCACAGACGGAACGGTTGCAGATGAAAGCCGGAGGTGCGGCGGCGAGGATTAAAGAAATCGACAAAGAGGTTGCCGAGCTGAACAATAAAAACTTGGTGTTAGCAAGACTGAATACCAAAGGTATCCTGCGCCCTGCGGAATACGCTGAGCAAAGCGGAGTCATCAACAGCCGAGTCAATGCGCTGAGAGCCGAAAGGCGGCAGCTCCTTCAGGAACAGGATGAAAATAGTATCCTGTCAGGACTGCGTAGGCTAAATGACCTGCTCATGGGCATACAAAATCCTCTGACAGAATTCGACGAGGATCTGTTCGCGTATATAGTCGAGGAAATCACCGTGACGACAGACACAAGCCTATGTTTCAAGCTCATCGGCGGTCTTCCGATTACCGAAGCAATACCCGCACAAAGGAGGTGCAGACGAAAATGAAAAACAGACGATTCCCATACGGTTACGAAATGCAAAACGGACAGATTGTTATCTGCCGTGCGGAAACAGAAACCGTAAAACATATTTTCAGCCAATACCTTGCAGGCTCTAACCTGAAAGAGATAGCAGAAGAACTTACGGGACGCCGAGTAGAATATCTTCCCGGCGAATACGGTTGGAACAAAAGCCGCATCAAGCGTATGATTGAGGACAGCCGCTATGTCGGCGATGACACCTATCCGCCAATCATTGATGAGGTTACCTTCCGCAAGGCCAACTCTGAAAAGGACAGTCGACGCAGCTATACGGTGCCTACGGTAACCGCCGAAAACAAGCAGCTCGTCAGCATGGCTATTTGCGGAGAATGCGGCGGCAGGCTCTTCCACAGAACTGACAACACGCAAAAGTATCCTGAAACATGGTACTGCCAAAGCGAAAGCTGTAAATACGGCATACAAATCTCGATAGCAGAGCTTGAAAAAGAAATTACGGCAATCTTTAACCGACTGATTGCCGATCCTGCTCTCGCAAAACATACCGAGCCGGAGAACAGCTCCGAGCCGACACTCGAAATCGGCAGAATGGAAAATGAGATTGAGCGAAAGCTCGAAGCCCTTGATTTCGACAAAACCGAATTACAAGATATGATCCTGCAATGTGCGGCGAAAAAGTATGATGAGCATAAGAGCGCCCGACACATTACAGACAGACTGAAAGCGGACTTTGAGCAATCAAGTCCGCTTTCGTCATATTCACCCGAACTCTTCGACCGCACAGTATCCGCTGTAATCATAGACAGCAAAAAGACGGTCAGCCTGAAACTGAAGAACAACACAATTATAGGAAAGGAGCCGCAGAGCCATGACTATACAAGCACCGACCATGCCTAAAACGGTCAGAGTTATCCCGCCGAAGCCGGAATTCTCCGGCGAGAATCGGATGGATATCCGTCCCAAGCGTGTGGCTGCCTACTGTCGCGTTTCCACCGATAAGGAACAGCAGGAACACAGCTTTGAAACGCAAAAGGAAATGTACACCGAAATGATTATGATGAAACCCAATTGGCAGATGGCTGGCATATACGCCGACGAGGGAATCACAGGCACCATCGCCAAAAAGCGCCCCGACTTCATGAGGATGATTGAGGACTGCCGAAAAGGGAAAATCGACCTCATCATCACCAAATCGGTATCCCGCTTCTCAAGAAACAATCTCGACTGCCTGCTGTATGTGAGAGAACTTAAGGAACGAGGAATCCCCATCATCTTTGAAAAGGAAGGCATCAATACGATGCAAGTGTCCAGCGAACTGCTGATCACACTGTTCAGCGGACTGTCACAGGCAGAGAGCGAGTCCATCAGCATGAATGTCAAGATCGGCAAGCGGCAAAGCCTCAAAAACGGAAATGTGCCGTTCAGCTACAAATCCTTCCTCGGCTACCGCAAGGGCGCTGACGGAAAGCCCGAAATTGATCCCGAACAGGCAGTCACCGTCCGCAGAATATTCGCCGAATACCTTGCAGGCAGGAGTCTGCTTGAAATCGCAAAAGGGTTGACGGCTGACGGAATTCCTACGGCGAGAGGAAGTTACGAATGGTCTTCGCCGAGAGTCCTCTCCATACTCACCAATGAAAAATACAAGGGTGACGCCCTGCTTCAAAAGACCTATATAGCCGACTGCATCAGCAAGAAGTCCAAAAAGAACAACGGCGAGCTGCCTATGTACTATGTAGAGAACAATCACCCTGCCATCATCGAAAGAGCCGTATTCGACCGTGTACAGGAGGAAGTCTCACGGCGCAACAGCAAGCGAAAGGTGAAACAAACCGGCACTAAGACAGAGCTTGGAAAATACTCAGGTAAATATGCGCTATCAGAAATTCTCTACTGCGGAAACTGCGGAACACCGTACCGCCGATGCACATGGTCAAAGAACGGAAAGAAAAAGATCGTGTGGCGGTGTATCAGCCGTCTTGACTACGGTACAAAATACTGCAAGGATTCACCCTCCATTGAGGAATCGGTGCTGCAAAACGCAATTGCCGAAGCAATCACGAAAAAAGCACACATGGAAAGCGCAAGCATCGAGCGTATCCGCCGTCACATAGAGCTGTATCAAAGCAGTCAGGATATGAGCAGTATCCTCGCAAAGCAGGAGCGCCTGAAAGCGATTCAGGCTCACATTGAACAACTGACCAACATGGACAGCGAAGCAGCTCAAAACGGTGATTTCGACGCACAGTTCGAGAGTCTCTACGCCGAGATGTACACCATCAAGGACGAGCTTGCCGAAGCGGACAAAACAAAATCCAAGCTGGAAACAGCCGCCGATTCCATCGGAGAAATGGCCGCTATGATGAACGGGCTAAAAAATCATCCTGTAGAGTACAACGACCTTGCGGTACGCCAGCTCATCGAGTGCATTAAGGTGATGTCCGCCGATACCATCCACATCTACTTCAAGGACGGTACAAAGATAGAAGCCACACTATAAGGAACGGAGAGATGAGAGAATGATTTATGTAATGAGCGATATACACGGAAGCATGAACCGCTTCCAATCCGTGATGTCACAGATCAATCTTACCGCCGAGGACAGCTTATATGTCCTCGGTGATGTAATAGACCGCGGACACTTCGGTATTCGAGTGTTGCAAGAATTAATGGAAATACCGAACGCAACGGTACTGCTCGGAAACCATGAGCTGATGATGTTAAATGCCCTGACGAAAATAACCGAATCCCGTGAAGAACTTCGGTTGTGGTATCAGAACGGCGGAAAGATTACCCACATAGACTACTTCGCGCTGGAACCAAACGAGCAGTTTGCAATGCTCGAATATATCCGGCAGATGCCATTGACGGCGGAAGTCACGATAAACGGAAACTCATATCTCATGGTACACGGAGCTCCGCCGCAGCTTTACGGACAACTTCTGTCCGATGCAGAAAACGAAATAGAGTTTACGGTTTGGACACGGCTTATGCCAAAGGATATGATGCCGTTCGGCAAAACCGTAATATTTGGACATACGCCGACCGCATACTATCAGGAAGATGTTCCATTGAGAATATGGTACGGCGGCGATAAAATCGGAATCGACTGCGGTGCGGGAAAAACGCATTCTTCCTGTCGACTTGCCTGTCTGCGACTCGATGATATGACGGAGTTTTATTCAGAGTATTAACCTAAACAAAGCGTCCCCGGCAAGATCGACTTGTCGGGGATTCCTTTTCAAAAGCCCAAACGAAATGAAACACCTATTGAGTATCAATGCGCTTTGTTTGAACATCAGAATTCATTTTGAATTTTCCTTGCTTTTCAAATATGCATATGTTATAATATCTAAGAACCTTGTGGGTTCAAGTCCACATCAGAATTTTGCGGTGGCATCTTTTTTGCTACCTCTTGACATCTTAAATGTTCAAAAAAGATATTTAGCCTCAAAAGCCCGATTTTATCGGGCTTTTTTGGTGTTCTGACATTGATTTTCCAATGTAATTTTTTATAGATATTTTAAGCCGATTTTTTGGTGTTTACAAAGATGATCCCTCGTACACAGGCTATAAAACTTAATATTGTTATATAGAGTTGAAGTTATAGGAATATAATTTCGGCTCTTTTTTTATTGGCAATCGTTTTAATTCTTTGATTAGAACGGTTGCCTTTTTTATTTTGCAAAAAAACTGAAGGGAATGATTGATATGTATTTTACCGACACACCCGAACTCAGGAGGTTTGAAAGAGAGATGCGTCAGAAACCTAATTTTGACAGGCGAAATGATGATTGTGATGAAAATGAAATCTCACATTTCTCTGACAACAAAAATGTCAATACAAACAGAAAAAAAGACGGAGGTTGATTTTATGGCAATAAAAATAAGAAGTCCTACTAAAGCTATTACTTAAATCAAAACTAAATAAATTGGAGATGATAACTTGAACGAATATGAAAGACAGCTTAGAATAGCTGAAAGCACAAAGAAATTGTATCCGCCGGGTACAAGAATTGAGCTTATCAGTATGAAGGACCCTTACGCACCTGTTCCGGCAGGCACAAGAGGAACAGTAAAATTTGTTGATTCAATGGGAACGATATTCCCTGAATGGGATAACAATCGAACCATTGGTATCGTTCCCGTAGAGGACTTATTCAGAAAGCTCACGGTAACCGAAAAAACATAACAAATTATAAAAAAACAGCCTTGTAGAAGTGTTATCTACAAGGCTGTTTTCCTTTAAATTGCAGAAACATTTCTGCAAAAATATTCATTTTATGCTTTCTTATGTTTTTTATTTTAAGCGAAAAGTTTTTTCATTTTTTGCGAAAAGCCACAGATAAAGCGCTTCAGCAGTAGATACGATACAAAATCTACACAAAACGATCTCATTTAGTTTAGGGCCTTACAAGATATACTTCTGCCTTGTTGCCGCTGGTCGTTTTTAACTCGCCTATGCCGTACTGGGTTCCGCCGGATTCGATGAATTCATATAAATCGATTTTTCCGTAGCCGCCATCGCCGTATACCCGGTTGATGTCGAAGGAACCGCTGAAATCGTAGGACGGATCGCCCGACTCGTCCTCCCAGCCGTCGCCGTAGTTGATCTTATACGGCTGTACGGTAACCGTGCCGTCAGTATCTATTGTGACATAGACAAGTTCCCATATGCCGTCAAATATGAATTCGCCTTTCCACTTTCCGAGAAGCTCGTCTTTGCTGAGGAAGGAGCCGTCAAGACTACCGCTCATAGCGTCGGATATCCAAGCAAAATCATAGTTTTCAATCTTACCGAGGCTGTCGGTGTAGGGCAGGTCGGCTGCGGGCTTGGTGGGCTTTTTGGTGGGCTTTTCAGTTGGCTTTTCAGTCGGCTTTTCGGTTGGCTTTTCAGTCGGCTTTTCGGTCAGCTTTTCAGTAGGCTTTTCAGTAGAAGCTTCTGTCACTTGCTCCGATACAGAGGTTGTCGCAATCGGTGGATTGTTTACGCCTTGCTTCAGCTTAGGTAAGAAAAAGATTAAAAATACAACTATAGCCGCTATCACTACAACTCCGGCGACAACGAGAGAGATGATAAGAGCCGTGTTATTCTTTTTTGGTGGCTTCTGATTGCCGTATTGAGGATAGGGCTGAGCCGTCTGCTGATAGGGTATGTATTTCTGCTGTGGTTGCTGTAGCTGTTGTGACCGCTGTGGCTGCTGTGGTGGTTGATTATAAGGGTCACCGTTGTACTGTGTGCGGGTTTGTTCAGGCTGAACGCTCGCCGGAGAGTCGAGTTTCGCGCCGCAGTTATTACAGAACGCATTTCCCTCTTCTATGGGCTTTCCGCAGTTAAAACAGAATTTTGCCATTGATATTACCTCCACTGAATATTTTGTCTATATTTGAATAGTGTTTATACTCCCGGCATCGGCGAGAAGGTAGCCTCCCCCGATACCGCATCCATTTCAAAAACATCCTTGCCGAATTCGTCAGCCGATAGCTCGCCGCTGATCTGATAAGTCATCAGCTTTTCTGCGAAGTCCTTCGCATCCCAGCCGTAAGACCAGAAATCGACTTTTATGTATGCCTTCGCTTTCGAAAAAAATTGAAGCCTTGTTTCGCTGTTATCCGCAAAATCCGCAAATACGCTGAGATCGTCGCCCAGCAACGAACCGGGCTCCAGCGTTATCTCATATTCACTCTCGGGCAGGAGCCCTTCCAATGTGTTGCCCAAATAGGCATACGCTTCGGCATATATATCCGAGGACAGGAATGTCAGGCGCTTTTCGTTATTTGCTCTGTTTAAATCGGTTATCTCTTTGAAGATTTCATCGTGCGTTTTATCCTTTTCCGGCTGACCGCAGGATACAAGCAACATCGCAGAAGAAATCATAAACGCTGATATAATGATTAATATAATTCTTTTCATAATATAATTCTTGTTATTTTAACAGTGTGTTGTGATGTAATGATAAACAAAGTAGTATTGATGGGGCGTATCGGAAAGACAGACTATTCAGATTTTACAGAAAACAGCACCAAATCAAAACAGCGCCAACGAAAATCAACACAAGTCCTATAGGCAACGGAAACAGATGCCCGACAAATCGCATTTCTTTGGGATTTTTCGGGTTGTAATAAATTTTCATTTCTGAATCAATCGGATATTTCGTTTTTCGATAAGTCCGAAAATATGCCTCTTCGGTGTAGCTTTTGCCGTCAACGACATACCCCACAATCGGACGGTAATGAGTATGCTCTACGCCACGGAAAAAGGTATATTCTTTTTCCAGCTTTACGACGGTTGCATTTATAGGCACGGTGCATTTTATGTAAGTCATAACCTTTGCCATAATCAAAAGAAGACCGATACCGGCAAGTATAATACCCACAACTAAAAAGAACATATCACTCATAGTTTCACCCGTTTAGCGAAGTGACAAAAATTACCCCGACAATTATCAACATAATGCCTATAAACGGCAGAATAAACCCACCGCCTTTGGTGAAACTCTCATTCGGTTTTTGGGGATTGTAATACACTTTGATATTGCCGCCGATTTGGATTTTCCTGGGTTTAGAGTAACCTTTATTTCCTTCTCCGCGGTAAATTTGTCCGTTCACTACATATTCAAATTGAGGATAATAAAAATAGTGGTTGAAGCCCTCGTCGTCGGTTTCCTGATATTCTCGCACACCGATTATTCTTCCGACGGTTCTGCCCGAGCATTTTATTTTCTTTATAATGCCTGATATAATCGCAATCACTCCGACAATCAATAATCCGATTCCGACTAAAATGTTAGTGGATACCATAAAAATCACTCCTCTTTCTTTATTACGATTGCCAAAAGAAACGCTGATACTTCCATTTTCATAGAACACATCTCCTTTTCCGGAACCTCAAATTTTTATAATGATAAAATAAATACCGTTTACGGTTCGGCGAACTACTGCTTCTTTACGAAGTGGGTGGTTGATTTTCCAAGTTCCGTTTCCATCGCCCATAGCAGTTCTCCGTCCTTATAGGTGTAGATAACAGGGTCGAAGCCGTTTCTCATAATTTTCACACCGCCTTCGGTAAATTCCCATGTGCTGTTGTCATCAACTTCATCTTCATTTACCCGCGTTGAAAACGTATGGTCGGCATAAAGAGTTATCTCCGTGGCTGGTCCGTTTTTCTCATAGTCATATATACTGCCATCAGCTTCTTCAGTAATTGTTGCTTTCCATGTTCCCAAGTACAGATTTTCATCATTTAAGTCTATGTCGCTGCTGCCCTCGGCATTTGCATCGTTGCTGCTTCTGGCATATTCGCGATCTTCGAATTCGCAGCCTGTCAGTGTGATTCCCAGAGCTGCAATTATAACACAGCATGCAAAGATGATAGTTTTTTTAAATTTCATGTTTCGTCCTCCTTAATCATAATAATGAATAATGCTTAATCAATCAACAATACCACGACGCCGATAAATCCGGCACCTACTAAAATGTTAGTGGATACCATAAAAATCACTCCTCTGTTATAATATATTTGCTATACGCAGTATAGCCGGGTGTACACGGCAGGGTTTCATTTCTAAGATATAAATAGAAGGATAAAACGGACAGACGATCGCCTTCTGTTAATTTACCTTGTTATCTATACCGCAAAAAACACAACATTAAAATTGGCTTTTGATTTATAAAATATTTCAAGCAAATAAACAAAACCCATATGATAATCTGATTTTTTTCATATAAATCGCACTACTTTTTTGTGGTTTAATTGTAGCATACTTTTATTATGGGAACAACAACTGCCACGGCATTGTCATTGACAAGTTGCGTGGCAGTAATTGATTTTATTTGATTAAATAAGAAAATCGTGCTATTATTATAAAAAATATGATTATCTCTTTTTTTCACCTAAGATATTTGGCTTGTTTTATGAGATAAACTATAATTTAGCCGAGTACCTCGGCACATAAATCGAGTGGAAAAGTCGGATTGTTTTGAAAAAACGGATACCCGAATTTTTGAATTATTGCAACCTATCCACTCGACCTTAATTCCGCATTAAATTATAGTTTAGCTTACTAAAGGGGATAACCTGATAAAAAATAAAGGGAGACGGCTATGTTTACTGAACGATTAAACAAAATTATGAAAATAATCGGCGCAAAGCCAACTGACATTGCCGGTATTATCGGATGCGACCGTTCTGCGGTTGACCGTGTTTGTAAGGGGAGCCGTGTACCGCAAAACGGCGGAAAAAGTGCGACAAGAATTGTTTTGGCTATTTATTCGTTTGCGGATGGAAATGGAAAAACAGAAGATATTTTGAATGAAATCGGCTGTTCTGCTTCATTTTCCGCAGAGCAAATCAAAGGCGAAATAATGCGTTGGCTTTATGACGGAGAAGAGCCGATAAAAGCCCGCAAAGAAGTGCCCACGGTTTTACATACCCACGATAAATTCGGACAGCGCTTTTCCGCAATACTTGATTTGGCGGAATTTTCAAATGTTCGGTTCGGAAAGCTCCTGAGCATTGACCCATCGTATATTAGCCGTTTCCGCAACGGACTGCGCACACCTGTATCAAACTCTAAACTCACGGAGAAAATATGCCGTGTTCTTTACAGTCGGTTCAAAGACCAAAAGCGCCTATCAAATCTTGCAAGATTAATGAACATATCGCCCGAAAATCTCCATAACGATACGGATTGGGAAAAAGAGCTGTATTCCTGGCTGTTTCTTTCGGATGACAGCACGGTTTCATCCTTTGTTGTGGGTATGGTAGACCAAATCGGCTCGTTTTCTGCTGATATAATAAAACCTCCTTTGTCCTTTGAAACAGTAGTAGACAAAAGGGCTTTAGGCGACAATCGATCGCTCTATCACGGAATAACAGGCTTGCAAACTGCTGTTCTCCGCTTTCTGGGAAATGTTATAGAAAGAAAAGAAAAGGATTTATATCTATTTTCCGACCAAAATATAGATTGGATTACCGCAGACAAAGCCTTTCAACAAAAATGGATGTCGCTGATGATTCAGTGTGTAACAAGCGGTGTGAAAATTCACATCATTCATAATATCGAACGAAATCTTACTGAAATCGGCGAAGCAATTCGCAGTTGGCTTCCTCTTTATCCTTCGGGACAAATTGAATCATTTTACCTCGACGGACAGAAAAACACAAATTTTTCAACAACACTGTTCTTATGCCCCGGCTATGCTTGTATTTACGGCAACAATGTTGTCGGCACGGAAAACGAAAACGGAAATTATCTGTACGAAACCGAACCTGAAAAGACAAATCTGTGCCGTCAGTTCTTTGATACGCTTCTCGGCAAAGCCCACCGCCTGATCAGATTATGCAAAACGGCAGATTTCCTCCAGTTTGAAACAGGTTCATCGGATATTACGGTTTTAAGCAGTTGCCCAACTGTATTCTCCATGCCGGAAAATCTTTTTTCGGAATTCTTTAACCACTCTGAATTATTAGCCGAGGCAAGTGACGCCAATGATATTTACAAACAAATGAAACGCTTTTTTGAAAAAGCGTTGTTGTCGGGACACTTTCATGAGTGTGCTCCTTTGCCAAGCGATGAGGACTTATTTAGCGGAAAAATATATCCGGAATTTCTATCGACGCCTTATTCTCCTCAGGAATTTGCAGAACACACAAAAAACATAATCAATTCTTTAGACAACACAAAATACAGATTTTATCCTTTGCCCGAACCGAGTTTTTTGGATGTTCAGCTCATTATTTCCAAAAAAAGTGTTGCCGTCAGCCGGTTAACAGCACCGTTCTTCACGATTTTCTTAGAGCATCCGTTCCTGTGCCGTGCTTTTGCCGAGTATGCAGATTCGGTAAAAAAGCAGTACACTCTGGATAAAGTAACGCTGAAAAGAAAATTGGAGGGATATTGCTGATATTACAATAACGGAACAATAAAGGAAAATCGTCAATCAGGTCAAGCGGAATATTCCTTATCTTTTCAAGCTTTGCAGTTTCTCGCTACTGCTGTGTAGAGAAAAGGTCATCGAGTGTCAGCAGTGCGAAGTCGCTCTTTCTTTCTGCCATCCGAAAGCACCTCTTTTGCAAATTCAGCGTATGCCAATGCCACCTGGCTGTTCGGCTCATAAACATAAATGCTTATACCCTTGGAATTTACCTCTGTTTATGAAAAGTTCAATACCGACAACACATTTAAACCTTATCCATATCTGACGCCCCACATCACACTTAAGTGTGGTCTTAATATTATCCTTACGAGCAGTAGGCATCCTTCTGCCCCTGCCAAACAGAAAAGTTGCATTTCGTCAGAAATGCGGCTTTTCTGTTTGTATTATTCATTCTTCAATATTCAATATTCATTTCAGGCAACTTCAGGGTTGTTAGTATGAAAGAAAATGCATATAGCTCTCAAGGAAACCGCTGAAACTGAATATTGGCTTAAGCTTTTGTCTAAGGCTGAATATGTAAACAAAGAAAAGATAGATTCATTACTGGCAGATTGCATAGAAATTAAACGAATCCTCATAGCCTCAATCAACACAGCAAAAGGAGTTAATAACCATAATAACGCTTAATCAGATAAGCGTTAAAAGAAAACCACTGTAAATAAGCTTATATAAGCCTTGCAGTGGTTTTTATACTAAATACTAATACCTAATAAAAAGTAGAAAATCTTTGCGGTCTAATTTCCGCAATACTGCATTGTCGCCCTTGCAAGGCGTCAGCCTTGCGGCGTTCTCCGCCTTGTCTTGCGAAAATTATCCTCGTAAATATAAATCTACTTTCTATCAGGAATTAGTATAAAAAGATATTGCCCTACTTCTCCCGGCTTTCCCCTACAAGCGCTCCGATATAGCCGAACACCACAGCCGCCGAGATACCTGCTGCCGCTGCGGTAAGACCGCCTGTCAGCACCCCGAGAAAGCCCTTTTCTGCTATTGCCTTTTTAATTCCCTCAGTCATAGTGTAGCCAAAGCCGCTTAAGGGTACGGTTGCGCCTGCACCTGCGAAATCTACAATGTATTTATAAACTCCGATACCGCTCAACAGCACGCCTGCGCATACATACCCGACAAGTATTCTCGCAGGCGTGAGCTTGGTTTTGTCAATAAGAATCTGCGCAACAACACATATAAGACCGCCGACCCAGAACGCATTTATATAGTCCATATCATCATATCCTTTGGTTTTCTATTCGTTTCTTTGGGTTTAGTATTATATATTTTCGTCGGATTATACATATAATTTCCTATGAAATGATGCTTTAAGAAGTTGAATTACAAGTCGAAAAATGTTAAAATAAATATGATTATGCACAATTCAGACATAAATTGTTGATATGTGAATTCAGAATGGGGGATTGGAATGGAGGAAAAGAATAAACTGCCCTTGAAGCCCTTTCACACAAGAGGAGGGGTCAAGGCGCCTCACAGAAAGCACACTGCCGAGTGCGAAAGCGTAATAATGCCGCCGCGCGATGAGGTGCTTATTTGTATGAGCCAGCACATCGGTGCGCCTTGCAAGCCTGTTGTAAAGGTTGGCGACGAGGTAAAGGTAGGTCAGCTTGTAGGTGACAGCGACGCTTTTGTGTCGGTACCGATGCATTCGTCTGTTTCGGGCAAGGTGAAAAAGCTTGAAACTGTCACAATGCCGAACGGCTCTAAGGTGCAGGCTGTGAGAATTCAGAGCGACGGATTAATGACGCCGTTTGAGGGTATAGCTCCGCCCGAGATAAACTCACGAGAGGATTTTATCAAGGCTGTAAGAAACAGCGGAGTTGTAGGTCTTGGCGGTGCAGGCTTCCCTGTGCATGTGAAGCTTAGCGTTGAAAAGGAAAAGGTCGATACCCTTATTATTAATGCCGCAGAGTGTGAGCCGTACATAACGGCGGATAACCGCGAGGCTCTTGAAAATTCGTGGGGCGTTGTCAGCGGAATTAAGTCTGTTATGGAGCTTATGGAGATTGACAGAGCGATAATAGCCATCGAGAGCAACAAGCCAAAGGCAATAAAGGTGTTGCAGGAGGTATGTGTTGCCGCTAACAGGGATATGAAGGGCAATGTATGTGTGCTGCCGCTTAAGGCGAGGTATCCGCAGGGTGCTGAAAAGGTTATAATCAAGGCTTGCACAAACCGAGTTGTTCCTGAGGGTAAGCTGCCTGCTGATGTCGGCTGTATCGTTATGAACATCGGCTCGGTAGCGTTTGTTGCGTCATATTTGAAAACAGGTATGCCGCTTGTAACAAAAAGAATTACGGTTGACGGTCAGGCTGTTACAAAGCCGCAGAATGTGATAGTGCCTATCGGAACAAAAATCAAGGATATAATTGAATTTTGCGGCGGCTACAAGGAGCAGCCCGAAAAGCTGATTTTCGGCGGTCCGATGATGGGTCTTGCGCTCGCAGACGACGAAATGCCGCTTTTAAAGCAGAATAACGCAATTCTTGCGTTTTCAAAGCAGGAGGCGGCAAAGCTTGAGCCGAGTGATTGTATACGCTGCGGCAGATGTGCGTCAGCTTGTCCTATGGGACTTGTGCCGCCGAGGATAAGCGGCTTTATACAGCAAAAGGATGTAAAGTCAATGCTTGACAGCGGATTGATGGTTTGTATGGAGTGCGGCTGCTGCTCGTTTGCATGTCCTGCTAACAGACCTATAGTTCAGAATATGCGCCTTGGAAAAAGCATAGTGCGCAATGCAAAAGTTAAGGAGGGAAAATGATGGATAATATGCTCACCGTTTCGTCCTCGCCGCATCTGTCAAGCGGTGCGACAACAAGAAAAATAATGCTCGATGTCATCATCTCTCTTGTGCCTGCGTCAATCGCAGCGACTGTGTTCTTCGGCTGGAAGAGCCTTATGCTCATCGCCGTATGCATTATATCCTGCGTTGTGATGGAGTTTATCTGTCGCAAGGTGATGAAAAGAAAAAACACAATAAGCGATCTGAGCGCCGTTGTAACAGGCTTGCTCTTAGCGCTTAATCTGCCGTCGGGTCTTAATCCGCTTATCGCTGTTTTCGGCTGTGCCGTTGCGATTATTGCGGTTAAGCAGATGTTCGGCGGAATAGGAAATAACTTTGTGAACCCTGCGATTACGGCGAGAATCGTGCTGCTCGTTTCGTTCCCTGTTCATATGACAACATGGGAAAAGCCGTTTGAGTGGCTTAACACAGCAGACGGCGTGACAGGCGCGACTCCGCTTGCGCTTATGGGTCAGGGTGAAAAAACAGGCTACCTTGACTTGCTTTTGGGCAACACAGGCGGCTGTATAGGCGAAACCTGCGTTATCGCATTACTTCTCGGCGGAATTTATCTTGTCGCAAGGCGAGTAATAACTCCTGTAATTCCGCTGTGCTTTATCGGTACAGTATTTGTGCTTTCCTTTATATTGGGTCAGGACCCTGTGTTCCATATTTTAAGCGGCGGCGTTATGCTCGGCGCAATCTTTATGGCTACCGACTACACAACCTCCCCGATGAATACATGGGGCAAGGTCATTTTCGGCATAGGCTGCGGAATTATCACAGTGCTGATAAGGCTATACGCCAATCTGCCCGAGGGTGTTTCATTCTCAATTATTCTTATGAACATACTTGTTCCGCACATTGAGAACCTCACAAAGCCCAGACCCTTTGGAAAGGAGAAGGTTTGAAAAAATGCTCGTTGCATCTTACCCTTATTCAGAACTTGAGGTACACCAGTACATCTGCGTCCTTCATAAGGGCAATCTGCTTAGAGCATTTTCCCGAACATAATGCGAAAGGAGATAATGGCTATAAATGAAAAAGCTTAATCCAAAGGAAATCATAGTGCCGATTGTTGTTTTGCTTGTTATATGCATCGGAGTAACGGCAATTCTTGCGGCAGTCAATAATCTTACAAAGGAGCCTATCGCACAGCAGGCACAGCAGAAGGCGGAGCAGGCGAGAGCCGTAGTTTTGCCAAATGCCGAAAGCTTTGAAAAGGTTTCGGATGAGCTTGACGGCGTGAGTGACGCTTATAAGGGAATAAAAGGCGGCGAAACAGTCGGCTACACATTTACAGCAAGCTCCAACGGCTACGGCGGAGCAGTTGAGGTTATGGTCGGAATAGACAGCAAAAGCGGCGAGATAAGCGGAGTTTCAATTCTTTCTCAGAGCGAAACACCAGGACTCGGTGCAAATGCGGTGAAGAGCGAATTTACCGACCAGTATAAGCAAAAGGCAAAGGAAATAACTGTTATAAAAAATGCCGCCCCGAAGGACGGCGAGATTGAGGCGCTCACGGGTGCGACAATCACCTCAAGAGCGGTTACAAATGCCGTGAACAGTGCTGTTGCGGCTTATGAAGAAATAGTAAAGGGAGGGGAATAACTTGGCTAAAGGACTGTTTAAGGAGTTTTCAAAGGGCATAATCAAGGAAAACCCTGTTTTATGTCTTGTGCTCGGCACCTGCCCGACGCTTGCCGTTACAACACAGGCTTTAAACGCTATCGGTATGGGCGTTGCGGCTACTCTTGTTCTTATCTGCTCAAATGCGGCTATATCGCTCTTAAGGAAGGTTATCCCCGATAAGGTGAGAATACCTGCTTACATAACGATAATAGCAGGCTTTGTAACAATGGTGCAGATGCTCGTCAAGGCGTTCGCACCTGCGATTGACGAATCGCTCGGTATATATCTGCCGCTTATAGTAGTAAACTGCATTATTCTCGGCAGAGCCGAGATGTTCGCAAGCAAGCACAGCGTTATCCCGTCAATGGTTGACGGTCTGGGTATGGGTGTCGGATTTACTGCGGCTATGCTGCTTATGGGCGCTATAAGAGAGCTTTTTGGCTCAGGTACAATTTTCGGTCTGCCAGTCACATCAGGCTTTATGGACCCGATACTTATATTCATTCTTCCGCCGGGCGGCTTCTTTGTGTTCGGCTTGCTCGTTGCGCTCTCATCAAAGCTCAGCGGAAAGCAGAAAACAGCCGAGGACATCAGCTGTGCTAAATGCCCGATGAACAAGAATTGCTCAAAGATGAAAGAGGAGGGACAGTGCAATGGTTAAACAGCTTGTCGCCGTTTTCTTAGCGGCTATATTGACAGAGAACTATGTTCTGTCGAAATTCCTCGGTATCTGTCCGTTTTTAGGTGTTTCAAAAAAGGTAAACACGGCTCTCGGTATGAGCGCCGCAGTAACCTTTGTTATGGTTCTTGCTACGGCTGTAACGTACCCGATTTATGAGAATATCCTCGTGCCGTTCGGTCTTGAGTATTTGCAGACAATCGTGTTTATTCTTGTAATCGCAGGTCTTGTTCAGCTTGTGGAGATTATATTGAAAAAGTATATGCCGCCGCTTTACAATTCGCTCGGCATATATCTGCCGCTTATCACAACAAACTGCGCTGTTTTGGGCGTTACAATGCTTGTTCTTGAAAAGGCAGCTCAGGATCCGAGCTACACCTATGTTTCCGCTTTGGTGAACGCTTTTGGTGCAGGTATCGGCTTCCTCGTGGCTATGGTTATCTTCGCAGGCGTAAGAGGCCGTCTTGAAACTGCCGATATTCCCAAATCGCTCAAGGGCTTACCGATTACTCTTGTTTCCGCAAGCCTTGTTTCGGTTTCGTTCTTAGGCTTTGCCGGCCTTGTTGAAGGCTTGATGGGTTAAGGGAGGTTTGTTTGATGGAAACAATTTTAATTGCCGCTTTGGTGGTTGGAGCAATAGGTCTTGTTGTGGCGGTTGTGCTGTCGTTTGCGTCAGTGTTTTTTGCCGTTCCCGTAGATGAAAAGGTTGAAAAGCTTACTGAGGCTTTGCCGGGCGCAAACTGCGGTGCCTGCGGTTTTTCGGGCTGCTCAGGCTATGCCGGTGCTCTTGCAAAGGGTGAGGCTCAGCCGGGACAATGTCCTGTCGGCGGCGACGAAGTTGCAAAGGCTGTTGCCGCAATTTTAGGCGTTGAGGCTTCAAGCTCATTGCCGCAAAGCGCAAGGGTTATGTGCAGCGGAAGCTGTGACAACACAAATAAGAAGCTTGTATATAAAGGAATTCAGTCGTGCGCGGCTGCTTCGCAGATTTTCGGCGGAGGAGGACAGTGCAGCTACGGCTGTATTGGCTTGGGTGACTGCGTAAAAGAGTGTGATTACGGCGCAATCAAGGTCTGCAACGGCGTTGCTGTTGTAAACGAGGATTTGTGCAAGGCTTGCAAAAAATGCGCCTCAGCCTGCCCGAAAAAGCTTATTTCAATCGTTCCGAAGAAGAGCGCCGCTGTTTTGTGCAGCAATTTTGACAAGGGTGCTCAGACAAAGGACGACTGCAAAATCGGCTGTATCGGCTGTATGAAATGTCAGAAGGTGTGCGAGTCAGGCGCAGTTAAGGTCGAAAGCTTTAAGGCTACTGTTGACCCTGAACTTTGTACGCTGTGCGGCAAGTGTGTTGAGGCTTGCCCCAAGGGTGTTATATCGCTTTTCAACGCTTGAAATTAAGGCGGTTGTCAGGCATTAATGCAGACAGCCAGAAAATGCAGTATAAAATTGAAAAAAGATGAAAAAACACTTGCATTTTTAAGAAAAAGATGCTATCATATATCTTACTGTGAGTATGAGCAAAAGGAGGTAGGACAAATGCCAAACATTAAGTCAGCTAAAAAGAGAGTTAAGGTTACAGCAGTTAAGACTGCAAGAAACAAGGCTTTCAAGTCATCATTGAAGACAGTTGTCAAGAAGGCTAACGCAGCTATTGAGGCTAACTCAGCCGATAAGGCACAGGCAGTAAGCGCAGCATACAAGAAGATTGACCAGGCTGCTGCTAAGGGTATTCTTCACAAGAATACAGCGGCAAGAAGTAAGTCCGCACTTGCTCGCAAGCTCAACGCTTCAGCTTAAATTTATAAAAGATTAAGACGGGTTTCCCCGTCTTATTTTTTTTGCAGAAATAAAATCTAAGGTGTTACGGTTGAGGACGGATTCCTTGAATTTTTCTGTAAATCCCTTTAAACACCTGTGCTTTACTTGACAAAAGCAGCTGTTTGGAATAAGATATTATTTGTGTAAAACTCAGTAAAAAATCACTTCTGAAAGGAACAAAGGATATGAATAACAGCGAGAAATCTATGGACAAAATTGTGGCGCTCTGCAAGGGCAGAGGCTTTGTTTATCCCGGCTCTGAAATTTACGGCGGCTTGGCAAACACATGGGACTACGGCCCGCTTGGAACAGAGCTTAAGAACAACATCAAGAATGCGTGGAGAAAGAAGTTTATACAGGAGAATAAGTACAATGTAGGGCTTGACTCTGCAATACTTATGAATCCGCAGACATGGGTAGCTTCCGGTCACCTCGGTGGCTTCTCTGACCCTCTTATGGACTGCCGTGACTGCAAAACCCGTCACAGAGCAGATAACCTCATCGAGGACTTTGACGGCACAAATGTTGCAGGCTGGTCAAATGACGAGATGATGAACTACATAAACGAGCACGAAATTCCCTGCCCGAACTGCGGTAAGCACAATTTCACCGACATACGCCAGTTTAACCTTATGTTCAAGACTTTCCAGGGCGTTACAGAGGACAGCAAGAACGAGATTTATCTTCGTCCCGAAACAGCTCAGGGTATTTTTGTAAACTTTGCGAATATCCAGAGAACAAGCAGAAAAAAGGTTCCGTTCGGCGTTGCGCAGATTGGTAAATCCTTCAGAAATGAAATCACTCCGGGTAATTTCATCTTCCGTGTAAGAGAGTTTGAGCAGATGGAGCTTGAATTCTTCTGCAAGCCCGGCACAGACCTTGAGTGGTTCGACTACTGGAGAAGCTTCTGCCGCGACTGGCTGTATTCGCTGAATATCAAGGAGGAAAACTTAAGACTGCGTGACCATTCGCCTGAGGAGCTTTGCTTCTATTCAAAGGCTACAACCGACTTTGAGTATCTCTTCCCGTTCGGCTGGGGCGAGCTTTGGGGTATTGCCGACAGAACCGACTATGACCTCACTCAGCATCAGAATCACTCGGGCAAGAGCCTTGAGTATTTCGACCCGACAGACAATTCAAGATATGTGCCGTATGTTATCGAGCCGTCGCTCGGTGTTGAGCGTTTGTTCCTTGCAATAGTAACCGAGGCATATGACGAAGAGGTTATCGACGAGAAGGATACAAGAGTTGTGTTAAGACTGCACCCTGCTCTTGCGCCGTTCAAGGCTGCCGTTTTGCCGCTTTCAAAGAAGCTGTCCGAAAAGGCAGGCGAGGTGTTTGAGATGATTTCAAGCGAATTTATGGCTGAATTTGACGACGCAGGCTCTATCGGCAAGCGTTACCGCCGTCAGGACGAGATAGGCACTCCGCTTTGCATCACCTACGACTTTGACAGCGAAAACGACGGCTGTGTTACTGTTCGTGACCGCGATACGATGCAGCAGGAGAGAATTGCAATAGATAAGCTTAATGAATATATTGCCGACAAGGTTAAGTTTTAATTAATATCTGTATAACATTGCAAGCGCACCGAAGAGTAAGGCTTTTCGGTGCGCTTTTTAATTGCGTAATAAAGCTGTAACACATTTTCCGCTTTTCAATATAATGATAATGTAACGAATGAAAGGAGGAAAACGACAATGTGTGGATTTGGTAATAACTGCTCATGGATAATTATCCTTATCATCATCTTCTGCTGCTGTGGTAACAACGGCTTCCTTGGCGGCGAGTGCAACAACAACAACTGTGGCTGCTGCTGATAGCACAAATTAAGAAAGAGGCGGTGAAAGCCGCCTCTTTTGCCGTTTTGTTGCAATATTGTTCTTGAATTAGCTGCTGAAAAATGCAATAATATATTCATACTGCTAATCGGAGTGATAAAATGCAGCTGCACAATATTGACCCTGTGTGGAATGAAAATTCAAGAATACTCATTCTCGGCTCGTTTCCGTCAGTAAAATCAAGGGAGGAGCAGTTTTTCTATGCTCATCCTCAGAACAGATTCTGGCGGGTGCTTGCCGCAGTTACGAATACTCCCCTTGCACAAAGCATTGATGAAAAAAAGTGTGTGCTGCTCGGCTGCCGTATTGCTCTTTGGGATGTCATTCGCTCGTGCGATATTACAGGCTCCTCAGACAGCTCAATCAAAAATGTCGTTCCGAATGACCTAAGCACAATCCTCTTGAACAGCTCAGTTGAGAAGATTTTTACAAACGGCGCAACAGCTGACAGACTGTATAAAAATTACTGTGAAAAAGAGACAGGCATTACAGCAATTCGTCTGCCGTCAACAAGTCCGGCAAATGCTGCCTATTCGCTTGAACGATTGATAGGGGAATGGAAAATAATTTCCGAATATCTATGAAAAAAGTGCCGCAACCGCATTAACAAGCCGATTGCAACCGGTAGTTGCGGCTTTGAAAACTAAAATGTATGGTGCGATTTTGTGCAACTTGATATAATATCAATACAAAATAAAAAAAAGAGCCAGGGCTTCTAAGAAATTAAAAGTCCTAAGCTTCAGGAGGAAAATATGAACATTGAAACAGCAAACAGACTGCTTAAGTACAGAAAAAAACATCAGCTTTCGCAGGAGGAGCTTGCGGCAAAAATAGGAGTAAGCCGACAGGCTGTGTCAAAATGGGAGAGAGCAGAGGCATCCCCCGATACTGACAATTTGATTCTTCTCGCTCAGATTTACGGTGTTACTCTTGACGAGCTTTTAACAGGTAAAGATGAAGATGAAGAAAAATCGGCTGATGAAGCTCAACAGTCAAATACTTACAATGAAAGCAGCGAAAGCGATGCTGCTCACGACAATGTAGAAGATTCACAGGAAAACAACAATACATATGAATCTCGCACGGGAGACCGCATATATTTTGATAACGGGCTGCATGTTGACGCAAAAAACGGCGACCGTGTTCATGTTGGCTGGAGCGGAGTTCATGTAAACGCAGCAGACGGAACGAGGGTGAGCGTTGACAAAAACGGAGTATTTGTCGATGAAAATGGAGAGCGAAAGGCTTATACTGATGAGCACGGACATATCTTCTATGACGATGATTGCTGCGGAAAAAAGCACAGCCATAAAAAGAGCCTTTGGTATAAGTTCCCTTACCCGATAGTTGCTTTGTGCGTTTTTCTCGCGTGGGGCTTCAGCGGCTTTTGGGGCGGCTTTGCGTATTCGTGGCTGTTCTTTCTGACAATCCCGCTTTATTATACGCTTGTTGACGCGGTAATTAAAAGAAAGCCAAAGCATTTTGCTTATCCTGTGCTTGCATTAATAATCTTCTTCGTGTGGGGGTTCTGGCTTCCTGTGCTCGGCGGATTTGCGCTTTCTTGGATTATATTTCTGACAATTCCCATTTATTACTTTATCTGTTCGGTGTTTGAACGCGAAAAATAAAATAAAAAATCTTTAATAAAACCCTTGATTTTTTTGAACCTCTGTGGTAAAATGTCTTAGTGACAAATCACAGATGCGCTGCTAGCTCAGCTGGATAGAGTGCTTGACTACGAATCAAGAGGTCAGGGGTTCGAGTCCCTTGCAGCGCGCCACAAAAAGCCTATCGCAAAAGCGGTAGGCTTTTTGTTTGAGTATGAGTATATGCAATAAAAAAGCCCGAGCTTATGCTCAGGCTTTAAACGCAGTCAGGGTTAACAATCAACTTTATCGGCTTTTTTGCGGTTGCGTGTTTTTACAACACAAATCACTGTGTAGATAGTTACGGTAAGTATTATAAGCAACGAAACTATCTGTGAGGTGGACAAGCCGAACAGAAAACCTCTGTAGCTGTCGCCTCGGAAAAACTCCAGAGTAAATCTGCCGATTGCGTATGTAAATAAATACAGGAAAAACAGCCTGTTTTTCAAAATTCCTTTGTTCAGCAGCGCCCACATAACAAAGAACAATATCAGGTTAAAGCCTGATTCAAACAGCTGAACGGGAAATCTGTTTACTCCGTTGGCTGATTCAATAAGACTGTTGTGAAATGTAAAGCCAAAGCTGCTCTCAATTCCGTAGCAGCATCCGCCAAGGAAACAGCCGATTCTGCCGAAGGTGTGAAACAGCGGAACACCTGCCGCCAGAATATCAGCGTAACCGCCGAGGTTTTCAAGCTTTGTCGCTTTGGCATAGATGACGCCTGCGGCTATACCACCGAGCAGACCGCCGTAAAAGACCTGTCCGCCGAATATTAACCCGAAAATGTTAATAAATTCGGTAAAGTCCTTAGCTTTGAAGATGTATCCGATGTACTGAATATTGGTTATACCGTAAAGCAAATGTCCGCCGACAAATACGCCAATGGCGCTGAAGAGGAGCAGAAAAACCATTCTTACCTCGTCAAGTTGGTTTCTTTTGGATTTTATATATGCAAAGCTGCCTGCTAAAAGAATTCCGATTATAGCTGCAACAGCGTATGAGCTGATTTCTTTTCCTAAAAATGTAAAGCTTCCTATCATATTAATCTCTCCGATAATTTAAAAAGCACCTGTTGAAAATAACAGGTGCTTTTTAGTTAGACTAAATTTCAAAATTAGCTTAAAGCTGAGATGAGTGAAGATAAATCAGAAGTTGAGCCAACTGAGCCTACTACTGAAGCAGCAGTGCAAATAACGCATACAGCACAGATTACAGCGATCAATGTGATAGCTGTACCGATGATGCCGCAAACCAAGCCTGCAATAGCAAGACCCTTGCTTTCGCCTGTTTCCTTACACTTTTTCATACCGATAGCACCGAATACGATACCGAGGATCGCAATAACGAAAGCGAAATAAGAAACATAAGGAATCCAAGCTCCTACTATTCCGACAATACCGCATACCAAAGCTATGATTGAAAATACCTTTGAATTGTTGTTCTGCATAAAAAATACCTCCTAAAATTTTGAAAAATTTATAAATTAAGTTGTTGCCAACTCAATTAACACAAATAATAGCACAATGCTCATTATTATAGTCAAAGTATATCATAATCTGTAAGATTTTGTCAATAGTAGTTTTGACGATTTTCGATTTTGTCAAATTGCTGAATTTCAGGGTGCAGCGGCATTCAATTTTTTGCCGACAATCCTGCAAGTCCTTTTCTTATGTTTATGCCTGCTGACTTGTATTTTAGAATGCCTGCTGACTTGTATTTTAGAATAATATTGCTATAATTTGAGTGGTGTGATAAAATGAACGAAAAAACGGAAGATATGAAATGTGTTGGGAGAGATATTATGATGACTAAGTGGTGCGACAGGTTTTTTCATATTCTTTTCTTTGTGCTTTTTTCAATAATAACAGTCGGTGTTATCGGCTCAATCTTCGGAGTTAATTTTTGGGGTGTTGTTACTGCGGTCGGAATGATTGTGCTTGGTGTTGTCGTTATTTGCCTGCTTTACCGACGATTCGGAAACATCGGCAGCAAAAAAGCTAATATCGTATTTTTAATTATGGCGGCTGTAATGCTTGGTTTGCAGCTTGCGACGGCAAACCTTTTGCTTGCAAATCCTGTGACTGACTGGAATGTAATTCATCAGGTAGCGCTGAGCTTTGCCAAAAACGGCACAATGGATAATATGTATGAGAATCTGCCGTATAATGTGCATTATCTTGCTAAGTATACGAACAACAGCGGTATCGCTGTTTTGTTGTCTGTTTTCTACCGTGATGTTTATATGATATTCGGCGATGTACCGCTTATTGCACCCGTAATACTGAATACGGTGTTTATATTTGTATCTGTGATTTTCTGTTATCTTATAGCTAAGAGGATTCTCGGTAATTTCGGCGGCATTGTGACGGCGGGCTTCTGCTTTTTGTTTATGCCGTATTACACCTATACGCCGTATTTTTACACCGATTCTATAAGTATGCCGTTTACGGTGCTGTCAGTTTATCTGTTTATTCGTGCGTATGACAGTGACAAAACCGTTTCTGAGATTATTCTTTACTGTGCCTGTGCGTGTTCAATCGCAGTTGGGTATCTGCTGAAGGGCAATGTTATAATTGTGCTTGTTGGTGTGATTGTATATACACTGATTAAGGGCGGCATAAAAAAGCTTGTATTTGGCGTCGCAATGACTCTTTCTGTTTTTGTCATTTGCTTTTCATCGCTTAATGTGCTTGTTTCGTCAATGCATATGACTACCGAGGATGAGCGCTATAAATATCAATACCCTATTACTCACTGGGTGATGATGGGACTTAAGGGTGTTGGCAGCTTTGACCAGGCTGAAAGCACATTTACAAATTCAGCAGGTAATTATGAAGAAAAGCAGGAGGCTAATCTTGAGGTAATACAACAGAGGCTCAGTGATTACGGCTTTGGTGGTATGTGCAAGCATTTGTTTGATAAGGCTATGTTCACTTGGAATGACGGAAGCTACTGGATAAGCCACCATATATATAACAATACGGGAGACAGGAATTTTCTGCATGAGTTTGTTCTGATGGATGGTCGGGCGTACGGCGTGTTTTACTGCTTAAGCGCAGGTATGCAGATTGTGATTTTGCTTATGTTCTGCATTACATCGCTTTACTCGGTAATTAAGCCGAGGTGCGACCATATGACGCTTATAAGAATATTGATTTTCGGCATTGCGCTGTTTTTGCTGGTATGGGAGACGCGCTCAAGGTATCTTTTTAATTTTACACCGCTGTTTTTAATTGTTGCGGCTCAGGGAATGATACTAAGCGCTAAGGCGTTTGGAAGATATGTTGAAAAGCGCAGCTTGCGAAAAACAGAATTAATGCATAAATCAACATAAAAAATGCTCGTCGCGGCGCGGTGCCCGATGGGCGTTTTTGTTAAAAATAATATGAATTTAAATATTCGTCAAAATCTGTTTAAAAACTATTTAAAATCGAACGGCGTTGTGATACAATAAAACCATATATAAGAAAAAACGACAATTGTCGGTAATTGTGTTTTTTAGTATAATTGTTATCATACAAGGTGGGTATGACGAATGGAAAAAATATATGATGTTATTATTGTCGGTTCGGGCGCTGCGGGGCTTTATGCCGCCTTGCAGCTTGATGAAAGCGTAAGCGTGCTTGTTATAGCAAAGCGTGAATTGAGCCTTTCAAACAGCTCGCTTGCACAGGGCGGTGTCGCCGCCGTGCTTGACAAAGATAACGACAATTTCAAGCTTCACATCGCAGATACTCTTATTGCAGGAAAATATAAGAATGATCCGGCGGCTATTGAAGTGCTCGTCACCGAAGGTCCGCGAGATGTGCTGAACCTGAAAAAACTCGGCGTTGCCTTTGATCTTGACAACACAGGCAAGCTTCAGATGACGCTTGAAGCCGGTCATTCAAGGCACAGAATCGTTCACCATAAGGATTCAACTGGAAAAGCTATTACCGATGTGCTTATAGAAAATGTAAAATTGCGCCCGAATGTTGATGTTGCTCAGAATACAATGCTGTATGACCTTAAAAAAATTGACGGCGGATTTGCGGCTTTTCTGCTTAAGGACGGTGAAACATCCTGCGTTAATGCACGCTACTGCATAATGGCAACAGGCGGCGTAGGCAGGGTTTACGCTTATACGACCAACAGCGCAATAGCAACAGGCGACGGAATTACAATGGCGCATAATCTCGGCGCAAAAATAAAGCATTTAAGCTGGATTCAGTTCCACCCGACAGCCTTTGCAGCTGAAAAGGACAGAGAAAGATTTTTGATTAGCGAGGCTGTCAGAGGTGAGGGTGCTGTTTTGCTTAACTGCAAGGGTGAACGCTTTGCTTTTAATTATGATGAGAGAGGTGAGCTTGCACCACGAGATGTTGTATCACGGGCGATTATGCTTGAAGCAAAAAAGACAGACAGCGAGAATTTTTATCTTGACATTACTCACAAGGACCCTGAGTTTGTCAGGAACCGTTTCCCAATGATATACGCAAAGTGTCTTGAGGAAAATGTTGACATAACCAAGAACAGAATTCCCGTGTTTCCGTGTCAGCATTATCTTATGGGCGGAATAGATGTTGATTTGAACGCCAGAACCACTATTGACGGACTTTATGCCGCAGGCGAATGTTCACATACAGGTGTTCACGGAGCAAACAGACTTGCAAGTAATTCGCTGCTTGAGGCTCTGGTATTTTCACGGCGTGCCGCTGAGGATATTATGCGCAGGCTTAACAAGGGCAGAGCGCAGCTTGCAGATCCCGTAATGCCGCAGCAGCCGAGCGGCTCTGAGATGCCGCATGGCTACAGAACCGAGATTAGGAAAATAATGCAGAGCGCACATTTTGTACTGCCGACGCCTGACGCAGTTCCGGAGGGCTTGCAGAGGGCAAAGAGAATTTTAAACGAGCTTAAAGGCTCTGATTACAAGCTGACTCCCGACCTCGTTGAGGCTAAAAGCCTTGCGACAGTTGCTTGCATAATTTTACAGGAGCTTGTCTGATACTGAAAGGAAAATGATGATATGATAAATCCGATTTACATAGATAATCTGATAAAAGAAGCGCTGCTTGAGGATATTAATTATATCGACACGGCAACCGATTACCTTATTCCCGAGCAACAGTGCAATGAAGCTGTTTTTATGTCAAAGGCTGAGGGTGTAGTCTGCGGCGTTGATATAGCAATGCGCGTTTTTGAGATTATTAACAGAGGAAAGTTTGAATATAATGTGTTAAAGCACGACGGCGATAAGGTTAAGTACGGTGATATTATTGTCGAGCTGAGCGGCTCAACGAGAACGCTTTTAAAGGGTGAGCGCACAGCGTTGAACCTTATTCAGCATATGAGCGGAATTGCCACTGCCGCCAACGAGGCGGTAAGGCTTGTTGAGGGAACAAATGCTTCCATTGCCGACACAAGAAAGACTCTGCCGGGCTTGCGTCCGCTGCAAAAATACGCCGTTACAGTCGGAGGGGCGAAAAATCACCGCTACAATTTGAGTGATGCGGCTATGCTTAAGGATAACCACATTGACGCAGGCGGCGGTATTAAAAATGCTGTAGCAACGCTTAAGAAAAGTATAGGGCATATGACGAAGATTGAGCTTGAGGTGCGAAATCTTGATGAGCTTGAGCAGGCGCTTGAAGCCGGTGTTGATGTTATTATGCTTGATAATATGGATAACGCCACAATGAAAAAAGCGGTTGAGATAACAAACGGCAGAGCGTTGCTTGAGGCGTCAGGCGGAATAACAGCGCAGACAATCAGAGGTGTTGCCGAAACAGGCGTGGATATCATCTCTATCGGTGCACTGACGCATTCGGTAAGTGCATTTGATATTTCAATGAAAATCAAAAAATGAATTATTATGTAATATTGACTAATATATAATCCCGATATGATTTATTATATTGTTGAACGGTACAACCGCTCAGCATGGAGGTGAATTGATGTTTCAATGGGAAAACGCAGTGTTTTACTTTATTTTATTTTCCATTCTCGGATGGGGAGTAGAAGAGGCGATTACATCGTTTGAAAAAAAGTCGATTGCCAATGTCGGCTATCTGAACGGCCCGTATTGCCCGATATACGGATTCAGCGTGGCAATCTGCTATATTATAAGTGAGCTTATCATTGACGAATGGTATGCCCAGCTTATTATTTTTACTATTGTTGTGAGCGTCTTTGTATTTTGTACAGGTATGTTTTTGCAAAAGGTGCTTCATTGCCGGCTTTGGAATTATTCAACAATGCCGCTGAATATCAAGGGCTTTATAACCGTTCCGCTCAGTATTATGTGGGGAATAGTTCTTACTATACTTGTGGGTAATGTACTGCCGCTGACAGACCATCTTATAGAATATATACCTGCTCCTGTTATGTACTTCATCTTTACCGCATTCGGAAGCCTGTTGCTTATTGATACGGTTGTTTCAACAGTATCATATCTTGAAATCAGGCTAAAGGTAAAGCAGCTCAACAAATTATCCGAAAAGCTTGCAAAAATCTCACAGGGCTGGGGTAAGGCTGTTGCCAAGGTTTCGATAAAAACAGGCGATAACCTGGGGCTTGACGGCAAAATTAGCGAATATCAGGCTAAGGCGGAAATATCCAAGAACCGACAGACCTATAACGATGAGGAAATAGAAGAGATTAAACGCCAGCTTGATGTTAAGTACGCAAAGCTTTTAAACGACAACGGATTCTTTGAAAAACGCGCTGTTAAGAAAATTTACAGTGAAAGTCTTGAAAACGATCAGCAGCTCAAAAAGCTGTACGGAAAAATTGTTGAAGGCACAAAGAAGCTTAACCGCCGAGAGTATGAGGGCTATTTTGAAACGGAGGAGCAAAAGCCGTTTGCATACGGCGTAAACTTCTATAAGCTTTTCTGGCTGTTTACTATAGGCTCGTTTATCGGCTGTATTATGGAAACAATAGTCGGCTTTGTGTATAACGGCGGCGTGTTTGAATATCGCGTTGGGCTTGTGTACGGTCCGTTTATCCCGGTTTACGGCATCGGTGCGCTTATGATGACGCTTGCGCTGTATAAATTCAGCCGTGCAAGAATGTGGATAGTATTCCTCGTCAGCGCATTTGTCGGCGCTACATTTGAGTATCTCACAAGCTACTTCCAACAGATGCTGTTCGGTACAATCTCGTGGGACTATTCACATCAAGCGTTTAACCTCTACGGCAGAACAAGCCTGTTTTACGCTTTGATATGGGGATTCCTTGGTATTGCGTGGGCAAAGTTCATTTATCCGTTTATGTCAATGCTTATCGAGAAGCTGCCGAAAAGTATGGGTAAGGTGCTGACGATAGCTCTTTGTGTATTTATGGTGTATGACTGTGTGATTTCGTGCCTTGCACAGTGGAGATACAATGAAAGACATCAGAATATACCCGCCTCAAATATAATTGAGGAATTCCTTGATGAGCAGTTCCCGGACGATTACCTTGATATGATTTATCCGCATATGAGGCATGACAACGGCAAAGGAGAATTTAAGGAAAAATAATTGTAAACCAAAATTATAAATAAAATAGTTGACAATACTCTCTCAAGGATATATAATGAGCTAAGAAACTTGAGGGGGTATTTTTTTATGGATACAGTAAATTCAGTCAAAAAGGGAGCCGTATATTCTTTAATACTTACGGCTCTGTTTGCCGCGTTGACAGCGGTGTTTTCTCAGATTGCCATTCCGATTGGTCCCGTGCCAATTAACCTTGCTATGCTTGCGGTCTTTGTTGCGGGCGGCCTTTTGGGTGTAAGGCGTGCTATGATAAGCCAACTTGTTTATGTTTTATTGGGTGCAGTCGGTGTTCCCGTTTTTGCAGGCTTTAAGGGCGGCTTTGCGGCTATTATCGGACCTACGGGCGGCTACATAATCGGCTATATTCTCGCAGCAGGAACAGTTGCTCTTATTTGCTGGCTTTGGAACAAGAAAATTATTGCGCTCGCCGTTGCAATGGTTGCCGGTCTTGCTGTGTGCTATGTCTTCGGTACTGCGTGGTTTGTGATTTCGACAGGCTCTGAGCTTTGGTATTCGCTTACGGTTTGTGTATTTCCGTTCTTGCCGGGCGATGCCGCTAAAATTATTGTTGCGGTTTTACTTTGTTCAAGGCTTAAAAAGATAGTGTAAAAAATACAATAACTAATAACGAAAAAATCCCTCGTGTGTCACACGGGGGATTTTTGTACAAAAATAAGTTCACATAAATTCTATTGACTTTTTATGGGATTAATTATATCATCATTTTATCGTATTATCATAAAAATGAGGAGGTATATACCGTGGATGAGTTTCTGCAATCCTTGAACATACAGGTTATAACCGATATTGCGGTTGTTGCTTTGAGAATATTAATCCCTCTGCTCGGGATAATCGTTGTGTTTCAGTGCTATTCATCAATGCGCCGCCAGCGCAGGGACGAAAAGCCGCTTATAATGCTTGAGAATACCTCAAACGGACAGGTTCTGCCTGTGCTTTGCTGGGAAAATTCAATCGGCAGAGCCAAGCGAAACGATATAGTTATTCCCGATGACCTTACGGTTTCAAGGGAACATTGCGTTATTCTGCGGCGTAAGGAGGGCTGGTTTATCAGTGATACCGGCTCGAAAACCGGCACATTTGTAAACGGCGAGCAAACGCAGGGCAGAGTGCCGATATATATAAACGATGAAATACGCATCGGCAAGGATACCTTTGTTTTAAAGCGTGCGCAGGACTACACGATAACAAACCGTTCGTGGTTCATAAAAAAAGAGGGCAGCAAGGAGGGCATTGCGCCTTTTGCGCTTATGATGCTTATTTCTATTTTTACGCTGTTTATGGCTGCTGAAGCGTGCCTGTCGATTGAAGCAAACGATTTTCAGCCGCTGATTGTGTACGGCGTGTTTATGGCTGTAGCGTGGACATTTTATATTGTGTCAACAAAGGTGTTCAAGCGTGTCGGCTTTGAGCTTGAGGGTCTTGCACTGTTTTTAACAGGAATAGGCGTTATGCTCTCGGTACGGCAGGGGCTTCACCAGACCTATGTTCAGATTATAGCCTGCGCTATCGGAATGGCTTTTTTCTGCTTTATGATAAAGTTCCTGCAAAACCCCGACAGGGTTAATAAATGGCGGCTTGCGATTATGATAATCGCCGTTGCACTGCTCGGAGTTAATATTGTTTTCGGCTCGATAAGAGGCGGAGCGGCAAACTGGATTATGATTGGCGGTATATCAGTACAGCCGTCTGAATTTGTAAAGATAGCATATATTTTTGTCGGAGCGTCGGCTCTTGACCACTTGCAGACAAGAAAGAACTTTATTATATTCATCATCTTCTCTGCAATCTGTATCGGTGCGCTCTTTATAATGAGCGACTTCGGTACTGCGCTTATCTTCTTCGGAACATTCCTGATGATTTCGGTTGTGCGCTCAGGCGACTTCAAAACCGTTGTTGTGTCGGTTGTCGGCGCAATATTCGGCGGCTTGATGATTCTGCGATTCAAGCCGTATATAGCCGACCGTTTTTCATCGTGGGGCAGAGCCTTTGAAACCTCGTCTGATTTGGGCTATCAGACCGCAAGAGTGCTTACCTATGCTGCGAGCGGCGGACTTTTTGGCTGCGGACTTGGCAGCGGATATTTAAAATATGTTGCGGCGTCTGAAAGCGACCTTGTTTTCGGACTTGTTTGCGAAGAGCTGGGGCTTATTGTTGCGCTGACTATTGCTGTGTCAATCGGAGGTTTGTTCTTCTATGCAAGAGCGATTACAACAAAAAGTCGCTCGACCTTCTATTCGATTTCAGCCTGCTGTGCCGCAGGACTTCTTGTGTTGCAGTCATCATTGAATATCTTCGGTGCAACCGATATTCTGCCGCTTACAGGCGTTACACTGCCTTTTGTCAGCGTCGGCGGTTCAAGTATGATAGCCTGCTGGGGACTGCTTGCGTTTATCAAGGCGGCAGATGAGAGGACATATTCAATTAAGAAAAGATAACCTTTGATACCAGGGAAGGATTGTGAGAATATAATGAAACGAGTAAGAACGCGCTCTATGTTTGTGTTTGTTCTTGTAGTTCTGTTCTTTGCAGGAATAACCTTTTTCACTGTGAATATCAGCCTGAATGCCGGTTCGTGGGTTCAGCATATATATAACGGCCATACCTCAGGCAGCGGCGGTCTTGAAAAGGCAGGGAAGATTTTTGACCGTAACGGTGTTGTGCTTGCTCAGACAGTTGACGGCGACCGCATTTATAATGACGATTACACAACCCGTCTGGCAACGCTGCATGTTGTGGGCGACAACAGCCTTAATATATCAACGGCTGTTCAGAGCGTTTACCGCTCCGAGCTTACGGGTTTTTCCTATATCTGGGGTCTTGAAATGCCCGAAACCTTCAGAGGCGGCAACAACCTCACCCTTACTATCGACAGCAACGCCTGTAAAACAGCTTATGAGGCCCTTGGCGGTATGGACGGTGCTGTTGTTGTTATGAACTACAAAACAGGCGAAATTCTCTGCTCGGTAAGCTCAAAAACCTACGATCCGCAAAATCCGCCTGAAATTACCGAGGAAAACGAGAGCGAGTATGTGGGAGCGTACTTAAACCATGTGTTATCGTCAAGCTACACTCCCGGCTCTATATTCAAGATTGTCACAACAGCGGCGGCTTTAGAGAATATTCCCGATATTGACAGCCGAACCTTTGAATGTACCGGCAGTGCCGAAATCGGCGGCAAAAAGGTTACTTGTATGTCACAGCACGGCACGATTAACCTTGATGACGGCTTGGCGCAGTCGTGTAATATTGTTTTTGCGCAGCTTGCATATGAGCTTGGCAAGGATAAAATGACTGCGGCGGCAAATGAGCTGGGCGTTAATTCAAGCTTTGATGTCGGTCATGCACCGACGGTAAAGGGACAGTATGATGTAAAAGACGCAAGCGAAAACGACCTTGCTTGGAGCGGAATCGGGCAGTACACCGATCTTACAAACCCGATGCAGATGTGCATACTTATGAGTGCTATTGCAAACGGCGGAAATCGTGCCGAGCCGTATTATGTGCATAGTATAAACGGCAGTGATTATTCTGGTTTTACAGCCGCAGAGCAAAGCGGAAAGGCTATGCTTAAAAGCAGTACGGCACAGCGGCTTAACGATATGATGAGATATACCGTATCGTCAAATTACGGCGACTATATGTTCGGCGGAAACCTTACCGTATGTGCCAAGACAGGTACAGCCGAGGTACAGGAGGGCGAAAGCAACGATGCGTGGATAGTCGGCTTTACCCGTGACGAAGATGTTCCGCTTGCCTTTGCGGTAGTTGTTGAGGACGGTACATTCGGACTTTCCACAGCAGGACCTGTTGCTTCTGCGGCAATTCAGGCTTGCGCGCAGAATATGAGGTCATAGCTAAAGATATAAACATCAAATATCCAACAGGGTGCATAGCCGTAGGAATCGACCTATGCACCCTGTTTTATTGGCGAACAATGTCATAACAAGCCGCAAGATACTGTCCAATTATTGCAAATTTATTAATTTACGCAATTTTTAAAATAAGTAATGAAATTTACGGAATTATGTGGTATAATTAAACGGATTAGTGTGGGTAAGCACTGCTTGGAGCCGAAATGTTGTTTTCGGTTCGTTTATATAAACAGAAAAGGAATGATACTATGGCGAATTTTCTGAAAGCCATGTTTGGCAATTACAGCAAGAGAGAGGTAAAAAGAGTTAAGCCTCTGTGTGACAAGGTTCTTGAGCTTGAAAGCAAATATCAGCCGATGAGCGACAAGGAGCTTAAGGAGCAGACCAATGTACTTAAGGAAAGGCTTAAAAACGGCGAAACAACCGATGATATTCTGACAGACGCATTCGCGGTTTGCCGTGAGGCATCATACAGAGTTCTCGGTATGAAGCACTTCCCTGTGCAGATTATCGGCGGAATTGTGCTTCATCAGGGCAGAATCGCCGAGATGAAAACTGGTGAAGGTAAAACCTTGGTTGCTACTCTGCCTGCTTACTTAAACGGCTTGACAGGTGAGGGCGTTCACATCGTTACGGTAAATGATTACCTTGCACGCCGTGACTCGGAGTGGATGGGCAAGCTTTACCGCTGGCTTGGCTTAAGCGTAGGTCTTATCGTACACGATTTGCCCAACGATTTAAGAAAAGAGGCTTATGCCGCCGACATTACCTACGGCACGAACAACGAGCTTGGCTTTGACTATCTGCGTGACAATATGGTTGTTTACAAGGAAAGAAAGGTTCAGAGAGGTCACGCTTTTGCTGTTGTCGATGAGGTTGACTCTATTTTGATTGATGAGGCAAGAACTCCGCTTATTATTTCGGGTCAGGGCGATAAGTCCACTGATTTGTACGAGAGAGCGGACGCTCTTGCAAGAACGATGAAGTGCAAAAAATTTGCCGAAATCGACAGCAAAGAGGATAATGACGAATACTACAAGGAACACGGAATTGAATATATAGTTGACGAAAAGGCTAAGACTGCTACGCTTACTCCGCTCGGTGTTAAAAAGGCTGAGCAGTATTTCGGCGTTGAAAACCTCACGGACCCAGACAATCTGACAATTCAGCACCATGTAAACCAGGCTATCAAGGCTTACGGTATTATGCAGAAGGATATTGACTATGTAGTCAAGGATAATGAGGTTATCATTGTTGACGAATTTACAGGCCGTCTGATGTACGGCAGACGCTATAACGAGGGTCTGCATCAGGCTATTGAGGCTAAGGAAGGCGTTAAGATTGCAAACGAGAGCAAGACTCTTGCTACAATCACCTTCCAGAACTACTTCCGTCTTTACAAGAAGCTTTCCGGTATGACAGGTACGGCTATGACCGAGGAGGAAGAGTTCAGAGAGATTTATAAGCTCGATGTTGTTGAAATACCGACAAACAAGCCTGTTGCCCGTGAGGATTTGCCGGACGCTATCTTCAAGACCGAAGAGGGCAAGTTCAACGCAGTTATAAATGATATTATCGAGTGCCACGAGAAGGGTCAGCCTGTGCTTGTCGGCACAATATCAATAGAGAAGTCAGAGCATTTAAGCGCAATGCTTAAACGCAGAGGAATCAAGCACAATGTATTGAACGCAAAGCACCACGAAAAGGAAGCCGAGATTGTAGCTCAGGCGGGTAAGAAGGGCGCTGTTACGATTGCGACTAATATGGCAGGTCGTGGTACCGATATTATTCTTGGCGGTAACGCTGAGTATCTTGCAAAGGCTGAGATGCGCCGTATGCAGATTCCCGAGGAGATTATAGCTGAGTCAACAGGCTTCGGCGATACCGACGATCAAGAGATTTTGGATGCGAGAAAAACTTTCTCTGAGCTTAACGCTAAATATAAGGACGAGATAAAGGACGAGGCTGAAGAAGTAAGAGCCGCAGGCGGCTTGTTTATTATGGGTACAGAGCGCCACGAGTCAAGACGAATTGACAACCAGCTCAGAGGCCGTTCGGGCCGACAGGGCGACCCCGGCACAAGCCGTTTTTATCTCTCAACTGAGGACGATCTGATGCGTTTGTTTGGCGGCGACAGAATGAAAGCGATTATGGAGCGACTCAATGCTCCCGACGATGTTCCGCTTGAGAACAAGATGCTTTCAAATATTATTGAAAGCTCACAGCAAAAGGTAGAAAGCCGCAACTTTGCAATAAGAAAGAATGTTTTGCAGTACGACGATGTTATGAACCGCCAGAGAGAGATTATCTACGCTCAGCGTGATCAGGTGCTTGACGGCGAGAACATCAAGGATCAGATTCTCAAGATGATTGAGCAGACAATCGAAAGCACTGTTAAGTCGTTCTGCCCCGATGATGTTTCGCACGATACTTGGAATCTTGAAAGCCTCAGGGATTATTACCTCGGCTGGCTTATTGACGAAACAGAGATGAAGTATACTGCTGAGGACCTTGAGGGTCTGGAGCAGATTGACCTTATCCGTGAGCTTAACGATAAGGCTATGGAGCTTTACAAGGGCAACGAGGAAATCCTGCCCGAGGAAACAATGCGTGAAATGGAGCGTGTTTACCTGCTCAAGAATGTTGACACATACTGGATGGACCACATTGACGCCATGGAGCAGTTAAAGCAGGGTATCAGACTGCGTGCATACGGTCAGAGAGATCCTGTTGTTGAATACCGCTTTGAGGGCTTTGATATGTTCGACCAGATGATTGCAACGATTCGCGAGAACACAGTCAAGATGGTGCTTGTAGCCCCAAGAAGAATTCTTGCAATTCAGAAGCAGCAGGAGGAAATGCAGCGCCGCGCAATGGAGCAGAGAGCGAGGGCAGCCGCAGCAGCTCAGGCGCAGCAGGAGAGAGCCGCAGCGGCTCAGGAGCAGGCTCGTCAGGCAGCACAGCAGGCACAGCAGAACCAGAAGCTTAATGTTGTGTTCAAGCGCGAGCAGGTTGCAAAGCCGACTGCGACAAGCGGCGACGGCACTGACAGCGCAAATAAGACTGTGAGAAAGACCGCAAAGCAGAAGGTAGGCAGAAACGACCCGTGCCCGTGCGGCAGCGGCAAAAAGTACAAGAAGTGCTGCGGCAGGGATGAATAAAATATAGCTGATTAGGGCGAAAAACAGCATTAATAAGCGGTTTTTCGCCCTTAATTTACAGGTTTTTTTGAAATAATGAAAGTTTGGTAAAGTCTGATAGATAATTTTTTTCAGCGATTTTAACTTTGCATATTTTGAATAAAAATTTGAAACTGCAAAATTAGAATTGCATAAAACGAAAATCGGGATTAAGCAATAATTGTTAAAAATGATGCCGTAAAATCGTCGTTTTGCTAATTGAAAAGGCGTATTTTACAAAAAACACACAATCTTTTTGTTGACATTCCCGAAAAGCCTGCTATAATATAATCACAGGCAAGAGAAAAGCCTGAAGATAAAATCCGAAATGTGATTACAAGTCCAGAGTAGGCACGAAAATTTAAAGGAGGAATATTTTATGACACCGATTCTTGAACTTCACGACATCGATGTAACTGAATTCCTCGCCGTGCTTGACACTTGCGAGGGCAATGTATTTTTAGTTACAAGGGAAGGCGACCACCTCAACTTAAAGAGTAAGCTTTGCCAGCTTGTTGGCTTGACACAGCTTATCGAGGGTGGCAAAATTGCAGAGGCTTATATTGTCTGCGAAAACAAGGACGATGAGTCAAAGTTGTTCAGATTTAATCTGCTCGGCGACACAGGCGACGCAGTAATCGAGAACAAGGATTAATCAGATATTTCCATTTTTTTTTGTTTTACCATTATTTCAAGAAATCCTATACCACAAGGGGCTCGCTTAGGCGGGCCCTTGTGGTTTTTTGCATAATTTACCCTTGGTATTACTTAAAATACTAAAAGTATAAAAACACTGGTGGTATAAAAAATCCCCGTTTGGAAAAACTCCAAACGGGGAATATTATATTGGGTATATTATTTAATAACTCTTACTCTGACAACGCCGTCAATTTTTGCAATCTCGTCGCTTAATGTCTCGTCAGCACCGCTGGCGTCAACAACAGTGTAAGCGTAATCCTTTCTTGACTTGTTCTCCATATTCTCAACATTTGCGCCCTTATCGCTGAGTACAGCCAGACAACGCTGAAGAATTGAAGGAACATTCTTGTGAAGAATACAGAAACGAATATCGCCTGATCTTGCCATATTAACCTGCGGGAAGTTTACGCTGTTTGTGATGTTGCCGTTTTCAAGGTAATCCTTAACCTCATCGGCAGCCATAGCGGCACAGTTTTCTTCACTTTCAGGTGTTGATGCGCCAAGGTGCGGCATTGCGATAACACCCGGAACACCGAGAAGATCGTCTGTTGCAAAGTCTGTAACATATGCTGCAATCTTGCCGTTCTCAATTCCTGCAAGAACATCTGCTGAATTAACAAGGTCAGCTCTTGAGTAGTTGAGGATTCTCACGCCGTCTTTCATCTTTGCGATGTTCTCTGCACAGATAACATGCTTTGTGTCAGGTGTGAGCGGAACATGAACGGTGATGTAGTCACTCTGAGCGAAAATCTCATCAAGTGTTACGCAGTGAGCCATAGACGGTGAAAGCTTTAACGCGCCGTCAACAGAGAGGAACGGGTCATAACCGCAAACCTTCATACCAAGAGCAGCGGCTGCGTTTGCAACCAATGCGCCGATTGCGCCAAGACCGATAACACCAAGAGTCTTGCCCTTGATTTCAGGACCTGTATATGTGCTCTTGCCCTTTTCAACCATCTTGCCAACCTGATCGCCGTTGCCCTTGAGTGTTTTTGCCCACTCGATGCCGTCAACAATCTTTCTTGAGCTTAAGAGTAAGCCTGCGATAACAAGCTCCTTAACTGCGTTTGCGTTAGCGCCCGGTGTGTTGAACACAACGATGCCGCTCTCGCTGCATTTGTCTATTGGAATGTTGTTTACGCCTGCACCTGCCCTTGCAATTGCAAGCAGGCTTTCGGGCAGATCCATATCGTGCATTGATGCGCTTCTGACTAAAACTGCATCGGGATTTTCAATATCGTCAGATACTGCGAAGCTGTCACCAAGACGGTTTAAACCGATTGGCGAAATTTTATTTAATGTTTTAATGTTATACATTGTAGTTATACTCCTTATTTGCTGAGATCAGCTGTTTGCCTTTTCAAACTCAGCCATAAATTTAACAAGTGCGTCAACACCCTCATAAGGCATAGCGTTGTAGATTGACGCTCTCATACCGCCGACTGAGCGGTGGCCCTTAATGTTTTCGAAGCCTCTTGCAGATGCCTCTTTTACAAAGAGCGCGTCAAGGTCTGCGTTGCCTGTTACAAACGGAACATTCATAAGAGAACGATCCTCAGGAACAACTGTACCCTTAAAGAGCTTTGAGTTGTCAAGAAAATCGTAAAGAAGCTTTGCCTTCTTCTCATTTCTCTCCTTCATTGCCTCAAGTCCGCCGATTTCGTTCTTAACCCACTCAAGAACAAGCTTTGCAATATAGATTGTGTAGCACGGCGGCGTGTTGAACATTGAGCCGTTGTCTGCGTGAGTTTTGTAGTTGAACATTGTCGGTGTAATATCCATTGCGTTGCCGATGAGGTCGTCACGGATAATAACGATTGTAACGCCTGCCGGAGCCATATTCTTCTGTGCGCCTGCGTACAGAACGCCGAACTTTGAAACATCAATCGGCTGAGAGAGAATATAGGATGAGATATCGGCTACAAGCGGAACATCGCCTGTCTGAGGAAGCTCGTGATAAGCTGTGCCGTAGATAGTGTTGTTCATACAGATGTGGAAGTAATCCGCATCTTTTGTAAATGTAGACGGGTCAAGCTTTGGAATATATGAGAAGGTTTTATCCTCTGATGAAGCGACCACATTTGCGTTGCCGTAGCGTGATGCTTCCTTATACGCTTTCTTAGCCCACTGACCTGTAATTACATAATCAGCCTTGCCTGATTTTGTCATAAGGTTCATAGGAACCATTGCAAACTGCGACGATGCGCCGCCCTGCAGGAATAATACTTTGTAGTTGTCGGGAATGTTCATAACTTCCCTTAAAAGAGCCTCTGCGCTTTCAATAATGCCGCCGTAAACCTTTGAACGGTGCGACATCTCCATAACTGACTGACCACTGCCCTCGTAGTCGAGCATCTGGGCAGCTGCTTTTTCAAGCACCGGCTCAGGCAGCATAGACGGACCTGCAGAAAAGTTGTAAACTCTGCTCATAATAACATATCCTTTCTTCATCTAATAAAAGCAGACAAAGTCTGCCAAATTGCTAACACTCTAATTATAAGCGTTGCAAAGGTTGAAGTCAACACAAAAAAAGCCGGTTATTGGTGAAATTTGCGGCATAATGCAAAAGTACGCCCGCCAAAACATAATCCGCGCCATACTATTATAATAGGCACGGATTAAAGAAGGGTGATTGTGCGGCTCTTTAAATTAATAATTTACCCGTAACGGGTTCTGTTTAATTCAAGAGTTAATTCAAGAGCAGCGCAGCTGCGACAACAACATTTATTCTTTATTATTTATTCGTTGTTCTTTCTTCTTTGCGGCACAGCCGCACTCAAAGGTATTCCGTTGGTTCGGTGTTATCCTGCGACACAATAAATTCTACATCGCTGAAGCGGCTTGAAAGAATAGACGCTAAGGGTGCGCATACTATAAATTCAGAACGGTAATGACCTATGTCGGCAATCGCGATTCCCATATTTATAGCGTCGAGGATTTCGTGATGTTTGATTTCACCCGTTACAAAGGCGTCAATTTTATCGGCGACTTTATAGAACATATCTCCGCCTGCACCGGTGCATATGCCTACTTTTTTTATGCTTTTGCCTGAGTCGGTATAGCGAAGTCCTTTACAGCCGAGTTTTTCTTTAGTGTGCCTTGCAAAATTTTCTGCCGACATATCGTGCGTTAATATTCCCAGTGCGATAGGCTCATTCTCAACCATTTCGATAGCTGTAAGCTCAAGCTTTTTTGCAAGCTGTGCGCAGGTGCCTATCGGCGAAATGTCAAGGTTTGTGTGTGCGCAGATTGCGGTTAATCCCTTATTTGCGAGCATATAGGGAATACTGTCGCTTTTTACCGAGCGAATCGGGCGAAAAATAATCGGGTGGTGGCTTATTATCAGCTCGCAGCCAAGCCTGTACGCTTCTTCAACAACAGGTGCGGTAATATCAAGGCATACGAGCGCTTTTGTTACCTCTGCGTTTTTGTCGCCGCAGAGAAGCCCTGCGTTGTCAAAATCCATTGCGGTGCTAAATGGCGCAATTTTGTCTATGTAACCGTAAATTTCACTTACCTTGGTCATTGTGTTCTCCTTGAATAAAATTGTTGATTTTATCTATTGTTTTATTTAATGCGGTGGCTTCAGTTTCGTTTCCGCAGCAAAGAAGTCCGCCTTGCTTCTTCTCAAGCGATGATACTACTTTTTCAAGGTATAGCCTGTCAAGCTCCCGTTCGGGGTTGAGCTTGCCGACTCTTGCGGAAAAATCTGAAAGCGCTTCGCTGCAGCCGCTGAAGTGTGCAAGCATAACGGTGTAAATTTTGCTGTCGCTTTGTGCTGCCTGCTCACGCACAATTTCAAACCCATTTGAATATAGGTAGCAGCGCAGTGATTCAGGTCGGGTCATTGGTTGTAAAACAAGGTGTTTATCAGGTGATTTGAGCCATTGTGCATTTTCAATTATAGAGCAGATAAGCTCACCGCCCATTCCAGCTATTACAATATCGTCACATTCATCGGGCGATATTTTTTCAAGCCCGTTTGACAGCCTTGCCGAAAGCTTATCTGAAACGCCGCAGCGATTTATTGTTTCAATTCCGCTCTGAAGCGGACCTTTATTTATATCAGCGGCTATTGCGTGTGTTATTTTTCCGTTTTGCACAAGATATACAGGAAGATATGCGTGGTCTGTGCCGATGTCCGCAACTCGCACGCCCTGACGCACAAATTCGGCACACAGCAAAAGCCTTTTATCGAGTTTTATTTCACTTCTGTTCAAAAAATCACTCCAAAACAAAACGGCGTGTCAAAAGGCACGCCGGAAGTCGGTTCGGCATATCTGCCGATTTGTTTCTGTTTATTATTTGTTTGCAAGATGATTGTTGATTTTTTCAACCATCTCATCTGCGTTTACACCGTGAACAGCGCAAGCCTCCTCAAGGGATTCGCCTCTTGAGGCCGGGCAGCCGAGACAGTGCATTCCCATTTCAAAAAAGAAAGGAGCAGTTGTTGAATCAAGGTCAAGGATATCGCCGATGATTGTATCTTTTGTAATTTCTGCCATTTTATATTCCTCCGTTTTGTTTATCTTCAGATAAGCCTATTATATCCCAAAGAGAATATAAAATCAACATAAAACACAAAATCCCCCGAATAAACGGGGGATGGTTTGCGCATTAAAAACTCTTTAGCAAGAAGTAATTAATTCTGCTCCTTGATTTTTGCAAAACAATCGCTGCAATATACAGGACGGTCTTCTCTTGGCTTAAAAGGAACCTTAGCTTCTTTTCCGCAAGATGCACATACAGCAGTAAACATTTCGCGCTCAGTCTTGTTAGCGTTCTTGCGAGCATCTCTGCAAGCCTTGCATCTCTGCGGCTCGTTTACAAAGCCTTTCTCCGCATAGAACTCCTGCTCACCTGCTGTGAACACGAACTCGTTGCCACACTCTTTGCAGGTTAGAGTCTTGTCTTCGTACATTTGTTTTACCTCACTTTGGTGAATTTGTTTTATCCCTCGAGTGGAGTCGCACCACTGCCTTTGTTTGATACTAAGTAAAAGGTGTTTAGTATTACAATGCTCTTCGTGAGCTACGGGGATATATATCAGTCAAATGCATCTCAGCTTTTTGCGTATGCGTGATAATGCATTGTCAACTGCCTTGACCGTTGTGTTAAGCGACCGTGCCGTTTGAACATAAGAGCTGCCGCTTAAATAGTGGGACAAAACCTTTTGCTCAAAGGAGGAAAGAGATTTTTTGATTTTTTTCTGCAAATCTGCAAAGCCCTCATTGTCAATAATTTGCTGTTCGGGGCTTACTCCGATAGCGATGTCCGAAAGCTCGCTGTCGTCTATCGGGACTATACAGTTGTATGGAATCTTCTTTTTTCGCTTTTCTTTAGCATAAACCGATGAAAGCTTGTTAAAAATACAGCGGTTTACGAATGTTTTGAAGCTGACGCTTCTATCTGCTCGGTAGCTGTTGACGGCGTGAAGAAAGGCTATGTAGCTTTCCTGCACCAAATCGTCCTTATCCTCAAAGCTTATGCTGTTTGAAAACTCGGCTGACTTGCCGTAAATTAACGGAGCATATCGTTCTGACAGCATTTCAAAGGCTGCCTCATCTCCGGTGCGAATTCTCTCAATCAGCTGTTCATCGCTTGAGTCATCGTTATCATAACAGCCGATGTTTTGATTGCACATATTAATAACCTCGCAGAGAACTCTTTAATAAACCTATGATACTTTAAAACAGGTAAAAAGTCAATGGCTTTTTTTGAATATGTGTCACAGACTGTAATAAATGTTAATAAAATCTATTAAAAACCTCAAAAACGACAGGAAATATGATTAGGGGCAGAACTGCAACGGTAATTTTTACATATTTTTCATAAAAAGTTTGTCTAAATTGCGTACGCAAATTAATATAAATATATGATAGAATTTAGACATGAATTCAGGAGCAGGAAAAGAGCTGAAGATTTATGGTAGTACAGAGCAAAAGTATGGGACTTTTCGGGCTTGACTCATATGTTATAGATGTTGAGGCGGATATAGCAAGCGGTATGCCTGCGTTTGACATAGTAGGCTTACCCGATACTGCGGTTAAGGAATCGCGTGACAGGGTGAGAGCCTCGATGAAAAATATGGGCTTTGATTTTCCGCTCGGGCGGATAACAATAAATCTTGCACCTGCCGATACCAAAAAGGAAGGCCCGTTTTATGATTTGCCGATACTTGTTGCCATTATGCAGGCGACGGGGCAGCTTATGCCCGTAAACCCGAAATACGCCTTTATCGGTGAGCTGTCGCTCAGCGGCAGGCTTCGCGCAGTAAGAGGTGTGCTGCCTATGGTAATAAAGGCAAGACAGTGCGGCTTTGAACGAATTTATGTTCCTGGCGAAAACGGAGCTGAGGGAGCTGTTGTGTCGGGCATTGAGGTTAAGCCGGTTGAGGACATTGTGCAGCTTTATGACGATTTGAGCGGTAAAAGTGAAATCCCAAGCGCAAAGCCGCTTGATGCACAGGACGAGGATTTAAGCGAGTATCCCGATTTTTCACAGGTCAAGGGGCAGCTTGAGGCGAAAAGAGCAATGGAGGTTGCCGCCGCAGGAGGGCATAACATTCTGCTTATCGGACCGCCCGGCTCGGGTAAGAGTATGCTTGCAAAAAGGCTGCCGTCGATATTGCCGGATATGAGCTTTGACGAGATGATTGAAACTACAAAAATACATTCAATAGCAGGAATTTTACCGCCGGGCTCTCCTCTTGTGAGGCACAGACCGTTTCGTTCGCCGCATCATACGGTGTCGGCGGCAGGGCTTTCGGGCGGCGGAGCTGTTCCTAAGCCGGGTGAGATTTCTCTTGCGCACAACGGAGTTTTGTTTCTTGACGAGCTGCCCGAGTTTAACCGCAGCTCACTTGAGGTGCTTCGCCAACCGATTGAGGACGGCGTTGTGACAATTTCAAGGGTAAGCGGTTCGCTTTCTTATCCCTGCTCGGTTATGTTGGTGGCGGCGATGAATCCTTGTCCGTGCGGATATTTCGGTCACCCTACAAGGAACTGCACCTGTGCCAAAGGCGCTGTTCAGCGCTATCTTTCAAGAGTGTCAGGTCCGCTTCTTGACAGACTTGATTTACATGTTGAGGTTCCTGCGGTGAATTATGACGAGCTTAATTCCAATACTGTAAGTGAAAGCTCGGCTGAGATAAAGGCAAGAGTGAATGCCGCGAGACAGCTGCAAACGGAGAGATATAAGGGGACAAGCGTGCGCTGCAATGCACGGCTTACTCCGTCAACTCTCAAGCAGTTCTGTATTATGGACGACCGTGCCTCAATGATGCTTAAAACTGCGTTTGAAAAAATGGGATTTTCGGCAAGAGCGTATGACAGAGTGCTGAAGGTGTCAAGAACAATAGCAGACCTTGACGGCAGCGAGGTTATCAGCGTGCGTCATATTGCCGAGGCTGTTCAATACAGAAATCTCGACAGAAAATACTGGCAGAATGTTTAAGGATTGGCAGGGGAAAAGAACAGTATTTTTGTCTGTTTTTGTGCAATGAAATAATATTTAATATATTTTTGAAGTTCGGACGAGATAAATGTAACCAAAATAGTTAAATTATTTTTGTATAAATCGAATTGTGTTGACATTGTTTCTCGTTTGTATTATCATCTTGTATTAGAGGATTTTGTTTGATATGTTTGTTTTTTTAGATTTGGTTTTAACATAATAAACAAGAGATATGATATTTAACTGGCTTTAGATATATGGTTAATATGATAATTGGGAGTGTTCCTATTGGACAAATATGTGATTAACGGCGGCAAGAAGTTGTACGGCGAGGTCAAGATAGGCGGCGCTAAGAACGCAGCTGTCGCTATTATTCCTGCTGTTGTTCTCGCTGATTCTCCCTGCAGAATAGAAAATGTTCCGAACATAAGCGATGTTACGCTTATAGCCAACATTTTGCAGGGCTTGGGTGCAACTGTAAGAAACATTAACAAAACAACCCTTGAAATAGATCCGACCACTATATTTACTCATGTTGCAAATTACGATCAGGTTAAAGGTATGAGAGCGTCATATTACCTTTTGGGCGCACTCTTGGGCAAATACGGCAAGGCGGAGGTTGCAATGCCGGGCGGCTGCAACTTTGGCGTTCGTCCTATTGATTTGCACATTAAGGCTTTTGAGGCGCTCGGCGCCAAGCATACGCTCAGAAACGGCGTTATAAGCGTAAGCGCTGATAAGCTCACAGGCAGCAGCATTTATCTTGATGTTGTGTCTGTCGGAGCAACTATGAACGCTATGCTTGCGGCAGTAAAGGCTGAGGGTCTTACAGAGATTGAAAACGCCGCAAAGGAGCCGCATATTGTCGATTTGGCAAACTTCCTTAACTCAATGGGTGCAAATATAAAGGGCGCAGGTACCGACACAATAAAAATCAGAGGCGTTAAGTCACTTCACGGTACAACATATTCTATAATTCCCGACCAGATTGAGGCGGGTACTTATATGGTTATGGCTGCTGCGGCAGGCGGTAATGTTGTAGTAAGCAATGTTATCCCGAAGCATCTTGAGGTCATCAGCGCAAAGCTCAGAGAAATCGGAGTTACAGTTGAAGAATATGATGAGGCTGTAAGGATAATTAGTGAGGGCAGACTTAAAAAATGCACGATTAAGACAATGCCGCATCCGGGCTTCCCCACAGATATGCAGCCGCAGTTTGCAGCGTTGCTCACTACTGCGCAGGGCATAAGCATTGTAAATGAGAATGTGTGGGAGAACCGCTTTCAGTATGTATCGGAGCTTGCAAGGCTCGGCGCAAAGATAAGCGTTGAGGGAAAGCGTGCGTTTATTGAAGGTGTTGACCACCTTGAGGCGGCACCCGTCAAGGCAACGGATCTGAGAGCAGGAGCCGCAATGATTATTGCAGGACTTTGTGCAAAAGGTACAACGGTGATTGAGAATATCGGCTATGTCGAGCGAGGCTATGAGAACATTATTGAGAAGCTTCAGGGTATAGGCGCTGATATTGTAAAGAAGAGAACAACCACTACAACACAGGTAGTAATAGCATAATTATTATTTTCGGTAAATTTAAAGGCTACGGCAAATTGTGCGGATAAAGACCGCTTTGCTGCAGCCTTTTTGTTAAGGATGAAGAGGTGAAATAATGGCAAAAATTTGTCCGCTTTTCAGCGGCAGCAGGGGAAACAGCTACTACATAAGCTCATCGGGCAGCGGAATATTGATTGACGCCGGACGCAGCGCAAAGCAGCTTGAAAACGCTCTTGCGGCAAATCAGATTGAAATTGATACAATACGGGCTGTTTTTGTAACACACGAGCACTCCGACCATATTCAGGGCTTGCGGGTTTTTGCCTCACGCCATAAAATAAAGGTTTATGCCTCCTGCGATACTATGAGTGCGCTTGACCAAATGGGCGTTGTAAATGAAAAGGTTGACGGCAGTGAAATCGACAGCCGAGGAATTGCCGTTGACAATATGCTGATAAAGCCGTTTGCAACCTCGCACGATTGTATAGGCAGCGTCGGTTACACGGTTGAAATGTCGGATGGTACAAAAATTGCGCTTGCAACCGACACGGGAATAATCACAGACGAAATAAGCAAGGCTATAACAGGCTGTGACGCGGTTATCATTGAGTCAAACCACGATGTCGGAATGCTGATGAACGGCGCTTATCCGTATCAGCTAAAGCGCAGAATTCTGTCTGAGCGAGGTCATCTTTCAAACGATACCTGCTCAAAGCTTTTGCCTGCTTTGGTGGAAAGCGGAACAACACGCTTTATTCTTGCTCATTTAAGCCGCGAAAACAATATGCCTGTGATAGCCGAAAATTCCGCGCTGTATGAGCTTAATCAAAACGGAATGAAGAGAAACAGGGACTTTGCGCTTATGGTAGCGCCGCCCGAAACACGCGGCGAAAGCGTAATATTATAGGTGAAAAAATGCTGAGCGTAAAACTTTTGTGCATAGGAAAGCTTAAAGAGAAATACTTAAAGGACGCCTGCCTTGAATATTCAAAGCGGCTGGGAGCTTTTTGCAGGCTTGAGATTGCGGAGCTTGCCGAGGAGAGAATAAGCGACAATCCCTCGCGCAGCGAAATAAACCGTGTGATTGAGGCTGAGGGAAAACGCCTTTTGCAAAAAGCCGAAAAGTGTGATGCGATTGTTACAATGTGCATTGAGGGCGAGCAGCTTTCATCAACCGAGCTTGCCTCCTTTATCGACAAAACGGCGGTATCGGGAATCAGCAGTATAGCGTTTGTTATAGGCGGCTCTTACGGCCTTTGCGATGAGATAAAAGCAAAATCAAAGCTCAGGCTTTCGATGTCAAAAATGACATTCCCGCACCAGCTTGCAAGGGTAATGGTGCTTGAGCAGCTTTACAGAGCGTTTCAGATTTCAAGCGGCGGAAAATACCACAAATAATTTTTTGAGGGGGATTATATAGTGTTCAGGGAAATGCGGCGGAATCGGCAGCGGCTGTCTGATGAGAAATGTATATCAATACTCAACAGCGGAAGCTCGGGAGTGCTTGCAGTAATTGGTGACGATGATTATCCATATGCTGTTCCGTTGAGCTATGTATATTATGATTCCAAGATTTATTTCCACAGTGCAAAATCAGGACATAAAACAGATGCGATTGCAAAAAACAGTAAGGCATCGTTTTGTGTGATCGACTGTGACTGTGTTATCCCTGAAAAATATACAACCGCCTACAGAAGTGTGATTGTGTTTGGCAGAATTCGTATTCTGGATAATGATGAAGAAAAAAGAGCGGCTATCACACGGCTTGCCGATAAGTATTCGCCGAAGATGAAGGAGAAAAGCCAGCAGGAAATTGAAAGGGAATACGACCGCTTTTGTATGGTAGAGCTGCAAATTGAGCATATGACAGGAAAAGAAGGTATTGAGCTTTTAAAAGAAAACAAAACGGAAACGCCGAAACATGATTGAAATGTTTAAGCGTTTCCGTTTTAATATCGGAGATGACGAATCAGTGTTTATTTGCTGTGCAAGAACCGCAGCGCAGAGAGTGAAGAGTTAAAAGTGTGTGTTCAGCACATAGGTAAGTCAAAAGAGCCGCTTGCGGCTCTGACTACATATATCCTTTTTGTGTTTGTCTAAGTGTATAAGATTGGCAGCTGTTGCTTTTGTATATATGCTGTTTAGACAAAAGATAAGGTTGCGTTTTGTAGAAATAATATATAAATCCGAACTTTTTTCGACAGCTTGTTAAACTATTGACAAGCTCGGCTTTAAGCAATATATTATAGGCAAAGTAGCAAAAGACTGATTTTTGGGAAAATATTAAGGATTGGTGTATTATGAGTTATAAGGTTATTGTTCTGGACATTGACGGAACGCTTGTAAATTCACAGAAAGAAATAACAAAAAAGACCATTGATGTGCTGACAAAGGTTCAGGACGATGGAAAGGTTGTAGTAATAGCCAGCGGCAGACCTCCGCAGGGTGTTATGCCGTATGCAAAAAAGCTTGGCTTTGACAAAAGAAACGGGTATATCCTTTCCTACAACGGAGGAAGAATCACTAAGGTTGAAAGCGGAGAAACAATTTACAACAAGTGCTTTCCGAACGAGTATCTGCCCGAAATCTGTGAAATTATCAAGGATTACAGGGTAACGATAAACACATATGAAAACGACACGATTGTCACAAGTGGAAACATTAATAAATATTCAAGTGTTGAGGCTGATATCATAGGTTTAGAGACAAATTTTGTCGATGACTTTGCTTCATATGTCAATTTCGATATTAACAAGTGTCTGCTTTCGGGCGAGCCTGAGGATATATTGAAGCTTGAAGAGCTTTTGAAGAAAAAATACGAGGGAAAGCTCGGCGTTTACCGTTCGGAAGAGTTTTTCCTTGAGCTTGTTCCGCTCGGTGTTGACAAGGCGCAGTCGATTGATTATCTGCTTAGAAGCCTTGGCTGCACAAAAGAGGACTGCATAGCCTGCGGAGACGGATACAACGATTTGACTATGATAAAATACGCAGGACTTGGTGTTGCAATGGGCAACGCGCATGACGATATTAAAGCTGCGGCTGACTTTGTTACGCTGACAAATGATGATGACGGCGTTGCGTATGCCATTGAAAAATTTGTGTCTTAACTATATTATTTAATTTCACATCCGCTGAAATAATGCGCTAAAATCTCATCCCATTTTGCGCCCTGCTTAGCCATACCGTCGGCACCGGAAATGCTCATTCCAACGGGTATTCCCTCGCCGATAACGGAAAAAGTAATATTGTTTTCACCGTATTCGATTTCAAAGCAGGGGCTTTTCAGCGAAAATGTATTCATAACATCAATACCGCGGACATTTTTGCCGCATATCTCGGCTTCAAGCACCGCACCGTTTTGGGCGGTGCTTTTTATTTTTATATAGTCAGACAGATTTTCGGGGAAGTCCGAGATTTTAAAATCCTCGGATATTAATTTTTCTGCATTTTCTTTGGTGAGCTCTGTTTTGGAGTATATGTCGCCGTACATATCCCAAGGGCTTGACGAGCTTTGACAATACGGCAGGTCACTGTCGGGTAAAAGCTCACTTGCAGGATTTGTGCTGCCTCCGCAGGTATTAAAGACAAGTGCGTTGATTCTTTTTCCGTCCTTTGTTATGCTTGTGTTCATCGCAAATTCGGCGTAATTTTCGCAAAGCTTGCAGAAATCTCCGCCGTATTCTTCTGCTGCCTCCTGCTTAGTTAAAAAGTTGCAGACGCCGCTATCGTTTTTAACAAGGTCGGCTCCGTCAAGGCCGCTTGAATCGCGGTTTTCTTTCATATAGCAAAGCTGAGAATAAAGTGCCGCTGCAAGCGCACGGGCAGCTTCCTCGCTGTATTCCATCGGGAGTCTTGCCGCAATCGCACCGCTGAGCATTTCCTTTGGAGAGTATGCGGTTTTCTCGCCGTTTTCCTCCAGAAGAATAAAGCTGTCGCTGTCAGCTTCGTTTTGACCGGAGTTTGTCTGCTCTGTTTTTTCTGAGCTGCCGGTTGTTTTGCTGTCGGCTGCTGAATTATTAAAAAGTGCGGAAAGGTCTGCTTTAGGTATGCTTACCATTGCGGGAATTGCAGCCATTAAGGCAAAAAGAAGAATTATTCCGAATAAAAGCTTTTTCATATTCATCCCTTGATTTTTTCATAGATTATTTACATACTTGCTTTGTTGACATTGAGAGCGTTTTGAATTAAAATATAAACCGTATAGTAAATTACAGGGCGATAACAAACGGTTGCCTGTCGTATATTAGATTATATTTACAAGAAAAACAAATATTACCGCTATGGTGAATTTTAAGGGAGTGCTGTTTTTGAAAACTAAGTTGATGTGGATACCTTTTATTCCGCTGTTTGTCGGCGGTGTACTGCTCAGGGTTTATCAGGCAATGTTTGACCCTAAGGGCGCAGATACCGGACTTATGAGCGGAGGTGCGATTACTCTTGGGTTTGCGGCAATTATTATCGTTATGATTTTAGTGCTTGCCGTAATGTCAAGACTTGACCGCAGAACCTCAGCGTATTACGAGATAAAAAAGAATGTTCCGGCAGGAATATTTGCTATTGCGGCAGGAGCTTTTTTGTTTTCCGATGCAGTAACCTCGGTTATGGGCGGAATGGATATAAGTATTATAGTTGACGCGCTTATGTCAACTATAGGCGGTATTGCGATTATCGTTTTGGGAATATCATCGCTTTCCGGCAATAACAAGGCTAAGGATATGTCGGGCTTTATGGTGATGCCGGCGCTTTGGGGCTTTGCAAGAACATTTCTTACATTCCTTAGCGACACCACGATTGCGTCTGAGTCACGCGATATGACCGATTTGGTGTATATGGTGCTTATGACGCTGTTCCTGTTCAACTGCTCAATGGTATATATTAATCTAAAGGGCAGACACGCCGTTAAGGCTTGCTTTATCTACGGTTTGCCTGCTATTATGGTGAACACGGCGTATACTCTTTCGCACACAATTTGGCAGATGAAAAGCGGTACCTTCAGCTTTATTGAAAATGTAAGAACATATGAATTCTTTGCGCTTTCACTGTTCGCCCTGTTTTTCCTCGTTGAGCTGTCACGCGGCGCATATGAGCGTTCCGATAAGGAGTACGAGGAAGCCGGTGTTGACAGATATAAAATTCAGGAGCCGATAGTTGAATTTGAAGAAAATATCTCTCCTGATTCACTGATTCAGCTCAGCGACGACCCGATTATGCATCAGGCAGAGGAGCGAATGATGAGCATTGATGAATACTCAACGGGAGCATCGGCAGACGAGCTTGAAAAGTATAAGGACGAGATTTACGACAAATATGCCGAACAAGCTTCTGCTCAGGCTGATGAGGAAGAAGATGACTCTGCACGCTCAGCCGAGGAAGAGGACCAGGCGGATAATCAGCCGGCACAGTCGGAAAGCAGTTCTGACAAGGCGTATAGCGATTTTGACGATATTGATCTTGACAGTATTAACAAGCTGATAGATGAGCTTACAGGCGGAGAAAGTGATTAATCTGCGATAAAAATTGCTTGACAATGTAAAAAAAGAGTGATAGCATAATAATCAACAACGAACAAAGGCTATGACAGGGACGGGAATGTTCAAGTTGCCGGTACAGAGAGTGTGTTCATCGGCTGAAAGGCACACCACGCACGAACTTTCCACACCACCCTTGAGCGGCACGCTGAAATAAGGCGTGACGGGCGGCTCCGTTAAAGGCTGTGAGGGCAGAAATATTCTGCTGAATTTGGGTGGAACCACGGACAATTAGCTTCGTCCCTTTTTGGGGCGGAGCTTTTATTTTTTATTGAAAGGAAGATAGAAATGGTAAGTGTAAAATTATCAAACGGAAGTGTCAAGGAAGTTGAAAACGGCACAACTGTTGCAGAAATTGTCAAGGGCATGGGCGGCGGATTTTTCAAGACCGCCTGCGTGTGTAAGATAAACGGAGAGGTTAAGGATTTGCGAACACCGGTTGAGAGCGACTGCGAGCTTGAGGTGTTAACCTTTGACAGCGTTGATGGCAAAAAGGCTTTCTGGCACACTGCGTCTCATGTGCTGGCGCAGGCAGTAAAACGCCTTTATCCGAATGCAAAATGCGCTATAGGCCCTGCTATTGACAACGGCTTTTACTATGACTTTGACCTTGAAAAGCCTTTTTCAAACGAGGATTTGGAAAAAATCGAAAAAGAGATGAAAGCTATTGTTAAAAGCGGAGCTGTGCTTGAGCAGTTTTCAAAGCCGCTTGACGAGGCTGTTGCGCTTTTACAGGAGAGGGAAGAGCCGTACAAGGTTGAGCTTGCTCAGGAGCACGCAGGAAAGGGCGAGGGCATAAGCTTCTATCAGCAGGACGAGTTTATTGATTTGTGCGCAGGCCCGCACCTTATGAGCGTTTCGCCGATTAAGGCGTTCAAGCTTACAAACTGCACAGGAGCATATTGGCGCGGAGATGCAAACAATGCTCAGCTGTGCCGCGTTTACGGCATTGCGTTCCCGAAGGCGAGTATGCTTGAGGAATATATTGAAAAAAGAGAGCAGGCTATTGCAAGAGACCACAACAAGCTCGGTCGTGAGCTTGAGCTTTTTACAACCTCTGATATTATCGGTCAGGGCTTGCCGATTCTTTTGCCGAAGGGTGCAAGAGTGATTCAGCTTTTGCAGCGCTTTGTTGAGGATGAGGAGCAGAAGAGAGGCTGGCTGCTGACAAAAACGCCGTTGATGGCAAAGAGCGACTTATATAAATTGTCGGGTCACTGGGATCACTATCAGGACGGTATGTTTGTATTGGGCGACGAGGAAAAGGATAAAGAGGTGTTTGCGCTTCGTCCGATGACCTGTCCGTTCCAGTATCAGGCATATCTGAACAGAGGTCGCTCATACCGTGACCTGCCGCTGCGCTATAACGAAACTTCAACCCTTTTCAGAAATGAGGCAAGCGGCGAAATGCACGGACTTATCCGTGTGCGCCAGTTCACAATCTCTGAGGGCCATCTTATGTGTACTCCCGAGCAGCTTGAGCAGGAGTTCAAAAGCTGTGTTGAGCTTACAACCTTTATGCTCAAAACTCTCGGCCTTTATGAGGATGTTTCATACCGCTTCTCACAGTGGGATCCCGACAACCGTGAAAAGTATATCGGCACAAAGGAGCAGTGGGATGAGGCTCAGGGCACAATGGAGAAAATCCTGAAGCATCTTGAAATTCCGTATGTAGTAGGCATAGGCGAGGCGGCGTTCTACGGCCCGAAGCTCGACATTCAGATTAAGAATGTTTACGGCAAGGAGGATACGCTGATTACAATTCAGATTGACCAGATGCTCGCCGAAAAGTTCGGTATGGAATATGTTGACAGGGACGGCGTGAAGAAGAACCCGTACATTATCCACAGAACATCTATCGGCTGCTACGAGAGAACGCTTGCTTTGCTTATTGAAAAATATGCCGGCGCATTCCCACTGTGGCTTGCTCCTGTTCAGGTTAAGCTTCTGCCGATTGCCGACAGACATATTGAGGCTCTTTCAAAGGTTAAGGAAGCTCTGGAGGCAAGAGGCATTCGCTGTGAGCTTGACAACAGAAGCGAGAAAATCGGCTATAAAATCAGAGAGGCTCAGCTTGAAAAGGTGCCGTATATGATTCTTATGGGCGACAAGGACATTGAGAACGGCACTATTTCGGTTCGTTCCCGTAAGGACGGCGACATCGGCTCAATGAGCGTTGATGAGTTCCTTGCAAAGGCTCTTGATGAGATTGCAACAAAGGCGATAAATTGATGCTTGGCGGCTCTTTGAATTAAGAGATGCTCATTGTTCAGAAACCTGAACTTGTTACGCTAAGCACAAATTTCGCGATAATCTAAAAAACAAAAAGCCACCGTGGTTCAGCGATAAGCTGATAACGGTGGCTTAATTATGCGATATTTTGTTTTGGAGAATTGTGCGTGAATTATTCCTCGTTTGAGTCGCTTTTGCCTGAGGCGTTTATAGTCTCGTCAATCTTGTCCTTTACAGACTGCAGGTCGTCATCCTTATATTCGTCGTCAGTGGTGCAGTCGGATTGCTCCTGCTTTTCCGCGTCAAGCTTGTCAGCTGCTGAGTCATCGGCTGCGCTGTTCTCCTCATACGAGCAGCACAGTGTAATATCACCGTTTTCGTCCTCTTCTTCAACCGGAAGCTCACTGCCGCCTGCTATCACCTGGGAGTCGATAAGCTCATGATAGCGTGTGATTGCTCTTTTAAATCTTTCGCTTGATTTAACGATTGCCTCACAATAGTCGTTTGCTTTGTCGCTTGCGGTCAGCTCGTTGTCCTTTATTTTTCTGTAGTACTCCTTGCCAAGCTCAATATAAGCCTTGTTGATTGTCTTAGCCTCGCTTCTCATAACAAGGCGAAGTCTGTTGACCTGTGCCTTTGTTCTGTTCTTTTCAACGATAGACTGTACGGCATCATTGAAGCAGCTGCCGATTGATTCAAAAATATTCATATGAACACTCCCTGTTTAATGTGACTTTACCTTTACTATTTATTATGGCAGAAAAAACAGCGTGGGTCAAGCAAAGATAATAATTTTTTTATATTTATTAATAATTTCGAATGAAAAATTGTTTAAAATGTGTTATACTTAGTGATACATAAGCATTTTTTGATGAAAAAGAAAATTTTTATTGCCAATGAGCAGGATGGAGGCATATTTATGTCTATAAGTGAGCTTAAGGCGGTTGAATGTCCGCATTGTCTTGGAAGCAACAAGATAGTATTTTACAGCAGTATTTCTCCGTCGTCGGATGAATCGCTGAGGAATTCTCTGCTGAATGATACACTTTTCAACTATACCTGTATTCACTGTGGGTATGAGGCAAGGCTTTCATACCCTGTGCTTTATAACGATGTGAACAGGCGGTTTATGATTTATTTCATTCCCGGCTGCGACAAAAGAGTCATAACCGACAGAGTTATAGAATATGACCGTTCAAGAATTGCGCCGATAAAAAAGAGGGTTGTTGCAGACTACAACAGTCTTAAAGAAAAAATAATAATTTTCGAGTCTGGTCTTGACGATATGGCGATTGAGCTTACAAAGCTTGCGCTTAAGATAAAAACCGAGAAGAAGCTTGGAATTCACACAGACTGCGGATATTTTTCTTTTTATGATCGTCGGAAAATCGGCTTTACTTTTTTTGACGCCGATACAAAGGAAAAGCACCTTGAAACCGCAGGAATGCAGGTTTATCAAAAGTCGCTCGGTATTGCCGCAAGGCTTGGGCGTAAGCAGAGGATGAGCAAGGCATTTATAAATGTTGACAGACAGTGGGCAAAAGAGATATTGCACCGCTATCAGCGATACGGCTTTGATGAATAATTTGATTTTGACGGCGGCTTGCGAGTGCCGAAAAAGTGAATAAAAAATTGTATAATACTTACAAAAGCACGGCAGATAGGGCTTATCTTGGGATATTATTTACCAAATTCGTGCTAAAAATTCATACATTCTTAACACTTGTATACCGCTTTTAACTTACTATTAATAATGGTTTTAACATATTAAAGCGAAGGAGTGACCATTTAATGGTTGAGGTTAAAAACCTTGTAAAAAAATACGGCGATCAGACTGCGCTTGACAATGTAAGCTTTACCGCCGAATCCGGCGAGATACTCGGCTTTCTTGGTCCTAACGGCGCAGGAAAATCAACCACGATGAATATTATTACGGGCTATATTTCATCAACATCCGGCACTGTAACCGTTGACGGATGCGACATTCTTGACGACCCGACAGGCGCTAAGTCAAAAATAGGCTATCTGCCTGAGATACCGCCTCTGTATATGGATATGACGGTCAGAAAATACCTTGAATTTATGTTCAATCTGAAAAAGGTAAGACTGCCTAAGAAGGAGCATATCGACGAGGTTTGCGCGGTTGTGAAAATCAGAGATGTGCAGGACAGACTTATCAGGAATCTTTCAAAGGGCTATAAGCAGAGAGTTGGACTTGCGCAGGCGCTTCTGGGTAATCCGCCGGTGCTTATCCTTGACGAGCCGACTGTCGGTCTTGACCCGAAGCAGATTATCGAGATGAGAAATCTTATCAAGGGTCTGGGCAAAAAGCACACAGTTATTTTGTCCTCTCATGTTTTGTCAGAGGTTCAGGCAACCTGTGACAGAGTCATCATTATAAACCGTGGCAAGCTGGTTGCCGACAGCAAAACAAGCTCGCTATCTGAAACACTTTCAAGCTCACACAATCTTTTGCTCAGGGTTATCGGCTCTCCGTCCGGCGTTATGGACGCGCTTCGCTCGGTTGAGGGCGTTGTAAAGGTGCAGAAGGGTGTACAGGTTTCTGACGATTGCTATGAGTATGAGGTTCGTGCAGAGAAGGATACAGACCCGAGCAAGGGTATTTTCTATGCGATGGCAAAAAACAACAGCCCGATTGTCCTGATGAGGAGCAACGAGCTGTCGCTTGAAGAGGCGTTCTTAAGGCTTACCGAGCCTGTTGCCCAGTCAAGCAAAAAAGGAGGTAAGCGTTAATGGGTGCTATAATTAAAAGGGAGATAAGCGCCTACTTTACATCGGCGATTGCTTATGTTGTAATGGCGGTGTTCTTCCTGTTTTCGGGTATGTTTTTCTGGAATATGCTGTATTATGACAGCTCTAGTCTTGTGTATGTTTTTTCATCAATGTTTATGGTGACGCTTTGCGTTCTTCCTATTCTTACAATGAAGCTTATAAGCGATGAGAAAAGACAGAAAACCGACCAGGCTCTGCTTACTGCTCCGATAAGCGTGTGGCAGATTGTTCTTGGTAAATTTATTTCAGCCGAGATAATCTATCTTTGCTGTATGGCTATTTATATTCCTATGACGCTTGTTATTGCCTGCTTTACAGCACCGCAGTGGGGAATGATACTTTGCAATCTTATCGGTATGTTCCTGCTCGGCAGCTCGATAATTTCAATCGGCGTGTTTATTTCGTCTCTTACGGAGAGCCAGGTGGTTGCTGCGGTTGCAGGTATTGCAACGGGCTTCTTTATAAGTATGCTCGACAATCTTGCTTCATTGATTGAGCTTGATTTTCTCAAAACAGCAGTTACATCTCTTTCCTTTATGACCCGCTATCAGAACTTCTATTCGGGACTTTTCAATATTGCAGATGTAGTGTTTTATTTAAGCGTAGTCGGTTTGTTCCTGTTCTTTACAACAAGAGTAATCGACAGAAAGCGCTGGAGCTAAGGAGGGGATAGAGATGGATTACAAAGACGAGAAGGAAGATTTAATCAGAAACACCCTCGAAGATGAAGCCGAGGATGCAAAAATCTCAGAAGAAGCCGCAAGTGCGCTTGAAGCAGGAACCTTTGACGAAAAGAAAAAAGCTGATGCTCCTGAGAAAAACATCGAACAGAACACTGTCGAAAGTGAGAGCGTGAAAAAGAAAAGAAAAAATCCCTTTTCATCACGCAAGTTTAAAAAGGGCGGCTTTGCCGTTATACTTACCTGCCTTGTCATAGTGGCAGTTATAGTGCTGAATATTATAGCTAATGTATTGCAGACAAAGGTGCCTGCATTGTCGATTGATATGTCGGGACAAAACCTTTACGGTCTTTCGGACAGCACAAAGGAGCTGCTGAAAACTGTTGACAAGGAGGTTGTAATTACCGTCCTGGCAAAGGAAGATAAGTATACACAGATTGACGAGAACTTCTTGAAGGCTAACGCTCTGCTCAAGAAATATGTTGCAGAAAATGATAAGATTTCAATAAAATACCTTGACTTGCAGTCTGACCCGACCTTTGTAAACAAGTATCCCAATGAAAATATAAAGGAATGCAGCTATATTGTAAGCTGCGGCGACAGATATAAATATCTTGATGTATCGGGCGATTTGTTCACAGTCTCAACAGACTACACAACAGGCAGTAACTATGTTGAGTCGTCTAATGTTGAAAGCGCAGTGACTACGGCTATTTATTTTGTTACATCTGATAATCAAACAAAGGTTGCAGTGCTTGGAGGCTTCTCAGGAAACTCTCAGGGAAATCTGTCGAGCCTGACAACTCTCTTAAAGAGCAACAACTATGAGGTTGTCGATGTAAATCTGCTTGTTGAGGATATTCCGCAGGACAGCGATGTTGCAATTTTGTATCAGCCGATATCCGATTTGACAGAAGAGGCAGCAAAGCGTGTTACAGATTATCTGAGCAACGACGGTAAGTACGGCAAAAACTTGCTCTATGTTCCTACATATACAAAGCTCGACGCTCCTAACATTGATTCAATCCTTGAGGAGTGGGGCATAAGCATCGGACAGGGCATTGTTGCCGAAACAGACGCTGACCATATGCCGTATACCGGCGACTACTACTGTTCGGTATATGAATACGGCGGAACGGAATATACCGACGGACTCAAAGATAGCACGAAATATCTGATAGGCGCATATACAAGACCGATTATTATAAACGATACGGCAAAGGCAACAGCTATTGCGACAACCTCGCAGAATTCTGCTATGCGCAGTTTTGACGCTGATGAAAACTGGGATCCGTCACAGCATATTGAGGGCAGCTTTAATGCCGGCGTAGTTAGTGTAAAGACAGGTGACGGGGCTAATTCAAAGCTTGCTGTCTGGGGCAGCGAGATGTCGTTCTATTCACCGTGGCTTAATTCGTCAACCTTTGTAAACGGAGAATATTTTATAAATCTGTTTAACAAGCTGACAAACAGGCAGGATACCGGAATTACGATTGCAAGCAAAGACACACAGAGCGCTCAGCTTGGTATTATGTCATCTCAGATATTCTTTATCGGTCCTATATTTATGTACTTGATACCGGCAGTAGTGCTTGTGTTCGGACTTGTAATATGGATCCGCAGGAGGCACAGATAATGGCTAAAGGCGAAAAGAAAAACAAGGCTAAAGATAATAAAAAGGGTGTTACCAAAAATACCAAAATGCTTATTGCGCTTATTGCAGCTGTGGTATTGCTTGTAGGCGGCATGATGGCTATGATATTCCTCGTGCCGACCTGTAGTGACCCGAACACCGTATCTCCCGTTGTTGAAACATATCCTACGGATGCAAACGGCAGGGAGTACGCTGTTGACGCAAAAGGCAACAAGATTGAAAATGATGAGGGCGTTGCAAGAGATAAAAACGGAAAGATTGTCTCGGACGGTATTGTTACAATAACCAATCAGGGTCCTCTCCTTGTAACAAAGGTTGAAATTGAAAATGAATCAGGCTCATTTACAATTCTCAGCGAAACTCCCGTAGAAAAGACAACTGATGCCGACGGCAATGAGGTTGAGGAAACACAGAAAACGATTTATACTCTTGTCGGCTTTGAGGATGCCGAGCTGCAATCGAGCCAGCCCGATTTGGTTGCAAACCAGGCGTCCAATATGGAAACGATGGAGATAATTGATGTCAAGGCTGAAGACCACCTCGGTGATTACGGTCTTGATAAGCCGAGAGCAAAGGTGACAACTACCTTTAATGACGGCTCGGTTGTAAAAATGGACATCGGTAACGATGCTCCGAGTGATCTTGGCACATATGTGAAGTACGCTGATAAGAACGAGGTTTATCTTGTATCGCAGGACTCTGCCTATGCGTTCCTGTTCAGCACGCTTGATTTGCTCAGCAAGGATATAACAGATAAGACAACCTCAGAAGAAGCAGCAAAGCTTGAAACCCTTACCCTCAGCGGGACTAATTTCCCTGAGAATGTGACTATGGTTCCGAACGATGATGAAACCTGCGCCGCTTACTATAAGATAACCTCGCCTGATAACCGCTTTGTAAATGTAGTTAACGGCGACACGGTCAAGGGCGCTGTAAGAGGCTTGTATGCAACGAGCGTTATTTCATATCATCCGAGCGATGACCAGCTGTCGAAGTACGGCTTGAGTAAGCCTGCCGCAACGGTAGAAGCTAAGTATGCCGACGGTGCAAGCTACAAGCTGTCATCGTCAAAGTCTGACGACAACGGAAATGTTTATCTGTATAATCACGACACAAATATTATCTATCAGCTTGCAGACACAAGTGTGCCTTGGGCTACATTAACCTATGAGGATCTAAAGTATGAATATGTGCTGAAGCCGATTCAGGATAAGCTTTCTTCAATAGAGGTTACAGCAGACGGCAAGACATATAAGTTTAAGCTTGAAAAGGTTACAAAAACCGATGATGAGGGCAATGAAACCACAAGCACAAAGATTACCTGCGGTGACAAGACGATTGCCGAGAGCAAGTTCAGCACCTTCTATGACAATCTTACAGTTGTTCAGCGAAACGGAGATGCCTCAAGCGCAAAAGCAAGCGGTGATGCAGTATTGACAGTTAAGTATAACTACAATAACGGAAAGGCATCCGACACTGTAAAATACTACACGGCTGATAACAGAAAGATGCTCGCACAGGTCAACGGTAGTTCTGACACTTATGTTTTTGAAACATACACGAGCAAGATTATTGAAGATGCTCCCAAGCTTGCAAGCGGCGGCACAGTAACACCTATGTAAATTATTGTCAATTAAAAATTCAGGCGGCAAAGCGGTATATATCGTTTTGCCGCTTTGTTTTACAGCCTGAATTTGACACGCAGTTTATATGTGCATTATTCACAATAAAAAGCCTGTCCGTTTAGTAATATAGGTGAAAATGTATTTGTGGTTCAAAAATAGATTGCATACTATCGGCGAATGTGCTACAATTACATTGCAATTAAATAACTAATTGTAAAAAATGCCCTAATTCGATATAATCACCGAAAATTCATATGGCATTTTTTGAAAGGAGCTGCCGATATTGAAGCAGTATGATGCAAAAAAAATACTTAACATTGCAATAGCAGGACATTCCGGCTCGGGAAAAACTTCGGTTGCCGAGGCGATGCTGTATGTTGCAGGAGCAAGCGACAGGCTTGGAAAAATAAGCGACGGAAACACAGTTCTTGACTGTGACCCGGAGGAAATAAAAAGAAAGGCGTCTATAGTTACAGCGGTTGCGCCGCTTGAATGGAAAAACTACAAGATTAATTTGATAGATACCCCGGGATTGTTTGATTTTGAGGGCGGAGTCAGAGAGGGTATGCGCGCGGCTGATACGGCGATGATTGTTGTATCAGGCAAGAACGGCGTAAATGTAGGCACTGAGAAGGCTGTTAAGGCTGCAACAGATGCAGGGCTTACTAAGGTGTTCTTTGTAAACGGTCTTTGCGATGAAAGCGCAAGATTCTACCGCGTATTTGAAACCTTAAAGGCTCAGTTCGGACCGTCTGTCTGTCCGGTTGTTGTGCCGTATATTGTTGACGGTCAAGCGAATTGCTATATTAACCTTCTTGAGTATAAGGCCTATCTTTATGAAAACGGAAAGATGGTTCAGACTGCAATGCCTGATATGGGAGATCGTCTTGAGGGTCTGAGAACAGCTATTAATGAGGCGGTTGCAGAAACAAGCGATGAAATGTTTGAAAAATACTTCAGCGGCGAAGAATTTACGCCGGAGGAGATTATAGTAGGCGTCAGCCAAGGTGTTAAAAACGGCACTATAAGCCCTGTGTTCTGCGGTGACGCACAAAACACCTTTGGTATTGACCAGCTTCTCAACGGCATTATCTGGCTTGCGCCGAATGCAGCAGACAAGAGTGCCGAGCTTGCGCTTGACCCGAACGGCGAGCCGATTGAGCTTGCGGTAAATGATAACGCGGCAGCAGCTGCACTTGTGTTCAAAACCGTTGCTGACCCGTTTGTAGGAAAGCTTTCGTATTTCAAGGTTATAAGCGGCAAGGTGTCTCCTGAGCAGCCGCTTGTAAATATGCGAACAGGCGAGCAGGAGCGCGTTAACAAGGTTATGATAATAAAGGGCAAAAAGCAGGAGGAGATGCCCTATATCGGCGCAGGTGATATTGGAGCTGTTGCAAAGCTTCAGAATACAAAAACAGGCGACACACTGTGTTCGCCGGCAAGAAAGGTTGTTCTTGAAAAAATTGATTATCCGTCGCCGTGCTACTCTATGGCTATTTACCCGAAGACAAAGGGCGAAGAAGATAAGGTAGCTCAGGCGGTTATGAAGATAATGGAGGAGGACCCGACAATCACGCTTGTGAACAACAAGGAAACAAAGCAGATGATAGTTTCGGGTCTTGGCGAGCAGCACCTTGATGTGCTTGTTGCTAAAGTTAAGGCAAAGTACGGCGTTGATGTTCTGCTTGAAAAGCCGAAGGTAGCTTACCGCGAAACAATACGCAAGAAGGTTCAGGCGCAGGGCAGACATAAGAAACAGTCAGGCGGTCACGGACAGTTTGGTGATGTTTGGATTGAATTTGAGCCGTGCGACTGTGATGACCTTGAGTTTGCCGAGAGAGTTGTCGGCGGTGCAGTGCCGAAGGGATATTTCCCGGCAGTTGAAAAGGGCTTGCGTGAATGTATAAAGAAGGGCGTGCTTGCCGGATATCCTGTGGTTGGACTCAAAGCAACGCTTTATGACGGTTCGTACCATCCGGTTGACTCATCCGAAATGTCATTTAAGATGGCTGCCTCAATAGCATACAAAAACGGATTGCCAAATGCAAATCCAACCTTGCTTGAGCCGATAGGAACGCTTAAAGCAATAGTGCCTGACGCTAATATGGGCGATATTATGGGCGAGGTCAACAAGCGCCGCGGCAGAGTTTTGGGTATGAATCCGAGTGAGGACGGTATGCAGGTTGTCGAGGCTGAGGTGCCGATGGCCGAAATGCAGGATTTCGCAACATATATCCGTCAGGTTACTCAGGGCAGAGGCTCGTTTACCTTTGACTTTGTCCGTTATGAGGACGCACCGTCAAATATTGCGCAGAAGATTATTGAAAGCGCAAAGACTGAATAAGATTTCATCTATTTACGATAAACTGTTTTTTTCATTTTCTCTCCTTTGACAGCACAGGTATTAAAGCCTGTGCTGTTTCCCTTTTTAGAGCAATGTTGTCAGCTTAAATATGGAACTGATAACGAGGTTGTAGGGAACACTCTTGAGTGTTCCGGTTCGCTGTGCTGAATGTTATACACTATTATGATTTCGTTTAAAATCATAGTATGCTGCTCACACCCGGGACGGGCAAACCCGTTTCCTACGAACATTTACAGACCACAATTCCTTAAGTAGACTACATCGCCTCTTCAAGGTCTTTTGAAAAAAATTAAACCGCAGCGAGCAGCTGCGGTTTTGATGTATTATTGATTTTTGCTGCGGTTTAAAGCGTATTCTGAACCGCAGTTATAAGCTCGTCCATAGCCTTGTAATTAAGCTCAGGCGTTAAATCAATGTCGCCGTCAGCTTTAAATGCCATTTTAGCTACAAACTTGTCAATTTTATTTGCTCCATCGGGATGAAGCTCGCCGCCAAAGCATTTAACGCACAGCGCGTGTTCCTTTAGCGCAGGAGTGAAGTTTATGTCAAGCTGGCGACTGATGTTTTCCTCGTCTGTAAAACCACAGCACATAAACAGAGCAATGTTTTTTGTAAGAAGGGTTTCCTCCTCTTCCTCAATAAACTTGCTTACAGCGGCTGTTATATGTCCCATTCTGACGCTGCCGCCTATTATAACCGTATGGTACGGAGTCAAGTCAATTTTTATTCCGTCACGGGCGTTTACCAAGGTGACGGGCTCGTTGAGATTATCGGCAATATACTTGGCGCATTTTTCCGATGTGCCTGTTTTTGTTCCGTAGACTATAAGAACGGACATAGTAAATCCCCATTTCAAATGTGTTCAGGTGTATTTATTACCCCAATTTTATTTTACAATTTTATTATGCGAAAAGCAACAAAAAAATAAAATAATCTTTGTCAAATGAAGATTAGGGCTGAGTTGTTGTTCAAGGTGCAAGCACCGCCAAACATTAATTTACCTTTACGAAAAAAACGCCCATCGCAAAAGCGATGAGCAGTCTTGAAAGTGTGCTGAGTTTTATTAATATCCTATTGGTGGTAAAGTGGAAGGCTCCGGCATTTGATATGGTGTAATTGGCACTAATGAATTATCATATGACATATTGTCATAATCGGAGTCATCATCTTCTGAGTAAGAATCTCCGGAATAATCATTCTCCGGGTATTCGTTGTAATAATTATCATCAGTAGAATAATCATCTGACGATGATGTTTCATCACTGCTGCTTACATCCCCAGTTTCAGACGAATCATCGCTGCTTGTTGAAGCTGTGTTATAGCTGCCTGTGCCGCTGTTTGTAAACAGAGTATCCATTGCGGAAATCTGTATTCCTGTATTTGCCGACATAACGCCGTTTAAGAAAAGTACATTTTTGATTCCGTTTGCCTTGCAGTAGTCGGCAAGGTTGCCGTCAAAGTAACGGAAGTCGATAATGTGTACCTCGTCATAGTTATAGGCAAGGTAAGGAGCAAAGGCGTTGCCGTAGGATTCCTTGATAAGTGCAATTTTTTCGCCGGAATCGTTGTCCTCATTGTCAATTATTGTAAGCGGATTATCACCCCAGATAAATACTCCGTATGTGCCGCTGCCGGGTTCTGCTTCTTCATAGTACATATCGACATCTATTGGTTCACTGCTGTCCTGCATAAATAATTTACAACTGTAATTTCCGGGCAGGGTGTAGTAATCAACATGGTCGGGATTTTCTTTAAGAACAGATGCCTCTGAGCTTGTGTAAAGTGAGCCTAAGAAGCCTTCAATAGTGTTCTTCTGTGTAGACTTGAGCTGAACCGGTGTAACTCCGGCTGCTTTTGCAAAGGCTGTATATGCGTAATAGGAGCCAAGTCCGGTCCAGTGATGATCGGTGTTAAAGTAGATATACTCTGACTTATGTTCATTAAGTGTGTCGTAAATGTCAACAGCCTTAATGTCCTTTGAGAGATTTTTGTAAACGGCTGATGTGTTGTCACGCTGAGAGGTAACGCCCTGCTCAGTGAGAATTCTGTTTGCTTCTCTTTGGCACAGACCGAATTCACTGTGGTTAGGAACAACCATATCATAAACCTTGATGTCGCTGCCGAGCTGCTGCTTATAGCTGTTAATCGCGTCAGCATATTGCTTTGCAGTGTCGTTGCTGCCGTAGAACAGCTCAAACGCTTTGTTATCCCAGAAATAGAGCGAGCTGTCTGAGTCAAGATAGCCCTCCTCGCCGTTGTCGGCAATTTCCTTGACGGCGGCACTTGTGGGTTTTTGGGTAGGCGCTTCGGTTGCTGAGGTCGGGCTTGTGGGGTCTGTAGGAGTTGTTGGGCTGCCTGAGCACGAAGCACAGCCTTTTACCGAGAAAATCAAAATAATTATAAATAAAATCAAAACTGCTGCTGCACCTGCAACAAGGATAATTCTGTTTCTGCGGCGCTTTTTTAAGCGTTCACGACGCCTGCGCTCCTCGCGTTTTATATATCGTTCTTCATAGTTTTTGTCATCTCTGTCATCACTTCGGTAGCGATTATAATCTGACATAATAATTCCTCCTTTAATTTAGAGTATCTTTTGCTTATTATACAATAAATGTTTAGTGTTTTCAACAAAATTCGTCATTGTTTAAATGTTTTTATCACAGCAATATATTCTGCGACAAAAAATCGCCCGAAAGCATTTGAGTCTTCGGGCGTGATAAAGTAATATTCAGATATTAAGGAAAAGTTTTGCTATCTGGAAGTAGAGTAAAAGCGATATTGCGTCAACCGCGGTTGTGATAAACGGGCTTGCCATAACCGCCGGGTCAAAGCCTATTTTCTTTGCAATCATCGGCAAGGAACAGCCGATGATTTTTGCAACAAGAACAGTGCATATGAGCGTCAGGCATACGACAAGAGAAACATAAAAGCCTACCTGGTCAATGAGCATCAGCTTTGCGAAGTTTGCAACCGCCAGCGTTATGCCGCACAGAATTGCAACACGACATTCCTTGAAAATTACTCTGGGCATATCGCGGAATTTAATTTCGTCAAGTGAAAGTCCGCGGATAATTGTGACTGAAGCCTGGCTGCCCGAGTTACCGCCGGTATCCATAAGCATTGGGATAAATGCCGTAAGCACAACCTGAACGGCGAGAGCATCCTCAAACGATGTAATAATCCAGCCGGTGAAGGTGGCTGAAATCATAAGAATGAGAAGCCAAGGAATACGCTTGGCATAGGTTTCGAAAACTCCGGTTTTCATATACGGCTTGTCGGTCGGAGTGATAGCCGCCATCATTTCCATATCCTCGGTGGTCTCCTCCTGCATAACATCAATAGCGTCGTCTACGGTGACAATTCCGACAAGGCGTTTTTCGCCGTCGACTACAGGAATGGCGAGGAAGTCGTATTTATTGAACTTGTTTGCAACCTGCTCCTGATCGTCGAGTGTGTTTACCGAGATAACATTCGGCTCCATTATTTCCGATACAATCTCATCCTCGTCTGATAAAAGCAGGGTTTTAATTGAAATCATTCCGATGAGCTTGCGGTTGTCGTCGATAACATAGCAGGTGTAGATGGTTTCCTTGTCAACGCCTGTTCTTCTTATTCTCTTAATCGAGTCGCTCACCGTCATTGAGGGTCGCAGACTGACAAACTCGGTCGTCATAATGCTGCCGGCGCTGTCCTCCGGGTAATTTAAAACCTCATTGATTTTTTTTCTTACCTCAGGGTCTGCCTGACGAAGTATTCTCATTACCACATTTGCAGGCATTTCCTCGATGAGGTCAACGGCGTCATCGACATAAAGCTCATCGACAACCTCTTTAAGCTCTGTGTCGCTGAAGCCGTGTATCAGCATTTCCTGAGCGTCGTCGTCCATCTCGACAAATGTATCAGCCGCAAGCTCCTTTGGCAGAAGTCTGAACAAAAGCGGCAGACTTTCCTCGGGCATTTCGTCAAACATAGCGGCTATGTCAACCGGCTGAAGTGTGATAAAAATATCTCTCAGTGTGGCATATCTTTTGTTTTCAAGCAGCCGCTCGATTGACGACTGAAGCGACGCTGCTGTTCTTACAGTTGTGTTTTGCTCCATGATGCTTCCTCCTAATCCACATATATTATAGGTAAAATCAGGCTGAGCACCACACCGTGTTTAAGTTGTTCTGAGCTGTTTATTACAGCAGGGCCAAAAATGGCGCAGAAGCACCGTGTTTTTGCCTGCAACTTCGGTATGGCGCCGTATTACCGCTGCCTCCTGCGTCCATTTTTTTCACCTGCCTTGAGTTTGAAATTATGCAAAGCCAAAGCTTTGCATTTGCTATTCTATTTTATACTTAAAAGCTTGAAAAGTCAAATAAAATACAGGTGTATTTTATGTAAAGAACAGGGTATAAAAAACAACAGCCGCTTCATTTGAAACGGCTGTTTACGGTTTGTTGGGATTGTCGCTGCGAAAAACAAGGTAATCAAGGCTGGTGTTGTAGTAGTCGGCAAGCCTTATAAGCAGGCTCAGCGGAATTTCGCGCTCGCCTCTCTCATACTTTGAGTAAAGAGATTGGTCGCACATAAGTATTTGTGAAATCTGCTTTTGCGTCAAATCGTTGTCCTCGCGCAAATCTTTTATTCTCAATTTCAATTCAATCACCTATATAATTATAAAATAGTACAATTTGTCCTATTGGCTATTAGGACTAATTGTCCTAAAATAGTGACGAAAGCCTTTTGTTTGAGGATAATATGAACCTTTCTTTGTGATATTTTGATATATATAAATATAAAGTAAACTGTTTATATTTTTATGTTGACTTTTACAGATTTTTACTCTAAAATATTGTTGAAAATAGTCTTTGAAACTGGATTTATTTTATGCAATATTCGGAGCGAAGGCTTAATCAAATAAATCAAAAAATAAACGGAGGTTAATTTTATGAAGTCAAAATTAAGAAAAGTAACGGCGGTGTTACTGGTTGTGGTTATGACGCTGTGTGCGCTGTGCGTTGGCACGGTCAGCGCAGGTGCGGCAGAGGATATTGAGAATATCGAGGTAACGCTTCCCGATGTTCGCACCGAGCTTGAGGGGCGTGTATCATTTCTCGATGTTATGGATTTGTTTCCGGCGGAGTATTGGTATGAGTATTATGAAAAGGAAGCCTTTGACTCATATGTTGCGGTTTTAGAAAAAGCAAAGGCACTTCTTGCCGACAGCAAAGCAACGGACGCACAGCTTGATGCGATGCTTGATGAGGTTTACATGGTTGAGAGCGTACTTATGGCTTCTGTGAAGCTTCGTAAGGTGCTGGAGAGTATGGTTGAAAATTCATCAATGATAACTGATATGCCTATTGAAGAGCTTTACGAAGCATACGGTCAGGAGAGCGTTGATACTTATCTTGCGGCGGTAGAAAAGGCAAAGGCTCTGCTTGCCGATGAAAACGCAACGGACGAAGAGCTTAAAGCTATGATTGAGGAATTGCAGGCGGCAGAGGAGAACCTTTTTCCAACATATGACGCTCGTACAGAGTTAGAGATGATGGTTGAATATGCATCGTGGATAGATGAAGAGCCGATTGAAAGCCTGTACGAAGAATATGGACAGGAGAATGTTGACGCATATATTGCGGCGGTAGAAAAGGCAAAGGCTCTGCTTGCCGATGAAAACGCAACGGACGAAGAGCTTCAGGCTATGATTGAGGAGCTGCAGGCGGCTGAGGAGAATCTTTATATGAATTATGACCCTTGCACCGAATTAATGGAGCTGCTGGAATCGTTATCATATTATTTTGACCAAGAGCCGGAATACTGGTATGAGATTTACACCAAGGAGAGCTATGACGCTCTGCTTGCGGCAAAGGAAAAGGCAGAGATGCTTCTTGCCGATGAAAATGCAAATGATGATCAATTCCTTGAAGTTATTGACGAATTGAATATGGCAGAGAGTAACCTTGTTTACTTAAACGGTCCGTCCTTCAGCGGCGGCAAGATTTACTGGGAGTGTCCGTGGAGCAATGTCAAAGCCGCATACTGCCATGTTTTCAGCTCGTACGGAAATTGGCTTTATGATTGGCAGACTCAGTATGAGAAAATGACAAACGAGGGCGGTAACCTGTGGAGCTATGAGATTCCGGAAGGTCCTTATGACCTTGTTATCTTCTCGATTGACACAGGCGCACAGACCTATGAACTTGTTCTGACAGATGAAAATGTCGGCGATACGGCAATAACTGATACAAGCGTAATGGTTGAGAGTCCGATTGATGAAAATAAAACCTCCGCTAAAACAACATGGAAAAGCGGCGTAAACGGCGCACATCTTACTATTACCTCAACGGGCAATATTGTAGGCGATAAGCTTTGCCCGACTGAGAGCGGCGCAGACGCAGTAGCTTACTTTATCGGAATCTATCTTCCTATTCAGCCTTTATATGTTACCTCAGAGGTGTTGAAAAACGCTATGAATAAGTTCGGCACAAATCAGGCTGAGATTGTAGATGTTCTCGAAAGAGAGTTTGCGGAAGAAACAGAGTACATTGACGAAGCAAAGACCCTGCTCGGCTATGTTGAGGGTGTTTTGGGCGATGTAACAGGCGACGGTGAGGTAAAGCTGACAGACGCTATCAACATTCAGAAGGCTTCGTTGTCAATGAAGAGCCTTACGGCAAAGACAACTGTAACAGGCGATGTAAACGGTGACGGCAAGATAAGCGTTATTGACGCAATCCTTGTTCAGAAGATGTCGCTTGGTATGATAGCTTAATAAATATCATCAAAAATAATTAACGGCAGAGCCGCTTGTGTTTTAATTCACAGGCGGCTTGCTTTTTGCTTGTAAATGCAAGAAGATAAATATTTCCTGCAAAAACTATTAAAAAAAGTTGGTAAATTGGTGAATTGATGTGTTTTCTGCAACTTTTAATAATTTTATTGCATAAAAATCTTGACAAGGCTATGCGTATATGTTAAAGTTTATTTTGCGATACGCATTTTATTTCAGTTTAATTGTTTATTCAAGTGATAAAAGGGGTAGGTGACACTGATGGATAACTTCAGAAATCAGGAACCGTTTTCAAAGCAGGGGCTGTATGACCCTCGATTTGAACACGATAACTGCGGAATAGGCTCCGTAGTTAACATCAAGGGTATTAAATCACGCCGTGTTGTTGATGATGCTCTGAGCATTGTTGAAACGCTGGAGCACCGTGCAGGTAAGGACGCAGAGGGCAAAACAGGCGACGGCGTTGGTATACTTTTGCAGATTTCTCACGAGTTTTTCAAGGACGAAACAGCAAAGCTCGGCTTTGACATAGGTCAGGAGAGGGACTACGGTATCGGTATGTTCTTCTTCCCGCAAAACGAGCTTAAGAGAAGGCAGGCTATGAAGCTGTTTGAAATAATCGCTCAGAAGGAGGGACTTGAGTTCCTCGGCTGGCGTGATGTGCCGACCGACCCGTCCGTTATCGGTCAGAAGGCTCTTGACAGTATGCCGTATATTATGCAGGCATTTATCAAGCGACCGACTACCATTGAAAAGGGACTTCCGTTTGACCGCAAGCTTTATATTGTAAGACGCGTGTTTGAGCAGAGCAACGAGAATACATATGTTGTATCTCTTTCAAGCAGAACGATTGTATATAAGGGTATGTTCCTTGTTAAGGAGCTGCGCCAGTTCTTCTATGATTTGCAGAGCGAGAAATACACCTCGGCTATTGCAACGGTTCACAGCCGTTTCAGTACAAACACAAACCCGAGCTGGCAAAAGGCTCACCCGAACCGCATTATAGTTCACAACGGTGAAATCAACACCATCACAGGCAATGCCGACAGAATGCTTGCGCGTGAGGAGTCTGTGTCCTGCGATTTGCTTGATGACGATATGGACAAAATTTTCCCGATTGTCGATACAAACGGCTCTGACTCGGCTCGTCTTGACAATGCGCTTGAGTTTATGATGATGGCTGGTATGCCTTTGCCGCTTGCCGTTATGATTACAATTCCGGAGCCGTGGAAGAACAACAAGACTATTTCAACGGCTAAGCGTGATTTCTATCAGTATTACGCAACAATGATGGAGCCGTGGGACGGTCCTGCTTCAATTATTTTCTCTGACGGCGATATTATGGGCGCAGTGCTTGACCGCAACGGCTTAAGACCGTCGCGTTATTACATTACAAAGGACGGCTTCCTCGTGCTTTCGTCTGAGGTTGGCTGTATTGACATTGCTCCTGAAAATGTTCTTGTCAAGGAGCGTTTGCGTCCGGGCAAAATGCTTTTGGTTGACACAGTCAAGGGTGAGCTTATTGATGACGCAGATTTAAAGGATTATTATGCCACAAGACAGCCATACGGCGAGTGGCTCGACCAGAACCTTGTGTATCTTAAGGATTTGAAGATTCCGAACAAGGGCGTCGCTCACATGGACAATGAGCAGCTTGTAAGACTGCAAAAGGCGTTTGGATATACCTATGAGCAGATCAGAACAAGTATACTGCCGATGGCGAAAAACGGCAGTGAGCCGATATCTGCAATGGGTACCGACAGCCCGATTCCGCCGCTTTCAAAGGCTGATTATCCGCTGTTCAACTACTTTAAGCAGCTTTTTGCACAGGTTACAAACCCGCCTTTCGACTCAATCCGTGAGGAAATTGTAACAGATACAAGCGTGCATCTGGGCAGTGACGGTAACATTCTTGTTGAAAAGCCTGAAAACTGTCATGTTCTGAAAATTCACAATCCTATTCTTACAAACACCGATATGCTTAAGATTAAGAATATGAGCGTTCCGGGTCTTAAAACAGCGGTTATTCCTATAACCTATTATAAAAACACAAGCCTTGAAAAGGCAATTTCACACCTATTCCTTAAGGTTGATAAGGAATACAAGGAGGGTGCGAATATTATCATTCTCTCAGACCGCGATGTTGATGAATATCATGTTGCAATTCCGTCGCTGCTTGCTGTTTCTGCATTGCAGCAGCACCTTGTTTCAACAAAGAAGAGAACATCTGTATCGATGATTCTTGAAAGCGCCGAGCCGTGCGAGGTTCACCACTTTGCAACGCTCTTAGGTTATGGTGCCTGCGCTATCAACCCGTATCTTGCGCAGGAGACAATAAAAAATCTTGTCGACACAGGCGCACTTGACAAGGATTATTATGCAGCGGTAAACGATTACAATGACGCTATTCTTCACGGCATTGTTAAGATTGCTTCAAAAATGGGTATCTCGACAATCCAGTCGTATCTTGGTTCAAAGATTTTTGAGGCTATCGGTATTTCGAAAAAGGTAATCGACAAATACTTTACAAATACCGTAAGCCGAGTAGGCGGTATTACGCTTGACGATATTTCGGACCGCAGTGAAAGACTTCACGCAGCGGCGTTTGACCCGCTCGGACTTAATGTTGTTTTAGAGGTTGACAGTGCAGGCAGTCACAAGCTGAGAAGCGGCAAGGAGGATCACCTCTACAACCCTGAAACAATTCACCTTTTGCAGGAATCGACAAAAACAGGCAATTACGATATGTTCAAGCAGTATTCGGCTGCTATCACCCGTGAGGATAAGCATATGAATCTGCGCAGTCTGCTCGACTTCAAATTCCCTGAGGACGGCGGAATTCCGATTGACGAGGTTGAAAGCGTAGAGAGCATTTGCCACCGCTTCAAAACGGGCGCAATGTCCTATGGCTCGATTTCGCAGGAAGCGCACGAAACAATGGCTATCGCAATGAACAAAATCGGCGGAAAGTCAAATTCGGGCGAGGGCGGCGAGGACACCGAGCGACTGACAGTCGGCAGTGATGGTCTTGACCGCTGCAGTGCAATCAAGCAGGTTGCTTCGGGTCGTTTCGGCGTAACCTCGGAATATTTAGTAAGCGCAAAGGAAATTCAGATAAAAATGGCGCAGGGTGCAAAGCCGGGCGAGGGCGGACATCTGCCGGGTAAAAAGGTTTATCCGTGGATTGCCAAGACAAGACACTCAACACCGGGCGTTAGCCTTATTTCGCCGCCGCCTCACCACGATATTTATTCAATCGAGGACTTGGCACAGCTTATTTATGACCTTAAAAATGCGAATAAGGACGCAAGAATTTCGGTTAAGCTCGTTTCGGAGGCAGGCGTTGGTACGGTTGCCGCAGGTGTTGCAAAGGCAGGCGCAGGCGTTGTGCTTATTTCAGGCTATGACGGCGGTACGGGCGCGGCTCCGAGAAACTCAATCTACAATGCAGGACTTCCGTGGGAGCTTGGTCTTGCCGAAACACATCAGACTCTTATTATGAACGGCTTGCGTTCGAAGGTTGTTATCGAAACCGACGGTAAGCTTATGACAGGCAGAGATGTGCTTGTTGCCGCACTTCTGGGTGCAGAGGAATACGGCTTTGCAACTGCTCCGCTTGTAACTATGGGCTGTGTAATGATGAGAGTATGTAACCTCGACACCTGCCCTGTCGGCATTGCTACACAGAACCCTGAGCTTAGAAAGAGATTCAAGGGCAAGCCTGAGTATATTATTAACTTTATGCACTTTATCGCTCAGGAATTAAGAGAATATATGGCTCGCCTCGGCATAAGAACGGTTGATGAGCTTGTGGGCAGATCAGACCTGCTTGTTGTTAAGGAAACCGAGGAAAATTCAAGAGAGTCAAAACTTGACCTCACACAGATTCTCAACAATCCGTATGTAAACACAGACGCTCCGAGAACCTTTGTGCCTGCTGATGTTTACGACTTTGAGCTTGAAAAGACGGTTGACGAGAGAGTGATCTTAAAGAAGATGGCGACTGCTCTTAAGAACAAGACAAAGAGAACCATTGAAATTGAGGTTACTAATACCGACCGTTCAGTCGGCACGATTTTCGGCAGTGAGATAACAAAGCGCTATCACGATAACACGCTTGAGGACGATTACTTTACTGTTAAGTGTAAGGGTGCAGGCGGACAGAGCTTCGGCGCATTTATCCCGAAGGGACTTACACTTGAGCTTGACGGCGAAAGCAACGACTACTTCGGCAAGGGCTTGTCGGGCGGTAAGCTCATCGTTTATCCGCCGAAGGGTTCAACCTTCAAGAGAGATGAAAACATCATCATCGGCAATGTTGCGCTTTACGGTGCAACAAGCGGCAAGGCGTTCATCAGCGGCGTTGCAGGCGAGAGATTCTGCGTAAGAAACTCAGGCGCTATTGCGGTTGTTGAGGGTGTGGGCGATCACGGCTGTGAGTATATGACAGGAGGACGCGTTGTTGTTCTCGGCAAAACAGGCAAAAACTTTGCCGCAGGTATGAGCGGCGGTATAGCATATGTTCTTGACGAGGATTCAAGCCTTTACCGCAATATGAACAAAGAGATGGTATCTATAAGCGGCGTTACCGAAAAGTATGATGTTGTTGAGCTTAAGGATATTATCGCAGAGCATGTTGAGGCTACCGGCTCGCCAAAGGGTAAAGAGATACTCGACAACTTTGAAGAGTATCTGCCGAAGTTCAAGAAGGTACTTCCTAACGACTATGCAAAGATGATGCAGGCGATCTTCCTTATGGAGGAAAAGGGTATGAGCCCCGAGCAGGCAAAAATCGAAGCGTTCTATATGAATACAAGAGCTTAAGGAGGCGGTTGCAATGGGAAAACCAACAGGTTTTTTGGATTATATCAGAAAAGATAACGAGGGCACCGGTCCTCTTGAAAGAATAAAGAATTATAACGAATTTCATACGCCGATGCTGCCCGAGGAAAGACGGCAGCAGGCGGCAAGGTGTATGGACTGCGGCGTTCCGTTCTGTCAGAACGGTCAGCCGATTATGGGTATGGTTTCTGGCTGCCCTTTAAACAACCTTATTCCCGAATGGAATGACCTTATCTTTACAGGCGAATTTGACGCCGCCGCGCACAGACTGTTTCTGACAAACAATTTCCCCGAGTTTACATCAAGGGTTTGTCCTGCACTTTGCGAGGCTGCCTGCACCTGCGGTCTTAACGGCAGTCCCGTAAGCGTAAAGGAAAACGAGAATTTCATCGTTGAAAATGCGTTTGCAACAGGTATGATGAAGCCTAATCCGCCGAAGCAGAGAACAGGCAAAAGGGTTGCCGTTATCGGCTCGGGTCCGTCGGGTATGGCGTGCGCTGTTCAGCTTAATCAGAGAGGTCACAGCGTAACGGTTTATGAAAAGGACGACAGAATCGGCGGACTGCTTATGTACGGTATTCCGAATATGAAGCTTGAAAAGCACATTATCGACAGACGAGTGGAGCTTATGAAGGCTGAGGGAATAAGCTTTGTAACAAATGCAAATGTAGGTGAAAATGTTGACGCACAGTCGCTCCTCAACGAATATGACGCTGTTGTGCTTTGCTGCGGAGCAGGAAACCCGAGGGATATAAACGCACCGGGCAGAGATGCACAGGGAATATACTTTGCTGTTGACTATCTCAAGGCTACAACAAAGAGTCTGCTCGATTCAAACCTTGAGGACGGCAATTACATTTCCGCATATGATAAGAGCGTTGTAATAATCGGCGGCGGTGACACGGGCAACGACTGCGTGGGTACTGCAATCCGTCAGGGCTGTTCGTCGGTTATTCAGCTTGAGATGATGCCGAAGCTGCCCGATAGCAGAGCGGAGAACAACCCGTGGCCTGAGTGGCCGAAGGTCTGCAAGACGGACTACGGTCAGCAAGAGGCAATCGCAGTGTTTGGCAACGACCCTCGCCGCTATCAGACTACCGTCAAGGAGTTTGTAAAGGACGAGGAGGGCAAGCTCAAGGGAGTTGTAACCGTTAATCTCGTGTTTGAATATGACGAGGAAGCCGGCAGAAATGTGATGAAGCAGGTCGAGGGCAGTGAGCAGTTTATTGAAGCTCAGCTCGTTCTGATTGCCGCAGGTTTCTTAGGCCCGAAGCAGTATATTCCCGAGGCATTCGGCGTTGAAACTAATGCACGCAGTAATGTTGAAACACCGCAGGGTAAGTTCAGCACAAGTGTACCGAAGGTGTTTGCCGCAGGAGATATGAGAAGAGGTCAGTCGCTTGTCGTTTGGGCGATAAGAGAGGGCAGAGATGCCGCCGCAGAGGTTGACGAGTATCTGATGGGTTACACCTGCTTGTAAAGTTTATGAATTTTAATGTGGAGAGATGCTCCGCAGAGTTAAGAGTGGAGAGTGAAGATGAACCCGGACAGAGGTTGTAGGGAACTGGCTTGAGCGTTCCGGCTCGCTCTTGTGAATGTGGAGAAGGCTTATATCTATCCAACTTCAAACTCAAAACTACATTATTGTTTAGCTTACTAAAAGCGATAATCGCAAAACTGAATAAACGCAGAAATAATCGGCACAGGGTTCTCCCTGTGCCGATGCTTATTTTTACGATAGATATTATTGATATAAAAAGCCGCAACAAAACACGGTTTGACAACGCCCTGTGTGATTATAGGGCAGTGAAACCGTCGGCTTTTGCTGCGGACTGTAATTCAGATTGAAAATTATTTAAAGATTAAAGCTTCATAATGTTGCGCCAGTCGAGGTCGCCTCTTTCAAGACCGTGAATCAGAACCTCTGCTGTTGCAATATTTGTTGCAAGCGGAATATTGTGCATATCGCAGAGCCTTAAAAGGTTGATGTCGTTTGGCTCGTGCGGCTTTGGATGAAGCGGATCGCGGAAGAACAGGAGCATATCGATTTCGTCATACGCTATTCTGGCGGCAATCTGCTGGTCGCCGCCCTGTGAGCCGCCTAAAAAGCGAGTGATATTAAGCCCGGTTGCTTCTGACACCATTTTACCTGTGGTGCCTGTTGCGCAAAGATTATGTCTGCTTAAAATTCCGCAGTAGGCTATACAAAACTGCACCATCAATTCTTTCTTTTCATCATGAGCAATCAATGCTATGTTCATCTGAAATCCCTCCATTATTTCTCGTTTTACTGCTTACTTAAAATCCTATTAATTCTGCAAAATCCTATAATCTTGTGTTTGCCTGCTCAGCATACCGCTAAAGGCAGGTTCTCGCCCTCTAATCTTCCTGCGATTCTGTCAAATGCGGTCAGAGCCTTGCTGTCCGAATCGCAAACTATCCCCTTTTGAATAGCCGATACTACCTGCGCGCTTTCGGGTACAACCCCGATAAGTTGAATCTGAGTTTCATCAATAATTGCGTCCAAATCAGGATAAAAATTCAGCTTGAAAAAATTGCGTTTCGACAATCGGTTTATGATAAGGCGTATATTCTCCTTTTCAAGCTCCAGAAGTCTTTTGCGAACATTGGAGCATCCGCGTACGCTTGTAGGCTCGGCATTGGCAACAACCAGACAAACCTGAGCAGGATAAACGGCGGTTTCAAAGCCCTTGCCGACTCCTGCCGGAGAATCAATTATAATAATGTCGTATTGTTTTTCAACGCTTTCAATAAACTGACTAAGCACCTCGGGGCTTAATTCATCCTCTGCCTTTTGCGGCGCAGGGATAAGAAAAAGTCCGTCGGTGTGAGCACACGGATAAATAATATGCTCCGTTTTGCAATTTCCGCTTACAGCATCGGCAATGTCAAACACAAGACTTTTGCTCACGCCGAGCATAATGTCAAGCCCTCTCATTCCCGAATCGCAGTCAATCAGCAATACGCGTTTATTTCTCCTGGCAAATGCTGCGCCAAGACTTGCGGCAACCGTTGATTTGCCGGTTCCGCCCTTACCGGATGTAACAACCAAAACCTTGCTCATAACAGCCCTTTCATAAAACCTGATGGCAATAATAACAGTAAAACCAAATGTCGATACATTCCTCACTGTATATTTTACCATAAAATTATTAGCTCGTCAAAATTTTTTGATTAATTTTTTTCACAAATTTTATCTATAATTCATAGTAATAATAACCTAAAAACGAGCTTTTGTCTATATTTGAACAGAAAAAAGTCGGAATAGCATTATCGTCCTGTTGAGCCGAAGCCGCCCTCACCGCGCTGTGTTTTGTCAAGCTCGTCTACCTCACAAAGCTGAGGCAATGCAACGGGCATAATAACCATCTGTGCTATTCTCTCGCCCGGCTCGATTGTATATGGCTTGTTGCCTACATTGCAAAGCCCTACGGAGATTTCTCCGCGGTAGTCGCTGTCAACAACGCCTACGCCGTTTGAAAGGCAGATTCCGTGCTTAACGCCGAGACCGCTTCTTGCGAACAAAAAAGCACCGAGCTGCGGATTTGGCAGAGCGATTGCAATGCCTGTGGGAATCTTTGCAAGGTCGCCCGGATTTATTGTTATCGCCTCATCTATGCAGGCGCACAGGTCTGCTCCTGCTGAGCCGTCCGTTGCTCTTTGCGGAACGACCGCATTTTCTCTTACCCTTTTAATCTTGACTGTTTCCATTTTATATTACTCCTCTTTTATATAGTCCGTTTGTATATTCGCCGCTGAGATGTCGGTTATTCTTAACGGCGTTAAAAATGTTTAAAATTTCGTCCCTGCTTTCAACTGAAAAACGCAGGGTGACGAAGTCGATGAAATCGGCATTTTCAAAAATATGCTGCGCGTAAGTCGGCACCGGGTTTAATACCTCTGTGCTGAAGCCGTCGCATTTAAGTGGCAGAGCGTTCCTTTTGCGGTCGATAATATATCTGTGCTTGTTGCAGTCGCGGCACTGTTGACCGCCGTTCTTTGCAGGACACGCTCTTGTCACCATAAGCGGAAGTCTGCCACAGCTTACAACGCCTCTTTTTATACTGCCGCCAAGTGCTTTTATTTGCTCGGCTGTAAGCTCCTGTGAAAGCTCAATATCATCTAAGCCGATTTTTGAAAGTATATTGAGCGCTTGTGTGTTAAATGCGTTCAGTGCAAATGAGCCGTGAACGGTAAAGCCTGCGTTTTTTGCAAACTCTACAGCCCCGATGTTTGACACAAGAGCGTGACTTACACCCAAGGCTTTTACTTCGCTGAGCCGCCTGATAACGGCACTTTCTTTGCCGAATATCATACGCGGTATTTCTACGCCTATATTAAAGCCGCACTCAAGCAGATGTGAAATATCACTGTCGGCGGAAAAAAGCGGAACATAAACAAGCTCGCAATCTGAAAGCTCCTGCGGTATGTCGCAGTTTGTGAGCCTTGCCCTGATTTTAACCCTCTCATTTGTTCTGTAAGGTGTTATTTTATCAAGCGTTATTGAATTGAACGGCTTATCGCTGACTTTGGCATATTGTTCGCTGAGGCTTTGCAGACATTCACGGCGCATTGCGTTGATTGCTGAGAGGGGATAGGCAAGTCCGTCGTCAATTTCGAGCTTGATTTCATCAAGTGCAAACGGTGTGCCGCCTGTTTTCTTAAGCTGTGCCTCGGCTTTTTCTTCGCTTATGGCGACTTTGACTGCGGCTTCAGGAGCATCACCCTCGGATTCGGCATAATAGCTGCCGCTGTGTGCCTCAAGCCGTGCTTTTTCGCCGTGCTTAAGGGTGAACTTAAGTGTAAGCGGCAGATGCTGTCTTTCGTCCTTGTATAAGGCTTTAAGCTGTGAAAAAAGCTTGTTGTCGGCGGCGGTCACATTTTCCTTTGAGCGTACGCCGAACATATTGCTGTCGATGTTGCCTGTATAATAGCCGTCGGTAAAGCCGCTTCGTGAAAATACGGATTCAAGATTGTTTTTCTTTTGCTCATCAAGAGTGCCGTTAAGGGCGCTCAGACAGGCGCTTGTTGCCGCGGCGACATATTCGGGGCGCTTCATTCTGCCCTCAATTTTAGCAGAGGTCACGCCGATTTTTTCAAGCTCCTGTATATGGTCTAAAAGCGATAAATCCTTAAGACTCAGAGCCGCACCGTTACCCTTGCCGTTGTCAAGTGTAAAGGGCAGCCTACATGGCTGGGCACATCTGCCGCGGTTGCCGCTTCTGCCGCCGAGCAATGCGCTGAACTGACACTGACCCGACACGCACATACAAAGCGCACCGTGAACGAACACCTCTGTTTCAATGGGGCAGGAGTTTACAATCTCGCGTATTTCTTCCTTTGAAAGCTCCCGTGCAAGCACAACTCTTTTAAAGCCGAGCGAATATAAAAGCCGTGCGCCGCCCGGAGTGTGAACCGACATCTGGGTTGAGGCGTGCAGCGGCATATCGGGAGCCGCCTGTTTAACCAATGCGGCAAAGCCTAAATCCTGCACAATAAGCGCATCAACGCCTGCCTTGCAGGCAAGGCTGACTGTGTTGAGCGCCTGTGACAGCTCATCGTCACGGATAAGGGTGTTAACGGCGAGGTAGAGCTTTAATCTGCGCTCGTGGCAGTACTGCGCCGCTTTTATTATTTCATCTTCGTCAAAATTTGTTGCAGACGCTCTTGCGCTGAATTGCTGAGCGCCTATATAAACAGCGCTTGCCCCCGTGCAGGCGGCAGCCTTGACGCTTTCAAAGGCACCGGCGGGAGCAAGAATTTCAATATTATTACTCATAATTATCTGCGGTCAAAAAAGCTCAGCATATCTTCCTCTGACGGAATTTCCGCAAAGTCCTTCCTGCGGAAGCTGTCGCTTATTTTGTCGTTATCTCTGTAATTTATTTTCGGCTCTATTTTACTGTTGCCTGCAAACGCTCCGCCGCCTGATTTTGCGCTTGATACAGGGCGGAACGGCTTTGGTCTGTTATTGCTTTTAGCACCTGACTGCTCGTTCTTTTGCGCTAAGAGAGCTTTTTTCTTTTCCTCAAGCATTTGCCTTGCGGTGAGAAACGGCTTCTTTTCCTGCACAGCTTCTGTTTTCACTTCAGGCTGCTTTTGCTGCTCAGGCTCAGCTTCAGGCTGCTTTGGTTTCTCAGGCGCTTTATCCTCAGACTGCGGCTGAGCAGGGGAGAGCTCCTGCTGTGGCAGTTCAGCTTCAACGGCGGCTTCGTAAGCCTTCGGTTGTTCGCCGTCTGAGTCGGGCAGAGGTATTCTGAGCTGCTGCGGTGATTCCTCAATCGGCTCGCTTTGCGGTTTTGTTTCAGTGCCCGACGCTTGCAGCTCGTCAATAATTTTGTGAAGTCCGAGCTTTTCCTCGCGAAGCTGCTTGTTTTCGGTTCTGAGATATTCAAGCTCACTGCTTGTCTTGCTTGCAATATTTTCGCTTGTTTCGGTCCTTTTAAGCAGCTCCTCGGTGATGATTTTTTCCTTTTCAAGCTCATCGCAGTAGTTAAGCGCCGCGAGTATTGCAGCCATTGCAACCGTCATTGAATCGCTCTCGCGTAGAATTTCCTTTATCTTACTGTCAACCATATTACTTATTTTAACAATATAGTCCTTATCTTCATCGGCTGAAACAACAAATTCACTGCCGACAATCCTAAGCTTTACGCGTGTTTTTTCAATCACAAAAATCAGTCCTTTCACATACTGAACCCTATTGTAATATTATAATATAATAGTTAAAAAGTTGTAAAGTCTTTTTGAGCAAATTTTCTTTATTTTCTTACAAATTTTTACTTTTTTTATCATTATCTGCGCTGTGCGCTGTTGAAGAAAAGGAGATGCGTGAATATTAATATGATTTTCAGCCTATGCTTTATTTGCCCGAGCTGAAATATTGAGCAAAATTATAGTAGGGGAGTGGCTGTGAAGTGATATAATTATCCTTTTTAGGGAAATTTACGGTCAAATTGCTGTTTTTTGTTGAAATAGAGGTGAGAATAGTGTATAATTATAGCAAAATTTGTCTAACCCGCTTATTGCGGCATAGTCAGAGGAGGAAAATTATGGATTACAAATTGACACCCAAACAGGCTGAGGAGCTTATTCTTACAAAGCTCAGCCACAACTTCGGTGTATCGCAAAAGGACGCAACCGATGAGCATTACTACAAGGCTGTTGTTCTTGTTGTTAAGGATATGCTTACATCAGGTTATACCGAATTTTCACGCAAGGCAGTACAGCAGGAAAAGAAGACCGTGTACTATCTTTGTATGGAGTTCCTTATGGGGCGTTCGCTTAAAAACAACCTGAGTAATTTAGGTCTTGAGGGTACAATCAACACGGCACTTAAAAATCTTGGGGTAAAGCTTGACAATATTTATGAGCAGGAGCCTGACGCAGGTCTTGGTAACGGCGGCTTGGGCAGACTGGCTGCGTGCTTCCTTGACGCGCTGGCTTCACAGGCTTATCCGTCAATGGGATATTCGCTTCGTTATGAATACGGTATTTTCAGCCAGAAGCTTATCGACGGCTGGCAGACAGAGATGCCTGATTTTTGGCTGCCGGGCGGTTCTGTATGGCTGCAGGATCACCCGGAAAAGGCTATTACAATTAAGTTCAACGGCAGAGTAGTTGACGAATGGAAGGACGGACTTCACAAGGTTGATATAGTTGATTCATACAATGTTGTTGCGATTCCGTATGATATGATGGTTGCAGGAAACGACGGCAAGGGTGTGAGCCGCTTAAGACTCTGGGCGGCAAAGTCGAATGAATTTGATATGCAGCTGTTCAACGACGGCGACTATCTGAGAGCTATTGAGCAGAACGCAATGGCTGAATCTATTACAAAGGTTCTTTACCCGGGCGACAACCATCCGGAGGGCAAGAGCTTAAGACTCAACCAACAGTACTTCCTTGTATCTGCGACAATTCAGGATATTATCAACCGCCACCTGAGAAATTATCATACGCTTGACAATCTGCCTGAGCTTGTGACTATTCACTTGAACGATACTCACCCTGTACTGGCTGTGCCTGAGCTTATGAGAATACTTATGGATGAGTGCGGCTATGAATGGGATAAGGCTTGGGATATAGTAAGCAGAACTATTGCATATACCAACCACACGGTTATGAAGGAAGCTCTTGAGTGCTGGGAAGAGAATATGTTTAAGTCGAAGCTGCCGAGAATTTATGAGATTCTCTTTGAGCTTAACAAGCGTTTCTGCGCCGCTATGCACGAGAGAGGCGTTGACGGCTATCAGGTTGGCAGAATGGCTATCATCAACGACGGCGTTGTTAAAATGGCGAACCTTGCGGTTATTGCCGGATATAAGGTTAACGGCGTTTCGGCACTCCACAGTGAAATTCTCAAGGACACAGTATTCCACGATTTCTACACCGTTTTCCCCGAAAAGTTCACCAATGTTACAAACGGTGTTGCGCACCGCCGCTGGCTGAATCAGTCGAATCCTCAGCTTGCTAATCTTCTTAACGAGCTTATCGGCACGGATTATATAGACGATGCGTCACAGCTTTCAAAGCTTATGGCTTACAAGGACGACAAGACGGTTTTACAGCGTCTTGAAAAGATTAAGAGAGCAAACAAGCTTAAGATGGTTGACTACATCAAAAAGCACAACGGCGTTACCGTTGACCCTGACTCTATCTTTGATGTTCAGGTTAAGCGCTTGCATGAGTATAAAAGACAGCTTATGAACGCTTTGCACATTCTTTCAACCTATCGTTGGCTCAGAGAAAACCCGAACGCAAACTTCACGCCGAAAACATATATCTTCGGCGCAAAGGCGGCACCGGGATATTACTTTGCAAAGCAGATTATCCAGTTTATCATCGCTTTGAGCAACAAGATTGAAAATGACAGCAGAGTGAACAAGAAGCTCAAGGTTGTATACCTTGAGGATTACCGTGTTACTCTGGCTGAAAAGCTTATCCCTGCAAGTGAGATAAGCGAGCAGATTTCTCTTGCAGGTACAGAGGCTTCGGGTACAAGTAATATGAAATTTATGCTCAACGGCGCTATCACAATGGGTACTCTTGACGGTGCAAATGTTGAGATAAATCAGGCTGTAGGCAATGACAATATGTTCCTGTTTGGTCTTAAGACCCCTGAGGTTGAGACTATCAAGAGAAACGGCTACCACCCGATGGTGTATTACCAGAATAACCATATTCTCAAGGGCGCGATTGACGAGATTAACAGCACACGCTTCGGTGCAATCGCAAATTCACTGATGAATGTTGACCCGTATATGGTTCTTGCTGACTTTGCAGACTATTCAGCAGCTCAGCAGAAGGCGTCGGCTCTTTATGCCGAGAACAAGGAGCAGTGGAACAGAATGTCGCTTATCAATATTGCGAATGCAGGCATCTTTGCTGCTGACCGTTCTATCAGGGATTATGCTAACGGCATTTGGAACCTTAATCCTGTTGACCTTGATAAATAATAAAGCTTAAGTAAAAATACAGCGCTGTTTACTTTCTGTAAGCAGCGCTGGTTTTTTGCACAACAAAACCCCGACAGAGTAATGCGATAAACATCTCTGTCGGGGTGAGCTTTTAATATTGATATTGATTAATTTATGAGTTTGATGACTTAAGCTCGTTTAACTTCTTCTCAATCTCTTCAGGTGTGTACTGGTTGAGAGCAGCTTCGTTTGTCTGAACTTCAAGCTTGCCTGCCTGTTCGTCCATATAATCGTTGTATTCGTCCTTCTTCATATTTGTAAGAACGGAGTAACGGGTATTTTCATCATCAAGATTGCTTGTCTTTGATGTGATGTCGCCTCTGTAAACAAGATACATAACGGCTGTGTTGCCCTCGCCGACTGTGATAACCTTTGCGTTATTATTCTTAAGCTCCTTGATTGCGGTTACAATGTCAGCAGGTGCGCTTGAGTTATCGAGTATTTCCTGATTTGAAACAGCGGTGCTTGCATCAAGTGACTGATACTCCATAAACGCCTTGTCAATCTCATCAAAGGTCTTTTCGCCCTTGTTGAGCTGATTTGCATAGCCGTCAAAGGTTGACTGAATCTTCTTGATTTCATCTTCGCTCAGAGCTTCTGTTGTTGTTGAGCTTGTATCATCGGTTGCTTCAACGGTTTTGTAAAGATTAATCGGAATGTATGAGTAGTCTACATATTCAGTGGTGTAGTATTTCTTGAGCTCATCGTCAGAAACCTCTTTCTCGCCGCCCTTGCTGTAAAGTGCCTTGAACACAGCCTCATATTTTGTGCTGAATTCGGCATATGCAAGCTTATACGAGCTTTCGGAAACGCCGAGCTTTTCATAAGACGAGCCGCTGTAAATCCAGCCCTGTGACGCGAGTGAGTCAATCTGAGTCTGCTGTGTTTCTGTCAGCTTAAGGCCAAGCTCATCAAACTTTTTGAGGGTGTAGAGAAGCGTTTTGCTGCTCTGCTCGGCTGTTTTCAGCATATAATCCTTGCCGGTAACCTCTTTGTCGTCTTGATCCTTAATCTTTGCGCTCATTACATCAACTGCTTCGGTCGGCTGTGTTACTCCCTCGGCATCGGTGGTTACCTCGACATCTGCCTGAGCAGTTTGCTGAGCATAGCTGTATGCGCCGGTCATATAGTAGATATATGTTCCGATTGCCAGAGTGTTTTTATCGTCCTTGTATGACCAGCTTGTGTCGGCGCAGCCGGCTGCTGCCGTCATAATCATTCCTGCCGCCAATGCTGCTGCGACAGCTTTTTTTACTATCTTCATTTTTATTTTCCGTCCTTTCTTCGGTAAAAAACGATAATATTATACTCTTTTTTTATCAATTTGTCTACACATATTCTTGCAATTTAAAACAAATTCACAAATTCTGTTATTTTTTGGCGTTTGCGGATTCGTTATCAAAGAATACGAGCTTAAGCATTTCGTTAGGAGTGAGTCCGCTTTGAAATTTTATTGAGATATACGGCTTGTTGCCTGCGTTCAGAAAAGCGCTGCCCTTGAAGCGGCTTACTATCTCGCCGACAAACGGATTTTTGATGTTGTTTATATACAGAAGCAGGCTTGCGTTTTGCTGCTTTATCTCGTAAATTCCCTTTGCAGCTGCCTTTGAACGCGTGAGAGCGACATTGATGAGTCCTAAAACCGATTTCGGCGGATCGCCAAAGCGGTCGATAAGCTCATCGGCAACATCGCGCGCGTCTGATTGAGTGCGAATGTCGGAAATTCGCTTGTAAATGTCGAGCCGCTGACCGAGAGATTCGATGTAGCTTTCGGGAATGTGAGCCTGTACCTGAACATCGACAAGACATTCAAGCTCGGTGTAGTCGTCTTTCTTTTCGCCCTTGGCTTCATTGAGCGCTTCACCAAGTAACTTTAAATACATATCGTAGCCTACATCCTCCATATGACCGTGCTGCTGTGCACCGAGAACATTTCCGGCACCTCTCAGCTCAAGATCACGCATTGCGATTTTAAAGCCTGAGCCGAACTCGGTGAATTCCTTTATCGCGTTTAAGCGCTTTTGTGAAATTTCGGTCAGCACCTTCTGCGGGCGGAAGGTGAAATAAGCGTATGCTCTGCGTGAGCTTCTGCCGACTCTGCCGCGGAGCTGGTGAAGCTGTGAAAGCCCCATATGGTCGGCATCCTCAATTATGAGGGTGTTGGCGTTCGGCAAATCAATGCCTGTTTCAATAATCGTGGTAGATACAAGCAGATTGATATCCTGCTCGAGCATTCTCTGCCAGATGTCGGACAGCTCATTTTCAGACATTTTGCCGTGCGCTATGGCGATTTTTGCCTCAGGCACAAGAGAAGCGAGCCTTGCACCACAGCGTTCTATCGATTCAACTCTGTTGTGAAGATAGAAAACCTGTCCTCCGCGGCGAAGCTCACGGCGGATAGCCTCTGATATAATGCCGTCATCGTGTTCAAGCACATAGGTCTGCACAGGGTGCCTGTCCTGCGGTGCGTCCTCAAGCGTGCTCATATCCCTTATGCCGCTCATCGCCATATTAAGCGTTCTCGGAATAGGAGTTGCCGACAGGGTGAGAACATCGACATTTTTGCAGATTTCCTTGAAGCGTTCCTTTTGCGCAACGCCGAAACGCTGCTCCTCGTCGATTATAACAAGTCCGAGGTCGCGGAATTTTATATCCTTCTGCACAACCCTGTGTGTGCCGATTATCATATCAATTTCGCCTCTTGCAAGCCGCTTGATAATATCAGCCTGCTGCTTTGGCGTGCGGAAACGGCTTAACAGCTCAACTCTGACGGGATAGCCCTCAAAGCGGTTCATAACCGTCTGATAGTGCTGCCAGGCGAGTATTGTGGTGGGGCAGAGCAGAACGCACTGCTTTGAGTCGGTAACGCATTTGAAGGCGGCTCTGAGTGCAACCTCAGTCTTGCCGAAGCCAACATCGCCGCACAGCAGTCTGTCCATCGGTGCTGTGCGCTCCATATCGCCCTTTATCTCGTCAATACAGCGGAGCTGGTCGTCTGTTTCCTCATATTCAAAGCTTGCCTCAAAGTCGCGCTGCCACTCTCCGTCAGGAGGGAACGCGTGTCCCGGTGCAGCCATACGCTCGGCGTACAGCTTTGTAAGCTCATTTGCAATGTCCTTTACATTCCTGCGTACCCTTGCCTTTGTTTTTTGCCAGTCGCCGCTGCCCAGACGGTTGATTTTAACCGCAGAATTTTCGTGCGGCCCGATATATTTTGAGATGAGGTCAAGCTGCGTTACGGGAACATACAGCGTATCTCCCTTTGCGTATTCAACCTTGATGTAGTCCTTGATAACGCCCTGAATTTCAATTTTGTGTATGCCTCTGAAAACGCCGATACCGTGAGTTGAGTGAACAACATAGTCGCCGCTTGACAGCTCTGACAGGGAATAAATCTGCTGTGAGTTTTTGTCGCGCTTGCGCTTGCGTTTTCCTGTGTTTCGGGCTATTCCGTGAGTTATGAGTGTGAATTTGGTCTGCGGATATTCAAAGCCTGCCGACAGTCCTCCGGGGAGAACATAAATCTGACCGTAGGCGGGATTTTCAATGTCCTTTTCAAACTGTGCTTTATAGCCCTTTTCGTTGAGATCGTCGCACAGTGATAGTGCCGCCTTTTCGGTTCCTGCAAGTATTACGATGCTGCCGTTTTTGCTGTGAAGCTCCTGCAAATCGTCAATCATTACCTTGACCGAACCGCTCCAGAGTGAGAGCTGTTTTAGGTTAAAGGTGACAATCTCGTTTATCGGCAGCTCATAGCCTGAGGTTGCGAAGTTTTCGAGATATACAAAGCGGTTGTCGCCGAAGATGCTGTTCATACTGATTTTGTCAATCGAATATGTTTCAAAGCCTCGGCACAGAATACCCTGAGCAAAGCACTCCTTAAGCTCCTCTTCAAAAAGGCGGTCGTATGAGCGCAATCGTTCACGAGTTTTTGCGCTTTCTGACATAAAGAATATTGTGTTTTTATCGGCGTAGTCAAAAAGCGTTGCACTCTGCTCATAGGCAATACCGATAAATTTGTCCATTGAGCCGATAAACACGCCGTTTCGTATATCGTCAGCCTGCTTGAACAGCAGCTCTCTTGCCTTTGGCGCATTTTTGCCCTTTAAAAGCTGAGCCTTATGCTCAATTTTGTCGGCGAGAGCATCGCGGCTTTCAACCATTATTTCAGCCGATGGAGTAAGGCTTATTTCTTCGATAAAATCGGTTCTGCGCTGAGTTTCAATGTCAAAATAGTTGAGTGTGTCAACCTCGTCGCCCCAAAGCTCCACACGGATAGGATTGTCGCTGTCGGGCATAAAGAAGTCGATAATTCCGCCGCGCACCGCAAACTGACCCGGACCCTCAACCTGACTTGCCCTTTCATAGCCTGCCAGCACAAGAGCAGAGGTTATTTCCTCAACGCTTGTAACAGCGCCGCAGGAGAGTTTAAGCGTTGCTTTTTTCAGCGCATACGGCGGTATGGTGTATTGAGCCGCCGCGTCAATGCAGGCGATTACGGCGGTGTAGTCGCCGCTTGCCATTTTACACAGTACATTTATGCGGCTGTGCTCGTATTCCTTGGAAATGCTCTGAATGTTTCTGAAATTGAAATCCCTCACGGGATATACAAGCGGTTTGCCGCCCATTGACGCAAGGTCGTTTGCGAGCGTCTGTGCCTGCACTTCATCGGGTACAATGACAAAAGCCTTTGAGCCGAAGTCGGCGCAAAGGGTATGGATTATATTTGCTTTCAGCTGTGTTGTCAGCCCTGCTGCCACAGCAGTTGAATTGCGTAAGCGCAGAGCTGATTTGAGGCTCTTGTATTCCTTAAGAGCCGAGGTGGTGGTTTGAATAAATTTCATATTAAAATCCTTGTTATGAGTTGTATAGATTCATCGCTTTGTCAATTTCGCCGCCGATTATAAGGCGAACGGCATCACAGGCAGACTGTGCGGCTTCAGTAAAGCTTTTCATTTCGTCCTTTGTGAATTTTGACAGCACCCAGTCGGCGAGGTCGAAAAATTCGGGCTTTGCACCTACTCCCATTTTTATTCTCGGGAATTCATTGCTGCCGCAAAGATTGAAAATACTGCGAAGTCCTCTCTGACCGCCGTCACTGCCCTTTCGTCTGATTCTGAGCCTGCCCGGCTCAAGCGATATGTCATCTGATATTATAACAACCTGTGAGGGTGATAATTTGTAAAAATTTATTGCCTCTCTTACCGCTTCACCGCTTTTGTTCATAAAGGTCTGCGGCTTCATAAGAATTACCTTTTTGTCGCCTATAGTGCCTGTGCCTGTGAGAGCGTGGTACTTAAGGCGGCTGACATCTATTGAGTATTTTTCGGCAAGGCAGTCGAGTGTTATAAAGCCTGCATTGTGGCGAGTGTTTTCATATTCTCTGCCGGGGTTTCCAAGACCGACAACGAGAAAATCAACGCCGCCTGTTTTTTTGAAGGGGTTAATCATAAAATCACTCCAATATATGTATGCGTGTAAACACGACAAAAATGCGATAAAACCGTATAAGGCATTATCGCATTTGAATCATTGATTGTAAATTAATAAGCTGTAAGAGTTTAGTTTATCAGCCGAACATCGGTGAAACCGGCTTGTCGGCGTAGATACGCTCGATAGCCTCGGCAAAAATAGGAGCTGTCGGCAGGATTGTGAACTTGTCAATCATCTTCTCGTCAGATACAGGTACAGTGTCAAGAAGGATAACCTCCTTGATAACGCTCTTCTCGATTCGCTCGATTGCAGGGCCCGACAAAACAGCGTGTGTAGCACAGGCAACAACGCTTGTTGCACCGCCCTTTTCAACGATGGCGTTTGCAGCGTTGCACAGTGTGCCTGCTGTGTCGATCATATCGTCAACAAGAATTGCCTTTTTGTTTCTTACATCGCCTATAATGTTCATAACCTCTGAAACATTCGCTCTCTGACGGCGCTTATCAATAATAGCAAGGGGGCAGCCGATTTTAGCGGCAAAGTTTCTTGCTCTTGTAACTGAACCAAGGTCAGGTGAAACAACAACATAGTCGTCTGTGTTAGAGCCAATCTGCTCCTTTAAGTGGGTGGCAAGCAGCGGTGCGCCGAGAAGGTGGTCAACAGGCAGATTGAAGAAGCCCTGAATCTGTGAACAGTGAAGGTCCATTGTGAGGATTCTGTCTGCACCTGCACAGGTGATGAGGTCTGCACAAAGCTTTGCAGAGATTGGATCTCTTGCCTTTGCTTTTCTGTCCTGTCTTGCATAGCCGAAATAAGGAATAACCGCTGTTATTCTTGCGGCAGAGGCGCGTTTCATAGCGTCCATCATAATAAGAAGCTCCATAAGATTGTCGTTTACCGGAGCGCAGGTTGACTGAACGATAAAGCATTCGCTGCCTCTTACGGATTCGTGAAGAGAAACGGAAATCTCGCCGTCGCTGAAGGTTGAGCAGTCAGACTTGCCGAGCGGCAAGCCAAGACAGCCTGCTATACCCTGTGCAACATCTTTGTTTGAACTGCCGGTGAAGATTTTAATATCTTTTCCGTGAAAATTCATTTGTGATTACCCCCTGTTATTTTAGAATACAGTTGCCTGTGTTAAAGCAGCTTGCGCTGCAATGGATGATAAATTATGAATAGTGAATAACGGCTGTGTAGCCGCCTTGCGGCTCTTAAGAGCCTGATGAAAACAAGGTCTTGACTCAGAGCCTGCTTTTTGCGATTTTGTTAAGCTCTTCAAGCTGATGCGGGTCGTTTGCGCCCAGAACTGCGTCCGAGCTTTCGGCTGTGTAAGCGCCGACTGTTTTACCCTTTTCAAGTAAAAGCTTTATCGCGTCGGGCAGATAATATTCGCCTGCCTTGTTGTCGGATTTGATTTCGTATAACACACTGAGTAAGTCCTCGGTGTCAAACCAATATCCACCTGAATTTATCTCATTTATTTTAAGTATTTCCTCGTCTGCGTCCTTATGCTCGACAATAGCCTTTAAATTGCCGTTTATGTCGCGCACAATCCTGCCGTAGCCCGTTGGGTCGTCTATTTTTGCCGAGATTACGGTTGCGCTTGAGCCGCTCTGAGCGTGCTGCTCAAGTGATGATTTGATTGTTTTGCTGTCCATAAACGGAGCGTCGCCGTTTAAGATTATCACATCGCCGCCGTTTGTTGTGAGAAAATCCTTTGCGGTCATAACGGCGTGACCTGTGCCGAGGCGTTCGCTCTGGAAGGTTGTTTCAACAGGATAGGGAAGAGTCTTTAAATATTCCTCAATGTACTCTTTTTTGTATCCCGTTACAACGCATATGCTGTCAATGCCCGCCTGTCTTACCGCATCTAGAACCCACTGAAGTATAGGCTTGTCCAGAACCTCGGAAAGAGTTTTAGGCTTGTCTGATTTCATTCTTTTACCCTCGCCGCCGGCAAGGATAACAGCGCTGAGATTGCTCATTATAAGCTCTCCTTCATAACAAATAGGTCGCAGTGACCGCAAAAATTACATTTTATCATTTGAAACATAACATTATTATCTCATATATGGCGGATTTTTCAAGTGGTAAATTCAAGCTTTCGTCATTTTCATACATTTTAACAGTAATTATTTATAGAGTTGAACTTAATTTCGGTTGTTTTTATCGGAAAAATCTGCAAAAATCTTAAAAAAGGTATAGCCAAAATAACAAATATTTGTTATAATACGAGGTGGACTGAGAAGTCAATATTTTTGTATGTGTTTATTGATGCACAAAAAACAGGAGGTAATTCCAATGGGCAAAAAGTATGTTTATTTGTTCACAGAGGGTAACGGAACTATGAGAGAGCTTCTCGGCGGTAAGGGTGCTAACCTTGCTGAGATGACAAACCTCGGCTTGCCGGTACCGCAGGGCTTCACAATCACAACAGAGGCTTGCACACAGTATTATGAGGACGGCAAGAAGATCAACGATGAGATTCAGGCTGAAATCATGGAGTACATCACAAAGATGGAAGAGATTACAGGCAAGAAGTTCGGCGATAAGGAAAATCCGCTTCTTGTATCTGTTCGTTCAGGCGCAAGAGCTTCAATGCCAGGTATGATGGACACAATCCTTAACCTTGGTCTTAACGAGGATGTTGTTGAGGTTATGGCTGAGAAGTCAGGCAACCCGCGTTGGGCTTATGACTGCTACAGAAGATTTATTCAGATGTATTCCGATGTTGTTATGGAAGTCGGCAAAAAGTACTTTGAAGAGCTCATCGACAAGATGAAGGATGAGAAGGGCGTTAAGCAGGATACTGAGCTTACCGCTGAAGACCTCAAGACTCTTGCTGAGCAGTTCAAGGCAGAATATAAAGAGAAAATCGGCTCTGATTTCCCGAGCGATCCTAAGGAGCAGCTCATGGGCGCTATCAAGGCTGTATTCCGTTCATGGGACAACCCGAGAGCAAATGTTTACCGTCGTGACAACGATATTCCGTATTCATGGGGTACTGCTGTTAATGTTCAGTCAATGGCATTCGGTAACATGGGCGATGACTGCGGTACAGGCGTTGCATTTACCCGTGACCCTGCTACAGGCGAAAAGGGTCTGTTCGGCGAATTCCTGACAAATGCACAGGGCGAAGATGTTGTTGCAGGTGTTCGTACACCGATGCACATCACCGAGATGGAGGACAAGTTCCCTGAGGCATTTGCACAGTTCAAGGATGTTTGCCATAAGCTTGAAACACACTATAGAGATATGCAGGATATGGAGTTTACCGTTGAGCACGGCAAGCTGTTTATGCTTCAGACCCGTAACGGTAAGAGAACAGCTCAGGCTGCTCTTAAGATTGCCTGTGACCTCGTTGACGAGGGTATGAGAACAGAGGAAGAGGCTGTGGCTATGATCGACCCGAGAAACCTCGACACTCTGCTTCACCCGCAGTTTGACGCAAAGGCACTTAAGGCTGCAACTCCTATCGGCAAGGGCCTTGGCGCATCACCTGGCGCTGCTTGCGGTAAGATCGTATTTACAGCTGACGACGCTGAGCAGTGGAAGGCAAGAGGCGAGAAGGTTGTTCTCGTTCGTCTTGAGACTTCACCTGAGGATATTACAGGTATGAAGGCTTCACAGGGTATTCTTACAGTTCGCGGCGGTATGACTTCTCACGCAGCCGTTGTTGCTCGTGGTATGGGTACCTGCTGCGTATCAGGCTGCTCTGATATCGCAATGGACGAGGCTAACAAGAAGTTCACTCTCGGCGGCAAGGAATTCCACGAGGGAGACTTCCTTTCAATCGACGGTTCAACAGGTAACATTTATGACGGAATCATCCCGACTGTTGACGCTAAAATCGCAGGCGAGTTCGGCAGAATTATGGAGTGGGTTGACAAGTTCAGAACACTTAAGGTTAGAACAAACGCTGATACACCGGCTGACGCTAAAAAGGCTCGTGAGCTTGGTGCAGAGGGTATCGGTCTTTGCCGTACAGAGCATATGTTCTTCGAGGGCGACAGAATTGACGCTTTCCGTGAGATGATTTGCTCAGATACAGTTGAGGAGAGAGAGGCTGCTCTCAACAAGATTCTCCCGATGCAGCAGGGCGACTTCGAGGCTCTTTATGAGGCTATGGAAGGCAACCCGGTTACAATTCGTTTCCTCGATCCGCCGCTTCACGAGTTCGTTCCGACAGAAGAGGCTGACATTGAGCTTCTTGCAAAATCACAGGGCAAGACAGTTGAGCAGATCAAGGCTATCATTGATTCACTCCACGAGTTCAACCCGATGATGGGTCACCGTGGCTGCCGTCTTGCAGTAACATATCCTGAAATTGCAAAGATGCAGACAGCTGCTGTTATCCGTGCAGCTATCAATGTTAAGAAGGCTCATCCGGACTGGGATCTCGTTCCGGAAATTATGATTCCGCTCGTTGGCGAGGTTAAGGAGCTTAAGTTTGTTAAGGATGTTGTTGTTGCTACAGCTGACGCTGAGATTGCAGCATCAGGCATTGACCTTAAGTATGAGGTTGGTACAATGATCGAAATCCCGAGAGCTGCTCTTACAGCTGACGAGATTGCTAAAGAGGCTGAGTTCTTCTGCTTCGGTACAAACGACCTTACTCAGATGACATACGGCTTCTCTCGTGACGACGCAGGTAAGTTCCTCAGCGCTTACTATGACGCTAAGATCTTCGAGAACGATCCGTTTGCTAAGCTCGACCAGACAGGCGTTGGCAAGCTTATGGAAATGGCTATTAAGCTCGGCAAGGAAGTTCGTCCTGAGATGCACCTCGGCATCTGCGGCGAGCACGGCGGCGACCCGTCATCTGTTGAGTTCTGCCACAAGATCGGTCTTGACTATGTATCTTGCTCACCGTTCAGAGTTCCGATTGCTCGTCTTGCAGCAGCACAGGCAGCACTTCAGGGCTAATTGAGCGGATTGACAAAATAAAATACTGCTGTTGATTCGATAATCAACAGCATAAAGAATCCCCGACGGACAAGCTCCGTCGGGGATTTTGTGTGTTAGAATAGTGTGAAAAAGAACTGCGGTGCATTACGGCTGCCGCAGTTTTTGTGACTTATATTTTTTACTCAATACCAAGCTGATATTTCTGCACCTTGATTGTGTCCTTGAGATTAATCTCGCCGTCACGGTTTACATCAGCATTGCGTTTTGACAGCTCGTCAAAGGTTTCCATACCGAGCTGATATTTCTGAATTAATATTGCATCGTTAAGGCTTACATAGCCGTTTTTGTCAACATCGCCTATCGTTAAGCCACGAAAATCTCTGCCCACTGTGCCACCGCCCAAGGAAAAGTGACCGGAGACGGAGTGAAAAAAGTCGGTCATAAACACAGTGTCTTCGCCGAGCTTCGAGCTGATATAAAATTCGACATAGCCGCTGCTGTCGGGAGAAACCAGCGAAAAAATGCCGCCGCTCAGAATTATCAATGAGGAGGAGAAACCGTTTCCTTCATCTGAGAAATTATAATCGTGACTGCCGCCGCAACGATCACAGTTCTTTGTGTAAGTGCCGTTATCATTGAAATAATCTGAAAAATCTGAAAGCTTGACTTTTATCTTTTCGTAAGTGCCGCCGGCTTTTGAAGGATATACTTTGTTGGCAAAATTGCCGCCGCCGCTTATCAGATATCTGTATCCGTTTTGGTCTGACAAATATTTTTTGGTCAGAGTTTTGTCGGCAAAATCAAGCGGCTGTTCATAGACAAGCTCTCTTGTGTCGGTGTTTGTGGTATTTTTATAGAATTGAACATACAGGTTTGCTTCCGGATTTGAGCTGGATCTGTAGAAGCCTGCATAATTGTTTGGAAACTCGGTTGTGCCTAAAACTTTGCAGCGATATGAAGCGCCTGAGGTGTAGTTATCCGTATCTGCGGCAGACGCGGATACAATGCTTGCTGCCGCTAAGGCGGCGCATAAAATTGCTGATAATAATTTCTTTTTCATTTTATACATTCTCCTTTTTTATACCGTATTGCTTAATATTTTACCACACTAAATTGTTGGCTTCAATCATTAATAAGCCGAGATTTGGGTATGTTGAACGAATAAATATGTGTAAATTTGGTAATTATTCTGATAAAAGTGTGGTATAAATATTTCAATGCTGTATAATTATTCATCAGGGAAGCAAAAAAGAGCCTCGGCAATAGTTACTTGCCAAGGCTCTGTATGAATTTTCTGAAAGCTTAAAACTCAAAACTTAAAACTCAAAACTCAAAACTCAGAATTCTTTGAAAGCTCGTTTTCCAGGTTTTCCTTTGCAACGGCGAGCATCAGCTTGATTCTGTTCTCCTGATTAACTCTCGGTGCGCCGGGGTCATAGTCGATAGCGACTATATTTGCCCGATCGTCAATGCTCTTGATTTTTCTTATCATACCCTTGCCGCAGATGTGGTTAGGCAGACAGCCGAACGGCTGGGTGCAGACGATGTTCGGGTAGCCTGTTTCGGTAAGCTCAAGCATTTCTGCCGTTAAGAGCCAGCCCTCGCCCATCTTACTGCCGTAGCCGATAACGCCCTTTACAAGCTCCTTTGTGTGGCTGTATTTTCCGGGCGGTGTAAAGCCGTATTTTGCGGTGCATTTTATCATCATAGATTCCATTTTTTCAAGGTAATCATATAGTATCTTGATAACCTTGTACTTTATTTTATTTCCGCCGTAAAGCTTGATGTCCTCAAGGCGGTTGTCAACCTTGAACAGGGCAAAGCCCATTATTCCCGGTACGCAAACCTCACAGTCCTGCTCGGCTAAAAACTGCTCAAGATTGTTGTTGCCCAGAGGTGCGTATTTTACATATATTTCGCCGACAACGCCGACCTTAACCTTCGGCACGCGGTTTAGCTTAAGCTCGCTGAAATCCTTTGATATTTTATCAAGAATTGCCTCCTGCTCCTTTGCGGCAAAGCCCTTGCCGTTTTTGAACATCTCCGTAAGCTTGTCGCTCCAGCTCTTAACAAGAGCCATACTCTCGCCCTTATTCACCTCATAAGGCTTTGTCTGGTTGCTCAGGCACATAAGCGTGTCGCCGTATACAAGCGCGCCTACAAGACGGCGAATCATAGGCAGGGAAAGCGAAAAGCCGCTGTTCTTCTCAAGACCCGAAAGGTTCAGGGAGATAACGGGAACAAAGTCAAGCCCTGCTTTTTTAAGACCCTTTCTGAGAAGATGAATATAGTTTGACGCACGGCAGCCGCCGCCTGTCTGCGTTATCATCAGAGCGGTCTTATGAACATCATATTTACCGCTTTGCAGAGCATGGATAAACTGCCCGATAACGAGAAGGGCAGGATAGCAGGTGTCGTTGTGGACATGCTTCAAGCCGACCTGCGCAATTTCGGGTCCGCTTGTTTCAAGCAGCTCCGTCTTGTAGCCATACATATCAAATACATTTCTCATCAGTCGGAACTGAATTGACGCCATCATTGGCAGGAGTATTGTGTATTCCTCTTTCATCTCCTTGGTGAAAAGGAGTCTGCCTGTTTTATCGTATTCCAATTTAGCCATTTATATCATTCCTTTAAGCAGTCAGATTTTGTTTTTAGCCTCTCGCTGCTCATCAATGGCAGCTAACAGGCTTCGAAGCCTTATCTTGACCGCGCCTAAGTTTGTGATTTCATCAATCTTTATCTGTGTGTATATTTTGCCCTCGGATTCGAGAATTCCTCTTACCTCGTCGGTTGTAATTGCGTCAACGCCGCAGCCGAAGGACACAAGCTGAACAAGGTTCATATCATCTCTGCCTGCAATATATTTTGCCGCAGCATAAAGTCGTGAGTGGTAGGTCCACTGGTTTAAAACGGTTGTCGGGAATTTTTCAACCTTGCTGCTTACAACATCTTCGGAAACTATTGCAACGCCGAAGCCTGCAATCAGCTTGTCGATGCCCTTGTTTATCTCGGGGTCAACATGGTACGGTCTGCCCGACAGCACGATTATATCCTTGCCCTCTTTTTCCGCCTGAGCGATAATCTGCTCGCCCTTTGCACGGATTTTAGCCATATGAGCGTCATATTCCGCATAAGCCGCCTTTGCCGCAGTTTTGACTTCCTTAAGCGTTATTCCGTCAAAGTATTTGCAGAGCATTTCGTATGCCTTTTTCGGGAAATCCTTCTTGCGGTGTATGCCGAGGTATTCCTTTATAAATGTTACCTTTTTGATGTCCTTCATATTTGCGGCGATAACCTCGGGGTAATACGCTACAACAGGGCAGTTGTAGTGGTTGTCGCCCAAGCCCTCGTCTAAGTTGTAAGAAAGACAGGGGTAGAAGATTGTGTCAAAGCCGCTGTCGATGAGTGTCTGAATGTGTCCGTGAATAAGCTTTGCAGGATAGCATACTGTGTCTGACGGGATTGTCTGCTGACCCTTTGCATACAGCTTTCGGTCTGAAATAGGAGAGGCTGAAACCTCAAAGCCGAGGCTTGTGAAGAAGCTGTGCCAAAACGGCAGAAGCTCGAACATATTAAGTCCCATCGGTATGCCGATTTTGCCGCGGCTGCCCGGAACAGGCTTGTAGCTCTTCAGAAGCTCAAGCTTGTAGTCATATATATTGAGCGATTTGTCGGGTGAACGCTTTGTTATCGGGCGCTCGCAGCGGTTGCCGCCGATGAACTTTCTGCCGTCGGCAAATTTGTTTACTGTCAGTCGGCAGTTATTCTGGCACAGTCCGCAGGATACAACCTGTATTTCGTGCTTAAAGTCCTTAAGCTTGTCTATATTCAAAATAGCGCAGTTGTCGCCGTGATTTCTTGACATTGCGTAAAGCGCCGCACCATATGCACCCATAAGACCCGATATTGTCGGGCGCACAACCTGAGTATTCATTTCCTTTTCAAAGGCGCGCAGAACAGCGTCATTTAAGAATGTGCCGCCCTGTACTACTATCTTTTTGCCAAGCTCATCAGGTGATGATGCTCTGATAACCTTATACAGTGCGTTCTTGACTACGCTGACGGACAAACCTGCCGAGATGTCCTCGATAGTCGCGCCGTCCTTTTGCGCCTGCTTTACCGAGCTGTTCATAAATACGGTGCATCGTGAGCCTAAGTCAACAGGCTGCTTTGCAAAAAGTCCGAGCTTTGCGAAGTCCTCTATCTTGTAGCCGAGAGCGTTTGCAAAGGTCTGTAAAAACGAGCCGCAGCCTGACGAGCAAGCCTCGTTCAGGAAAAGGTTGTCGATTGCGCCGTTGTGTATTTTAAAGCATTTGATGTCCTGTCCGCCAATGTCGATAACAAATTCAACATCGGGCATAAAGCGCTTTGCCGCCGTGAAGTGGGCGATTGTTTCAACAATGCCGTAATCATAGCAGAAAGCGTTTTTGATGATTTCCTCGCCGTAGCCTGTTACGGCTGACGCGGCTATATCTATATCGGGAGCAGCTGCGTACAGCTCCTCTAAAAATTCCTTGATAAGCGGAACAGGGTTGCCGCTGTTTGACTGATATTTGGAATACAAAAGCTCGCCGTGCTCACCGAGTACAACAGATTTTACGGTTGTTGAGCCTGCGTCTGTTCCGACAAACACCTTGCCCTTGTAGCTCTTCAAATCGCCCTGTTCAACAGTTGCCGAATTGTGACGGCGTGAAAACTCGTCGTATTCCTCCTGACTTTCAAACAACGGTTTGTTAAAGGCAAAGTTGCCGCTGCCGTTGTAGTGCTTTACGGTGTCGATTATCTTATCAAAATCAATTGTATGCTCAGCGCACAGCGCAGCGCCCGAGGCAACAAAGTAAAGCGAATTGTCGGGGCAGATTCCCTTGGTGTTAAGTACCATATCAAAGCGGCGGCGAAGTCTGCTCATAAAGGTAAGAGGTCCGCCGAGATATACAACATTGCCCTCAATTTCACGCCCTTGTGCAAGTCCTGCAACGGTCTGGTTTACAACCGCCGCGAAGATGCTTTCGGCAATGTCGCTCTTTCTTGCGCCCTGATTCAGAAGCGGCTGAATGTCGGTTTTGGCAAAAACGCCGCAACGGCTTGCGATTGTGTAGGTCTTTTCGCTCTGAGATGCAAGCTCGTCCATCTGCTCAAGCGGAACGCCCAGCAGTGTTGCCATTTGGTCAATAAATGCGCCTGTACCGCCTGCGCAAGAGCCGTTCATACGAACCTCCATACCGCCGGTGAGGAAGAGTATCTTTGCGTCCTCGCCGCCAAGCTCGATTATTACATCTGTTCCCGGTATGAATGTGTTTGCGGATACTCTTGTTGCGTAAACCTCCTGCACAAAGTCAATTCCGCATTTGTCGGCAACGCCCATGCCGGCACTGCCCGATATTGCAACAAGCGCGTTTTCGGCGCCGTTGATTTCACCTCTTACACGCTCAAGAATTTCTGCAATTTTGCTTGTAATCTGAGAGTAGTGGCGCTCATAGGTGCTGTATTTTATTTCGTTTTTATCGTCAAGCACAACGCATTTTACCGTTGTAGAGCCTATATCCAAGCCGATACGCAAGGGTATCCCTCCTAAAATTAATCTTCAGCTTATCACTTTATTATATTATAATTGGTTGGTTTTTTAATTCTTAAATGTCATTAAAATCAATCAGCTGTTATTATGCAGTATTTTTAACACTGTGTCAATACTTAATTTCACTCGTGCATTACCGCGCAATCTTTCGAGGTAAATCATAGCACTTTTTTGCTGCAAAATGTGTGGCTTTTGCAACTGTTTACAGTAATTTTACAACTTTATTTTACGCGGTAATTATGGTAAAATAGCTTTAATAAAGCGGAGGGGACAAGCCAAAGCAGGTTATACTTTCGTTAAACGAAAAAATAATGAACGGAGAACGCTAATGATTAAAGCGGAAAATAAAACCGACAGGATATGCGCAGTTGCAAAAAAATGCAGCGGTTGTCAGCTGAGCAATATGAGCTATGAGCAGCAGCTTAAATGGAAGCAGAATACGGTGTATAAGCTGCTCCGTCCCTTCGGAACGGTGAAGAAAATTGTAGGTATGAGCGAGCCTTACCACTATCGCAACAAGCAGCAGTTTGTGTTCAAGAAAGCGAAGAACGGCACAGTTGTGTGCGGACTTTATCAGTCAAAAACCTCGGGTGTTGTTGAGTGTTTTGATTGTCTTGTCAACAACAAGCGAGCCTGTGAGATTGCAAAGACAGTGACAGAGCTTTTGCAAAAGATCAATATAAAAATTTATTCGCAGAAAAACGGCAGCGGAAATTTGAAGCATATGCTTATAAAGACGGGCAGGACAAGCGGAGAAATTATGGTTTGCTTTGTCTGCGCAAAAAAGACCTTTTCGCCCGACAGCAGGTTTATATTGTCGCTGCTTGAGAAGTGCCCCGATATAACGACTGTTACCGAGATTATAAATAAAAATCCCGAGGGAGTTTTTGTTGACGGGGAGGAGAGTATAATTTTCGGCAAGGGGTATATTACGGACAGCCTGTGCGGAATGAAATTCAAGATATCGGCAAAGTCGTTTTATCAGATAAACCCTGTGCAGACCGAAAAGCTTTATTCCTGCGCGATTGAAAGGGCTCAGCTTAAAGAGGGTGAGCGCGTGCTTGACGCATATAGCGGAGTCGGCACTATAGGAATTATCGCCGCCGCACAGAGCAAGGCTGAAATTCAAAGCGTTGAGCTGAACGCTGATGCGTATAATGACGCAATAGAAAACGCAAGACTTAACGGCGTTGGAAATATAAGCTTTGTGAATGACGACGCACAGCGGTATATTGAAGTGCTTGCAAAACGGGGAGAGCATCTTGACTGCGTTATAGCCGATCCGCCGAGAGCAGGCTGTTCAAAGGGATTCTTGCTATCGCTGATTAAAATTAAGCCGAAAAGGGTTGTTTATATTTCCTGCAACCCGAAAACACTGCAACGGGATTTGTATTTTCTGACAAAGCACGGATATAAGGCGGATTTCATAAGACCATTTGATATGTTCCCGTTTACTAATCATACAGAGTGCGTGGTTGTTTTAAGGAGTTAATATGAAGGTTATTGCAAAAATTCATACGGATTTTCCTGCGAAGTTCGGGATACCGAGGCAAAGCGGACTTGTACCGTCGCTTAAAGCGACAATAGTGTTTGAGCCTGAGTTCAGAAATGCGGACGCATTGAGGGGACTTGAGGATTTTTCGCACATCTGGCTTATATGGGAGTTTTCCGAGGCGGTAAGGAGCGAATGGTCGCCGACTGTCCGTCCGCCAAGGCTCGGCGGAAACCGCCGTATGGGCGTGTTTGCGACACGCTCACCGTTTCGTCCGAACCCGATAGGCTTGTCCTGCGTAAAGCTTGAGGAAATAATTTTGCAGGGAGAGAATGCTCCGATGCTGCGTGTGTCGGGAGCAGATATGCTCGACGGTACGCCGATTTATGACATCAAGCCCTACCTGCCGTTTACGGACAGCCGCATTGATGCGACAGGCGGCTTTGCTGACGGAGTGAAAAACAGGTGTCTTACGGTGAATTGCCCTGAGGAGCTGCTAAGGCTTATACCCGAAATTCAGCGGCAAGCTGTTCTTGATATTCTGGGGCAGGATCCCCGACCGTCTTATCAGAATGACCCTGACAGGGTTTACGGTATGGAGTATGCCGATATGGAAATCAGATTTTCTGTTGACGGTGATATACTGACAGTCAGGGAAGTGGAAAAGATATAAATATAAAAGCTGAGCCATACTGCGCATTTGAGTGTAGTCGGGCAGAAAATAAACGGAGGTGTTTTTATGGTGCGTTATGCAAATTACGAGGAACTGGAGCAGGTAAACAAGCTCAGAAAACAAGTAAACGAGCTGCACTGCAACGGCAGACCCGATATATTCAGGAGCGGTTTTTGCAAGGAAATGCAGGATATTATATTTGATGTGTGGAACAGTGAAAATGCTGATATAATTGTTGCTGAAAGAAACGGTGTAATATGCGGCTTTGCCTGCGTTGAGTATGTAGTGAAGCCGCTGTCACCGTATAATCTGGAGAGAAAATACTATCATATCGTAGAGTTCGGTGTAGATGAAGAATACAGACGGCAGGGTGTAGCGAGTGAAATGCTCGATTTTATCAGGGAGGAAGCGAGAAAGAGAGGGCTTGATAAAATAGAGCTTGATATGTGGGAGTTTAACGAGAATGCTCTGAAATTTTATGAGGCGGTCGGGTTTAAGACATACCGCAGATATATGGAGCTTGATGTTTAATGAAAACTGCAACGGCTTATCTTATGATTTTACGAAACTTTTACCCAACCTGAATTTTAATTGTGATATAATTAACTAAGTATATGAAACTGAAATGAGGTAGCGCGATGATTTATATAGTTGAGGACGATAACGATATAAGAGAGATGGAAAGCTACGCAATAAAGAACAGCGGCTTTGAGGTACAGGCTTTTTCAAACGGCAAGGATTTTTTTGCGGCGCTTGAAAATCAGCTGCCAAAGCTTGTTATGCTCGACATTATGCTTCCCGGTGAGGACGGACTTGCGATTTTGCACAAGATAAGAGCCAAGGAGACAACGCGAGGAATTCCCGTCATTATGGTGACGGCTAAGACGAGTGAGCTTGACAAGGTCAAGGGTCTTGATATGGGGGCTGACGACTATATCACAAAGCCGTTCGGCGTTATGGAGCTTGTGTCGAGGGTTAAGGCACTTCTGCGCCGATGCGAAAGCAAGCAGGAGCCGAAAACTCTTACATATAAGGATATTACAATCGATGACCATAAACACAAGGTAACTGTCGGCGGCGAAGCCTGCGTGCTGACATATAAGGAGTATGAGCTGCTGAAGTATCTTGTTGCCAACAAGGATATTGCGCTGTCGAGGGAAAAGCTTCTCGGCAAGGTCTGGGGCTATGACTTTGAGGGTGAGAGCCGTACTGTTGATATGCATATCAAAACGCTGCGGCAAAAGCTTGGCGAGGCAGGAAACTATATTGTAACTGTAAGACATGTGGGGTATAAGATTGGTGAATAAAAACAAGGTAACGGTGACTAAAGGCGTCAACTTAGGCTCAAATATTACAAAAAATTTAACGCTTGTCGGTCTTGTGTCGTTGCTGCTCACCTGCTTTGCCATAAGCATAATCTTCTGGTTTCTGATGTCGGGTCAGCTCAGGGAAGATATAAAAAACTATGTTCAGGTGCTTATGATTGACTGCAACAAAATGTCGGACTATGCGGAGCTTGACAGCTACAATGGCGGAGATTACCGCATTACCGTTATTGACGCTTCGGGCGATGTGCTTTATGAAAGCGCAAAAGGTCTTGAAGAACAGACGATGAATAACCACAGCGACCGCCCTGAATTTATAGACGCAAAAAGCAGCGGAGTCGGTATAAGCAGCCGTTATTCAAGCGAAACAGGCGATTTGATGTATTATTACGCCGTTAAGCTTGACAATGGCAATATATTAAGAGTATCAAAGAATATGTACAGTATGCTGTCTATGTTCAACAGTATTCTGCCTGCGGTTGTGGTTATCGGCGGTGCGATTATTCTTATATGCTGGTTTTTGGCAAAAAGAATGTCAAAGCATATCACAAAGCCGATAGTCAATATGGCGAAAAATACAGAGAATATTGCCTACAATGAGCTTGCTCCGCTGTCAACAACCATTGAGCAGCAGCGTGAACAGATTTGGCGTAAGAACGAGGAGCTTCTTGCCGAAACGGAAAAGATTAAGACAATCATCGCAAATATGAATGAGGGTTTAATCTTTCTTGACGCTGACGGCAAGGTTATTATGCATAACGAAAGTGCACAGAAAATGGTGCACACCAAGCGCAATGCTCCGCTTCATCCCGTGGGAATTGCAGTGACGGAGAGGGAAAAGTTTGAGGAATGTATTAACCGCGCAATGAACGGTAAAAATGCCATTTGCGAGATTGAGCATCTTGATAAGAGCCTGCAGATTATCACAAACCCTGTTTTTGTAAACAAGGTTCAGACAGGCGTTGTCTGCTTTATTGTGGATATAACGCACCACAAGAGCGTTGAGAAAATGAAGCAGGAGTTTACGGCTAATGTTTCGCACGAGCTGAAAACACCGCTGACATCTATTTCGGGCTATGCCGAGATGATAGAAAGCGGAATAGCCAAGGACGAGGATGTTAAAAGCTTTGCCGCAAAAATCCACAAGGAGGCGCAGCGCCTTGTTGCGCTTATCGGCGATATTATCAAGCTTTCACGCCTTGAGGAGGAGGCAAGCGAGCAGGACAGACTTAGCACTATTGATATGGAGGAGATACTGTCTGAGTGTCATGATTCGCTTGAGATGAACGCTCAAAAGAGTTCGGTCAGTCTTAAGGTGAATTCAAAGCCCTGCAAAATCAGGGGTGACCGTGAGATGATTTATGAGCTTGTGTATAACCTGTGCGATAATGCCATAAGATACAACAAGCAGGGCGGCAGTGTTGTGCTGAGCGTTGAGCCTGTTGATGACAAGGCGGTGCTTACGGTTGAGGATACGGGAATAGGTATTCCGTCGGAGCATATTGACAGGGTGTTTGAAAGGTTTTACAGAGTAGACAAAAGCCGCTCAAAGCAGACAGGCGGAACAGGACTCGGACTTGCCATTGTAAAGCATATTGCGGAGCAGCATGAGGCGAAAATTGATATTGAAAGCGAGCAGCTGAACGGTACAAAAATTACGGTAAGCTTTAATGCGTTGACAAACGGTTAAGCTGTCGCTTGGTATAATAGCCTGATAAATACTGTATAAATCGGTTAAGGCGGCTTGTTTTGCTGCTTTAGCCGTTTTTAATTTGCAATTATTATTTCAATAAATAAACAAAAAACACCGTCATTATAAACGGGAATATATTGACAGTGAATAAAACTGCTTGTATAATCAATTACAAAAGAACTGATCGCAAAAAAGGAGAACAGGCAGATGAAAAAAACAGTCAGAAAATTCGCGGCGGTGACTATGGCTGCGTTGATGGCGGCAAGCGCTGTGCCGACTGCCTCGATTTATGCAGGCGCACTGGAGGGTTCGGTATATATCGGGGGAATTGTGCCTTCAGAAGCTACGCAGATGACAACAATAAATGTTTCGGCTGAGGATATAAAAGCTTACGGTGCGTCAAGTGCGATTCAGTCGGCGCTTAATGTCGCAAAAATTAACGCCACGGAAAATAATGTTTATAAGATAGTTGTTGCAAAGGGAAGCTATATTATTGATAAGGATTTACGCATTTACAGCAACACATATCTGTCACTTGACGGTGTTACACTTAAGCGTGACAGCAACAGCGTTGCAAATATTATCAGAACCGGTGATGTGGATTCTGCCGCATACGGTGTTACAGGATACACCGCGTATTCCAATATTACAATCGACGGCGGTACTCTTGACGGCAGCGGAACAAAAAATACTATAATTAAGTTTGCCCATGCAACGAATATTACACTCATTAATCAGAAGCTTTCAAATATAACAAACGGTCATATAATGGAGGTTGCAGGCGTTGACGGGCTTACGGTGAAGAATTGCAGTTTCTCTGACCAGTTTCTTACAGGCTCAACCGAAGGATATGAGGCGATTCAGCTTGATATTCTTGTTCAGAAGCATTTTCCCACATACCGTTCCGAGGACCTTCCGATGAAGAATGTTCTTATCGAGAACTGTAGCTTTGAAAATTGCCCGAGAGGAATAGGAAGTCACACGGCGATACTTAACCGACCGTTTGACGGTATCAAGATAAAGAACTGTACCTTTAATAATATGGGCAGCGTCGCTGTTCAGGGTATGAACTGGATTAACTGCGAAATTACGGGAAACACGGTTAATACTTCACCAAGGGGAATAGCAGTATATTCTGTTATGAACAACGGAATGGGAACATATTCTGCAAGTGCACTGGCGGCTGAGGGCAATACCAAGGCGCATGTATCAGACAGCTATATTGCGTCTTCAAGTCAGAATATAATTATCTCGGATAACATACTCAATGGCTGCGGATATGTTCAGGACAACTATGCAAAATACGAATGCGGAGGAATATTTGCAATAGGATATAACCTTACGGAGGTTTATGATAAGTATTCGGACGGAAGCGGCGGCATTGCCAAGGGCGATTATTATGTCAGCGGAGTGACCGTAGAGAACAATAAAATAGATGCAAAGGGTCACGGTATTCGTCTGGTTGATTCGAGGTCGGCTGTTGTCAGCTCAAACACAATAAGCTGTTCGGAAAATACATTTGATACTGCAAGGTATCACGGCATTTACCTTTATTCGGGCAAGGCTGATTCCATAACAGGCAACAGCATTACAAAGGCTTGTGTAAACGGCATTTATGTGTATAACGGCAGTAATGCTTCGGATATAAGCAATAACACAGTGTCAGGTGCGCAGAATTACGGAATAAGCGTTGACAATTCGAAAGCGGGAACAATAAAGAACAATATTGTCGAGAAATCAAATTCAAACGGTATTCATATATCCAATGGCGGAAGTGTGACAGGTAATATTACCGATAATGCAGTTGTAAATGCCGGAAATCATGGAATAAGCATAACAGGTGCGTCAAGCGCAGGTTCTGTTTCGTCAAATGTTATTTATGGATGCGCAGGAAAGAGCGTTAATGTCAGCGCAGACAGCAAGGCGACTGTCGGCACAAATTATGATTCGCCTGATATATCGGTGTCGCTTAGCAAAACCTCAATCACAATGGGAACAGGCGAGCAGTACACTATTGATGCAACGGTTTCGCCGAGCTATGTAGGGCAGACGGTAAGCTGGAGCAGCAGCAACACAAGCGTAGCTGAGGTTTCACAAAGCGGAAAAATAACCGCAAAAGCTACAGGCACGGCGACAATTAAAGCTACAAAGGACGGCAAAAGTGCAAGCTGCAAAATAACGGTTAAGAAAGCGCCGACAGCAATCACACTCAATGCAACAGAGCTTACGCTTAACATCGGCGAAACATTTGACCTCAACAGCTCGTTGCCGAGCGGAGAGGGCGCTTATGCAATATACTATACAAGCGACAACCCTGATGTTGCAAGCGTTAAAAAGTCGGGCGGATTGGTAACTGCGGTTGCACCGGGCACTGCGACCATTACCGCCACAACCTACAACAACAAGACTGTTAGCTGTACAGTAACGGTAAACGAGCCGAAGCCTGCGCTTATACTGGGCGATATGAATTCTGACGGCAATGTGAATCTGAGAGACGCCATTGAAATACAAAAGATTTCGTTGTCAATGCTCGGCTCTGACGAAAACAAGAGAATTTGCGGCGATGTTGACAAAAGCGGCAGTATAAAGCTGCTCGACAGCATTTATGTTCAGAAGTACGCTTTGAAGATGCTTACTGACACAATGGGTATCGGGGAGGCGATTTCTTAAGCATAAATCGAATTGTGCTTATAAGCAGTTATATTATTCAGCAAAATAACGGTTTAGTTTTACTGATAAGGAGGACAAACAGATGAAAAAAATATTTAGAAAATGCGCGGTTGTGACTATGGCAGCTTTGATGGCGGCGAGCGCAGTATGTGCCGGTGCGGTAAGTGCTGCGGCAGTTGACAAGAGCGCAGAAACGGTTTTGCCGTCAGGCATAGCTGCCGACAGATTTGCGGCTGTGGCATCAGGCAGAGAGAATATTCACACAGCGTCAGCAGAGGACAGTGACTCGTATTTTGAGTATTATGTTAAAAGCGACGGAACTGTTGAGATAATGTCATTTGTCGGTGAAGATGAATTTCTTAGTGTTCCCGATGAGATTGAAGGCAGAGCCGTTACAGGCATTAATGAAGGTGCGTTTTACGGAAATACATATTTACGAGAGGTGGGCTTGCCCGACAGTCTTGTAAGCATCGGCGATTATGCTTTTGCTGACTGCACAAATCTAACTGAAGTGGGAGCTAAGAATCCGAGCGTAAAAAGCATAGGTAATTATGCGTTTTACAATACCAATATTTTATATATCGGAATAAGTATCAACGCCGAGAAGGTGGGCGAGGGTGCCTATGACGAAACGCGTTGGCTTTTAGAGCAGGACCCCGGAATGGTGTATGTCGGCAAGGTTGCTTACTGCTATAAGGGAGATATGCCGGCAAATAAAAAAATAGAGCTTAAGGACGGCACAAAAGGAATTGCAGGAGCTGCGTTCCTTGACTGCACAAACCTTGCAGGTATAACAATTCCCGAAAGCGTAACCAATATCGGTGAGGCGGCGTTCTATGGCTGCACATCGCTTGAGGATATAACGATTCCGAGCGGAGTTACAAGTATGGGTGCAGTGGCGCTGCACGATACGGCATGGTACAACAATCAGCCGGACGGTGTAGTCTATGCAGGCAGCATAGCCTGTGAATACAAGGGCGAAATGCCGGCGAATACAAAAATTACAATTAAGGACGGCACAACGGTTATTGCCGGGGCTGCATTTGCAAACTATGAAAATCTAAAGTCTGTTACCTTGCCGACCTCACTTAAGGTTATAGATGATTTTGCATTTTACTTTTCTAAAAACCTCAGCAGTATCAGTATTCCCGAGGGTGTGACAGCAATCGGAAAAATGGCTTTCTTTGACTGCATTGCAATAAAAACAGTTACACTGCCTAAAACCGTCAGAAATATCGGGAACTTAGCCCTTGGATTTTATATTAATGAAAGCATCGAATCATTTGACAAAATGTCGGACTTCACTGTAAAAGGTTACAAAAACACTGAAGCAGAGTATTATTGCTATGTTTTCAGTGTGAATTTCACAAGTCTGGGTACACAGTCGGCAACTGAGGTTAAGCTGAACAAAACATCAATGACTATGGGCTTGGGTGAGGTGTATTCAATAAAGGCTACGGTAACTCCGAACTATGTCAATCAGGATGTAAGCTGGAGCAGCAGCAACACAAGCGTAGCCGAGGTTTCACAAAGCGGAAAAATAACCGCAAAAGCTACAGGCACGGCGACAATTAAAGCTACAAAGGACGGCAAAAGTGCAAGCTGCAAAATAACGGTTAAGAAAGCGCCGACAGCAATCACACTCAATGCGACAAGCCTGACGCTTGACATCGGCGAAACCTTTGACCTCAACAGCTCGTTGCCGAGTGGTGAGGGCTCCTATGCGATATACTATACAAGCGACAACCCGAGTGTTGCAAGCGTTAAAAAGTCGGGCGGATTGGTAACTGCGGTTGCACCGGGAAGTGCAACAATTACCGCAACAACCTACAACAACAAGACGGTGCACTGCAAGGTAACGGTAAACGAGCCTGAGCCTGATCTTATTCTGGGAGATTTGAATTTTGATGGCAACGCAAACCTGAGAGACGCTCTTGAAATACAAAAGATAGCCTTGACAATGCTTGACTCTGACGAAACCAAGAGAATTTGCGGCGATGTAGACAAAGACGGCAGAATAAGGCTGCTCGACAGCATTTATGTTCAGAAGTACTGCTTGAAGATTCCGATAGATATAACGGGAATAGGAGAAAAGATTCAGTCTGAGATACCGACAGAGCCTGAAACAGAGCCTGCAACGGAAGAAAGCAGCGAGGACTTAAGCGGCTATAATGATGCATATGCCAACGAGGTGATACGGCTTGTGAATGTTGAAAGAGAAAAAGCAGGGCTTTTACCTCTTACCAAAAGACAGGATGTGACCGGGGTAGCTCAGATAAGATCAAAGGAGCTGACACAGCTTTTTTCACACACCAGACCGAACGGCAGCAACTGTTTTTCATTGATTGACGAGAAGAACATTACATGGTATGCGCTCGGCGAGAATATTGCTGCAGGACAAAGCACTCCTGCAGCGGTTATGAATTCGTGGATGAATTCCGCAGGACACCGTGCGAATATACTCAGCGCTGATTTTAACGGTATAGGCGTTGCCTGCTATGAAAGCGGCGGAATGCTGTATTGGACTCAGGTGTTTATCGGTGCATAAGCTAAGATTATGATATGAAAAATTGAACAGCACAAAGCAAGGCAGGGTGTGAAAGCTCTGCCTTGTTTATATTAAGAAAATCTGTATATTGTACTTTGCCGCCAAAACCGCTATAATTATAGGCAGGAGATGATATTATGTACTACAATGCGGGACTCGTGCTTGAGGGCGGAGGTATGAGAGGCGCTTATACAACAGGCGTGCTTGATTTTCTGAACGAGAACGATATTTATTTTAAGGACTGCTACGCCGTTTCGGCAGGTGCAGGCAATGCCTGCTCTTATCTGTCGGGTCAAAAGGGCAGAGCGATTAAGGTTATGACTGATTTTATCGGCGATAAGCGTTATTGCAGTATTCAAAGCCTGATAAAAACGGGCGATATGTTCGGCGCGGAGTTCGTTTATTATACGATTCCGCAAAAGCTGAATTTGTATGACTATGACGCCTTTTTGCAATGCCGGACTAATTTCTATGCTGTTGTTACAAGCGTTGACACAGGAAAAGCCGAGTATCTGCCAGTGGAGGATTTGAGAAAGGATATGGACAAGGTTCTTGCCTCGTCATCATTGCCGATGATTTCAAGGATACAGGAAATTGACGGGAAAAAGTATCTTGACGGCGGAATTGCCGACTCCATACCGATAAAGCAAAGCATTAAAAGCGGCAACAGCAAGAACCTTGTTATTCTGACAAGACACAACGAATACCGCAAAAAGCCGATGTCATTATCAGCGGCAATTAAGCTGAAGTATCGGAAATACCCGAACTTTGTAGATGCGAATATAAACCGACATAATGTGTATAATTCAACGCTTGAGCTTATTGAGCGTGAAGAGAAAAACGGAAGTCTTGTTGCGGTAAGACCCAAAAAGCCGCTTGAGATAAGCCGCTTTGAAAAGAACAGGGATAAGCTTATGCAGCTGCACGAGGACGGCTATAAAGATGCCTGCGCAAAAAAGGACGAGATTTTTGAGCTGCTGAAATCCGCAGGAGAGCTTTGCGTAAAATAAAATAACGGTTTTGGGGCAAGCTATTATCGGTGATACGATGATTATTGAGGCTTCAAAAAATTATGCGCTGTTGCTTCAATTAAAGGCGGCAGCGTTTCTTGTTTTTCTGTCGTTTCTGAGCGGCGCTTTGGCTGTGATAAGCTTTGAGTTCGCCGCGGTGTTCGGCGCTGTTTCACTGATGTTTTATCTTTTGTCAGCCTTGTTTTATATCAGACGGTTTGTAAATTCGCTGTATGCGTGTATTGACGGCGAAAAGCTGATAATAAAAAAGGGCGTTATCATAGAAAGATGCCTGATTTTGCCGCTCTCAAAGGTGCGGTATTACAGAGTAAGGAAAACGCCGTTGTCGGGATTAATGGGGATTTGCACTGTGATTGTGTATACCTCATCGGGCAGAGTGGCAATTTTTGGCTTGAATAACAAAGCTGCGGATGAGCTTGCAAATTGCACGGAGGTTGACAAAATTGAAAAAACCGTGTAGGTCACAGCACTGCGGCAGGAAAATTGCAATTCACCCGATTACCGCTTTAGCGTTTCTTTACCGTTACGCTTTTTTGCTGATAATACCGATTTTGCAGTTTATTATATTCAGACCTCAGGATATATGGGAGATGCTTCGAACAAGCGGCAGAAATGTATTGCTTGCGGCGGCTGTTGTTGTGTATGCTTATGTAAGGTATAAATGCACCTTTGTTTTGATTTGCGGCGAAAAAATGATTGCAGGAAAGGGAGTGTTTTTCCGAAAGAAAAATATAATTTACGAAAAACGGCTTGTGGGTGCGGCACTGAAGCAGGGTGCGGTGACGGCAATTTTCGGTGCGCTGACTTTGTGCGTAAGCACAGGCGAGCGGCGGCTGAGTGTTGAAGAATATATAAAGAAAAAAAGCGGCGCACTGCCGCTTTTTAATGTAAAGGGAAAGGCTTTAAGAATGAGTCTTTTTTATTCGTTTGTCGCCGCGGCTGACGCCACAAGCGCACTGTCGGGCTTGCTGCTTGTTATACCGTTTCTGAGGAAAATGACTCCCGTTATCGGCAGCGGTTTAAGCGAGGGCTTTTACGGAAGTATAGATTTGTGGTCGCATGCAGTATCGCGCCTTTTGCCGCCTGCCGCCGCATATGTTTCAGGCTTCATTGCTGTCGGGTACTGCTTTGCATTTATTTATGAGCTTTTAAAGCACTTGAAAATGCAGATAACGCATGGTGAGGAGGCGGTGAAAATCAGCAGAGGTTTTATATGGCGCGTTGTGTCGGTTCAATTGAGGAGTGAGATTTCAGCGCTTACGATAGAGCAGGGACTGCTTTGTATGGCGCTTGGAATAAAAAAGGTGTTTATGGTGTCGCACCTTAACAAAAGCCTTGGCTCGGAGAGGGAGCTTTTTGCGGTGAAGAAAGGCAGGCTTAAAAAGCCTGAGAGTAATAATTTATTAAAGCCAAAGCCCGGCAGCCTTTTTTCGTTTATGCTGCTGCCGTTTTTGTGCTTTGCGGTGTCGGTTGGTTTTGCGTTTTATTTTCAGAGCGTTGGCAGAGATATAACTGTTATGATAATAATGAGCACTGCTGTGCCGTTTTTTCTTTTTCTGCTGCTGCTTCGTGCCGCTGCCTTTGAGCAGACTTTTTTAAGGATAGATGATAAGGGCGTTTTTGCAGGCACATACAGCGGTCTGCGGCTTGTGCAGGTGTATGCTGAGAGAAGTAAAATTAACGGAATAGAGGTTAGACAAAATCTGTTTCAGAAAATATTCGGCAGCTGTAATATAAGAATTTATACGAATAACAGGAGAAAGGCGTTTGCGGTGAAAAGGCTGAAGCTTTCAGAGGTGATGACAACTCTTCGAAAAAATTAAAGGGCTGCAATTTGCAGCCCTGAATTTATATGCTTATTAATGGTTGTTTCTGTTGTTGCGGCGTGCGCCTCTTCTGTCGTTCTGCTGGCGTCTTGGCTCAACATCATTTTCGGGTGTTAAACCTTCAACCTCGATAAGAGCCTCTCTTCTTGAAAGGTTGAGTCTGCCCTTGTCGTCAATTTCAAGAACCTTAACCATAATGATGTCGCCTACGCTTACAACATCTGTAACATGCTCTGTACGCTTAACATCAAGCTGAGAAATGTGGCACAAGCCTTCCTTGCCCGGCGCGATTTCAACAAATGCGCCAAAGTCCATAAGTCTTGTTACCTTGCCCTTGAAGATTGCACCCGGCTCTGGGTCTTTTGCGATTGTGTCGATAATATCAAGAGCACGCTGACAGTTGTCGCGGTCAAGACCGCTGATGAATACATGACCGTCCTCTTCGATGTCAACCTTAACCTCGCACTCAGCCTGAATTTCCTTGATAACCTTGCCGCTCTTGCCGATAACCTCGCTGATTTTGTCAACCGGGATAAGGGTTGAGAGCATCTTCGGAGCGTACTTTGAAAGCTCCTCTCTCGGCTCTGGAATAGCCTTGAGCATTATTTCATCAAGAATATAAATTCTTGCCTTGTGTGTCTTTTCAAGAGCCTCTTTTACCATCTCTGGTGTAAGGCCGTTAATCTTTAAGTCCATCTGAATTGCCGTGATGCCCTCGTGAGTACCTGCAACCTTGAAGTCCATATCGCCGAAGAAGTCCTCAAGACCCTGAATGTCAACCATTGTCATCCAGCGCTCGCCCTCTGTGATAAGACCGCAGGAGATACCTGCAACAGGAGCTTTAATCGGCACGCCTGCGTCCATAAGAGCAAGTGTAGAGCCGCAGATTGAACCCTGTGAGGTTGAGCCGTTTGAGGAAACAACCTCTGATACAACTCTGATTGCATACGGGAATTCCTCAACAGACGGAATAACGGGAACAAGCGCTCTTTCTGCAAGTGCGCCGTGACCGATTTCGCGTCTGCCGGGTCCTCTGCTCGGGCGTGTTTCGCCTACAGAGTAGGACGGGAAGTTGTAGTGGTGCATATAGCGCTTTGTTTCTTCTTCGTCAATGCCGTCAAGAAGCTGTTGGTCGCTGATAGGACCGAGAGTTGCAACCGAGAGAACCTGAGTCTGACCTCTTGTGAAAAGACCTGAGCCGTGAGTTCTCGGAAGAATTGATGTTTCAGCGGCAAGAGGACGGATTTCGTTCATACCTCTGCCGTCAACACGCTTCTGCTCGTCCAAGAGCCAGCGGCGAACAACGAACTTCTGTGTCTTGTAAAGGCATTCGTCAATCTTGGCTTCGCACTCGGGATAAATCTCATCAAACTTTGCGTGAACAGCCTCATATATAGGTAAAAGTCTTGCGTCGCGAACCTTTTTGTCGTCTGTGTCGAGCGCAACTTTGATGTCCTCAATAGCGTATTCCTTGATAGCCTCAAACATATCGTGGTCAGGCTCGTTGCTCGGATAGGTGAATTTTGCCTTGCCGATTTCAGCCTGAATACCCTTGATAAACTCAATGATGTGCTGATTAGCCTCGTGACCTGCCATAATGCCGTTATACATTACCTCGTCGCTTACGCCGTTTGCGCCTGCTTCAATCATCGCAATTCGGCTGTCGGTTGATGCAACGGTAACAGCCATTTCTGACTTTTCCTTTTCCTCAGAGGTCGGGTTGATTACATACTCGCCGTCAACAAGACCTACGCTTACACCCGAAATCGGGCCGTTCCACGGAATATCGGAAATGCTCAGCGCGATTGATGTGCCGACCATTGCGGTGATTTCCGGTGAGCAGTCGGGGTCAACAGACATAACCGTGCAGACAACCGAGCAGTCGTTTCTCATATCCTTTGGGAAAAGAGGACGAATCGGGCGGTCGATTACACGGGAAACAAGGATAGCCTTGTCAGACGGTCTGCCTTCTCTCTTAAGGAAAGAGCCGGGAATTTTGCCGACAGAATAGAGCTTTTCCTCAAAGTCAACCGAAAGCGGGAAAAAGTCGATGCCGTCACGCGGCTTTTCAGATGCCGTAACAGCTACATTTACTACTGTTTCGCCGTAGCGAACGAGACAGCTGCCGTTGGCAAGCTGTGCGATTTTGCCGGTTTCTACAACGAGCGGTCGTCCGGCAAAGTCAGTTTTAAAAACCTTATAGTTTTCAAACATTAGAATTCCTCCTGTAATGATAAAAATAAATGGTTATAATATATTTTACAGGGAGCACCGCTTAGCAATAAAACAAGGGTTCAGTAATATAAGCCGATGTTTCACTGCTAACCGGGTGCCGCCGAAAATCAGATTAACGGGCTGTCCCTGTAATAATTGAAAATTAGACGAACAGGGCAGACGACAAGGAGCCGACTGCCCTGAAAAAAGGCTATTATTTACGGATGCCGAGTCTTGAAATGATTGAACGGTATCTCTCAATGTCAACCTTTGTGAGGTAGTTGAGAAGGCTTCTTCTCTGACCTACCATCTTAAGAAGACCTCTTCTTGAGTGATGGTCCTTCTTGTGAACCTTGAGGTGCTCTGTAAGGTCGTTGATTCTCTTTGTGAGAAGAGCAATCTGAACCTCAGGAGAACCTGTGTCGCCTTCGTGTGTTGCGTATTCGGCCATTATAGCCTGCTTTTCTTCTTTAAGCATTTGTATTCCACCTTTTTTAATATTTCGCCGTCAGCTCAGGTTAAGGTCGGTGAATCCCGATGGGCATACGCCAAAATCCGAACAGCGGCGTTCAATTTGAGATTATAGCATATAATTATTAATTTGTAAAGTCCGTTTTTGCCGCTTAAAAACATTCATGCTTGCCAATGCGGCGATGTCGTGTTAAACTGATTTTGTATAAAAATGTCCAAGCTTATTATCTGAAAGCTTTAACAAAAAATAAGGAGTAATTAATGGAACTGTACGAAAACGAAGAGATTAAACAGCAGGCGTTGCTTGTCGCCGTTGATACGGGGGAATATGACGCACAGTCGTCAATGGCGGAGCTTTACGAGCTTGTGAAAACCGCAGGAGCGGAGGTTTTGTCGCATATTATCCAGAAGCGAGAAGCGGTCAAGACCGCAACCTGCGTAGGCAGCGGCTGTCTTGAGGAAATTGCGGACTACTGCAAAAACAATGAGGTCGATTTGATTATTTTCGACCGTGAGCTTACACCGACTCAGATAAGAAATATTGAGGATAAAACAGATGTAAGGGTTATTGACCGCACAATGCTAATACTCGATATTTTTGCTCAGCGTGCAAGGTCGAAGGAGGGCAAGCTTCAGGTGGAGCTTGCACAGCTTAAGTATATGCTGCCGAGACTTACGGGTAAGGGTACTGCGATGTCGAGGCTCGGCGGCGGTATCGGAACAAGAGGACCGGGCGAAACAAAGCTTGAAACAGACAAGCGGCATATCCGCACAAAGATGGAGAAGATAAAGGAGCGATTGAGAGAGTCGGAAAATCACCGTGAGCAGCTTAAAAAACGACGTGAAAAGGACGGCGTGATAACCGTTGCGATTGTCGGCTACACCAACGCCGGAAAATCAACGCTTATGAATTATCTGACAGACGCCGGTGTGCTTGTGCAAGACAAGCTTTTTGCAACGCTTGACCCTACTTCAAGAGCGCTTAAGCTGCCCAGCGGCGTAAGCGTTATGCTGATTGACACAGTAGGACTTGTGCGCAGGCTTCCGCATCACCTTGTTGAGGCGTTTAAGTCAACTCTTGAAGAGGCGGCACAGGCTGACATAATATTAAATGTATGTGACGCTTCGTCGGAGGAGGCGGCAATACATCTTGAGGTTACGCAAAATCTGCTTGAATCGCTCGGGTGCAGCGGCTCGCCGATAATTCCTGTGCTGAACAAATGCGACAAGGTGCAGGGTCTTGACGATATACCGATAATCGGAAAAAGCGTGAGAATAAGCGCAAAGACAGGGCAGGGCGTTGAACGGCTGCTTGAGGTGATTGACGAAAATCTGCCTGTAAGGATGAAAAAGGGTCGCTTCCTTTTGCCGTTTGACAAGGTCGGATTGTCGGCTGAGGTGCGCCGAGGCGGTACGCTTTTATCGGAAAAATACACTGAAAGCGGGCTTGAAATTGAGGCGATAGTTGACGAGCTTATTTACGAAAAGCTTAAAAATTTTGAAATGTGACTAAATTGTACAAAAAAACTATTGATTTTTCGATTTGTTTGTGATATTATATAATTGAAATAAGAGAGGAGTGGTTGCGATGAAGAGTTCAGCAAAAGCAAGCAGAATTCTGATTTTTGCTTTGGCTTTATTTATGGCTTTTTCGCTTTGCTCCTGTAATGTTAATATTACTTCCAACACATCAGAATCTCAGACAAGCAGCAATGAAACTTTGGATCCTCCTGAGAAATATGAATATGAGGATATTTCTGTTGCTTCAATTACAGCGGTGGTTGGCAATAAGGCATATGATGGCTTTTCAATCAACAGCTCAACATTGAATGGTGTTACTGCGAAAAAAATCACATACAGTTATAAGAATGTGTCTGCATCTGATATAGAAGCCTATGGCGAATATCTGTTGCAAAATGGTTTTGAGGAGATTCAGACGAATATCTTTTCAAAATCCATGCAGGAGGGCGTTACGATGAAGATTACTCTCGACGGTGAAAGCGTTACTGTTGACGGAGCTAAAAAATAATCCGCCTGTATTAACTTTGACTTTTTCTTAATATTTTTCCCCTTTGACAATCAATACAAAAACTCCGTATACGCTATGTGTACGGAGTTTTTGTATTGGATCAGTGCGGCTTCGACGCAGAGTGAAGAGTTGAGTGGTGGTAGTCGCAGAAAATACAATCAAAAATAAAAAGGGATGGAAAACTCCATCCCTCATGTCGGTTAACAATTTACTTAATTAACATTAACATCTATTGATTTAGTCAATCAGCAAAAATAAACGTCCATTTTGATGCCCGGAAGCTCGCCGTTTACTACGAAGTAAGCTGCGCTCTCGTCAGGCTTTACATATACTTCGAGGCTCTTAAGCTCATCGCTGCCGCCGTTAGCCTTGTATGTAGCCTTTACATTCTCAACGATTTCATCAACTGCTACCTTTGCGCCGTTGAACTCGATGAATACCTTTGTGTCTACTGCCTTAGCAGCTGTCTTCTTAGCAGCAGGCTTCTTTGCAGGAGCTGCTTTTTCTTCTGTCTTAGCGGCTGTTGCCTTAGCAGCTGTTGTCTTAGCAGCTGTAGTTTTAGCAGCTGTTGTCTTAGCAGCAGTCTTTGTAGTAGCTGTCTTCTTTTCCTCTGTAGCTGTTGTCTTCTTTATTGCCATGGTAGTTGCCTTCCTTTCTTATACGGTAAATGCATTTGTCTAACCGACTATGTGAAGTATTATATTCCCCTTTTTTTAGTCTGTCAAACTAAAATTAACATAAATTTCAAATTTGGAAAATTTTCTGTTTGTCATACAATAAAAGGGTTTTCGGGTTTAATTAATTTATTTATTTTACCAATAAAAAATCGCGTTTTATAAGTGATTATTGCTCAGCCTTTATATCAAATTTTGTTTAAGCTTACAAAATTTACTGAATATAAAGAGCTTTTACACAAAGAAGCTACGCGGTTTTTATTCAAAAAATATAAAGAACGCCGCTTTGACATCAAGCTGCAAAATCATCTTTTGTAAAACAGATTGACAACAATCTGCCGTGACAGATACGGCTTCATCGCAAGCAAAAACTTTTCGTTAGGGGTGAACAGCAGAACGCTTCTGCCGTACTTTTCGGTGGTGATTACTGCGGCGTAGGTTTTGTAATCTGGGCTGTCAACACCGCAAGCACTGAAGATGTGGCTGTAAAGACGAGTGTCAAAATCCCTGTTGTCATACTCGATAAGCTCCTCAATTTTGGAGGTTTCAAAGCTTATGATATTCTTGCGCTTGCGCTTTGACATTATCTTTGAAATTACAACACTTCCGCTGACAATGCTGTATTCATATTCAACCTTAAGATTTGAAAAAATGTACCACGCAACATATATTCCGCCGAGCAGCAGGAAAAAGCCTATCATTATAAAATAGAAGTTTATAAGCGGTGCGAGAAAAAAGCAGATAACAGGAAGAAGCACAACAATCGAAATTGTCAGCACCTTTATCAGCAAATCCTTTTTATCCTTCTTCTTTTTTACAACCTGTTCAACCATTGCGTCCATTGTTTTACCGTCCTTATTTTTATTTGCCAAAGCCTTTGCTGCGGCATAGTATACTGAAATAATATCACAAAACCGACCTCGGCACAATAAATATAAAATAAAACTATTGCAATTTTGTTAAATCAATGTTATATTATTTTAGAAAGTTCAAACGCAGTGATGAAGGAAGTAACCGGTTTATACGCTGAACTCAGAGAGAGAGCAACACAGGCTGAAATTGCTCTTGCTCGGCTTAATTGGCGAAGTTCCCTTTTGAGCGGTGCGGCTCAACGCATTTGCTGGTAGGCCGCAACGGCAGGCACCGTTATATGCCGCAGGAGTGTTTGCTCTTTGGCAAAAATCAGGGTGGTACCACGGATTTTATTCGTCCCTGCGTAGGTTTACGCAGGGGTTTTATTTTTTCAGGAGGTATTTTATGGAAGACAAAATTGTAAGTTTAAAACAAGAGCTTGAACAGCAGCTTTCAAAAATCACCGACCTTGCCGAGCTTGACAAGGTGAGGGTTGCTTTTCTCGGCAAGAAGGGCAGTATTACTGCGCTGCTTAAGTGTATGAAGGATTTAAGCCACGAGGAGAGAAAGACCCTCGGCGCTGAGGTGAACAAGCTGAAAAACTTTGCAGGCGAAAAGATTGAGGAAAAAATAGCGCAACTCAAGGAAAAGGAAATTGAAAAGGAAATTGCCGCTATGCCGCAATTTGATGTTTCAACACCGATAAATGCACAAAGAGGTTCATATCACCCGATTACTCTTGTGCAAAGACAGTGCGAGGCTATCTTTAAGTCAATGGGCTTCAAGATTGAGGATTACTCGGAGATTGTAACCGACTATGAGTGCTTTGAGGCGTTGAATATTCCGAAGCATCACCCTGCAAGAGATATGCAGGACACATATTACCTTGAAAACGGTCAGCTTCTTAAATCGCACACATCGGCGGCACAGAACGCGATACTTAAAAAATACAGCAAGAATCTGATTGAAAAAGGTGAAACGATTAAGGCTATCTTCCCCGGAAGATGCTTCAGAAATGAGGCTACCGACGCCTGCCACGAGAATACCTTCTTCCAGATGGAGGGTATTATGGTTGACAAGGATATTTCAATTTCAAACCTGATTTTCTTTATGAAAACAATGCTTTCCGAGGTGTTCCAGAAGGATATTAAGGTTAGACTTCGTCCGGGCTTTTTCCCGTTCGTTGAGCCGGGCTTTGAGCTTGACATAAGCTGCCTTATCTGCGGCGGCGACGGTTGCCCGTCGTGCAAGCACAGCGGCTGGCTTGAGCTTTGCCCGTGCGGTATGATTCACCCGAATGTTTTAAGAGAGGGTGGAATCGACCCCGAAAAATACACAGGCTTTGCATTCGGTCTTGGTCTTACAAGACTTGCAATGATGAAGTACGGCATTAAGGATATAAGAGATCTGAACAGCGGAAGTCTTAAGACGCTTGCGCAGTTTACCGACGATGAATAAGGGAGGAGAATAATTATGTTTTTATCTATGAACTGGATTCAGGACTTCGTTGATCTGAACGGTCTTGACAAGCTTGAGCTTATCCACAGATTCTCTCTTTCCACCGCCGAGGTTGAAAATGAGATTTTCTTCAAGGGTGCAGATTTGAGCGGCGTTGTTGTTGCCGAGATTAAGTCTGTTGAAAACCACCCTGATTCAAAGAAGCTGCATCTTCTTAAGGTTGACGCAGGCGACAGTGAACTTACCGATGTTGTATGCGGCGCACCGAATGTAAGAGTCGGTATGAAAACCGCATTTGCAAAGGTTGGCGCAAAGCTCGGTGAAATCACAATTACACCGCGTCCTCTTGCAGGCTACACCTCTTACGGTATGTGCTGCAGTGAGGCGGAAATCGGCATAAGCGACGACCATTCGGGTATTATGGAGATTACCGACGATGCTCCGAACGGCACCGATATTAAGGAGCTTTATCAGATTGACGATATAGTATTTGAGGTTGACAACAAGTCGCTCACAAACCGTCCCGACCTTTGGGGTCACTACGGAATCGCAAGAGAGTTTGCCGCTATTTCGGGCAGACCGCTTAAGCCGATTGAGGTTGAGGATTTAACGGCTTACAACGAGCTTGCAAAAATTGATATGAAAATTGAGGATCCGCTGTGCCAGAGATACAGCTGTTTGCAGGTTGAAAATATCAAGAGAATCGTAAGCCCTGTCAATATGAGAATAAGGCTTTTTTACTGCGGAATGAGGAAGATAAACTTCCTTGCCGATTTAACAAACTATCTTATGCTTGAAATGGGTCAGCCGATGCACGCATTCGACTCGCGCAAGGTTGAAAAAATCAGAATCAAGAGATTTGAAAAGCCGTTTGTGTTCAGAACACTTGACGGCGTTGACAGAAATGTTGACGAAAACACTCTGATGATTTGCAACGGTGATACTCCTGTTGCCATTGCAGGTATTATGGGCGGACTTGACTCTGAAATTGTTGATGATACAACAACGCTCACACTTGAATCGGCAACCTTTAATGCTGTTTCGATAAGAAAGTCAACCGTTCGCCTTGCACACAGAACAGACGCTTCAATCAGATATGAAAAGTGCCTTGACCCCGAGATGACAACTGTTGCCATCGGCAGATTTGTAAAGCTGTTGAAGGAGTATGACAGCGGCGTTCAGGTTGTATCAAGTCTTACAGATGAATACGCATTCAAGTATGACAAGGTGACGCTTGAGTTTGACAAGGCTTTTGTTGACCGCTACACAGGAATTGAGATTGACAACGATACTATCGTGAAAACGCTTACAAGCCTCGGCTTTGGCGTTGAACTGAATGACAATAGCTTTATGGTTTCTGTTCCGTCGTGGAGAGCGACAAAGGATGTTACAATCAAGGCTGATATAATTGAAGAAATTACAAGAATTTACGGATATGATAATTTTGATATCAACACAACTCGCTCACCGCTTTATCCCGTAAGAATAAGCGCAGTGAAGAGTGCCGAGGAGAAAATCAAGGATATTCTTGTAAAGAAGTACAACCTCCACGAGGTACACTCGTATGTCTGGGCGTACAGCGACGAGCTTAAGGCGCTTAATATTCCGCTTGAGGATAATATCAAGCTTGCAAACGCTACAAACCCGAATATTGAAACAATCAGAAATTCGATAATTCCGACTCAGCTTTGTCAGGTTAAGTCAAACGCAGCATATGCGCCTGATTTCGGAATTTTTGAAATTGGCAGAGTTGTTGAGGGCCTTGACGAAAACAACCTTTGCATTGAGAAAAAGAAGCTTGCAATCACTCTGTTCAGTAAGACAAAGGACATAAAGACTCTTTACCTTGAGCTGAGGGATATGCTCGCAATAGCTGTTGACGATATAAAGCATACAGCGCTGTCATTCAAAAACTGCGGTCCGAAGCACGGTTATGTTCACCCGGTAAACTGCAACGATATAATTATGAACGGTGAAGTTATCGGCACAATGGGCATTACACATCCGTTAATCAGCAAGAAGATTGACAAGAAGGCGAGCGTTGTGTTTGCCGAGCTTGATGTTGAGAGTATTGCAAATGCTGAGAGCCTTAGTATTTCATATCAGGAGCCGTCAAAGTTCCCGCCGATTGATTACGACTTGAGCCTTGAAATTCCAAGCGGCGTGTTCTTTGAAAATCTGAAGGTATGCTGGGAAAACGCAGGCGAGATTCTTAAGAATACAAAAATCGTTGACACCTATGACAGCGAAACGGTTCACAGCATTACTGTTCGCTTTGAGTTCTCGTCAAATGAAAGAACGCTGTCGTCTGCCGAGGTTCAGCAGATTATGGACGGAATTATCTCAAAGCTTTCCGATATCGGAGTAAAGCTGAGATAAGCTGTGTGGCTATGCCACACAGCAGAGTGGAGAGTGAAGAGTGAAGATGTAACCCGTAACAAGTAAGTGAGGTTGCAACACTGAGCAGAGCAACAATCTTGTTCGAACCGATGAAATTCCCCAAGGAAATCTGCCTATCAGCACTCTTCTTAATTCGAAGAGCCGCTTGCGGCGACGACATTCTCTTAACTCTTTAATCTCAACTCTTCACTCTGATAAAAAATCCCATAAAATACTTGTGTTTTTTACGGAAAAAGATTATAATATTTCATATAAGAAAATGCTTGGAGGTGGTTTTGCGATGTACAGTAAAACAATGGTTTTTTCACTGGGCGGTGAAAAGGACGAGGAGATTAAAAGAGCATTGACGACTGTATATGATGCGCTGAAGGAAAAGGGATATAACCCGATAAATCAGATTGTAGGTTATATTCTTTCAGAGGACCCGACCTACATCACCACCTACAACAACGCCCGTAACATTATCAGCAAGATTGACAGGGACGATTTGCTTGAAACCCTTGTTAAATCCTTTTTGAATAAGTGATTTGTAGCCGTCCTGCCGTTTGTTCGGTCGGGCGGCTATGATTTTGTAATAACCGAAAAAACAAAAAGGCTTAAGAAAGAGCAGTGAAGTCTGCTTTCCTAAGCCTTAATTTTTATATGAGCGACCAGACCTGTAAGCCGGGTTCTGTCGAGAACAGCCATCTATCTTGGCAGACCGTTGCCGAATCTGCTCAACGCCACCTCCTAAGACGCGCAAGGCACGCATAATGTCTTCCACGGTGTTGCTCCGAATAGGGTTTACATGGCCGCTGCGTCTCCGCAGCGCCGGTGAGCTCTTACCTCGCCTTTCCATCCTTACCCTTGCGGGCGGTTTATTTCTGTTGCACTTTCCCTGGGGTCGCCCCCGGCGGCCGTTAGCCGTTATTCTTGCCTTGAGGAGCCCGGACTTTCCTCGGGCAGCAGCTTTCGCATCTGTCCGCAGCTGTTCAGTCTGCTCGCATAGCTTATTGTAATATATTGCGGCGGTAAAGTCAAATTAATCAGCTAAAATTTGGGTTGTGGTAAATAGTAAATTTGTGTTTGGCGGTGCAAGAACTAATTTACGGATGACTGCTCGGCTTACTGCAATGTGTGCCGTGCGGTTATTTTTATTCTGAAATTTTAAAACCAATCTTTTATATTTACCGAGTTTGTGCTATATTATATAAAAGGCTGCCTTTATTTACCGCTGAATACTGCGGAATAAAGAGAGAACAGTATGAATAAGCTTCTGAAAGGAAAATTATTATGGAACAACTGAAACGCCGCGAGCTTTGCCGCGGAATTTATTTAAACAGCGTCAGGGATGACCGCTTTAAATCAGGCAGAATATCGGTCAATATGTCGGTGCCTTTAAAGGACGAAACAGCCGCTGAAAATGCGCTGATGATTCAGCTTTTAGGTCGCAGCTGCAAGGCTTATCCCGATTATATCAGCTTAAACCGTGAGGTGAGCAGGCTTTACGGCGCTGCATTGACAACAGACTGCATTAAGATGGGCGATTTGCAGACTCTCACCCTGTCGGTGTCGGGTCTTGACGACAGATACACCCTTGACGGCGAGGTGCTGTCAGAGGAGCTTGCGCAGCTGCTTTGCAAAATGCTGTTTGAGCCGAAGCTTGAGGGAGAGGCTTTTGCCGCAGCTGATGTTGAGCAGGAGCGCAGACAGCTACTTGAGCTGATTGAGGCGGAGGCTAACGAAAAGAGAGGCTATGCGATAAAGCAGTGCATAAGGCTGATGTGCAAAAACGACAGCTTCGGTATAAGCCGCATAGGCACATATGAGCAGGTAAGCTCGGTTACTCCTCAGGAGGTTTACAAGGCTTGGAGAAGAGTGCTTGAAACCGCCGTTGTGAATATTGTTGTTGTCGGCGAGCTTGACGATGAGGCAATAGGCGAGGCTTTTAAGTCTGAGTTCACAAAGCTTGACAGAGCGGTGGCCGACTGCACGATAAAGCCGTATGAGTTTGACGGTGAGCTAAGACAGAGCATTGAAGCTCAGGAGGTAATGCAGTCAAAGCTTGTTATGGGCTTCAGCTGTAAAATCAGCGCAGGTGACGAGAGAGCCGACCACGCAAAGCTGATGACCCTTGTCCTGGGCGGAACGCCAAGCTCAAAGCTCTTTACAAATGTGCGTGAAAAGGAGAGTCTGTGCTATTACTGTGCTGCTAACTATAACCGTCAAAAGGGCATAATCCTTGTTGACAGCGGCGTTGAAAAGCAGAATATAGAAAAGACTAAGACTGAGATTTTAAATCAGCTTGAGCAGATAAAGCAGGGCAATATTACCGATTTTGAAATAAGTGCCGCAAAGCTTGCGGTAGGGGATAGCGCAGGAATGGTGACGGACAGTGTTTCGGGCATAGAAAAATTCTATTCCTCACAGCTTTTTGAAAAGGAAATTCTGTCGCCTGAGCAGGCGGCTGAAAAGGTAAACGCAGTGACTAAGGAGCAGATTATAGAGGCGGCAAAATGCGTTGAGCTTGCGGCGGTTTATGTTCTTACTGACGGCGAGGAGGGTGAAGAATGAGTACAAATATTACGGAGATAAAGAACGACAGACTGAATGAAAAATACTATAAAATAGACCACGAATCGGGTCTTACGGTTTATGTGTTCCCGAAGGAGGGTTATAAATCGACCTATGCTGTGTACGGCACAAACTTCGGCTCGGTGAATACACACTTTATTGCAGACGGTAAGGAGATAATATCGCCTGACGGTATTGCTCACTATCTTGAGCATAAGCTTTTTGAGAGTGAGGACGGCGATGCCTTTACAAAATACGCAAAAACTGGAGCTAACGCAAATGCTTACACCTCGTTTGAAAAAACCTGCTATCTCTTTTCCTGCTCGACTAATCTTGAGGAAAATCTGAGGATACTCTTAGGCTTTGTTCAAAGCCCGTACTTCACCGATGAAACGGTTGCAAAGGAGCAGGGTATTATCGGGCAGGAGATAAGAATGTATGACGACGCGCCCGACTGGAGAGTGATGTTCAATCTGCTGGGCGGAATGTACCACAATCACCCTGTAAGGGTGGATATTGCGGGAACGGTTGAGTCGATTGCCGAAATCACGCCTGCAAAGCTATATGAGTGCTACAACAGCTTTTATACACCTGAAAATATGGCGCTGTGCGTTGTCGGCAATGCTGATGTTGATATGGTTGTGCGCCTTGTTGATGAGCTTGTGAAGAAGGGTGAGAGCAAGAGCGTTGAGCGCATTTTCCCCGATGAGCCGCTTTGTGTTGCAAATGATTATGTTGAGCAGGTTCTGCCTGTTACCGTTCCGCTTTTCCAGCTCGGCTTCAAGGCTGACGGAAGTGTAAAGCTCAACGAAAAGCAGACAGCCGCCTGTGAGGTTATGCTTATGACGCTTGCCTCAAACTATTCGCCGATGTATAAGGAGCTTATGGACAACGGACTGATAAATGAAAGCTTCGGCTATGAACAGCTTGAGGGACCTTATTATAACGGACTGCTGTTCAGCGGCGAATCGAAAAACCCGAAGGCTGTGGCTGAAATAATAAAAAAGCATATTTCGTATGCGCTAAAAAACGGACTTGACAGGGAAGATTTTGAGATAGCCAAAAAGGCGATTTACGCCGACTATGCTTCGTATCTCAACAGCGTAACCTCTATCGGCGGCGCTCTTATAAGCTGTGCCTTTACGGGCAGAGAGCTGTTCGGAACTGTTGAGGCTGTCGCTGAGCTTGAAATAGGAGAGGCTGAAGAAATGCTCCGTTTCCTGCTTGACCCGAACAACACAACGCTTTCAGTTATCAGGGGAGGACAGGAAAATGTATAATGTATCGTTTCCGGGTCTCGGGATAAATGATTTGCAGATTAATTCTGTTGCTTTTTCGCTGGGAGATATGGATATACGCTGGTACGGAGTTATTATTGCAACGGGTCTAATACTTGCGGTTGTTTATGCAATGACTGTGTGCAAAAAACGCTTTGGAGTTGACCCGGACAAGCTTATGAACTGTGTGATTGTGGGACTTGTAACGGCAATTATAGGCGCAAGGCTTTATTATGTAGCCTTTGAGTGGGAAACCTACAGTAAAGACCCGATTAAGATCTTCAGCATAAACGAGGGAGGTCTTGCGATTTACGGTGGTCTTATCGGTGCGCTTATCGGCGGTCTTGTTGTTGCAAAAATCAGCCGTATAAACATTCCGGCTCTGCTTGATGTTGCTGTTCTCGGATTTTTAATCGGTCAGGGAATAGGCAGATGGGGCAATTTCACAAATCAAGAGGCGTTCGGCACTCCGACAGATTTGCCGTGGGGAATGATAAGTGAGAACACAGGCGGCGTTGCAGTTCACCCTTGCTTTTTGTATGAAAGCCTGTGGTGTCTGCTCGGCTTTGTTCTGCTTCACTTCTTTAGCAAGTACCTGAGAAAATATGACGGACAGGTTTTCCTTATGTACCTTGTGTGGTACGGAGCGGAAAGAATGGTTGTTGAGGGACTAAGAACCGACAGCCTGATGACGCCGATTCTGAACCTGAGAGTGTCGCAGGTTTTGTCGGCCGTGCTTGTGATTATCGGGCTTGTATTTTTGATTATAAACTTTATCCGCAAGAAGGACACGATAGCTGTGCCTGTAAAAAGATTAGAGAGGAAGAAAGCATAATGGCTAAGATAATAGACGGCAAGGCGGTTTCAGCCGCAGTAAAGGCGCAGGTTAAGGAGGAAACGGCAAGGCTTAAGGAGCAGGGAATTGTTCCGGGATTGGCGGTTGTAATCGTTGGCGACGACCCTGCGTCAAGAGTGTATGTAAACAACAAGAAAAAGGCTTGCGAGCTTGTCGGCTTCCATTCGGAGGAATATGCGCTCGGCGCTGAAACAACGCAGGAGGAGCTTCTTGCCCTTGTGGAAAAGCTCAACAATGACGACAGCATAAACGGAATACTCGTTCAGCTGCCGCTGCCGAAGCACCTTGACGATAAGGCGGTTATAGCGGCGATTGACCCGAAAAAGGATGTTGACGCATTCCACGCAGAGAATGTCGGCAAGATTATGATAGGCGACTATAAATTCCTGCCGTGTACTCCTGCCGGAGTTATGGAGCTGCTTGCAAGCGAGAATATTGAAATTGAGGGAAAAAGCTGCGTAGTTATCGGCAGAAGCAATATTGTGGGCAAGCCTATGGCTATGCTGCTGTTGCACAAGAACGGCACTGTTACCATTACACACAGCCGCACAAAGAACCTCAAGGAAATCTGCCTTGGCGCTGACATTATCGTTGCGGCGGTAGGTATTCCGAAGTTTTTGAAGGGCGATATGGTAAAGGACGGCGCAGTAGTTATTGATGTCGGTATGGACAGGGACGAAAACGGCAAGCTGTGCGGTGATGTTGACTTTGACGAGGTTGAGAAAAAGGCAGGGTACATTACGCCTGTTCCCGGCGGAGTTGGTCCGATGACGATTGCAATGCTGATGAAAAACACGCTGATGTCGGCAAAGATTGCACACGGTCTTGCATAACAGCGGAAAAGAGAACAGGGAATAAGTTAAGCCGCAGCGGAAAGCTGCGGCTTTTTGTATCAATAGGAAAAAATATACACACCGACCGTTACGAAAGGTGTGTATGCCTGTTTTTATTCATTTGCAAATTTTTCAATGGATGCTATAAATTCACCCATTTCATCAAATACCACTTCGACAATAACAGACCAATTTATTCCCTCGTAATCATGCACTAATCTGTGTCTTAAACCTGAAACTACACTCCAAGGAATTTCAGGGTTTTGTTTTTTTAGTTCATTGCTGAGCTTATAAACCTGCTCGCCGATATTATATAAGGGAGTTGTTACTGCCCACTGGGAAAACTCATCAATTAAAAGTAATTCTTTTGTAATATTGTGTTCTTTTATCTGATTTTGCAGGGAGTTCCAAGTTCTGATGATTTTTTTAATTCGTTCTTTATCTGAAGTTATCATGCGATTTTTATACCCTCCCTGATAAGATTTTCATAAAACGGAGTTCCGGTATCAACCTCGCAAATTTCGAATGCATCGACATTTTTGCCTATCATTTCTCGGAGTTCTTCGGCAAACGCAAATATATTTGACTTTTTAAAGTTCTTTCCGCCAAAGACCACAACATCAACATCAGAGTCGGGAGTTTCATCTCCTCTTGCATAAGAGCCGAAAAGCAACGCATACTCAGCGTTATAACGCACAAGGAGTGTTCTTATTGCATTTTCAATATCTAATCTTGTAGGCACAACAAACAGCCCCTTTATTATTATCAAGCGCTTAAATAAACAAGAAAATCCGAACTATGCTTTCATAGATCGGATTTTCATGGTCGAGGTGACAGGACTTGAACCTGCGGCTTCTTCGTCCCGAACGAAGCACTCTACCAAACTGAGCTACACCTCGAAATATAAAGCCCCGATTGTTCGGGGCTTAGTGGCTGCGGAACTAGGATTCGAACCCAGACAAACAGAGTCAGAGTCTGTCGTGCTACCCTTACACAATTCCGCATCGCTGAACAGCAATATATATTATATCCGATTTTTCGAAAAAGTCAAGCCTTTTTGCCTATTTTTTTCATTTGTTTTTATATTGCTGATTATAACGGCTGTATTTTGTCATGAGTTCAAATCAGGCAGCAACTCATCCATATCTGTATATCCTTTTACAGTCGGGTCTTTGGCTATCCTTTCTGCCTCGAGCATAGCGGATACTGTTTCGCGATTTGGAATTTCTGTTGTGATTTTAAAAGGGATACCGCCCTCACGAAGTGATTGCCTGACAAAAATATTGAATGCCGTTGATAAATTCATACCCAGCTCAGAATAAAGCGATTCAGCGGCTGCTTTTAAATCAGTGTCCATTCTGATACTGATATTGGTTGTTGAGCCTGACATAAAATCATCTCCTTTTATTTTATATCTATATTATACGCTGTTTGCACGAATAAATCAATACATTGCACAAATATCAGCAAAATTTTGCAAAATAATGAAACGGCTGTCTGTACTTTTGACAGACAGCCGTTTTCAGGGGAAGCTTTAAGGGGAAGTTGAATTATAAGGTTTTAGTTAAGCTCAGGTTTCGCTTGGGGCTAATGAGAATGTGATAACAGGTTCAACTCCCGATTTCGGTCCGTCGGTGTAAGGCTTTGCTTCACAGCCAATTAATATTTTTTCGTTTTGAATTGCACCGTCATTGAACTTGACGGCTACATCAATCACGCTGTCTTTAAGCAGGTTGTTAAAGAATTTTACCTCTTCTTCAACATTCGGATCATCAGCAAACATAATATCGTGTTCCTCACTTGACAAATTCGTCAATCCTACAATGTCAATAATAAAATTATCGGACTCCTGATTGTCATAGCTGAGAGTAAAGCTTGAATATTGTTTTATATATGTTGTTTCGCCGTTGTGAGCTTTTGGAGAATGAGAGCCTACATTTAATGTGTTTTCAAGCTCTGTGCCTGAGAGAACAGGGCTGTTGTCGAGGTAAGCAATCTGAAAGGCACTGTTGCTGATTGAATAGGTGACGGTGTCAATGCTTGTACCCTCGCACTTTATCGGAAAGACTGTATTGTAATCAAAAACAGGCTCTCCAAAATCGCTGCCGTAGCCGTAATTCATAGCACCGTCGTCAAGCGCGATGCTCGCCGGTTGTTCGTGCGTAATTTCTGCGGCGTTGGCTGTGATGATAAAGCCGTACTGCGGCTGTGTGCCGTCTGTGTTGCCTGCGGCGAGCATACCGCCGCCGAATATTGCGCCGAGCGTCAAGGCAACGGCAAGTCCTGCGGCGATAACGCCCTTGTATGCTTGCGATTTCTTCTTTGGTTTAAGCTGTGTAATGTTATCGGTGCTTTCGGCTGTAACTGCCGGCGAATCACACAAGGCCTTTGCTTTGCTGACTGCTTTTTGCGATGGTGTCGTTTTATTCAGCGCTCTTCTGTAAATGTCTTTCATAATAATATCCGCCTTTCGTAAGTAATGCTTTAAGCTTTTTTCTTGCTCTTTGAAGCTTTGAGTTTACCGTGTTTTGCTTTTTGCCTAAAATTTGTGCGATTTCCGATATTGTGTAGCCCTCATAATAATAAAGATAGATGATGTTTCTCTCTTCCTCGGGCAGTCTGAATATCTCATCCATAACGCCCTGCTCCTCGCTGTCGTAGTGAGCGGATTGCTCGTCAAGCGTGACAGTGGTGCGGTTTCTCGCTGATTTTTTGAAGTCAATGCATTTGTTTACCGTTACTTTTATAAGCCATGCCTTAATATGAGCGCTGTCGCTGAATTCGGCGTTTGATTTTAAAAGTGAAAGAAAAACATCCTGCATTATGTCCTCGGCATCGTAGCTGCTGCGCAGGTTCTGGTATGCGATGCGATAAATCATATCGGAATATTCGTCAACAAGCTGTTCAAAGACTTGTCTGCTTTGCACAGGATTTATCATTCTCATTCCTCCTTTCACCAATAAACACGAATCAAAACGGAAATTTAGTGCATTAATAAAAAATAATACTCCTCAGGACAGAAAAACACAAGAAGCTGCGGTGTGAAAAATAGCACAAAAACTTACGGGTAAGTGAAAAAAATTAAATAAATATATTGCTTTTTATATTTTGCTGTGTTATCATAATGACGGAAAGAGAGAAGTGTCAAAATAACTTTAGTTTATTTTGCACAAATCGACTCTTTCTGCGGAAAGACGCTATAATCCGCACTTATGATTATAGCAAGATTAACTAATATGGTAAATCAAAAAAAGAGAAAGAAGGATTCACAATTATGCGCAGATTATCAAAAATCTTGGCTTTCGGCTTGGCTGCTTGCATGGCTGCAACAGCATTTGTCGGATGCGGATCAACAACATCATCATCAGGCTCAAGCTCTGACGCGCCGGCTGCATCAGGCGACGCAGCTAAGGGCAAGGTTTATTTCCTTAACTTCAAGCCGGAGCAGGATAAGCAGTGGCAGGATCTTGCTAAGGCTTACACAGAGGAGACAGGCACACAGGTTAAGGTTCTTACAGCTGCTGAGGGTAAATATGAGGAAACTCTTACCTCAGAAATGGACAAGGGCAATGACGCTCCGACAATGTTCCAGGTTAACGGCCCGGTAGGCTATGCTAACTGGAAAGACTTCTGCTATGACCTTGCTGGTTCAGACCTTTACAAGGAAGTAAAGAGCGACGACTTCGTACTTAAGGATGGCGACAAGATTCCGGGTATTGCATATGTTATCGAGACATACGGCATTATCTACAACAAGACATTGCTCGACAAGTATTTTGCATCAGACTTTGCAACAATCAAGAAGATTGATGACCTCAACAACTTCAACGCTCTCAAGACAGTTGCAGAGGAAATTCAGAAGAATAAGGACGCTCTCGGCGTAGACGGCGCATTCACATCAGCAGGTATGGACGGCTCTTCAGACTGGAGATTCAAGACTCACCTTGCTAATATGCCTATCTACTATGAATACAAGGATAAGGGCATCGGCTCAACAGACGCTATCGAGGGTACATACCTTGACAACTACAAGAACATCTGGGATCTCTACATCAACAACGGCACCTGCGCTAAGACAGAGCTTGCAAGCAAGACAGGTACAGACGCTGATACAGAGTTCAAGACAGGTAAGGCTGTATTCTATCAGAACGGTACATGGGCTTATGATTCTGTAAAGAACGACGGCAAAGAAGGCCTTAAGGACGAAGAGCTCGGCATGCTCCCGATTTACATCGGCGCTAAGGGCGAAGAGAACCAGGGTCTTTGCACAGGCTCTGAGAACTACTGGTGCGTAAACGCAAAGGCTTCTGCTGACGATATCGCTGCTACACTTGCATTTATGAAGTGGTGTGTATCAAGCGAAAAGGGCACAAAGGCTCTTGCTGAGGATATGAAGTTCGTTATCCCGTTCAAGGCTGCTAAGGCTGCTACAAACCCGCTTGTTGCTGTTGCTGACCAGTATGTAGCAGACGGCAAAACATCAGTTTCCTGGAACTTCGCTACAATTCCTTCAGAGGATTGGAAAAACGGTGTTGGCGCTGCTCTTACACAGTATGCAGCAGGCACAAGCGAATGGGACGCTGTTAAGACAGCATTCGTTGACGGCTGGAAAACTGAGTACGCTAAAGCACACTGATAAAGCGAATTAATGAATAACGCTTGATTGAAAGGGAGCGGTAAAACGCTCCCTTTCTTAATGAATCCACAAAGGAGGGATTCCTTTGACAAAAATTAAGAAAAGGTATTTTCTTATTTTCGTGTTGCCTACGCTGGCGGCATTTGCCATAGGCTTCATATATCCGTTTTTTCAGGGTATTTATCTTTCGTTTTGTAAATTCATAACAACGAGCGATGCAACATTTGTCGGCTTTGATAACTATGTCAAGGCGTTTCAGGATCCGTCGTTTTTAAACGCGTTCTGGTTCACGATAATGTTCGTTGTTGTTTCTGTTATACTTATCAATGTTCTGGCTTTTGCCATTGCCTATGTTCTGACATTGGGCATAAGAGGCAGCAACATTTTCAGAACAGTGTTCTTTATGCCGAACCTCATCGGCGGTATCGTTCTCGGCTACATCTGGCAGCTTATCTTTGACGGTATTTTAAAGAACTTTGGAACGTCAATCGTTTTGAATGAAACCTTCGGCTTCTGGGGTCTTATCATCCTGATGTGCTGGCAGCAGGCAGGCTATATGATGATTATTTACATAGCAGGCTTCCAGTCGATACCGAATCATCTTTATGAGGCGGCAAGAATTGACGGTGCGTCAAAGCCGAGAATTCTTACGAAAATTACAATTCCGATGATGGCTCCGTCAATCACGATTTGTACATTCCTTACACTTACAAACTCGTTTAAGCTGTTCGACCAGAACCTTGCGCTTACAAACGGTATGCCGATTGACTTTACATCAGGCGCAGCAATCAAGAAAACTCAGATGCTTGCGCTTGATATTTACAACACCTTCTATGCTAATAACAACTTCAGAGGCGTAGGACAGGCAAAGGCGGTAATCTTCTTTGTTGTTGTTGCAGGTATTGCGCTTGTTCAGCTCTACTTTACACGCAAGAGGGAGGTTCAGCAGTAATGGATAAAGCTAAAAAAATAGATAAAGGCGAATTCAAAAAGCCGCGTAAGACAGGAAAAATTATTTTGACTGTTGTGCTTTCGCTGATTTCGGTTGTTTATGTTTCGCCGATTATTATTGTGCTGTTCAACTCCTTAAAGGTTAAAACCGCAATCAGTGCAGAGCCGTTTGCACTGCCGAACGGCGACACCTTTGTCGGTCTTGAAAATTTCTTCAGAGGTATGGTTTCGGGTAACTACCCGTTCTACAAGGCTGTGTTTATCAGCTTGTTCATAACGGTTGCAACCGTTTTTGTAATTCTTATCTGCACTGCAATGTGCGCGTGGTATATTACAAGAGTGAACAGCCTTGTGTGCAAAATAATTTATTATTTCTGCATTTTCTCAATGATTGTTCCGTTCCAGATGGTTATGTTCACGCTGTCCAAAACGGCTAACAACCTCGGACTTAACACTCCTTGGGGTATCGTAATTGTTTATCTGGGCTTTGGCGCAGGACTTGCGATATTTATGTTCACGGGCTTTGTCAAGTCGATTCCGCTGGAAATTGAGGAATCGGCAAGTATTGACGGCGCAGGTCCGCTGAGAACCTTCTTCGGCGTTGTTCTGCCGATTATGAAGCCGACCTTTATTTCGGTTGGTATTCTCGAAACAATGTGGGTATGGAACGACTATCTGCTCCCGTACCTCGTTCTCGACAAGAACGAATACAGAACGATACCGATTCAGATTCAGTATCTCAACGGCAGCTACGGTCAGTCCGATATCGGCGCAATTATGGCGCTTATAGTATTCAGTATTATTCCGATTATTATCTTCTATTTCGCCTGCCAGAAGCATATCATCAAGGGTATTGTTGCAGGTGCGGTTAAGGGATAAGTCAAAAAATGTATAATAAAAGCTCCGACCCGAAAAGGTCGGAGTTTTTTTATTCAAAGAGTAACATTGTTTATCGTTCTTCTCACTGCGTTGCTTCACATTGCCTGTATTCCATAAATGGGTATTCATTGCAGATTTTCATACAGATTTCCTTTGTTTCTTCGTCTGCTGTGCAGTCAAGGCAGACAACCCTCTCAATAGCTCCGCAGTAAACCCATGTTGCTTTTGCCGCAGCACTCCTCAGCAGTATTTCTGCGTCACTTGCACTGCATTTTATAGGCACAAGAATGACAATACTGTTGTCGTTTTTTGTTTTAAAAAGTCGGCAGAGGAAAATGCGGATAAGCTCGATTAATCCTACGACAGAAAGAAAAATGAAGATAATATCCAAAAGTGCCGACAGCATAAAATCAACTCCACCGATTATTTTTTATTAATATAATATGAAAAATTTAAAAAAGCTGTGCGAATAAACAGCGGCAGTTTGGCTAAAATATAATCAGATAAAGAGCTTGGTCAAAGATAAATGCTTTAATCAAGCCCTTTGTCCAAATTGTTATGAGGTGACCTGAGATGGATAATACTTTTGCAAACAAGAGCATACACTGTACTGTTTCACAGTGTAAGTACAACAACACATCAGAGAATTACTGTTCACTTGACAGCATTAAGGTGGGCACACACGAGCCGAACCCGACTGTGCCGAAGTGCACCGACTGTGAATCGTTTGTAGTAAAAACAAGCTGCTGCTAAAACGAAGTCGGGCTGAAAACAAGGCTCGAAAAAAGCGCCTGCTCGGCTCAAACGGCTGAACAGGCGCTTTTTGTTATAATGGATTTTATAGTTTACTTTACAATGTTGAGGTGCGGCAGGCGGATTCGCTGAATAAGCTGCTGGCTCGCAAACAGCAGAATGATGTTTACAGGAACGGTAACTGCGTTGGTTGCAACTCTGCCGAGGAACATAATCCATGGGTTTGACACATTATACATAATAAGTATGCTCACCGTTGTAATTCCAAGGCTGCAAATAACTGCTACCGTAATGCAGGACAGGATTGTTCTTACGATATGAGCCTTATGCCTGTAAAGGAAAAGTCCCGAGATAAAGCCTACCAGCATTTCGCTGAGGGTAATGCCGATATTGAGCGGGCCTGTCGGCTTGATGATGAGAGTTACAATGTCGCCGAGTCCGCCTACAATAGCACCCGGTATCGGCCCGAAAATATATGAGCAGATGAACACCGGCAGGTGAGAGAAGGTTATGCGATAGGTGTCGCCGCCGACGCTGACAAAGCCGAGTACTACTCTTAAGGCGAGCAGCACTGCGCAGAGTGTCAGAGCGTAAATGCTCTTAAGCTCAAGCGCGGATTGTTTGATGTTTTTGAGTGTGGTCATAAAAAATTCCTCCTTAAAATTCAGCTGTATTAAGGAGGCATAAAAAAAGCAGAGAGGAAACACACGCTCCATCTCCGCATAAAAATTACGAGTCCTTAGTAACAGCGGGATGCGAAATTTGTACCGCAGGGAAACCCCTTTTCGTCTGCCCGACAACTCCCCGTTCAGGCAGCACTGCACGCCGATGGCGTCACGCACAAAAATCTACTCTGTGTGTCGTTTTACGACATCAATATAATAGCAGAGCAGAAGGTGAATGTCAATGGGCACAAAGGGGTTTATATATTAATTGATTAGCATATGGATATTTTGAAGCTTGTTATGTATATCACGCTGATTTTTTTAGCGGTATACACCGCGTAAAAGCCGACAAAAACAGCGAATAACAGCTTTTTGGTTAATGTGATATAAAACGGCTATATATTCTTGTGCAGAAATTTTTACCAAAATGCTGTATTTTATGCTATAATTAGCTTAACTGGATAAATTATGTTAACAAAAAAATAAAATTTTGGGAGGAGTAAATATCATGAAATTCAAACGGCTGTCGGCCATATTGCTTGCTGTGATAATGGCAAGCTCTACTGCGGTTTCAACAGGGGCAGTTACAAGCGATGTCTTAGCCTCGGGTTATACAAACCAAAGCAGCAGCTACGCCACATACTCAGGCAGCGATTTGGGTGCGACATACTCAAAAACCTCAACTACATTTAAGGTGTGGGCACCGAGTGCGTCAAGCGTAACGCTTAAAATGTATAAAACAGGCTCGGATTCAGAAGCGGGTGCAGGTGTAATCGGTACGCAGGCTATGAGCCTTGACAGCACGACCGGAGTGTGGTCAGTATCGGTAAGCGGAGACCTGAACGGCGTGTATTATACATATCTTGTGACGGTGAACGGAACAACAAGGGAAACTCAGGATGTTTATTCAACGGCAACAGGCGTAAACGGCAGCCGTTCAATGGTAGTTGACCTTGATTCAACAGACCCGGACGGTTGGAGCAGTGACAAGCATATTTTATATGACGAACAGACAGACGCAAATATCTGGGAGGTTCAGATTCGAGATTTCTCAATTTCTGACACCTCTGGTGTAAGTGACGCATATCAGGGAAAATTCCTTGCCTTTACTCAGGGAGGAACAAAGGTAAACGGCAGCGGTGATATTTCCACCTGTGTTGATTACCTTGTAAAGCAGGGTGTAAGGTATGTTCACTTAAACCCTGTATACGACTATGGCTCTGTTGACGAAACAAAGATGGACAAGCCGCAATACAACTGGGGCTATGACCCTGTAAACTATAATGTTCCCGAAGGCTCTTATTCCACCGACCCGTATAACGGAGAAGTGAGAATAAAGGAGTTCAAGCAGATGGTTCAGGCTCTGCACGACAGAGGAATAGGTGTTATTATGGATGTTGTTTATAACCACACCTACTCAACCGATTCCTGCTTTGAAAAAACAGTGCCGGGATATTATTACAGAATGAGCGGCTCAACATTCCTCAACGGATCAGGCTGCGGTAATGTAACTGCGTCCGACAAGACGATGTTCAGAAAATATATGATAGACTCCTGTATGTATTGGGCGCAGGAATATCATATTGACGGCTTCCGCTTTGACCTTATGGGCTGTCACGATGTTACGACAATGAACCAGATTCGTTCAAATCTTGACACGCTTGACAAGAGAATTTTAATGTACGGCGAGCCGTGGATGGCTGACTGGGGTTCAAACGGAATTTCGCAGTCAAGCGCCTGCATTATGGCGAATGCCGGCTCTGTAAGCGAAAGAGTTGCTATGTTCAGCGACAAAATAAGAAACGCGCTTAAGGGCGGCACGGACGATGCAACAACAGGCTATATTCAAGGCTCAACAACAGTAACAGGCGACATCAAAGCAGGTATGATGGGCGGTTCAAGCTTAACCTTCGGAAAATGGGCAAGGCAGCCGTCCCAGTGCGTAACCTATAACTCTGCTCACGATAACCTTACCCTTTGGGATAAGATAATGAAGTCGAACGGCTCAACTGATTATGACGGCACAAATGCAACCTTCCTGGCGCAGAACAAGCTGTCGGCGGCAATCATACTGACCTCTCAGGGCATACCGTTCTATCTTGCAGGCGAGGAATTTGCAAGAACAAAGTACGGCGACCACAACAGCTATAATGCCGCTGATTCGGTAAATCAGATTGACTGGAGCAGAATTTCAAAATATCAAAACCTCGTTGACTATTACAGAGGATTAATGCTGATAAGAGACAGCTATTCACCATTCAGTGACGGTACAATGACCTCCGGCAATTCGACATACTTTGTAGAAAACGGCAGTGCAATAGGATACACAATTCAGAATAAAACTGCTAACGCTGCAAATGAATGGGGCACTGTTGCGGTGCTGACAAACAACACATCTTCCGCAAAGAGCATTACTCTTAAGGGACAAAGCACCCTGCCGTCAAGCTGGGTGATTGTTGCGAACGGCAATAAGGCAGGTCTTGAAAGTCTTGGCACTGTAAGCGGCTCTACAATCAGCGTTCCTGCAAGAAGCGCGATGGTTCTTGTAGACGCGGCAAGCTTTAACAGCAAAAATATTCAGGAGCCTTCATATTATACGATTACCACAAAGCATATTAATAAGAATACAGGAGCGGTTATAAGGACAAGCGAGGCTACATATAAGCAGGGCACAACCTACCGCACAGCTCCTGACAGCGATATTCTGTTTGACTACAATTTATCGGGAGCAGCAGACGGCGAAACAACAGGCACCGTTACCGGCAACAAGACAATTACTTATTACTATGTGCCTGACAGTGTTCAGAGCTTTACTCTGATTACAAAGTTTGTTGACCAAAGCGGAAAAAGCCTTGCGACCGAGCAGGTTAAGAAGCTTAAGGACGGCAGCAGCTACACAACTGAATTTGAGGCTGTAACAGGCTATGAGCTTGACACAGCTAATCTGCCGGGAAATGCAAGCGGCCTTATCAGCGCAGATACAACAGTGACATATGTATATAAGAAAGCAGCGTATGACCCGCTTAAAATTCACTACTACAACTCTAACAGCTGGACGAGCGTTTATCTTTATTCATATGATGATTCAGGAACAGTTTCGAAGAAGCTTTCAGGCGAATGGCCGGGAACTGCAATGACTTCCGAAGGCTCAGGCTGGTATACATATCCGGAGATTGATGTTCAGTCGGCTAAGGCAATGTTTACAAACGGCGCAGCTACAGGAACGCTTCAGGAGCCGGGCTCAAATCAGCCGGGCTATGAGGTAAGCGGCGAGGTTTGGATTCAGAACAAGACGGTTTCGTTTAGCAGTAAGGTCGTTGTAAGCTATATTGACTCAAACGGAGCTAAGCTTGCCGAGGACAAAGTTATTTTAGGTACTAAGGTTACATCATCTGACACATATACAACTGAGGAATTGTCATCACAGACTTCTGCCCCTGTTGTTATCGGCAATGCAAGCGGAAGCTGGAGTATCGGCACGAAGAATGTAATCTATATTTATCCGAACGGAACTACTGACCCGGTAACTGACCCGGTAACTGACCCGACTAATCCTTATGCGTCACTTATTCTGGGTGATGTGAACCTTGATGATAAGGTTACTCTGCGTGATGCAATCTTTATTCAAAGAATAATGGTTACCAGTGGTTCGTTCAGCGATAAGCAGACAGCAATCGGCGATGTTGACAAAAACGGTATAGTGAATTTGCGCGATGCGATAATTATTCAAAGATACACTATCAGACTTCTTGACGACACAATGGGTATCGGCGAACCGATAGGTGAGATTGTAACAGACCCGGTAACCGACCCGATAACTGATCCGATAACAGACCCGGTAACTGACCCGATAACTGACCCAATAACTGATCCGGTTACCGACCCAATCACCGACCCGACACCTGCTTCAGACATTATCACGCTTTATTTCTCAAATAATTATTATTGGAGCAGCGTGAATGCTTATATCTGGAATACTGCAAGCGGTGATTTCGAGAGTGCATGGCCCGGTAAGCCGATGACATATGTCGGCAACAATAATTTGGGTGAATCAATCTATAAGGTAGAGGTTGACCTGAGCAAGTATGATATGATTATCTTCAATAACGGCTCAGGTTATCAGACGGTTGACATTGCTCTTGATAAATCAATGGACGCAACAGGCTTCTATCTGACAGGCACATCAAACAACTCAATGTCATATGGGACTTATGTCATTAATCCCAACGACATAGTCTGAGAGTCTGAAAGCAATATTTAAGAACTGATTAATAAAACCTCAGGGCAGAACTGCTGCAAAGCTGCCCTGAGGTTTCGTTTGCGGAAAATTATGAGGTTAATGTGCATAAAAAAATCCTGTGCTTTTGTGATAGTATATAATTTTTTCGGCTTGAATTGAAAAAATGTTGTGATTTGGCAAAAATTGCTTTATAATGTATTTGTTGCAATTTGCAAAAATTTAAGGAGGTTTTTAATAATGGTAAAGCTCCATAAGAAGGCTGTCAGCGCTTGTCTGGCAGCAATTATGGCAGTATCAACTATCGGTACCGCTATGGCTGTGAATGTTTCTGATGTTTCATCGGACACCGCAGCCGAAACAGTAGGAAAATACGCGACTAACCCTATCGGCAATGGTAAGAGAGCTACAATTACTATCGACGGCTCACACAGTGATTGGTCGGAGGATATGCTTATCGCTCAGGGTGCTGCATGGGATGTAGCAAACAGGTATAAGGGTGCACATGAAAACTGCCTGACTGACTGTTACTCACTTTATGCTGCGTGGGACGATGACAATCTCTACTTAGGTTGGCAGATGGTAAACACTACCGACACATGGGCAAGAGAAGGTGACGGTCCGCTCAGCGACGCCGGAAGAATCGGCGATGTTCCGATGGTGCTTGCGCTCAGCATTGACCCGAGCAGCACAGGTATGACCGGCAGACTTACAGGCGGCGGAAAAATCTGGGATTCACTTGATATTACATTTACAACTCATACAGATGCACTTCTTCTGATGAGCGGTAAGGTAGGTCAGGGTACTCCGGCTCTGTTCAAGGCTGCTGACGCACAGGGCAATACTTCATATGATGCTCAGTATTGCATACCTTTCAGAAGCAACGGTATTCAGTATGCTATGGAAGAGGGCTGCCTGCCGAGTACACTCTGGATGATTAACGGCTTATCAACAACACCTGAGGAAGAAATTTACGGCGGCACAGCTAACTATGTTGACGCTCGTACATTTGTATCAGAGGACGGCAAAACACACAACACAACCTATGACTCATTCTATGAGATTAAGATTCCGTTTACCGCTCTCAGCATTGACGCTGCTTACCTTGAGAGCAACGGCATTGGCGTAATGCAGCTTGCAACTCGTGGTGAGTCTGCTATCGACTGTCTGCCGCACGACCCGTCAATGCTTGATAATGCAATGGGCGAATATGCAAAGGATCCTTCAACATCACACGAGAAGGACGACAATGATAACATTACAGTTCCGTTTGCAAGAGTAGGCGGCTCTGTAATTGACCCGACAGACCCGACTGAGCCTCCGACACCGCCGACTGAGACTCCGACACAGCCGACTGATCCGCAGCCGACCGTACTGCTCGGCGATGTATCATTGGACGGTGCGGTTGACCTTAAGGATGCAATCCTTATCCAGAAGAATGTTGTTTTCGATATAGACTTCACAGGCGCCGCTTTCCTGGCTGCTGATGTTGACGGCAACGGTACAGTTCAGCTTCGTGACGCAATTATTGTGCAGAGATACACTCTCGGCTTGCTCAAGAATAACAGCTACGGCGTAGGCGAAGCCGTTTATGCAACAGGCGATCTCGGATAAGACAATAAACGCTCTGCGGCGGTATATATACTTTGATTTAATTTTATCTCCCTTTGGCTCAAACGGCTGACGGGAGATTTTTTTTGATAAAATAAAACTTGACTTTGTTTGCTTGTTCTGCTAAAATATTTCTGTTATGTTCACAGGTCAGGTGCTATCATAGCGCAGATTTTATAATCTGTTCCTTGCTCACTGATGTGAGCCTTAAAGTCCAGAAGGAGGTGCTTATCATGGCAGTAATAAGTTCTTATGAATCAGTAGTTGTTTTCTCAACAAAGCTTGGCGATGAGGCTGTTGCACAGCTTACCGAGAAGTTCAAGGCGTTGATTGAGAAGCATGCTACACTTGAAAGTGTTGACGAGTGGGGCAAGAGAAGACTTGCTTATCTTATCAACAAGGAGTCAGAGGGCTATTATGTTCTCTTTAACTTCAAGAGCACAGCCGAGTTCCCGGCAGAGCTTGACAGACGCTATAAGATTACAGACGGCGTTTTGCGTTCACTTATCGTTAAGAAAGACGAGGAGTAATCGAGTATAAGATACGAGAAAGAGAGAGAGTTATGAACAAAGTTATTTTAATGGGTAGATTAACAACTGACCCGGAGCTTAAAACAACACCGAACGGTATTTCGGTGACAAGCTTCAGCCTTGCCGTTGACAGAAATTATGTTAAGCAGGGCAGCGAACGCAAGACTGATTTTATCAACATTGTTGCGTGGAGACAGAGAGCGGAGTTCATTTGCAAGTACTTTACAAAGGGACAGCTCATTGCGCTTGACGGCTCGATTGAAACTCGTTCTTATGTTGATAAAAACGGCAACAACCGCACAGCTTTTGAGGTTGTGGTTGAAAACGCATATTTTACGGGAGATAAGAGAAATAATCAGCAGGGCGGATACCAGTCGTATCAGCCGGCTTATCAGCAGAGCGCACCTGCACCGATTCCGCAGGAGCCTGCAAGCGCTTATTCAAGCGGCAGCGCCGGTGATTTTGAGGATATGCCGCTGGATGAGGATCTTCCGTTTTAATCAATCTTAATTTTTACGCTTAGGCGTTATTCTAAAGTAAAGGAGCGATTTAATAATGGCTGACAGACCAGAGAGAGACAACCGCAGAGGCGGCCGCAAGGGTCGCAGAAAGGTTTGCACATTCTGTGTTGATAAGGTAGAAGACATAGATTACAAGGATATTGCAAAGCTTCGCCGTTTCCTTTCAGAAAGAGCAAAGATTCTTCCGAGAAGAGTAACAGGCACCTGCGCTTGCCACCAGAGAAAGCTCACAGTAGCTATCAAGCGCGCAAGACACCTCGCTTTGCTTCCGTACACAAGCGACTGATAAAAATTACCCCGTACATTATGTACGGGGATTTTTGTTTAAAATACATAGTTTTTCAGGCTGCATATTTTAAGTGAAAAATTAAAAATTTATGAAAAAAATATGAATTTACTTATTACACAAATTGACAAATTTCGGTTTGTTTAAAATGCCAAAGGTATATAACAAATTGTTCAAAAACAATTAATAAACGCTGTACAAAAAAACGGATTATAATTCTCGTGGGGCATTAAAACGGCGATATGTTCAAAACGCATAAACAGATTGAGTTGTTGACAAATTTTCAGTAAAAAGATACAATGTCTTTGTTAATAGTGAAAAGTAATGAGAAAACCAAAATACATTGACAAGTGTGAGGCTATTATTATGACAAAAACGCAGTTTCAACCCGAAAATAATGATAATAACGAACGCCTGATTGAAAGAATCAAAAAGCGGATGAAGCTTAAATCAACTATTATGATTTTGATTATTGCTTTGCTCGCTGTTACCACAGGTACTTTGGCGTGGTTCACACTCAATACATTCGCATCGGTCAACGACCTTGAAATGACAATCGGCACCGGCGCTCAGCTGCTTGTAAGCACCGAGGATCACGGCACCGACCTTTCAAAGTATGTTAAGGTAATCACCAATGAGATGATTAACGATTATCTTAAGAAATCGCTTAACGATAACGAAGCAGGACTTGACAAGATTATACTTGATCCGCTGACCTCTCAAAAGGGTATTGAGCTGCTTACACAAGCAGGACGCAAACGCGAAGCAAACACAGGCGGTTATCTTGAATTTCCTCTCTATTTCATAGGTACAAAGGAAATGTATGTTCACCTTACATCTGACGATACGGCAACAAATAAGAATGACGGCAGCAGCGTTTCTACAACGAGCACAGGCGGTCAGGCTGATGTTGTAAACTGCCCGAGGGTTTCGTTTGAGGAGAACGGCTCAACAAGAATCTGGGAGCCGAACCAAGGCTCTGCAGTTGCAGGTCAGTCAACATTTGATTTGCCAAAGCCGATGAGCTACACCAACAACACTCGCCTCTTCCACCTTGACGCAATGAAGCCTAAGAAGATTATGGTTCGTCTTTGGATTGAGGGTGAGGACCCACAGTGTGACGATGATGTTCAGAACGCGCAGCTTACAGTTGCATTGTGCTTCATGGGTACAGACGAGAACAACGAAGCGATCGCATAATTAGAGTGGAGAGTGAAGATGATTGATGAAAAACTCACTGCTAAATATAAAAGTAAAAAGTTTGCTGTAAGAATAGTTAAGCTTTTCAAATATTTATGCAACGAAAAAAGTGAGTTTGTTTTATCAAAGCAATTACTTCGCTCGGGCACAAGCATCGGCGCAAACATTGCCGAAAGCGAATGTGCAATCTCTGAAAAAGACTTTCTCTCTAAAGTATATATCGCACTTAAAGAATGTTCCGAAACAATCTACTGGTTAGAGCTGTTGTATGAAACAGATTATCTCTCGCAAAGTGAACTTGAATCTGTTAAAAGCGATTGTATGGAAATTAAAAAAATACTATCCGCAACAACAATAACAGTGCAACATAAGCTTGAACAAAACAGAGCTGACAAACAGAGCTGAGAGTTGGGAGTTAAACCAAATCCACTCTGATAATAATAACTAATAAAACTAATAAATCTAAAATTCGCAGGTAAAGTGTGGATTCAATATCTCCACTCTTCACTCTCCACTCTTCACTCTGCGTAAGCCTTGGGAGGAATAAAAATTGTTTAACAGAAAGCCGAAAAAAGAAGAACAGTTTACTCCCTCTGATTTAGAAAAGCTGAGAAAGAAGGAAGACAAAGAGCAGCGAAAAGGCATGGGCATTTTCAAACGCTTCTCAGCCCGTAGGTCAGCGGAAGAGCTGACCAAGCCGCAGCTTTGGCGGCGCAGAGGCTTCTGGCTGCTGATGGCTTTAGCGGCAATGCTCTTAATAATGTGGATTATATCAATGTTAATCTCACAGTACGGCGACCTTGTTATCAGCCTTGAACGCCCACTCAGAGCAAAGGGAATTGTGGTTGCCGAAGAGCCTGATCCCGAAAAGGGCGTTACAATCCTCAGTGCACCGAAGGTAACAGAAGTAACAAATATTACATATGAATGGCTGCCGCTTGACGAGCTTGACACTAAGGACGGCAGCAACAACGGCAAGAACTATCTCTGCTATACATTCTATGTTATCAACAACGGCAGTGAAACAGTAGACTATGACGGCGACTTGCAAATCAAGGGTGTTTCAAAGAGCATGGATGAAGCAATTCGTGTTATGGTATATAAAAACGGTGAGCCGAATATTTACGGCAAGCACCAATACAAGAAGGATGCGGATGTTGCCGAGACCGACGCTACGCTGTTTGACAGCGACACATCGGTTATGAAAACAACAACCGAGGAATTTGAGCCCGGCGCAATGGACAAATATACAGTTGTTGCCTGGGTAGAAGGTAATGATCCTGAATGTATAAACGATATTATGGGTGGCTTTATGAGAATGAATATGCTCTTCAGTATTGCTGACGACGAAGAGGAGACTTCAGACACTCAGTTAAGCTAACCCAACCGCCAAGGTATGTTATGTAAATCGTGAAAACGGCGGTTGAAAATCTCGTTTATCCATTGGATATAAAGTAAAAACTAATCCGCTGGTGTGTTTGGCGGACAATTAAAATTAAGGAGGAATCTCTAATGAAAACACAAAAGAAATCATTCAGAAAAAAGGCGTTATTATCATCAGTTTCAATGCTGATGGTAGCAACCGTAGCAGTTGGTTCAGCAACATTCGCATGGTTCACATCAAACAAGTCTGTTACTGCTGACACAATGCAGGTTAAGGCTGCTGCAGCGCAAGGTCTTCAGATTACAAATGACTATGCTGGTACTTGGGCATCTTCTGTATCATATAGTACATTGAATGCTACTCAGCAGACCATAGCTCCGGTTTCACTTGCTTATTCTAATGGAGCAGCTTTAGGAAATTTAGGAATACCTTATTATCCTGCTAATGCTGAAGTAGACGGACCGCTCTATTTAACAGGTACAAATGCTTCCGCAGAACATCCGGATAATTCTGCTAAAATTACAGGTTTTACAACAGCTGATCTCCCTACATTCCCAACAACAAACTTTTCTGGTGAAGCATATGTTAAGAACAAAAACTTTATCGCTTATAAGGTTGGTATCAAATCAACAGGTGCTGCAATAACTAGCACTATAAATGGTCACATTAAATACACTTCTGCAACAAATCAGGAGTATGTCCGTATCGCAGTTCTTGAAAATGCTCCGACTACTTTTACTACAGAGGCTGATGGTTCCGTAAATGATTATTCTGTTGGTGCTACAACTTGGGCATCTGATACAGTTAAGCAAGTATACGGCAGTGAGGCAAGTCCGTATGCATATACTGGTGATACTAACAAGTTAGTTTCTCAGGTTGCTCCTGTTGCTTCAGAAACAACATTTGAAGTAGGTCAATTAGCTGCAAATACAGTAAAGTGGTACACAGTTCTTATTTGGTTCGAGGGTCAGGATGCACAGTGTGTAGATGTTAACCAGTCCCTTGCTTATGATGATATCGAAATCAACTTCTCATATACCTGATTTTAAAGTAATTAATTTTATGTCTAAGCTATAAAACTTAACAGGAGTCCCCAATGCAAATACTCAAGAAAATCATAAATGCAATTATCAATATACTTATCGTTTTACTTTTAGCTGTTTCCGTTCTTGTTGCGGCTTTGGCGTTAGCGTCAAAGGCAGATGGGATTCCCAGTGTTTTAGGCTATGTTCCCCTGAGCGTACAGTCCGACTCAATGATACCTGAATTTAAGTCGGGCGACCTGATAATTTCAAAGGCGGTGGACGATTCCACCGCCCTTGAAAAGGGAGACATTATCACCTTTCAGACTAGCATTGAGGGTGAGGATGTCCTTAATACTCACCGTATTGTTGATATAAATGAAACCGACGGCTTTGTTTTCTATACAACAAAGGGTGACAACAATGATATTGAAGATGCTGAGCCTGTATCAAGACTTTGGGTTGCTGCAAAATATGAGGGAACTAAACTCGAAGGCTGGGGCAATGCTTACGACTTTTTGACAAGCCAGTTCGGCTTCTTCTTAGTTATCCTGCTTCCGCTCATTATCTTCTTCTTGTATGAGATTATAAGATTTATTAAGAACCTTATCGAATACAATAAGGAAAAGGCGCTTGAAGAGGCAATGCAGTCTTCTGAAATTGCAGCAGCAAGCGGACTATCAGAGGACGAGATGAAGGCGGCTGTTGAGCAGTACCTTGCAAAGCAGACTGCACAGGAAGATGCTGACGGCACAGACGAATAATAATGCAGAGGAATTATGAATATAAATCTTTTCTGCAGGTCAGCAATGCAGAAAAGATTTTATCCTCTTAATACGCACGCACATACATTGAGGCACAACGAAAAACATTTTTTATGTACATTACGCAATGCGCTATGCATTGCACAAAAGGAGAATGAACGTGGATACTGTATTTGGCTTTTTATATGAATTTCTCGGCCAGTTTTTCTGGGCGATATGGTCAATGGTACTTGGTATTTTCAGCGGCATCGGCGAGATGTTTAACTTCCCGAAATACCTTTCAATTATTGACAACTACACAACAGAGCTCGGCGGCCTTGCATGGGTTGTTGCAATCATTGCAATTCTCCTGCTTATAGCTGTTCTGGGCTTAATAGTTTTCCTTATTGTAATGTCCTTAAAAAAGCTTTTCCGTTTCAAGAAAAAGGTTAAAGATACTAACGATTTGGTAGACGAAGTTAATGCACTTAATAAAGAGGTTATGCGCTTGAACCTTGAGAAGGATAAGATCCTCTCAATGAAGGTTTCTCAGATTGGTCTCAACCCGAACGAGATTTCCGAGCTTACCGGCGAAGAGATGGAAGCTCTTACAGACGGCGAGAAGGAAGCTCAGGGCGAGCCGAGATTCTACAAGCTCAACGAGATCGACGATTTGTGGAGCACTTATGTTCCGCCTATCTACGACAACGAGATTACTCTTCCGGACTTCTGCGAGCGCTTCAGAAACTTCGCTTGCTCAAGACTGCGTCTCTACTACGATATTAAGATTATCCGCCTGTTTATTTCGGCATTTGCTTCTACAAGACTTATCATCTTACAGGGTATTTCCGGTACAGGTAAAACTTCACTTCCGTATGCATTTGGTAAGTTCGTAAACAACCCTGCAGTTATCGCTTCTGTTCAGCCGTCATGGCGTGACCGTTCTGAGCTGTTTGGTTACTTCAACGAATTTACAAAGAGATATAATGAAACCGAGCTTTTGAGAGCTATGTACGAAGCTTCTTACAACGAGAATGTTTACGGAGTTATCCTCGACGAAATGAACATCGCCCGTGTTGAGTACTACTTTGCTGAAATGCTTTCAATTCTTGAAATGCCGTCAAGAGATGAGTGGGTTGTTGACATCGTTCCTAACGCTTGGGACACTGACCCGCAGCACCTCAACAACGGTCAGCTCACAATTCCGCCTAATATGTGGTACATCGGTACTGCTAACAACGATGACTCTACATTCGCTATCACAGATAAGGTTTATGACCGTGCTATGCCTATCGACATTAACACTAAGGGTGTTCCGTTTGAGGCACCGGACACTGAGCCTGTATTCATAAACTATCACCACTTTGAAGACCTCCTCAATGAGGCAAAGGCAAACAATCAGGTATCTGAGGAAACAATTAAGAAGGTTAACCTCCTTGACGACTATGTTATCAAGCACTTCCGTATTGCTTTTGGTAACCGTATTGTTAAGCAGATGAAGGATTATATCCCTGCTTATGTTGGTTGCGGCGGTACTGAGGTTGATGGTCTTGACTATGTACTCGCTCGTAAGGTATTCCGTAAGTTTGAATCCTTGAACCTGTCTTACATTCGTGACGAAATCGACGGACTTTGCGCTTATCTTGATGAACTGTTCGGCGAAGAGAATATGAACGAGTGTAAGGATTACCTCAGAATGTTGAAGAAGCTTGTATAATTTTGATTATAACATTTGCATGCAAATAGAAAGGTGAGTAAAATTAATGAACGATTTCAGTAAATATTATCGTGCGTATAAATATATGCAGGAAATCCTGACCCCTGATTTTACTCACAAGTATTTGAACCGTTGTATGGAGGACTCCGACAAGGGCGAGGATGTTTTAAAGGGTAAAACCAACGAAAAAGTCATTGATATGGACTGGGTTATCGCCTTTGAAGAAGCTCTTCCGTACATACAAAAGGCGATTGACGAGCAGCGCCGATTCATTAAGCAGGTTGATAATGTTGTTCGCATTGAAAAAGCTAAGAAGATTACAACTGACTCTGTTAAGCATCTGGCGCAGCACACTAACTTTATCGCCAAGGTTGAGAATGATATGGTTACACCTAATAACATTCTCACCGTTGAGCGTGAAGAGAGCTTCGAAATTTATGAAAACCGTGTTCTCTTCACACTTATTAATAATGCGCTTAGGTTTGTAAATGACAAGTATAAGAACCTTAAGCAAGCGCCAACTGACTCATACAATGAGATAAAAATGAAAAGGCATCTTGTTCTCAACGAGCAGGTTGTTGATTTCGATATTAACTATATTAATGAAAGCCATGAGACAAGGGCGGAAGATCTCGATGTTGTCGATCTGAACACGCTGTCTGACTTCGACCGTGTGCGTAGAATACGCCAGACTCTTCGCGACTTCCTCTCAACTCAGCTCATGCAGGCGCTTTCCAAGACTACTCCTGTAAGACCGCCTCTCCAGCAAACCAACCTTTTGAAGAAAAACCCGAACTTCAAAAAGGCTGTTGAGCTTTGGAACTTCATAGAGAGCTATAAGAAACAGGGCTTCGAGATTGTCGGTGAGGAATACTCCGGACAAATGCCGAAGGAAGTACAGGAAGACCTGTATATGGCTATGAGCTTTGAGCATTTTATGCTGTCAATCAGCACAAACTCAGCGCTCAGAAAAATGCTTGCGGATAAATACGAGGAAGAAAATAAGGCTCTTGAAGAAGAGCAGAAGCGCCCAATGGAGGAGCTTAAGCGAGTTATTGAGGCGCAGGTTTATGCTCGTCAACAGGAGGAAATTGAGGGTTACCTCAAGGACATCCGTGACCGTGAGAAGAAAATTGCTGAATTAAAATCAGAAATTAAAAACTTAAAGTTGATAATCGACCAGAGAGATCAGCAGATACTGACTCTCAAAGGTCAGGTTTCAATGCTTCAGGATCAGGTTGATAAGCTTGAAGACGAGCTTAAGAAGCTTAAGCTTAAATTGCTTGAAGCAGAGAACAGAATTAAAGAGCTTGAAGCTATTGTTGAAGCGCAAAAGGCTGAAATTGAACGCTTGACTGCAGAGGTTATTGAAAAGACTAAGCGTATTGAAGAGCTTGAAGCTGAGAAGGCAGCACTTCTTGCACAGGTTGCAGCATTGACAGCCGAGAACGAGGCTCTCAAGGCAAGAGTAGCAGAGTGTGAAGCAAGAATTGCTGATTTGAAAGCACAGGTTGCTTCACTTACCGAACAGCTTGAAGCTGCAAGACGCGAGAATGCTGAGCTTACCGCTAAGGTAGCTGAACAGGCAGCTGAGATTCAGACTAAGACAGTTCGCATTGAAAACTTAGAGGCTGAAAATTCAAAGCTTGAAACTAACCTCTCAAATGAGATAGAAGCTCATAAGCGCGATGTAGCTGAGCAGAAGCAGAGCTACGAAACCCAGCTTGCAACGCAGAAAAGCTCTTATGAAACAGAGATTGCCGGACAGAAGGCAAGCTACGAAAGACAGATTTCAGACAACAAGGCTGCTGCTGCTGCGGAATTAGCGAGTGTGCAGCAAAGCTGTCAGTCACAGATAGAAAGCGCTAAGCAGAACTGTGAGCAGCAGATTTTCGCTGCTCAGAAAGATTACGAGGCTAAGAAGCTTGACGCTCAGATTGCATTTGACAAAGAGAGGCAGGCTCTTGAGCAGCAGCACGCAAAAGCACTTGAAGCACAGCGCAAGGAGTATGAACGCAAGATTGCCGCTGTGAATAAAGAGAAAGACAAGGCTTATGAGGTTGAGGAACGCAAGTTCAAGTCTAAGCTTGCTAAGCTTGAAAAAGACCTCAATGCAGATTATAATAATAAGGTGAGAGCGGTTAAGGCTAAAGCTGAGCAAGACAAAGCCGCCGCTATCAAGAAAGCAAAAGAACAGGTTAAGCTTGCTAAGGTTAAGGCAAGAAAGAAAATGTTCACCAAAGAAGAACTTGAAAAATTAGATTAATTTATAACGATAAGGAGTATTAAGTATGAAAAAGCATCGCACATCATTATTCAGAATCTTAATACTCTCTTTAGTTATGCTTGTAACCGTTTTTATAATTGCTATTGCTTGGTTTTCAACAAAGCATGAAGCTTCTGCAAGTGGGTTAAGTGTAAAGGCAGTTTCAGGTTTAGGTCTCGAATGTTCGTTTGATAATGATGATTATTCCTCTTCTATATCACGTAACCCAATTACTTCAAATTTTAAATTTCCCCTTATTACCGGTAACGGTACCGACTTTTTTATACCGGCTCTTGATCGTTCGTCAGGCATTCCTCTTGAAAATGATGATGGATCATGGATTTCAAAGCGTAATGCCGTGGCTACTCATTATCCCAAAAAAGGTGAGAGTTATGTAAAAGGCGATTATTATGTTGAAGACATTTGGTTCCAGAGTGATAAGAAGCTTAAAGTGTATTTGACAAGCGAAAGTACAGTAAAACCCCTCGATTCTGAAACAACTGAAGACCTATGGGAGCGCAAAAGCGATTATGGTCCTTTTTCAAAGGATAATATTGCCGGTGCTGCAAGAGTTGCGTTTTTCCAGCTTGATCCCAAAACACCTGGTGGTAGTAATATTGAGGCTGATGCAGTTGATAAAACCGCTCCGGAGTTTATATGGATTCCGAATGAAAATTATCAGCTTACTACAAGTGATAATTTGACACCGATTACCAATGGCTTAGGTACTTCTGCGAGCACGACATTTGACCCTGATTGTTCGTTAGAGGGACATACCTTAAAAGAGGATTGGTGGAATGAGATTATTTCTGATTCTCCTCCAAGTTCAGGCATGTATTTGTATTACTATGATTATAATGATACAAAGACATTAAAAACTGTGCAAATGCATGAAATTAATGGAGAGTATGTTGGCGTTATTGATATTAATAAGCATGAAGCTGACTACATGATGGCTATTTTTGATTTTGATATAACAGAAACTTCAAAATTTCCTAGTCAGTTGTCGAATTTTACAGAAACAGGCGATGATCATTCTTGGTATCCTTTTGATCGTAGCAATTTATATGTTAAAGATGAGAATGGTGTAAATATCCTTCAATATCAACTTAATACTGTTCATAATGCTGATATTGAACCTGCTGGCGGTGTTAACCTTGCTTGGGCACAGTTCCTTCTCAAACCTTTGTCTTCATCATTAGCAGACTATAATAACTGGCAGATTAAGATTACTTATAAAGGAACTGGTGCTGGTTCTAAAGGTGTTCTCTCAATAGATGATGTAATACTATATGAAAATAATGACTTTTATATCACTTCTGATGGAATTGGTAGTATCATCGGCGGCTATAACCACAAAAAGTATGCTATTCAGCAAGATACTGTTGTTATAACTAATTATACAACTGAGACAACTGATATCACATACGGCTTAAATGCTTTGGATTCTTCTACAAATGCTGTAAGGCTTGATATGAAGTCGGTTACCGGTAAAACTTATATTTCTCCACAAAATCCGCTACCAAGCCAGCTATTTGCTGTTGAGGCTACTAGTGGAACTTACAAGTTCAAGTCTTTATCGACAGGAAAATATCTTGCAGTAGAAGGTCGTAAGCTTGTTCTTTCGTCTACAGGTTCAAGCTTTACTATTGACGGTTCAGATACATCAGCACCTATGCTGAAAACAACTGATGGCTACTACATAACTTTTTATAATGGTAACTTTGGTGTTTCAACTACTTCAGAGTACGCTTCTTTGCAGATATATGAAGGTTCAGATTACAGATTTGACGATAATGGCTCAACCGAGCTTGAGTCCGGACTAAACTATACATATTACCTTGCCGGCGCTACAGCTTTAACAACTCTTAATCCAGCTACTGCAACATCTTCAGGATATTTATTGACAAGTGATTTAGATAAAAATATTAAACCGGTTGTTACATTAACTGAACAAGATGATGGTAATTATAAAGCTCATATTCGAATTAAAATATGGGTAGAGGGAACTGACCGTGAGGCTAAGATTCCTCTGGCAGGCGGAATATTCTCAACAAACCTGTGGTTTCAGGGAGTAGAAGAAACAACTACAACACCTTAAGATGAGGGGGATTTAAGATGCAATCAAGAAAGACTAAAAAATTAATAATTGCAAATTCGCTCCTCCTTACTTTCTTGGCGGTTGGATTTGCTTATGCATGGTTTGCGGCTAACTATCGAAGCTCGGTAGATAGTGATCAGGTTGAGGTTATTGCTGATAGCGCACTTGAAATTTCATTTACCGGAGAAGATGGTACATGGAAAAATTACCTCAATCTCGCTGATTCAAACAGTGGTATTACCTGGAGTAACCTTGAGTTTAAGGATATTACCGGTTCAGGTGATGGTACATTTTTTAGACCTACTCTTAGTCAATTTGATGGTTATGCTCAAGTTGACACTGATACACCTTTAACTACGCTTGATGCTTCAAGTATTAATAAGGATTATATCAAGTTTGACCTTTATATGCGTTCAACTGATAAGCTTAATGTTTATCTTGGTGATGGCTCTCAGGTTCAGCCTTTGGCTGCAGATGGTAGAACAAATAATAATTTGATAGGACCATATGCAGATGCTACCGCGCAAGATTTATATCACAAAAGCTCTTATGGTGACTTTTCAAAGGATATAGTAGCCGGTGCAGTTCGTGTTAGTGCGTCTAGTCCCACATATGATACTAGTATAGATCATATTTTTACATGGATTCCTCGTCCAAACATATATCTTGATCTTGCTACTAATGCAGCTCTTCCGGCTGACAAGACATATAAAGAGTTGCTTAAGACAGATGCTTCGTCTTCCGATACATATACAAACGGCAATCCTTATGTTCATACTTATTATGAGTCGGAAACTTCAACTACTACAACTGATTTAGCTCCTGAAAAAACAGTTACCGGCGATATTGTAAAAAATGCAGAAGGAACCGGTTCGTTTGATACTAATAAAGGAAAACTCAAGCTTGCTGCACTGACAGTTCCAAAGGGTAACAATTATTATCAAGAGAAAGTTACGATTTACATCTGGCTTGAGGGTTGTGATAATGAAGCTCGTCGTGCTTTTGTAGGTGGTAAGTTCAAGGTTTCGCTTGGATTAACTGCTGAGGATTATACTACGACAGAGTAAGTTACTCCTTAATTCGTAAATATTTCTAAAAATTTTAATATACCCTTGAAATTTTATTTGCAATATTATATAATTCTGCTAAGGAGGTGCTCCTATGGACATATCAAAGCGTTATTCTAATTTTAAATCAAATTACAGCAAAGACTTTAAGAGCTTTATTCGCTCCATACTTGCACTTCTTATGGCAGTAATGCTTGTTTTAGGCAGTACTTTTGCGTGGATTGAAGGTTCTAAAAAGGCTGAAGCCAATGGTAATGAGTGTACTGTTTCTGCTGGTGCCGGTCTGCAATTCTTGGGCACCGGAGTTGAAAATGGTGTTCTGACTTTGGACAATTCAACTACTTTGGAAGACTGCTCGAGTGTTGACGGTCGCAATATTTTCTTTCCGACAACCGGTAGTATTCAGGCAAATACTCCTGGTACTGTTGCGTCTACAAGTGATTTGATATTCCGCAGTGCTGTTGAGTCTGATAAGAATGCTAAGTATTTAACAAAAGATTTTATTATTAAATCCATTGAAAGTAAAAGCACTTCAGGCTCCTCTGATCTGGCTACAAAGATATATATTGACTCTGCATCTTCTTTTACCGGTTCTTCTGGAATTGATCTTAAGCCGTTTAGAATTTCATTGAATTTTAATGACGGCACAACTCCGATTGTTATTTGCCCCGGACTTACTTTTGATACTGAAACGAGACCATATTCTCCGGTCGCTTCGATTAGCGATGGTGGTGATCCGCAGCTAATTGCAAATGCCACTGCTTTGCAGCATGGTTATTATTACTATGGTAAAACACCTGTTTATCAGTTACCACATGGAGAATCCAGAAGAGTTACTGTAACTGTTTGGCTTGAGGGTACTGATGCTAACTGCACAAATACTAATGTAACATCCAAGAATATTGATTTTAATTTAATCCTCTCTACTGAGGACTCAAATATGAGAACTGTTACATTTGTTGACTATTCCCCTAATAGCTTTGTTCAGGTAGATGGTGCAACTATGTTTGTTGTAAACTCTGAAAACACAGGTTCAACATGGGAGATGTCTAGCTCTGACGGTTTAACATATACTGCAAGCATTCCTAAAGATGTTACTTCAATCTACTTCCAGAGGACTACCGAATCTGATAAGACTTTAGGTGAGCAGACTACCCAGAATTCTTGGTCGGCTGATGATACAGACAACCTTGATGTTAGTTCAATCTACTATGCTATAGGCAGAGGTGTAGGTCCGGATCCAGATAGTCCTATTGATGATAAGAATTATGGTTATTGGGTGCCCTCTGACTGTACTGGTATTGTTACAGTTAACTACACTGATGATAGTTACACTTCAGGCGCTTGGCCATATATACATATTTACAACACCGGTAATTATGTCTTCAGTGGCACTGATAAAGATAAAATTTTCTTCGGACGAAGCTGGCCTGGCTTCCAAATGGAAAAAACAGGGGATAAAACATTTACATTTATGTTCCCTGCAGTGGATGGTATTAGCTACATTATCAATTATGGATCCGATGATTCTTCTAAACCGCATAATAAACTGACTGACATCGACCAGAATCAGAATATTACTATTAACCATTAATTTTGTATAGATTTTATACACCTTAAGGAGGTGCTGCTATGAACAAGAGAAATTTTATTCTCAACTTTGCTTTTAAATCAAAATACAATTTCTTCGCTTGCTTAGTAGCGCTTCTTGTGCTCATCTTTTCTGTAAGCTCAATTACTTATTCCTGGATTGAGGGTGCGACCTCATTGAAGATTAAATCCGGCACTGCTACAGTTTACGCAGGTTCTGATATGGCTGTCAAAGTTCTCGCTCAGCCTACAGGGACTGATGCGACTTTGAATCTTGCTAATTATATTGACCCTGCGAAGTGCAGTCTTGCTCCGGCTAAGGGTGAAAAGAATGCAGACGGTACTATTTCTGTTCAGTTTCTGAATGATGATAATACTACTTATCGTGACGCTACTACTGATGATATCAGTAATAACTATATTTTCTTTGAAACAAAGATTAAGCCGAATGATGATATATCAAGCTATAAGTTCAAAGAAGGTAGTTCTTTATCTGTTTCTTCGTTGAAGCTTAGCATTTCTCTACTTAGTGCTGATCGCACTACTATTTATTATTCCAATATTTTTACAGCTGAGCAAGTTGCTGCATATCCTGCTGCCTGTACAGGATTAACAGGCGGTACTGAATATATTCTGCAATTCAGAATATGGAACGATGTGAATGGTGATGGCTATACATCTACTCCTGCAAATTATAATGCTGCAATTAATTGCACGCTTGTTCCGCAGGCTAATTTTACTACCCTTTATTTGAAAGACTATACTAATAGCGAATCATCTCAGAAAATCCTGTCAGGCAAAACCATAAAGGTGATAACCGGCAGTAAGACAACAACCGGCACACGTTCTGTTGGCACTGATTATGATACTTATACTTTTAATAAGGTTCCCGGTGATACTGACAGCTTAAAGAGTGTCAAGTTTGTTGCTTACAATTCTGACGGCACAACTTTTGCTACATGGGATCTCGCTGGTACTGCTGTCGCAACAGAAAGCACATATAATGTTTACGGTTCTGCATCAGCTACAGCTTCTTTTGGTACATATGGCACTCTTAAGAAGGTAACTCTTGTTGATAAGTCTACAGAAAATCTTTTGCAGGCTTCCCCCGCAGTTACTTTAACTAACGGTACTGAAGCTTATACTATGTACCGTGGCACTTCTACAACTAATTTCACTACTTATGTTCCAACATCTGCTGATAACTTTAAATTCAGCAACTCTACATATTATGCTGAGGAAACTACTGCTTCAACCTCAACTACTCCGTATTATTATATCCTCGGTGAGTCACAGACAACAACTGACGGTAAGAAAAAGTGTGTCGGCTTCTGGTCAGACTCTGCTTATACTGCTTTCAATAACATAACAATCAAAGACCGTTCTACCGGCAGATTGGTTGAAGCTAATGCTAATACTGTTTATGCTTCTTATCCCGATAGCACTTTAACTACTGTCAAAGACAAACTTTATAAAGCATATTATGACAGCGCTAAAAAAGAGTGGAAATTGACAGCCACTAATTCAAGCTTTACTAATAATGATGTCGGTATGGTTTGGACATTTAAAGCTTATGCTTCTTCAACAGCGACAGATGAAACATATTCGTGGCATATTGACGGCAGAAAAGCTCAGGATAGTACGACTTATACATTTAAGTCTGCTGTAACCGGTACTAATGCTTCTGACGGCACATGGGGATTGTATGAGGTTTCTCAGATTAATCCTTACATTCTATATGAAGACGGCCAAAAATTGGTAAGCTTCTATGGTGGTGTCGATACAGGATGGGGTGACACTGAAGCTATTAACGGTAAAACTGTCAATTATATAAATGAGAATAATAAGACTGATGGTACAGGGGATCAACCTGCGTATACAACTGGTACTTATCAAATTAATAGTAAAGAATACAGAATTGCCAAATTTGTTGATAAACCATCTTTAGATTATTATTTGAAGAATATACACTCATTCTCTGGTGTTCAAATTGGTGAAAATGCACAAGGCGGTAAATTCTACGGTTTATATAAAAGTGGTGATACTAATGTAGTTGACAAGACAGTGTCACCTATCTCCGGCACAACTAAGCTCAATGGTTCTGATTCTTCTTCTTCAAGTGTTCTAAACTTGTATAACGGTCCTGTTGCGTTCAGCACAGTAACAAGCTCCGCAACATCTTTGTTAGGTGAAACCCTCTATATTGAGTATTTCATCTGTCCAACAGGTCAGGAAAACTCTGCAAAATATTATTGCATTAACCCATCTGTAGTAGATTCTTCCGGAACAAAATCTAAATATTGCACTACGGTTGATTCAAGTAAGACAACTGCAAGCTCCTTTGACTTTGTTACACGCCAGGATCTTAAAGATTTCATTGCTGAGAATGGAAATGATTATACTATTAAGACTGTTTTGACTGACGGCACGGTATATTATGTTTCTGATTCAGATTATGTTACATTCCTTGGCGAGCCTGCAAAGGTAAGCGTGAAGCTTGAAAGTGTAGATAATGTAACTGCTACTGCTTCTTATGAAGGCAGCGCAGGCACAAGTACAATTAACGAAGGTGACACCGTTCATAATATTTCTGAAGGCAAAGTGCTCACTCTCAGTGCAACACCTGTAAGCGGTTATGAGTTTGTGAACTTCGAGATATATAATGAAGATGGAACAACACTTGTTACAACTGTTGAGAATAATAAGACCTACACTGTTCCTGATTTCAACATTGTAATTAAACCTGTTGTTAAAGCGAAGACAATTAGAACGATTTACTTACAGAATGATGCAAATTGGTCTGGCACACCTCAGGCACATATTTGGTATGATAATACCTCATATGTTGGTTGGAATAATAATGCGTCAAACATGACCAAAGTTTCTGATAAATTATGGAAATATGATTTACCAAATAATGGCGAAGATTATACAACGGTTATCTTCCATGTTGGTGATATAAAAGCACCTACTGGTAATGATGGTACTTCAATTAAAGTTGGCTATATTTATAACAACAGCACTAATACTTGGTCTACTGAACCTTATAATCCATCCGGTACAACTGACCCGACTGTAACCATTACTAAACCGGATAATGCAACAATCAGTGCAATGTATGGATCAGGCACAACAATAACAACCTCCGGTACTGTTCCATCAGGCACTCAGTTGACAATCACTGTAACTCCGGATGATGGCTTCACGGTTGAAAGTATAACAGCAACAACTTCAAGTGGCTCAGAGTCTGTATCGTTCTCAGACCAAGGTGATGGTAAGGTAGCAGGTACATATACAGTTACAAGTAAAGTTACTATTACTGCAACGGTTAAGGCTTCGTCGAGTTCTACACCTTCTTCAAACGCAATTTACTTTAAGAATACAGTCGGTTGGACGAATGTATATGTTTACCTCTATAATAACGCTTATTGGAATGATAATGGTTCCGGTTCGAATGATATCGCTGCTGGACCTATTCAGATGACTCTAGTAGATGGTACAACGGATGTATATTATTATAATATTCCTGAAGGCGATTCTTATAGTATTGTTTCCTTTACTAAGGACTCACAGTCAAATTACAGTAATTTCCATAAAACTGAAGCTGTTTATAGGGCAGATTTTAGCATCAGTAAACCATTGTATACTCCTAATACTCCAGCAAGTGAGACGCGTAATGGTGTTCCATATTATAATAACGGTACATGGTCAGCTTATTCTTCCAGCGGTGATACTCCGGGTGCGGCCTCTAACTATTACTTGAGAGGAGCATTAACTGATTGGACTACAGGAACTCAAATGTATTTCAAGAGTGCAACTGACGATTCTACTGTTGAAGTTGAAATTACGCCTGCTGAGACTAAGTCTTATTCTTTTAAGTTGTATGATAAAACCGCTGAAAAATGGATAGGTAATAAGAATTCACCAACAACTGTAAACTTGAATACACCTGTTGTTCTTACAGTGAATGATGGTAATGATTCTACTATATCTTTAACAGCTGGTACGAAGTACAAGTTTAGCTATGTAATTAATACTAATACCCTTACTGTAACTGAAGTATCTTAATTCAATACGAGGTGAAACCATGAAAAAATTAAATAAAGCAACACTGCTGATTATTTCGTCATTGCTTGTGCTTGCGCTCACGCTTGTGGCAACCTTTTCATGGTTCCCTCGTGTTTCCGGCTATGATACCACTGAATATGGTTATCTTAACCTTAACACAACTGCGCAAATCAAGTATTCAGGATTGACCGTGACTACTTCTAAAACAACTATGGTTGATGGTGAGCTTTCGCAGGAAGCACAGGTTCCTTTATCAGATGGTGATAAGGTTCCTGTTCCGGCAAAAGATACAGTTTACTTCAGAACTGTTCTTACTAATAAGCAGGCAGGAACAATAAATGTTTCATTAACCGGGTTAAAGCTTACAAATGCAGATGAAAATATTTCTGTTTCGTTGCTTTCTCCTATGAAAACTTCTCATACTTATTCGACTGATGAATATGCTGCCGGTGTAACGCTTGCTGAACATATTGAGGTTGTTCAGTCAACAGCTACAGTTGTTGAGTGGTATCTCTATAATAGTGGAGATACTGAGGTTGAAGTTACTATTACTCAGCTTCCGCAAATTTCCTACAATAGATAAGAGGCTTACCCTTGAAGAAAAAAAAGAGTGTTTTAAAAAGAATACTGAATATAGTTTTAACTATTGTCATTTTGATCCTTGCATTTGTGCTTGTATTAACTACGGTAAGCCGTATTACCGGCAACACACCAAGTATTTTCGGCTACAGCATTTTCCGTGTTTCAACAGGCAGTATGGAGCCTGAGCTGATGGTTGGAGATGTTATACTAACCAAAGAGGTTGATGATGTAAATTCTCTTCAAGTCGGTGAAGTTATAACTTACAGAGGCACAATAGGCGAATATGCAAATATGATGATAACGCATAAGATTGTTAAAGCTCCTTATGAGGAGAATGGCAAGACTTATGTTATCACCAAAGGTGTTGCGAATGATATTGAGGATCAGCCTGTTGAAGCAAATCAGATTTCTTCAAAGCTCGTGTGTAAAATACCTTTCCTTGATTGGCTTTATTCATTCTTTTTAACACCTTGGGGACTTTTAACAGCAATAATACTTATTATTGTAGCTTTCGCAGGTGAGTTTTGGAATATTTTTAAGCTCTCCCATCAGGAAGTTACACAACCTAAGATGAATAAAGAAACCCTTGAAAAAGCGATTGAGCAGTATCAGTCGGAAAGTCCCACAAGTTCTTCTGATTCCTCAGATTCTCAGACTAACGAGATTCAGGATACTCAGGATAACACAACTCAATAACTTTTCAGAGCCGTATAGTTGATGTGCGGCTCTTTTGTGCTATGTTTTAAAAGAGAGTCGTGGTTTTAAAAGAGTGTCGATGGTTGCTGCTTTGACAGTTGGTTTGCGGTGTTTTACTGACAAATATCTAATATGTATAAGCTTAGATAATTGCATTAACTTTTTGAAATATCTGCTAAAAAAATCCCTGCAAATTTGTAGGAAATCATAAACTTCCTGTCTATTTCGCTTTATTGTAATAAAATTCTTGTCCAATTCTACAAATTATGGTATATTTATTATTGATTTTATCAATTTCAAAATAAAACGGCAATTTATTGTCGGGTAAGGAGATGGAACATGGAAATTAACGAAATCCTTATGCTTGTGGCGATTGGCGCATATCTGATTATCGTCCTGGGCGTCGGTATATGGTGTTCTAAACGAAATAACACCGTTGACGACTTTTATCTTGGCGGCAGGCGACTTGGCCCGTTTGTCACTGCAATGAGCGCAGAGGCTTCTGATATGAGCAGCTGGCTTCTTATGGGCTTGCCGGGAGTTGCTTATTTAACGGGTATAGCTGACGCGGCGTGGACAGCAATCGGCTTGGCTCTTGGTACATACATTAACTGGCTTATCGTAGCAAAGCGAATCAGAAATTATTCTCATGTGTGCAAGAACTCAATCACGCTTCCGGACTTTTTCTCGAACCGTTACAGAGATAGTAAGCGACTTTTGATGTGCATTGCGGCTATGATTATTATTGTGTTCTTTGTGCCTTATACGGCTTCGGGATTCGCTGCCTGCGGCAAGCTGTTTGCTTCACTTTTCGGAATCGACTATCAGCTTGCAATGGTGATTAGCGCGATTGTAATTGTTGGTTATACTACAATCGGCGGTTTCCTTGCGGCAAGTACAACCGACTTTATTCAGAGCATTGTTATGACTGTTGCGTTGCTTGTTGTGTTTGGATTCGGTATCAGTGTTGCAGGTGGTGTTGACGCTGTTGTCGAAAATGCGAAGGCTTTGCCGGGTTATCTCAGCTTTACAGAAACCTATGACGCAACAGCAAATGCTGCTAACCCGTACGGAATTATCACTATAATTTCAACTATGGCTTGGGGTCTTGGCTACTTCGGTATGCCGCATATACTTCTCCGCTTTATGGCTATAGAGAACAGCAAAAAGCTCAAGCTTTCAAGAAGAGTTGCATCTGTATGGGTAGTAATTTCTCTTACTGTCGGTGTGTTAATCGGCGTTATCGGTCTTGGAATGGTCAACGCCGGTGAGCTTGCACCGCTTTCTGACCCTGAAACAATTATCGTTCAAATTGCAAACCTGTTGAGCAACAACGGCTGGCTTGCCGCTTTGGTTGCAGGACTTATCTTGGCAGGAATTCTTGCGTCAACAATGTCAACGGCAGATTCTCAGCTTCTTGCGGCTTCTTCAAGCGTTTCTGAAAACATTATCAGCGGCGTATTCAAGCTTAAAGCTACACCAAAGGTGAAGATGATTATTGCAAGAGTAACTCTTATTGTGATTGCTGTCATTGCGGTGTTCATTGCTTGGGACAGCAACAGCTCAGTTTTCCAGATTGTTTCGTTTGCGTGGGCGGGATTTGGCGCAGCGTTTGGACCGGTGGTCCTTTTTGCGCTCTTCTGGAAGAGGAGCAACCTTTACGGCGCACTTGCCGGTATGTTAGCCGGCGGTGTTACCGTGTTCGTATGGAAGTACCTTGTTCGCCCGCTCGGCGGTGTTTGGAATATATATGAGCTGCTTCCTGCGTTCATAGTTAGCTGTATTTTCATTGTTGTTGTAAGTCTTATTACAAAGGCTCCGTCAAAGGAAATCTGCGACGAATTTGACACTGTTAAGGCAATGAAGTAATAGCTTTTTAAGGTTTATATTTTACAAATTTTATCCCTCTCGGTTATCTCCGAGGGGGATTTTTTGCGACTGTTTTCGGTGTAATTTTACGATGCATTTTGAATTAAATTTATGCGTGAATTGATCGGTATAATAGTATAAGAAACAATATAATGTTTACATTTTTGGCGTTTATGTCGACGAAAACGCATTTGTGTCAACATAAAATGCGTTTGTGCAAACATCATGTATACATTTCGCAACAAAGGAAAGTAAAGGAAAGTAAAGGAAAGTAAAGGAAAGGATATATTTATGCCGCCGGGCGGCAGTGAATATATCGCTCAGCACAACAGGAAATTTTTGTGTTTGTTATCAGCAGGTGTCTGAGCGAGTTTACCACTCCCATTCAAGGCGATGTCATCAACACAAGTACGAAATTGATAACGAGGTTGTAGGGAACACTCTTGAGTGTTCCGGTTCGCCCTTGTTGATTTTGAAACGAGCATAGCCTCCCTTTGAAGGGAGGGGGACCGCTTGCGGTGGAAGGATGCCACTCGAGCCGATGTGTATCTTGGATAGTTTTAGCAGAGCTCACACACCTTTCAGTAAGCATAGCTGACAGCTCGCCTCAAGGGGAGCCGAGAACTCGTTTTAACGCTGTGCGTAAGTTGCCGACATTTCCCCTAACAGGGGGATTTTCTCAAGGGGAGCGAAGAGCTGATTTCATTTTGCTTAACGGCATAATTTAACCTGCCGCAGGAGGACAGTAAAAAATTTTTTTCGGAAATTTTTTAAAACTTGACTTTTTCGAGTCAAGTTTTTTGCTTTTTTCAGGGTATAGTGCAGGGAGGTTTTTCCTGCAATACATTGCAAGGGAGATTTCTTATTGGACAAATCGAAAAAGCTGACTAAGCGTGAACGGTTGTTCTGCCGTTTCTACTGCGCTACGGGCAATGCGCGTGAGGCTGCTGTTAAGGCTGGCTTTGAGCCGCCTGAGGAAAAGGGACTTGAGCTGCTTTCAAACGACGCGGTTGTTGCCGAAATCAAAAGAGGAATGGAGAGGGAAAGGGAGCTTGCGAAGATTAAGGCTTTGAAAGGGCTTGAGCGCATAGCCTTTGGCAGCGTTTCAGACGCTGTAAGACTTGTGTGCAGTGATTCTCCGCCTTTATTGTGCCTTGAAAGCCTTGACTTGTTCCTGATAAGCGAAATCAAAAAGCCTAAGGACGGAGCGATGGAGATTAAATTTTTTGACCGGTTAAAGGCTCTTGAACGCCTTATGCAGGAGGGCGAGCAGAACGATTCCTCGGCACTTCCTCTTTACAATGCGTTGTGCGAGGCATCCCGAGTGATTGACGGCGGTGATGCTGATGGAGTTTAAGACTTTTTCGAAAAAGCAGCTTTGCGTTCTGAGCTGGTGGTGCGGCAACAGTCCTTACAAGGACTATGACGCTGTTATCTGCGACGGTGCGGTGAGAAGCGGCAAGACGCTTTGTATGAGCATTTCGTTCATTCTGTGGTCGCTGTCGGCATTCAGCGGACGGGACTTTGCAATCTGCGGCAAAACCGTAAGAGGAGTAAGACGGAATGTAGTGTCGCCGCTTTTGGGTACGCTCAGGGAGCTTGGTCTTTCAGTGCGTGAAAAGCTGAGTGCGAATCTAATTGAGATTGAGTGTGACGGCGTAAAAAACAGGTATTACCTGTTCGGCGGCAGAGATGAAAGTTCGGCGGCGCTGATACAGGGTATCACTCTTGCAGGTGTCTTGTTTGACGAGGTTGCGCTAATGCCGCGCTCATTTGTCGAGCAGGCAATCGCACGATGCTCTGTCAGCGGTTCGAAGTTCTGGTTCAACTGCAATCCCGAGCATCCGGGGCATTGGTTTTACCGCGAGTGGATTTTAAAGCGCAAAGAAAAAAACACGCTTTATCTTCACTTTAAAATGGAGGACAATCCCTCGCTGTCAAAGAAGATGCTTGAGCGCTACAAAAGCCTTTATTCGGGTGCGTTTTACCGCCGCTTTGTTGAGGGCAAGTGGGTTGCCGCTCAGGGTGCTGTTTATCCGTTTATGACGGAGGAGATGTTTTCTGATGCGCCGCAGTGCGATTTTGAGGATTATGCCGTGTCGATAGATTACGGCACTGTCAATCCCGCCTCATTCGGGCTGTGGGGACTTTTACGGGGCATTTGGTACCGCATTGACGAATACTACTACGATTCTCGAAAGCAGGGCTATCAGCGTACTGACGAGGAGCATTACCGAGAGCTTGAAAGGCTTTGCGGCGGCAGGTGTGTTTCGGCGGTGACGGTTGACCCGTCGGCGGCAAGCTTTATTGAGGTTATCCGCCGACACGGCAAATTCAGCGTTACTCCCGCGCGCAATAATGTGCTTGACGGCATAAGGCAGACGGCTGCGGCGCTTAAGGACAAACGAATTGTGATTTGCCGTAATTGCACCGACACTATCCGTGAGTTTTCGCTCTATCGCTGGAACGAAAACAGTGCAAACGATGTTCCGATTAAAGAAAATGACCATGCAATGGACGACATAAGATATTTTGTCGCAACGATTTTAAACGGCGGCAGCGACGACTTTTTTGCCGTTGCCGCCCGGAGGTAAAGGAGGCTTTAAGTGAGGCTATTTAAGAAAAGAACGGCTGATGAAAGCTCCTGCGCAGTGCAGACCGCCGAAAGCCGCATACACAGACATCCGTTTGATTTATTGTCGGATTATTCGGCAGACTGCACTCAGCGCAGGCTTTACGGCGCTTTGCGTGAATCGGTGCCGCTGATTGACGGAGCGATTGACAAGATAGTCAGGCTTACAAACGGCTTTGAGGTCAGCTGCAAAAACCCCCTTGCTCAGTCGGAGCTTGAGAGCTTTCTGAAGAATGTGAAGGTCGGGGCAGGCGGCAGAGGTATTGCGTGCTTTATCAATTCCTATCTCAACCAGCTTTTGACTTATGGAACGGCTGTGGGCGAGATTGTGCCGTACACCGACCGCAGCGGTATTGCGGCGCTTTACAACGCAAGACTTGACTCGGTGGAGCTTAAATGCACCGACAATCCGCTTGAACTGCTTATCTGCGCAAGAGGTGAGAGGGGAGAGAGCATACCGGTTAAGAATCCGCAGCTTGTAGTGCACACTGCGCTTAACCCGACTCCCGGCAAGGCTTACGGCACATCAATTCTGAAAGGTCTGCCGTTTGTAAGCGACATACTGCTCAAGATATTCAACACTATCGGTGAAAACTGGGAGAGAGTCGGGAATATCCGCTTTGCCGTGAGCTGTTCGTCTGACGGTGCAAATGCCAAGGAAAGGGCACAGCAGATTGCAAAGCAATGGAGCCTTGCGATGAGCGACAAGGAGCAGACGCGCGACTTTGTGTCGGTTGGCGATGTGTCGATTAAGGTTATCGGCGCGGACAACCAGATTCTCGACAGCGAGGTGCCTGTGCGGCAGCTTTTAGAGCAGATGGTGGCAAAGCTGTCTGTTCCGCCGTTTCTGCTGGGGCTTTCGTGGTCGTCAACCGAGAGAATGGCGTCGCAGCAGTGCGACATTCTTACAAGCGAGCTTGAATGGTACCGTGCGCTTTTAACTCCTGTGATTGATAAAATCTGCCGAATGTTTTTGCGTATGTCGGGATATGACGACAGCGTGGAGATTGAGTGGAGCAACATCAATTTGCAGGACGAAACAGAGCTTGCGCAGGCAAGGCTGTGGAGGGCGCAGGCGGCTGAGATTGAGCAGAGGATAAAGGAGGGAGAAGTTGGATAACGGTAGGATAGTAAAGGGCTTTGATATAAGTGACGAGGATTTGGCGCTTATCAACGCTTACACAAGGCGGCAGATGAGCAAGGACGAGCTTTACTGCTTTTCGCTTGTTCTGTGCGACAACGAGATAGACAGGGATTTTGAGCAGTTCCCCACACAGGAGCTTTATAAGCTTGCCGAGCTGTTTGTAGGAAAGACGGGTATTTTTGACCACAACCCGAGTGCAGGTAATCAGTGCGCAAGGATTTATGACTGCCGCGTTGAGATTGACAGCACAAGAAAGAACAGCGTGGGCGAGCAGTACGCCTGTGTTATTGCTAAGGCATATATACCGATAAATGACAGCACAAGCTCCTTGATAGCCGACATTGATTCGGGCATTAAAAAAGAGGTAAGCATTGGTTGCAGTGCATCAGAAACTGTATGCTCAATCTGCGGCTTGGATATGTATTGCGGTGAATGTGTCCATAAAAAGGGACAGATATATAACGGTAAACAGTGCTTTGGCAAGCTTTGCGGTGTTAAAGACGCTTATGAATGGAGCTTTGTTGCAGTTCCGGCGCAAAGAAGTGCCGGAGTAATCAAAAACAAAAAGTTGGAGGGTGAAATATTGGACAGTGTTTTTAAGATGCTTGAAGCACCCGGTGAGCTTAAGCTTGGTGAGGAGGACAAGGTAAAGCTTTGCTCCTACATTGAAAAGCTCAAGGGGCTTTGCGCTGACGGCGAGGAGTACAGACAGGAGCTGAAAAGCGATATTTTAAAGCTTAACGCGATAAACGGCGGTATAGACCACTGTGTTTTATCGTCTGTAGTTGAGCGAATGACGATACCCGAGCTTAAGGCGTTCAAGTCGGCTTATACAAAAAAAGAGGCGCAGCCGCAGCTTTATACAATGAGCAAATCGGGGACTGCGCCGTGTGATGATTACAGCATTTAATTATTTACGGAAGGAGCTAATCTTATGGCTATGTATACAAATTTCAAGGGTTTGAATTCGAAGGTTGCGACCTTTAGCTGCAACTCTACGGTCACACAGGCAGGACAGCTTGTGAAGCTTGTCGGCAACGGTGCGGTTGGAAAATGCACAAGCGGCGACCAGCCGATTGGCGTTGTTGTGAGCGTGAGAAACGGTTATGCGGCTGTGGCTGTGCGCGGTTTTGTTGAGGTTCCGCACGACGGTACGGTGACTGTGGGCTACCGCAATTTATCCGCAAGCGATGACAAGACCGTGAAGCTTGACAACACAAACGGTATTAAATGCCTTGTTCTCGAAGCTAAGAACGGCGTTGCAGGATTTTTGCTTTAAGGAGGAAAAAATTATGGCAAATTATGAAACGATTAACATTGACAAGAGTATGTACGGTGTGGGCGGCAAAAGCCTTACTCAGGTGCTTGAACAGCTTGATCCGTCCGAGCAGTACAAGGGTACTTCACTTGACGGAACAGACGCTTTCCAGAGACAGCTCAAGCGTTTTGACATTAAGGTGAGAGGTAAAAACAGCGACACTGTTGAGAAGTTTTTCCAGACCTCCTCGTCAGCGGCGCTCTTCCCCGAATATATCAGACGAGCAGTTGCCACAGGCGTTGAGCAGAGCAATGTAATAGGCGATATTGTCGCCGCAACAACAAAGATTGACGGTCTTGACTACCGCAGCATTGCCTCTGACCCGCTTGACGAAAGCCACGAGCTTAAGCCTGTTGCAGAGGGTGCGTTCATTCCCGAAACCGAGATTAAAATTCAGAGCAACCTTGTCAAGCTTTTCAAGCGCGGCAGAATGCTTGTGTCGTCATATGAGGCTCTGCGTTTTCAGCGCCTTGATTTGTTCACGGTAACGCTCAGGCAGATTGGTGCGTATATCGGCAGAATGCAGCTTTCCGATGCGGTAGAGGTGCTTATCAACGGTGACGGCAACAACAACCCTGCCGAGGTTGTGACCGTTGCGTCCGCAGGCACGCTTACATATGACGATTTGCTCAAGTTCTGGGGCAAGTTTGCGCCGTATGAGCTTAACACCCTGCTCGCTTCAACCGAGGTGATTCAGGCAATTCTCGCTTTGCCCGAAATGCAGGATTCTCGTGCAGGTCTTGATTTTCACGGCACAGGCAAGCTTGTAACCCCGATGGGCGCAACGCTCATTCATGTTCCGTCAATTTCGGGTAAGAAGATTATCGGTCTTGACAGAAACTGTGCTCTTGAAATGGTACAGTCGGGCGACATCATAACAGATTATGACAAGCTTATCGACCGCCAGCTTGAACGCGCGGCGATTACCTGCACCGCAGGCTTCTCAAAGCTGTTTACAGGTGCGGCTAAGGTGCTTTCGATTTAAAAAAGGGGGCAGCGGTATGGACAGCTTTATTGTTTATTTGCGATTTTTGACCCTGTGCGGCTTAAGTGAAGATGAGGGCGAAAAATACCGCTTTTTGTGCACGGACTCGGTTCGTTATTTTACAAAACGGGCAAAAAGCAAGGAAATGCTTGCAGAGCACGGCGGCAGCTTCAACACTGCTGCCGCCGCCTATGCGGCGCTGAATTTTGAGCTTTTGCATAATGATGAAGCCGCAACCTCGCTTAAGGCAGGCGACATCACGATTGCGCTTGATACTCAATCGTGTGTTGACAGGGCGAGAGCATATTATAACTCGGCGCTTGAAAGCGTAAAGCCGTATCTGAGCGACAGTGATTTTTCGTTTGAGGCGGTGTGAGATGAGAGGCTGTAAGGTTATGGGCGATCTGATTCGCCGATACGGTTGTAAAATATGCGTCAAAAACGGAACTGAGAGCCGTGATTATTCGGCTTTTATTGAGCCGCTGAGATATAAAAGCAAGCTGTATCTTGACGGTACAAGCCTTACTCAGGGGCTTTTTGACGGCTCGCATTGCCTGATGATTGCGCCGCCCGAGCTTGAGCTTGATAAGCCGCTTGAGGATTATGTTATCGAGTGCGCGGCTATGAACAAGCGTTTTACTGTTAAAAAGTGCGACACATACTATCTTCAGGATACTCCGCTTTATCTTTGGGCGATTTTGGGACATTACAGACAGGACGGTGAAGAATAAGTGAGTCTTACATTTGACGATGTTAAAAGCCTGATAAGAAATGCGATAGAAAACTGCGAAGCTCTTGGACTGTGCCGCATTACCGACGCTTATCCGCCGATACAGTCGGACAGCCCCGTTAAACGCAATATATGCGCTATCGGACTTTTGAGTGCCGAAATGGGCAGCTGTTCGGGTCTTGACATAGTAAGGAATACCGAAAATACAGTCACAGCGTATGCTGATATTTACACGCCTGTGTCAAAGGGTGGACAATACTCAACAGATTGTGCGCTTGAGCTGTGCGGTGCTCTGGAGCCGTTAAACGGAGGGTTCAGTGTAAAGGCGAATGTCGGCGAGTGCATTTTTTTAAGCAGCTGCTACGCATATAAAACACGGGTTGTAATTGCTGTCAGCCAGAGCTTTACGGGTGTTTATGACAGCGAAATAGACGGTGTATTTACCTTGTTTTTCAACGATGAGAGTTATATGTGCCGAGATGCGAAATTTGAGCTTTCCCAGGAGCTTACCCCGATAGAGTGCTACGGCGAGTGTTATCCCGTCGGTTTTGCACGCAACGGCAGGACATTTACTGTAAAGATAAGGCGGTATATTTTTGATGACGATAAATCTCTGTGGAATCTGAGTTATCCGTTCACAGTCAATGATATGCTTGCAAACGGACTGTACCTGTCCGACTGCGCTGTTATTGATTATCAGCTTGACCGGCATATGCAGGAAATTGTGACGATAATGGGAAGGAATGACGATGATGTCGGATGAGAAAATAGTAGAGCCTCTGAGCGATAAAAGCGAGATAGCCGAGCAGATTTGCGAGATACTGGAGCGTGACAGCAGGCGGTATTCGGGCTTCAGAGAAACAGAGGCTGAAGCCCGATAAAAAGCTCAGAGCAGATTGCCGAAACGGTTTTTCCTGAAAGGAGTTTATGGACATAGTGAAGAGAAATTTTACTCAGCTGAAGTTCGGGGATTATACATTTATGCACAATCCCGAAAAGCTGACTGTTTCAAACAGGCTCAGCGGCAGCACAGCCGTTATGCCGTACTGCGGCTCACGCTATGAGACGGTTGCGCTTGAAAACGCACGGTTCAAAGGCAAGGGAGTAATAACAGGAGAGAATTGCTTTGAAAAGCTGCTTTTGCTGCTTGAAGCTCTTAAAAGCGGCGAAAGCAGGCTGCTGTCGATTTCGCCGTTCCCGTCTGTAAAAGCCGTATTGACAGCGCTTGAATACACCCTTACGCCAAAAGAGAATACGATAGACATTGACTTTGAGTTCACTGCTTCGTCGTCGGCTGCAAGGCTTGAAAGTGAAATTCCGCACACTGTGGCGGCAGATAATGGAGAAAGCCTGTGGGATATATCGTATAAATACGGCTTATCGGTGGAAAGCCTTTTGCAGCTCAACCCTGCGGTAAAGCGCCCTGATATTCTTGAAAACGGGCAGGTGATAACGCTGTGGTAGAGGCGTATCTGATAAAGCCTGACGAATCGCGGCAGGCACTTGACAATATAGTGAGCTTTACGATAAACCGTGAAATCGGTGCGGCAGATGATTTGACAATCCGCATTGCACAGCGTGAGCAAAGTCAATTATCTGCGTCGCGTATAGAGCTTTTGATTGACGGAGCGGTTGAATTTTCGGGCATAATTGATGAGCTCAGCTTTGCCGAAAACGGCGGCGGTTCATTTGTGCTGATTTACGCCAGAAGCACTGCGGCGCTTTTGCTTGACAACGAGGCTAAACCCTGCGATTACAAAAACGCCGACTCAAAATTGATTGTGCAGAATCATATTGCTCCGTTCGGGCTTGAAAGCGTCTGTGATGACGGCGGCGAATACTCAGACCTGAGTGTTTACAAGGGGATTTCGCACTGGCAGGTGATAAAAAGCTTCTGCAAGCGCTGCTACGGCGCTGAGCCTTATGTTGATGAGCAGGGCAGAGTTGTGCTGTGTGATAATGACGACGAAAATGCAAGGCTTTATTTCTGCAACAGCGGCGGTATCGAGTACACCTCAGCGACTGTAACCGAAAAATACTATATGCTGATTTCCTCGGTTTCAACCAAAGCATCGGGCAGAGAGGATTATGACATTGAAAATACAAATGAGCTTGCACAGGAGCTTGGCATTGTTCGCAAGCGCTTTGCCGACGGCGACATTCAGGGCAATGACGCCGCTTGTCGGATAATAGATGAGGGCAACAGGCAAAGCCTTTGTGTGCGATTAAGTGTGCCGCGCTTTGTTCACTGCCCTCTGAATTGCCGAGGTGCGGTGAGATTGAATAACGGCATACTTCTTGACAGCCTGCGCTGTATTAAGGTGAAGATAAGCCTGAGTGAGCGCGGTTTTGAAAGCAACATTACAATGTCGGGCGAAATCGGAAGGAGAGAATGAAATGTGGCTTACAAAAAATCTTGAGGAACAGACGCGCCGCCAAAGAAGCACGGAAAATGCAAGGGTTACGGCGGCATCGGGCGCACAGCTTGACGCAATCGGCACAAAATCCCACGCGGCACAGCCCTGTGTTGCGCCGTACGGTATTGCATATGTTGTACCCAGCGGCAGTCAGTGTGTGCTTTTGCCGCTCGGTGAGGGCAGTGCCTCAATAGGTGTTATCGCACCCGACAATGACCTTCAGCCAGGTGAGATAATGCTGTATTCCTCAGGCGGTGCGAGTATTGTGCTGAAAAACAGCGGCGAGGTACTCATAAACGGAAAGGCGGTAGTGTGATGGATACTGCGCTTTTAAACGGTGAATTTGAGCTTGACAGCCGAGGAATGCCGTGCCTTATAACAGGGCTTGCCGAGCTTATGCAGAGGACTGCGATATGCCTTAAAATGAAACGGGCAAGCTATATATATTCCAGAAGCTTAGGAAGCGAGCTTGAAAGCATAAAGGATGTTGAGGATGCAGTTCACAGTCGTGCGGAGCTTTTGGCGAGGGAGGCTGTGGCACAGGTGCCGCAGACAAGTCTTGGCGCGATTAAGGCAAGCACCACACAGGACGGCAAAATAAAAATTTCGGTAGAAATCAAGCTCAAGGACGAAAGCGGAGTAGTGGAGGTGATTATTTAATGGAGAGCTACAGCGAAATTGAAAGCAGGATGTTTGAAAAATACAAGGAGCTTACAGGCTGTGACTGCGTTGACGCGTCAGACATTTCAATCAGAATCAAGCTGCTTGCAGGCGAGCTTTTTAATTTGCAGTCATCAATGAACTGGCTTAACAATCAGCTGTTTCCTCAGAGCGCAGCAGGAGACCGACTTGATTGTCACGCCCAGCTCAGAGGACTTACGAGAAAAAAAGCAACGCCGGCTAAAGGAATGCTCAAGTTTTCTTTGTCTGCTCCTGCCGAAAGTACGCTTGTCATACCGGCAGGTACTACCTGTTCAACGGCGGGCAAAAACCCGATAAGATTTGCAACCGATAAAACCACATCAATAGGTGCAGGACTTACATCGGCGACTGTAAGTGCTACGGCTATTACACACGGTGAAGCAGGAAACGCAGCGCCTGAAACCGTATGTGTATTGACAACTCCCATAAGCTCACTGCTGAGTGTTATTAACCCTGCTTCATTCAGCGGCGGAGCTGATGTTGAGGACGATGAGTCGCTGCGCAGGCGAATAATGGAGGATATAAAAAGACCGTCAACCGGCACGAACAAGGCGTACTATAAACGCCTTGCACAGAGCGTTGACGGTGTTTATTCGGCAAGCGTTGTGTCAAGGGCAAGGGGAAACGGTACTGTTGATATTTACATAGCCGCAAAGGGTGCTGCAATCGGCAGTTCATATGTAAATGAAGTGCAGGCTCTTGTAAATAAGGAGAGAGAGCTTAATGTTGATGTGCTTGTGTCGGCGGCAAGCACCGTGCGTGTGCCTGTGTCGCTTACAATGAGCGAAAAAAGCGGATATGATTTTGAGCAGGTCAAGGCAAATGTGACAGAGAAGATAAATGAGTATTTCTCGTCCTTGCAGGTCGGGCAGAGCGTTTATGTGTCATCGCTTGGCGCTGCTGTTGCAAGCGCTCAGGGAGTTGACCGCTTTTTGTTCAAAAGCTCATCGTCAGGCAATGTTGCCGCCGCCGATTCACAGCTTTTAACCGTCGGCACAATCACGATTACACCGGGGTGATATGATGAAGGCTTTTGAAAGTATGACAAAAAAGCTTCTGCCGACGGGGCTGTATACCCTTGATGAAAACGGCAGCATTGCAAAGGAGCTAAAGACATATTCGGCAGGACTTGACAGCAAGGACGACGAGCTTGACATAATTATTCGCGAAGCGTTTGTGTCAAGCGCCGAGGACTACGGTCTTTCAATGTGGGAGGAGCTGTTCGGGGCTGTTCAGAGTGATGCTCAGGTGCAGCAGCGGCGCGAGATGATAAAGGGCAGACTCAGACTCTCAGACGACAGCTTTACGCCGTCGGGCGTTGAAGAAATTGTGCGTTCGCTTGGAATAAAAAGCTTTACGATAACAGAAAATCCGTCGCTTTTTTTAGTGATAATAGACCTTAGCGGAGAAAGCTATACAAAGGCGCGCAGAAAGTGGATTAAGGACCAGCTTGAGGAGCTTTTGCCCGCTCATCTTGAGATTGTTGTGCTTTTCGGCAATGCAAGCTGGGATATTATTGACAAATTGAAGCTTACCGCTAACGATATGGACGCAAAACAATATATGTGGGACGATATTGACACCTTGATAATTTAAAGGAGTGAGAACATATGGCTTCGACAAACAAAACAGATAATCTCGGTCTTAACCAATGGGTCGGCACCGACCGCCCTACGAGAACAGACTTTGTGCAGGATAATGCCCTTATTGATGAGGCTGTCGGTACGCACTGCGCAAATTCATCAATCCACCTGACAACAGCCGAGAAGTCGAGAGTATCAAACCCTGTCACGGTAAAGCAGTACACAGGAACAGGCACGATAAGCCTTACCGTAAATTTTGAATTTTCGCCTAAGCTTGTGCTGGTTCAAAAGAAAAACGCACCGCCTGTGTCGTATACTTCATCGGGCATTGTGATTAATTCAGGCTTTGTAACGCCATCATACGGAGGCACACAGGGCTTGTCGCTGATGTCGGGTGTGCTTACGCTTGCGTATTCCGCGACAATGACAGACGGAGCAAGAGCTAATTTTAACGAGGAGAACGCAAACTACATTATTGCGGCTTTCAGATAAAACTTACTCTTGCAAAATCAAGCGAAATGAGTTAATATATCATCGGGAAACACTGAATAAATCACGCTGAAAGCTGTTTGCACATCTTGCTTGCATATTTTCCGCCAGCCTGACCAAAAAATCCTCGTAATGCGTCAGCATTACTGCGGTTTATTTGTCCAACCTGACGAAAAATCTGACGGCGCAATATGCACAAACGATTTAATCAGTATTTCCCTTGCACGATTATGGTGTGATCCGTCGCAATTTCCGGATCTAAAACAATACTACGGAGGAATTTAATATGCTTAAAAACAAAGGTACGCTTTATCTTGTGCAGGCGGCTGTGATTGCCGCTTTGTACGCAACTCTCACCTATGCGCAGAGCTTTCTGCTGCCGGGTACAACAACAATGGCGGTTCAGTTTCGGGCTTCTGAGGTTCTGACAATGCTTGCGCTGTTTACGCCTGCCGCAATACCGGGACTTACGGTCGGTTGTGTTCTGGCGAACATAACCTCGTTGTCAACGCTTGGCCCGTATGATATGATTTTCGGCTCATTGGCAAGCCTGCTTGCGGCTTTGACGATTTATGCGCTGAGAAAAGTTAGGGTAAAATCAATTCCCGTTCCTGCACTTTTAATGCCCGCTATCTTTAACGGAATTATTGTGGGACTGGAGATTGAGATATTCTTTATTGAGGGTGGATTCCATTTTGCCGATTTCCTGTTCCAGGGCGGCTGCGTTGCCTTGGGAGAGCTTGGTGTGTGCGTGATTCTCGGAATTCCGCTTATCAAGGCGATTGAGAAGTCAAAGCTTGATAAAAGACTGTTTTCAACTCATGCCGCTTAATCGGCCGTAGAAGTAAATAATATATAATTAAAATTAAACATAATTGTGCAGCCGCCTGCGGATAAGTCCGCAGGCGGCTTTTTTTGCGGTGCAAAGCACCGAAATGAATAAAGAATATTGAATAATGAATAATGAATAATGAATAATTATGGTAGTCGCCGCTTTGTGGCTCTTGAATTAAAAATAGCTCGCAACGAGGTTGTAGGGAACCGGCTTGCCTGTTCCGGTTCGAGCCAATGAATGTTATACTCTTTTATAATTTTGTTTAACATAGCAGTAACAGCGTCTATCCCGGAACGGTCAAGACCGTTCCCTACAAACATACAGTCTCGTTGCGAATGAATACTTAAACCAATAGCAGACGGCAGTTTTCTTATCAATCCTCTGTATTGATGTCAACCTTGACGCCAAGCTCCTTAAGCTGTTCGTCGTCAACAGGAGCAGGAGCGTTTGTCATAAGCTCGCTTGCGTTCTGCACCTTCGGAAAAGCGACAACATCTCTGAGCGTCGGTGCGCCTATCATCTGCATAACAAGTCTGTCAAGACCGATGCCCATTCCGCCGTGAGGAGGTGCGCCGTATTTGAACGCGGTTGTGAGGAAGCCGAACTTTGTGCTTATCTCCTCGTCGGTCATTCCGAGCATATCGAACATCTTTTTCTGTAAATCGGGGTTGGTGATTCTTATAGAGCCTGATGAAAGCTCAACGCCGTTTAATACCATATCGTAAGCCTTGGCGTAAACCTGACCCTTGTCGCTGTCGAGCTTGTCAAGACACTCGTCTGTCGGTGATGTGAACGGGTGGTGCATTGCAAGCCACTGACCGCTTTCCTCGTCCTTTTCAAAGAACGGGAACTCGACAACCCACAGGAAGTTGTAGCCCTCGCCGATGATGTCAAGGCGCTTTGCAACGGTGAGTCTGAGCGCGCCTAAAACGGAGAGCGCGAGGTTTTTGCTTGTGTCGGAAACGATGAACACAACATCGCCCTTCTCTGCGCCTGCACGCTCAATAATTGCGTTCATCTCCTGCTCGGTCATAAACTTTGCAAAGCTTGAGGCTATGCCGTCATCTGTCATTCTTATCCACGCAAGACCCTTTGCGCCGCTTCCCTTAGCCTGCTCGGTGAGCTTGTCAATCTCCTTGCGGCTGTAGGTTTTAACGGCGTTCTTTGCGGTGAATGCTCTTACTGTTCCGCTGTTCTCAAGCGCGTTTTTGAACACGCCGAAGCCGCAGTCCTTAACAATATCGGACAAATCAAAAAGCTCCATACCAAAGCGTGTGTCAGGCTTGTCCGAGCCATACTTTTCCATTACCTCGTCATATTTATATCTTGGGAACGGAGTCGGAATGTCAATATCCAGAACCTCTTTGAAAACTCTCTTTATGTAGCCCTCGCCGATTGTGATAACATCTTCCATATCTACAAACGACATTTCAAGGTCAATCTGCGTAAACTCAGGCTGACGGTCTGCACGCAAATCTTCATCACGGAAGCAGCGAGCAATCTGCATATAGCGGTCAAAGCCTGCTACCATACACAGCTGCTTGTACATCTGCGGCGACTGCGGCAGTGCATAGAAGCTGCCCTTGTGGATTCTTGACGGCACGAGGAAATCTCTTGCGCCTTCGGGCGTTGACTTGATGAGCATCGGGGTTTCAATCTCAATAAAGCCGTTCTCGTCAAAGTAATCTCTTGTTACCTTTGCAATCTTGTGGCGAAGCAGAATGTTTTTCTGTAAATCGGGACGGCGTAAATCGAGATAGCGGTACTCAAGGCGTGTGCTTTCGCCTGTTTTGCAGTTTTCAACAATTTCAAACGGCGGTGTTTCGCTCTCGTTTAATATGCGCAGCTCCTTGACTTTTATTTCAATGTCGCCTGTTTTTATGTCCTTGTTTTTCGCGCTTCTCTCGCATACCGTTCCGACAACGCCGAGAACATATTCGCTTCTTACCGTAAAAGCCTTGTCGAATACAGTCTTGTCGCTTGTGTCGTCAAAGCTGAGCTGTACTATGCCTGTGCGGTCGCGCAAGTCGATAAAGATAAGCTGTCCGAGGTCACGCTGACGCTGTACCCAGCCGAATACCGTTACCTCTCTGCCAACATCAGAGATACGCAAATCTCCGCAATAATCTGTTCTTTTCATTCCTGTCATAAATTCTGCCATGACAAATTCCTCACTTTATTATTTATACTCTTAAAATGATATTGTCGTGCTTTCATCGCAATACACAGCGATAAATTCATCGGCAAAGCGATTATCAAGATTGATTTTTCTCTTTTCGCCTGTTTCCATATTTTTAAGCTCGGCTTTGTTTTCGGCAATTTCGTTGTCGCCGAGTACAAGGCTGAATTTTGCGCCGATTTTGTCGGCATACTTCATCTGCGCTCTCAGGCTTCTGCCGACAATGTCGGTTTCTGCGTGGATTGAGCAGTTTCTGACCTGACCGAGCAAATCAAAAGCCTTTGCCTGTGCATTTTCGCCCATAACGGCTATGTAAAGACCGCACTGCTCAGGCTTTGGCAGCTCAACGCCCTCAGCGTCAAGCAGAGCGAGAAGTCTTTCAATACCGAGAGCAAAACCGAGAGAGGGCAGGCTCTGACCGCCAAGCTCCTCAATAAGTCCGTCGTATCTTCCGCCGCCGCATACAGTGCCCTGTGCGCCGAGCGAATTTGTCACGAACTCAAACACTGTGCGTGTGTAGTAGTCAAGACCTCTTACGATTTTCGGGTTTACAATGTATTTAACACCTGCGTTGTCAAGCAGTCGTTTAACGCCTTCAAAATGCTCGCGGCAATCGTCGCATATGTAATCAAGTACAGTCGGAGCACCCTCGGCAATCTTTGAGCAAACAGGACTTTTGCAGTCGAGTATTCTCATCGGGTTGCGCTCCAGACGGGAAAGGCAGGTTTCGCAAAGCTCTGAGGTGTACTGTGCAAAATAGTCCTTGAGAGCCTGATAATATTTTGCCCTGCACTTGGGACAGCCGATTGAGTTAAGCTCAAGCGTGAGCTTGTCGCCGATTTGCAGGCGGTCAAAAATGCTCTGAGCCGCGCAAATCATCTCAGCGTCAGCGGCAGGGGAGGCTGTGCCGTAGGTTTCAAGACCGAACTGGTGGAACTCACGGTAGCGGTTCGCCTGCTTTTTCTCGTAGCGGTAGCAGGAAACGAGATAATATACCTTTACCGGTAAGCCGTCGTTGTATATTGCGTGTTCAAGTAATGCTCTTGCCGCACCTGCCGTACCCTCGGGACGGAGAGTAAGCGATGTGCCGCCCTTTGTGTCAAAGGTGTACATTTCCTTTTGAACAACATCGGTTGTGTCGCCGACTCCTCTTCTGAAAAGCTCGGTGTGCTCAAAAACAGGGGTGCGTATTTCCTTAAAGCCGAAGGAGTCTGCCTCGGAACGCATAAGGCTCTCGACAAACTGCCATTTATAGCTGTCCTTGGGTAATACATCCTCTGCGCCGTATACCCTTTTTGTGATAAGTGACATATATATTCCTCCAATGTATGTATTTATTCATACGGAAAGTAACCTTGTCTCCCTCTTAAGAGGGAGGCAAGAAAACATACGCGCAAACTTATCCTCTATTTTATCACAAAACGGCGGATAATGCAGTAGTTTTGACAAAAATTATTCACGAAAATTCTTTCATATTTCCTGCGGGGAAATTATCTGTCGAGCTTTTTGCACAGCGCGGAAATCGGAACGGTCAGAAGTGCCCACAAAAAGCTGTAAAACGGGCATATCTGCCCCAGTATATTGAACTTGGTGTTTGTGTAGTCCCACACATTGAGCTTAAGCTTTAAATTGACAATACAGCCTGTCACAAACTCAACCGAGGTTATAACCGTTGAGCCGACAACGCATTTTAGCGGAAGCTTCATTTTGTCAAAATGCTTAAATATTTTAAACAGAGCAAGAAAACAGGTGCCGCCTGCTAAAAACATTGACCAATGTGTTCTTCTGCGGCAGATTATTTCAATCAGGGCGTAGGCAGAGCCGCCCAATACAAACAGACCGCCGTCCTTTTTTATTATACCGCCGTTACTTTTTATTTTCATAAAAACACCACCGCAGTTATTGTCGTCTGCGGCGGTGAAAATATACTATATTTTTGTCACGCTTACAAGTGTTATTCTTTGCTCGCTTACATCGAGAATCTTGAATTTATATCCGCAAAACTCAAATGCTTCGCCCTCGTCGGGGATTTTGCCGAGCTTTTCAAATATCCAGCCGCCAAGCGATACGCTCTCGCTGTCAAATTCGCTTTCCTTTATGTTCAGCAGGGCTGATAAATCCTCAAGGCTGTAGTCGCCCGAAAGCTCCAGCGTGTTTTCGTCAACCCTTTTGTAGGGTGCTTCAATCTCCTCGTCCTCATCCCATATTTCGCCGACAAGCTCCTCAACCAAGTCCTCGACCGTTACAATGCCGAGAATACCGCCGTGCTCGTCAGTTACCAGGGCGAGGTTCTGGTGCTTGTGCTTCATATCGCTTAAAACATACGAGAGCTTCTTGTTTTTGTAAACATAATAGGCGGGCTGTATAATGCGGTGCAGGTCAACGCTTTCGCCGTTTGCAAGAGCTTCAAGATAATCCCTCGTGTGCAGAACGCCGACAATGTTGTCGATGCTCTTTTCGTAAACGGGAATTCGCGAGTATCTTTCCTCAAAAATGATTTTTCTTATCTCGTTTTCGTCGTCGTCGATATCTATGGCGGTCAAGTCAACCCTCGGAGTAAGAACCTCCTGCACCGTCTTTTCGTCAAAATCAAGAGCAGACTTCACAAGCTCACGCTCCTGCTGTTCAAGCACGCCCTCTTCCTCAATGCTGTCGATTATGTACTTAAGCTCATCCTCGGTAACGCTTGGGGTTTTGTCGCCCTTGTTGACAAGCGCAAGCGCCGCCTGTTTGAGCTTCATAAAGCAGAATACCACGGGCTTTAAAACCGTCATAAGTATACGCAGTATTTTTGCGGTTGCCATTGCGATTGATTCCGCATGCTCCTTGGCAAGGCATTTCGGGATTATTTCGCCGAAGGTGAGGATAATAAGCGTCAGTGCGCCTGTGCTGATAGCCGCGCCTGCGTCGCCGAACAGGTTCATACACAATACGGTGGCTATAGACGAACAGCCGATATTCACAATGTTGTTTCCTATTAATATGGTTGTCAGTGCATTGTCATAATGCTGTGTTATGTATACAACGCCCTTGGCTCTTTTGTTGCCAAGCTCTGCGTCGTGGTTCATTCTGACCGTGTTGACGGTGGAATAAGCCGTTTCTGTCGCCGAAAAAAACGCCGACAGCATAACGCAAATCAGAATGACGATTCCCATAATTATGTTTTCCAAGCTTAATACACGCTCCTGTGCTGAATGGTTTTACCTGCAACTTGAAATATCATTACTTAACAAACTGTTTTATACTATATCAGAAAAAAGGCGATTTGGCAATTATTATACAAGGATTTTACAAAAATCCGATAAATAAATCCTACCGCATAAGCTGTGAGAGTGTTTCAAGAAATTGACAAAGAGGCAAAAACACAATATAATTTAGAATAGTGAATTTTTGTGTTTTTTAGCGTTATTTGTAATTATGCGTATTAATTAACGGGGGTGCTGCTGTGGGCGATAATACAATTCTCTCTTTAAGGGATATATTTGTTGAGTTTGACGGCGAGGTTATTTTAAACAAAATCAACCTTGATATAAAGGATAAGGAGTTTGTCACGCTTTTGGGTCCGAGCGGCTGCGGAAAAACAACTACGCTGAGAATTATCGGCGGCTTTCTTGACGGCTATAGCGGCGAGGTATATTTTAACGGCGAGTGCATTGATAAGGTGCCTGCGCACAAAAGAAATGTCAACACTGTTTTTCAGAAGTATGCGTTGTTTCCGCATATGAATGTGTTTGACAATGTGGCGTTCGGGTTAAAGCTTAAAAAGCTGCCGAAAGACGAAATTGAAAAAAAGGTAAGAAGAATGCTCGCCATTGTTGACCTGAAGGGCTATGAAAAGCGTGCGATAAGCAAGCTTTCGGGCGGTCAGCAGCAGAGAGTTGCCATTGCAAGAGCTCTTGTGTGCGAGCCTAAGGTGCTTTTGCTTGATGAGCCGCTGGGTGCGCTTGATTTGAAGCTGAGAAAAGATATGCAGATTGAGCTTAAAAAATTGCAGCAGCAGCTTCAGACTACATTTGTATATGTTACCCACGACCAGGAGGAGGCTCTGACAATGAGCGACACTGTGGTTGTGATGAATAACGGTAATATCGAAATGGTTGGTACGCCGACCGATGTGTATAACGAGCCTGCAAACGCCTTTGTGGCTGACTTTATCGGCGAGGCGAATATTTTAAACGGCATTATGCTTGAGGACTACAGGGTGCAGGTTCAGGATTCTGTGTTTGAATGCGAGGATTGCGGCTTCGGCAAAAACCACCCTGTTGATGTTGTGATAAGGCCTGAGGACATAGAGGTTACAAATCCTGAGAACGGTCAGATTACAGGCGTTGTTGTTGATACAGTATTCAAGGGTGTACATTATGAGATGAGTGTAAACTGCGGCGGCTGTATGTGGCTTATACACAGCACAGTGGCTCAGCCTGTCGGCAAGGAAATCGGAATGAGGGTTATTCCGTATGATATACACATAATGGAAAAGCTTCTGCCGTATTCGGAAAACAAATTTACGGCAGTTGTTGTTTCAAGCGACCCTGACAATAATTCAATGCAGATTCAGCTTGAGGACAGTGTGATTGATGTTGAAAACCACTGCTTTGAAAAGGGCGATGTGCTTGAAATCACGGTTTCGCCGTCTGATGTTTATATCAGCGGTGAGGAAAAGGGACACCTTGAGGCTTATATTGAGTCGGTGATTTACAAGGGAGTCCACAACGAGATTATACTTGAAACGGACGAGCATAAGTGGCTTGTCAGCAGTGATATTGACGAACAGATAGCAACATATGTGCAGATGAAAATAAATTTTGAAAATGCAGACTTTAAGCTTATAGGGGAGGCTGAGAAATGAAATCAAAGGCTTCGTTTTATCCTTATATGCTGTGGATGCTCATTTTCACGCTTATACCGCTTGGTATGGTTGCTTATTATGCCTTTACCGATTCAAGCGGAGCTTTCACGCTGAACTCCTTTATCGACAGCCTGTTCTACACCGATGTGTTCTTGCGCTCAATGTGGATTTCGGCTGTGTCAACCGCAATATGCCTGCTTATCGGCTATCCGCTGAGCTATATTATGTCGAGGGCTAAGGGCAGCACGCAGAAGGTGCTTGTTATGCTGATTATGCTGCCGATGTGGATGAATTTTATTTTAAGAATTTACGCGTGGGTTTTGCTTTTGCAAAACAATGGACTTATTGACTTAGCCGTTAAGCTGCTCGGCTTTGATGTGCCGCTTATCGGCAATCAGGGTGCAGTTATACTCGGTATGGTGTATAACTATCTGCCGTTTATGGTTCTGCCGATTTATACCGTTATGACGAAAACGAACAATAACATAATTGAAGCGGCGCAGGATTTGGGCGCGAACAGGTTTAATGTGTTCCGCAAAATTGTATTTCCGCTGAGTGTTCCAGGCATTATCTCCGGTATTACAATGGTTTTCGTTCCGACTGCAAGTACATTCCTTGTGGCGCAGTATTTAGGCGGAACAAACGACAAGATGATTGGCGATGTTATCGAAAATATTTTTCAGAGAGATAAAAATGTCGGTTCGGCAATGTCGCTCGTCCTTATGGTTATAATACTTATATTCCTCATTATAATGAACCGCTTCGGCGATGAGGAGGCGGCGATATGAAAAGATTCAAAAAGATTCCGTCAAAGCTTTATATCGCCCTTGTTATGGTGTTTTTGTACCTGCCGATTGCCGTGCTTATTGTCTATTCGTTCAACGACGGCAAGACGAGCGTATGGAAAGGCTTTACGCTGAAGTGGTATTACGAGCTGTTCAATAACGAGGCTATAATGAACGCGCTTTACAACACGCTTGTTATTGCAGTGCTTGCCGCCGTAATTTCAACTATATTGGGTACGGCAGCGGCTATCGGCATAAATAATTTCAAGGGAATAAAACGCAGCCTTATCACAAATCTGTCGAATATCCCGATTATCAACCCCGAAATTGTCACCGGCGTTTCGTTTATGCTTATGTTCTCGTTTGCAGGAACAATGCTCGGCTTTGAGATGGGCTTCGGTACGGTGCTTTTGGCGCATATCAGCTTTTGTGTGCCGTATGTTATTCTGAATGTAATACCGAAGCTGCGGCAGATGGACCCCGCAATTTACGAGGCGGCGCTTGACCTCGGATGCAGTCCTTTAAGGGCGCTTTTCAAGGTTGTGCTGCCGCAGATTATGCCCGGCGTGCTTTCGGGACTGCTTATGTCGTTTACCTACTCGCTCGACGATTTTGTGATAACCTACTTCACAAGAGGCTCGCAGTTCCAGACTCTGCCGATTGAGATTTACACAATGCTCAGGCGCAGAATTTCACCGACAATAAACGCACTGTCAACTCTTCTGTTTGTTGTCACGCTTGCTGTTTTAATATTTGTAAATATCCGTGACCGCCGCGCCGAAAAAGCGGCTCAGGCACGCTGAGAAAGGAAAATGTGAAATGAAAAATAAGATAATCTGCTGTGTTCTCATCGCCGTTATGGCTGCTGCGGCGGTATTGCCCGGCTGCTCGGGTGCTGCCGAATCAAAGGGAGAAATCAATGTTTTTAACTGGGGTGAGTATATCTCAAACGGTGAAGGCGGCACAATGAACACAATAAAGGAATTTGAAAAGGAAACCGGCATAAAGGTAAACTACACAACATATGAAACGAATGAGGAAATGTATAATATTTTAAAAAGCTCAAACAGCAGCTATGATGTTGTCATTCCGTCGGATTATATGATTGAACAGCTTATAAATGAGGATATGCTCAGCGAGATTGACTTCGACAATGTGCCGAACTTTAAAAATATAATGGACAAGTACAAGACAACCGCGTATGACAAGGACGGAAAATATTCCGTGCCGTATTCATGGGGTGTTGTTGCACTGTGCTACAACAAAACTATGGTAGATAAAAAGCCGGACAGCTTTTCTGCTTTGTGGGACGAAAAATACTCGGGTCAGATGCTGATGTTCAACAACTCGCGCGACGCTATGGCGATTGCGATGAGGCTTAAGGGAATAGACCCGGGCAAAATCACCAAGGAAGATATTGATATCGCCTCCGACTATCTCTCAGAGCAAAGACCGCTTTTGAAAAAGTATGTAATGGATCAGGTGTTCACCGAGATGGAGGGCTCTCAGGCGGCTTTGGCTCCGTATTATGCCGGCGACATTGTGGTGATGATGGATAATAATGAGGATCTTGACTATGTATTGCCAAAGGAAGGCTCCAACCTGTTTATTGACGCGATGTGCATACCCAAGAGCAGCAAGAACAAGGCTCTTGCCGAGGAGTTTATAAACTTTATGCTGAAGCCGGAGGTCGCAAAGGCAAACGCAGAGTATCTCGGCTATTCAACGCCGAATCAGGCGGCGTATGAGCTGCTCGACGAGGATATCAAAAACAACGAGCTTATTTATCCGAGTGACGAATATCTCAGCAAATGCTACACCTTCTCAAACCTGCCGCAGGATGTTTATAATTATATGCAGGATAAATTCCTGAAGGTGCAGTCGTAATACGCAGTGAAGAAATAAGATTGACAAATTATATTTCCGCAGCTTGAGAATAAAATTTTTACATTGAGACTCCTTTGATTTAAGGGAGTCTCTTTTTTTTTGGAAAATCTGCAAAAGCTATTGACAAATAATACTATGTGGTATATAGTATATCGCAAGAGGTGGTATAATATGGATGTACAGCTCAAACGAGGTCTCCTTGAAATATGCGTGCTTGCCGCGCTGGAAAAGGAGGACTCATACGGGTACAGGATTATCAAGGATGTTTCCTGCTGCATAAAAATCTCCGAATCCACTCTCTATCCTATTCTGAAAAGACTTGAAAGCGCAAAATGCCTGATAGTATATTCGGTTGAGCATAACGGCAGACTGCGAAAGTATTACAGAATAACCGATACAGGCAAGAAAAGGATAAGCGAATTTTTAAGCGAATGGCAGGATGTAATGAATGTTTATTACTTTATAAAGGGGGAGCATCAGAGTGACAAAGGGTGAGTTTTTGCACGAACTGAGGGTGAGGCTTGCTGTGTTGCCCGAGGAGGACATTGACAGAACGGTTTATTATTATGGTGAGATTATTGATGATATGACCGAGGACGGGATAACCGAGCAGGAGGCAATAGACAGTCTTGAAAGCGTTGACGAAATAGCGCAGAGGATAATATCGGAAACTCCGAACAGAGCACAAGTGCAGAATGTTCAAAACAGTATACCGGCGAAAAGACCCGTGTCGGGTGTAGTTGTTCTTATTTTGCTTATTGTGCTGTTTCCTGTGTGGATAGGTATATTTATAGCTGCGTGGGCGATTGCAATATCGTTCTTTGCCGGAAGCGGCGCCTGTATACTTGCCGGCATAGCAGGAATACCTGCGTCAGTCTTTATGATGGTTGACGGATTGGCTGTTAAGGGTGTTTTTGCGCTTGGAGTATGCATATTTACGGCAGGATTCGGTATTATCTGGCTTATCGGCAATCTTTACTACACAAAGGCGCTTGTGAAATTTATCGGCTTTATTTTCAAAAAGATAAAGGCTTCATTCTAAGGGGGGAAGATAATGAAAAAGACAAGAAATGTTTTTATAATAATTTCAATTATTTTAATGACGGCAGGAATAATAATATGTTCAGCGTCGCTGTGTATGACAGGCTTTGATTTTTCACAGTTTACCACATCAATGACAGGCACGGAGGTTAAGGAAATGAACAGTGACTTTAAGGCAGACTATCAGCGCATAATAATTGATACGAAAGACAGAGAGATAAAATTTGAAAAATCAGACGATGACAAGCTTCATCTGGAATATACCGAGAGCGAAAAGCGTAAAATTGATATCAGCGAAAACGGTTCAGAGCTGTCGGTTATCGAGCAATTCGAATATAAATGGTATGACTACATATTCAATTTTGACTTCGGCAACAAGCTTGTTGTAAAGCTTCCGTCGGATATCAAGGCTCAGGTAAGTGTTAATACCAGCAACGGAAAAATAAGTCTCACCGATATAAGCGTTAAAAACAGCGTTGATTTACACACATCAAACGGAGCTGTCACTCTTACTGATGTATCAATCAACGGCGATATTAACGCAAGCTCAAGCAACGGCAGAATTGAGCTTGTGCGTGCAGACATTACAGGAAAAGCCGATATGAAAACCTCAAACGGCGAATGCTCGGCAGACGGCACAAGTGTAGGCGGTGAGCTGAAATTCAAAACAAGCAACGGAAAAGTGCATCTGAATAAAACAAAGGCTGACGACATTATATTGGAGTCAAGCAACGGCAAAATTGAATTATACGAGGCTGATGTTCAGAAATCAATTTCCGCTCAGACAAGCAACGGTAAAATAGAGGGTACGCTTGTCGGCAAGCCGGGTGACTTCACTTTCAGGTGTGAAAACAGCGGTTATAACAACAGTAATCTTCCGACTGATGGCAACGGCGGCAAGCAGGCGTATTTTAAAACCTCGAACGGTGATATTGATGTTTCATATGCGCAGTAGCATAATTCAAGGTTTTGAATAATATATGTGTAAGGCAAGAAACAGCTTGAATTACAGTAAAGAGTAGTTTTGCAATTAAAAATTAGCAACTTGTTAAATTAGCATAAAAATCTGTCGAAATGCAGTAAAACAACCGCTGAAATGCAAGTTTTAAAAAAATTCTTGCAAAATTTCAAAAAAAGGGTTGACAAAGCCGACTTGATGATTTATACTTGACAACAGAAACACAGCAAAGGCGCTGAGGGAAGTAATCCTTCAGCGCCCTTGTCGTTTTTTAGACGATTTTTTAACAGGATAGGAGAGTTTTAAAATGTCAAATGTAGTAAATGTTCCCGAAATCTTCGGCAGCCTTGTTTTTGACGACGCTACTATGAAAGAGCGTCTGCCTAAGCAGACCTATAAGGCTCTTAAGAAGACTATTCAGGACGGCGACGCACTTGACCTCAATGTAGCAAACATTGTGGCAAACGCAATGAAGGACTGGGCGGTAGAAAAGGGCGCAACCCACTATACGCACTGGTTCCAGCCGATGACAGGCATTACCGCCGAGAAGCACGACAGCTTCATCAACCCGACCGACGACGGCAAGGTTATAATGGAGTTCTCGGGCAAGGAGCTTATCAAGGGCGAGCCTGACGCATCTTCCTTCCCGTCAGGCGGCATCAGAGCTACCTTTGAGGCAAGAGGCTACACAGCGTGGGACCCGACATCATATGCTTTCATTAAAGACGGCACACTGTGTATTCCGACAGCTTTCTGCTCATACACAGGCGAGGTTCTCGACAAAAAGACTCCTCTTCTTCGTTCAATGGAGAGAATCAGTGATGAGGCAGTAAGAGTGCTCAGACTCTTTGGCGACACTGAAACAACAAGAGTTGTTACAACCGTTGGTCCCGAGCAGGAGTACTTCCTGATTGACAGAGACCTTTATCTTGAAAGAAAAGACCTTATCTATACAGGCAGAACACTTTTCGGTGCAAAGGCACCTAAGGGACAGGAGCTTGAGGACCACTACTTCGGCGCTATCAGACCGAGAGTAGTTGAGTTTATGGCTGACCTCGACCGTGAGCTTTGGAAGCTTGGTATCCTTGCAAAGACAAAGCACAACGAGGTTGCTCCGGCACAGCATGAGCTTGCTCCTATCTTCACAACAACAAACCTCGCAACCGACCACAACCAGCTTACAATGGAGATTATGAAGAAAACAGCCGAGAAGCACGGTCTTGTTTGTCTTCTCCACGAAAAACCGTTTGCAGGCGTTAACGGCAGCGGTAAGCACAACAACTGGTCAATTTCAACCAACACAGGCAAAAACCTTCTTGACCCGGGCAAAAAGCCTGCTGAGAACATTCAGTTCCAGCTTTTCCTTGCCGCAGTTATCAAGGGCGTTGACGAATATCAGGATCTTCTCAGAGTTTCTGTTGCAACCGCAGGCAACGACCACCGTCTTGGCGCAAACGAGGCTCCTCCGGCTATCATCTCAATGTTCCTCGGCGACGAGCTTCAGGCTGTTATTGATTCAATTGTCGGCGGCATAGAGTATTCATCGGGCAAGGCTTCAAAAATGCAGCTCGGCTCAAATGTTCTTCCTGATTTCACAAAGGATACAACAGACAGAAACCGTACATCACCGTTTGCTTTCACCGGCAACAAATTCGAGTTCCGTATGCTCGGCTCGGCTCTTAACATTGCCTGCCCGAACATTATGCTCAACACAATAGTTGCCGAGGAGCTTGCAGAGTTTGCCGATGAGCTTGAAAAGGCTGAGGATTTCGACAGCGCTGTTAAGGCACTCATCAAAAAGACCTTTACAGAGCATCAGAGAATTATATTCAACGGCGACGGCTATGATGAGCAGTGGGTTGTTGAGGCAGAGAGAAGAGGTCTTTCTAACCTGCGTTCAACACCTGAGGCTCTTAAGAAGTACCTCACAGAGAAGAATGTTGCTCTGTTTGTAAAGCACAAGGTATATTCCGAGGTTGAGCTTCAGTCAAGATATGAAATTCAGCTTGAGAACTACTCAAAGGTTATCAACATTGAGGCTGAAACAATGCTCGATATGGCTAAAAAAGACATTCTTCCGTCGGTATCATCATTCGTCAGAGAGCTTGCCGACACGGCGCTTTCAAAGAAAGCTCTTTCAGACACTATTCCATGCGATGTTGAAATTGAGCTTGCCGAAAAGCTTTCAAAGCTTCTATCGTGCTTTGCCAAAAAGATTGCAGCCCTTGAAGAGGCTCTTATCAAGGCTAAGGATGTTGAGGGTGCACAGGCGCTGGCTGATTACTACCAGCAGGTTGTATTTGCCGCAATGTCTGAGCTGAGAGCTGTGGGCGACGAGATGGAGGTCAATGTAGCTGCTGATTACTGGCCTTATCCGTCATACGGCGATATGCTGTTCAGCGTTTAATACATTTTAATATTATTAATAAAGGCACAAAGGCGTGTAACGGATTGTCAAAGGGGAATCCGATACACGCCTGTAATTTTATATTCTTTTTTCAGACACAAAGGCGTGTAGTGAGTTTTCAAAAGGAAATTCTGTACACGCCTTTATATATTGCAATTATTCAGGAGGGAAATAAAAATGGATAATGTTTTAAGCACTGTAAACTCCGTTATCTTCGGCACGGAGGGTGTATGGTTTTTGATTGGCGCGGCGCTTGTTTTCTTTATGCAGGCAGGCTTTGCAATGGTTGAAACAGGCTTTACAAGAGCCAAGAATGCCGCAAATATCATAATGAAGAACCTGATGGACTTCTGTATCGGTACTGTGGTATTTATGCTTTTAGGATTCGGTCTTATGATGGGCGAGGACACATTGTTCGGACTTGTCGGTTTGCCGAACCTCGATTTGTTCACAAACTTTGCAAACTTCCCGTGGCACAACTTCGTGTTTAATATGGTTTTCTGCGCAACAGCGGCAACAATCGTTTCCGGTGCTATGGCAGAAAGAACAAAGTTCATCTCTTACTGTATCTACAGCGGTATCATCAGCCTTATTATTTACCCGATTGAGGCTCACTGGGTATGGGGCGGCGGCTGGCTTGCACAGCTCGGCTTCCTTGATTTCGCTGGCTCGGCTGCTATACATACAGTCGGCGGTGTATCGGCTCTTATCGGTGCAATCATTCTCGGACCTCGTATCGGAAAGTACGGCAAAAAAGGCAAGGTAAACGCTATTCCCGGTCACAGCCTGACACTCGGCGCACTCGGTGTGTTCATTCTCTGGTTCGGTTGGTACGGCTTTAACGGCGCTGCTGCCGACAACGCAGACCACCTCGGTCAGATTTTCCTTACAACAACAATCGCTCCTGCCGTAGCAACTGTTGTAACGATGATATTCACTTGGATAAAGAACGGCAAGCCCGATGTTTCAATGTCACTTAACGCATCTCTCGCAGGTCTTGTTGCAATCACAGCACCTTGCGCAGATACTGACGCTTTAGGCGCAGCAATAATCGGTGCTGTAGCCGGTATCCTTGTTGTAGTAGCTGTTGAATTTATCGACATCAAGCTTAAGATAGATGACCCGGTCGGCGCAGTAGCTGTTCACGGCGTTAACGGTGTATGGGGTACTCTTGCAGTAGGTCTTTTCGCTACAGGTCAAGGTCAGGACGGCGTAACAGGCTTGTTCTATGGCGGCGGCTTCACACAGCTTGGTATTCAGGCTTTGGGTATTGCAGCTATCATCGCATTCGTAGCCGTTACTATGACAATCACATTCCAGATTATCAAGCACACAGTTGGTCTCAGAGCTTCCAGAGAGGAAGAAATCGCAGGTCTTGACTCTACCGAGCACGGTATGGCAAGCTCCTATGCAGACTTTATGCCTGCTACACTTCCGCTTAAGGCAGCAGACCTTACAGGCGGTGAGGTTGCAGCTCCTGTATCGGCAGCTGTTCCGGTTCATGTTAATAACGAGGGTGTATATGACAACCCGGACGGCAAAAAGCTCACCAAGATTGACATTGTTTGCAAGCAGAGCAAGTTTGACGAGCTTAAGGTTGCTCTTAACGAAATCGGCGTAACAGGTATGACCGTAACACAGGTTCTCGGCTGCGGCGTTCAGAAGGGTAAGCCGGAGTTCTACCGCGGTGTTCCTGTTGAAGTTAACCTTCTTCCGAAGGTACAGGTTGAAATCGTTGTATGCTCTGTTCCTGTTAAGCAGGTTATCGACACAGCCGTTAAGGCTCTCTATACAGGTCACATCGGCGACGGTAAGATTTTTGTATATGAGGTATTGGATGTAGTCAAGGTTCGCACAGGCGAATCAGGCGGTCAGGCTTTGGTTGACCCCGAGGATTAATCAGTCCTATCCTTTTTAATTCACATAACAAGAAAAAGCTCCCGAGTTTTCACTCGGGAGCTTTTTCTGCGGCGACAACCATCACTCCACTCTTAACTCTCATAACTCCACTATGAAATTCGCCTCTTACGGTGATAACACCAATTATCTGCGTTTACCGTTACATAACTCTTAACAAGGGTTATGTACCTCCCAAGCCGAAGCTTATTGAGATTGCTTTGTCCACCTCGTTCATTGAAGAATCCTCAAGAGTTCCCATTTTTTCCTTCAGCCTGCGCTTGTCGATGGTTCTGATTTGTTCCAGCAGAACGACGCTGTCCTTGAGCAGTCCGCTCTGGTCGGCGCAAAGCATAATATGAGTCGGCAGATTTGCCTTTGACTGTCGGCTTGTTATTGCAGCGGCTATTACCGTGGGACTGAACTTGTTGCCTACATCATTCTGTACGATAAGTACAGGGCGTATTCCGCCCTGCTCTGAGCCTACAACCGGGCTCAGGTCGGCGTAATATATATCTCCTCGTTTAATATTCAATTTTTCCACGCTCCGAGATTTTGTTTTGAGTTTGAGTAATTACCCTTCGATTATATTTTTGTCTTGTTTTCTTGTTTTATTCAACTCATTACATATTATTATTAAGCGCGGATTCTTGATACTTAATATGTCATTTGTGTTCCTGCGGATTGCTGAATTCGGCGATTATACCCTGATTTGAGAATTCTATTGATTTGATTAAGCCTGTTGAGCTTTCCGTAGCAGCTTTGAATTCTCCTGCCACGCTCTCACCTTGGTAAATTACGCAATTTTCATTTTGCTCCTGTTTTTCAATGCTGTCGGGGCTTCTGAGCGACTTTATCGCCGAATATAATAAATAAGGCGCAGATGACGAAAAATCGCTCAGACTGTTGCTGACAGAAATTTCGCCGTATTCAATTTTCATATTCTCGTTTGAACAGTGATATGTAAGTCCTTTCATATTTCCCGAAGAAATGCTCAGAATGACCTCGTTTAAATTTGAGCATAATTTACATTCGGTATGCTCGCCGTCTATGGTAAGCAGGGCAGAGGAGGAAAACTCGGTTACGGGCGGCTTTGCGGGTTTTGTGCCCGAACAGCCGAATAAAATAAGCATTAAAATCAAAATGCAAGCAAGCAGCCTTTTCATAACGCACCGCCTAAATCCCTGATGTAATATTATACCAATAGTATAGTATGCGGTAAGGGTTGAGATTATTCGCGGAATTTTCCACTCTCCACTCTTCACTCTTCACTATGCTGTGCTTACACAATTTATCCTCATTAACAAAATAAAACCGCATAAAGCCAAACGGTATTGCTTGTCGGCTTTATGCGGTTTAGGTTCTGATTTAAAAATCATTTGTTTGACTTTCTCGGCAGCTTTAATATTTCAATTATCTTCTCGGCTGTTGCGCCCGGAGTTCTGCCGGGACGGATTACAAAGCGTGCCGCAGCGCTATAAAGCGGCTCACGCTTATGATAAAGCTCTGCCATTGCCTCGTCCTTGTCGGGGCGCTGCAAAAGAGGACGCTTTTTATCGTTTCTCAAACGGTATTTTATATCCTCCAATGGAACTTGGAGATAAACTATCAAAGCATTTTTTTCAAGCGCTTTTACATTACGCTCGTATATCATCGAACCGCCGCCTGAGCTTATTACGCAGTTTTTCCTGTCTGCAAGCTCAATACACGCTTTATGCTCAAGGTCGCGGAAATAGCCCTCGCCGTGTCGGTCAAAAATCTCCTTGACAGTGCAGCCCTCTTTATTCTCTATATATCTGTCCATATCAACAAAATCAAGAACAGTCTTTTTTGCTATAATCTTTCCGACTGTCGTCTTGCCGCAGCCCATAAAGCCGCACAGCACTATCGGTTTGGTTTCGTTCACTTGACCGCCGCCTTAAAATATTTTTTTAAGCTCTTCAGCACTGTCTGCGCACAGCTTTTCAATGTCGTCCTTGTTAAAGCTTGTTCCGTTCCATATTTCGTGTGAAACTACAGCCTGCCATACAAGCATTGAAATACCGCCGATTGCCTTTGCGCCGTTAGCTTTCGCCTTTTTAACAAGGGTTGTTTCAAGCGGATTATAAATTGCGTCGAATACATGAGCGCATTTTGAAATAATCTCGTCGTCTATCGGGCAGGCGTCATCATTGGGGTACATTCCGACAGGTGTAGCGTTGATAAGCAAATCAATCGTGCTTTTTTCAAAATGGTCAAGTCGGCATATTTTGCAGGTGTCAACGCTCACGCCTGCAACCTTAAGCTTCAGCTCTGCCGCAAGCGCAGCAACGGCATGCAAATCGCTCTCTCTTACCGCTATCGTAATTGCACAGCCTGCAATAGCCGCCTCAAACGCCATAACCCTTGCCACGCCGCCTGTGCCGACGATAACAACATTGCGCTTAAGAGGAATATCGGAGGCGTCAAGCGCGTTTAAAAAGCCGTTAGGGTCGGTTGTGTAGCCCTTTGCAATGCCGTCTGCATTTTTTACTGTGTTTACACTGCCGTACATCTCGGCTTTTTTGTCAAGTGCGTTAAGCAGAGGGATAATTGTTTGCTTGTGTGGTATTGTAATGTTGTAGCCGTCAAGTTTACTGAGTACCTCACGGTATTTCATTGTAAGCTCCTCTGGTGTTATGTCAAAAACAGTATAATCCGCGTCGATACCCTCAAGCTCAAAAAGACGCTTGTGAATAAAAGGTGACATTGTATGACCTATCGGATGACCGATTACCGCAAATTTCTTTTTTTCCATTTTAAGACCAGCTTTCATAAGTTAATTTTTCATAATGATAGATAATCAAAATAAGAAATTTTAGAAAATCTATAAAAAATTACAAAATTGTAATTGACAAAGACAATAATTGCTAATAATATGTGTTTGTAACAATTAACGCGCTGCAGATTAATGCAGAATTTTGTCCCTGACTTATGTTACATTTTAGCATATTATTATGTGGTTTGTCCATAATTCAGAGGCAATGCGCAAAATAAAATTTTACGGAGGTTACAATTATGGTTTTAGAAAAGGTTAAGGCAATCCTTGCTGAGCAGTTTGATGTTGAGGAGGATACAATCACAGCAGACACAACACTTCAGGACGATCTCGGTGCAGATTCACTTGATGTTGTTGATCTTTTAATGTCAATCGAGGACGAGTTTGAGGTTGAGATTCCTGATGACGAAATCGAGAATATCAAGACAGTTGGCTCACTTGTTGACTACATTGAGAAGAACGCTTGATTTCTCGCATTGAAAATAAAAAAATTACTTAAGAGACCGCTTGGTCTCTTATTTTTTTGTTGTGTTTTTTGCGCATTGATAGTATAATAAAAATAAGAATGTACAATATGTGGTTGTTCGTGCTGAAGTGACTGACTGCTTGTACTGACTGCATAAGTAAAAAGCAAAGGACTGTAAATATGAATCGTACAATTTCAAAAAAAATAATTGCGCTTTTTTTCGCAGCCATAACAATATTTGCTGTTTGCCTGCCGGTTCACGCGGCGGTTGAACGCCAGAGTGTTCACATTAACACACCCGGCATTAGTGTTGAAATTCCGGGTGACGCGGTGTATAACATCAAAGAGTCTGATACCGGTGAGCTGTTGAACGCAAGAGATTCCGGCAATACCTATACACTGACACTTCAGGCTGAAAAATCAGGAGAGATTTTTACATACAAGGATTTGTCAAAGACGGAAATAGAGCAGATTCAAAAGGACATTCAGTCGGAGCAGAATGCCGATAAGGTGACAACATACGAAACCTCTCAGGCGGTTTTCTTTGACTGCATAAATAACACTGACAAGTATCTGCTCAGCACAACAGTTGTAAACGGATATGTATACAGCCTGAAGCTGGCGGTCGGCAAGCGTGAGCTGACAATTTCAGATCACGGAATTTTCAACACAGCCGCAAGGAGCATTGTGTTTGACAGCGTTGAGAAAAAGCCTGTCGAGGTCAATGTTCTCGGCACGGTTGTAACGGTTATATGCATTGTTATCGGCGTGATTTTTGTAGTTGCACTGATAGTCGTGCTGGCACGCGCTGTAAAGAAAAAAATGCACGAAAAGAAAAAGAAAGCAGTAAAGAAAAAGCTTCCGTCTGCGTCACAGCAGAGAAAGCCGGAGAGAGCTTTAAGGGCAGGCGTTGAAGCTGAGAGCAGTTTTTCAAAGCCGTCTGCTCCTGCTATTGACGAGGACAAGCCGATAAGGAGTGTAAAAGCTGAAAGACCGCAGCCGATTAAGCCTAAAAAGAGAGATACAAGGACTGACAGCGCAGTTGAGAGCTTTTATAATGAGATTGAAAACGACGGCTTGTTCGACGAGCAGGCAGCCGAGGAAATTCCCACTCAGGTTCAGCTTGACTTTATCGACAATCAGCCCGGCGATGAAAAATTTGAAAACAATCCGGTGAGAATGAGGGTTGACATTATAAAGCCTGTGTCTAACCGAGAGGACGCTGAGGACTCTGACCTTTATGAGCTGTCACGCAGCAACAACGAGGATTACGACGAGGCAATGTCTGAGGACGAATACCCCGAGGGGAACGGCTTTGGCGACCGCGTTAAGGGAATATTCGGCAAGAATCAGAAGGATAATATGGGTGACGGCGTACAGGCTGAACGCATAAAAACTCAGGGCAGCAGACCGCCGCAGCACCGCGAAAGACCGCAGAGAACCGAAGAGGACAGGCAGCGCGCGGCACAGCGCAGAGCGCAGCGTCAGGCAAGCCGACCGGAACACAAAAGCTCATACTCCGACAGCGAATTTGTAAAGAGCTTTGACAGCGACAGCTACTGGGACAAGTATAGGTAGAGTTGAGAGTGGAGAGTTAAGAGTTGGTTGTCGCTCCTTTGCGGCTCTTTGAGTAAAAAATAATAAAACAGGAATCCGTGCCCGATTCGGCACTCAGGAGACAGTATGGATATTACAATAAAAAATGTACGGATAATTGACCCTGCAAATGACACCGATAAAATCAGTGATTTATACATTGCAGGCGGAAAAATAGCCGACTTGCCGTCAGATGACAGTATTGTGCTTGACGGCAGCGGACTTGTTGCAGCGCCGGGTCTTGTTGATATGCATGTTCATCTGCGCGACCCCGGCTACACCGACAAGGAAGATATACTCACAGGCTGCTGTGCAGCGGCTGCAGGCGGCGTTACAAGCCTGCTTGCTATGCCAAACACCAACCCTGCTACGGACAGCCCCGAAACAGTTGAATACATCATAAAAAAAGCCGAAAAAGCGCCGGCAAGGGTGTATGTTGCGGCGAGCGTTACAAAGGGGCTCAAAAGCCTCGAAGCGTGTGATATTCCCGCACTTAAGTCGGCAGGAGCGATTGCTCTTACGGACGACGGCAGACCTGTTGAGAATACCGCCTTTATGGCGAAAGCTATGATTGAGGCTGAAAAAGAGAATATGGCGGTTGTTGCCCATTGTGAAGATTTGTACCTTGCAAAGGGCGGCAAGATAAACGAGGGCGAGATTTCAAGGCAGCTCGGTATCAAGGGTATTCCTGCGGCAGCCGAGGACTGCGGCACTGCAAGGGAAATTGCCCTTGCGGCGGCTTATGGTGTGCCGATTCATATTTGCCATGTAAGCACAAAAACCTCGGTTGCACTGATAAGAGACGCAAAAAACAGGGGTGTTCGTGTAACGGCTGAAACCGCTCCGCATTACTTCTCAATGGATGAAACCGAGCTTTTAAAGCGTGACGCAGATTACAGAATGAATCCGCCGCTGCGAACAGCACAGGATGTTGCGGCGATAAAAGAGGCTTTGAAAACAGGTGTGCTTGACGCAATCGCAACAGACCACGCTCCACATACCGTTGAGGATAAGGCGGACTTTGAAAAAGCGCCGAACGGCTCTATCGGTATGGAAACCTCTCTTGCGGCGGCTCTCACAAACCTTTACCATACAGGTGAGCTTAGCCTTAATGAGATAATAAGGCTTATGAGCCTCAAGCCTGCCGAAATACTGAATATTCCTGCAGGAACACTGTCAGTCGGTGCAAATGCCGATGTGGTAATCTTCGACCCTAACGAGCAATGGACGGTTGATGTTGAAAAGCTGCACGGCAAATCAAGGAACTGTCCGTTCAAGGGCAGAACGCTTAACGGCAAGGTAAAGTACACAATACTCGGCGGCGAAATTGTATATAACGATAAGGAGAATTAAAATGGCATTTGACAGACTTATAAAGAAAATAGTTGAAAAGCAGAATCCGACCGTTGCAGGCTTAGACCCGAAGCTTGCGTACATTCCCGAATATATCAAGGCAGAGGCGTTTGAAAAATACGGGAAAACTCTTGAGGGCGCCGCAGAAGCGCTGTGGATATACAACAAGGGACTTATTGACGCACTGTGCGACATTGTGCCTGCTGTTAAGCCGCAGGCGGCGTATTATGAGATATACGGCTGGCAGGGCGTAAGAGCGCTTGAAAAAACAATCAAGTATGCTAAAGAAAAGGGAATGTTTGTTATAACAGACGGCAAGCGCAACGACATTGGCACAACAATGGAGGCTTATGCAGCGGCTCATCTCGGAGTTACAGAGCTTGAGGGTGAACAGCTTGAGGCTTTCGGCGCAGATGCGCTCACAGTAAACGGATATTTAGGCTCAGACGGTATTATGCCTGTTGTAAATGTCGCTAAACAAGGCGATAAGGGTATGTTCGTGCTTGTAAAGACCTCTAACCCAAGCTCAGGCGAGCTTCAGAATTTAGAGCTTGAGGGCGGCGAAACAATCTACCTGCATATGGGCAAGCTCTGCGAAAAGTGGGGCGAGGAGCTGCCCGGCGAGTACGGCTATTCGGGTGTAGGCGCAGTTGTAGGCGCAACATATCCTCAGCAGCTCACAGAGCTGAGAGCAGAGCTGCCGCACACATTCTTCCTTGTTCCGGGTTACGGCGCACAGGGCGGTACGGCAGACGATATAGCAGGCGCGTTTGACAGCAACGGTCTTGGCGCTATTGTAAATTCGTCAAGAGGTATTATGTGCGCATGGCAGAAAGAGGGCTGTGACGAGCGTGAATACGCTGAGGCGGCAAGGCGCGAGGCCCTTAAGATGAAGAAGCTTCTTACCGATGTTACAGGCGAGATAAAGCTGAATATATGAGAGTGAAGAGTTATCCCTACAACATTGCTTCAGGTTTCGTGCTTAAGTTGATGACATTGCATCAAATGGAAGGCTTAACCTCACAATGAGTATTTCTTAATTCAAAGAGCAGCGAAGCTGCGACAACCATAATGCGCCGTAAAGCGTACTTCATTAGCGAAGCGACTTCATTTTTCATTTCTTCATTGCGGAGCATAGCTCCGCTTCAAACAAACAACAAACCGCAGGGCTTTCGCTCTGCGGTTTTGTGAGTTTATCAAACTTTTAATTTGTGCCTTACTTAAGAACACTGATAAGCACGCCGGCTGCAACTGCCGAACCGATAACGCCGGCAACATTCGGACCCATTGCGTGCATAAGCAGGAAGTTGCCCGGGTTTTCCTTTTGTCCAACCTTCTGTGCAACACGGGCAGCCATCGGAACGGCCGAAACACCTGCCGAGCCAATAAGCGGATTAACCTTGCCGCCTGTGAAGAGATACATAAGCTTGCCGAACAGAACGCCGCAGGCTGTACCAACGCAGAACGCTGCAAGACCGAGTGCGATAATCTTTAAGGTATCTGGGCTTAAGAATACCTGGCCTGTTGCGGTTGCGCCGACAGTAACACCGAGGAAAATTGTGATAATGTTCATCAGCTCGTTCTGTGCCGCCTTGCAGATTCTGTCAACAACGCCGCTTTCCTTGAACAGATTGCCAAGCATAAGCATACCAACAAGCGGTGCTGCGTCAGGCAGGAAGATTGCTATAAGTATAACAACGATTACGGGGAACATAATCTTTTCAAGCTTTGATACTGGACGAAGCTGCTCCATAACAACAGAACGCTCTTTCTTTGTTGTCAGAGCTTTCATAATAGGCGGCTGAATAATCGGTACAAGCGCCATATATGAGTACGCCGCGACTGCAATCGGGCCTAAAAGCTCAGGCTTGAGGATTGATGTAACATAAATAGCTGTCGGGCCGTCAGCACCGCCGATGATGCCGATTGAGCCGGCTGCCTTCGGGTCAAAGCCAAGAAAAATTGCGCCTACAAAGGTGATAAAGATACCAATCTGTGCCGCAGCACCGAGGATAAAGCTCTTCGGGTTTGCAATAAGCGGACCAAAGTCTGTCATAGCGCCTATGCCGAGGAAGATAAGCGGCGGATAAATGCCGAGCTTAACGCCCTGATACAGATAATAGAAAAGACCGCCGTTTGTCGGTACATTGTAGTAATCAACGCCCTGTATTGTCGTAACGGCGTATTTTGCCGCTTCTCCGCCGTGCTGCGCCATATATTCGGTCACAGGCACCATATCGGTAGACGGAGCCGCCATAATAGCCGGATAAAGATTTACAAGAAGCATACCGAACGCTATCGGCAAAAGCAGTAGCGGTTCGTATTGCTTTTTAATAGCTAAGTACAAAAGCACTATTGAAATGGCTATCATTACATAGTTCTGCCACGGAAGCGAGCAAAGACCGCTGCTCTGAAACAGGCTAACAACAGCGTCTAAAAAACCTTGAAGAATTTCCATCAGTCAACATCCTTTCCCTTGAATCTCGTTAAAACGGTCTTGTGTTTTCAAAAACACCTGCCATACCCCAAGCAGGACGGGAATTAGGAGTTTGGCTCTTCTTGATGCTTGTTATTCTTGCGCCGCCTGTGCCGTATGTAGAATCAACAGCCGCCGCAATAACCGCGACAATCTCAGGGCTGATACCCTGAGCAGCCGGTGCCGGTGCGCTCTTTATAGGCGCGGCTGGGCTTGTCTTTTCGCTTTGCTGCGCTCTTTCATGTTCAAGAGCCTTTTTCTTTTCTGCTGCCTTTCGTGCCTTTCTGTCCTGCGACGCGTTAAGCGCCTTTGTAACGATTGTTCCGTAGATTTTGATAATCATAATAAGTACAATCAAAACCGCAAAAACAACGACAAAGCCGGTGATGAGGATAGTAAGACACAGGTTAAGATTTTCCATTGTAAGTCCCCCTGTATTCTCAGCGGAAATAAAAATTACCGCATTGTAATTTACCTACTCATTATAACCTACAAGCAGCTTTATTTCAACAAATTAAGAGCCGTTTTATCTTAGGTTTAAAAAAGTTTGTGAAAATCCCCAAAATTAATTTACCTTTTAAGAATAATTGATACATCTTTTTGACAGGCGGTTTTGTTAGTATTACCGTCACAAAAAATTAACATAAAATATAACACTAAATTACTGGTATTTTATGGTCTCGGGTGGTACAATATGTGCCTAAGGGAGGCAATACTTGATTTTGCTTTTATAAGGGTGTAGTATTTTACGCCGTTACACACGGGAAGAGGGTATAATGAAAATCACGAAAAGGGGCGATTGTTGAATTATGCTTCAGATTAAGAATATACGCAAGGAATATAAAACCGGCAATTTAGTGCAGAATGCTCTTGACGATGTGAGCCTGAATCTGCGCGATAATGAGTTTGTGGCAATTCTTGGTCCGAGCGGCTCAGGCAAGACCACGCTGCTCAACATTATCGGCGGACTTGACCGCTATGACAGCGGCGAGCTGATTATTAACGGTATTTCTACAAAAAAGTATAAGGACAGGGACTGGGATTCCTACCGCAACCATACTATCGGCTTTGTCTTTCAGAGCTATAATCTGATTCCGCATCAGTCGGTGCTTGCAAATGTTGAGCTTGCTCTGACAATATCGGGAATATCAAGAGCCGAGCGCAGAAAACGCGCCGCACAGGCGTTGGAGCAGGTAGGTCTTGGCGATCAGCTGCACAAAAAGCCCAGCCAGATGTCGGGCGGTCAGATGCAGAGAGTCGCGATTGCCAGAGCACTTGTCAATAATCCCGATATTCTTCTTGCCGATGAACCTACAGGCGCACTTGACAGCGAAACAAGCGTTGCGGTTATGGAGCTGCTTAAAGAGGTGGCTAAGGATCGCCTTGTTGTTATGGTAACGCATAATCCTGAGCTTGCCGATGAATACGCAACAAGAATTGTTAAGCTTCAGGACGGAAAAATTCGCTCCGATTCAGATCCGTTTGAGGTTGATGAGGAAGCGCTTGAGGAGCCTCAGCACAAGAATATGGGCAAATCGTCTATGTCGTTCCTGACGGCGCTGTCCTTAAGCTTTAACAATCTGCGTACAAAAAAGGCGCGCACGCTGCTAACTTCCTTTGCAGGCTCTATCGGCATAATCGGAATCGCGCTGATTCTTGCGCTGTCAAACGGTGTGGATCTATACATAAAATCCATTGAGGAGGACACGCTCTCGGAGTATCCCATAAAAATTCAGAGTACGGGAATTGATATTACCTCAATGATGCTCGGCGTTTCAGGCAACACGGTAAAGGGCGGCGAGGGCGAAATAGGAGTTAACCGAATGGTGACGAGTATGTTCTCAAAGATGAACTCCAACGATTTGCAGTCCTTGAAGCTTTTCCTTGAAAGCAAGGACAGCAGCCTTGATGAATTTACTCACGCAATTGAGTACAGCTACAATGTATCACCTCAAATTTTCAGACAGGACAAGGACTCGATCAAGCAGGTTAACCCCGATAAAACCCTTTCTGCACTCGGCGTTGGCTCAGGCGCAGGAGCGAACAGTATGATGTCTATGATGATGAGCACCGATGTGTTCCACGAGCTGCCCGAAAACGAGGAGCTGTATCGGAAGCAGTATGAGGTTAAGGCAGGACACTGGCCTGAAAAATACAACGAGTGTGTTCTTGTTTTATCCTCGGGAGGAAATATAAGCGACTTCACAATGTATGCGCTGGGACTGCGTGACAGTGTGGAGCTTGACGATATGATAAAGCAGTTTATCGCTGAGGAGGAAATTAAGGAGCCTGACGATATTGAGCCGTTTTCATATGATGAAATACTCGGCAGGGAATTCAAGCTTGTAAACGGCACTGATTATTACCAGTATGACAAGGAATACGAGGTCTGGAAGGACAGGTCAGGCGATAAGGAATATATGAAAAAGCTTGTCGCAAACGGCGAGAATATAACGATTGTCGGCATTGTTCAGCCCGCGGCGGGAACTACTGCGGCTATGCTGCGTGCAGGCGTCGGTTATCCTGCGTCGCTGACAAAGCAGGTTATTGAGCAGGCATCAAAAAGCGAAATTGTAAAGCAGCAGCTTAAGCATCCGGGAATCAATGTGTTTACCGGCGATTCCTTCGGCGCAGAAAGCAGCGGAGATAAATTTAAGCTGGACTCCCTGTTCAAGATTAACACAGACGAGCTTAAAAAGGCGTTCAGCTTTAACGGCGACACAAGTATTGATATGTCGAAGCTCATAAGCTTTAACAACGATATGCCGAATATGTCGGGTATGCTCGATTTGAGCGGAATAGAGCTTGAAATGCCGGAGCTTTCGGGCTTGAATCTGGGCGATATTATGAGCGACTTTGATGTGACGATTTCAAAGGAGGATATGTCTGCCCTGTTTACCGAGCTTATGAACGGCTACAAGGATTATGTGGAAAAGAATCCGCAGGCGGATATGTCCGGTCTTGGCGAAAGCTTTATGAAGTATCTTACATCAGAGCAGGGCAGACAGCGAATCCTTATGAATCTCAAGACTATTGTTCAGAGCAGCTGTGATATGGTAATCGGTCCGGAGCAGATGGAGAAGATGGTCGGCAATATTATGGCTGGATATCAGGAATACGCGGAGGCAAACAACCTTACCGACCCCGACAAATTCAATGAATATCTGTTTATGTATCTGAAAACAGACGATGCACGCAGCCGTCTTACCGAAAATGCTGAGAATCTGAAGCAGCAGCTTGACGCGGCTATTGATTTGTTCCCGGATCAGTTAATGACACTGGCGCAGGACTTGATGCTCGGTTACAGCGAATATGCAGATGCAAACTCACTGCCTAACCCGAGCAGAATGGGAGAATATTTTGCCGATTATCTTAAGACGCCTGAGGCGCAAAAGGTGATAAACGAGGGTATTGCAAAAATAGCAGGCTCATCGGAGCTTGAAAAGCAAATCGGCTCGGCACTCGAAAAGTATATGTCGGGTACAATGAGCTCAATTACCGGCGCAATTTCGCAGGCTTTGCAGGGTCAGATTTCATCAATTATGCAGCAGATGGCAGGACAGATGAGCGGAAATATGCAGAGCGCAATGCAGCAGGCGATGGCAAGCAAGGGCGCTCAGATGAGCAACGGACTGAGCATTGACCCGGACGCATTTTCAAAGGCAATTCAGACGAATATGAGCGAGGAGGAGCTTGCCGGACTGTTTAAGTCGCTGATGTCGTCTGAGGATTCTTCTTATGAGGGAAATATGAAAAAGTTCGGCTACGCCGAACTTGACAATCCGAGCGGAATTTCAATTTATCCTGTTGACTTTGAAAGCAAGGAGAAAATTATTGAAGCGCTCGACGGCTACAACAGTCATATGGAGGAAATCGGCGAGGACGAAAAGGTTATTACCTACACCGATATGGTTGGTACGCTTATGTCCTCTATAACTCAGATTTTAGATATCATCAGCTATGTGCTTGTAGCCTTTATTTCAATTTCACTCGTTGTATCCTCGATTATGATAGGTGTTATTACATATATCAGTGTGCTTGAGCGCAAAAAGGAAATCGGTATCCTCAGGGCGATTGGCGCGTCAAAGAGGAATGTTTCGCAGGTGTTCAATGCCGAAACATTTATTATCGGGCTGTGTTCAGGCTTGCTTGGTGTAGGAATATCCTTAGTGCTGGTGGTTGTAGCCAATGCGATTATCCACGCCTTGTCGGGAATGTCGAACCTGAACGCTTCTCTGCCGATTGTAAGCGCTGCTGTGCTTGTTTTGCTCAGTGTGGTTCTTACCCTTATCGGCGGTCTTATACCGTCGCGAAAGGCGGCTAAGAACGACCCAGTAACGGCACTGAGAACGGAGTGATGTGTTTAGCTGCGCTAAACACTAATGAATAGTGAATAATGAATAATTGTGGTTGTTGCAGCTTCGCTGCTCTTTGATTTAAGAAATGAGAGTCAACTGCTGTTACCCGAAACGAGGTTGTAGGGAACCGGCTTGCCTGTTCCGGTTCGCTCTTATGAATGTAATATCTATTCTGATTTTGCTAAAAATCGTAGTATCTGCATCTATCCCGGAACGGTCAAGACCGTTCCCTACGAACTAACAAACCCGTTGCGAAAATTATCTTCACTCTCCACTCTTAACTCTTCACTCTAAAAAGCGGTGCTTGTACCGCACCTCTTCACTCTTAAAAAATAAAGACTGAATGGATTGCGTAAAGCAGTCTGTTCAGTCTTTCTTTTTATTTTTAGCATATCACAGCCAACCTCTTCATAAGATTATTTAGAAACAAATACCCCTGCATTTGTGCGGTTTATCGCTCACTTTTGCGTACAGGTATTAAAAAAAGGAGAGATTAATTATAATGGATTACACCCTTGAAAAGAAGTCCGTGCCTGTGAGGGAAGCTGTGTTTGACGGGTGTTTAGAGCAGCCGATAGACCTTGACTTCACGCTGCCGGACTACTGCCCCGGAATCGAAAAAATTCTGAAATGCACAGTAACGCCGAAAATTCACTCAAAGTCGTTAAGCGGCGACAGGCTTACTATTGACGGTGCGGCAAGCGTTTGTGTGCTTTATATTGACGAGGAGAAAAGAAATGTTCGCAGCTGTGAGCACAGCGTGCCCTATTCGGGCAGTATGACGGTGCGTGGCGACTGCTCAGACGCGGTTGTGTTGGCTTCAGCCAAGCCCGATTATGTCAACTGTCGAGCAATAAGTCCGCGCAGACTTGACATTCACGGCGCTTTTTCACTGTGCGCAAGGGTTGAGGCAATAGCAGGCAGAGAAACCGCCGTATCCTGCCGTGAGGACGATGCGCAGCTAAGGCTTGAGCAGGATGTATGCTCTCGGCTGTGCGCTTTGTCGCAGCAGCAGTTCACCGTTGCGGAGGAGCTTGAACCCTCAGCAGGCAGTCCGGCTGTTCGTACTATACTGAAATCAACCGTGAGAGTTAAAAGCGGAGAGTGCAGAATTGCCGGAGACAAGGCGATGGTCAAGGGCGAGATGACGGTGCATGTGCTTTACATAGCCGACAACGAAATAGCCGAAACGGCGGTGATGGAGTTCACTGTTCCGGTAGGGCAGGTGGTTGACACGCCGGGTATTGAAAACGACGCAAAAACCGATTACCGTTTACAGCTTTTGTCGTGCGATGTCAGACTCAAGGAGGACGCGTCAAATGAAAAGGGCGCGGTTATAACCGTTGACGCAAGGCTGTGCGCGTACATAGCCGCATACTGTGACGAGCAGATAAGCTATATAACCGATGCGTTTTCAACAAATCTTGAGCTTGAGGGCGAATATTCACAGCTTCAGCTTTCAAAGCTTACCGACATCTGCCGCGAAACATGCATAACAAAAAGCAGCGCAGAGCTTGAAACAAACGGAATTTCAAAGGTCATCGACATATGGGGAGACAGCTGCACCGCAGAGGGCGGTTTTGAAAACGGTGCAGCGGTTGTAAAGGGTAAGCTGTGCGTTTGTATTCTGGCACTCGACAATGACTCAACACCGTTTTACACCGAGAGAAGCATTGATTATCTCTGTCCGATTAAGCTGTCGCAGGAAGAACACGGCGGTTTATTTCTGGAGGCATTTTCTAAGGCAGACTCGGTAAGCTACCGCATAAGCGGACCAAACACCATAGATTTGCGCTGTGAAATTACGGTTGAGGCGAGAGCCTTTGCTTCAAAAACGGTGAGAATGCTCACAGCGGCTCACGGCAACGAGGAAAGCAAAAAGGCTCGGCAGGATGACTGTGCTTTGTGCCTTTATTATGCACGCAAGGGTGAGAGCGTGTGGGATATTTCACGAAGCTACAGCGCAAGACCCGACGACATAATGCGCGAAAACGAGATAGCCGACGATACTCTTGATTGCGACATTATGCTGCTTATCCCGGGGATATAAGGAGGTTTACATTATGCAGGAGAGAAATATTTACGAAGATATATCAAGGCGCACAAACGGCAATATTTATATCGGCGTTGTTGGACCTGTGCGCTCGGGCAAGTCAACCTTTATCAAGCGATTTATGGATACGCTTGTTATTCCGAATATAAAAAACGACAGTCGCCGTGAGCGTGCCGTTGACGAGCTGCCGCAGTCGGCAGGCGGCAAAACCATAATGACAACCGAGCCGAAGTTTATCCCCGAGGATGCAGTTGAGGTGACGATAGACGGCAATGCAAGCTTCAGCGTCAGAATGATTGACTGCGTGGGCTACATTGTGCCGAGTGCAGTGGGATATATTGAGGATGAGCAGCCCAGAATGGTAAAAACTCCGTGGTTTGACGAGGATATACCGTTCAATATGGCGGCGGAAATAGGCACAAAAAAAGTAATAACCGACCACAGCACCATCGGTCTTGTTATTACTACAGACGGCTCTATAACCGATTTGCCGAGAGGTGAATACGAGGAAGCGGAGCAGAGAGTTATTGACGAGCTAAAGTCGATAAACAAGCCTTTTGTGGTTATTCTCAACTGCCTGTCTCCATCATCGCCTGCGAGCATTGCGCTTGCACAGGAGCTTTCACGCCGCTACGGTGTGCCTGTTCTGCCTGAAAGCTGTATTGACCTTGACGAAAATGAGATTAAAAGAATTTTAGCCTCAATTTTGTTTGAGTTTCCGATACAGGAAATCAAGCTTGATATGCCTCGCTGGATTTCAACGCTTGAGAGAAACCACTATATCAGGAGCAGTATTTTCTCATCAATAGTCAGCTGCACCTCGCAGCTTAAGAAAATACGCGAAATACAGAACGCGATAAACAGACTCCCCGAGTGCGACTATATTGACCACTGCTCAATCTCGGCGATAGACTTGGGTACGGGCACGGCAAAAATTGCGCTTGCCGTTTCAAATGCTCTGTTTTACCGCGTGCTGGGTGAGAAAACAGGGTTTGAGATAAGTGACGAAAAGAGCCTGCTCGAATGTATGCTGTCGCTGTCAAAAATCAAGAGTGAATACGAGAAGATTATTGACGCGTACAACAGTGTAAACGAAACGGGCTACGGAATAGTAATGCCGGGTATGGATGAACTGTCGCTTGAAGAACCTGAGATTGTCAAGCAGGGCGGTAAATACGGCATACGCCTGAAGGCTTCTGCTCCGAGTATTCATATGATAAAGACGAACATCACAACCGAGGTAACCCCGATTGTCGGCAGCGAGCAGCAAAGCGAGGAGCTTGTTATGTATCTGCTCAAGGAGTTTGAGGAGAGCCCGTCGAAAATCTGGGAGTCAAATATATTCGGCAAATCTCTGCACGAGCTTGTAAACGAGGGCTTGCACAACAAGCTGATGCGTATGCCCGATGACGCGAGAAGCAAAATGCGCGACACCATTGAGCGCATTATCAACGAAGGCTGCAACGGTCTTATATGTATTATTTTATGAGCCGGTATAAAGGCAAGAAAAAACACCCACGCGCTGTGGGTGTTTTTTATGCTGTATTCTGTTACGGATTTATTATTCGTTATCCGAAATATTCTTGTAGAAATTGCAGTAATCGGTTCTGCCGTCCTTTGTGAAGGCGATTGCCTCGCGGGGGTGCTGGTTGAGCTGACCTGTTATCATATACTGAATGTCAAAGCCCCACTGAACGCCCTGCGCCTTGAGCGGAAGCATATATTTTTCGATAAAGGTGAACAGTCCGTACAGGCTGTACTTCGGGTTTCTGAGGAAGCCGAGCAGCAGCTCCATCTGACAGTTGCCTGCACCTCTGCCCATACCGCTGACAGTAGCATCAAGGAAGCTTACGCCGTATGACATAGTTTCAATCGTGTTTGCAAATGCAAGATTCTGGTTGTTGTGAGCGTGGAAGCCGATGAGCTTGTTGTATTTTTCGCCGAACTGAACATACTTCTTTGCAAGCTCGGCGGCTGATTCAGGGTAGAAGTAGCCGTAGGAATCAACGAGGTAAACAACATCAACGCTGCTGTTGCCGAGCATTTCAAGAGCTGCTTCAATCTGAGCGTCGCTTGCCTGACTTATCGCCATAATGTTGCAAGAGGTTTCATAGCCGAGAGAGTGAAAATACTCAATCATCTCGAGCGCCGCAGGAATCTGGTGAATATAGCAGGCAACGCGCACAAGGTCGATTACGCTTTCGTTTTTTGGAATGAAGTCGGTTTTGAAGTCGCATCTGCCTACATCAGCCATAACTGCTATCTTCATCGGGCTGTCGTTATCGCCTACAATGCTTCTGATGTCCTCCTCGTTGCAGAATTTCCACTTGCCGAACTCATTTTCGTTAAACAGCTTTTTTGACGCTCTGTAACCGAACTCCATATAGTCAACACCGCACTGGATGTTTGTCTGATAAAGCTCACGAACAAATTCGTCTGTGAACTCGAAATTATTGCAAAGTCCGCCGTCGCGGATTGTGGCGTCAAGGACCTTGACATCCTGTCTTACCGTCATTAAATTACCTTTTCTTGCCATATTTATTATCCTCTCGTTTTTGTGTTTGATTTTATTTGATTTCAGAGCCGCAAAGCGGCAACAACCATAATTATTCTTTATTCTTTGCGGTGCTTGCACCGCACCACTCTCTACTCTGATTTCCTACATTTCCTTATAATTGCCGAAGAATGAGAACTCGGGCAGCTCCTCCGACAGTGCGCACATCAGGTTCATAACATGCTCACTGCGGATATTGCCGGTGAAATCAAGGTAAAATAAATATTCAAAGCTGCTGTCCGGCAGCGGCCTTGACTCAATTTTCGTAAGGTTAAGCCCGTGACTGCTGAAGCGGCACAGTACATTGTGAAGTGAGCCTGTGCGGTGCGGCAGACAGAAGCAAAGGCTTATCTTGTCTGCGTCATCCGGAATATAGAGCTTTTTTGAAATTACAATAAATCTTGTACTATTCTGGGCTGAGTTCTGGAAATTCCTTTTTAATACCTTCAGTCCGTATTCTTCTACCGCCTTTTGCGAGCAGAGAGCGGCGCAGTTAAGGCGTTTTTCCTCGGCTACCATTTTTGCGGCAACCGCCGTGTTTGAGCAGGGAACAGCCTTAAGATTGTTTTTAGCAATATAAAACGAGCATTGTGCAAGACCCTGCGGGTGTGACCAGACCTGCTCAATGTCGGAAAGCTCGCTTTGCTTAAGTGCGCCAAGGCAGTACGAAATAGGCAGATTAAGCGCACCTGTTATGTAAAAGCGGTATTTTAATATCAGGTCATACACATCGCTTACAGAGCCTGCCGAGGAGTTTTCAACAGGAAGCACGCCGAAGTCTGCCTCGCCGTTGTCAACCGCTGTGAACACATCTTCAAAGCCCGGATAGAAGCACAGCTGTGACTGAGGGAAAAGTGTTTTTGCCGCCTCGTGTGAGTTTGCGCCCTTAATACCCTGAATGGCAATTTTAAGGCTTTCGGGTGCGGCGTTGTTTTCACTCTCGCTTGTTTCAAGCAAGCGGCGTATCTCTTTGCCGCTGCCTACTATATCGTGCTGAAGTGCCCTTGAAATTTCCATTATATTTGAATACAAAAGCCTTGCGGCATAGCCGTATTCTCCGCCCTTTTCCTCAACATTGTCGAGAATTTCATTTTCGCGCTCCATATTAAGAATAGGAATGTTGTGTTCAAGCTTGTATTCACCAACCCGCTTTGCGCAGTCCATTCTCTGCTTGAACAGCTCAAGAAGCTGCTTGTCTATACGGTCAATTTCGTTTCTTATTTCGTCAAGCCCCATTTTATCACCTCTTAAAGATTAATAAGCGCGAGTGCCAAGGCTGATTCAATTACAACCGATGCACGCGACACTATGCACGGGTCGTGTCTGCCGTTTATTACAAGCGTTGTGTTTTCCTTTGTCTGCAAATCAACGGTGTTCTGCTGCTGAGATATTGAAGCCGTAGGCTTGATTGCAGCTCTTAAAATTATCGGCATACCCGTTGTTATGCCGCCGAGTATTCCGCCGTTGTTGTTTGAACTTGTTACAACCTGACCGTTTTCATATTTAAACGGGTCATTGCTCCGGCTGCCGTGCATTTTTGTTATGTCAAAGCCTGCGCCGAATTCTATACCCTTAACCGCGGGAACACCGAACATAACCGATGAAATTACATTTTCAACGCCCTCAAACATCGGGCTGCCAAGCCCGGGCTTTAAGCCTGTTGCACAACATTCTATTATGCCGCCCACACTGTCCTGACTGAGCCTTGCGCTTTCAATTACACTGCGCATTTCGTCCTCGACTGATTCGTCAATAAGCGGAAAGCTCTTCTGATTGAGACGCTCAATTAAGCTGTTGTCAATGTTTATAGGGTCAAACGGAGTATCGTTCACCGTATTAACGGAATAAATGTGCGAGGCTATTTTAACGCCGTCAAGCTTTAACACCTGTCGGCACACAGAGCCTGCAAAGACGAGCGGTGCGGTAAGCCTGCCCGAAAAATGTCCGCCGCCTCTGATGTCGTTATAGCCGTTATAGCGCATAAAGCCTGTGTAATCGGCGTGACCCGGACGAGGCTTTGAAAGTATATTGCCGTAGTCACCCGAGCGTGTGTTTGTGTTTTCAATCACACAGCATATCGGTGCGCCGGTTGTTACGCCGTCAAGTACACCCGATAAAATATTCGGTGTGTCGGCTTCCTTTCTCGGTGTTGCCGCCTTGTCCTTACCGGGTGCTCGTCTGCCCATATTGAGCAAAAGCTCGTCCATATCAAGCTTTACACCGGGCTTTATTCCGTCAAGAACAACTCCGATGCCTGCGCCGTGGCTTTCACCGAATATTGAAATTTTAACCTTATTTCCCCATGATGACATATCATCACCTCATTTTATAATTCCGCCGAGCATTTTATAATCCTCAAAATAATCGGGGTAGCTTTTGTTTATACTTTCTCGGTCGGTTATCATAACGCTGTTTTCGCACCTGAGTGCGGCTATGCTCAAAGCCATAACAATGCGGTGGTCGTTGTAGCCCTCACAGCTTCCGCCTGTAAGGGTTTGTTTGCCGTTGATGATAAGACCGTCGTCTGTCTGAGTAATATTTCCGCCGAGATTGCTTATACCGTTGCATACAGCCTCAAGGCGGTCACACTCTTTTATCCTCAGTCTTTCCGCACCGTAAATCACCGTTTCGCCTTCGGCAAAGGCGGCTGTCACAGCCAGAGCCGGTACAAGATCCGGAATTTGCCGCGCGTCAATTTTAATGCCGTGAAGCTTTTGCGGTTTTACCCGTACCGAATTTTCCTTTATCTCAACATCTGCGCCGAATCGCCTGAATATTTCGGCACATTCACGGTCGCCCTGCGGTGAGTTTGCGTTAAGTCCGTTTATAGTCACATCGCCGCCCAAAGCGCCTGCCGCCATAAAGAATGCCGACTGCGACCAGTCGCCCTCACAGGTGTAGCGGCTGGGCTTGTAGCTTTGATTTCCTTTTATTATATATGACTGTTCCTCGGTTTTAACCTCTACGCCGAAGCTTTTCATAGCCTTTAGGGTCATATCGACATAGCCTGAGGATTCAAGCGGAGAGGTCAGTATAATTTTGCTGTCGCCGTCAAGTATCGGCAGCGCAAACAGCAAGCCTGTTATGAACTGCGAGCTTATGTTGCCCGGCAGACGGTATTCGCCGCTTTTAAGCTTACCGTTTATCTTAAGCGGCAAGCCGCCCTTTGTGTCGCAGACTACTCCGTTTTTCGGCAGACAGTCAAGATAAATTCCGATAGGACGCTGTGGAAGCTTACCCTGACCCACAAACTCAGCTTCAACTCCGCCTGCGGCTGCTACGGGAACAAAAAAGCGAAGCGTTGAGCCTGACTCGCAGCAGTCAAGATGCGCCGAATTTACGCTTAAAAAGACGCTGCCGTCTACCGTGACAGTGTTTCCGTCAACCTTAATTTTTGCGCCCAAAGCCTCGGCACAGCCGATTGTCGCCTTGATGTCCTTTGAAAATGACACAGGCGAAATCACACTTTCGCCCTTTGCAAGTGCGGCGCAGATTATTGCGCGGTGAACATCGCTTTTTGACGGTGGCACTGTTACCTGTCCGACTAAGCGTGACGGTGAAAGAGTTATGTTGCTCATTGTATTTCCCTCGTATAGTTCAATGTTGTAAATTATAAAATGTTCGTAGGGAACGGTCTTGACCGTTCCGAACAGGTGAAAATACTGCTATTTTAAACAAAATCAGAATAGAGTATAGCATTCGGCAGTTCGAACCGGAACACTCAAGAGTGTTCCCTACAACCTCGTCTCGGGTTTTGTGCTTAAATCTATCCCTCTCCGACAATCAATCCTTAATTTTATAATTCTGATTTGCTTATAAAGCCGAGCAGCTCGGTTTTCTTAAGCTTTTTTGTGAAGCTGTCGCCGATAGTGTTGAGCAGAACAACATTAATGCTGTCGCCGCTTGCCTTTTTGTCGCCGAGTGCACCGCTTGCCATAATATCGAGCGGAGTTTTGTCACTTGTCGGCAGGCTGTATTTCTGAAGCAGCTTTTCTATTCTCTCGGTTGTGCCGCTCGGTGTAATTCCTGCATTCTCGCTTGCTCTTGTCATCAGTACCATACCAATGCCGACAGCTTGTCCGTGAGTTATGCCTGTGTAGCCGTAAGCCTTTTCAATCGAGTGGCCGAGTGTGTGACCGAAGTTCAGAAGCATTCTCTCGCCTGCCTCGTGCTCGTCACGCTCGACAACATCGCGTTTTATTGATACGCAGTCGTATATTATTTCCTCTATAATGTCGGCGGCGTTTTCCTTTTCAAGCTTTTCAAAGAGCGCAAGGCTCTTGATACAGCCGTATTTTATCACCTCAGCCATTCCGTCGGCGAAAAACTCGGGTGTAAGAGTGTTCAGCGTGTCGGGGTCTATTATAACGGCTGACGGCGACCAGAAAGCGCCGACAAGGTTTTTACCCTGCTTGATGTCAACTCCCGTTTTACTGCCGACCGAGGAATCAACCTGTGACAGCAGAGAGGTGGGAATCTGGACAAAGTCTATTCCCCTTTGATATGTTGATGCGGCAAAGCCCGCCATATCGCCCGTAACGCCGCCGCCGAGAGCCACGATGAAGTCCTTGCGTGAAAAGCCGTTGTCGGCAAGCGAGTTATAAATCTCTGCAATGGTTGAAAGCTGTTTTGAAGCCTCACCGGCAGGGAAGAGGTGAGTGCAAACCTCAAAGCCTGAGGATTTGAGTGAATTTGTGACAACCTCGCCGTAAATAGGAAATACATTTGTGTCTGAAACTATTAGTGCCTTGCCGCCTCTTGCAAGCGGTTTTATGATTTCCCCACAGCGGCTGATTATTCCTCTTTCTATATGTATATCATAGCTTCTTACTGATTTAACATTTAGCGTTTTCATTCGTCAAGCTGCTCCTTAATCTGTCGGCTTCTGCCGAGAATTTCTATAAGCTCCTCACTGTTTTCGTTTTCAATTTCCTGCTTTATTAGATTGAGATTGTCAATCAGAAGGTCTATCTCATCAACAAGGGGACGGCGGTTTTCTATAAAAAGCTCGCTCCACAGCGTTGCGTTAATCTTTGCAACGCGTGAAACATCGCGGTAGCTTCCGGCTGAAAAGCCCTTGTGGTTCGGGCATTGCGGACTTAATACATATGCGCACGCCAAAACATGAGGGAGCTGTGAGGTGTAGGCTATCATTCTGTCGTGTTCCTCAGGTGTTGTAAGACGAACTCCCGAAAATCCGATTTCAATGGCAAGGCTGCACAGCGTGTGCAGATGTGGGTGAGGTGCGTTGCCGGGAATAACAATGAAGCTTGCGCCGCGGAACAAATCTGCGTCGGCAGAATCAAAGCCGTTTGTTTCTTTGCCTGCCATCGGGTGAGAGCCGATAAAAGTAAATCCGTTTTCCTCGGCTATTTTGTCAAGAGCAGGGCATATTGCCGACTTTATTCCGCTTGTGTCGGTAACGATAGCGTCTTTTTTTATTTTATCGCAGTTGCGCCTTATAAACTCAACGGCAAGAGTAGGGTACAGACCTAAGATGATGAGGTCGGCGTCCTTTATGCTGTCCTCGTCGCCAATCTCGTCAATCGCACCGCATTCAAGCGCCTTTTCAAGCGTTTTTCTTGTTCTGTTTATGCCTATAACATAATGCTGCGTGTATTTTTTAATAGCCATAGCCATTGAACCGCCTATTATGCCTAAGCCGACAACTGCAATTTTCATTTTTATTTCCCCTTTTTCTTTGGTCTGCGATGAGCTTTCTTTTTTGAGCGGATGTCATCAGCATACAGCATTGTATTCCGAGAATGTTCGTAGGGAACGGTCTTGACCGTTCCGGGATAGTCGTATTTACTGCTATGCTCTACAAAATCAGAATAGAGTATAACATTCATCGGCTCGAGCCGGAACAGGCAAGCCAGTTCCCTACGACCTCGTTTCAAATTACATCTTAACTCAAAACTCGTTCTCACTCAAATACTTCTTTAATCCGTTTACCTTTCTTGCAACCTTGTCGAACTGCTCGGGAGTCAGCGACTGCGCTCCGTCGCACAAAGCGCATTTCGGGTTGTTGTGAACCTCAATAATAAGTCCGTCAGCGCCTGCCGCAACTGCCGCCATTGACATTGACTCTACAAGCCAGCTTTTGCCTGTTGCGTGGCTCGGGTCAACAACAACAGGAAGATGTGAAAGGCTCTTTAAGATAGGAACAGCCGACAGGTCAAGTGTGTTTCTTGTGAATGTTTCGTATGTTCTGATACCTCTTTCGCACAGGATAACCTTGTCGTTGCCGCCTGCCATAATATATTCGGCGCTCATAAGAAACTCCTCAATCGTGCTTGAAAGTCCGCGCTTTAAAAGGATAGGCTTGTCAATTTTTCCAAGCTCCTTTAAAAGCTCAAAGTTCTGCATATTTCTTGCGCCGACCTGTATAATATCAACATTTTCAAACATATCAATATGAGATGTTCTCATAATCTCGGTTACAATCGGGAGACTCGTTTCACGCCTTGCCTCCTTCAAAAGGTCAAGACCCTCAGCTTTTAAGCCCTGAAACGCATATGGCGAGGTTCTCGGCTTGAATGCACCGCCGCGCAAAATCTGTGCGCCCGATGCTTTAACCGATTTTGCAATAGAGCAGACCTGATCGCTGCTTTCAACCGAGCAAGGACCTGCCATCAGCACAAGACCGCCGTCACCGATTTTTGTTCCGTTTGAAAGCTCAATAACTGTGTTTTCGGGGTGGAACTTTCTGTTAGCCTTTTTGTAAGGCTCCTGAACGCGGCGAACATCGTCAACGATGTCTTGCGCGTTTATATAGTCTATGTCGATAGCGGTTGTGTCGCCGATAAGACCGAGCACTGTTGAGTGAACACCCTCCCAGGTGTTTACCTTTACGCTGTAATTGTCTTCAAGCTGCTCCTTAAAGCAAATGAGCTGTTCCTTTGAACATTCGGGTTTCAATACAATAATCATAGTTACAAATCCTTTCTTCGGGCTGGCTCTCACTGCACTAAGCATAAAAAAAACGGAGCCAACGCCCCGTTATAATACGCCTGATAAAGCGGCAAACAGTCATAAATACATACGACAAACAGGGCACGACAAATTGTTCCGACCAAAATAATAGCCGAAATAATAAAAGCCTGTAAATCGATTGTCGATAGAATGTATCATAGCTGTTCTCCAATTTATTTTGCTGATATGATAATAATACTAATGTAGAAATTTGTCAAGGGGTTTATCGCTTTAAAGTGCAAAAAATACGCAAATTTTTTGTACTGCTTTTATTATATGCAGTTGATATGTTCGCGGTGCAATGATACAATAAAGTTCGGGATAACAATCCGATTGGAGGTTTTGCTATGAGAAACATTCTTGTTACAGGCGGAACGGTATTTGTCAGCCGATATGTTGCACGCTGGTTTGTACAAAAAGGCGATAATGTCTTTGTTTTGAACCGCAACCATAACCCGCAGGAGAGCGGCGTTACCCTGATTGAAGCTGACAGGCATAATCTTGGCGATAAGCTTAAAGAATATGACTTTGACGCTGTATTGGATATTACAGCATACACAAGGGAGGATGTACGCTGCCTTGCGCAGTCACTTCCTGATATTCGCCAATATATTTTTGTAAGCTCCAGTGCAGTTTATCCCGAAACACTTGAAAGACCGTTTCGGGAGGATATGAAGTGCGGTTATAATACCGTATGGGGTGATTACGGCAAAAATAAGCTTGAAGCCGAGCAGTATATCATTGACAATGTCCAGAATTATTATATACTCAGACCTCCGTATTTATACGGTCCTATGCAGAATCTTTACCGCGAGCCGTTTATGTTTGACTGCGCAATAAAAAATCAGCCTTGCTATATTCCAAAGGACGGAAGTATGCCGCTGCAATTTTTTCATGTTGAGGATTTGTGCAGGTTTATCGAAGTGATTCTTGAAAAGCGGCCTGAGCAGCGGATTTTTAATGTCGGCAATCCCGATACGGTTGATGTAAAGGAATGGGCAAGGCTCTGCTATGAGGTTGCAGGAGCTGAGTTTAAACCGATTTTTGTTGATGAAAGCCATGCGCAGAGAAGCTATTTTTGCTTTTATGATTATGCGTATGCCCTTGATGTAACAAAGCAGTGTGAGCTTATGCCTGATGTAAAACCGTTGTCCGAGGGGTTAAGAGAGTCATACCAATCGTATGTAAACCATAGTAATGATGTCAACAAAAAGCCATATTTTGAGTATATTGAGAAGAATCTCAGAGATTAGAACAGCAATAAAAATTCCTCCCGTTATGGGAGGAATTTTTAATTAGCTATTGTGTTTTACCCCTGCGGTATATCGTCTTTCTTTTTGAATGCAAAGAAACGCTGACCGATATAGTTGCAGCCTGTGAAGAATACCATACCGACGAACATTGTGAGGTACTCAACAATCTTTGCGTCCACGCTCGGGAAGAAGGTTGTCATAAACCAGGTGGTGAACGGGCGTGCGATACCGTATGAAATCAGGTAGCACACCGCAATATTGATGATAAATCTGAAAAGTGACCTGCCTGTGTTGCCCTTGCTCTTGAATGTGATGTTCTTGTTGAGAATATAGCTTAAAATGCTTGTCAGCGTATAGTTGAGAGCCGAGCTTACCCAGAAGTTTACATCGGCTGCTGTCCAGCCGTATGCGGCGGCTATGCCGTCATACCAATGAAAAGTATCGCCGAGGAAGTACATACCGTACATAATAGCCATACCTACGATGGTGTTGATGACGCCAACGATAATGAACTTCAAAAACTTTTCGTCAAAGAATTTCTTCAGAAAGCTCTTCATTTTTTCTTTTTGCTCCTTCCGAATTTAAAAGGCTTTTTCTCGTTCTCTTCGCTGTCTTCGCCGTCCTCAATTTCTTTAAACTCTCCGGCAACCTCAGGCAGCTTGCCGATAGGACCTATTGACTTGCCCTTTTTCTTAAGATACCACTGAGCAAGGCAGAACAGAGCAAACAGAAGGGTACAGCTTATTGACACTATAAGTCCCGGCATAAAGCCTGCAGGCAAATATTTAAACTCGATTGTATGAGTGCCCTTTGTAAGCTTCAGAGCAATCATAGCGTTGTCAATAGGAGTGATTTCTGTCTTTTCGCCGTCAACATATGCGCTCCAGCCCGACTCATAGGGGATAGAGGTATACATAAGACCGTCCTCTTTTACAGTGATTGTGCCCTGAACATTTGTTGAATCCATACTTGTGATTTCCAGCAGCTCGTCCTTAAGGGTTTCGTAGCCCTTTTCATAAACATCCTGCTTAAACATACAAACAAATATATCGGCATTACCGCTTGTGCCTTTGTCAACCTTAGCGGAAACATTCATGGTGTCGCCGGCTTTATATACGCCTGCTGAAAGCAGATACGGTAATTTTATGTTGTAGCTCTGAGATGTTTTTTTCTCACCGCCGTAAATACTCAGGCTTTCCGCGTTGTCGATTTTTGCGTACACATAAACCGAGCAATCCTCGGGAATCTTGTAGTTCCAGCTCAGCTTTGACTCCGCGTCGGCGTCCTTCGGTTTGTAGCTGTACTGTCCGTAAACTCCGCTGTTGTTGCTGTCAACCCCACGATAATATACATCAAGATTATCGTGACTTGCCGAGGTTACCTTTACGCGCTCAAACAAAGCTTCATTAATGCCTGTTGTTTTCTTGAATAAATCCTGCTGTGACTTAAACTGATTTGTCTTGTCTGCTTTGAAGTATTCAAGATCATTTTTTACCATAAAGCCGAGCGATAAATAGCTGTTGTTTCTGTAGTAGCTCATATTGCTCTGCTTGCCGAAAAATGTCCAGTTGTTTGTATCAGCCAGAGGCTCGTGCTTTGCAATGAGATATTTTATGTTCAAAAATGCATTTGAAAGAGGGGTGGTTTCAGCATAGTAATATCTGTTTCCGGCATCCCAGCTGAGATTGCCGATACCGCCGAGAAAGTTCGTTACATTAACATTAGCGGTTGAGCTGAACTGTGCAACACCGGGATACTGATAAAGCGGAGGGTCGTTTAAGGTGTAGAACTTTGTAAGCTCCATTCGGTAGCCGTTTTCATCGTCCTTAGCCTTTATATCCTCAACACAGGCGCGTATCTCGGTGCGCTTGTCAGGATAACCCGTTCTTGCTGTTACACGGACTGACTCAACGCTTAAGAGCACACTGCTTATCATTTCGCCGAGAAGCACAATGCCCATAAGTATATATACAACATTGAAGTTTATGAGCTTCGTTTGGTATAGGAAGAAAATTCCGACATACAAAACAGTCAGGGCAACACTGGTATAAACGGCTGTGTCGCTTTGCTGACCTATGCTTGCGCAGATTATTACTATTGCCGCCATAGACAGCATACCGATAATCTCAACAGGGGTTATATCCTTGAGCAGAGTAAACGCCCTGTAAGCCGCAACAATAAGCACAAACGAAACGATGAACGAGAATCTGTGCGGTATCATATTTGTTGCGTGGAAGCCGTGCCATATAAAGTCGAACAGTCTGTTGTCAATGCTGAACAGCATAAACGCCATTACGCAGCAGCCGAGTATTTTTTCACGCAGCGATATTTTCTTTGAAATCAAGAATACTCCTGCAAGAAGAACGCAGACAAAGCCGCAGTTTATGTTAGGCAGACCTTCCTTGACATTCGGCTCTACCATTGAGGCAAAGTTGCCGATAAGGTCGGGAATCTGATATCTGAATTTTGTGATTGACGGCCATACATTGTTGGCACTGTACGAAAGACTCAGCGCCAGCAGCTCAGGCAGAAGCATCACAGCCGAAATTCCGACGCCGATAATCGATGAAACCGCAATCTTGCCGAAGCGGCGAAGAAAAAGCTTGAGCGGCGTTTTGAAATATATGCAAAGGCATATGAAGAAAATCACCGTAAAAATACAGGTGAAAAATCCGATATAATAATTAAACAGAAGTGATGCCGCAAGACCTATAATATAAACCCTTACTCTGCCGTACTTGACAAGACTGTATGTACCGTAGGCGACAAGAGGGAACAGAGCAAATGTGTCGAACCACATTACATTCCAGTAGTAGCCCAGTGTGAAAGCACAAAGAGCGTACATTGTGCCGAAGAAAACGATTGAAAGGTCGTTTCGCTTGAACACGCCTTTAAGGAACACTCCGCAGAAAAGCCCTGCACAGCCGATTCTGCACAGCAAAAATACAGTCAGTGCTTCACGCAGAAACTCATACGGGACGATTGCAAGCAGCAAATTCATAGGGCTTGCAAAATAATACGCCGCAAGCGCCCAGAAGTTTGAGCCCATACCGGTGTCCCAAGAATACAGCATAGACTGACCGGTTTGCAGCTTGTCCTGCACCTCGGTGTAGAACGGGAAATACTGCTGCCAGAAGTCTGTAACCAGAATTTGCTTGTCGCCGAACGGATAAACTCCGTTAAAGGCAAAGGCAAAGCCCATAAGCAAAAACGGAACAGCAAAGCAGAGGATAAGATACAGCTTTTTGTCAGACATCGCAGGTTCAATTATCTGCCCGGATTTTCCGGATAGCTTTTTAACCCGAAAAGCCTTTGCTGCACCTGCCTTTTTGGATTTTGTTTTACTCATTACAACTACCTCCGTGTAAAATTAAACAATACATATCTAATTTTAACACTAAAGTAAAAAAAGGTAAACAATTAATTTCAAAAATTAACAATTTAAGCCGCGTTTTTTACATCCTAAAGGATAATGTTATATAATTCCGAAAAATATTGTCAGCTTTTTGTCGAAAAACACTTTACATTTTATGTTGAATTTTGTTATAATTTTTAAGATGTAAAACTTTACTTGAAACACTGAAAGGACTTACAAAATGAAAACTGTTGACATAGTAGTACCGTGCTATAATGAAGAGGAGGGTCTGGAGGTATTTGTTGAAACAACCAACAAATACATAAACGCCATTGACGGCTACCGATTCAGATATATCCTTGTTGACGATGGCAGCCGCGACAAGACTTTTCTGATTATGCGCACACTTGCGAAAAAATACAGGAATGTGAAATATATCTCTTTCTCGCGCAATTTCGGCAAGGAGGCGGCAATGTTCGCCGGACTTAAGAATTCAAGCGCGGATTATGTTATTGTAATGGACGCGGATTTACAGCATCCGCCTGCAATGATTGCCGATATGATAAAGGGTGTTGAAGAGGGACACGATTGCTGTGCGGCAAGAAGAACCAACCGCGAGGGTGAATCAAAGATAAGAAGCTTTTTCAGCCGCACCTTCTATAAATTCAACAACAGAATAACCGATGTAAAGCTGCCTTACGGTGCGGTGGATTTCAGAATTATGTCGCGCCAGATGGTTGACGCGGTGCTGTCCTTAAGCGAGGTTCAGCGCTTTTCAAAGGGCATATTCAGCTGGGTCGGCTTTGACACAAAGTGGCTGCCGTATGAAAATGTTGAGCGTACAATCGGCACTACAAAATGGAGCTTCTGGGGACTTTTCAAGTACGCTATTGACGGCATTACCGCTTTTTCCGTTGCGCCGCTTCGTTTTATATCACTTTTGGGCCTTGTGATTTCGGGTCTTGCGTTCGTTTACGCGATTGTTGTATTGCTGCAAACCCTTATATTCGGCATTGATGTGCCGGGCTACGCCACAACGCTTATAATAACCCTGTTTTTAGGCGGCATTATTGAGTTCTCGGTCGGCATTCTCGGCGAGTATATCGGCAGGATTTATATGGAGTCAAAGGACAGACCGATTTACCTTACTAAAAGCACAAATATTAATGAAGAGCCGGATAACGACTTTAACGATGAGTTTTAATAAATGCGGGCGAGCATCCGGCTTGCCCGTTTTTTGTTTATTTGTTGCACAATATGAAGCTTATGAAGTGATAGTGATATTATAAGTGTAATAAACTTTCGGCTTGATTATAATGTGCTTAACAGAATTCGGAGGTGACGGCGTGCAGGACGACAAGCAAATACATACCGGACACAGACAGCGTATGAGGGCAAAATTTATGCAGAGCGGGCTTGACGGCTTTGAGGTACACGAGTCGCTTGAGCTGCTGCTTTATTACGCTGTTCCGAGGAAGGACACTAACCCTCTTGCACACAGACTGCTTGACTCCTTTGGGTCGCTGTCGGCGGTGCTTGACGCGCCTGTTGACGCGCTTAAGGAATGTGGATTAAGCGAAAACGCCGCAATCCTTTTAAAGCTTGTTCCGCAGATGAGCAGGCTTTATCTTGACGATAAGGTGGACAGCAGTAAGGCTGTTGATGTAGAGAATATAGGAGCAAGGCTTCTTCACAAATTTGTCGGGCGCGACTATGAAGCGGTTGTTCTGATGCTGCTTGATGCAAAGCGAAAAGAGGTTTTCTGCGGCGTTATCAGCAAGGGCTCGGTGAATTCGTGTGACCTTTATATCAGGAAAATAATCGAAAACGCTATGATTTACAATGCGTCCTTTGCGGTGCTTGCTCATAACCACCCCAGCGGCTTTGCACTGCCGTCAATGACTGATATTGAAACCACAAAGACCGTTGCTTCGGCACTGTCGCTTGTAGGAGTGCGGCTTCTGGATCATATTGTTGTGGCTGATGATGATTATGTTTCAATGCGGCAGTCAGGCCTTTGCACCGATGTGCTGTAAAAACAGAAATAAATACGGAAAACACAAGAAAAATCCTTGATTTATTGTTTTCACTGTGGTATAATATCAAGGCATTACGCACGCTGACATCTCCGAAATGGTGCCGTTATTCGGTCTCTCGGAAAATCAAAGGTGCAGCGGAGGTTAATAACCTAAGGAGGATTTTACAATGGCAGTAGTATCAATGAAACAGCTTTTGGAGGCAGGCGTTCACTTCGGTCACCAGACAAGAAGATGGAACCCTAAGATGGCAGAGTACATTTTCACAGAGAGAAACGGTATCTACATCATCGACCTTCAGAAAACAGTTAAGAAGCTTGAAGAGGCTTATGCATTTGTTCGTGAGATTTCAACAGAGGGCAAGAGCGTTCTCTTTGTAGGTACAAAGAAGCAGGCTCAGGATTCTGTTAAGGAAGAGGCTGAAAGAGCAGGCGCTTATTATGTAAACGCTCGTTGGCTCGGCGGCATGCTCACAAACTTTGCTACAATCAAGAGAAGAATCGAGAGATTAAAGCAGCTCCGCGCTATGGAGGCTGACGGTACATTCGACCTTCTCCCAAAAAAGGAAGTTATCAAGCTCAACCTTGAGATTGAAAAGCTTGAGAAGTTTATGGGCGGTATCAAGGATATGAAGGAAGCACCGGGTGCTTTGTTCATCGTTGACCCGAGAAAAGAGAGAATCGCAGTATCAGAGGCTCACAAGCTCGGTATTCCAATCGTAGCTATTGTTGACACAAACTGTGACCCTGACGAAATCGACTATGTAATCCCGGGTAATGACGACGCTATCCGTGCCGTTAAGCTTATCGCAGGTACAATCGCTAACGCTATCATCGAGGGTCACGAGGGTCAGATGGGCGCAGCTGCAGTTGAGACTGAGGAAGCTGAAGAGGCTGAAGAAGCAGAGGCTCAGGAATAATTAATTAAAAATAAACGGCGTATAGCGGCAGTATACACTGCCTTTGCCGATGCATAATAACAAAAATAACAAGAGAGGAAGAATATAAATGGCAGCATTTACAGCACAGGATGTTAAGACACTCAGAGAAAAAACAGGCTGCGGTATGATGGACTGTAAAAAGGCACTTGCACAGGCTGACGGCGATATGGACGCAGCTGTTGACTTTTTGAGAGAGCAGGGTCTTGCAAAGCAGGCTAAGAAGAGCGGCAGAATTGCAGCAGAGGGCGTTGCATTTGCAGAAACAAACGCAGACAACACTATCGGCGTAGTAATCGAAGTAAACGCAGAAACAGACTTTGTTGCTAAGAACGCTGATTTCCAGGCTTTTGTAAAGACCTGCGCAGATACAGTTATGGAGCAGAATCCGGATAGCGTTGAGGCTTTGCTTGAGTGCAAGGCTTCAGGCAGCGACGAAACAGTTGCAGCTCTTTTGCAGGAGAAGGTTCTCACAATCGGCGAGAACATCAAGATTCGCCGCTTTGTTCGCTATGAGGGCAAGGTAGTAACCTACATCCACGCAGCAGGCAGAATCGGTGTAATGGTTAAATTCGATTCAGATGTTGACGCTACAAACGAAGAATTTGTTGCATACGGAAAGGATGTAGCAATGCAGATTGCTGCTCTTAATACGCTTTATCTTAACGAGGCAAGCGTTCCGGCTGAGGTTATCGAGCACGAGAAAGAGATTATGATTGCTCAGATGAAGCAGGATCCTAAAATGGCTAATAAGCCTGAGCAGGTTCTGGCTAAGATTGTTGAGGGCAAGGTTGGCAAGTTCTATAAGGAAAACTGCCTTGTTGATCAGGAGTTCGTAAAGGACAGCTCAATGACAGTAGGCAAGTACACAGAGAAGGTTGCCAAGGAACTTGGCGGCAGCATTGCTATTGTTGACTTTGTTCGTTTTGAGAAGGGCGAAGGTCTTGAGAAGCGTCAGGACAACTTTGCTGAAGAGGTTGCAGGTATGGTGAAATAATCACCCTGCTGAAAGCTAAATAAAACTTAACCGGGTATCCATACGGGTACCCGGTTTTTTGTCGCTATTTTGCCGCCGCAGGCAAAACTACTCCTTGCTCCTGCTCATTTCCTCGTGGTCAGCCTTGACAGCCTCATAAAGCTGAGTGCTGTTCCAGCTTATATTAGTCGGTGTGAGCATAGCTTTTAGGTCAATTTTGCCGACGCCGTTTTTGTAAAGTGCGTTCAGCAGTGATTGAAGCTTCATTTGATTAAGTCCGCAAATGAGCATAAGCTCGTCCGTAAAGCCGTTGCCGCTGTATTTTTCGCTTGTCGGCTCAATGCCTTTTATACCTGCAAGATAGCCGAGCGGCTGAGAGTATTCGTCAATACCGACAGTTTTAATGCGTATTTTTAGCGGCAACAGTGCGCACCGAATTTTCTGAAGCCTTTCGTCGCTGAAATTATACAGCAAAACAGTTTCTTTCATAGTGTATTCTCCGTTATTCAGTATCAAGCTTAAGCACAGCCATAAACGCCTCCTGCGGCACCTCTACACTGCCGAGCTGGCGCATACGCTTTTTGCCCTCTTTTTGCTTTTCGAGCAGCTTTTTCTTTCTTGTAATATCGCCGCCGTAGCACTTTGCAAGTACATCCTTTCGCATAGCCTTGACGGTTTCTCTTGCGATAATCTTGCCGCCTATGCAGGCTTGAATAGGAACTTCAAAGAGCTGTCTGGGAATTTTCTCCTTAAGCTTTTCAGCCATTTTTCTTGCTCTGCCGTAAGCCTTGTCAGCGTGAATGATAAACGAGAGCGCATCAACAACCTCGCCGTTTAAGAAAATGTCGAGCTTGACAAGCTTGCTCTCAGCGTAGCCGTTAAGCTCATAGTCAAAGGAAGCATAGCCTCTTGTGCGTGACTTAAGCGTGTCAAAGAAATCGTAAATAATTTCGGCAAGCGGCAGCTCGTAGTGAATGTCAACTCTGTCGGAGTCGATGTATGTCATATCCTTGAAAATTCCTCGCCTGTCCTGACAAAGCTCCATAATGTTGCCGACATACTCCGACGGTGAGTAGATGTGCGCATTTGTCATTGGCTCTTCAGCTTTTGCTATAAGTGCACTTGACGGGTAGTTTGTCGGGTTGTCAATCATAATAACACTGCCGTCCGTCATAGTCAGGCGGTAGCTAACGCTCGGCGCAGTTGTGATGAGGTCGAGGTTATACTCACGCTCTAAGCGCTCCTGTATAATCTCCATATGAAGCAGTCCTAAAAAGCCGCAGCGGAAGCCGAAGCCGAGAGCCACCGAGGTTTCAGGCTCAAACGAAAGTGATGCGTCGTTTAGGTTCAGCTTGTCGAGAGCATCACGCAAATCGGAGTATCTAGCACCGTCGGCAGGGTAGATGCCGCAGTAAACCATCGGCTGAGCCTCACGGTAGCCGGGTAAAGGCTCGGAAGCAGGGTTTGAGCTGAGGGTTACGGTGTCGCCGACCTTTGCGTCCTTAACCGACTTGATAGCCGCCGCAATATAGCAAACCTCGCCTGCGTGGATTTCTTTTGCAGGCTCTAAGGATGTTGCGCGCAGATAACCGCATTCAACAACCGTGAATTTCGACTTTGTAGCCATAAGCTCAATTTCATCTCCGGGATGAAGCGTGCCGTCCATCACCCTGACATATATGATTACTCCCTTGTAGGAGTCGTAGTACGAGTCAAATATAAGCGCTCTCAGCGGAGCGTTGTCATCTCCCTGCGGCGCAGGAATGTCGGAAACAATTTTTTCAAGAACCGCACGAATGTTTATTCCTGCCTTTGCAGACACCTGCGGAGCGTCCTGAGCAGGTATACCGATAACATCCTCAATTTCGTTGATAACACGCTGTGGGTCTGCTGAGGGCAAATCAATCTTGTTGACTACCGGAACAATTTCAAGTCCTCCGTCAACTGCAAGATATGTGTTTGCAAGGGTCTGTGCCTCGATACCCTGTGACGCGTCAACAACAAGCACCGCTCCTTCACAGGCGGCAAGACTTCTTGAAACCTCGTAGTTGAAGTCAACATGACCCGGTGTGTCGATGAGGTTGAAAATGTACTCCTCGCCGTCGTCAGCCTTATAGTTGAGCGTAACGGCGTGCGCCTTGATTGTGATTCCTCGCTCTCTCTCCAAATCCATATTGTCGAGAAGCTGATCCTCCATATCTCTCTGCGCAACAGAGCTTGTCTGCTCCAGTATTCTGTCGGCAAGCGTACTCTTGCCGTGGTCGATGTGAGCAATTATGCTGAAATTCCTTATTTTATCTCTTGAAAATGACATTCAATCACCTTTTTCTTATTTTGCGTTTGAGTTCAATGCAGTAGGGCAGAAGTCCTTCATACAGCAGATTTCACATTTCGGACTTCTCGCCTGACATACCGCCCTGCCGTGCAATACAAGCCTGTGGCAGAAATCGTTTGATTCCTCAGGCGGCAGAATTTCCCGTAATATTTTTTCTATCTTAACAGGGTCTTTTATGTTGTGAAAACCCAGCCGAGAGGTTAATCTGATGCAGTGCGTGTCAACAACAACCGCACTTTTGTGGTATATATCGCCCACAACAAGGTTTGCGGTCTTTCTGCCGATTCCCGGCAGTGTGACAAGCTGCTCAATCGTGTCGGGAACAACGCCGCCGAAATTCTCTTTAAGTGCCTTAGCCATAGCGACAATGTCCCGAGCCTTTGTTTTGTACAGTCCGCAGCTTTTGATATATTCCTCAACCTCTGAAACCTCGGCATCTGCAAAATCGTCTACCGTTTTAAAACGCTCAAACAGTGCAGGAGTTACAATGTTGACCCTTGCGTCGGTGCATTGCGCAGCAAGCCTTGTGGCAATAAGCAGCTGCAGCGGGTCGTCGTACACAAGCGAGCATATAGCGTCGGGATATTCTTTTTTCAGCGCCTCTATCGCCTTCAGCGCGCGTTGTTTGTCAGTCATTTTTGCACCTCCGTATGTTTGAGTAAAAACCGACTTAAAGATTAATTTACTTATTATTTTACCACATACATCTGGTTTTGTCACCGTCTGAGTTTACATTTTGTTGTCGTGATGCTATAATTTTGTCGTAAATCGTTATTAAGCTTCAGGAGGAAATTACAGTGTATCAGAATTATATTTTCGATTTGTACGGAACGCTTTTTGACATAAGAACCGATGAGGGTATGGAGCAGCTCTGGGACAAAATGGCTTCGTTTTACACCTTTAACGGAGCAGCCTATGAGCCTGAAAAGCTTGAGGAAAAATACTGCGAGTATGTTGCTGACGAGAAAAAAGCAGTAAAGGCAAAGCACCCGAAATTCACAAAAATAGATATTGAGATAAAAAATGTGTTTAAAAAGCTGTATACAGACTGCGGTGTTGAGCCGTCAGAGGAGCTTGTTGAGGTGAGTGCAAGGCTGTTCCGCTGTCTTTCAACCACAATGAATGTAAAGCCGTATGACGGAGTGTTCGAGCTTTTTGAGCTGCTGCATAACAAGGGTAAAAAGATATATCTGCTCTCAAACGCTCAGCGCAGCTTCACCGAGCCTGAGCTGAGAAGTTCCGGGATTTACGATAAATTTGACGGTGTGCTTATCAGCAGTGACGAGCTTTGCTGCAAGCCCGACTCAGCTTTTTATCAGAAGCTTTTTGACAAATACGGTCTAAAAAAAGAAGAAAGCGTAATGATTGGCAACGACGCTACCTCCGACATCAAGGGTGCTAACGACTTCGGCATTGACTCGCTTTATATCCACACCGAAATTTCGCCGCAGCCTATGCCAAAGAATCCCGGCAGCACATTCGTTATTAAGGACGGAGATTTCAGAAAAATCGCAAAGCTCATTGTAAAATAATGTTTGGGAAAAAGCAACAGCCTCACACATTAACCGTGTGGGGCTGATTCAGCACTTATTTTATCTAATCGAGGGGTAATATGAGCATTGATTATGACAAAATAATAAGCAGAATTTTTGAGCTTGCCGATGAACAGTACAAAACCTTCCATTCCTCGCTTGTTCCGGGTAAGGAGAATATTGTCGGAGTAAGAATGCCTAAGCTCAGGCAGCTTGCCAAGGAGATTGTGAAAAGTGAGAACTGGCGCGAATTTTTGCGCTGTGAAAGCCGGGGCTTTTACGAGGAGGAAATGCTCAAGGGGCTTGTAATCGGTATGGCGAAATGCGATATAAACGAGAGGTTTGAGCTTGTAAAGGCTTTTGTTCCGCACATTGACAACTGGGCAGTGTGCGATACATTTACGGGAGGCTTGAAGGCTTTTGCAAAGAACCGCGAATTAATCCTGCCATATATTGAGCAGTGCCTTGACTCCGATGATGAATTTACTATCCGGTTTGCTGTTTGTATGCTTATGGATTATTTCGTTGACGATAAGTACGCTGATTACACACTCGGCAAAATTACCGAAATAACCAATACGGCTTATTATGTTATGATGGCTCGTGCTTGGGCGCTGTCGGTGTGCTTTATCAGGCAGCGTGAAAAAACGCTTGAGCTGTTCAAAGCAATGACCCTTGATAAAACAACGCAGAACAAGGCTATTCAGAAATGCCGTGAGTCGCTCAGAGTGTCGCAGGAGGACAAGCAGCTGCTTTTAGGCTTTAAAATTGCATAAATATCTCCTTTTAAATTCAGCTAATTTGCCGTTGAAGATAATTCACTAAACTGTCGTGAAAGTTTGCTTTGGTAAGATAATATAATCAAGTTTGATTTTGCGGCGGTGATGCTTGTGAAAAAGCGCCTGGCAGCTTTGCTTTTGGCACTCGCTCTTGTCTTTTCATATACGCAGGCAGGAGCATATACATATTATGATATATCAAAAATCGTTGGCTCAGACGATTATCGCCACTGTGCCGATTCATCAGGCGGGATTTATCTTTCAGGCTTAGTTGGAACAAGCCTTGAGTTGATGTATATAAACGGAAGCGGTGCTTCGAGCTTTTCGTTTGAGCCTGACGGGCTTAAGCTTGAAGCCTTTTCGGGCTGTCGTGGCATTGCGGGCGCTGTGTTCAGCGGAACAGATGTTAGGGAAAACGGTGTTATGCTCTCGCAGCTTCAGATACTTACATACGATTACAATTCGAATTTCAGCGATGTAAATACAATCAGCGCGACAATCGGCGGAGACGATTGCTTTGCACTTGGCAGAGATAAATATTATATAATTCAGGATGACCACAGAACTATCAGGGCATATAGCTTGGGCGGTGTTTTTCTGTTCAGTGTTTATTCGGCTTATCCTGTATATCAGCTTATTTATGACAGTGCCGCCGACTGCCTGTACGCGGCGTATGACTGCGGAATTTATCTGCTTGACGGAAAAACTCTTTTTGATTTGGGCGATATTAAAACGCCTGTTTCACTGTCGGGAAAATCTGCGCTCACAAGCAGCAACGGCAAGGTTTACTCGGTAAACGGCAGAACAATGAATTACCTTTGCACTGTGCCTGTAAACAGCTGTGCCGTTGTAAATAACAGAGTTTATTATTCAAGCGGAAGCACGCTATATTCAGCGTCAAGCAGCGGTGAGATTATATCCTCGCTCGATGTCGGCGGATATATTTTTTGTGTTTTTCCGTGCGGTACAAGAGTCGCTGCGATGACAGATACAAGCGAGCTTTTGATTGTTGAACCGAATGAGATGAACGCATTGACAAAGCCGACTGTGCCGAATCAGTCAAACGCTTCCTCTTCGGATAACGGAACAAAGACAAGCTCGGTCACACAGGGAACAGGCACAATCTCTTCATCTGTATATGATATTGACGAAACCAACAGGGTGATAACGGGAATAAAATGCGGCACGACAATAGCGGTGTTTAAGTCAAATATTGATTATGACGGCTATGGCGTATCATTTAGAAATTATGACGGAAACGCAAGGACAAGCGGAAATGTCGGCACAGGCTTTACTGCTGTGTTTTCGGGTGCAGACACAAAAAGCTACACGCTGATTGTTTCGGGTGATTTAACAGGCGAGGGCAACATAAACAGCCTTGATGTCAGAAAATATATGCAATGGCTGTGCGGCAAGACAGAGCTTGCTTCTCCGTTTATGACAGCTTTTGATATAAACTCCGACGGCTTGTGCGACGCACTTGATTTGCTCATTGCCGCAAAGAAATAGACGGAAATAAAAAGATAAGATAAGGACTTCAGTTCGCTAAGCTTTCCTGCGAACTGAAGTCCGTTTTATTCACAGCTTAATATTAATCATTTTGTGAAGCTTCATTTTATCCGCAAGCTTGTTGAACGCAACAAATAAAGCAACGCTTGCGGCAAGAATAATTGCGATTAAAACGAGCATTTTAAGGCTGAACGGATTTGTACCGAAAAACCAGCCGAACACGGTAATTCCAAGCGCCATTCCGCCTGTGCATACTATAAGCAGTGCAGTCCTTATCGCGTTGAACGGGATACTGATTTTTGCGATAAGCATTATTCCCGCAAGAGATAAAATAATAACCTGTAGGGTCGAATATTCAATATCAGTAGTACCGAGTGTGACATGAAGTATAACATTCAGTACTGTCATCAGTATGACAACGAGTGCGCCGGGCAGTGCCCTTGATATTACATTTATAAAGAAGTTGCCGCGTACCCTTTCGTGATTAGGCTCCAGCGCAAGCACAAATGACGGCAGACCAATCGCAAATGCGCTGACGAGCGTCATCTGTATCGGCTCAATCGGGTAGGAGAGAGGTAACAGCACGAACAGCACGCTGAGTATTGACGAGTAAATTGTTTTTACAATGAACAGCGACGCACTGCGCTGAATGTTGTTTATTGAACGCCTGCCCTCGGCAACAACCTTTGGCATTGACGAAAAGTCGGAGTCCATCAGAACGAGCTGTGACACATTTCTTGCCGCCTCGCTGCCGCTTGCCATTGCAACGCTGCAATCGGCTTCCTTAAGCGCAAGTACATCGTTAACGCCGTCACCTGTCATTGCAACAGTGTGACCTGCCTCTTTAAGTGCAAGCACAAACGCCTTTTTCTGGTCGGGAGTTACTCTGCCGAATACGGAATATTTTAAAATCGCTTCTTTTATGTCCTCGTCTGTCTTGAGAGTTGAGGCGTCAATGTATTTATCGTAGTTTTTAAGTCCTGCTTCCTTTGCTATGTTTGCAACGGTATGCACATTATCGCCTGAAATTATCTTAAGCTCAACACCCTGTGAGGCAAAAAATTCAAGCGTGTCGTGCGCACTGTCACGAACTTTGTCTTTGATGACAAGAATTCCGATAGCCTTTAAATTATCAGGAAGCTCCTCGCCGTTAAAGTCATTGTCAGAGCGTGCAACGGCGAGAACTCTGAAGTTGCCTGAGTATTTTTCTATAGTATCTGCAACGCTTTCGGGGATAATATCCCTGAAGATAAATTCCGCAGCGCCGAGCACAAGCGAACCGTCCTTGCCGAAATACGCTCCGCTCCATTTCTTGGCGGAGGAGAACGGGTGAATCTTTTCGGCTTTTCTGCCGTCCTTGCCGCTGTACTTGGCTTTTACTGCGTTATAGGTCGGGTTGTCGTCGCTCAGCGAATTTGTCAGAGCGTTGAGCGCGTCACAAAGCTCGGCTTCTGTAGTGCCGTTTACAGGTATAGACTTGTGAATAACCATAAGACCCTCGGTAATTGTTCCTGTCTTGTCAAGGCACAGCATATCTACCCTTGCCAGCGTTTCAATACAATAAAGCTCCTGCACAAGAACATTGTGATTTGAAAGGCGTATCACGCCGACGGCAAGCACTGTGCTCGTCAGAAGGATAAGCCCCTCGGGTATCATTCCGACAAGAGCCGCTACAACATGGGTGACGGTTTCGGGAATATTTCCGTTGTTTTGAAAATACTGGTTAACACAGAGCAATGCGCCGATAGGGAAGATTGCGATTGAGATCATCTTAATAATCTTGTTCAGCGTGCGCATTATCTCGGAATTGACTTTTTTAACATACTTTGCTCCGCTGAACACCGTTGAGGCGTAGTTGTCGTTTCCGATATGCTCCGCCTTGCAGCGGCATTTGCCGCTTACAATAAAGCTGCCCGATAACAGTGTGTCGCCGGGCTTTTTATGTATCGGCTCGGATTCGCCCGTAAGCAGCGACTCGTTCACATCGACCTCACTTGTCATTACGATGCAGTCGGTCGGCACTTGATTGCCCGATGAAAGCTCGATTACATCGTCAAGGACAATATCGTTTACGGCGATTTCCTGTATTTTGCCGTTTCTTATTGCTTTTGTTTTTGTCTGATTTATTATCGAGAGTCTGTCAACCGTGCGTTTGGCTCGTATCTCCTGAAAAATACCGATTGCAATATTTGCAAGAATGACGAGCATAAACAGCATATTCTTGTATGAGCCGACAAGCAGAACCGCTATAGCGAGAACTATATTAATAAGGTTAAACAGAGTGCAGATGTTGTCGGCAAAAATTCTCGGTATGCTCTTTGTCGGAAGGGTTGATTCCTTGTTATACAGCCCGTCGCGCATACGGCGTTCAACCTGCTCCTGCGTCAGTCCGTATTCTGCCGTGGGATTAAGGCGATTGAGACTGTTTGGTTCGTTGTTCATTTTATCACCGCCAATTTTAAATTTTATTTGATATTCATAGAGATATTTTATTGCATTATTCTTAATCATATCATAATCGGAAATCTATTACAATAAATAATATGTGAAGTACTGCCATAAAAGAAAAATTTTTGATAAAACCTTTTTTTCAAGCTGTTTTTCGCCTGTGTGCGGATAAAATTGCTTTGGAATATTATTTTTTGGTGTTTATAGCGCCGCTTTTTGATGAAAGATATTAATGCAAGAGTTTGGAGGTGATAAAAATGAGAGCAAGGAAAATTTTTAAATTCTGTTATGCTGTGACGGCTCTTTCGGCTCTTGCGCTGTTCGGCTACACTGCCTTTTGTGCATCATCAATTCCCGACAGCTTTACGGTGACTGATGAAAGCACCGTGCAGGATTTGAGTGCAATGCCCGCGCTTACCATTGTCAAGGACGAAGAAGTTATGGCAGACGGACAAAGCGGCGGTAACGGACAGCTTGTATTTGCTAATATATTTCCCGTTAAGAGTGTAAGTATTACAAACCGCGAGGATATTAAGGTTATACCGGGCGGAACACCGTTTGGCGTTGAAATTTTCACACAGGGCGTTCTGGCGGTTAAAACCGAGGAAATTGTCGCCGACGGCAAGGTGTGTTCTCCTGCTGTTGACGCCGGAATAATGGTGGGCGACACTATAAAAAGCGTAAACGGCAATGTGGTAATGAGCAATTCACAGCTTTCAAAGATAGTAAATAACAGCAAGGGTGAACCGCTTGTATTTGAAATAAGCCGTGAAGAACAGTGCTTTACCACAAGCGTTACACCTGTGAAAACAGGCGATGAATATAAAATCGGATTATGGATACGCGACAGCTCGGCAGGCATAGGTACTACGACATTTTTCTGTGAGGAAAACAGCGGCTTTGCCGGACTTGGACACGGAATATGCGATGTTGACACAGGCGGAATTATGACGCTTGACCACGGCGAGATTCTGAATGCGAACATTGATACCATAACAAAAGGTATAGAAGGAACACCGGGCAGTCTTAACGGGCATTTTGAGTTCGGCGCAGTAGGCGCGCTTAACGACAATATGGAAACAGGCGTTTACGGCACTGTTAAGGAAATTCCCGACAATCATAAAAATGAGGTTTCTGTTGCTTCAATTCAGGAAGTAAAGACAGGTAAGGCGACTCTGCTTACAACATTAAGTGGTGATGAGCCGGGCGAATATGACATTGAGATTGAGAGTATCGGCTATGACGAAAACAACAAAACAAAGAATATGGTTATCAGAATAACAGATGAGGAGCTTCTTGAAAAGACAGGCGGAATAGTGCAGGGTATGAGCGGAAGTCCGATATTGCAGGACGGAAAGCTTGTTGGTGCGGTGACTCATGTTTTTGTGAATGCACCCGATAAGGGCTATGCGATTTTTGCCGAAAATATGCTGTCTGACTATATTGAATCGACAGGACTGTATGAGAATACTGCGGCGTAAAGCAACATTGCAAGATTACCATAAAACTCAAAGTATTGATTAAAATGTAAAAATTCATTTTTTTCAAAAAAAATTCCTGTAACTACTTGCATTATTTACCAAAATATGGTAATATTGGTACAACAACAAAAGAGTTAGGGGATATACAATGGAAAATAAGATTTTAGCAATTTTAACCGCAGAACCACAGGAATTTAGCAGAGAAGAGCTTGCTCAATTTGACAAATTCGGGATTGAGCTGTCGATTTGCGGCAAGGACGGAATTGAGCTTATGGAGCGCATAAACTCACTCAAGCCGAGGATTGTAATTTCAGATTTGTTTCTGAAGAGAATTGACGGAATAGGCGTTTTGAGAAGCGTATTGAACCAAAGCGAGAACGCACCGCAATTTGTAATGCTGTCAAGCTTTGACAGCCCTGTGCTTGAGCGCGAGGTAATAAACAGCGGTGCTTCACTGTTTGCTTCGTACCCCGTTGATACACAGGCTCTTGCAAATGAGATAGCGTCGCTTGTTAAGGGCGGAAAAACAGACAATATACGCCATCTGAGTGATGCCAAAGGCAATTCAATAGAAATGCAGGTGACTGAGATTCTGCATCAAATCGGCGTTCCCGCGCACATCAAGGGCTATCACTATCTCAGGCGTTCAATTATAATGTCAATCGAAACACCCGAGATTATCAACGCAGTGACAAAGCAGCTTTATCCCTCTGTTGCCAAGATGTATGACACAACCTCGTCAAGGGTTGAGAGAGCCATACGCCACGCCATTGAGGTTGCGTGGGACAGGGGAGATGTCGATGTGCTGAACTCCTACTTCGGCTATACAATCCACAACGGCAGAGGTAAGCCGACAAACAGCGAGTTTATTGCAATGATTTCCGACAAGCTGAGATTACAGCTTAAGAATGCAGGATAATTGAAATGTAATCGCACAAAAACAGAGCCAAGACTGATTACGGTCAAGGCTCTGTTAAAACGGCAGAGGCACACAGATTACCTGTGTGCCTCTGCCTTGTGTTGATTTTATTTATTAGCGATTATTTCTTCTCGCCGTAGTAAGCCTCAAGATATATTTCCTTGATTTCGCTCATAAGCGGATATCTCGGGTTAGCGCCTGTGCACTGGTCGTCAAATGCATTCTCAACCATCTCGTCAAGAGTTGCGAGGAAGTCCTCTTCCTTAATGCCATACTCTGCGATAGTCTTCTTGATGCCAACCTTAGCCTTAAGCTCGTCTATGCCCTTAAGGAAGTTCTCGAATACCTCTTCGTCGCTGTTGCCTGTGAATCCGCAGAAACGACCGCACTCAGCGTATCTCTCAAGAGTATGAGGATACTTGTACTGTGAGAAGGTACCCATCTTTGTCGGAACAGGGCAAGCGTTGAACTTCATAACAAGACTGATAAGAAGTGCGTTTGCTACGCCGTGCGGGAGGTGATGATAAGCGCCGAGCTTGTGAGCCATTGAGTGGCAAACACCGAGGAATGCGTTTGCAAAAGCCATACCTGCAAGAGTTGAAGCGTCAGCCATTTTCTCTCTTGCCTCAGGGTCGTTTGCACCGTTCTCGTATGCTCTCGGCAGGTAGTTGAAGATGCTCTTCATAGCCTTAAGAGCAAGACCGTCTGTATAGTCAGTAGCCATAATTGAAGCGTAAGCCTCAAGTGCGTGAGTCAGAGCGTCAATACCTGATGCGCTTGTAAGACCCTTAGGCTGGTTCATCATATTGTCAGCGTCGATGATAGCCATATTCGGAAGAAGCTCGTAGTCAGCAAGAGGATACTTGATGCCTGTGTTCTCGTCTGTGATAACGGCAAACGGAGTAACCTCAGAGCCTGTACCTGATGAAGTCGGGATTGCAACGAAGGTTGCCTTTTCGCCCATCTTCGGGAAGGTGTAAACTCTCTTTCTGATATCCATAAAGCGCATAGCCATATCGAAGAAGTCTGCTTCCGGATGCTCATAGAGAACCCACATAATCTTACCTGCGTCCATAGCAGAACCGCCGCCGAGTGCGATAATTGTGTCAGGCTCGAAAGCTTTAATCTGCTTAACACCCTCAAGTGCGCAGCCGAGTGTCGGGTCCGGAGCAACATCGAAGAAGCACTGATGCTGAATTCCCATCTCGTCGAGCTTCTCCTCTATGCCCTTAGCGTAACCGTTCTTGTAAAGGAACTGGTCGGTAACGATGAATGCCTTTTTCTTGCCCATAACTGTGCCAAGCTCGTCAAGTGCAACCGGCATACAGCCCTTCTTAAAGTAAACCTTCTGTGGTGCTCTGAACCAAAGCATATTCTCTCTCCTCTCGGCAACAGTTTTGATATTGATAAGGTGCTTAACGCCGACATTCTCAGATACTGAGTTGCCGCCCCATGAGCCGCAGCCGAGTGTGAGTGACGGAGCAAGCTTGAAGTTGTAAAGGTCGCCGATGCCGCCGTGTGATGACGGAGTGTTGATAAGAACACGGCAGGTCTTCATAGCCTCATAGTGCTTCTGAATCTTCTCTGTTTCTGCCGGGTGAATATAAAGTGAAGAGGTGTGGCCGTAGCCGCCGTCTGCAACAAGTCTTTCAGCCTTTGCAAGAGCCTCGTCAAAGGTTTCAGCCTTGTAGAGTGCGAGAACAGGGGAGAGCTTTTCGTGAGCGAACTCCTCGCTGATGTCAACGCTTTCAACCTCACCGATGAGAATCTTTGTGCTTTCAGGAACATCAACGCCTGCAAGCGCAGCGATTGTGTGAGCCTTCTGACCAACAATCTTAGCATTAAGTGCGCCGTTGATAATGATTGTCTTTCTTACCTTGTCAAGCTCGTCGCCCTTGAGGAAGTAGCAGCCTCTGTCTGCAAATTCCTTCTTAACTGCATCGTAAACATCTGCAAGAGCTGTAACTGACTGCTCAGACGCACAAATCATACCGTTGTCAAATGTTTTTGAATGAATGATTGAGTTAACAGCTACCTTGATGTCTGCTGTTGAGTCGATGATAACAGGTGTGTTACCTGCGCCAACGCCGAGAGCCGGCTTGCCTGATGAATAAGCAGCCTTAACCATTCCCGGACCGCCTGTTGCAAGGATTGTGTCTGAACCCTTCATAACCTCGTTTGTAAGCTCAAGCGACGGAACATCAATCCAGCTGATGATTCCCTCCGGAGCGCCTGCTGCTACTGCAGCGTCAAGAACAACCTTTGCTGCTGCAATAGTTGACTTCTTTGCTCTCGGGTGTGGGCTGATGATGATTGCGTTTCTTGTCTTAAGCGCGATAAGAGTTTTGAAGATTGCTGTTGATGTCGGGTTTGTTGTCGGGATAACCGCAGCGATAAGACCGATAGGCTCTGCAACCTTTTTGATGCCGAAAGCCTTGTCTTCTTCAATTACGCCGCAGGTTTTCTCATCTTTATATTTGTTATAGATATATTCTGCTGCATAGTGGTTTTTGATAACCTTATCTTCTACGATACCCATGCCTGTTTCCTCAACTGCCATTTTTGCGAGAGGAATACGCTCTTTGTTGGCAGCGATTGCAGCTGCCTTGAAGATTTTGTCAACCTGCTCCTGTGTGTAGGTTGCAAATACCTTCTGGGCTTCTCTCATAGCGTTCATTTTAGCAATGAGAGCATCAACATTATCGATAATTTCCGGTACCGCTGTTTCTTTCTTAGCCATGATTTTCTCCTCCATTTTAAAGTGAATTAAATAAATAAAATCAACAGAACTTTTTCTGTAGTTTCATTATATGAGATTGTTAAAAATTTGTCAATATCTTTTTCAAGTGAAATTTTTGTAAAATCCGCCTTGCTTTTCCGGTGTGTTTTTATCGGCAGAGCAAGACGGATTTCTGATGGTCTGATTTGTATATTTTCGTTATTACACGCAATAACATTTATGTAATTTGACGATTATTTTGTCGGAAAAAGCCGGCAAAAAATAAGGCAAAATGAGTTTTAAACAACATTTTTTCTATTGCATTTTCATTCTTTGGGCAAAACAGAGAAATGAAGATTAATACCCAAAAACTCCGTCAAGGCTTTCGTCGTTATTTACCCAGTCGTCAACATATATTGCGGTGAATTTCGTTTTTGAATTTCTGATGATAACCTTTTTTATTCCCGAGTTTATTATCATTCTCTTGCACATAGCGCAGGAGTTTGCGTCCTCAATATATTCGCCCGTTCTTGCGTTTTTACCGACAAGGTACATCGTAGCGCCTATCATATCGTTTCGTGCGGCGTGAATAATGGCGTTTGCCTCTGCGTGAACACTGCGGCACAGCTCATACCGCTCACCACGCGGAATATTCTTGGTTTCTCTTATGCAGTGACCGAGGTCAATGCAGTTGCGCCTGCCTCTTGGTGCGCCGACATAGCCTGTTGAAATTATCTGGTCACGGTTTACGATAATTGCGCCGAAATTGCGCCTTAAACAGGTGCCCCTCTCCAGAACTGTTTCTGCTATGTCAAGGTAATAATTGTTCTTGTCAATTCTGTCCATTATGCTCGCCCCCGAACTGATTTTTATTAGGTATTAGTATTATATACAAATATATAATAGCTTATTTTGCATAGATAATCAACAGGGTAAAGGTGACAAATAATTCAGGACTTGTTTGTGTAATCGTTATTCCTATTTTCTTTGTCGGAAACATCATTTGCTTTTCGTGTATAAAATCACAAAATTTCAGAGAATTTATACATTTCGCTTGCATTTTGCCGTAAGCTATATTATCATATAATTTAACAATATGTTAAGAAAAGAGGACTAACAATGAAAAAAATTATTTCCGGCATACTCGCATTGACAATGCTCTGTTCGGCTGCGCTTTCACTCACAGCCTGCGGCTCATCTTCAGGCTCTTCAAGCAGCAGTACAACAGCGAAGGTTCAGAGCATTGACGACCTTAAAAATGTTAAAATCGGCGTTCAGCTCGGCACAACAGGCGACCTTTATGCAACCGACTGCGAAGAGGACGGCTGTACTATTGACCGTTACAATAAGGGTGCAGACGCAGTGCTGGCTCTTACTCAGAACAAGGTTGACTGCGTAATCATCGACAACGAGCCTGCAAAGGCTTTTGTAGCTGCAAACAAGGGTCTTAAAATTCTTGACGAGCCTTTTGCAGAAGAGGAATACGCAATCTGCGTAGCTAAGAACAACACCGAGCTCAGGGACAACATCAACAAGGCTCTGAAAGAGCTTAAAGAGGACGGCACTGTTGATAAGATTATCAACAACTTCATCGGCGATGACACAAAGGGCAAGTCACCGTATGAAACACCTGCCGGAACAGATACTTCAAAGGGCGAGCTTCACATGGCAACAAACGCTGCCTTTGAACCGTATGAGTATCAGGAGGGCGGCAAGGTTGTCGGCATTGACGCAATGCTCGCACAGGCAATTTGCGACAAGCTCGGCTACAAGCTTGTTATCGACGATATGGACTTTGACGCTATCATCACAGCCGTTCAGTCAGGTAAGGCTGACTTCGGTATGGCAGGTATGACTGTTACAGAGGAGAGAGAGAAGTCAATCAACTTCACCGATACCTACACAAAGGCTAAGCAGGTTATTATCGTTAAAGAGTAATTATTTCGGGCATAAGCTCGGTAACGGAGCCGCGCTTTGGGCTTTGGCTTAAAAGCACGGCTTTTTTGCCGCCTTGCGGCAATAATTAATTCATAAATTCAAAAAAAGGAGGACAAGGAATGGAACAATTTTTTTCCGATCTGGCGGCAAGCTTTGAAAGAACCTTTATAACCGATAACCGTTGGTTGCAGCTTTTGTCTGGTCTTGGCGTAACGGTTGAAATAACCTTGTGCGCGGCTGTCATCGGCATTGTTCTGGGCTTTCTTATCGCCATTGTGCGCTCAACGCACGATATGCAGCTTTTGGGCAGAAAATGCTCAAAGCCGAACGACTATATTCTTAAGGTTCTTAATTTTATCTGTAATATTTACATAACTGTAATCAGAGGAACGCCGGTAGTTATTCAGCTTATGATAATTTACTATGTCATTCTTTCTTCCTTGCGAGAGGGAATTATTGCGGCGATAATTGCATTTGGTTTGAACTCTGCGGCTTATGTTGCCGAGATTGTGCGTTCGGGTATTATGTCGATTGATAAGGGTCAGTTTGAGGCGAGCCGTTCACTGGGCTTTGACTACAAAAGCACCATGATTCATATTATTATTCCGCAGGCATTCAAGAACATTCTGCCGGCTCTGGGCAACGAGTTTATCGTGCTTGTAAAGGAAACCTCAGTTGCAGGCTATGTTGCGCTTCAGGACCTGACATATGTCGGAAATCTCATCCGTTCCCGTACATACGAGGCATTCTTCCCGCTTATTACGGTTGCGGTGATTTACCTCATTATTGTTCTTATCCTGACATTCTTCCTCAAAAAGCTTGAAAGGAGGCTGCGCAACAGTGATCACTAATGATGTGCTTATCAGAGTAAACAATCTGCAAAAATCCTTCGGTGATGTGCAGGTGCTCAAAGGAATTAACGCCGAAATCCGCAAGGGCGATGTTATGGTTGTAATCGGTGCTTCGGGTTCGGGCAAATCAACATTTCTGCGCTGTCTTAACAGGCTTGAAGAGCCGACAGGAGGAACGATACTCTTTGAGGGAACAGACATAACCGACCCGAAGGTGAACATCAACCTGCACAGACAGAAAATGGGTATGGTGTTCCAGCAGTTTAATCTGTTTCCGCATATGACGGTGCTCAAGAATATGACCTTAGCCCCGATGAAGCTTTTGCATTTAAGCCGCGAAGAAGCCGAGAAACAGGCAATGGAGCTGCTTGAAAGAGTAGGACTTGCCGACAGAGCAGGCGCATATCCGTCACAGCTTTCGGGCGGACAGAAGCAGAGAATAGCCATAGTCCGTGCGCTTTGTATGAATCCCGATGTAATGCTGTTTGACGAGCCGACAAGTGCTCTTGACCCCGAGATGGTCGGCGAGGTGCTTGAGGTTATGAAAAATCTTGCAAAAGACGGAATGACAATGGTTGTTGTTACTCACGAAATGGGCTTTGCAAGAGAGGTCGGAACGGAAGTAGTTTTCGTTGATGACGGTGTTATTTTAGAGCAGGGACCGCCGCAGGAGTTCTTCGGCAACCCGAAAAACCAAAGACTCAAGGACTTTTTGTCAAAGGTTCTGTAATTTTGATTTAAGCTTAATATATAATAAAAGGGCGAATCCACAGCGGATTCGCCCTTGATTTTATTATTTAGAAATTACTCATACAGAGGATACTTATTGCAAAGCTCGGTAACGCCTGCTCTTACTGCGTCAGCGTTGCCCTCAAAGTCCTCGGTTACCATTGTGATGAATTCGGCAATCTTGTCCATATCGTCCTCTTTGAAGCCTCTTGTAGTCACAGCCGCTGTGCCCATTCTCACGCCGCTTGTAACAAACGGGCTTCTCGGCTCGTTCGGAACGGTGTTCTTGTTGGCGGTGATGTAAACCTCGTCAAGACGATGCTCAAGCTCCTTGCCGGTAAGCTCTGTTTCCTTTAAGTCGAGCAGTAATACATGGTTGTCAGTGCCGCCTGATACAAGCTTGTGACCTCTCTTGATAAGACCGTCAGCAAGTGCCTTGCAGTTTTTGACAATCTGCTCGCCGTAAGCCTTAAACTCAGGCTTTAATGCTTCACCCAGACAAACAGCCTTTGCGGCGATAGTGTGCATCAGCGGACCGCCCTGTGTGCCGGGGAAAATAGCCTTGTCGATTGCCTTTGCGAATTCCTCCTTGCAGAGGATAAGTCCGCCTCTGGGTCCTCTTAAGGTCTTGTGGGTTGTTGTTGTAACAAAGTGAGCATGCTCAGCAGGGTTCGGGTGAACGCCTGCCGCAACAAGTCCTGCGATGTGCGCCATATCAACCATAAGATAAGCGCCGCACGCGTCTGCAATTTCGCGGAATTTTTTGAAATCTATAATTCTCGGATATGCGCTTGCACCGCATACAATGAGCTTTGGCTTGCACTCAAGTGCCTGCTCCATTACCTTGTCATAATCTATTCTGTGTGTTTCGGGGTCAACACCGTATGCAACGAAGTTGTAGTATTTGCCGCTTAAGTTTACGGGTGAGCCGTGTGTGAGGTGACCGCCTTCGCTTAAGTTCATACCCATAACCGTGTCGCCCGGCTCAAGCATAGCAAAGTAAACAGCCATATTTGCCTGTGCGCCCGAGTGAGGCTGTACATTTGCGTGCTCTGCGCCGAAAAGCTCGCAGGCTCTTTTGCGCGCGATTTCCTCAACAACATCAACGCACTGACAGCCGCCGTAATAACGCTTGCCGGGATAACCCTCGGCGTACTTGTTTGTCAGTACGCTGCCCATAGCCGCCATAACGGCAGGGGAAACGATATTTTCAGAGGCGATAAGTTCAATATTTCTTCTCTGTCTTTTAAGCTCCTCGTTCATAGCGTCTGCAACGGCGCTGTCGTATTCTCCGAGAAAGCCGATTGTATCTACCATATCCTTATACATTTCAAACAATCCTTTCCTGTATGTTTTATATCCCTAATTATATGGCAATATCCGTTTTATTGCAACACAATTTTTTGAAATAAAAATACTCATAATAAGGTTCTGCACCCTTTTGTCGGCTTTGCCGACATTTCCCCTGTCAGGGGAATAACCCGTTAAAAGGGAGGCTAAAGCCTATCCGACGAACAGCAGAGCGACCCGGAACGGTCAAGACCGTTCCCTACGAACACACAAAACCCGTTGCGAATATCTCCACTCTCCACTCTTCACTCTCCACTCTCTTTAACAGTCATCTCTCACTGTATTCCTTTTGAAGAATGAAGTCGATATTTGCTCTTTCATATGTATTTAGGATGCTTTCGTCAAAATCACCGGGTTTTACTGTGCCGTTGTACCATGTGCATTTGTCAAAGTAGCTTTGTATTTCCGGCGTGTCAAACAGTCTTCCGTGGCGAGCATATATTTCGTTTCTTGCAAGTACAAGCTGTTCACCAGAAATACCCTCAAGGTCGGAGTAGTCCAGATAGCGTGTGTCGCTGTTGGGGATTATATATGTGCTGATTGTCTTTTCGGGTTGTGTAGGCTCGGTCTGAGTTTCGGTTTCCGTTTCCGTCTCAGTTTCCGGCTCAGTGATTTCCGGTCCGATAGAAACAGAAAGCGTCACTGTTGTGCCTGCATCGTATTTGTCGCCTGCTCGCGGACTTTGGGTGATTATATATCCGCTTTGAACCAAGTCGCTGTTCTGCTTGATTATGCTAACATTAAAGCCGAGCTGTTCAAGTTCGTCTGTGGCGTCCTGCTGTGTTTGCCCCAGAACATCGGGCAGCTCAACCATAAGCTTTGTTGCTGTTGAGGGAGCTGTCGGGTCGGCTGAGGTTGCGCCTGTTGGCAATGACTGCGAGCTGCCCGAGCAGCTTTTGCCCAGTATTATTGCCGCAAAGACAACGAAAGCTGTTATCAGGATTGCACCTACTATTATTATTGCAGCGAGAGCTTTTTTGTGCTTTTTAGGCTTTTCGTTGCCGTATTCATCGATATCGGCAGGAGCATAGGGTGCATATCCGCCGTTATAGCCTTGCGGCGGCTGATTGGATTGCTCGCCGTAAATAGGGGAAGAGTATCGGTCGCTGTAATAATCGTCAGAGGGGAAGTCAGCAGGAGCGTTTGCTCTGTTGTTTTCATATTCAATCTGACGGCATTCCTCGTCAATCCTTTTTTCTGCGCTGTCGCTGAAAATCTCGGTATCGTCATTGTGCGACTGAAGATTGTCACCGCAGTGCGGACAAAATTTTGCGTTTTCGTCAACGGTTCTGCCGCAGTTAATGCATTTCATTTGTTTCACAGCCTTTCCTGATTTGATAATGCTAACGACAGAATTATACAACTTTTTCTTCGTAATTACAACCTTATTGCGAAAAAGGAAAAATGTAGCAAAAAATTGCCTCCCATAGGGGAGGCAGAATTTCGTTTTCACATTGACGCATTAATATGAACTCTGATTTGTTGCTACTGTCGGCAGCAGCAACCGTCATCATCGTCAGTATCGGTTACTCTCGGCGGGAAAAATTCATCGGTCGGGAATTCAAGGCGGTTGAACATCTCGCACGGATTGTCTGAGGTAGTCACGCACTCTTTTTCAGGCACACAGAAATCGTATGACGGAACAAGCAGCTGCACATTTCTCTCTATCCTTACTATAGTGAATATTCCGATTGTCACGAGTACATCGCGGTCACCCTTACAGCTCGGCATCTCGGAGCCGAAACGGCAGCAGATATGCCTTGGTATCGGGCAGCACGGAGGACACTCGCCGCATTTTTTCACGATTTTCGCCGACAGTGCTATCGGCTTTGCAACCTGCACGGTAGCCTTTGGGAGATTTCTTTTCGGCGGATGCTGGTCGTCGTCATCGTTTCTGACATAATCAGAGCTGAACACCCTGACATTGCCCTCGCTGCCGAAAAGTATAACCTTCTTGTTGAAAATGCTCAGTCCCTTTACAACCGTTGCGATTGATTTTGGTGCGGCGTAAACCTCAAGCTCTACCTCAAAGAAGTAGGTCATATCGACCGAGAAAAATCCCCGGTGAAAAGGCACCGCCTCTAAATCAATCATAACATTGATTACATCAACATCTTTAAGTCTTACATTTGTGGCGCAGTCGATAAGCTCCTGTGCCTCCGGGCAGAAATACACCCTTAAGTCGCTCAGGCAGTCCTTGTCGGAGCAACTGTCGTAAACTCTGTATGCGTCAATGCACACAGCCTCTTTTATGTTGGACAGGTCAATGCTTGCGCCGATTTTTTCATCAGACATAAAATAATAGCCTCCTTACGCTTTTACTATTATCTTATGGGGATGAGTTTATTTTGCTACATAATATTCTGCAAAAATTCAGGCACAGCGGCGATGATGTCGCTTGCAAGCATTGAGTATTCGCCGAGACTGTCGCGGCACAAATCTCCTGCTCCGCCGTGAATATACACGCCTGCACATGCGCAGTCAAAGGCTTTGCCGCCCTGAGCGAGAAGCCCCGAAATCATACCGGCAAGCACATCTCCGCTGCCGCCTCTTGCCATACCGGGGTTGCCTGTAGTGTTGACAAGGCATCTGCCGCTCGGCGAGGCTATTATTGTATAAGCTCCCTTGAGTACCGTTATAACATTGTATTTCTCTGCAAAGAACTGGGCGCAGCCCTTGCGGTTGAGCTGTACCTGCTGCACCGGTATTTTGCACAGTCGTGCCATTTCGCCGGGGTGCGGCGTGATGATAACATCGCACTGAGCGTGCCGGAGTATTTCGGGCGATTCGGCGACTATGTTAAGCGCGTCTGCGTCAAGCACAAGCGGCACTTCACAGCGCAGTATAAGCTCGCGGACAAGCCTTTTTGTGTCATCGTCAACGCCAAGACCACAACCGACCAGCACTGCCTTTGACATATTTGCCTGCTGAATTATCAGCTTTATATTGTCGGCAGAAATTCTGCCGTTTTCGTTTTCTGCAAGCGGAAGATACACCGACTCGGGAAAAACGGGAGCATTAAGTGAATATACCGTTTTTGTGACGGCAGCCTTGACCAAACCGACCCCACAGGTGTACGCTCCTTTTACCGCAAGAAGGGCGGCTCCTGCCATACCGTAGCTGCCGCAGACAGCAAGCAGTGTGCCAAAGGTGCCTTTGTTTGATGAGGTTTTGCGCTTTTTAAGAACTGCTCTTGCGTTTGCACGGGAGGTTGTTTCAAGCCAGTAGGATGAGCGTTCAATAAGCCTGCCGGAAATACCAACGCTCATAACGCCTGTTGTGCCGCAGAAATCCATTGACGGATAAAGTACATGAACAGGCTTGAGCGTTGTGAAGCTTACTGTTAAATCAGCGTTTACACACAGGTTACTCACCTGACCGCTGTCACACTCGGCACCGCTGGGAAGATCCATAGCCATAACCTTTCCGCGGCTTCTGTTGATAAGCTCAACCACAGGCAGAATATTTTCACGCAGTCCGCCCTTGAAGCCTATGCCATAGATTGCGTCTATTATATAGTCAGCATTTTTTATCTTTTCAATGCTCTTTTCCGTTTCCTCCCATATGCGCCATATGGGGATATTCGCCCTTGAAGCCTCGCTCATTGCTCTTGCGGCTTCTGCTGTTTTAATCTCACCGTCAACAAGGATAATGTCGGTTCTTATTCCGATGCTGTTTAAGTACAGCGCCGCCACAATTCCGTCGCCGCCGTTGTTGCCCTTGCCGCATACCGACACTGCGCGGTCACTGCTTTTTATATTATATTGCTCGACAAAAGCCTTTGCTGCTGCGGTTCCTGCGTTTTTCATAAGCTCGTAATAGCCGATACCGCCGTCAACCGCCGCCTGTTCAAGCCTTCTCATCTGTTCGCAGGTAAGTATTTTCATTTTAATCACCCAAGTATCTGCATAGAATTTTTATCGACTGTTCTGCTGCTGTATTGCGGAATTTGAAGAAATCAACCGCCTCGTTTTCGTTCATACTGTCGGATATGGCGCGCGTTATGCCGAACGGCACTTTGTTCCTGAAGCACACCTGAGCAATAGCTCCGCCCTCCATTTCACAGGCGATTGCTCCGAAGATTGAATTTATTTTTCTGCGGCGTTCCTTTTGTGATACAAACACATCGCCTGTTGCTATTCTGCCGATTTCATATTTAGTGTTTTCAACGCTTTTGCACGCTTTTTCAAGTCGGCTGATAATACCATCGTCAGCGGCGATTTCAAGCACCTTGCAGTCGTTGAACTGGATAAGTCCGAGAGGGTCGCCAAGCTCTGTACCATCCATATCGTGCTGAACAACATCACGGCAGATTACAACATCGCCGATTTGCGTTTCGTTGCTCAATGCTCCTGCAATGCCAGAGTTGATTATCTCATCTGGCGAAAAAAGGTCAATCATAACCTGAGTGCACATTGCGGCGTTTACCTTGCCGATACCGCACTCAACCGCAACAACCTCCTTGCCGAAGGCTGTGCCGCTGTAAAAGGTCATTCCGGCCTTTTGCGTTTCCTTTGAATTTTCCATTTTGTTAATAAGCCCCTCGACCTCAACACGAAGAGCGCATATTATTCCTGTCATATGTATTCTCCTTATCCTAAGTTTCCCGTTATAAACATTATCACCGACAAAGCGGCTATCGGCGCAGTTTCGGCGCGCAGTATTCTCTTGCCGAGAGTTGCAACGCCTGCACCCTTTGATTTTAGCAGCTCGATTTCCTCAGGCGCAAAGCCTCCCTCGCTGCCGATAAACATTCCTATCTCTTTAGTGTCGGGTTTTATTACACTTGAAGGACTTTCGCCGCCGCACTCGTAAAATACTATTGCTTTTTCAAGCTTTGAGGCTTTCTCGGCAGCGGCTTCAAGGCTTACGGCAGTTTCGACAGTCGGGATTATTCCTCTTCGCGACTGCTGTGCCGCCTGCAAAGCAATTTTCTGCCAGCGTGCAGTTTTTTTGACAAGCGATTTTTCGTCGGGGCGCGATATGCACCGTGAGCTTATAAAGGGTACAATCCTTGTCACGCCAAGCTCAACCGACTTTTGAACGATATAGTCCATTTTGTCGCCCTTGGGTATCGCCTGAAAAAGAGTTACCGCTGTGTGCGGTTCATTTTCGCAAGGCTGCTTGCCGTTTACCTTAACGGTTACACTTGTTTTGTCAATGTGTTCTATTGTGCAGGGATATATATATTCTCCGCAGCATATGGTCAGCTCCTCGCCGATTTTCATTCTTAATGAGCAGGCTATGTGCTTTGCCTGTTCACCCTCAAAGGTGAAAAAATTTTCAGGCTCAATATCAGAAAAAAACCACGCCATTTCTATACTTCCTCCGAAATTTGTGCTATACTTTTATTATAAGTTAAATTATGCTATAATTTTAACAGAACAGTAAAAAAAGAGCAATAGCCTGTATGTTTCAGTCGGGCTTTAATTCTGAAAAATCGGAGGTGTAAAAATGAACAGCTCACCGCTTGCCGACAGAATAAGACCGCAGTCGCTTGACGATGTTGTCGGGCAGGAGCATTTGCTTGCAAGGGGCAAGGCTCTGAGAAAAATTATTGACAGCGGCGAAATTCCGAATATGATTTTTTACGGTCCGTCGGGTGTGGGGAAGAGTACGGTAGCCTCAATCATTGCGAAAAAGACGAACCGCAATCTGCGCAAGCTCAACGGCACAACAGCGTCAACCGCCGACATAAAGGCGATAGTGTCGGAGCTTAACACCTTCGGCGGAATGAACGGCGTTTTGCTTTATCTTGACGAGATTCAGTATTTCAACAAAAAGCAGCAGCAGACTCTGCTGGAGTTTCTTGAGGACGGCAGGATAACGCTCATCGCATCTACAACTGAAAATCCATATTTTTATGTTTATAATGCCATACTCAGCCGTTGCACCGTATTTGAATTCAAAACAGTCGGCTCGCACAGTGTTGAATGGGCAATATGGCGTGCGTTTGATTATCTTGAAAACGAAACAGGCGACGAGATTGAGGTTGAGGACGATACCGTTTCATATATAGCAACAGCCTGCGGCGGAGATGTGAGAAAGGCGCTCAACGCGGTGGAGCTTTGTGTGCTTGCCGCCGACAGTGAAAACGACAAGCGCGTTGTCACTAATGAGCTTGCCCGTGAGCTTACGCAGAAAAGCGCTGTGCGCTATGATAAAGACGGCGACGAGCATTACGACATTGTGTCGGCTTATCAGAAGTCGATGCGCGGCTCAGATGCAAACGCCGCTATACACTATCTTGCAAGGCTGCTTGAAGCAGGGGATTTACCGTCAGCCTGCCGCAGGCTTATGGTCTGCGCCTGTGAGGATGTGGGGCTTGCGTATCCGCAGATTATTCCGATTGTAAAATCCTGCGTTGATATAGCACAGGCGGTAGGTCTGCCCGAGGCGAGAATTCCGCTTGCCGACGCTGTAATCCTTGTGTGCAATGCACCGAAAGGTAACAGCGCATACAATGCGATTAATTTGGCTATGCAGGATTTGCAGCAGGGCAAGTACGGTCAGATTCCAAGGCAGCTTCAGAACAAGCACTTTGACGGCGAGGACAATCAGCATAAGGGGCAGTTTTACGAGTATCCGCACGATTACCCTAACCACTGGGTATATCAGCAATACTTGCCCGATAATATAAAGGACAGGGTTTATTACGAATACGGCGACAATAAAAACGAACAGGCGTTTAAGGCGTATTGGGATAAAATCAAGGGAGGCAGCAAATGAGAGGTCATTCAAACTGCGACACCTGCGTGCATTATATCTATGATGACGAATTGGGATATTATGTGTGCGAGGTAAATCTTGACGAGGACGAAATGGTGAAGTTTATGCAGGGCACATTTGACGACTGCCACTATTACCGCTTTGATGACGAGTACGGTATTGTAAGAAAACAAAATTAACTTTGCGGCGAAGCCGCACGGAGCAGCGAAGCTGCGACAACCATAATTATTCATTTTTCATTATTCTATATTCATTATTCATTAGCACAGCTTTACAGCAGTAAAGCTGTGCATAAAAGGAGGTACATTATGGAAACATTAACCGGCAGACAGCTTTATTCTCAGCTGCGGCTTTTCAGGGTCAATCGCCACACTCCGTCGCGTGCGCTTGTTGAGCTTTTAGCACAAAAGCACAGGACTATCGCTACGGCGGAAAGCTGTACGGGAGGGCTTATCTCAAAGCTTATTACCGATATTTCCGGTGCAAGCGAGGTTTTTCACTGCGGCATATGCTCTTATTCAAATGATATTAAGGAGGGCGTGCTCGGCGTAGACCACGAGATGCTTGAGCAGCACGGGGCGGTATCGCCCGAAACGGCAATGCAGATGGCACTGGGTGTTCGCGCACTGTCGGGAGCTGATATAGGTCTTTCAACAACAGGAATTGCAGGTCCGGGCGGCGGAAGCGACCAAAAACCCGTTGGCTTGGTGTATATCGGCTATGCCGATAAGCGCGGCTGCGGGTGCGTCAGGCTTGAGCTGTGGGATGTTACCATAACAAGAGACGAGGTTCGCAATTTATCGGCAGCAGCCGCGATTTTGATGGCTTATAAAAGCAATTTAAACAAATAATTTCTGTGTGGTTGTGTAATTTAACGACGATAACGCCGATATTACAACAAAGATGTTGCATTCGTCGTAAATATATGTTACACTTATTTATTGAATGGGGAATTTTGACTGTATAATTTTTCTTCGTTCAGTTTTATGTGTTTTTATCCCGAAATACGGAATAAAAACTACTTTTAATTAAAATGATATTTCGGGCGGAACACCCGAACCGCGATATTAGAATTAAAATTAAATATGACAGGAGTTGACATTATGGCAAGATGTGCGGGCATCCTTTTGCCCATAACCTCTCTACCGTCCCCATACGGAATCGGAACCCTCGGCAAGGAAGCGTACAGGTTTGCGGATTTCCTGCAAACAGCCGGACAAAAAATTTGGCAGCTGCTTCCGCTTGGTCCTACCAGCTATGGCGACTCCCCCTACCAGTCCTTTTCAATTTATGCGGGCAATCCGTATATGATTGATCTGGACATGCTCATTGAGGACGGACTTTTATCGCAGGACGATGTAAAGTGCCGTGACTGGGGCAACAACCGGGAAGAGGTTGACTACGAAAAAATCTACAATGCTCGTTTCGATGTTCTCTACATTGCTTACGAGAACTTCCAGAAGCAGGGTGACTTCGAGGAATTTGAGCAGTTTATGCAGGACAATAAAGCGTGGATTGATGACTACGCGCTTTATATGGCTGTTAAAAAGAGCTTTGGTATGAAGTCCTGGACAGAGTGGCCGGATGAAGATATCAAAATGAGAAAGTCAAAGGCGGTTGCTGAGTACACCAAAAAACTCAGCGATGATATAAGATACTGGAAGTTTATTCAATATCTTTTCTTCAAGCAGTGGAACGCATTTAAAGAGTATGTTAACGCCAAGGATGTACTCATTATGGGCGATATTCCGATTTATGTTGCAATGGACAGCGCAGACACATGGGCTAACCCTGAGGTGTTCTGGCTTGATAAGGATTTGAACCCTGTTTGCGTTGCAGGCTGTCCGCCCGATTATTTCTCGGCTACAGGTCAGCTTTGGGGCAACCCGATTTATGATTGGAACTACCTTAAGAAAACAAAGTATGACTGGTGGATGAAGAGAATTGCAGGCGTGTCAAAGATGTTTGACATCACAAGAATCGACCACTTCAGAGGCTTTGATTCCTACTACGCAATTCCCTATCCTGCCGAAAACGCTATAAACGGTGAGTGGCTTGAGGGCCCCGGTATTAAGTTCTTTGAAACAATGAAGAAAAAGCTCGGCGATGTTCCGATTGTTGCCGAGGATTTGGGACTGCTCACACCGAGCGTTGAGAAGCTCCTTGCTGACTCGGGCTATCCGGGAATGAAGGTTCTTGAGTTTGCATTTGACAGCGACGAGGAAAATAACTATCTGCCGCATAACTATACAAGCAACAGTGTTGTTTACTCAGGCACACACGATAACGACACCATTATGGGCTGGGAGGCAACAGCTAAGGAAGAGGATGTTGCGTTCGCAAGAAAATACTGCAATATGCCTGAGGATGAGCCGTTTAACTGGGGAATCATCAGAACAGCATATGCAAGTGTGAGCGACTATGCAATTATTCAGATGCAGGATATTCTCGGTCTTGGAACCGAGGCGAGAATGAATATACCATCAACCTTGGGAGGCAACTGGGCATGGCGTTTGAAGCCGACGGCTGCTGACAAGGAGTTGGCATATAAATTAAGAAAATTAGCGAAGACATATGGAAGACTGGAGGAAGATTTACCGATGAACCAGAACAAAATCATGGATGCTCTTGTTGAGAATGCAAAAAGCGAGTATTGTAAAAATGTTGAGGATTTAACCCCGGCAGAGCTTCACACCGCTTTGGGCAAGGCTGTAATGGGTGAAATTGCAGACCGTTGGAACAAGAGCAAGGAGAACCATGCAAACCACAGAAGAGCGTACTACTTCTCTGCTGAATTTTTGATGGGCAGAATGATGTACAACAACCTTTACTGCCTTGATATTCTTGAGGATGTAAAGCAGATTCTCGCAGAAAAAGATATTGACATCAATGTGTTTGAGGACATTGACGATGCAGCGCTCGGTAACGGCGGTCTTGGCCGTCTGGCAGCTTGCTTCCTTGACAGTGCCGCAACTCAGGATGTACCTCTTGACGGCTATGGCATTCGCTATAAGTACGGTCTTTTCAAGCAGCTTATAGAGAACGGCTATCAGGTTGAGGTTGCTGACGATTGGCAGCGCTTCGGCGATCCGTGGAGCGTTAGAGTTGAGAGCGACACAGTGCTTGTTAAGTTCTCTGATGAAACAGTTAAGGCTGTTCCTTATGATATGGCTGTTATCGGTTACGGTACAGAAAACATCAACACTCTTCGCCTGTGGCAGGCTGAGGCTGTGGAGGAGTTCGACTTCCTTCAGTTCAATAACTGCAACTATGACGCAGCAGTTAAGAGCAAGAACTCTGCCGAGAATATCTCTAAGGTTCTTTATCCTAACGACAACAGCTATGAAGGCAAGGTTCTGCGCTTAAAGCAGCAGTACTTCTTCTGCAGTGCTTCATTGCAGGATATTATCAAGAGATACAAGGCTAAGTACGGCAATGATTACAGCAACTTTGCTGCTCACTGCGCTGTACAGCTCAACGATACTCACCCGGTATGCGCTATTCCTGAGCTTATCAGACTTCTTCAGAACGACGGTTTAAGCTTTGAAGAGGCATTCGAGATTGCTCAGAAGACATTTGCTTATACAAACCACACAGTTATGGCTGAGGCTCTTGAGAAGTGGAGCATCGACCTTATGAAGAGCGTTATCCCTGAGATTTACGCTATCATCGAGAAGATTGACGCAAGACTTGTTGCCGATCTTACAGAGAAGGGACTTAATGTTCCTGTTGCAGAGCAGACAGTTGTTGAAGATGCTGACGACGCTGAGGAAGAGGCTAAGGAAGAAAAGAAGCCTGAGAATGTTCCGACAAAGCTCGACGGTATGAGAATTATCGACAACGGCGTTGTTCATATGGCAAGACTTGCTATCTACGCTTCAAGCTATACAAACGGCGTTGCTTATATCCACACAGAAATCCTTAAGAACGATGTATTGAACGATTGGTATGCAATCTATCCGGAGCGTTTCCAGAACAAGACAAACGGTATCACACAGCGCCGTTGGCTTGGTCTTTGCAACCCGGAGCTTTCAAAGTTCATCACAGACAGAGTAGGCGACGGCTGGCTCAGAGATCTTTCTCAGCTTAAGAAGCTTGAGGCTACTATTGATGACAATACTGTTAAGGAATTCAACGAAATCAAGGCTAAGAAGAAGGCTCAGCTTGCTGCTTATATCGAGAAGCACGACGGCGCTAAGCTTGACCCGAGCTTCATCTTCGACATTCAGGTTAAGAGACTTCACGAGTATAAGAGACAGCTCCTCAACGCTTTCTCAATCGTTGACATTTACTTCAAGTTAAAGAACGGCGAGCTTAAGAACTGGAACCCGACAGCGTTCATCTTCGGTGCAAAGGCTGCTCCGGGCTATGCAAGAGCAAAGGCTATCATCAAGTATATCAACGAGATTGCAAAGCTCGTAAACAACGACCCGGATGTAAACGATAAGCTCAAGGTTGTATTCGTTTCCAACTACAATGTATCTTATGCTGAGAAGATTGTTGTTGCTGCCGATGTTTCAGAGCAGATTTCAACAGCAGGTACAGAGGCTTCCGGTACAGGTAATATGAAGTTTATGCTCAACGGTGCAGTTACACTCGGCACATTCGACGGTGCTAATGTTGAAATTGCACACGAGGCAGGCGAGGAGAACGAGTATATCTTCGGTGCAAGAGTTGAGGAAATCAACAAGCTTGCTGCTGAGGGTTATGATCCTGAGAAGATTTACAACACCAACCCGGAAATCAAGAAGGTTATCGATACTCTTATCGACGGCACATTCGACGACGGCGGTGCTCAGGGCGAGGGCAGCTTTGCAGAGCTTCACACCTCACTCATCAAGGGTGCAAGCTGGCATCATGCTGACCACTACTATATCCTTCAGGATCTTCCGTCCTATGTTGATGCTAAGATTAAGTGCAACAACGACTACAGCGACAGACTCGCATTCGGCAGAAAGTGCCTTATCAACACAGCAAACGCAGGTAAGTTCTCATCAGACAGAACAATCCTCCAGTATGCTGAGGAGCTCTGGAAGCTTAAGTAATTTAAGTTTTGCAAGTTTAATATTATACAAGCAATCCCCTGCCGAATATCGGCAGGGGGTTTGTGCGCGCGATAAGGTTAAACAGAAGCTTCCGCTTTAAGCTATAGCATATATTTTACAATCAAAAAGCCTTTCCGATGTCTTAGTTGCATCGAAAAGGCTTTCTTAATTTTTTCGAGTGAATTTAGGAAATCATAGTTTATACTTCATATATTATCCATAATACGAAAAACAAGGGCGCGCAAAATGCGTCTACAAACAATGCAAAGCGAATATAAACCTTGTAAACAGGATAAAGAAACGCATAGGTTGAACGGGATTTTCCGTAGTAGCTGTCACTTTCCTTGTCTAAATACAGTTCTATAAAGCACTCGTCTTTAAATAGAATTTTTGCAATAAACAGATTTGTAAAAAGTAAGGTTAACACAAAAAATACACTGTCAATTTTCGGCGCACCGAAAAAAGAGATTGCGGCAGCTTCAATAAATGTAACAAACAAAGCAAGAAACTGGGCAATATGTAATTTAGCAATCTTTTCCATTATTTGTATTCTCCAAAGTTAAGCGTTATATATTTTTCAGCCAATCAATACCCCACAAAATAAGGAAAAACGGTCCGCATATAGCTTCAATAATTGATGTTATGCGCAAGTACAATCTTATCATTTTGCATCTGCGGTTAACCTTAGGGCTGTTTTCCCTTTTGATTTTTTCTCTATGTCTTTCGGTCATACAATCGTCTTTGAAAATCAGAAAGGCTGATAACTGACCGGTAAAAAACAAAGCGAGAATCAGAAAAAGCGATATTACACCAGAACCGACTGTACCGATGATAATAGCTAATTGAACAGCCGTGAGAAGTACCGCAACAACCTTTGCTATGATAATTTTATATTCGGTTATCATATTCAGCCCTCCTAAAAATCAATTAGCTGTTACATATTCACCATAACCTTCTTCATCGCCTCAAAGGTTTCATCGCTGATAACATGCTCCATGCGGCAGGCGTCCTGAACTGCAACATTTTCGTCAACACCGAGAGAGATAAGCCACTTTGAGATAAGCTGGTGGCGCTCAAACATTTTTTCGGCTATTTGAAGTCCCGGAGGTAAAAGCGTGATATAGCCGTCATTGTCCATTAAAATATAGCCGTTTTCGCGCAGATTCTTCATAGCCACGCTGACGCTCGGCTTGCTGAAATCAAGGGTGTTTACTATGTCAATCGACCTTACGGTGCCCTTATTCTTTTGAATCATCAAAATTGTTTCAAGATAATTTTCGGCAGATTCCTGTATTTTCAAAACTTCACCGCCCGGATAATAATTTGTATTATTATAACATAATTAGCCATTTGTTTTCAATGTATTTTGGAACAAACCCAAAAATAAAAGAAATAGATTGACAAAACGGTTAGTTAGTGCTAACATATTATCGGTTAGTGGGTGCTAACTATTATTTTAGAATAAGAGTTAGTTTAAACTTACTCAGATTCTTTATTATACCGTGCAGGAACGGAAAACCGTTCCTTACCAATCTGCTCAGGCTTTTATCTGTTAAGCCTGTGAAATTATCACGAAAAGAGTGGTGAATATGATGCCCTTGACATTCGCTGAAATCGGCGAAAAGAACATTATTAAAAAAGTCAGCGGTAAGCCCGAACTTAAGCAACACTTAAACGATCTGGGCTTTGTATCCGGTGCAGGGGTTGAAATTGTATCGTCTTTAGCCGGAAATCTGATTGTGAACATAAAGGAAACGCGTGTTGCAATCAGCAGGGAAATGGCAGGAAAAATTATGGTCTGAACTAAAGGAGGAATCTTGATGAAAACGCTGAGACAGGCTAAGGTAGGGGAGACCCTAAAGGTTGTGAAGCTTCATGGTGAGGGAGCTGTTAAACGCCGAATAATGGATATGGGCATTACCAGAGGTGTTGAGGTTTATGTCCGTAAGGTAGCTCCGCTTGGCGACCCGATTGAGGTAACGGTGAGGGGCTATGAGCTTTCACTGCGCAAGGCTGACGCGGAAATGGTTGAGGTTGAATAATACTAATACCTAATAAAAAGTAGAGAATCTTTGCGGTCTGATTTACGCAATACTGCGTTGTCGTCCTTGTCTTGCGAAAATTATCCTCGCAAATATAAATCTACTTTCTATCAGGAATTAGTATAATTCTGCGTTGCCGACATACTTCGATTCTTATTCCTTGATTCCATATCAGGGTTAGTCAAAACTAATTACGAAAGGAAATGTGAAATGAGCATTAAAATTGCACTTGCAGGCAACCCTAACTGCGGCAAAACTACTCTCTTTAATGCGCTGACAGGCTCAAATCAGTTTGTCGGAAACTGGCCTGGCGTTACTGTTGAGAAGAAGGAGGGAAAGCTTAAAAAGCACGACGGTATTGTTGTAACCGACCTGCCTGGTATTTACTCGCTTTCGCCTTACACTCTTGAGGAGGTTGTCGCAAGAAACTACCTCATAAACGAAAGACCTGACGCGATACTCAATATTATCGACGGTACAAACCTTGAGCGTAACCTTTATCTTACAACCCAGCTTACAGAGATTGGCATACCTGTTGTAGTAGCTATCAATATGGTAGATATTATAAGGAAAAACGGTGACAAGATAAACACAAAGGAGCTGTCAAATCAGCTCGGCTGCAAGGTTGTTGAAATCTCTGCGCTTAAGGGCGACGGAATTGAGGCGGCGGCACAGGCGGCTGTTGACGCTGCAAAAGGTGAAAGGACTATTCCTCAGCACAGCTTCTGCGGAACGGTTGAACACGCTCTCGCACATATTGAAGAGGTAACTGTTCATAACCTGCCCGAGGAGCAGCAGCGCTGGTATGCAATCAAAATTTTCGAGCGTGACGATAAGGTGCTTGAACAGCTCAATTTAAGCGCAGAAACCCTTGCACATATTGAAAAGGACATCAAGGCGGCTGAGAATGAGCTTGACGACGACGCAGAGAGCATTATAACAAATGAGCGTTATATTTATATAGCGTCAATAATTAAAGGCTGCTATAAAAAGAAAAGTGCAGGCAAGCTGTCAACCTCCGATAAAATCGACAAGGTTGTTACAAACCGCTTTGCGGCACTGCCTATTTTTGCGGTAATAATGTTTATCGTTTACTTTGTTTCAGTTTCTACCGTCGGAACAATAGCCACCGACTGGGCAAATGACGGTGTGTTTGGCGACGGCTGGCATTTGCTTGGAATAGGTCAGGCGGAGTATGAGGAGGTTGCTGAGGAGTTTGGCGGAGCAAGTGACATAATAAATGCGTTCATTGATAACGCTGAAAGCTTTGGTGTTGACTCTGAGCTGGCGGCTGCTGCTATTGACACCGAATCCGAGGGTTTTGACCCTGCTGTTGCTAAGGCAGAGCTTGACAGCTTTGCGGCAAAATTCAAAAGCACAGATGAGGTTACATACACTGTTGTAGACGAGGAAACAATGGCTGACGAGGAGCTTACGGTTAACGGAGCAGAGCTTCTTGATGCTGTTGCGGTTTATAAGTCTTTCGACTGTGAAGAGCCTGACCCTGCAAGCTACGGCGTTTATATTCCGGGTGTTCCAGTGCTCATCGAGGACGGTCTTAACGCTGTCGGCTGTGCCGATTGGCTTCAGGGACTTATACTTGACGGTATTGTTTCAGGTGTCGGTGCTGTGCTCGGCTTTGTTCCTCAGATGCTCGTTCTCTTCATTTTCCTTGCTTTCCTTGAAAGCTGCGGATATATGGCTCGTGTTGCGTTTGTTCTTGACCGAGTGTTCCGCAAATTCGGACTTTCGGGTAAATCCTTTATCCCAATGCTTATCGGCTCAGGCTGCGGCGTTCCGGGGATTATGGCTTCCCGTACAATCGAGAATGAGCGTGACCGCAGAATGACAATTATGACAACAACATTTATTCCGTGCGGAGCTAAGCTGCCGTTTATAGCAATGATTGCAGGCGCTCTGTTCGGCGGAGCTTGGTGGGTTGCACCTGCCGCTTACTTCATCGGAGTTGCAGCAGTTATTATTTCGGGTATAATTCTTAAGAAAACAAGGGCGTTTGCAGGCGACCCTGCTCCTTTTGTTATGGAGCTTCCTGCTTATCATTTGCCGACTGTCGGCGGCGTGTTGCGCTCAATGTGGGAGCGTGGCTGGTCGTTCATTAAAAAAGCAGGAACTATCATTCTTCTCTCAACAATCTTCATTTGGTTCACAACATATTTCGGCTTCGTAAACGGTTCATTCCAAATGCTTTCCGAGGATCAGATTGATTGCAGTATACTTGCCGCTATCGGCAAAGCGATTTCGTGGATTTTCGCACCGCTCGGCTGGGGTAACTGGCAGGCTGCGGTTGCGTCTATCACAGGTCTTGTTGCTAAGGAAAACATCGTCGGCACAATGGGTATCCTTTACGGCGGCACAGGTACAGTATACAGCAGTATTGCTGTTTCATTCACCGCTGTTACAGGCTTATCGTTCCTTATCTTCAACCTTCTCTGCGCACCGTGCTTTGCCACTATGGGCGCAATCAAGAGAGAGATGAACAGTGCAAAGTGGACCTTCTTCGCTATCGGTTATCAGTGCGTATTCGCTTATGTTATTGCTCTGATTGTAAATAACATCGGCTCAATCTTCTTAGGCAGCGTAAATGTTGCGGGAATAATCGCAGCTGTAATTCTGCTTGCGGTGATTGTATTCCTGCTTGTAAGACCGTATAAGAAGTGTGACAGACTCAGGACTAAAATCAAGGCTTAATGTGATAACGGCAACTTAGGAGGCGATTTTGATGCTTAGCTTTTTGGTCGATAATCTCGGTACTATTATCATTGGCTTGGTGGTGATTGCAGTTCTTGCGCTTATTGTTTTAAAGCTTATAAAGGACAGAAAAAAGGGTAAGTCAGGCTGCGGCTGCGGCTGTCAGAACTGCCCGTCGGCAGGCTGTTGTCATAAACAAAAATAAAAAACAAATGCAGCAACAGGTGTTTTGAGCCGTTGCCGCGTTTTGTATTCAGGGTGAAATTTGACGCAAATTTTACGCAAAATCCGGATTAAGCTTTATCAGAGCATAATATAATACTGATAACAAGAAAAACACGCACAGTGAGTGCGCTTGAATGTCAGGGAGGATTATATTATGGAAAGAGTGTTTGATTATATCGGTGATGCAAAGCCAAGAGGAGGAGTGCAAACAGCTGAGATGCTTTTTTATGATGATATGCTCGCATTGCAGGGCAGCGGACATTACGGTACTTACGATGATGATTGGGAGAACGAGGATGATGACGACTGGGGTGACAGCTGGGACGAAGGTATGTAAATCCCCGAAAATATAAAAGGAGCTGTGACAATGCGGTAGCGACCGTTTGTCACAGCTCTTTTTATTGAGAATATATTTATTAATAATTAGTTGCTTTAATTTTGAAAAATGCCTGAGGATGAGCGCATACAGGGCACATCTGCGGAGCCTGTTCGCCGATTACAACATGACCGCAGTTGCTGCATTCCCATACAACGATGCTGCCCTTCTTGAAAACCTCGCCCTTCTGAACATTTGCAAGAAGTGCGCGGTAGCGTTCCTCGTGCTCCTTTTCAATCTTGCCTACGCTTTCAAAAAGATATGCGATATGGTCAAAGCCTTCTGCACGAGCCTCTTCAGCAAAGGTCTTATACATATCTGTCCACTCGTAGTTTTCGCCCTGTGCGGCTGCCTCAAGGTTTTCGGGTGTTGAGCCGATACCGTTTAAAAGCTTGAACCAGATTTTTGCGTGTTCCTTTTCGTTGTTGGCTGTTTCCTCAAATAGCTGTGAAATCTGAACATAGCCTTCCTTTTTTGCAACTGATGCAAAGTAGGTGTACTTGTTTCTTGCCTGTGATTCGCCCGAGAAAGCGGTCATCAGATTAGCCTCTGTTTTTGAACCTTTAAGTTCCATAAATAAACACTCCTTTAAAATAGTAATTATTATTAAGCTTTTAAAATTATATCACTAAATCAAGATAATGTCAATAAATATTATAGTCATAATTCACAAAGAATTAACAATTTGCTCAAATTCTTCGGCTGTTATGAGGCAGTTTAAAATCTCAGGCAGTGCCTTTGCCGTGATGTATTTTGGCAGATTAAGCCTTTCAAGCAGCTTTTGCCGCAGCTGTGCACTGTTTTCCCTGCCCGAAAGACCGGCGTTGTAAAGGTCGGTTTTGGTGATTTGCTGTCTTACTTCTCCGCTTGGATTGTCAATAAAGGTAGCACCGCAGCTTTTGAGCGCATTTAATATATATTCATCAGCAAGCCCCTCAACGCCGAGCAGGTTTTCCTTTGACGGTTGACTTTTGCGCTTTTCCTTGCCGAGTATTTCGGGGACATACGCGTTTAATATTCTGCCGCCGCCGACAATTCCCTTGATGTGGCTGCGTATAACAAAGCCTGCCGAGTCGCTGTCGGTAAGAATAATAATTCCTCTGCTGTGTGCGAGTGTCTTGAGCAGCGCCGCCTTTTCGCGATCCTTGAAAATGCGAAAGCCGTTTGTTTCGATTATCGGTGCGTCAATCAAGCCGCTAAGCTTTATTTTGTCATATTTTCCCTCAACTATTACAGCCTCTTTAATTTTTATCAATGTTTTTCCTCCGTGCGAATAAGCATAAGCCTTGCTACAAGCTTTTCAAGCAGGATTTTGCCGTCGGCGCTTGAGCTGTTGAGCTGAGCATTCGTGTCGGCTATTGCGTTAAGACTGAGCCTGAGCGCATTGGTGCTGAGCTTTTTTCCGTTTCTCTGAGCCTTTTGCAGTACAAAGCTGCGCTTGCCGTAGTTAAGCCGCTTTGCAAGCGACTCTAAGCTCTCGCCGCTTTCAAGTGCAGCTCTTACTCTGTATATGTCAACATATACGCCGGACAGCACCGCAATTATTCCCTGCGGCGACTCTTTTTGTGAAATAAGAATGTTGATTTGTGAAATAGCCTTATCGGGGCTGCCGTTAATTATATATGAGGCTATGTCAAAAATCCTTGCTTCAAGATTTTTTGTGACGAATTTTTCAATATCATCTCTTGTTATTTCGCCGTGCGCTTTGTAGGCGCAGAGCTTTTCAAGCTCGTTTTTAAGCAACGCCAAATCTCTGCCGCAGTATGACACAATCCTTGCCGCGTCATATTCGTTGAGCTTTACATCTCTGAGCTTTGCCCAGTACACAAGCTGCTTTTCAAGAGCAGTTTCGGTCAGCTGCTCAAAGTTTACAACAATTCCCGACTTGTCGGCGGCACTTAAGAGCTTCTTGTTGCCGCCCTTTGCAAAGGACGGGGAAGAGGTGGGATAGGCGAACACTAAAACGGTGGTCGGCGGAGTGCTTGCAATTAAGCTTGCAAGCTCGTCAGCCTCGCTGTCGGAAAGCATAGTGAAGTCAAAATCAAGAACAGCCACAAATATTTTCTCGGCAAGAAATGACGGTGCGGAAAGAATTGCGTCGCATAGCGTTTGCGGATTATCGTCCTGCGTTATAGTGCGGCAGCAGAATTCATCGGGAGTTTTGCCGACGGCTTTTTCTCTTAGCTTTTCAAGGTAATGGCGTATCTGCACCTTTTCATCACCGTAGAGAAGAAACACGCTGTCATCACTTGTCGATTTTATTCTCGCTTTGAATTCCGCCTCGGTCATTTTCGCCATTTTATTCGCCTCTTTTTATATATTGGATTTTATCACTTATGCTTATGCTTATTTTTCTATTATTAAAAAGTGACAGTGTATTGTCATTGTAAATACCCTGACCCTTGTATTTAATGTCGTTCGTTTTGCTGCAAGCGATAATAGTATTATCTGCGTTTATGACTGAGCTGTCAAGCGGCTGTGTTGTTATAAGCAGACTCGGACTTTTGTATTCCTCGGGCAGCATATCTGTATATTCGGGGTTCGGCAGGATAAGAATATATCCCTCCTGCGGAAGCTCAATTACAGCTGCGGTTGATTTTTTAAGCGGTACAAGAGTGAGCGTATATTTATCCCACAATCTTATCTGTGCTGTGTCGGAATAAACGCTTATACTGTCGCTGTCAAGCGTGCCTAAAAGCTGCTTGTTTGTGCTTGCGTCCTGCACAAAATACCTATCGCTTAAAATTGAACTTCTCACCACCGAGAACATTCCGCCGCTTTCCTTTGTGCCGCCCTTTACGGTAAGAATATTTGTATTGACGGATTCGCTCAGCTCACTTTGTACGGTGTATCTGCCTGCTGTTCCGCCGCAGGCTATCACCGCACTCTCTCCGCTTTTTTCAAAAATTGCGGTGATACCGCCGCCTGTGCTTATTAGTGAAAGCGTTGCGTTGTCTGCGCTGATGATTGAAAAGACGGACAGTATAATGCTGAATGTAAGTATTGCGCCGACACCAGCGATTAAAGCACTGCGCCTTGTCCTTTTAATAAGAATTATTATTGCGCATACAAGAAGCAATACACCGACGATTACCTCAGTGTACGGCATATCAACATCAAGCCTTGCATACGGCAGTGAGGATATACCGTTTACCACGAAAGCGGTATAGCGTGCAAGCAAGCCTGAGATTAAGCCGAGGGGAAAGGCTAAAAATCCGCAGAGCGGAATGAACGAGAAAACGACAAACAGCAGTGAAAAAATCAGCAGCAGCGGTACGGCAACCGTTAGCAGCAGATTAGTGATTATGAAGTAAATTCCTATGTATTTGAAGTTAAGCGCAATTATCGGCGCAGTTGCTATACACGCTGACAGCGACATCGCAACGGGAGTTATTAACAGCTTTACTGCAAGTCTGCTCCTGAAGTATCGCTTGCAGCTGTCAACAATGTATGGCACGAGCGTTATTATACCGAGCGTTGAAACAACGGAAAGCTGAAAACCGACATCAAGAATGGAAAGAGGACTGAACAGTGTTATCAGCAAAACGGCAAAGCCTAAGCTGTTGAGCGAATCTGCTTTGCGTGAAAACAGGCAGCCCGAAAGCATAACAATGCACATTATCCCTGCTCTTATAACCGACAGCGAAAAACCGCTTATCAGCATAAAGCAGATAACCGCAATAATTGACAATCCTCCTGAAAGCCTGCGTTTTCCTGTAATAAAATACAGCAGTGAAAACACCATTGACGAGATGACGGATAAATGCATACCCGACACAACCGCAATGTGCGCTGCTCCGCTTACGCTGAATGAGTTTTTCAGTGCTGTATCAAGTGCGGCTTTGTTGCCGAGCAGCAGTGTATCAATTATTGACGCCTCTTTTTGAGGGAGATATCTGTAAAGCTGATGTGAGCAGGCATTTTGAATTTCATATGCCGTGTAAAACAGCGGATTGCCGCCTGTCCTGCCGGTATCGGTAACAACTTCGGGAAGAATCTGCACGCTTGTACCGTGTGAACAGTAATAATTCCTGTACTGCCCGACTATCTCTTCGGGAGTGCCGCTGATAGTATAAACCTTATACGGCTCAAGCCTTGCGCCTGTCACAAGCACAGTGAAGCTTTCACCGCTGCTCAGCACAAGCTGTCCTATCGCCTGTGAGGTGCTGCCCTTTTTCTCGGGTGTGAACTCTGCGTTTTCAATCTGTTTATTTCTCATAAGGCGGTCGGTGTCGCTCTGAATGTTATGAAAAGACAGTGAGCCTAATAAAAGACCGAGTGATAAAAATATGAGCGTTACAGCTGCAAAGGCATTTCTGAAACGCCTGATTATCAGCGTGAGCGCAAAAGCTACAATGCAAAGTGCACCAAGGAAAAGAGCAATTTTTATGTCAAACAGAGATGCCGCAAATGCGCCTGCGCCAATGGTAAAGCCCGAAACAGTCAGCGGTCTTTTCACAAAAATCACTCTTTTCTGTTTTATTTGTTTTTTGAAAACAATTTTCTGATTAAGCGTTTAATTCAGATAATCTTTTCGCCCATTTCCTTGCCGCCGAGCAGGTGGAAGTGCAGGTGCATTACTGTCTGACCTGCATCCTTGCCGCAGTTGTTGATTATGCGGTAGCCGTTTTCAAGTCCAAGCTCTTTAGCAACCTTCGGGATAACTGTAAATATATGCGCAACAACAGCTGCGTTATCCTCGGTAATCTCATTCACACAGCAGATATGCTGCTTTGGAACGAACAAAACATGAACAGGAGCCTGTGGGTTTAAGTCGTAAAAGGCAAGGCACTTGTCGTCCTCATAAACCTTTTTCGACGGGATTTCTCCGTTTGCGATTTTACAAAAAATACAATCCATTTTTTACATCTCCGTAATTAATTTTTCTCCGTTAAATCGATGGTTATAGTGATATACGATAAGTATAAAATTACATATCGTTATAATAAAATACAAATTGTTGATAATTACAATTTGTATTATTTGCCACACGGTGCAAACAACAATAATACTTAATGTTAAAATATACAAAAAGTAATTTATTCTGTCATAAACAGAATACCGAGCGTATTCGGACCGCAGTGCGACGAAATAGTGCAGCTCGCCCTTGTTATATAAATCTCTTCAAAATAATTCTTGCTCTTTAGTTGCTCAAAAACAGCCTGCTCAATCTCACGGCTGATACCGGAGTGAGTGATGAAAATGCGGTCTTTTCTGATGTTGTCGTATTGACTGAGCCTTTCATCAACATACTGTGCAAGCACCTTTTCAAGCTTTCCTCTGTATTTTTTACCTACCGTCATTGAGCCGTCCTTATTGTCAACCTCAATGCAAGGCTTTAAGTTGAGCAGATTTGCGCCGAGCATTGCAAGCGTTGAGCATCTGCCTCCTGCACGCAGGAAGTTGAGCTTATCTATAATAAAGCTTGCGTGTGTTTTCGGGCACAAGGCGCGCACCTTATCGGCAATTTCCTTTCCGTTAATGCCCTGCTCGGCAAGCTTTGCCGCCTCGATAACAAGGTGACCTGTTGCGCTTGAAAGATTGCAGCTGTCAACGGTGTAAACACCTTCAAGCTCTTTTGCGGCGGCAGCCGCATTCTGTGCAGAGGAGGAAAGCGCACTGCCGATATTTATGTGAACTACCTCAAGCCCTTCATCGGTAAACGGCTTGAAAAAGCTCGTATATTCACCGATGCTGATTGCCGAGGTTTTCGGCAGTGAGCCTGTTTTATAGAAATTATCGTAAATTTCATCGGGCGTGATATTCACCATATCCTCGCAGCATTTGTCGTTCATTGTTATATGCAGGGGAATTGTGCGAATGCCATAGCGATTAAAAAGCTCGTCGTTTAAGTCGCAGGTGCTGTCTGCTGTAACAATAACTTTTTTTGACATCTTGAAAACTCCTTTTGTTAAAATATTGTTTCTTGTATTTCAAGCCTGAGTATGTATAATTAAGGTGTATAAGCTTATTATATTACATTTTGCACAAGATAGCAAGAAAGGAAGCTGATAATTTATGATTTTTAGGTACAAATTCGGTGAGCCTATAGAAACCGGAGCTGTTGTGGATTTTGGCGGAGTAAATGACAGCACAAGCGGAGATCTGCGCTTTTTTACCCTTGCACAAGGTGAAGGCTTGAGATTTAAAAGAGAACTTGCGCAGGGTGTTGCCGTATACGGACTCGGTGAAGCCATAAGGGGTATCAACAAGAGGGGCTGGCGTTACGAGAGCTTCTGCTCGGACGACCCGATTCACAGCGAGGACAAAAAGTCCCTTTACGGCGCGCACAACTTTATTGTTGTTGACGAGGAGCAGCCGTTCGGTGTTTTTGTCGATATCCCGGGCAGGGTCGATTTTGATATTTGCGCTGAAAGCTTTGATACACTTGAAATAGCCGCCGAGGACAGCAATCTGTATTTTTACGAGATAACCGGAGAGTCGATAAGGGACATAGTAAGGCAGTTCCGCAAAATGATAGGCAAGAGCTACACTCCGCCGCTTTGGGCTTTCGGCTATCAGCAGTGCCGATGGAGCTATCCGGATGAGGCGAGTGTAAGAGCTGTTGCAAAGGGCTATAAGGACGCTGATATTCCGCTTGATTCAATTTACCTTGATATCGACTATATGGAGCGCTTCAAGGACTTCACGGTTGACGGTGAGAAATTCCCCGATTTGCCTGCACTTGCCGCAGAGCTTAAATCAGAGGGTATTCACCTTGTACCGATAATTGACGCAGGCGTTAAGATTGAGGACGGCTACGACATTTACGAGGAGGGCGTTGAAAAGGGACATTTCTGCAAGGATGAAAACGGCGAGAACTATGTTACGGCTGTGTGGCCGGGCAAAACGATGTTCCCCGATTTCCTCAACAGCGAGGCAAGGCATTGGTTCGGAATGAAGTACAAGCGCCTTACGGATATGGGCATTGACGGCTTCTGGAACGATATGAACGAGCCTGCAATTTTCTATTCCGAAAAAGGTCTTGACAGAGCGTGGGAGTATGTTCAAAATCAAAAGGGAAAGGCACTTGATGTGAATAACTTCTTTGATTTGCGTGACGCATTCGGAAAGCTCTCAAACAGCACAGAGGACTACAAGGCTATGTACCACGATATGGACGGCAAAAAGGTCTGCCATTATAAGGTGCATAATCTGTACGGCTATAATATGACAAAGAGCGCCGCAGAGGCTCTTGACGAGATAAGACCGAACAAGAGAACCCTGCTGTTTTCCCGTGCATCATACATCGGTATGCACCGCTTCGGCGGAATATGGATGGGCGACAACCAGTCGTGGTGGAGCCATATTCTGTTGAATCTTAAAATGCTGCCGTCGCTCAATATGTGCGGATTTTTATACACGGGTGCAGACCTTGGCGGCTTCGGCGGTAACTGCACAAGAGACTTACTTATGCGCTGGCTTGCGCTCGGCATTTTCTCACCGCTTATGAGAAATCACGCGGCTCTCGGCACAAGGGCGCAGGAGTGCTATAATTTTGAAAAGCCTGAGGAATTCAGGGAGATTATCAAGCTCCGCTACCGACTTGTTCCGTACCTTTACAGTGAATTCAACAAGGCAAACGACAGCTGTGATATGATGTTCAGGCCGCTTGCGTTTGACTATCACGACGACAAAATCGCACGCAGCATTGAGGATCAGCTTATGCTCGGTGATGAAATAATGATTGCACCGGTGTATGAGCAGAACGCGATCGGCAGATATGTCTATCTGCCCGAGGATATGCTGCTTGTGCTGTTTGATACGGCTGAAAGCTACACGCTTATAAAGCTTAATAAGGGTCATCATTTTATCGAGATTTCGCTTAATCAGGTGCCGATTTTCATTAAGAAAAACAGACTTCTGCCGCTGTGCAGACCGTCAGCCAATACTGAGCAGTTAAGCCTTGACGAGATTGAGCTTTTCGGCTGGATAGATGCTAAAGCAGAGTATGAGCTTTACACAGATGACGGTATTTCAAAGCAGAATAAGAGTGAAAGAGTGATAAAGCTGTCTGCTGAAAACGGAAGAGTTTTGTCCGACAGCGATTCTATGCAGGTTTCAGACGGAGGCGTTATCTTTGGCTGAAAAAAGTGAGAAAAGGCGATACACTCTCGGCGAGGAGATTTTTAATTCAGTATCTCACGGTACGGGAGGTGCGCTTGCAATAGCGGGTACGGTTGTGCTTATCGTTTGTGCGGCAATTTATGCTGATGCATGGGCGGTAGTCAGCAGCTGTATTTACGGCGCGTCGCTTATTATCTTATATACAATGTCAACGCTGTATCACGCCATAACAAATGTGCGAGCGAAAAAGTTTTTCCGCATAATGGACCACAACACGATTTTCTTCCTGATAGCAGGAACCTACACGCCGATGACGCTCGCATTTTTGCGCGGTGCTCTCGGCTGGGTGCTGTTCGGCATTGTTTGGGCGGCGGCAATAGTCGGCATTGTGCTGAATTCGATTGATTTGGAGAAATTCCGCAAGCCGTCGGTTGTCTGCTATGTCGCAATGGGCTGGGTTATTATCTTTGCGTTTAAGCCGCTTATTGAGGCTATACCGACAATATCGCTTGTTTTCCTGCTTATCGGCGGAGGATTTTACACAATCGGCGTTATATTTTACGCGATAAAAAAAGTACACTACTTTCACTCGGTATGGCATCTGTTTACGGTTGCAGGCAGTGTTTTCCATTATTTTGCAATTCTTCTCGGGTTTATTCTTAAGTAAATAAACGGCAAAACCCCTATCCGGTCACGATTGACAGGATAGGGGTTTTTGAAAGGAAGTTTATTTCAGCTTATTCTATAACTCGTCTTATTGAACGGTAATTGCCGATGCCGTAGTCGTGCGTTACCATATATCCCTCGGTCGGAGCGTGAATCTTGCCGCCGTTGCCGTCGTAGATTGCAACATGACCGTTGTAAACTATGATGTCGCCGGCTCTTGCTTCTTCAAGGCTTACCTCACGACCTGCGTAGATGAGGTCGGTTCTGATGCCCCAAAGGTTTATGCCGAACTTCTGGTAAATCGCACAGACAAAGCCGGAGCAGTCAACTCCGCTTGTCAGGTCTGTGCCGCCCCATACATATGGCAGCCAACCGACATACTTGTCAGCTTCTTCAACAACTGAGTTTGCTGTTTCATTTACATTGATGTTTTCAGGAATTATAACCTCGTAGTATGTTGTAACCTCAACATAATCGACAACGCCCGAAACCGTAACAGGGCAGCTTGCCTTAACTCCGCTGCCGTCAGCCGCTGTTGCAATTATTTTACATTCTCCGTTGTCAACAGGCGATACATTGCCGTATTCGTCAACAACTGCTACAGCCTCGTCGGTGCTTGTCCATGTAACTGTTGTGTCTGTGGCATTTGACGGAGAGTATTCGAGCAGCTCAAGCTGTTCAACACAGCCAAGACCGCAGAATTCGATGTTTATGTAATTTAATGAGATTTCATCTAATCCGATGCTGTCCTTGACGGTAACCTTGCACTCCTTTTTGATTTTGGAGCCGTCAGTGGTTGAGCAGGTGATAGTTGCTTCGCCGGGCGATACGGGAGTAACCTTGCCCTTTGAATTTACCTTTGCAACTGCTTCGTCACTGCTCTTCCATTTCAGAGTTTTGTTTGCTGCATCGTCAGGGCCGAGCTGTGTTTTGAGTGTCGCTGTTTTGTTAAGAGAGAGGGTAAGCGAGCTTTTTGAAAGCTTCAGGCTGCTTACCTGAACTGTGTCAACCGTAATTACACATTCAGCCGAAGCACCGCTTTTCTCCTCGGTGCAGATGATAGTTGCTGTGCCGTTCATTTTTGGCGTTATCTTGCCGTTTTTGTCAACTGCGGCTATATTTTTGTCAGAGCTTTGCCACTTGTACTGCGGAGTATTACTGACCTTGTTGAGAGTAGGGGTAAGAGTGAGAGTTTCTTTCAAATCGGTGAAGGTTTTTTTGCTTTCACTGAGAGTGAGCTTTGCGGGCTTGCTTGCCGATGTGCTTTGAGCACCGTCGCTTCCCCGTGATTTATATGAAATGCCGTCCGCTGTCACGGATTTATCTTGAGATGTGATAAAGCCGTAAAGCTCGCTTGTGCCGACATTGTATTGGAACTGCTCGGCTGAGAGTGTGCTTACCGAGCCGTTTCCTCCTGTTGAAGCAGGAAACACGGCAAAGGCGGTTATGGATACAGCGGCAAGAGCAACGGACGAAAAAGCGATGGCGATTTGCTTTTTGCCTGTGCGCTTAATCTGCTCAACAATACGCACAGAAAATGGCTCACGCCTGTATCTGTTTGGTTTTTTATTTTTTAAAGACATTTTGCGAGACCTCTGGTTGCTTAATTACAAATTGAAATGAATAATCAATTTGCACAATATAGTTATTATATAACAAAAAAGAAATTTTGTCAGCAATAAAAATTGAATATTTTGTTAAAATTTCGTAATATTAATTGTAAGCAAATAAAAATAATTGGGCGAAAATATACAAAATATCTGTTGAAATTTTGTTGTTGTAGAAATCTGTTAAAATATTTTGTTGAATACTTACAAAAGAAAACCTCTCTTAAAGAAAGAGAGGTTTAAAATGTATTCGGTTGTACCTTTAATAAACTAAAGCTTAAGATGTAAATTATTCTCCAAGGCTTTCGTACTTAGCGTTTAGTCCTTCGCATTCTGTTATCTTTTCAGCGTCGGTTGAATCGTAGCCCTTGACCGTTTTAAGAGCAGGGCAGCTCTGGCAGATTGTTTCGGGATTGTCGATGGTTGTAAGACTTTTCGGCAGAACAAGCGTTTCAAGGCTCTTGCAGTTCCAAAAAGCACCCATACCGATTCTCTCTACTCCTTCGGGCAGCTCGGCTTGTGTGATGCCGCAGTTCATAAATGCAAAGGTTTCGATGTTTTTAACAGACGACGGAATATTGACCTTCTTAAGTCCGGTGCAGCCGGAGAACACGCCTGACGGTATTGAGCTTACCGTATCGGGGACAGTGAATTCCTCAATATCGCTTTTTCCGGGAAAGGCAAGCAGAACAGTCTTGTCCTTGTCCATAAGCGCACCGTTTTCGATTTCAAACGATGTGTTATCAGCGTCAAGATCAATGCTTTCCAGCTTGTTGCCCGTAAATGAATGCTGATCAATCACCGTGACGGTTTTCGGGATTTGTATGCTCTTTACCTTTTCGCTGATGTTGTAAAATGTGTTTTCCGTAATATGCGTAACGGGCTTGTCCTCTATCATTTCAGGTATCACGGCTGTTTCCTGCTCGCCCGTGTAGGCTGTAACAGCGATATGGTCGCTGAAAATATCGTATTTGTATAGCTCGTTGCTTGTGCTCTTTTCGTAGCCCGAGGAGGCTGCTTTTGTATTGTCAACCTCATCGCCTGAACAGCTGCAAGCTGTAAACGCTGATAACGCAATCAGCGAGCATAGAGAGCAAAGTGCAATTTTTTTAATTCCTGTATTCATACTGTTTCTCCAATATTACAAATTTCTTTCTCCCATAAAAGCAAGTGCAAGCATACCGTTGCCTACATGAGCACCGATAACAGGACCGATATTGGCAATAATGATGTGCTTAACAAGCTTTTTTTCCCTAATGATTTTCTTAAGCTCTGCTGCTTTTTCAGGGCAGTTTGCATGACCGATAACAACTGTCTGCTCCTGAGTATCAACGCCGTCTGAGATTAAGCGGCTCACAATTTCGCTGTAAACCTTCTGCTGCCCTCTGATTTTTGCTATCGGCATAAGCTTGCCGTTTAAATCAACCGAGATAAGCGGACGGATTCCGAGCGCCTTGCCGAATGCCGCAGCTGTGGAGGAGATTCTGCCGCCCTTTTTGAGCTGGTCAAGGTCGTCAACAACAAACCAGTGGCAGACTTTTGTGCGGTTTTCTTCAACCCACTTTGCAAGTGTGTCAATATCTGTGCCGTGCCGACGCATTTTAGCAGCGTTAAGAACAAGCACACCCTCGCCGATGGAAGCTGACAGTGAATCAATAGCTATTATTTTGCGGTCGGGATATTTTTCCTTAAGGTCGTTAATTGCGACGGTGCAAGTGCCGAATGTGCTTGACATACCCGAGGTAAAACAGATATATAGTATGTCCCTGCCCTCTTTTAGCACCGGCTCAAAGCTGTCTTTGAAGTTCTTGTAATTTATTTGGCTTGTTGAGCAGGCAGCTCCGCTTTTTAGCTTTTCGTAAAATTCGGCACAGCTGAGTTCCTTTTCGTCAACATTGTACTTGTAGGATTTATCGTCGATTGTAACAGACATCGGTATAAGCGTAATATCATATTTTTCGCAGACCTCCGGCGTTAAGTCGAGGGTGCTGTCTGAAAACAAAGCATATTCGCTCATTTTATTTCCTCCTCGTTTGATAAGCGCTATAGCTTACATAATTGCATTATTATCTATTGTATCACATTTTAATTCTCACTACAACACAAAAACGAAAAAATTCATTTTTTGTTACCTGTTTTCATACATTGGTGATGAAGAGGTGATTCCTATGAGATGTAGAATAGTAGAACTGAGGCATAAGGAGGTGATTAGCGCAGGCGACGGCACAAGGCTGGGGTTTGTGGACGATGTAGAGGTTGACACCTGCACCGCAAAACTTGTGTCTATTGTGATTTTCGGCAGATTTCGCTTTTTAGGCTTATTCGGAAAACGCAACGACATTACAATTTGCTGGGAGAATATAAAGCTGATAGGGGAGGACACAATTCTTGTTGACTATGCCTGCCCGCCGAGAAGAAAGAGAAGATGCGGACTGCCATTCTTAAAATAAACAGAAAAAAGGGCGAACGCACGGTTCGCCCTTAGTTATGCTTTAATATACACTTTTAAATCTCGCTTCTGCCCTCAAGCGCACGGAGAAGCGTCATTTCATCGGCGTATTCAAGGTCGCCTCCTACAGGCAGGCCCGATGCAATTCTTGTCACCTTGATGCCGAGCGGCTTTAACAGCTTTGAAATATAGACAGCCGTTACCTCGCCTTCAGCGGTGGCATTCGTCGCCATAATGACCTCTTTTATCTCGCCCGAGCCTGCACGCTCGACAAGCTCACGAATTTTTAGCTGTTCGGGCGTTATGCCGTTGAGCGGTGATATTGCGCCGTGCAGAACATGGTAAACGCCCTTGTATTCCTGTGTGCGTTCAAGCGCTATAACATCCTTCGGGTCCTCAACTACGCATACGGTTGAGCGGTCGCGCTTTTCGTTTTTGCAGATAGGGCAAAGGTCGCCGTCCGCAAGATTACAGCACACCTTGCAGTAGTGTATTTTCTTGTGTGCGTCGGTTATAGCCTGTGCGAATGCCTGTGCGTCCTTTTCGGGCATTCTTAATACATGGTATGCAAGCCTTTGCGCTGTTTTTGAGCCGATGCCCGGCAGGCGTTCAAACTGCTCAATAAGACGGGCAAACGGTGCTGCGTTATATCCTGCCATTATCAGAACAGTCCCGGTATGTTAATGCCGCCCGAGAGCCTTTCCATAGTCTGCTCCTTGTCGGCTGCTGCGGCTCTTAAAGCCTCGTTTACTGCTGCCGTTACAAGGTCAGAGAGCATCTCAACATCCTCAGGGTCAACAACCTCAGGCTTGATGTCAAGAGCCTTTACCTCCATTTTGCCGGTTACTGTAACGCTCACAGCACCGCCGCCTGCTGCTGCGGTGTATTCCTTAACTTCAAGCTCGGCTGTAGCCTCGTCCATCTGTGCCTGCATCTTTTGAGCCTGCTTTGCAAGCTGCTGAATGTTAGCGGCTCCGCCTCCGCCATAGCCCTGCGGTAATCTTGCCTTCATATTAAAACATCCTTTCGATTGTTATTTTACAGATATGATTATACATTTTTGCCGTAGTATTGTCAAAGGAAATATTATTGTGAAGAGTGGGAGAGTGAAGATAACAAGAAATAACTGTATGATTACGGGTTTAGCAATAAAAAGAAAAATTTAGTTGACAGACAACGGCGGCGGTGCTATAATGTTATAGCCGCTTACTGTGGGCTGATTAAAGCGAGCAATGCTCCGCCCATTGAGTAGCGAGTCTTAAATAAAGGAATGAACAGAATGTACGCAATTATTGAAACAGGCGGAAAGCAGTACAAGGTAGCTAACGGCGATGTTATCTATGTTGAAAAGCTTAACGCTGAGGACGACGCAACCGTAGATTTCAAAGTTGTTGCTGTGAGCACTGACGACGGTATCAAGGTTGGCGCACCTTATGTTGAGGGCGCAAAGGTAACAGGCAAGGTTGTTAAGACCGGCAAGAGCAAGAAGGTAACAGTTTTCACTTACAAGCCGAAAAAGGGCGAGAAGAGAAAAATGGGCCACAGACAGCCTTACACAAAGGTTGAAATCCAGAGCGTAAACGCATAATTATGATTAACACAAGCTTTTATGTCAATCCGAAAGGCGAGCTTTTAGGCTTTCGTATTGTCGGTCATTCAGGTTATTCCGAGCAGGGCAGCGACATTGTGTGCGCAGCGGTAAGCTCGGCGGCTTATATGACGGCAAACACAATAACCGATGTGCTTTATGTGCAGTGTGAGCTTGCGGTTGATGACGGCGACATAATGCTTAGGATTTTTCAGCGTGATGCAGCGCGCTGCCGCGACATATTGTCGGGGTTCAAGCTGCATATGCAGCAGCTTGAGGAGCAGTATTCAGAGTATATAAATGTAAATTATACGGAGGTGTAACGATAATGATAAAAGTTAATATTCAGTTGTTCGCACATAAAAAAGGTATGGGTTCAACCAAGAACGGCCGTGACTCAGAGTCAAAGCGTCTTGGCGTTAAGCGTGCAGACGGTCAGTTTGTATTGGCTGGCAACATCCTTGTTAAGCAGCGCGGAACACACATTCATCCGGGCGAGAATGTTGGCAAGGGTTCTGATGACACACTTTTTGCAAAGGTTGACGGCGTTGTTCGTTTTGAGCGTGTCGGCCGTGACCGCAAGCGTGTAAGCGTTTACGCAGAGCAATAATTAATTGCAGGTGTGGACAATCACACAGTCATATTCTGAGAGGTGCTGTGAAAACCGCACCTCTTTTTTTACACGGAATTGAGTATAGTGTTTCGGAATTCAGCTGTCTGCCTAAATCTCTGTTACTCACTAACGGCAGAGAGCGATTTGAGAAAGGCTGACACCGTTAAAAATTAACTGGGAACGCAGCGCAGTGGACGAAAGATATACACGAGCGATATGCTAATTACGAGCGAGTAGCTGACCCTGCTAAAATTAAAGGGTGAGCGTGGCAGAGAGTAGGAGAGCAATAAAGTAAATGTTTGAAAATGACTATATTTTAAAGCAGATTGAGATGTCAACAAAATTCCTTGCAAAGCTTATTTTCGGTAAGGAATCACCCGAATACAAGCTGCAATATGACGAAATTGAAAATGCACAGCCGATAGATTTGCTATGCCTTACCCTGAGAAGAATGATAGACGAGGGAGAGATTAATGAGGCAGAAAATCTCCTTTACGAGAATATTGAGCGCGAGGCAAGGGCAGAATATCTTGAAATTGCGATTGATTTTTACGACAGGCTCTCAAAGCTTTCTGCTGACAGGCTTGATGAATGTGATTTTTCAAGAGCCGAGATTTTTGAGGGACTTGAAAATGTAAAGAAAATATACGGAATAGAAACAGCATAACGAAAGGACGGCGGTACAGATGTTTGTTGATTATGCGAAAATCAATATAAAGGCAGGCGACGGCGGCGACGGCGCAGTGTCGTTTCACCGCGAAAAGTATGTAGCCGCAGGCGGACCCGACGGCGGCGACGGAGGTACAGGCGGAGATGTTTGCTTTGTGGCAGACGATAATTTATCCACGCTTGCCGACTTCCGCTATAAGCGCAAGTATGCCGCACAAAAGGGCGAAAACGGCAAGTCGGGCAGACGCTTCGGCAAAAGTGCTGCGCCGCTGATAATAAAGGTGCCGCGCGGTACGGTGGTCAAGGAGGCTGAAACAGGCAGAATTTTAGCCGATGTTTCGGGTGACGAGCCTGTGACCGTTGCCAAAGGCGGCAAGGGCGGCTGGGGTAACACCCACTTTTCAACCCCGACAAGGCAGATTCCGCGCTTTGCAAAGCCGGGTATGCCGGGCGAAGAATATGATGTAACGCTTGAGCTTAAGCTTTTGGCTGATGTGGGACTTGTCGGCTTCCCTAATGTCGGCAAGAGTACGCTTGTGTCGGTAGTAAGCGAGGCAAAGCCGGTTATCGCAAACTATCATTTTACAACTATAACGCCAGTTCTCGGAGTAGTTCGCCTTGACGAGGGCAGCTCTTTTGTTATGGCTGATATTCCGGGGCTTATTGAGAATGCAGGCGAGGGAGTGGGACTCGGCCATCAGTTCTTGCGCCATGTTGAGCGTTGCCGTATGCTGATTCACATTGTCGATGTTTCGGGCAGCGAAGGCAGGAATCCGAAGGAGGACTTCGAGATTATCAACCGTGAGCTTGCAAAGTTCAATCCCGAGCTCGCAAAGGTGCCGATGCTTGTTGCAGGCAACAAGTGCGACCTTGCGACAGACGAGCAGATTGAGGATTTCAAGAACTATGTTGAGGGCAAGGGCTATGAGTTTTTCCCGATAATGGCGGCTATCCGCTATGATGTTGAACCGCTTCTGAACAAGACAAGGGAGCTTCTGAGCAAGCTGCCGCCGATTGTTCGTTTTGAGGCTGAGCCTGCGCCGATAGTTGAGGCGGACAAAATCAAGGACAAAAAGTTCACCGTCAAGGTTGTTGACGGAATATATGTTGTCGAGGGAAAGTGGCTTGCAAATGTGATGCGCTCTGTAAATTTTGACGACTATGAGTCGCTTCAGTATTTTCAGAGGGTGCTTGTTGACGGCGGCGTTATCAAGGCTCTGCGTGACGCAGGGATAAACGAGGGTGACACCGTGTCGATTTATGACCTTGACTTTGACTATGTGGAGTAATCGTTATGGGAAGATTGTTAAATGACGGATGCGAACCGATGCAGATAAGTCCGCTGACGCTTGCGTTTGTTGGCGACGGTGTTTTTGATTTGATGGTGCGTGAGCGGCTTGTATGCAGCGCAAACGCACCTGTCGGGGCGCTGAATAAACAAAAGGTTGACATTGTATGCTGCAAAAGTCAGGCGGATATTATGGATATACTGCTGCCGCAGCTCACAGACGAGGAGCTTGCGGTGTTCAAAAGGGGCAGGAACGCCCACACCGCACATACGCCGAAAAATGCAACAAGCTCCCAGTATCACAGCGCAACAGGCTTTGAAGCGCTGTGGGGATACTTATACTTAAAGGGCGACACAGACAGATTAAACGAGCTGTTTGATAAGGCAGGAGTTTTCCGGCAGGAGTAGGGTATAAGGTACGGCGTAGATTTATCTGATTGAAAAAAGGTATATTACATATATAACAAACAAAATCCACCGCATAAAGCTTGTTTTCAAGCCTGTGCGGTGGTTTGTTTTATGTTCTTATCTTCTTGTGTCGTTTAGGTTCTGTGCGGCAAGCTGCTTGAACTTTGACTGCTTTTTGGGCTTTTCGGGCTTAACATTCTTGCCCCTGTAGCGCCTTGCAAACTTCCATGCTTTTTTGAGCATATCGTCAAGAGCCTCATCCATAAGCTGCTCGTTATTTTCTCCCTCAATACCGTTGAGAATTACTATTGTTATTATCGAGCGGCAGTCCATATCGCCGTTTTTGTACTGAGCGTTAAGCACTGCTCCGAGCTTTGTGATTTGCTGGCGGTTGCCGCTTGAAAGCAGGGCGTTCACCTTCGGCACAACAGCTGCTTTGGCAAAGGCTGCGCTGCGGAACGGGCTGTAGCAGTCCTCCTCGTTATAGATATCCTCCTTTAATTCGGGGAATACGGTGACGAGTCTTTTGTAAAGAAATACCGGGTCAACATTGCCATCCTCGTCTCTCTTTTTCTTTTTCTGCTGTCTTTGAGTTTTCTGCCTTACGGGAGCGCTTACTGTAGAGATGAAGTCGTTTGCGATACTGTTAGCGTCCTTTTTGTCGTTTGTTTCTGGATCGAACATCCATGTTGCAAGTGCGCGCCAGTCGTTGTCCGGCCCGTCCTCAGTCATACCGCAGCTTTCAAGCACCATACGGTTCTTGTCGGCGTAGTAAATAACCGAATAAGCTATAGCGTCGTTGGCATAGAGCGACACCATCTCGTCGTTTGCTGTGTTTGAAACATTCAGCTTATTGAAACCCTGTGGCTCTAACGCCTCCTGTACTCTTGTGCATATAAAATCGAAAGCTTCGTTTATCATCATCATAATATCATTCCCTTTAGCTTCATTTGAGGTTGCTAAGCGGCAAACCACAATATTCTATATTATAACTTGTTTTTTACGATTTGTCACTACTTTTTATTTTTGTTATTAAAATTAATTGCCCGCAGAGCTTTGATTTATTTGAATAAATAGGAATGAAAAAGATAAATTAGTGCTTGCACCAAAACAATTATTTATTCTTCAATACAAAAAGGCTATGAATCCGCAATGAATTCATAGCCTTTGTTTTGTTATTCTTTTTTAATCCAGCTCAAACGCGCCGGTATAAAGGCTGTAATACTTGCCCTTCTCGGCAATAAGCTGATCGTGGCTTCCGCGCTCGATAATTCTGCCAAGCTCAAGCACCATTATCACATCGGAATTTCTTACCGTACTTAGTCTGTGAGCGATAACAAATACCGTTCTGCCCGACATAAGCGCGTCCATACCGCTCTGGACAATCGACTCGGTTCTCGTGTCGATTGAGGAGGTCGCCTCATCGAGAATCATAACAGGAGGATCGGCAACAGCCGCTCTTGCAATCGCAAGAAGCTGACACTGCCCCTGCGACAGACTGCCGCCGTCACCTGAGATTACTGTGTCATAACCGTCCGGGAGCTGATTAATAAATGTGTCAGCGTTTGCAAGCTGTGCCGCTGCGTAAACCTCTTCATCGGTTGCGGAAAGATTTCCGTAGCGGATATTCTCTCTTATTGTTCCGGTGAACAGGTTTGTATCCTGAAGAACTATACCGAGAGAACGCCGCAAATCGCTCTTCTTAATCTTGTTTATGTTGATATCGTCATATCTTATCTTTCCGTCTGCAATATCATAGAAGCGGTTGATAAGGTTTGTTATAGTCGTTTTACCTGCGCCTGTCGAGCCGACAAAAGCAATCTTCTCGCCCGGTTCTGCGTCAAGCGTGACATTATGCAGCACAGTTTTTTTGTCGTCATAGCTGAAGTCAACATCAAAGAATTCAACTTTGCCCTGAAGCCTTGTGTAGGTAACGCTGCCGTCCTCGTGCGGATGCTTCCAGGCCCATATGCCTGTATGACTGTCAGCCTCGCAAAGCTCACCGTTTTTGTCGTAGCGAGCGTTCACAAGCGTTACATAGCCGTGATCATCCTCCGACGGCTCGTCCATAAGCTCAAAAATTCTTTCTGCGCCGGCTAAAGCCATAACAACCATATTTATCTGCTGAGCCACCTGTGTTATCGGGTTGGTAAAGCTGCGGCTTAGCTGCAAAAATGCCGCAATGCCGCCGAGCGTAAGACCGCCGAAGCCCGTTAATGCAAGCGCACCGCCTGCTATTGCAATTACGACATACAAAAGGTTGCCGAGATTACCCATAATCGGCATAAGGATATTCGCAAAGGTATTTGCCGCAGTTGCGCTCTCACACAGCTTCTCGTTAAGCTCGTCAAACTCCTGCTTTGACTTCTCCTCGTGGCAGAAAACCTTTACAACCTTCTGACCGTTTACCATTTCTTCAATATATCCGTTGACTTCACCGAGGTCCTTCTGCTGCTTTGCAAAGTAACTGCCGCTTTTGCCGCCGATTTTGCCTGTAATGAATATCATCAGCACAACAAAGGCGAGAGTAAGCAGAGTGAGCGCCCAGCTTGTCATTATCATAGCCGCCAAAACGGCAACTATCGTTATTACCGATGACATAAACTGAGGTATACTCTGCGAAATCATCTGGCGAAGCGTATCGGTATCGTTTGAAAAGCGGCTCATTGTGTCACCGTATTCGTGAGTGTCAAAGTACTTAATCGGGAGCGTCTGCATATGCTCAAACATATCGTCACGGATAGTCATTATGGTGCTTTCGGAAATCATTATCATTATCCTGTTATAGGCAAAGGTTGCGATAACACCGATAAGGTAAATTCCCGCCATTGTGATTATAGCACCGAGAAGTCCCGAAAAGTCGGGTACTGCCTGCGTGAGCATAGGTGTAATGTAATCATCAATAACAACTTGCAAAAACATCGAGCCGATAACGCCTGTCACTGCGCTTAAAATAATGCTGACTGCGACGATTATGAAAGAAATCCTGTATTGCTTAACATACTTCATCAGCCTTTTAACAGTCTTGCCGTCAATTTTTTTGCCTTGACTTGCCGCCGCTGCCTTGGCTGCTTTCTGCGGTTTATTCATTCCTCGTCACCGCCCTTCTGCTGTGATATGTAAATCTCACGGTAAACATCGTTGTTTTGCATAAGCTCCTCGTGAGTGCCGACTGCCGTAATTCTGCCGTTGTCCATTACAACAATCTTGTCGGCGTGCTGAACCGATGAAATTCTCTGCGCGATAATCAGCTTTGTTGTGTTCGGTATTTCGGTAGCAAACGCTTCTCTTATCAGCGCGTCCGTTCTTGTATCAACCGCACTGGTTGAGTCGTCAAGAATAATTATCTTCGGCTTTTTAAGCAGTGCTCTTGCTATGCAAAGTCTTTGCTTTTGACCGCCCGATACATTTGAACCGCCCTGCTCAATCACCGTGTTGTAGCCGTCAGGGAACTGCCTTATAAACTCGTCAGCCTGCGCAAGCTTACATACACGCTCTATTTCCTCCTGAGTTGCATTTTCATCACCCCAGCGGATATTGTCGTTTATTGTGCCTGAGAAAAGAACATTCCTTTGCAGCACCATTGCAACCTCGTTTCTCAGCGACTCTATATCGTAGCTTCTTACATCAACGCCGCCGACAGAAACCTCGCCGCCGCTTACATCGTAAAGCCTCGGGATAAGCTGAACAAGGCTTGACTTTGACGAGCCTGTTCCGCCGATTATGCCGACTGTTTCTCCCGATTTAATGTCAAGGTTAATATCCGAAAGGCAGGGCTTTGCGTTCTTGTCCCTGCCGTAGGAAAAGCTCACATTGCTGAACTTAATTGAGCCGTCCTTGACATTGAAAATCGGATTATCGCAGTTTTTGAGGTCGCTTTTTTCATCAAGAAGCTCTACAACTCTTTCTGCCGAGGCTCTGGACATTATAATCATTACAAAGACCATAGCCAGCATCATAAGGCTCATAAGTATCTGCATAGCGTAGGATACAAGGCTCATAAGCTGACCTGTTGTGAAGCCGACAGACGGGTTGTTGCCCGAATCGACAATTTTGCCTGCACCGAACCACGATATAAGAAGCATACAGGCATAAACGCAGAACATCATAAGCGGCATACAGGTGATGAGCGCATTCTCGGCACGGGTGAAGTTTGAATATATATCGCCCGACACCCTGCGGAACTTCTTTGTTTCCTCCTCCTCACGCACATACGCCTTTACTACTCTTATTCCTCTTAAATTCTCGCCCACAACATTATTCATCTTATCGTAGGTCTTGAACACTTTCTCAAATGCAGGCCTTGCAATTTTCACGATAATAACCATACCCACCAGAAGAATGGGAATAACGCCGACAAAGATAAGCGCCATACCGGGGTCGATGCTGAATGCCATTATCAGCGAGAAGGATAGCATTATCGGGCTTCGCACAGCCATTCGGATAATCATCTGATAGGCATTCTGAACATTTGTAACATCCGTTGTAAGACGAGTTATTATGCTGGAGTTTGAGAAATTGTCAATATTGCGGAATGAAAAATCCTGAAGGGAATAGAACATATCGTGCCGCAGGTTTTTTGCAAAGCCTGCCGAAGCCTTCGCAGCAGTAACTCCTGCCATTGCGCCGAAAAACAGCGACAAAGCCGCACACGCAACGAGAAGCAGACCCATATTGACAATATATCCCATATCGTTTTTCTCAATTCCGTAGTCGATAAGCATCGACATAAGCAGAGGTATGATAACCTCCATTGCTACCTCCAAGGCGACAAGCACGGGAGTAAGTATCGTTGTAAGCTTGTACTCTCTGATACTCCTCATAAGCTTCCTTATCATTTAATTCACCCTTTTCATTTGCTTTTGGTTGTATATTTTGGCATTACAAGTCATTATAAAGCAAAATTTGGTTATAATCTACAAGTGTGCTGTTAATTATTTATGAACTATTTATGATGAATTTTGGGCTGTTATTTCAATGTGATTTATGATATTATAAAAGATATGATTGAAAATCCCGAAAGGAAAAATAAATGAAAAAACTAATCTCTTTGTTATGCGCAATTATTATTATCTTGTTGAGCCTTTTCGGCTGTGCGACAAACATCGAACAATCGGACAAGCTGAAAATCGTCACCACAATCTTCCCGGCTTATGACTTTGCGCGCAGTATTGCCCTTGACAACGCCGAGGTTACACTGCTGCTGCCGCCGGGCGTTGAGTCGCACTCCTACGAGCCGACTCCGAAAGATATGGTGAAGATACAAAACTGCGATATTTTTATATATAACGGCGGTGAGTCGGAAAGCTGGATTGATGGTATTCTTGACTCTCTTGACAGCAGCAAATTTAAAACCGTAAAAATGATTGACAGCACCAACGCTTTGCTTGAAGAGGACGAGTCATACGACGAGGGTGACGAGGAACACGACCATGATCACGAGCATGAGGGTGATGAGGTCGGCTACGATGAGCATATATGGACCTCGCCCGTTATCTGCATTGACATATGCAAGGCGATTGAAGCGGCAATAAGCTCGGCTGACAGCAAAAATTCCGAAGAATACAAGCGAAACCTTGACAGCTATATTTTAAGGCTTGAGTCACTCGACAAAGGCTTTAATGATGTCGTTGAAAGCGGCAAAAGGCAGGAGATAATCTTCGGCGACCGCTTTCCGTTCAAATACTTTGCAAACCAATACGGTCTTGAATACTACGCCGCATTCCCGGGCTGCAGCTCACAGACAGAGCCGAGTGCCGCAACGCTTGCAAGGCTGATTAACAAGACAAATGAGGATAGAATACCCGCAGTGTTCTATATTGAAATGTCAAACCATGCGGTAGCCGACACAATATCGCAGGAAACAGGCGCAAAAACACTGTTGTTCCACTCCTGCCATAACCTGACAAGGGACGAGATAAACGCAGGCGAAACCTACATTTCGCTTATGAATAAAAACCTTGACAACCTGAAAATCGCATTGAATTGAGGTGAACGCAATGCTTAAAACAGACGAGCATTTTGAGCCGCTCGGAGGCGGAATTGAGGTAATAGTATCAAAGATTCACCGTTTCGGTACAGACACCGTACTGCTTGCAAATTTTTCAAAGCCAAAAGAATGGGAAAATGCGTGCGAGCTTGGCAGCGGCTGCGGCGCAATCTCGCTAATATGGTGCAGAGAAAGACCGCCGAAGCACATCACGGCGGTTGAACTTCAGCACGACGGCGCGGATATGATAAGACGCGGCGTAGAGCACAACGGACTTGAAAGCAGAATTGATGTTTTAAACGAGGATTTGCGGAATCTATCCTCAATCACTCCGGGAAGCTTTGACCTTGTCGCGTGCAATCCGCCCTACAAGCAGCAGGGCGGCGGAATAATAAACCCGAACGAGGGTAAGCTGCTTGCCCGTCACGAATATACCTGCACGATTGAGGATGTTTGCAAAAGCGCCGCAAGGCTTCTGCGCTTCGGCGGCAGGCTTTGCCTTTGTCAGAGACCCGAAAGACTGAGCGATATAATCTGCGCGATGAGAGAAGCAGGCATTGAGCCGAAAAGACTTCGCTTGGTACAGCAGAGAAAGAATAAAGCCCCCAAGCTATTTCTTATCGAGGGCAAAAAAGGCGGCAAATGCGGCGGCCTTGTTGTCAGCGACACTCTGCTTATTGAGAATGAAAGCGGCGGATTGTCGGACGAAATGATTGAAATTTACGGTGACTACAAAACGGGGCACATATGAGAATATGTTGTTGTTGCAACATTTTCTCAGTGAATAATGAAAAATGAATAATTATGGTTGTCGCAGCTTCGCTGCTCTTTGAATTAAGAAATACTCGTAACGGATTACTGAAATAACTTTCCATTATCCATTTTCAATTTTTCATTGGTACAAAGGAGGATTATATGAGCATACTGTATGTTGTGGGAACGCCGATAGGTAACCTCGGCGATATGTCACCGAGGGCGATTGAAACGCTTGAAAGCGTTGACTTTATCGCCGCCGAGGATACGCGCGTAACGCTGAAGCTGTTAAACCACTTCAATATAAAAAAACCGATGATAAGCTATTTTGAGCATAACAAGGCTGAGAGAGGCGAAATTATCTGTGAGAAAATTCTCAGCGGTCAAAGCTGTGCCCTTGTGACAGACGCAGGTATGCCTGCCATATCAGACCCCGGCGAGGAGCTTGTGCGGCAGTGCCGTGAAAAAGGCATAAAAACTGTTGCAGTACCGGGTCCGAGTGCTGTTGTAAGCGCCTTGGCTCTGTCCTCACTGCCGACAGGCAGGTTCACATTTGAGGGCTTTCTCAGTATGAACAAAAAAAGCCGCCGTGAGCATCTTGAAGAAATCAGGGACGAGCGGCGAACTATGGTGTTTTATGAAGCACCGCACAAGCTTGCGGCAACTCTTGTTGATTTATATGACGCTCTCGGCGACCGTGAAATGTCAATCGTGCGTGAGCTTACAAAGATTCACGAGGAGGTTATTCACACCACGCTTAAGGAGGCAGTCGAAAAATACGGCGACGGCAGCTTAAAGGGTGAGATTGTGCTTGTGATAAGAGGAGCTGAGAAAAAGCAGGAGGAGGCGCTGACCCTTGAGCAGGCGGTATCCCTTGCAAAGGAATTCTGCGAAAATGACGGCTGTTCCCTGTCGGAGGCGTGCAAGAGAGCCGCAAAGGAAACAGGGTTTAAAAAAGGCGAAATTTACAAACTGATGATAGAATAATAAAGCAAAGGACGAACAAAATGGATTTCAACGAGGCTATGGAAAAGATAAGCTCGCTTTTGCGCTTCGGCTCAATGCCGGGACTTGAGCGAATTCAGAAATTGCTTGACAATATGGGCAACCCCGAACGGGACTGCCGCTTTATACACATTGCAGGAACAAACGGCAAAGGCTCGGTATGCACTATGCTGTCTGAAATTCTGCAGAAAAGCGGCTACAGGACAGGGCTTTTCACCTCACCGTTCATTATCGAATTCTGCGACAGAATCAGTATAAACGGCGAGATGATACCGAAAGCTGATGTCGCCGATATTGTAGAACAAATCTTCCCGATAATCGAGCAGATGAATAATAACGGCGAGCCGATAACGGAGTTTGAATGTGTTACGGCTATTGCCTTTGAATATTTCAAGCGCAGTAAATGCGACATTGTGGTGCTTGAAACGGGACTCGGCGGCAAGTATGACTCAACCAATGTCATACTCTCGCCAATCGCATCGGTGATTAGCTCCATCAGCCTTGACCACACCGCCGTACTCGGCGATACTCTTGATATGATAGCCTCCGAAAAAGCAGGAATTATAAAACAGGACTGCTCAACCGTATTTTGCCCTCAGGAGGATGTTGTAAACGAGGTAATAGCAAAAACGGCGCAACGCCTTGACAATACTTTTTATACGGTTGATATGAGCCGCTGCACCGTTTTGTCGGAGCAGCTTGGTAACAGCGAATTTGAGTACAAGGGCGAAAAATACGCAATCACCCTTGCAGGCAGACATCAGATAAAAAACGCCTGCACAGTCATTGAGGCGGTAACACCGCTGAGGAACGCAGGCTTTGACATAAGCATTGACTCGGTAAAATACGGCATAAAAAAGGCGTTTATTCCCGCACGGTTTGAGGTGCTGAAAACCGACCCGCTTATCATACTTGACGGCGGTCACAACCCGTCGGGACTTAAAGCGTTATCCGACGCTGTAAGGGAGTATCTGCCGAATCGGCACATCTCATGCATAATGAGTATGCTCCGTGACAAGGCAGTTGAAAGCTCAATGATTTATCTCAAGGGTCTTTTCGATAAAGTATATATAGTTGAGATTGAAAACCCGAGGAAGATGTCTGCACCCCAGCTTAAGGCGATTGCCGACAACTATTTTGACGAGGTTGAAATCTGCCTTGACAAGCGTGAGGCTGTGCGGCGTGCAATAGACGATGCAGAGAAAAATAACGGTTCTGCGCTTGTATGCGGTTCGCTTTATCTTGCGTCAGAGATTCGGAAGATTATTCTGGAAATGAAATAATTTTCAATTTACTAATTTAAGGTGTAATTTCGATAAAATAATTTATAAAGATGACTTATCATTATAGCGATAGGTCATCTTTTTATTTATAAATAATTCTATCTGCAAAGGGATGAAAAAAATGAATGTTTCTTTCAGCTTCCATCAAGGGGAGCTAACGGCGTATCTGCAGGGCGAAATCGACCATCACACTGCCCGAAGTATGCGCCAGAGAATTGACGGGGAAGCGGAACGACTCCATCCAACGCTTCTGATTCTCGATTTTTCAAGAGTAGTTTTTATGGACAGCAGCGCAATCGGGCTTATTATGGGGCGATACCGCCTTATGCAGCTTATCGGCGGCTACATTAGGGTGTCAAATGTGCCGCCGCATTTAAAGCGAATTGTTGAGCTGTCGGGCATAGGTGCGCTCGGCGTGCTGGAATACAAGGGAAAGGAGAAGGGTAAAAATGAAAGTGCTTAACGAAATGAAGCTGTCATTTCTCAGCAAGAGCGTAAACGAGAGCTTCGCCAGAGGAGCTGTGAGCGCATTTCTGATGCAGCTTGACCCAACAGTATCACAGCTTGCAGATATCAAAACAGCTGTTTCCGAGGCGGTCACAAACTGCATTGTTCACGCATATCCCGAGGGTTCGGGTATGATATACATAACCGCAAAGGTGCTTGAGGACAAGCGTTTTGTTGTGAGCGTGCGTGACCGTGGCTGCGGTATTCCCGACATAAAGCAGGCTATGGAGCCGCTGTTCACCACAGGCGGCGAGGAACGCGCAGGACTCGGTTTTGCGGTTATGCAGAGCTTTACCGATAAAATAAGAGTCACCTCAACACCGGGAAAGGGAACAACCGTTACAATGACAAAACGGCTTGATGGCGATGAATGAGCGTGAGCGTTTCATCAGCGAAAACATAGGGCTTGTCCACAGCTGCGCCGCGCGATTCAAAAACAGAGGTATAGAATACGAGGATTTATACAGTGCAGGCTGTATCGGTCTTATCAAGGCATACGACCGCTTTGACAAAAGCCTTGGCTACAAGTTCTCAACCTACGCAGTGCCGCTGATACTTGGCGAAATCAAGGGACTTTTCAGAAGCGGCGGCGCTGTCAAGGTAAGCCGCAGGCTCAAGGAGCTGTCACTGAAAATAATCAGGGAACAACAGCGATTTACAGCCGAAAACGGCGAAAGTCCGACAGTCACACAGCTATCCGCAATACTCGGCGAGAGCGAGGAGCTGATAACGCAGGCTATATCGTCAAGCGTGCAGGTGTTGTCGCTGTCGGCATACGACGATGACGAAAACGGACGGGAGCTTGATTTGCCTGTTGAATCTCACGATACGGCGCTTACCGAGATACTCTCACTTCGACAAGCAATAAGCGAGCTGTCCGAGGACGACCGCAAGCTCATAAAGCTGCGCTACTTCAAGAACAAAACTCAGAGCCAGACCGCACAGGAGCTTCATATGACTCAGGTGCAGGTCAGCCGCCGAGAGAAAAAGATAATGGCGGTTATGCGTGAAAAGCTGACGGTTTAATGCCGCTGGCGGCTGCGCCGTACAGCGGAGAGTGGAGAGTGAAGAGTGAAGAGTGAAGAGTGGAGATGAATTTCGTAACAAGGCTGTTAGTTCGTAGGGAACGGTCTTGACCGTTCCGGGATAGACGCAGTTACTGCTATGCTAAACAAAATCAGAATAGATTATAACATTCAGAAAAGCAAAGCACCGACCGCCCTTGTTCTTTCAACAAAAGCTGTCGGTGCTTAGTTATTTATTTAAGGAAACTGATGAGTAAATTAAAGCCTGCGGTTAAGCTGTCATACCAAGGGCGAGCTTCTGTGCTAAAATTGAATCAAGCAAATTAACAATGCTGTCGCCGTTCACATCGGCATTTATAAGAGCTTGCCCTGAAAGCTGCGCCATAGATAGAGCTGCCTTTTGAATGGTGATTGCGTCTTTCAGATTAACCTCGCCGTCACCTGTTACATCGCCGGGAACAATTATGTGTTCAATGGCACCGAAATTGATATCATTGTCATTTGCGTACTTTTCAGCGGCAGAGCCTGTATATCCGTAGATTGTTAAGCCTGTGCAGTCGGAAAACGCCCCATAACCAATACTTGTAACACTGTCAGGAATTATTATGCTTATCAAGCCTGTGCAGGCGGCAAATGCATCACCGCCAATACTTGTAACACTGTTCGGGATTGTTACGCTTGTCAAGCTTGTGCAGTTATAAAACGCCCCATAGAAAATACTTGTAACACTGTCCGGTATTGTTATACTCGTCAAGCTTGTGCAGTTGGAAAACGCCTCCCATCCAATACTTGTAACACTGTTCGGGATTGTTACACTCCTCAAGCCTGTGCAACCGTAAAATACCTCTTGGTCAATATTTGTAACGCTGTTCGGGATCGTTATACTCGTCAAGCTTGTGCAGTTGGAAAATGCCTCCCAACCAATACTTGTAACACTGTTCGGGATTGTTACGCTTGTTAAGCCTGTGCAACCGGCAAATGCACCATAGTCAATACTTGTAACACTGTTCGGAATTGTTATGCTTGATAAACCGATGCAGTTCTCAAACGCAGTGTTACCAATTGTTGTAACACTGTCCGGGATTGTTACGCTTGTCAAGCCTGTGCAGTTATAAAACGCCCCATAGCCAATACTTGTAACACTCTTCCCCTCAATCTCACTCGGAATAACTATCTCAGTATCACTGCCGTTATAACCTGTAATTTCCACTGTGCCGTCATCAAGCACGGTGTATTCAAAGTCGTCAGAGTCTGTTTCGGGTTCAAGTGCGATAAACTCAAAGCCGTTGTCGATAGCATATTGTTCGGCGGCTGTGCCGGTATAGCCGGAGATCGTCAGGTCTGTGCAGCCAGAAAATGCAAAGTCGCCAATACTTATCACACTGTCCGGGATTGTTATGCTTGTCAAGCCTGTGCAGCCACGAAATGCATCACTACCAATACTTGTCACGCTGTTCGGTATTGTTATGCTTGTCAAGCCTGTGCAGTAGGAAAATGCACTACCGCCAATACTTGTAACGCTTACCGGAATTGTTACACTTGTCAAGCCTGTGCAGCGGTAAAATGCACTATCTGCTATACCTGATGTTCCGTCTTTCAAAACAATTTCTGTATTTTCCGGCATTTCACCTTTATATTTATAAGCCAATTTACCGGCATATACTAAACCGTCAGATTGATTATTGTACCAGGCAGTATCGAAAAATGCATCGGTGCCAATACTTGTAACACTGTCCGGGATTGTTATGTCGGCTAATGCGCTACAGTACCTAAATATGAGCGAACCAATATGCTTCACACCGTCTTGAAAAATTGCACTTATTAAGCCTACGCAGTTAGAAAACGCACCAACACCAATGCTTGTAACACTATTCGGGATTGTAATGCTTGTCATTCCTGTGCAACCGGCAAACGCATAATTACCAATACTCTTCACACTGTTAGGTATTGTTATGCTAGTCAAAGCGGTACAGTGGTAAAATGCATTATCATCAATATCAGTAACACTATTTGGAATTTTAACATTTGTTAAGGCGCATCCACCAAATGCGAAATAACCAATGCTAGTAACACTATCCGGAATTATTATGCTTGTTAGGTTAGTACATCTTTGAAACGAATACATTCCAATACTTGTAACTTTCATTCCCTCAATCTCGCTCGGTATAACAATTTCCGTATCACTGCCGTTATACCCTGTTATTTCCACTGTGCCGTCATCAAGAACCCAGTAGGAATAATCCCCGAAAGTATCACCCGAGCTGACCGCTGTACTCTCAACCGCACCGGCGCTGACAACTGCCGCAGAGCAGACCGAGAACGCCATAAGCGCCGACAAGAGCAGCGCCAAGCCTTTTTTGAACCGCTTTTTTGACATAATACTTCCTCCTGTCCTGTGATATACTTTATCACGATAAATTATTTTATTTTAATTATAATGATTTTTACATATTATGTCAATAATTGCAGAAATATTTGTGGAATAATTCGGTACAACAAGAAAGGCTACAAAATCATATTCATAACAAGCAGTAGTGTAACCCCGGGTATACCGCCTACAGCTGAGCCGCAAAGTGTGAGTATGCTCACAGGCAGGGTAACGCCTGTGTATGTACCTGTGAGGTTTACAAGCGCAAGTGCGATAAGACCGCTGCACATTGTCAGGAAAGCCTTGCGAAACGGCTTCTTCTCTCCCGACAATGCTTGTATTATTAAAAAAACTAAAAATCCTCCGCCGAGTATTATCCACACAAGCCAATGCTCCATATTAAAAACCTCCTGCTGATGCTTATACATCATATGCAGGAGGTTTTGGTTTTATGTTGTTTTCTGCTCTTTCTGTTCTTTAAGCTTATTTGCGTATGGATTCTTTATTGCGTTAGAAAAATCATATTCTTCTCTCATAATATTATTCCAGCACTGCGCCTGTGCAGCCTGAGGAAACAAGCTTTGCATATCTTGAAAGGTAGCCTGTTGTGATTCTCGGCTCTCTCGGCTTCCAGTTCTTTCTTCTTTCTTCAAGAACCTCATCGGATACATTAACATTGATTGTGTTTGCAGGAATGTCAATCTCAACAATGTCGCCCTCTTCGATAAGTGCAATGTTGCCGCCCACAGCCGCCTCAGGAGAAACATGGCCGATAGCCGCACCTCTTGTAGCACCCGAGAAGCGTCCGTCAGTGATGAGCGCAACGCTGTTTCCTAAACCGCTGCCCATAATAGCCGAGGTCGGGTTGAGCATCTCTCTCATTCCCGGACCGCCCTTAGGACCTTCATAGCGGATTATTACAACCTCGCCGGCGTTTATCTTGCCGTCATAGATAGCGTTCAGAGCGTCCTCCTCGCAGTCGAACACTCTTGCCTTGCCGCTGTGGTGCATCATCTCGGGTGCAACAGCACTGCGCTTTACAACACAGCCGTCCGGTGCAAGGTTGCCCTTGAGCACTGCTATACCGCCTGTTGTGCTGTATGGGTTGTCAATCGTTCTGATAATCTCTGTATTCTTAATCTCGCAGTTTGCAATGTTTTCGCCGACTGTCTTGCCTGTGCAGGTCATAAGGTCTGTGTGCAGGAGATTTAATTTTGTCAGCTCGTGCATAACGGCATAAACGCCGCCTGCCTCGTTAAGCTCCTCCATAAAATGCTCGCCTGCGGGTGCAAGATGGCACAGGTTCGGAGTTTTTGCCGAAATGCCGTTTGCTATGTCAAGGTCAAGCTTGATGCCGCACTCGTGAGCGATTGCAGGAAGGTGGAGCATACTGTTTGTGCTGCATCCCAAAGCCATATCAACGGTCAGAGCGTTCTCAAAAGCCTCCTGAGTCATAATATCTCTCGGGCGGATATTCTTTTTATACAAATCCATTACAGCCATACCTGCAAGCTTGCCAAGACGGATTCTCTCGGAATAAACGGCAGGGATTGTACCGTTGCCCTTAAGACCCATACCGAGAACCTCTGTCAGGCAGTTCATGCTGTTTGCGGTGAACATACCAGAGCATGAACCACAGGTCGGGCAAGCCTTGTTTTCATACTCGCAGAGCTTTTCCTCGTCAATCTCGCCAACCTTAAAGCGGCTTACAGCCTCAGAAACAGTCGAGTAGCTGACTTTCTTGCCGTCAACAATACCTGCAAGCATCGGACCGCCGCTGACAAACACGGTAGGAACATTTACTCTTGCCGCAGCCATTAAAAGACCGGGAACATTCTTGTCGCAGTTCGGCACCATTACAAGTGCGTCAAGTGCGTGAGCCTTAGCCATAGCCTCTGTTGAGTCTGCAATAAGCTCACGGGTAACAAGAGAGTATTTCATACCCTCGTGACCCATTGCGATACCGTCGCATACCGCGATAGCCGGGAATACAAGCGGAACGCCGCCTGCCATTGCAACACCCTGCTTAACAGCCTCAACAACCTTGTCGATATTCATATGACCCGGAACAATGTCGTTCTTCGAGCTTACGATACCTACAAGCGGCTTGCCGATTTCTGCATCGGTAAGACCGAGCGCGTGCAGAAGCGTTCTCTGCGGAGCGGCATTGACCGACTTTGTTATCATATCACTTTTCATTTTATATTCACTCCAGTATAATAAAATTTTTCATATTTCAGCATTTTATTATATCACGCTCACACCGCTTTATCAAGCGTTTTACCGACAATTTGCGACAGAATGTGTAGGATTACAATTGATGTGTTACAAAAAAGTGTGTTGATTGTGGAATTGTGGA